>NZ_JBHSIT010000007.1:0-605526 GCF_042652125.1 Actinomadura gamaensis | reverse complement strand
CCAACGTCAAGTGGCTGCAGAAGGTCCAGCCGTACCTCAAGCAGGACAACCCCTGGCACATGGCGATCTTCTTCGTCTTCATCATCTTCTTCACCTACTTCTACGTCGCGATCACCTTCAACCCCACTGAAGTCGCCGACAACATGAAGAAGTATGGTGGGTTCATCCCAGGTATCCGTCCGGGTCGGCCCACCGCCGAGTATCTGGACTACGTGCTGACCCGGATCACCACTCCGGGCGCGCTCTACCTGGGGCTCGTCGCGCTGATCCCCATGGTGGCGTTCGCGTTGCTGAACGCCACGCAGAACTTCCCCTTCGGCGGGACGAGCATCCTGATCGTCGTCGGCGTCGGACTGGATACCGTGAAGCAGATCGAATCTCAGCTCCAGCAGCGCAACTACGAAGGCTTCCTGCGGTAGATGCGCATCGTTCTGGTGGGCCCCCCGGGAGCGGGCAAGGGGACGCAGGCCCAGTACATCGCGTCGCATCTGTCGATCCCGAAAATCTCGACGGGTGACATCTTCCGCGCCAACATCGCTGCGCGCACCGAGCTCGGTCAGCTGGCCAAGCAGTACATGGACCGGGGTGACCTGGTGCCGGACGAGGTCACCATCAGCATGGTGCGCGACCGGCTCCAGCAGGAGGACGCCCGCGACGGGTTCCTGCTCGACGGCTTCCCGCGCAACGTCCCGCAGGCCGAGACGTTGAAGAAGATGCTCGCCGAGTGGGACACGCGGCTGGACGTCGTCCTCGAACTGGTCGTGGACGAGGACGAGGTCGTCCGGCGGCTGTCCGGGCGCCGGCAGTGCCCCCAGTGCAACCGCATCTGGCACGTCGACTTCGACGACAAGCGCGACGGCGTCTGCGACGACTGCGGCGGGCGCCTGTACCAGCGCGACGACGACCGCGAGGAGGTCGTCCGGCACCGCCTGGAGGTCTACGCGGAACAGACCGCGCCGCTCGTCCAGTTCTATTCTGATGAGGGCATCCTGCGCGGCATCGACGCGACCGGACCGGTCGAGGACGTCACCCGGCGGGCCCTGGACGCGCTGCGTCCGTTCGAGAAGTAGATCGCCGGGTCGCGGGCGGCGGGTCCCCCGGGCCCCGGCCCGTGGGGGAGTGGACAGTGTTCAGACGGCGCAAGCCCGCCATCCAGATCAAGACGCCCGAGCAGATCGAGCTGATGCGCGCGGCCGGCCTCCTGGTCGGCCGCACGCTGCAGCTGCTGCGCGAGGCGGTGAAGCCGGGCATCTCCACGCTGGACCTGGACCGGCTGGCCGAGCAGCACATCCGCGACCACGGCGGCGTGCCGTCCTTCCTCGGCTACCACGGCTTCACCGGGACGATCTGCGCCTCGGTGAACGAGGAGATCGTGCACGGCATCCCGCGTCCGGACAAGACGCTGCGCGACGGCGACGTGATCTCCATCGACTGCGGCGCGATCGTGGACGGCTGGCACGGCGACTCGGCGATCACCGTCCCGGTGGGCGAGATCACTCCGGAGCTGCGGAAGCTGCTGGAGGTGACCGAGGCGTCCATGTGGCACGGCCTGGCCGCCGGCGTCGTCGGCGCGCGGCTGACCGACATGTCGCACGCCATCGAGTCCCACGTCCGCTCCCAGGGCGCCTACGGGATCGTCGAGGGCTACGGCGGCCACGGCATCGGCACCGAGATGCACATGGACCCGCTGATCCCCAACCACGGCGAGCCCGGCCACGGGCCGGTGCTGGAGCCGGGCATGTGCTTCGCCGTCGAGCCGATGGTCAACCTCGGCACCAAGGACACCGCCGAGCTGGACGACGGCTGGACCGTCGTCACCACCGACGGCCTCGCCTCGGCGCACTTCGAGCACACCTTCGCCGTCACGCCCGAGGGCCCGCGCGTGCTGACCGCGCTGGACGAGGGCCGGGAGTGGTTCGCCAAGCTCGGCGCCTGAGCCGCGCCCGACCCGCCGAGCCGGGCCGCGCGCGGTCCATCCGGCGGGGCCTTGTGCAGGTCGTCCGGCGGAGTCGCGGGCGATCCGCTGGACGGCGTCGCGCGTGATCCGCGAGCGGTCCTTCTTTCGCCCTGCGGGGTGGTCCCCGTGCCCGGACGGGGGTGGACCTGGCTCCCTTGAGAGCACCGCGGATCCTTGGGCACTCTGGGAGGAGGCGGCGGGGCGCATCCCCGCCGCGTGGAACGACGCGTGAAGGGGTCGCGATGGCGTCCAATCCAGATATCCGGGCCTCGGACGCCGACCGGGACCGGGTGGCCGCGAGCCTGCGCGAGCACACCGCCGACGGCCGGCTGACCCTGACCGAGCTCGAGGAGCGCCTGGAGGCGACCTACTCGGCCAAGACCATGGGCGAGCTGCAGCAGCTCACCGCCGACCTCCCCGAGGCGGACCTGCACCACCGGCCGATCCCGGCCTACCAGCGCACGACCGTCGCGCCGCGGTCGTCCGGCGGGTCGATCTGGTACGGGACGCGGGCGATGTGGAGCGCGTGGGCGGTCGTCTCGGCGCTGAACATCGCGATCTGGGCGATCATCGCGGTGACCGCGCCGGTCGTGCCGTACCCGTGGTGGTTGTGGGTGGCCGGGCCGTGGGGCGTGCTGCTGCTGCTCAGGTCCCTGTTCGGCGCGGGCGGCGACAGGCGGTAGGCACTCTGCGCCCGGAAGACGGGAGAGGCCCGCTGGACCGGTTCCAGCGGGCCTCTTCGGCGTGTGTGCCGTCTGTCCGTGCGGTTTAGTCGACTTCCATCAGCGGCCGGTAGTTGCCCGTCGGGACGAAGTGGGTGACGGCCGACTCGCCCTCGACGAGGTGGATCGCGAAGCCCGCGGGCTCGCCGGTGAGGGCGCCGCGTCCGGGCTTGGTGAGGTCGAGGAAGAGCTGCCGGTAGGTGCTGGACGTCGTGGTGCAGGTCGTCCCGGCGAGCGACCCGACGGTGCTGCGGTGCACGTGCCCGCTGATCACGCGGACGACCTGGCGGTGCCGCTTGAGGATCTCGGCGAGGCCCTCGGTTCCGGCGAGGCCCATGCCGTCGATGAACCGGATGCCGATCGGGTACGGCGGGTGGTGCGTGGCGACCACGGTCGGGACGTCCGGGTGCTCGGCGAGCGTCGCGTCCAGCCAGGCGAGGCGCTCCACGTCCAGCTCCCCGGACGGCGAGCCGGGGATCGTCGTGTCGCAGCAGACCAGCCGGGTCCCGGCGACGTCCACCGCGTACTGGACGGGCGCGCCCGGACCGCCGCTGCCGGCCACCGCGGGATGGTCGCGGAACGCGTGCCGCAGCGCGTCCCGGTCGTCGTGGTTGCCGGGCAGCGGGTAGACCGCCATCGGCAGCGGGGACAGCAGCGCGTGCAGCCGGGCGTACTCCGCCGGGCGGCCCTCGTCGGCCAGGTCGCCGGTCAGCACCACCGCGTCCGGACGGGCCGGCAGCGCGAGCAGGCTCGACACCGCGGCGCGCAGCGAGCGGACCGGCCCCGACCCGTCGTCCACCTCGCCGTCCCGGCCGACCGCCAGATGGATGTCGCTGAGCTGCGCAATGATCGCCATTGATCCTCCCCCTCCTCCAAGCGAACCACGGACCGGACCGGTTCGCACGCCCCCGACCGCCGCACGCCCCGCCCACCGGCGCCCCGGCCCCTCGCCCGCCCCGCGGCGTTGCCCGCCGGAGGGAGCGCTGACCCGATCTTTGCGCCCGGCTGACCGGACCGTCGAGGCCGCCGGGCAGTAAACGATCACCGGTCCTGTCCGACCCCGGGGCCGATGGGGGAGACCATGCCCTTCCGGCGGCCCGGCACGGGCGTCACGTCGGCGTGCGCCGTGCTGCTGACCGCGCTCGCCGCCACTCCGGCCGCGTTCGCTGACGACGGGGTGGCGTTGAGGCCCCGGAAGGGACACCTTCGGGCGGGGCGGACGCTCACGATCATATCCCCGGCCGGTTGCGCCGCCCCCGAGGCGCGGTCCGACGCGTTCGGCGACGCGGCGGTCCGCCTCACCCCGGTGCGAGGCGGGGCGCTCGGGACCGCGACGATCGCGCCGGGCACGGCGCCCGGCCCGCACTGGCTCGTGGTTACCTGCGGCGCTGACGCGCGCGGGCACGGCGCGCGGCTGCTGCACGCGCGACTGGACGTGCTGCCCCCGCCGATGCCCCGCCGCCTCCGCGGCCCGAGTCATGGCCCACAGGCGCCCGTACCGGCGGCCACATCCAGGAACTCAACCGCCACGCCCCCCGACCCGACCGCCAGCGCCCCGACCGCCGGCCGCGCGGTTTCGGACGGCGCGACCGTGGGCGGCCCCGCCGGGGGCGGCGCGACCGCCGAGGGCGCTACCGCGGGCAGCCCTGCTACCGGCCGCGCGGTTTCGGGCGGCGCGGCCACGGGCGCCCCCGCTGCGGACGGCACGGCTGCGGGCGGTTCCACTGCGGGCCGCGCCGCTGGGGGCGGCACGACTGCGGGCGGCGCACCTGCGGGCGGTGCGGCCATCACGGGCGGTGCGACCGCGCGCGGCTCCGCTGCGGGCGGCACGACTGGGGGCGGTGCGACTGGGGGCGGCCTCGCTGCGGGTAATGCGGCTGCGGGCGGGCTCGCTGGCGGTGGTTGGTCTGCGTGGGGTGGGGGGCTGGCTTGGCCGGCGGAGAGTGGGCCTGGGGGGTTGGTGCTCGGGGTGGGGTCGGCGCTGGTCGCGGGGGTGCTCGGAGGGCTCTGGTGGGTCCTACGACGGGTCGGGAGGGCGGATGCCTAGGCGGTGTCCACGATGGCGCGGGCGGCGGGCACGGTGCGTCCTGGAGGGCTTGCCGAGGGCGTCCCGGCCCGTGGCCGTGGCGAGGTACTCGTTCGGACGGCTTCGTCGCGCGGCGGTCGCGCGGCCCGAGGCCGTTCCGCCGGGCGCGCCGGTGCCGCTGCGGGCCGCGCTGGTCCATGCCGTCCCGACGCGGCTGCTGATACCGGCGATCGGCCTGTCCGCGCCCCTCGGACGCGTCGGACGGGACGGCGCCGGAGCGATCCCGACCCCGCCGCGGGACGAGCCGGATCACGCGTGCTGGCTCGCGTCCGGCCCGAGTCCCGGCGAGCCGGGGGCGGCGCTGGTGCTCGGGCACCTCGACACCGCGTCCGGCCCGGCGGTCTTCGCGCGCCTGGGCGAGCTGCGTCCGGGCGAGATCATCGGTGTCGCCCGCTCGGACGGCACGGTCGCGGTGTTCCGCATGATCCGGGCCGAGCAGGTGCCGAAGCGCCTGTTCAGCGAGGCACGCGTCCGGTTGGCCGGCACCGTCCCCGAACTGAGGCTGATCACCTGCGCCGGACGCCACGACGAGAAGCGCCACGCGTATGACGACAATCTCATCGTCTACGCGACGTTCGCCGCCGCCTACCGTGCCGCGGACCTCGCATCCATGCCCCGAGGCTGATCCGCGCGAGGCGGGCTCGGGCCGTGCGGGCTAGGCGACGTGGGTGAGGACGGCGCTGAGGGCGGAGGTGACGTCCTCGGGGGTGGGGGCGATGTCCGGGACGACGTCGCGCAGGGCGAGCCAGCCGTTGATCGCCTGGGTGGTCGGGCGGGCCTCGCGGAGCTGCGGGTCGTCGATGTCGTACCACGCGGCGATCTTGGACCAGCGCCACAGCCGGTGCCCGCCGGTGGACATCTCCGAGGCGGGGAAGCCGCCCGGACCGCGCGCGCCGGTGATCGACAGCCGGACCGACTCGACCGAGCGTCCGACCCGCTCGGCGATGTCGCGGATCGTCAGCAGCGGGTCGGCCTCGACCTGCCGCACGTGCAGGCCGGGCGCGGCGTCCTCCAGGTGGGCGACGACCTGCATCACGGCCTCGGCGAGCGTGGCCGCGTGCCAGGAGGCGGTGGCGTTGCCCGGCCGGGCGGCGTGCTGCGGCTCGGTGATGATCGAGACCGTCACCTGACCGTGGGTGCGGTCGAACAGCGGGTCCAGCTCCTCCTCGTAGAGGGGACGGCTGAGGATCAGCGCGAAGTCATAGCTCGGCATCGATCCTCCCCTGGGTGTTCGTCCTCTTGGAAAGGTACAACGCGCGGGCGCTGTATGCTTGTGTCGGGAGCAGTATCCGATGCCGTGCCGTGGGATGATTTCGCGTTCCGCCGCCCGGTGACGTACACTCTTATGTCGGTCCGTGTTCGGCCGCCTTGTTTCCCCGCCTCGACGCGCCTGAGCGTCGCGGCAGGGGTCGCGGCCGGTTCCTCACCTCGCCAGATCCCCTGGATCTCCACGGCGCGCGTGAGGTGGTCGCGGGCCTTCGTCCAATGAGCCGATCAGCGAAGCGCGGAGGACATGCCCAAGAAGGAAGGCGCCATCGAGATCGAGGGCACCGTCATCGAGTCCCTCCCGAACGCCATGTTCAGGGTTGAGCTGGACAACGGGCACAAGGTGCTCGCCCACATCAGCGGCAAGATGCGGATGCACTACATCCGGATCCTGCCGGACGACCGCGTCGTCGTGGAGCTGAGCCCCTACGACCTCACGCGCGGTCGGATCGTCTACCGCTACAAGTAGTCACTGGGGTTGCCTCTCTTCCGTGTGGCGGCGGAAGGGTGACCCTGATCAATAGGAGACCCAGTGAAGGTCAAGCCGAGCGTCAAGAAGATCTGCAACAAGTGCCGCGTCATCCGCCGGCACGGCCGGGTCATGGTCATCTGCTCCGACCCGCGCCACAAGCAGCGTCAGGGCTGACGCCCACCGACTCGACGCTCCACAACTGATCCACGTATCGCAGCCTTCGCACGCGGTCGCCGCACGGTCCGGTCGTCCAAGATCGGGTCGTGCGGCACCGTCGTGTGAAGGGGCCACCCCCGGACGGAGGCCGGGGCCGCCACCCGACGGGCGTCGGGTGTGTGCGGACGCGATGCGCCAACACCTCCGCCAAATGAAGGGAACCGCCAGAGATGGCACGCCTCCTCGGCGTCGACCTCCCGCGCGACAAGCGCGTGGAGATCGCTCTCACCTACATCTTCGGCATCGGTCGCACCCGTGCCCAGGAGACGCTGGCCCAGACCGGCGTCAGCCCGGACACGCGCGTCCACCAGCTCACCGACGACGACCTGGTGAAGCTGCGCGACTGGATGGAAGCCAACTACAAGACCGAGGGTGACCTCCGTCGCGAGATCCAGGCCGACATCCGCCGCAAGATCGAGATCGGCTGCTACCAGGGCATCCGGCACCGCCGCGGTCTCCCCGTGCACGGTCAGCGGACGCAGACCAACGCGCGCACCCGCAAGGGCAAGAAGAAGACCGTGGCCGGCAAGAAGAAGGCCGGCAAGAAGTAGTAGTCCGCAGGAACCGTTCGTTCCTGACGGATCGACGACCTCAGAAGGAAGAGAGCAGAGATGCCTCCCAAGAGCCGTGTCGGCGCGAAGAAGGTGCGCCGCAAGGAGAAGAAGAACGTCGCTCACGGGCACGCCCACATCAAGAGCACGTTCAACAACACCATCGTCTCGATCACCGACCCCAACGGGAACGTGATCTCCTGGGCCTCCTCCGGCCACGTCGGATTCAAGGGCTCCCGCAAGTCCACCCCGTTCGCCGCGCAGCAGGCCGCCGAGGCCGCCGCCCGGCGCGCGATGGAGCACGGGATGCGCAAGGTCGACGTGTTCGTCAAGGGTCCGGGCTCGGGCCGTGAGACCGCGATCCGCTCCCTCCAGGCCACCGGCCTCGAGGTGGGCTCGATCCAGGACGTCACGCCCGTTCCGCACAACGGCTGCCGCCCGCCGAAGCGTCGCCGGGTCTGAGAAAGCCGTAGGGGAGATCACAAACAATGGCTCGTTACACCGGTGCGGACTGCAAGCTCTGCCGCCGCGAGAAGATGAAGCTGTTCCTCAAGGGCAGCAAGTGCGAGGGCCCGAAGTGCCCGATCGAGATCCGTCCCTACCCGCCGGGTGAGCACGGCCGCGGTCGTCCGAAGGAGACCGAGTACCTGCTCCAGCTTCGCGAGAAGCAGAAGGCGAAGCGCATCTACGGCGTGCTGGAGCGGCAGTTCTCGAACTACTACGTCGAGGCCAACCGCCAGCAGGGCAAGACGGGTGACAACCTGCTCTCGCTGCTGGAGCGCCGCCTGGACAACGTCGTGTACCGCGCGGGCTTCGCCAAGTCCCGCGACATGGCGCGCCAGCTGATCCGGCACGGTCACATCCGGGTCAACGGCAAGAAGGTCGACATCCCGAGCTTCCTCGTCTCCGAGGCCGACATCGTGGACGTCAAGGCCAAGTCGCTGGAGATGACGCCGTTCCAGGTCGCCAAGGCCGAGGCCGGCGAGCGCCAGGTTCCGGCCTGGCTGGGCGTGGACGCCGAGCGCATGCGCATCCTCGTGCACTCGCTGCCCGTCCGCCAGCAGATCGACGCTCCCGTCCAGGAGCAGCTGATCGTCGAGCTCTACTCCAAGTAAGAGCTCATCGTTCCGCCGCCGCCCGCGCGCCTCGTGCGCGTGGGCGGCGGCGAACAGGGAAGAACTCCACTGCGGTCGTCATATAGCGGGCACCGCGGAAAGAAGGAAAACCCATGCTCATCGCTCAGCGCCCGACCCTCACCGAGGAGCAGGTCGACGAGTACCGGTCGCGGTTCACCATCGAGCCGCTGGAGCCGGGCTTCGGCTACACGATCGGCAACTCGCTGCGCCGCACCCTGCTGTCGTCCATCCCCGGAGCCGCTGTCACCAGCATCCGGATCGAGGGCGTCCTGCACGAGTTCTCCACCGTGCCGGGGGTGAAGGAGGACGTCACCGACATCATCCTGAACCTCAAGGAGCTCGTCGTCTCGTCCGAGCACGACGAGCCGGTGGTCATGTACCTGCGCAAGCAGGGCCCCGGCGAGGTCACCGCGGCCGACATCGCGCCGCCGGCGGGCGTGGAGGTCCACAACCCGGACCTGCACATCGCCACCCTGAACAACAAGGCCAAGCTGGAGATGGAGCTGACGGTCGAGCGCGGCCGCGGCTACGTCTCGGCGGCCCAGAACAAGCAGCCGGGCCAGGAGATCGGCCGGATCCCGATCGACTCCATCTACTCGCCCGTGCTCAAGGTCACCTACAAGGTCGAGGCGACCCGAGTCGAGCAGCGCACCGACTTCGACCGCCTCATCCTGGACGTGGAGACCAAGGCCGCGATGCTGCCGCGGGACGCGGTGGCCTCGGCCGGCAAGACCCTCGTCGAGCTGTTCGGCCTGGCCCGCGAGCTCAACGTCGAGGCCGAGGGCATCGACATGGGCCCGTCCCCGACGGACGCCGCGCTCGCCGCGGACCTGGCCCTGCCGATCGAGGAGCTGAACCTCACGGTCCGCTCCTACAACTGCCTGAAGCGCGAGGGCATCCACTCGGTGGGCGAGCTGGTGGCCCGCTCCGAGCAGGACCTCCTCGACATAAGGAATTTCGGCGCCAAGTCCATCGAGGAAGTCAAGCAGAAGCTCAACGACATGGGCCTCTCGCTGAAGGACTCCCCGCCCGGGTTCGACCCGTCCGCCGCCGCCGACAACTACGGCGACGACGACGGCGGCTACGCCGAGACCGAGCAGTACTGACCCCGGTCGGCTCGGGCCTGATCTCGGCTCGGCCTTCCGGTTCCATCCATAGAGACCCGTCGCCGGTACCTGACACGGCCGGCGCGGAGATTTGCCACCGGTGCCTGGCACGGCCGGTGCAAGAAGGGAAACGACCATGCCTCAGCCCACCAAGGGCGCCCGTCTGGGCGGCAGCGCGGCTCACCAGAAGCTGCTCCTGGCGAACCTGGCGACCTCGCTGTTCGAGCACGGCCGCATTACCACCACCGAGGCCAAGGCCCGCCGCCTGCGCCCGCTGGCGGAGAAGCTGATCACCAAGGCGCGCAAGGGCGACCTGCACAACCGTCGCCTCGCCGCCAAGACGATCCGGGACAAGGGCGTCCTGCACACCCTGTTCACCGAGATCGGCCCGGCCATGGCCGACCGTCCGGGCGGCTACACCCGGATCACCAAGCTCGGCCCGCGCAAGGGCGACAACGCCCCCATGGCGGTCATCGAGCTGGTGACCGAGCCGGTGTCGGCCTCGACCCGTCCGGCCGCCGCCGCCCCGGCCCAGGCCGAGGCTCCGGCGGAGACCCCGGCCGAGGCGCCCGCCTCGACCGAGGAGGCCGCGGCCGAGGAGAAGGCGGAGTAAGGCCCCGCAAGGGTTCTTTCTCGCTCGACATGTGAGGGCCCGCCGTCCCGCTACGGGACGGCGGGCTCGATCTTTGCCAGACTGGCCCCCATGGTCAGGGGGGCGATGGCGCACCGGGTCACGCCGCCGGACGGGGACGGCCCGGCGCCGTGCGCCCGCTCCGGCGGGGCGGCCCGGACCGGTGGGGCAACCCGGATGGGTGGGACAGGCCGGACGGGTGGGACGGACCGCACCCGTGGGACAGGCCGGACAGGTGGAACAGGCCGGACGGATGGGACAGGCCGGACGGATGGGACAGGCCGGACGGATGGGACAGGCCGGACAGGCCGCAGGAGCTGGTTGGACGCGCGATGGCCGACGAACAGGACAAGGAACCCCCGGCACCCATGACCGCTCTCGTACGACTCCGGCTCGACATCGGCTATGACGGGTCGGACTTCGCCGGCTGGGCGCGGCAGCCCGGCCAGCGCACCGTCCAGGGCGTGATCGAGGACGCGCTCGCCCGGGTGCTGCGCCTCGACCCCCCGCCCGTCCTCACCGTCGCCGGACGCACCGACGCGGGCGTCCACGCGCGCGGGCAGGTCGCCCACGTGGTGGTGCCCGTCGCCGCCTACTCGGCCATCAACGGGACGCTGCCGCGCCGCCTCGCGGGCCTGCTGCCACCGGACGTCCGGGTCTGGCGCGTCCGGCCCGCCCCCGAGGGCTTCGACGCGCGCTTCTCCGCCCTGTCGCGCCGCTACGCCTACCGCGTCTGCGACGACCCGGTCGGCGTGGACCCGCTGCGCCGCCACGACGTCCTGTGGCACCCGCGCCCCCTCGACGTGGACCGCATGAACGCCGCCACCGAGCTCATGCTCGGCGAGCACGACTTCGCCGCGTTCTGCCGCAAGCGCGAGGGCGCGACGACGATCCGCGAGCTCCAGGTCTTCGAGTGGAACCGCGAGGCGAGGCACCTCGCGACCGCGACCGTGAAGGCCGACGCCTTCTGCCACTCCATGGTCCGCGCCCTGGTCGGCGCGCTGCTGGTCGTCGGCGACGGCCGCCGCGACATCGATTGGCCCGCCGAGGTCCTCGGCGCCCGCGTCCGGGACTCGGCCGTCAACGTGGCCCCGGCCCACGGCCTCTCCCTGGAGGAGATCACCTACCCGGACGACGCCGACCTGGCCCTGCGAGCGCAGCAGACGCGCCGCGTCCGGACCCTCTCCAACTGAGCCGGCCTCCTCGGCGGTTCTGCGGCCGATGACGGACATGCGTGCGCCCGGTGCCTGATGGCACCGGGCGCTTCTGGTCGTCAGCCTCGCGCGCGGGCGTCGAGGGCCTGAGTGCCGTAGTCGAGGAACTGCTGGGCCAGGGTCTTGATCTGGGTGTCCTGCGGCGTGATGCGCGTGCCGTCGGTGTAGGTGGCGTAGGCATAGGCGACGTAACGGCCTCGAACGGTCGCGGCAGCGTAACCGCCCGTGGCGTCGATGTCGGGCGAGTGCGGACCGGTGAGGCCGCGGAACCACTCGTAGCGGCCGGGATCTCCGGATCGGCTCACCTTCAGGGCGGCGTCGTGGTTCGGGAGGACGGCCACGCCGCTGGTGACGGCGAACTTCTTGTCGCCGCTCACGAACGTGACCCGAACGACGGACCGGCAGCCCTCGCGCGCCAGCGCGGCGGCCATCGAGCCGCGCGAGGTCAGGCCGCACTGGTGGTTCACCGAGGAGCGGTCGCGCTGGAAGGTGCGCCCGCCGAGCTGGATCGTCGGGCTGGGGAAGACCTCGGTCAGCGCGAGCGGCTTGGGGTCGGTCTTCTCGGTGTTGATGTCCACGGGGTGGTGGACGGGCGCGCTCGGCGATGCGGGCGCGCCGGGGGCGTGCGCGGACCTGTGCTTCTTGGCCTTGCCTCCGTCGTCGCCGCCGGAGACGATCCCGGCCACGGCGATGCCGCAGACCGCGATCACCGCGGCGGCGACGCTGCCACCGATGAGCAGGCGCTTCCGCTTGTTCGGGAGGGAACCGGGGCGTTCTCCGCCGAGCGGGCCGGGCGGGAACGGCTGCGGGCCGGTGTTGCCGTCGTTGGGACCGCTCGGGCCGGGAACCGGCCGCGGGGCCACCGCCGTGGCGGTCGCGCCCGCCTGAGGGCTCTGCTGCGCGGCGCCGGGCCCTGGCTGGACGGCAGGGATGTCGGTGACCGTGACGGGCGCGTCCTGCGTTGGCGCGTCCTGCCGCTGTGCGTCTTGTGTCTGGACGCCCTGTTTCGGCTGCTTCGGGGCGTCCTGGACGGTCCGCTCGACGGTCGGCAGCGCCACGGCGGGTGGGAGCGTGACGCCGGGCGGCAGGATCGCGTCCGGCGTCAGGACGGGGCCGGACGTCCGGCTGTCCGTCCGCGCCGCCAGATCCGCCGCCGCGTCGCCGCTCACCGGCGCGTCGCCGGTCACCGGAGCGGGCAACGGCATCGCGCTCGGTTGCGCGATCGCGAACCGGGGCTCCTCGACGGTCGGCTGCGGGCCGGTGCCGCCGGGCGGAGCGATTCCGGAATTCCGGGGAACTTCGGCGCCGTCCGGTTGCGCCAGCGGCGGCAGGGACTGCGGCCCGGTGCCACCGGACTGCACCGGCTGCGGCCCCGTGCCGCTGGATTGCGGCGACGGGACGGGCTGGGGAGTGTCCGGGACCTGGTGGGGGCCCGTGCCGTCCGGAAGCGGGTGGACGGGGGTGCCGTCCGGGACGGTGTCGCGGACGGGCCGCGAGGACGGCGGCTGCGGACGGGGCACGGCCCGGCGCGAGTCCACGTCGGGTGCGCCGAGACCGGCCACGAGGCGGTCGTCCGGCGTCGGGGCGTGCGGAGGTTCGGGGACGGCCTCGGCGTGCGGCGGTACGTGCGCCGGGGCCTCGGGCCGAACGTCGGGGCGGGCGTCAGACTGGACGTCGGGTTGGACATCGGACTGGACGTCGGAGTGGACGCCGGGCCGGGCGGGTTCCTCGGGTTCCGGCTCGTCCGAGTCGGTGGACTCGGCGGCCCACCAGGGGGCCTGGAGCCGGAACGGGGGCGGGATGCGGAGTTCGCCTCCGGCGGGCGCCGGTTCGTCGTGGCCGAAACTCGGCGGCGCGGCGGCGGGGGCGGGGTCCGCCGCCGCATCGGCGGGGCGGATCTCGTCAGGTTCAGGCATGGGGGTTCGGGTCCTCGTGCCGATCAGCTCCGGTAGGGCTTGCCCTCGGTCTCCCGGTAGTGCAGCGCCACGCTGAGGCCGCTGCCCTGGATCACCTGCTGGCCGAACTCGGAGACGTCCTGGTGCGCGCTGTCGGCGATCTTCTTGCCGTCCGGGCGCTGCACCCAGGTCATGACCAGGTAGTGGCCGCGCGCCTCGGCGGTGCCGAGGGCCAGCCCGGTGCCGATCTTCTTGGTGTTGCCGGTGCCCGGCAGCGGCTTGAGGTAGGCGTCCTTGTCGGCCGCCGCCTTCACCGCCGCCTTGGCCGCGGTCTCGGTCTTGAGGTTGAAAACACCGACGGTGCCGATGAGCTTGCCGTCGCCGCGCGTGTAGGTGGCGCGGAGCACCTGGGAGCAGCCGCCCTTCTTCACTGAGGCGGTCAGGGCCGTGCCGCCGACCGATCCGGTGCAGGTCTTGGCGACGTTCCAGCCGGTCCGCTTGTACTTCTCGCCCCCGCCGGAGAACGACGCCTTGCCGTAGATCTCGCTGAGGGACAGCGGGCTCGGGTCGGTGGCCCGGGACTTCAGCTTCACCGGGTCGAGCGACTGGGAGGGGGACGGGTTGGGCGTGGACGCCGTGGACGGGGCGGGCTTGTTCGCCGCCGTGGTCTTCTTGGGCTTCGGCTTCGGGTCGCTCTTGAGCATGGACGCGGCGGCCACACCGCCGCCGATCAGCACGACGCCCGCCACGGCCGCGCCGCCGATGATCAGCGGCAGGTTGCGCTTCTTCGCCTTCGCCGGGGGCGGCCCGGCCACGTGCTGGTCGAAGCCGTCGCCGCCGAAACCACCCGGCCCGCCGGGACCACCCGGACCGCCGGGACCGCCGGTACCGAAGGCGTCCGGGCCGCCGGGGCCACCAGGCCCGCCGGGACCACCTGGGCCGCCGAAGCCTTCGGGGCCGCCTTGACCGCCACCCGGGCCGTCCGGGGCGCCGAAACCGTGCTGCTGCTGCGGCTCGCCGAACGCGGGAGCGTCGCCGAAGCCGGGCTGGGGGTCGTTGCCGAAGCCGCCGTGGTCGTCGAAACCGCGCCGCGGCCCGCCGAAGCCCTGCTCCGAGGCGGGGCCTCCGAACGCGGGCGGCTCGCCGAGCGCCGCGGTGCCGTTCGGGTCGCCGAGGGCGGCGGTGCCGTTCGGGTCGCCGTGTCCGGACGCCGCGCGCGGGGGCTCCTGCGACAGTCCGCCCGGGGGCGCGCCGAAGGAACCGGGGGCGAACCGGTTCTGGTCGTCGTCCCACGAGACCGGCGCGGAGTCCGCGCCGCCGGGACCGTGGGGCTGCCGCGACGGCTGCTCACCAGGCCAGCCGCCGTTTCTGCCTGTGTCACCGGGGTAACCCATGGCTTGGACCCTACCGTTCCTTACTCAGGGCTCTGGACCTTCGGCACACCCACCATGACATGGGGGCGAACCGGACGCCGGTGGTTTCGCGAACCTCACGCGGCGTCCGGCGGCGCTCACTTCCAGCCGAAGTCCTGGGTCCACAGGGGACCGCCGGGACCGTCCGCGCGGCCGACGCCGATCGCCTTCAGACCGCAGTTCAGGATGTTGGCGCGGTGGCCCGGGCTGTTCATCCAGCCCTTCATGACGGCGGCGGCGTCCGGGTAGCCCTTGGCGATGTTCTCCGCGCCGGGCTGGGTGTAGCCCTGGCGCTCGATCCGCGTCCACGGGCTGTCGCCGTTGCGGGAGTCGTGGCTGAAGTAGTCGTGCGCGGCCATGTCCTGCGAGTGCAGGCGGGCGGCGCGGGTGAGGCGGGCGTCCAGCCGTAGCGGGGAGCATCCCGCCTTCGCGCGCTGCTGGTTGGTGAGCTTGTAGACGGCCGCTTCGGAGGCGGTCGCGCCGCCGCTCCCGCCGCTTCCGCTCCCGCTGCCGCCGCCCGAGCCGCCGTTCCCGCCCGAGCCGGAACCGGATCCCGAGCCGCCTCCGGTCTTTCCGGGGGACGAGTCGGACTCGTCGCCGCCGCCCGACCTGCCCGACGTCGGCTTCGAGCCGGGCTTCTTCGAGCTCGGCTTCGCCTTGGGGGACTTGCTCGGCGACGTCGACGGCGTCGCGGACGGGCTGCCGGCGGGCGACTCGTCCGGCTGCGTCCCGGTCTGGTCCGCGTTCGTGGCGCCGGGCTTCGCCGCGGCGGCCGGCTTGCGCGGGCCGTCGTCCGAGGCGAGCTGGCTCACCACGACGCCCCCGCCGACGACCAGGGCCATCGCCCCGGCCGCACCGGCGATGATCAGCGGCGTCCGGCGCTTGCGTCCGCCGCCTCCGCCGCCGGCTGGGCCGTCCCAGAAGTCCCGACCGCCGCCGCGTCCGCCGTTGCCGGGAGGCGCCTGGTGCGCGGACCGTCCGGTGGGGGAGTAGGCGAGCGTGTCGCCCGCCTCGGGGACGTAGGCCGGTCCGTGGGCCGCCTCGTCGCCGTACCCGTGGGCGTGCGCGGTCTCGGACGGCCGGTGCCGCTCGTGCTCCAGCGGACGCGGCCCGGCGGGCGGAGCGAACCGGTCGGGCGCGCCGAACTGATCACGTCCGCCGAACGGGTCGGACGCCCCGGCGGACGCTCCGGCGGGCGCGCCGAACCGGTCACGGCCATCGGCGGGCGCGCCGAACTGATCATGGCCACCGGCGGGCGCGCCGAACTGATCGGGTGCCCCGGACGGGCCGCCGAACCGGTCGTGACCGGCGGCGGAGGAGCCGAAGGGGTCGGCGGCGCCGGAGGGCGGGGCCAGGCGGTACGGGTCGGACGAGGCGAAGGGGCTGTCGCCGGACGCGGCGTGCCGCGGTCCGTCCGGGTACGGCTCGCCCGCGCCCGGATCTCGGGGGCGCGACGAGCGGGAGGCGCGGCGGGGAGGGCGCATCGAGTGCTCCTGGGGGCCGGGCCGGCGCGCTGCCGGCGAGGGGGGAACCGGACGGGCGGCACCTTATCCATATATGGGGCATAAGTCGTTGATCCGGAGCAAAACGATCTCTCTCCCCGGCCCGGAGGCGCGGCGGTTCCGGCCGGCTCCGGCGCGGCTGCGGCCCAGCTCCCCGGTCGGCTCCGCTCGGGCTCCGGCCGCGATCCGGCCCTGATCCGGCCCTGATTCCCGCCGCGATCCGGCCCTGATCCGGCCGCGAGCCGGCCCTGAACCGGCCCCGATCCGGCCCGGATCTGGCCCCGATCCGGCCCGGATCCCGCCCTGCTGCGGGCGGGACGCGGTCTCGGCACGGGGCGGGATGGTGCATACTGGAGGATGGCCGGGAAAGTAGCCGTCGGCGGTTGACGAACGAGCACCGTGAGCACCGTGTAGCGGCCTCGCTTTGACCCGTGCCCGCGCGGCTGGATATGCTGCCCAGTCGCTGTATTGCGTGCCCGACCTCATGGGCGGGCGGCGATCGCAACCGCGCGGCACGCCCGTCCCGCATCATCGGGCCGGGCGAGATCAACCGCCAGTCGACTAAGAAACGAAGGTCTACGACCGTGCGCACGTACACCCCAAAGCCCGCTGATGTTCAGCGTCAGTGGCACGTCATCGACGCGACCGACGTCGTGCTGGGTCGGCTCGCGAGCCAGGCCGCGCAGCTGCTCCGGGGTAAGCACAAGCCGATCTACGCGCCGCACCTCGACACCGGTGACTTCGTCATCATCATCAACGCCGACAAGGTGGCGCTGACCGGCAACAAGCTCCAGAACAAGCGCGCTTACCGGCACTCGGGCTACCCGGGCGGACTCCGCTCGATGTCCTACGCCGACCTGCTCGCCAAGCAC
The DNA here is from genome assembly GCF_042652125.1 of Actinomadura gamaensis. Lineage (NCBI taxonomy): Bacteria > Bacillati > Actinomycetota > Actinomycetes > Streptosporangiales > Thermomonosporaceae > Actinomadura > Actinomadura gamaensis. The sequence goes on along the minus strand of NZ_JBHSIT010000007.1, from coordinate 588,488 downwards.
CCCGAGAAGGCCGTCGAGAAGGCGATCAAGGGCATGCTGCCCAAGAACTCCCTCGGCCGGAAGATGCTCGGCAAGGTGAAGGTCTACGCGGGCCCGAACCACCCGCACGCGGCCCAGAAGCCCGTGCCGTTCGAGATCAAGCAGGTCGCCCAGTAGCACCCCCGCGCCGTACCGCCCGGTACGCGAGCGGATCCCACGTGGCCGCCGGGGCACCCGCGAGGACGCGGGCCAGCCGCCCTGGCTAGAAGACTTCTGAGGAGAACAGTGTCCGAGACCGGCATCGAGACGCCCGCCGAGGGCGTCGAGTACGACTCGTACGAGGACGCGCCGTCCGAGTACACGACGGAGACCCCCGAGGCCCCCGAGGGCGCCTACCTGGGCCAGCCCGTCGCCACCGGCCCCGCCGCCGGCACCGGCCGCCGCAAGCAGGCCATCGCGCGCGTCCGCATCGTCCCGGGCTCGGGCAAGTGGACCATCAACGGCCGCACCCTGGACCAGTACTTCCCGAACAAGGTCCACCAGCAGATCGTGAACGAGCCGTTCGTGCTGCTGGGTCTGGAGAACCAGTTCGACGTGATCTGCCGGGTCAACGGCGGTGGCACCACCGGCCAGGCCGGCGCGCTGCGCCTCGGCATCTCCCGGGCGCTCCAGTTCGCCAACATCGAGCACCGCCCGGCGCTGAAGAAGGCCGGGTTCCTCACCCGCGACGCCCGCGCGACCGAGCGCAAGAAGGCCGGTCTCAAGAAGGCCCGCAAGGCGCCGCAGTACAGCAAGCGCTAAGCAGTCCGATCGAGCCGTCGCGTCCCGTGTGGCACGCCGCCGACCCCCTCCGCGCGGGTCGGGCGGCGTCCGCGGGCGCGACGGCTCGTTCGCGTTTCACGGGGACGGTCGGGGCGCGCGCCCGATGCCGGGCCCGCCCCGTTTCGCGGACTACATTGAGCGTGCCGGCGCGCGGGTCGGGGTCCCGCGCCCGGCCGAGCTAGGAGTTGATCGTGGGTCGTCTGTTCGGAACCGACGGAGTGCGCGGGCTGGCCAACCGCGACCTCACCGCGCCGCTCGCCATGGAGCTGTCGGTGGCGGCGGCGCGGGTCCTCGGCGAGGCCGGGGCGTTCGCGGGACACCGCCCGGTCGCGGTGGTGGGCCGCGACCCGCGCGCCTCGGGCGAGTTCCTGGAGGCCGCGGTCGTCGCGGGCCTCGCCAGCGCCGGGGTGGACGTGCTGCGGCTCGGCGTGCTGCCGACCCCGGCCGTCGCGCACCTGACCCACGCGCTGGACGCCGACCTCGGCGTGATGTTGTCGGCCTCGCACAACCCCGCCCCCGACAACGGGATCAAGTTCTTCGACCGCAGCGGCTACAAGCTGGCCGACGAGATCGAGGACCGCATCGAGGCGACCCTCGGCCGCGACTGGGAGCCGCCGACCGGCGCGGGCGTCGGCCGCGTCCGCGAGGCGCACGGCGCGGTCGAGCAGTACGTGGCGCACCTGCTGAGCACGGTGCCGGTCTCGCTGGACGGCCTGAAGGTCGTGGTGGACTGCGCGCACGGCGCGTCCTGCGAGGTCGCGCCCGAGGCGCTGCGCCGCGCCGGCGCCGAGGTGATCACCATCGGCGCCGCCCCGGACGGCCTGAACATCAACGCCGGGGTCGGCTCGACCCACCTGGACGCGCTGAAGGCCGCCGTCCGCGAGCACGGCGCGGACGCCGGGATCGCCAACGACGGCGACGCCGACCGCTGCCTGGCCGTCACCGCGACCGGCGAGGAGGTGGACGGCGACCAGATCATGGCGATCCTCGCGCTGGACCTGCGCGAGGCGGGCCGGCTCGCCGACGACACCGTCGTCGCGACCGTGATGTCCAACCTCGGCTTCAAGCTGGCGATGCGCGAGGCGGGCCTGACGGTGGTGGAGACCGCCGTCGGCGACCGGTACGTGCTGGAGGCCATGAAGGAGCGCGGCTTCAACTTCGGCGGCGAGCAGTCCGGCCACGTGATCATGCTGGACCACGCCACCACCGGCGACGGCGTGCTGACCGGCCTGCACCTGCTCGCCGCGATGGCCCGCCGGAACCGTCCGCTGGACGAGCTGGCCAAGGCGATGACCCGGCTCCCGCAGGTGCTGATCAACGTCCGGGACGTCGCCAAGGACCGCGCGGCCACCTCGCCCGAGCTGGCCGCCGCGATCGGCGAGGCGCAGGAGGAGCTCGGCGCGTCCGGCCGCGTCCTGATCCGGCCGAGCGGCACCGAGCCGATGGTCCGCGTCATGGTCGAGGCCGCCTCCGAGGACCAGGCCCGCACCGTCGCCGAGCGCCTCGCCGAGGTCGTCCGCACCGCCCTCGGCTGACCACCCCGTCCCCGCCCTCGGCTGACCACAGTGCCTCAGCCCCCGGCTGACCGCCCTGCCTCAGCCCCCGGCTGACCGCCCTGCCTCAGTCCCCGGCTGACCGCTCTGTCCGGCCGCCCGGCCCTCGCGCGCACCGTCGCCCCGCTTCGGGACGTGGTGCGCGCGGGGCTCGCCTAGGGTGGGCTCATGACCATCGAGCCTGACGACATCTCCGCCGAGCGTCCGGAGGACGAGAAGCCGCCGCGCGTGCGCACCGAGCGCGGCAAGGGGGCCCGCGCCACCGGCGCGGAGGTGACCGGGGCGTCCGCCACCGGCGCGCACATCCGCCTCCTGACCGGCCTGGGCTCGGTCGCGCTCGGCGCCGCCACCATCGGGGCGATCGCCGTCGGCGCGGTGGCGATCGGCCGTCTGGCAGTCAAGCGGGCCGTCATCGACCAGCTTGAGGCGGGCGTCGTCGAGATCGCGCACCTCAAGGTCGGCCGCCTGGAGATCACCGAGAGCTGACGCGAACCGTCAGCAGCGCGCCAGGAAGCCCTGGAGGGCCGCCCGGTCCTGGACGGTCACCGGCAGGTCGTACTTGCGGGCCACGGCGACGTACTTGCGGCCGTAGGCGCACTGGAAGGCCTGCTGCGGTTTCCAGTCGGACGGTCCAGAGTCGCTTTTCTGGCGGTTCGGCACGCCCCAGACGGCCAGGAGGTTGCCGGGGTCGTTCGCGAACTGCTCGCGCCGGTCGGCGGGCCACTTGGACGCGCCCATGCGCCAGGCGAGCGCCAGCGGGTAGACGTGGTCGATCTGGACCTCGGACGCCTTCGCCTTGGCGAAGGCGATGTCCTTGCCGCTGTAGGGGTCGTGGAGGCGGCCGGAGACGACGACGCAGCGTCCCTGCCGCCGGACGCCGGCCAGGTCGCGGGCGAGGACGTCGTTGCGCTGGTCGCAGCCGTTGTGGTCGGTGTCCTTCCAGCGCGTCCCGAAGCGGTCGCGGGCGTAGCCGCCGCCCGATCCCTCGGCGGCGACGCGGAGGCCGGAGACGTCACCGCCCGCCTGACCGCCGCCCGCCTGACCGCCGCCCGCGTGCTTGCCGCCGGACGAGGCTCCGGCGTCGTCCTTGCAGGCGGCCAGCGTGCCCGCCAGGAGCAGCGCGCCGCCGAGCGCCGTGAATGTGCGCGTCCTCATGTTCCTCCCTGGTCGTCCGGAATGCATGATCACGGCGGCGCGGCGGGAACGCGGCGGTGACGCGCCGGGTGCGGCACGATGTGACGCGTGTTGCACCTGAGAACGATCGTCCCGGCCGACCGGACGGACGCGGTGTGCTCGGCGCTGGCCGAGCACGTCGGCGTCACCAACGTGGTGGTCGTGCCGGGCGCGGCGCGCAGCCCGGCGGGCGACCTCGTCACCGCGGACGTCGCCCGCGAGGCGGCCAACGAGATCCTGGACGCGCTGCGCGCCCTCGGCCTGGACAAGGACGGCTCGATCGCCGTCGAGAAGATCGACCTGTCCCTCTCGCACGCCGCGGACGAGGCCGAGCGGCGCGCCCCCGGCGCGGGCGACGACGCGGTCGTCTGGGACGAGTTCGACCGGCAGACCGCCGAGGGCGCGGGCCTGACCTGGGCGTACCTGGCGTTCCTCGCGCTCGCCACGCAGCTCGCGGCGATCGCCGCGATCACCGACTCGGCCGTCCTGGTCGTCGGCGCGATGGTGCTCGGCCCGGAGTTCTCCTCGATCGCGGCGATCTGCTTCGGCATCGTCACCCGCAACGTGCGGCGGATCGCGGGCGGCGCCCGGACGCTGGTCGTCGGGTTCGCCGTCGCGATCGCGATCACCTACGTGTGCGCGCTGGCCAGCCGCTGGATCGGCGTGCTCGACATCAGCGAGCTGCCGCACGACCGGCCGAACACCGCGTTCATCTACAGCCCGGACCGCTGGTCGTTCATCGTGGCGCTGCTCGCGGGCGCGGCCGGGGTGCTGTCCATGACCGCGGGCAAGTCGTCCGCGCTGGTCGGGGTGTTCATCTCGGTCACGACCGTCCCGGCCGCCGGGAACCTCGCGGTCGCGCTGGTGCTGAAGCACGGCAGCGAGATCGAGGGGTCGATCCTCCAGCTCGCCGTGAACTTCGCCGGAATGCTGGTCGCGGGGGTCCTCACCCTCCTGGTACAACGCGTGGTGTGGCTCCGGGTAGTACGCCGGAAGGGCGGGTCGGCCGAACGGCCTAGGCCCCTGGGGTGACGACGGGCACGCCGGAGGGGGCTAGGTTCTGGGTATGCCGCCGATCATCGAGACCCGGGGCCTCACGATGAGGTTCCCGAGGGTGACCGCGCTCGACGACCTGACGCTCGCGGCGCCGCCGGGCGTGGTCGGTCTCGTGGGCGCCAACGGGGCCGGTAAGTCGACCCTCATCAAGATCCTGCTGGGCCTGCTGCCGCCGTCCGCGGGCGGCGCGGAGGTGCTCGGCCTGGACATCGCCCACCAGGGCGGCGAGATCCGCCGCTCGGTCGGCTTCATGCCCGAGTACGACTGCCTCCCGCCGGACGTGTCGGCCACCGAGTTCGTCGTCCACATGGCCCGGATGTGCGGGCTGCCCGCCACCGCCGCCCGCGAGCGCGCCGCCGACACGCTGCGCCACGTCGGGCTGTACGAGGAGCGGTACCGGCCGATCGGCGGCTACTCCACCGGCATGCGGCAGCGCGTCAAGCTCGCCCAGGCGCTCGTCCACGACCCGCGCCTGGTCTTCCTGGACGAGCCGACCAACGGCCTCGACCCGGCCGGACGCGACGAGATGCTCGGCCTGATCCGCCGGATCGGGCACGAGTTCGGCATCAGCGTCCTGGTCACCTCGCACCTGCTCGGCGAGCTGGAGCGGGTCTGCGACCACGTGATCGTCATCGACGGCGGGAAGCTGCTGCGCTCGCAGGAGGTCGAGGCGTACACGGCGGCGAGCGGCGTGCTCGTCGTCGAGGTGGACGAGGGGCGCGACCTCCTCGGCCGCTGGCTGCACGAGCGCGAGGTCCCGGTCCGTCCGGAGGGCCGCCAGCTCGTGATCGACATCGGCGACGAGAGCGTCTACGACCTCGTCCGGGACGGCGCGGCCGACCTCGAACTCCGGCTCGTCCGGATGGAGCAGCGCCGCCACCACATCGAAGAGGTCTTCTCGGTCGCGCCCCAGGCGATCCCCGTCCCACCGGGCGCGCAAGCCCCGCCCGGCTCGCAACCGCCGCCCGGCGCGCAGCCCCCGCCCGGCGCGCAGCCCCCGCCCGGCGCGCAGCCGCCAGCCGGGGCGCCTGGAGCGCCCGGGGCGCCCGGACCGTCCGCCGAGGAGCTGAGGGGAGGCGCCCGGTGAGCGTCAGCACCATCCACGACATCGGCTACCGGCACTACGACGGCAAGCGGCTCGGCCGCGCCTACGTCACCCGGTCGCTGTTCGTCCACAACCTGCGCGCCGCCTACGGGCTGGGCCGTCCGGCCCGCGCCAAGGTGATGCCGTTCGTGCTCGCCGGGATCATGATGCTGCCCGCCGTCGGCGACATCGCGGTGGTCGCGATCGCCAAGCGGCCCGAGGCGCTGTTCCCCTACACGCGCTACCAGTTCATGCTCCAGCTGATCGTCTCGATCTTCGTGGCGACGCAGGCGCCGGTGCTGGCGTCCCGGGAGATCCGGTTCCACGTCGTCCCGCTGTACTTCTCGCGGCCGGTCGGGCACCTGGACTTCGTCCTCGCCAAGCTCGCCGCGTTCGCGACCGCGCTGTTCGCGCTCACCGCGATCCCGGTCACCGTGCTGTACATCGGCGGCCTGGTCACGCAGGTGCCGCACTCGGGCAAGCAACTCCTGCACTACCTCGGCGGCCTCGCCGGATGCCTGCTGCTGTCGCTGGTCCTCGCCGCGATCGGCATGGTCGTCGCCGCGTTCACGCCGCGCCGCGGGTTCGGCGTCGCGGCGGTGATCGCGGTGCTGCTGGTCTCCGGCGTCCTGGTGTCGATCCTCCAGGGGATCACCGAGAACACCGGGCACTGGACGCTGTCCGGCTGGCTCGCCCTGTTCACCCCGTTCAACCTGGTGGACGCCGTGTCGCACCGGCTGCTCGGCGGACCGCTCTCGGCCCCCTCGTCCCCGCCCGGCACCGGCGGCGGGCTGGCCGCCCTGGCGCTGTGCGCCGCGATCGTGCTCGGCGCGGTCGCCGTCCTGTACGCGCGGTTCCGGAAGGCGGGCCTGTCGTGACCGAGATCAGGCTGCGGGACGTGTCCCGCTGGTACGGGAACGTCGTGGCCGTCAACGGCGTCAGCATGACCATCGGCCCCGGCGTGACCGGCCTGCTCGGCCCGAACGGCGCGGGCAAGTCCACGCTCATCCACATGATGGGCGGGTTCCTGTCGCCGTCGTCCGGCACGGTCACGCTGGACGACGACCCGATCTGGCAGAACCCGGACGTCTACCGCAGGCTCGGCCTGGTGCCCGAGCGCGAGACCGCCTACGACTTCCTCACCGGGCAGCAGTTCATCCTCGCGATGGCCAAGCTGCACAAGCTGGCCGAACCGGGCCGGGCGGCGGCCCGGGCGATCGCCGAGGTCGAGATGGAGCAGGCCGCCGACCGCGCGATCGGCACCTACTCCAAGGGCATGAAGCAGCGGATCAAGATGGCGTCCGCGCTGGTCCACGACCCGCCGGTGCTGCTGCTGGACGAGCCGTTCAACGGCATGGACCCGCGCCAGCGGCTCCACCTCATGGACCTCATCCGCCGGATGGCCGCCGAGGGCCGCACCATCCTGTTCTCCTCGCACATCCTGGAGGAGGTCGAGCGGCTCGCCGGGCACATCGAGGTGATCGTCGCGGGCCGGCACGCCGCGTCCGGCGACTTCCGCGAGATCCGCCGCCTGATGACCGACCGTCCGCACCGGTTCCGGGTCCGCTCCGGCGACGACCGCGTGCTCGCCGCCGCGATCATCGCCGACGGCTCGGCCCGCGGCGTCGAGCTCACTTCGGACGGCCTGTCGGTCGAGGCGTCCGACTTCGGCCGCTTCACCTGGCTGCTGCCCCGCCTCGCCCGGGACGCCGGCGTGCGGCTCTGGGAGGTCGTCCCGGCCGACGAGTCCCTCGAATCCGTCTTCTCCTACCTGGTGGCGCGATGAACCCCACGATCGCGATGATCACGTTCCGGTCGATGCTCGGTCGGAGGCGGGCGCTGCTGCTGTTCGTGCTGCCGGGCGTCCTGCTGCTGCTGTCGCTGGTGCTGCGGCTGACCAACACCAACGACCTGGACGTCGACACGACCGTCCTGCAGCGGTTCGCGCTGGGCGCGGTGCTGCCGCTGCTCGCGCTGATCGCGGGCACCGGCGTGATCGGGCCGGAGATCGACGACGGCCAGATCATGTACATCCTGACCAAGCCGATCCCGCGGCAGGTCGTCATCCTGACGAAGCTGGCCGTCGCGATCGTCCTGGTGGCGCTGTTCGCGGCCGTCCCGACGCTGCTGGCGGGCTTCATCCTCGGCGCGCCTGCGGGGCTGACCCCGGCGTTCACTGTCGGCGTCCTGGTCGGGGGCGTCGCCTACGCCTCGGTGTTCGTCGCGCTCGGCGTCGTGAGCCGCAACGCCGTCACTATCGGGCTCCTGTACGCCCTGGTCTGGGAGAGCCTCTTCGGCAACTTCGCCCCAGGCGCGAAGAAGGCGTCCATCCTCCAGTGGGCCCTCTCGGTCACCCATTCGCTGACCGACGCCTCGACCGTCAAGACCGCCGTCTCCCTGCCCACCGCGATCGTCCTCCTGGTCGTGGTCACGCTGGTCGCCACCGTGCTCGCCACCGTCCGGCTCCGCAGCCTCACCGTCGCCAGCGCGGAGTGAAGCAGCGCCGCGCGACCAGCGCGGAGTGAGCGGGGCCGCGTGACCAGCGCGGAGTGAGCGGGGCCTGACGGTCCGAATCGTGATCTGAAAGATCTTCACAGCCGCACCGACGAACTACCACAATTGCCGCACTTCTTGGCGAACGCCGTCGCTGGACGGTTGGAAAGGCGGCGGAGTGGTGTCGTCACCACATCGTTCGGGCAAGGCCCTGCTCGGGCTGCGCGCCCTGCTGGGCGTCATCCTGCTGCTCGGCTTCTACGTGCTGGCCGTGCTGCTCCTGGTGCTGGTCCTCGGCGGCGTGATCACCATCGCGGTGGTGTTCAACGTGGTCGTCGGCATCCGCGGCGGCTTCGTCTTCTGGATCCTGATCGCCGCCACCGGCGGCGGCGCCGCGCTGCTGCGCGGCGCGTTCGGGCGCACGCGCTCGGCCCGCAAGGACGACCCCGGCGGGCTGCCGGTCACCGAGGCCGACCAGCCCCGCCTGTGGGCCGACGTGCGGGAGCTGGCCGCCGAGGTGCGCGCCCCGGCGCCCGGCTCCATCCGCCTCACCCCGGACGCCAACGCCGCCGTCCACCAGCGGGTGTGGCTCTTCGGGCTGATCCGCGGCCGGATCACGCTGGTCATCGGGATGGCGCTGCTCAACGGCCTCGACCGCGCCGAACTGCGCGCCGTGCTGGCGCACGAGTTCGGCCACGTCGCCGGCGGCGACACCCGCCTCGGCCCCCTGGTGTACCGATCCCAGCGCAGGCTGGTGCGGACGATCGTCGCGCTGCGCGGCAGCGGCAAGGGCGTGGATAAGTTCCTCGCCCGGATCTTCGGCCTCTACCTGCGGCTCTGCCTGCGCGTCACGCTGGCGGTCTCGCGTGCTCAGGAGCGTGCCGCCGACCGGTCCGCGGCGCGGGTCTCCGGACCGGAGACCGCCGCCGCCGCGCTGACCGCCGTGGGAATGGCGGGCGAACTGTTCGAGGGCTTCGTCCAGCACTACGTGACGCCGCTGTGGCGCGCGGGCCGGTACCCGGTCGACCTCTACGGCGGGCTCCGCGCCTTCACCGTCGCCTCTGCCGGCGAGGACGGGCTGGAGCGGCTGCGCGAGCGGGTCCTCGCCCGGCCGTCCGAGCGCTGGGACACCCACCCGAGCATCGGCGAGCGGCTGGCGCTGCTCGCGGAGCTGCCCGCGGGCACCGCTTCCGCCACGGTCCCGGACGGCCCCGCCCGCGACCTGCTGGACGGTCCGGACGAAGTGGAACGGATGGTCTCCCTCACGGCCGCCCGCGAGGCGACCGGCCTGCCGACGCCCGCCCCTGTGGACTGGGACGAGGCGGCCGCGATCTACGGCCGGCTCATCGCCCGGGCGGGGGAGCGGCTCGCCGACGCGGGCGTCCGGATCGGCGGCCGATGGGACGAACCGGGCTTCGACCAGGCCCTCGAACTGCTCGCGGCGGGACGCGGAGCCGAGCTCGCCGCCGCTCTCCAGCCCCGGAGCCCCGAGCCCTCCGCCTCCGGCGGCGAAGGCCCCGCCGCTGGTGGTGAAGGCCCCGCCTCGGGTGGTGAAGGCACAGCCCTCGGCACCGAGGCGGAGCGCCGGATCCTGCACCGGGCCCTGGTCACCGCGCTCCCCGGCGTGCTGGCCGCCGGCCACGACGCCCGCTGGAAGCCGTCCTGGACGACGGTGGTCGAGATCGAGTGGGCGGGCACGCCGCTCGCCGAGCTCGCCGACCGGGCGCTCGACGGCCCGGACGGCGTGGCGGCCGTCCGCGCCGAACTCGGCCGTCCGGCCGTGGACCTGACCCCCGTCCCGCCGCTGGAGGAGCCCGTCCATGCCGGTTGACCTCGCCCTGCCCGTCCTCGACCGCACCTTCGGCGATCCCGTGGCGCGGGAGCTCAAGAAGGCGACGGCGCGCGGCGACACGAGCCTGCTGCGCCGCGTCGCGGCCGAGACCGGCGACCTCGACCGCCGCTCGTTCCTGCTCGGCGTGGCCGTGGACCATCCGGAACGTCCGGAATGGATCGTCCGGTGGCCCGAGAAGGAGCCGGAGGAGCCGCTCGCGTACCTCATCCGGGGGGCGCACGGGATTCTCTGGGCCTGGGAGGCGCGAGGCGAGGCGACGGCGGACCTGACCGCCGCTGAGCGGTTCCACGAGTTCCACCGGCGCCTCGCCGGGGCCGAGCGCGACCTGCTGTGCGCCGCCGAGCTGTCGCCGGACGATCCCGAACCGCGGGCGCAACTGCTCACCACGGCCCGCGGCCTCCAGCACGGCGTCCAGGAGCTGTGCCGCCGGTTCGCGGAGGCGATCGCCCGGCATCCCGGGCATTACCAGGCCCACACGCTGATGCTCCAGGGCGTCGCGCCGAAGTGGGGCGGCTCGCCGGCGCTGATGTTCAACTTCGCGCGGGACCGCGCCGCGGCGGCTCCGCTCGGCTCGGCCGTGGCGTCCCTCGTGGTGGAGGCGCACATCGAAGCCTGGGTGGACGCGTCCGAGGGGGAGGCGGACTACTTCGCGAACCCGGACGTCCAGCGCGAACTGCGCGCGGTCGCCGCCCGTTCGTCCCAGGCCCCGGACACTCCGGCGTCGCTGCGCGCGAGCAATCTCCTGGCGTTCGCCTTCGCGCTGGGCGGCGACCACGCGTCCGCCGCCGAGCAGTTCAGGTTGATCGGCTCGAACGTCACCGAGAGCCCTTGGCAGTATGCGGCGAGGGACGTCGTCAGCGGGTTCATGAAGTACCGGGACCGGGCCGTCAACTCCGCCTGAGCGGCACGTCCGACCGGGTCAGATGCGGCCGGGTCAGATGCGGCGGAGGCGGACGCGGTCGATGGAGTGGTCGCGGGTCTTGTTCAGGACGAGGGTCGCGCGGGCGCGGGTCGGGAGGATGTTCTCCACGAGGTTGGGCTCGTTGATGGAGCCCCAGACGCCGATCGCGAACTCCTCGGCCTCCTGCTCGCTGAGCTTGGCGTACTCGCGGAAGTAGGAGCGGGGGTCGGTGAAGGCGGTGCGGCGCAGGGCGAGGAGGCGGTCGACGTACCAGCGGCGGATGTCGTCGACCTTGGCGTCCACGTAGATGGAGAAGTCGAAGTAGTCCGACACGCCGAGGCTGCCGGGCGGCGGGGTCTGCAGGACGTTCAGGCCCTCGACGATCAGGACGTCCGGACGTTCCACGGTCTGCCGGGCATCGGGCACGATGTCGTATTCGAGGTGGGAGTAGATGGGGATGTCCACCCGCGACGCGCCCGACTTCACCGACTGGACGAAACGCACCAGCGCGCGGCGGTCGTAGGACTCGGGGAAGCCCTTGCGCTCCATGAGACCCCGCTCGGCCAGCACGGCGTTCGGGTACAGGAAGCTGTCGGTGGTGACCAGCTCCACGCGGGGATGGTCGGGCCAGCGGGCCAGCAGGGTCCGCAGCAGGCGGGACGTCGTGGACTTCCCGACCGCGACCGAGCCCGCCACGCCGATCACGAACGGGGTCGGCTGGACGGTCTCGCCGAGGAACCCGCTGACGGTGTCGCGGGTGCCGCCGCGCCCCAGGAAGAACAGGTTGAGCAGGCGGGACAGCGGCAGGTAGACCTCTTCGACCTCGGTGATGTCGATGGGGTCCCGGACGCCGCGCAGCTCGTCCAGCTCGTCCGGGGTGAGGGTGAGCGGGGTGGTGGCTCGCAGCGCCCGCCATTGCGCGCGGTTGAGTTCGACGTAAGGGCTGGGCACGCGCCAACGGTACTGGTCGGTACGCTGCGTCCCGTCCACCAGGGGGTGTCCGAGCCGGTCCGGGGCGCCGCCGGAGGGCGTCCGTACTGGTCCGGGTCGGGTGGACGTGTCACCAGCGATGTCCCGAGCTGGTCTAGTCCGGACGGGCCGGTCCTCGGAGAAGACCCAATAGGCTGGCCGCCATGTGCGGAATCGTGGGTTACGTCGGCGGCAGGCCGGCACTGGACGTCGTGGTGGAGGGCCTCGCGAGGCTCGAGTACCGCGGCTACGACTCGGCCGGGGTGGCCGTGCTCGCCGACGGGGCGCTCGCCACCGCGAAGCGCGCGGGCAAGCTGGTCAACCTCCGCGAGGCGCTCGCCGAGGAGACGCTCCCCGAGGGCACGCTCGGCATGGGCCACACCCGGTGGGCCACGCACGGCGCGCCGAACGACCGCAACGCGCACCCGCACACCGACTGCGCGGGCGACGTCGCGGTCATCCACAACGGGATCATCGAGAACTTCGCGGCGCTGCGCGCCGAGCTGGAGGAGGGCGGCCACAAGCTGCGCTCCGACACCGACACCGAGGCCGTCGCGCACCTGCTGGAGGACGAGCTCAAGAGCACCGGCGACCTCGCCGAGGCGATGCGCCGCGTGTGCCGCCGCCTCGAAGGCGCGTTCACCCTGGTCGCGGTGCACACCGGCGACGACGACCTGGTGGTCGGCGCGCGCCGCAACTCGCCGCTGGTGGTCGGCGTCGGGGACGGGGAGAACTTCCTCGCCAGCGACGTCGCCGCGTTCATCGCGCACACCCGGGACGCGATCGAGCTCGGCCAGGACCAGGTCGTCGAGCTGCGCAAGTCCGGCGTGACGGTGACCGACCTGGACGGCCGTCCGGCCGAGACCAAGGCCTACCACGTCGACTGGGACGTCTCGGCCGCCGAGAAGGGCGGCTACGACTACTTCATGCTCAAGGAGATCGCCGAGCAGCCGCGCGCGGTCGCCGACACCCTGCTCGGCCGGATCGGCGCGGACGGCCGCCTCACCCTGGACGAGATGCGCATCTCCGACCGGGAGCTGCGCGAGGTCGACAAGATCATCATCGTCGCCTGCGGGACGTCCTACCACGCCGGGCTGATCGCCAAGTACGCCATCGAGCACTGGGCCGGGCTGCCCTGCGAGGTGGAGCTGGCCAGCGAGTTCCGCTACCGGGACCCGATCCTGTCCCGCTCCACGCTGGTGATCGCGATCTCCCAGTCGGGCGAGACGATGGACGCGCTGATGGCCGTCCGGCACGCCCGCGAGCAGCACGCCAAGCTGCTCGGCATCTGCAACGTGAACGGCTCGACGCTGCCCCGCGAGTGCGACGGCGTCCTGTACACCCACGCCGGGCCGGAGATCGCGGTCGCCTCGACCAAGGCGTTCCTCACCCAGCTCGTCGCGGTCTACCTCATCGCCCTCTACATCGCCCAGGTGCGCGGCACCAAGTTCGGCGACGAGGTGTTCGCGATGATCCAGCTCCTGGCCCAGATGCCGGAGAAGGTGGACGAGGTCCTCGGCACGATGGAGCCCGTCCGGGCGCTGGCCCGCTCCCTCGCCGGGGAGAAGTCGGTGCTGTTCCTCGGCCGCCACGTGGGCTTCCCGGTCGCCCTGGAGGGCGCGCTGAAGCTCAAGGAGCTGGCCTACATGCACGCCGAGGGCTTCGCCGCCGGCGAGCTGAAGCACGGCCCGATCGCGCTGATCGAGCCGGGCCTGCCCGTGATCGTCGTCGTGCCGCCGCGCAGCCGGGACGTCCTGCACGACAAGATCGTCTCCAACATCCAGGAGATCCGCGCCCGCGGCGCCCGCACGATCGTGATCGCCGAGGAGGGCGACACCTCCGTCGAGCCCTACGCCGACACGCTGATCAGGGTCCCGGCCGTCCCGACGCTCTTCCAGCCGCTCGTCACGACCGTCCCGCTCCAGGTCTTCGCCTGCGAGCTGGCCACCGCCAAGGGCCACGACGTCGACCAGCCCCGCAACCTCGCCAAGTCCGTCACGGTCGAATAGCCACAAACCGGGCAACCGAACGCCCCGCCGCTCCGAAGAGCGGCGGGGCGTTCCGCTACGCGATCCGTCGGTTCTCGCGGGCGATCCGCCAAGCGATCCGGCCGGTTCTCGCGCGGCGTTTCGCCAAGCGATCCGTCCGGTTCTCGGGCGGCGTTTCGCCAGGCGATCCGTCCGGTTCTCGGGCGGCGTTTCGCCAGGCGATCCGTCCGGTTCTCGGGCGGCGTTTCGCCAGGCGATCCGTCCGGTTCTCGCGCGGCGTCTCGCTGCGCGATCGGTCAGGCGGAGGAGTCCAGGGCGCCGGCCTTCACGCGGGACAGGAAGGCCCGCCACTCGGCGGCCGACATCAGCAGGACGGGACTCGCGTCGCCGATCTTCGCGTCGCGGGCGGCGATGGTCCCGGCCTCGCTTCCCCTCCCCGTTCCCGTTCGCGTTCCCGTTCTCGCGACCTCGACGCAGGCCCCGTTGGCGGCGCAACGCGAGCTCTTCTTCCAGGCGGGCGTGTTTAGCATGTGGGTCGTGCCTTTCAGGAGAATCCCCGAACGCGGGGTGACCGCTACGGACGGTCCGTGAAACCGGCGGCGGCTTCCGCGATCAGGTCGCGCGACGCCGCCGGGTCCAGGGCGACGCGCTCCATCCCCTCGAAGGCCAGCCGGTACATGTAGGTCAGCCGTTCGTCGGTGACCTGGCTGCCGGTGAGGGCCTCGGTGTAGACCACGTCCGGGAACACGATGTCCCCGACCGGGTCGTACTCCATGAGCTGGAACGCCCCCTCCATGATCGGGTGGGGCCGGTCCAGCCGGATGACGCGCAGCACCACGTGCGGCAGGTCGCCGACGTCCAGGAGATGGCGGAGCTGGCTCCGCATCGTCGTGGGGTCGCCGACCAGCCGCAGCAGCACGGACTCGTCCAGTAACAGCTCGTATTCGACAGGTTCCTTGCGGTGCAGGACCTCCTGGCGTCGCATCCGCACCTCCACCCTCCGGTCCACCTCGGTGGGCGGGACGGGGTCGTACAGACGCAACCCCGCCATCACCTGCCGTGCGTACTGCTCGGTCTGCAGGAGACCGGGCACCAGATAGGTCTCCCACTGGACGATGCGGCTGGCCTCGTCCTCCAGCGCGATGAACTGCCGGAGGCCGCCGGGAAGCTCCCGATACCCCTCCCACCAGCCCTTCCGTGCCGCGTCGTGGGCGAGCGTGAGAAGTTCGGCCCGGTGGGACGGGTCGATCCGGTACAGCTTGGTGAGCAGCTCGACGTCGCCGATGTTGGTGCTGGTCCGAGCGTTCTCGATGCGGCTGACCTTGGCTGTTGACCAATGCAGCCGCGCGGCGACGTCGTCGCCGGTGAAGCCGCGCTCCTCGCGCAGCCGGCGCAGTTCGATCGCCAGCCTGCGCTGCCGGACGGTCGGTCCCCGGAACGGATTCATGGAGGCCGTGCTCATGTCCCCGGACACCTTCCGCCCAATGCGAGCTTCTCAGCGAAGTGTGCCCCAGGGAGGGCAGGCGGCAGGTCCGCCATCGTCAAATCGCCACCAAAAATCTCGCGGTGCCCATGATCAGGTGAATCAGCGGTGGATGAAACTTTCACCGAAAGGTGCGTAGCTTCACCATTGACTCGTCGGGCCGCAACCGTCAAGGAGAGAACCGCGTGGCAGGCTAGGAGGAAATGATCGCGGAAAGGGGCCCGGGTGAGATACGCGCACGAAGTCGGTAACGTGCGGGCGGCCGAGGGGGCGCTGATGGCGCGGCTGCCCGAGGGGACGTTGATGCAGCGGGCCGCGGCCGGGCTCGCCCGGGTCTGCGCCGGGCTGCTGGACCGGGTGTACGGCGCGGACGTCGTGGTGCTCGCGGGGTCCGGCGACAACGGCGGGGACGCGCTGTACGCGGGAGCGCGGCTGGCGCGGCGCGGGGCGCGGGTGCGGGTCGTGGCTGCCGGTTCCCGGCTTCACCAGGCGGGACTCGCCGATCTGCGGGCCGCGGGCGGGCGGCTGATCGAGACCGCGGCGGCCGGCGAGGCGGTCGCGGAAGCCGATCTGGTGATCGACGGGCTGACCGGGATCGGCGGCGCGGGCGCCCTGCGGGAGCCGCACGCGACGCTGGCGCGGGCGGCGTCGGAGGCGTCCGGGACCGTGGTGGCGTGCGACGTGCCGAGCGGCGTGGACGCGTCGTCCGGGCGGGTCGAGGGCGCGGCCGTCCGGGCGGACGTGACCGTCACGTTCGGCACCCTCAAACCGGGCCTGCTCGTCGATCCGGGTGCTTCGTACTGCGGGGTCGTCGAGCTGGTGGACATCGGCCTCGGGCCTTATCTGAACGATCCGGACGTCGTTTCCCCGGCGGCCGAAGACGTCCGTCCGCCGCTGCCCGGTGCCGAATCCGACAAATACCGCCGCGGTGTCGTGGGGATTCTCGCGGGCGGCGACGAATTCACCGGCGCGGCGGTGCTGGCGACGGGCGGCGCGGTCCACGGCGGAGCCGGAATGGTCCGGTTCGCTTCGGTGCCGCACGCGGTCGAGCTGGTGCGGCACCGCTGGCCCGAGGCGGTGACCACGGTGATCGAGCCGGGCGCGAAGGCGCTGGACGCGATCGGGCGAGTCCAGGCGTGGGTGGTCGGGCCGGGCCTCGGCACCGGCGACGACGCCGAGGAGCTGATCTCGGCCGTCCTGTCGACCGACCTGCCGGTGCTGGTGGACGCCGACGGGCTGACCGTCCTCTCGCGGCGGCGCGACCTGCTGACCAGGGACGCGCCGACGCTGCTCACCCCGCACGCGGGGGAACTGGCCCGCCTCCTCGACGCCGACCGCACCGCGATCGAGGCGCGGCGGCTGGAGTACGTCCGGCGGGCGGCGGCCGAACTGGACGCGACGGTCCTGCTCAAGGGCTCCACGACGGTGATCGCGGAACCGGACCGTCCGGTCCGGGTGAACCCGACCGGGACGCCGTGGCTGGCGACGGCGGGCACCGGCGACGTGCTGTCCGGCCTCACGGGGGCGCTGCTGGCGGGCGGAATGTCCGCGCTCGACGCCGCCTGCGCGGGTGCCTACCTGCACGGCCTGGCCGCCCGGCTGGCCGCTGGCGGCCCCCACCCCGAGGCCGGCGAAAGCCCGATCAGCGCCTACGACGTGATCACCGCGCTCCCCGACGCCTTCCGCACCCTGCGCTAGCTCCCGTAGCGACGCCGACCGTGCGCGGCACCGACGGTGCGCGGCGCTGACTGTGCGCGGCACCGACCGTGTGCGGCGCAGGCCGTGTGCGGCGCTGACCGTGTGCGGCGCTGACCGTGTGCGGCGCTGACTGTGCGCGGCGCTGACTGTGCGCGGCGCTGACCGTGCGCGGCACGACCGGGCGCGGCGCTGGCCGGGCGTTGCGCCGGCCGGGCGCCGAGTCGAGGGGGCGGCGGAGTCGGATTGGCGCGGAGTCGGATGGGGGGCGGAGTGGCGAAAAGGCGAACTGGATGAATCGGTCGCGCGTCCAACGGGAAACGGAGGTTGGGACGGGGCATCGTTCGCGGGCGGGCACACTGGGTGACTATGAGCAGTCCTGCGCAAGCACGCATCGACCTTGACGCGATCAGCGGCAACGTGGCCGTGGTGCGCGAGCAGGCCGGTGGGGCCGAAGTCATGGCGATGGTCAAGGCCGAGGCGTACGGCCACGGTCTCGTCCCGGCGGCGCGCGCGGCGCTGGCCGGGGGAGCGACCTGGCTCGGCGTGGCCAAGCTCGATGAAGGGCTGCGGCTGCGCGCGGCCGGGGTGGTCGGCGTCCCGGTGCTGGTCTGCCTCGGCGTGCCGGGCGAGGACTACGACCGCGGCGTCGCCGACGGGCTCGACTTCGCGGTCGGCGCTCCCTGGCTGCTGGACGAGCTGACCGCCGCCGCCGAGCGCGCCGGACGCCCCGTCCGCGTGCATCTGAAGGCCGACACCGGGATGTCGCGCGGCGGCGCGACCCCCGAGGACTGGCCGGGCCTGGTCGACGCGGCGCTCGCCGCCGAGGCGGCCGGGGCCGTGCAGGTCGTCGGGCTGATGTCCCACTTCGCCTGCGCGGACGAGCTCGACCACCCGTCGGTGCCGAGGCAGCTCGCCACCTTCACCGACATGGTCGAGTCGGCCGAGAAGGCCGGGGTGCGGCCCGAGGTGCGGCACCTGGCGAACTCGGCCGCCGCGCTCACCCTGCCGGACGCGCGGTTCGACCTCGTCCGGCCGGGGATCGCGACGTACGGGCTGAGCCCGGCGCCGTCGCTCGGCTCGTTCGGGCTGCGCCCGGCGATGACGCTGACCGCCTCGACGGCCCTGGTGAAACGGGTCCCGGCGGGCAGCGGCGTGTCCTACGGGCACACTTACGTGACCGATCGCGAGACGACGCTCGCGGTGGTCCCGGCGGGGTACGGCGACGGCGTGCCGCGCCACGGCTCGAACGTCCTGCCCGTCCTGGCGGGCGGGAAGCGCCGCACGATCGCCGGACGCGTCTGCATGGACCAGTTCGTCATCGACCTCGGCGACGACCCGCTCGCGGCGGGCGACGAGGTCGTCCTTTTCGGGCCGGGCGACCAGGGCGAGCCGACCGCGCAGGACTGGGCGGACGCGCTCGACACGATCTCCTATGAGATCGTCACCCGCATCGGCGGCCGCGTCCCCCGCGTCTACGAGGGCGGCCCGGCGGCCGACTAGGCGCGCGCCTCGACGGCCGGATGACGGCTCGTCGTGGACGGGCCGGGACGGGTTCGGGTTCAACGGGCTCGGGTTCGGGCCGGGACGGGTTCGGACGGGTTCGGGCCGGGACGGGTTTGGGTTCGGGCTCGGACGGGTTCGGGTTCGGGTGGGCTCGGGCTGTTGGGGGCTCGGGTCGGGCAACCTGGAGGGTGGCGGCGGACGGGCGCCGGAGTGGCGGCCTCGGAAAGGTGACGCAGGGGCGACGGGGTATGAACGCGAAGAGAAGACGCAGGATGGGCGTCGCCGGGGCGGTGGCGGGCCTCGGCGCGGCCGGGATCGGCGCGGCGGTCGGCATCCGGCACCTGGCGGTCGGCCGGGTCAGGCTGCGCCCCGACCCGGACTCGGCCGAGCCGTTCGGCACGCTGCGCGGCCGTCCGATGACGGTGACCGCGGGCGACGGCGTGCCGCTGCACGTGGAGATCGACGGCCCGGACGACGCGGCCCTGACCGTGGTGTTCTGCCACGGCTACACCCTCAACCAGGACTCGTGGCACTACCAGCGGCGCGACCTGGCCGCCCGGACGGCGGGCGGCGACCGCATCCGCATGGTCTTCTGGGACCAGCGCAGCCATGGCCGGTCCGGACGCGGCGACCTCGCGCACGCGACCGTCGAGCAGACCGGCTCGGACCTGTACGAGGTGCTGCGCGCGACGGTCCGGCGGGGTTCACCGGTGGTGCTGGCCGGGCACTCGATGGGCGGCATGTCGATCATGGCGCTGGCCGAGGAGCACCCGGAGCTGTTCGAGGGCGGCCGGGGCGGGCGCGGCGCGCTCTGCCGGGTGGTCGGGGTCATGCTGGTCAACACGTCCGGCGGGGATCTGGCGGAGATGACGCTGGGGCTGCCGCTGGCGCTGATGAAGATCGTCCGGCCGATCGCGCCGAGCGCGCTGCGCGGGCTCGGCCGGCAGGCCAAGATGGTGGACCGGGCCCGCGGGCTCGGCGCGGACGTCGCGTTCGTCCTCACCCGCCGGATGGCGTTCGCCGACAAGCACGTCAGCCCGACGGTGGTGGACTTCCTGGAGCAGATGATCCGGGCGACCCCGATCGACGTGATCGCCGAGTTCTATCCGGCCCTGATGGGACACGACAAGGCGGCGGCGCTGAAGACCGTGGGGCGCGTCCCGGTCCTGGTGCTGACGGGCGGCCGCGACCGGCTGACCCCCGCCGAGCACGGCCGGCGCATCGCCGAGGCGCTGCCGGACGCCGAGCTCGTCGAGGTGGACGAGGCGGGCCACGTCCTGCCGCTGGAGTATCCCGGCGTGGTGACCGGATCGCTGCGCCGGCTGGTCGACCGGGTGCTGCCCGGTCTGGAGGAACGGGGAGCATGACGGGCGAGGGAACGATCGTGATCGAGGTGCCGACGGCCGAGGACATGCGGGCGCTGGGCGTCCGGCTGGCCGGGCTGCTCCGCGCCGGGGACCTGCTGGTGCTGACCGGCGACCTCGGCGCGGGCAAGACGACCCTGACCCAGGGGATCGGCGAGGGCCTGAAGATCCGCGGGCCGGTGACGTCGCCGACCTTCGTGATCGCGCGGGTGCACCCGTCGCTGGTGGACGGGCCGCCCCTGGTGCACGTGGACGCCTACCGGCTCGGCGGCTTCGCCGAGCTGGACGATCTCGACCTGGACGCGTCGGTGGCCGAGTCGGTGACGATCGTCGAGTGGGGCGAGGGGCTCGCCGAGGGCCTGGCGGACGACCGCCTGGAGATCACCGTCTCCCGGGGGCCGGCCGGGGCGTCCGAACTGCGCACCGTCGAGATCGTCGGAGTGGGCTCCCGGTGGGCCTCCGGCCTGGATGATCTTGCCTGGTCGGAGCGTCCGGAAACGAGGTAAGTGGAACCCGACCACACCGCCGGTCCATGTCGTACTCTGTGCCGGGACGAACCCGACATTTTGGATGACTGATCGGGAGTGGATCCGGTGAGTGGCAGCCATCGCAGCGGTGGTCACCGCGCCTCGCGCAGTGGGGAGTACCGCTCCTTCAGCGGCGATCACCGGACGGCCTCCGGCGACCCCGCCCCCTATGCCGTCCCTGGCGGACGCCCGGCCGACGAGT
Source organism: Actinomadura gamaensis (assembly GCF_042652125.1). Classification (NCBI taxonomy): domain Bacteria; kingdom Bacillati; phylum Actinomycetota; class Actinomycetes; order Streptosporangiales; family Thermomonosporaceae; genus Actinomadura; species Actinomadura gamaensis. Next base: position 567,841 of record NZ_JBHSIT010000007.1, on the reverse strand, counting down.
ACGTCGGCCGCAGCGGCGAACGCGCCCCCCGGCCCGTCCAGTACGGCGCCCGCAACACCGAATACGGTTCGCCCGGCAGCGAGTACGGCGTCCCGAGCGCCGAATACCGGACGCGCAGCAGCGAGTACAACACGCCCGGCGCCGAGTACGGCCCGCACACCGGCGCGTCCATTCCGCGCGCCACCGAGTACGGCGTGCCAAGCGGCGAGTACGGGACGCCGAGCGGCGAGTACGGGACGCCGAGCGGCGAGTATGGCGCGCGCAGCGGCGCGTCCAGTCCGCGCGGCACCGAGTACGGCGCGCGGAGCGGCGAGTACGCGGGGCGGAGTGGGGAGTACGCGGGGCGCAGTGGCGCGTACGGGGCGCGGAGTGGGGAGTACGCGGGGCAGAGCGGTGGGTACGGGACGCGGAGCGGGGAATTCCGGACGCGGAGCGGGAGTCATCGGGTCGTCCGGGAGCGCAGGCGCGGCAGGCGGGTCGTGGCGGTGCTGGCCGGGGTGGCGGCCGGGGCGGGGGCGTGCGCGCTCGCCGCACTCGTGATCATCAGCGGGCTCGGCGGGCACGACCGGGGGTCGAGCGGGCAGATCGTCGGGAGCACCGCGCAGACCCCGGCGGCACGGGCGGAGAAGACCGCCGTGCCGGACGCCTGCACGCTGCTCGATCCGAAGATCGCCGACCGGCTCGCGCCGAACGCGGAGCGCGGGCCCGCCGACAACTACGCGTCCAGCGACCGGCAGAACCAGTGCGTGTGGGGCGCCTACAGCGGCGAGCACCGCCGCCAGCTCAGCGTCGAGATGCGCGCGCTCCCCGGGACGCAGTCGCAGAGCCCGACCGACGCGGCGCGCGGCGCGTTCGCGTCCGAGCGGTCCGCCGACGAGTCCGGGAAGGCGTTGCTGCCGGGTCAGGAGATCACCGACAAGATCCGTCCGAACGGGCTCGGCGACGAGGCGTACGTCGTCTACAGCGTGGACAAGGGGCAGGGTTCGGGCTCGGCGGTCGCCAACGTCCGCGTCGGGAACGTGCTGGTCACGGTCCATTTCTCGGGCTCGGACGGCAACGACCCCCTCGCCACCGACGCCGCGGTGTCCGGCGCGCAGGACGCCGCCCGCAGCGTCATCGGCGCCCTCAACCAGAGCTGACCGCGCCCCCGCGCGGCACTGACCGGTCCCGCGCTCAGCCGGGCCGTCTCGCGCGCAGTCGAGCGGTCTCGCGTGGAGCCGGGCGGTCTCGCGCGAAGCAGGGCGGTCTCGCGGAGCCGGCCGGTCTCTTGCGGAGCCGGGCCGTCTCGCGCGGAGTTGGGTGGTCTCGCGCGGAGTCGGGCGGTCTCGGGCGGAGCTGAGTGGTCTGGCGCGCAGCCGGGCGGTCTCGCGTGGAGCCGGGCGGTCTCGCGCTCAGCCGGGCGGTCTCGGGCGGGGGTGGGTACGAGTCGTCTCCGAATCGGCAGGGCGGGCGCGAATCAACCTGACCACGCGCCGCACTGGACTACCCTTACAGTCCGTGTTGGTCCTGGCTTTCGACACCGCTACCGCCGCCGTCACCGTCGCCCTGACCGAGTGGACGCCGGGGGAGGGCGCACGCCCCCGCGCGGCCGTCGAGGCGCTGGACGCCCGCAAGCACACCGAGGTGCTGACGCCCGAGATCGCGCGGGTGCTCGCCGAGGCGGGCGCGGCCCCGTCCGACCTGTCCGCGATCGTGGTGGGCGTCGGCCCCGGCCCGTACACGGGCCTGCGCGTCGGCCTCGTCACCGCGCGCGCGATGGGCGAGGCGCTCGGCGTGCCCGTGCACGGCGTCTGCACGCTCGACGCGATCGCCTGGGAGTCCCGCCGCGAGAAGCCGTTCGCCGTCGCCACCGACGCGCGCCGCCGCGAGGTGTACTGGGCGCGCTACGACTCCTACGGCAGGCGCGCCACCGAGCCCGCCGTCGGCCCCGCCGCCGACGTCCGCGCGGACGCGCCCGACCTGCCCGTCATCGGTGAGGGCGCGCGGCTCTACGCCGACGTCCTCGGCGACGCGTCGGGGATGACCTCGGGTCCGCTCGTGCCGTCCGCGACCGCGCTGGCCGAGCTCGCCGTCGAGCGCCTGTCCGGACGTCCCGGCCCGTCGCTGCTCGACCCCGAGCCGCTCTACCTGCGCCGTCCGGACGCCAAGGAGCCGGGCCCGCGCAAGAAGGTGTCCCAATGACCCGGCCCGCCGCCCGCGTCCGGCCCGCCGCCCGGGTCCGGCTCGCTGCTTGGATTCGGGGGGACGCCTGGATCTGGCGTTTCGTTCTGATGCGGCGTCCTGTGCCGGGAGGCGCGCGCTCATGAGCGTCGAGCTGCGCGGGATGACCGAGGCGGACCTGGGCGCGGTCCACGCGCTCGAACAGGTCCTGTTCCCCGAGGACGCCTGGAGCGAGCGGATGCTCCGCGACGAGCTGGCCGACCAGCCGCGCACCCGGCACTACGTGGTCGCCGAGGAGGACGGGGAGATCGTCGGCTACGCCGGGCTCGCCGCCGCGGCGGACCAGGCCGACGTCCAGACCATCGGCGTCCGCGCCGACCTGCGCGGCCGGGGCATCGGCGCGGCGCTGCTGACCGAGCTGCTCGACGAGGCGGTCCGGCGCGGCAGCGCGCAGGTGTTCCTGGAGGTCCGCGCCGACAACGACCCGGCCCGGCGGCTGTACGAGCGGTTCGGGTTCGTCCGCGTCGGGCTGCGCAGGCGCTACTACCAGCCGTCCGGCGTGGACGCGGTCGTGATGTGCCGCGAGATGCGCCCGAAGAAGGGCCCGGTCGGCTTCACCAGGGAGGATGCATGATCCGCGACTCCGAGCCGCTGGTGCTCGGGATCGAGACGTCCTGCGACGAGACCGGGGTCGGGATCGTCCGCGGGCACACGCTGCTGGCCGACTCGATCGCCTCCAGCGTCGAGCAGCACGCCCGGTTCGGCGGCGTGGTCCCCGAGGTCGCCTCGCGCGCGCACCTGGAGGCGATGGCCCCGACCGTCGAGCGGGCGCTCGCGGACGCCGGCGTCGGCTTCCACGACATCGACGCGTTCGCCGTCACGGCCGGTCCGGGACTGCCCGGCGCGCTGATGGTCGGCGTCGCCGCCGCCAAGGCGTACGCGCTGTCGCTCGGCAAGCCGCTGTACGGCGTGAACCACCTCGCCGCGCACGTCTGCGTCGACCAGCTCGAACACGGGCCGCTGCCGAAGCCGTGCGTGGCGATGCTGGTGTCCGGCGGGCACTCGTCGCTGCTGCTCGTCCCGGACGTGGCGTCCGACGTGCGGTCGCTCGGCTCGACCGTGGACGACGCGGCGGGCGAGGCGTTCGACAAGGTCGCCCGCGTGCTGGACCTCGGCTTCCCCGGTGGCCCGGTGATCGACCGGATGGCCCGCGAGGGCGACCCGGCGGCGATCGCGTTCCCGCGCGGCAAGTACGCCGACGGCACCTACGACTTCTCGTTCTCCGGCCTGAAGACGGCCGTCGCGCGGTGGGTCGAGGCGAAGGAGCGGTCCGGGGAGCCGGTGCCGGTCGCCGACGTCGCCGCGTCCTTCCAGGAGGCCGTGGTCGACGTGCTGACCCACAAGGCCCTCAAGGTCTGCAAGGACAACGGCGTCAAGGACCTGCTCATCGGCGGCGGCGTCGCGGCGAACTCGCGGCTGCGCGCGCTCGCCCAGGAACGCTGCGAGCGCGCCGGGGTGCGGCTGCGCGTGCCGCGCCCGAAGCTGTGCACCGACAACGGCGCGATGGTCGCGGCGCTCGGCTCGGAGCTGGTCGCGAGCGGGCTCGCGCCGTCCGACCTGGGACTGCCCGCCGACTCCAGCCTGCCGATCGAGTCCGTCCTGCTCTGAGGCCGTTTCCGGCGACCGGAGCAAGGTTTCGAGAGACTCCTCGGCGGCGGTCAGAGCAAGGGTTTGGAGGCACTCCTCGGCGGCGGTCAGAGCAGGGTTTCGAGGTACTCCTCGGCGCGGGCCGCGTCCCGCTCGGACAGGACGCGGCCGGGCTCCTCGGGGAGCAGGTCGAGGACGCAGCGCAGGTCCCAGTACGGGTCCTGCTCGTGGCCGCCCGCGACCTGGTCGAAGCAGTCCCGGAAGCGGTCGGCGACGGCGGTGCCGTAGCGCAGCGCGAGCCGCAGCCGCATCTGGCCGACGTCCACGCCGACCGGGCCGGACGCGGCGTCCGACCAGTCCACGACACCGGTGAGGCGACCACCCGTCCACACCGTGTTGTCCGGGTGGTAGTCGCGGTGGACGAACCGGGACGGCGCGTCCGGCGGCGATCCGGCCGCGACCTCGCACGCCCGCTCCCACAGTTCCGGACGCGTCGCGTGCTTCGGCGGCTGCCGCAGGTCGAGCCGGTTGCGCGGGACGTACGGCGGCATCGACGCCGCGCCGCGCAGCGCGTGCACCGGCAGCAGCGCGGCGGCGAGCTGGATCAGGTACTCGGGCAGGTCGTCCGGGGCGGGCCGGGGCGGATGCCCGGGCAGCCGGGTGAGCAGCAGCGCGGGCGCGTCGCAGTACGCGCCCGCGGGGTCGGCGGCGACCAGCACCGGCGTCGGGATCTCGCAGGCGGCGAGCAGCGTCAGCGCGGCGATCTCGCGCTCAGGCGAGAACTCGCCGTCGGCGAAGACCGCGCCCGGCGCGGTGGACGCGAGCGGATCGCGCGGCAGCCAGCGGCGCAGCACGAGCCGGTGCTCGCTGCCCGCGCGGGTCTCCACGACCAGCGCGTGGTTGGCGTGCGCGGCCCCGCCCGGCAGCGGGCGCAGCGCGCGGACCTCGGCACCCCGGCCGAAGCACTCGCGCACCCACCGGACGGTGGCCGAACTCGGCGGCGCGCCGACGGGCGGGGCGAGGGACGGGGAGCCGGTCACGAGATCCATGTAAACGGATTCCGTCATGTATCGAGGGCGGATTGACGAAGGCGTGACGTGAGAAACCGCACGTAGCGAGCCCGGAACTCTCCCGCCCCGCGCGTGCGGCCAAGCGCGCGCGAACCGCCCCAGGCGGCGCTGCTCGCACGCAACCCGTGGACGATGCCGCCCGCCCCCGGAGCCTGGGCGGTGCCGCTCGCTCGCCGAGCGTCGTGGGTGGTGCTGCTCGTGTGCGGTGCGTCGTGGGTGGTGCTGCTCGTGCGCGGAGTGTGGTGAGCGGAGCCGTCCGTGTGCGGGCCGTGGTGAGTGGAGCCGGGCATGCGCGGAGCGTGGGTGGGGTCGGGCGTGTGCGGGGCGTGGCGGGTGGGGTCGGGCGTGGGCGGAGTGCGGGTGGTGGCGTGCGTGCGGGACGTCTCGCTGGCGCTGTCGCGTTCGCGGGACGTCCCGACGCCGGGCGTGCGGCTCAGTCCTTGCCTCCGTCGCGGCGCGGGCGCAGCAGCGCCTCGGCCAGCGCGAGCATGGTCTCCTCCAGCGTGGACAGCCGCTTCAGCACGTCCTCGTGCACCGCGGTCACCTGCTTGGTGACGTCGCCGTGGACGGTGTCGACCTTGCGGCCCACCTCGTCCTGGACGTCCTCGAACCGGCGGCCCAGCGCGTCCTGCACGGCTTCGGCGCGGCGCGAGACCTCGTCCTGGACGCCCTCGACGCGGCGGGAGAACTCCTCCTGGACGCCGCCGACGCGGCGGGACACGTCCTCGTGGATGGAGTCGACCTGCTTGGTGACGTCCTCGTGGATGTCGTCGATCCGCTTGGACACGTCGTCGTGCACGCCGCTGACCTGGCGCGACACCTCGTTGTGCACCGATTCCACCTGCTTGGTGACGTCGGTGTGCACCGACTCGACCCGGCGGGACACGATGTCCACCTGGGTGGTGAACTCCTCCAGCGCGGTGTCGACCTTGCGGGTGACCTCCTCATGGATGCCCTCGATGCGCTTGCGGACGTCCTCGTGCACGTCCTCGAAGCGCTTGGAGAACTCGTCCATCCGCTTGGCCACGTCGCTGTAGGCGGTCTCCGCGATCTGCGACATCGTCGCCTTGACCTCGTCCCGGTCCGGGCGCGCGCGCAGCTCCTCGATCAACGGGTCGACGGCGTCGGCGAGGTGCTTCTCCAGCGCGTCGAACCGGTCGCTGTGGTCGATGACCGGACGCTGCACGAGCTCGGCGACCTTGCGGTGCAGCTCGCCGATCTCCAAGGTGGCGGGCAGCCGGCCGATCCGCTCGTTGACGCCGTCGATCCGGTCGTCCACACCCTCGAACCGGCCGTCGAGGCCGTCCAGCTTGCCCGACAGCCCCTCGAGTCGGCCATCGAGCCCGTCCAGCCGGCCGTCGAGGCCGTCCAGCCTGCCGCCGACGCCCTCGACCCGTCCGTTGAGCGCCTCCAGGCCCTGCTCCACCCGCTCGGCCATCTCGCCGAGCGACTGGTCGACCCGGGCGGTCACCCCGTTGATCGAGTGCTCCAGCTTCTCCGACCGGTGCCCCAGTTCCGCCAGGGACTTGTCCAGGCGGTTGAACCGGACGGACGCGGCCTCCATGCTCCCCTGGAGCTTGTCGAGCCGCTTGGTCATCTCCTCCATGCGCTGGGACGCCTGCCGGGTGGCGTCGGTGATGCCCTGCGCGGAGTCCAGCATGGCCTGCATGCGGGTGAGGCCCTCGTCGACGTTCTCGGCGACGACTCCGACGTCGGCCCACAGCGCGGGCAGCTCGGCGACCGGCTTGACCCGCTCGCCGACCGCCTCGATGTGCTCGGCGAGCCCCTCGGCCCATTCCGGGGGCTTGCTGGACAGGTCGTCGACCTGCCCGCGGACGCTGTCGAGCTGCCCGGTGAGGCCGCTGAGCTCGCGCTCGCGCACCTCCCGGAGCAGCCACTCCATTCCCTCCAGCCGCTGGCGGATCTCGTCCAGGACCTGACCCTGTGAGCGCTGTTCGTAGACGTGGTCCTGCGCCGCACGGGCGAGCAACTCCCGCATCCGATCCGAGACCGGTTGACCCCCCGTCTGCAGGAAGTTGTGATTCGTTTCCACCCGATGCTCCTTCGTGTGCCGACGCGGCGAATTAGCGTGCGGCAGTGATTTCTGAACGCCTAACTGTAGTGCGTGCCGGGGGCGGCGATATGCGTTGGCGGGAAAATTACGAGTTCCGTGGAATGGGCTTTGTCGCCCGACTGGAGAGTTAGGTCGCCGATCACCCCGGCCGGGGTTTTCTCCCCGGTTCGGTCAAGGATCCGCCGCTTGCTGCGGTGCCGTACCGGGCGCTGGCCGACACGCCGTCCGGTCCCGGGACCGCCGGGTCGCGGGACATGTCCGCACATCTCGTCCGACCTCCTGGAGTCAGCGCTGGAAGGCCGTTCGGGCTGCGGGCCGTCCGCCGATCCGGCGGGACACCGTCATGCGTGTGGCCGACCATTACAGGATGGCATTTAGCCGGGCCGTTCGACCGGGCGCGGACGCGCCGATTCGATATTGCGTAAAACGACCTTGCCGGGGATGCGGCGGTCATTGGCGAGCCGGATGCCGGAAAGCGCGCATGATTTGCGAGATCGTGGCCCGCCACGCGGGCGGCCTTGGCCGCCGTAACCGGCGCGGAGATCCTCGGACAGGAGTTACTCCGACGGACGCCTCGGTATGGCCTCCGACGGCTCTGACGTGCGCGCCTATCCGGCCGGTGCGTTCGCCGGACGGGCCGGTGCCGTCACCGGACGGGCCAGGACGGCGACCGGGTCGTCGCCGACGCGGGTGAGCACGACGGTGGTCTCCTCCGTGCCCGCCCGCCTGGCGGACCCGAAGCCGAGGTCGCGGCGCAGCCGGTCGACGTCCGCCGCGAAACCCCGCTTCTTGATCGTCAGGATGCCCGTGCCGCGCCGCCGCAGCTCCGCCCTGAGCCGCTTGACCGAGAACGGCAGCACGTCCTCGACCTCGTAGGACGCCGCGAACGGCGTCTCCACCAGCGCGTCGGACGCGATGTACGCGATGCGCGGATCGACCAGCCCGCCGTCCACCGTCGCCGCCACCTCGGCGACGAGATGTGCCCGGATGACCGCGCCGTCCGGCTCGTACAGGTACCGTCCCCAGCCGCGGACCTCGGGGTCGCCGAGCCCCTCGTCCGGCACCAGCGTGTGGACGTCCGGCGCCCGGAACGCCGAACCCTGCGCGGCCGGGATCAGCGTGGCCCGGCGGCGGGCGGTGCCGGCGAGCTCGCCCAGCCAGAGCGCGGCCTCCTTGACGTCCCCGCCGACCGAGATCCACTCGGCCTCCGCGCCGTCCGGGACCGCCTCGTGCGGAATGCCCGGCGCCACCTTCACGCACGCGGCCGGCACGCTGTGCGCCATCCCCAGGACGACATCCAGCGGCGGCTCGTACGCGCGCGGGTCGAAAACCCGCCCCCGCGCCGTCCTCCGCCCTGGATCAGCGAACATCGCCCCATACGCCGCCCCGTCCACGCGCCCCCCACGAAAAGCCGCCCCTTCAGCTGCGTGAGTTCCGCCTTCGGAAAGGATGGGGCGAGCGTCACTTTCGCCGGCAGTCGTCCCTCCCGCCCCGCGGAGCGGCGCGCCTGTGCTGGCGAGCTGGACGGCAGTGCCGTCGCCGACGCGGACGGACGCCAGTTCGGCCAAGTCGAACGCGGCGAGGTTCGCTCGGGCGACCTCCGCAGTGAGCGGATCCAGTTCGACGCCGTCGCCCGGCACTCCGGCTCGTGCGCGCGCGATGAGGTCGGCTCCGATTCCGCAACCGACTTCCAACGTGCGGTGAATCTTTGGCAAATCCGCGAAGCGGCGTGCGCGGTGGGCGGCCACGCCCGCGCGCGTTGACTGCTCCAGTCCGGCCGGAGTGAAGAACATCCGGGACGCGTCGTCCCCGAACTTGGCGCGCGCCCGGTCGCGCAGCCGGAGCTGTGTCAGCGCGGCGTTCACGAGCTCCGCCGGGAAGCGTCCGCGCAGCCTGGTCGCGGTCGCGAGCAGGGCGGCCTCGGACAGGTCCGCGCCGTTCGCCTCGGCGAGCAGGTCCCGCCCGCGGGGTGTCAGGAGATCGCGGAACGCCTCGGTGTCCATAGCCTGGACGTTAGCGTCCGCCGGCGGTCGCCCGGCGGCGGGTTCCGGTGGTTCCCGACCGGGCTCGTGGCGGTTCGTGTTGACGGCTTACCGGGTCGGGCATAGTCTCCATGACTGGCACTCTCAGTGTGAGAGTGCCAAACAGCGACAAGGTCGGTCTGGCACCCGCGACGACAGGCCGGTCCAGGGTCGCCTCTCTCGTCATCTGTGCTGGTCGGCCCGTGAGGCCGGCCGAGGACCAATCGAAGGGGAGGTCTGATCGTGACGACCGCCACCAAGGTTGCTCTCAAGCCGCTTGAGGACCGCATCGTCGTCCAGCCGCTTGAGGCCGAGACCACCACCGCGTCGGGTCTGGTCATTCCCGACACCGCCAAGGAGAAGCCGCAGGAGGGCACCGTCCTCGCGGTCGGCCCCGGCCGTGTCGACGACAAGGGCCAGCGCGTCGAGCTCGACGTGAAGGTCGGCGACGTCGTGCTGTACAGCAAGTACGGCGGCACCGAGGTCAAGTACAACAACGAGGAGTACCTCGTCCTCTCGGCTCGCGACGTGCTCGCGATCATCGAGAAGTAATCACCGAGACGTGATGCACCCGCCCCGTCCGGCCGCCGTTGGCGGGCGGTCGGGGCGGCGCGCTTCATAGAGGAGATACACCGCATGGCGAAGATCCTGGAATTCGACGAGGACGCTCGCCGGGCTCTTGAGCGCGGCGTCAACGCTCTCGCGGACGCCGTCAAGGTGACGATCGGCCCGCGCGGCCGCAACGTCGTCATCGACAAGAAGTTCGGCGCGCCGACCATCACCAACGACGGCGTCACCATCGCCCGCGAGGTGGAGCTGGAGGACCCCTACGAGAACCTCGGGGCCCAGCTCGCCAAGGAAGTGGCGACCAAGACCAACGACATCGCCGGTGACGGCACCACCACCGCGACCGTGCTCGCCCAGGCGCTCGTGCGCGAGGGCCTGCGCAACGTCGCGGCCGGCGCGTCCCCGCTGTCGCTGAAGCGCGGCATGGACGCCGCCGCCCAGTACGTCTCCGACCAGCTCCTCAAGACCGCCCGCGAGGTGGAGGAGAAGGGCGAGATCGCGCACGTCGCGACCATCTCCGCCCAGGACGCCAAGATCGGTGAGCTGATCGCCGAGGCGTTCGAGAAGGTCGGCAAGGACGGCGTCATCACCGTCGAGGAGGCCCACACCATGGGCCTGGAGCTGGAGTTCACCGAGGGCCTCCAGTTCGACAAGGGCTACCTGTCCCCGCACATGGTCACCGACCCCGAGCGCATGGAGGCCGTCCTGGAGGACGCCTACGTGCTGATCGTGGACGGCAAGATCTCCAACGTGCAGGAGTTCCTGCCGCTGGCGGAGAAGGTCGCGCAGACCAAGAAGCCGCTGCTGGTCGTGGCCGAGGACGTCGAGGGCGAGGCCCTGGCGCTGCTGGTCGCCAACAAGATCCGCGGCACCTTCCTGTCCGTCGCCGTCAAGGCCCCCGGCTTCGGCGACCGCCGCAAGGCGATGCTCGGCGACATGGCCGTCCTCACCGGCGGCCAGGTCGTGTCGGAGGCGCTCGGCCTGAAGCTCGACTCCATCGGCGTCGAGGACCTCGGCCGCGCCCGCCGCATCACGGTCGACAAGGACTCCACCACCATCGTGGACGGCGCGGGCAGCGCCCAGGAGATCGGCGACCGGGTCAACCAGATCAAGGTCGAGATCGAGAACTCCGACTCCGACTGGGACCGCGAGAAGCTCCAGGAGCGCCTGGCCAAGCTGTCCGGCGGCGTGTGCGTGCTGCGCGTCGGCGCCGCGACCGAGGTCGAGCTCAAGGAGAAGAAGCACCGCCTGGAGGACGCCATCTCGGCGACCCGCGCGGCCATCGAGGAGGGCATCGTCTCCGGCGGCGGCTCCGCCCTGGTGCACGTCGCCAAGGAGGGCTTCGACGCCCTCGGCCTCACCGGCGACGAGGCCACCGGCGCCGAGGCGCTCCGCCGCTCCCTGGTCGAGCCGCTGCGCTGGATCTCCGAGAACGCGGGCCAGGAGGGCTACGTCGTGGTCTCCAAGGTCCAGGAGCTGGACGCGGGCCACGGCTACAACGCCGCCACCGGCGAGTACGGCGACCTGATCGGCCAGGGCGTCATCGACCCGGTCAAGGTCACCCGCTCCGCCGTCACCAACGCCGCGTCCATCGCCGGCATGCTGCTCACCACCGAGGCCCTCGTCGTCGAGAAGCCCGAGGAAGAGGAGCCCGCCGCCGGAGGCCACGGCCACGGTCACGGTCACGGCCACTGAATGTGATCGAGCCTCCGGCTCCGAGGGGCTCGCCTGGCGGCTCGCCCCTCGGCCCGCAAGCTCGGGCGAGCGCGGCATCGCTTCGCGATCGACCGCGCGGGAGTCTCGCCTCCGGCGTCGCCTCCCGCGCGGTCGGTAACGCGCCCGCGCGCACCCGCAGGTCCCCGCCCACCCGGGCCGGGGACCTTTCGCATTCCCGCCCTCCCGTCCCCGCGACCTTCGCGCCCCGCCCTTTCGTCCCAGCGACCTTCACGCCCCGCCCTCCCGTCCCGGCGACGTCCACGCCCCGCCCTCCCGTCCCGGCGACGTCCACGGCCCGCCCTCCTGTCCCCGCGACCTTCACGCCCCGCCCTCCCGTCCCGGCGACGTCCACGGCCCGCCCTCCTGTCCCCGCGTCCTTCACGCCCCGCCCTCCTGTCCCCGCGACGTCCACGGCCCGCCCTCCTGTCCCCGCGACGTCCGCGCCCCGCCCTCCGGGGCCTGCGACCTTCCGCGTCCCCCGCCGGGGCCATGCCGTGCGCCGTCGCGCCCTGGGCCGGGACGCTCGTACGCGGTCGCGTCGGTCGCGCTCGCGGACCGGGCGCGTCCCGGAGGCGTGCCCCCAAAAAGGCGGGGCCGCTCGCGTCCTGTATCCCTGGGCCGGGGCTGCTTATGGGGCCGCCGCTTGAGCCTGGCCGCTCGTGTGGCGTCCTCTGTGGCCGGAGCCGCTCGCTTGGTGCGGGCCCGCAGGCGGGCCGCCTCGTCGCGTTTCTCGGGGATGGGGCGGTGGGGGAACGTGCAGGTGGGCGTGCGGGTGCTCGTGCTGGTGCGCGTGCGTTTTCCCGTGCGCGCGGGAGGGCTACCGGACGGGGTCGGGTGACCGCGTTTCGTGGTATTCGGGCGGGTCGTCCGTGCACTGTGACCATTCCGTTGCCGTGGACAGTGGAGACAGGTCCGGGCCCGCTGGGCATCATGCTCTACGTGACCGAGGGATGCTTCGCCGGGACGACGACCGCGCGCGCTACCGAACCCTCGGGGGGTCCGGCTCCGCCGGCGCCCGCCGACGGCGGGCACGAGGGGCGGGCGCTGCGACCCGTCTCCGGGCGCGTGCCGCGTCCGGCCGGGCCGCCGGACGGGGATCTGCGCGAGCTGACGACCCTCGCCGTGCAGGGGGATCCGGCCGCGATCGAGGTGCTGATCGCCGAGGTGCGGCCGATGGTCGTGCGGTACTGCCGGGCCCGGCTCGGCCGCGTGTCGGGGCAGTACCACATCGCCGACGACGTGGCCCAGGAGGTCTGCATCGCGGTGCTGTCGGCGCTGCCGCGCTACCGCGACATGGGCCGTCCGTTCGCCTCGTTCGTGTTCGGCATCGCCGCGCACAAGATCGCCGACGCGCTGCGCAGCGCGGTGCGGGCCGCGGTGCCGACCGAGGACCTCCCGGACGGCCCGGACGAGGGCCCCGGCCCCGAGGAGACGGTCGTCCGCTACATCGAGGCGCAGCGCGCCCGGGACCTGCTCACGCGGCTTCCCGACCACCAGCGGGAGCTGGTGCTGCTGCGGGTGGTCGCCGGGCTGTCGGCGGAGGAGACCGGTAATGTGCTGGGCATGTCCGCGGGGGCCGTCCGGGTCGCCCAGCACCGCGCCCTCGCCCGGCTGCGGGCGATGGCACGAGAGGAGTCGATCGCTTGACGGAACGGAGCCGCCGCGCCCCGGATCCGAGCGAGCCCTCCCGCCAGGACGAGGTCCCCGCCCGCTCGGCCGACCTGTCCGCGCTGTACCGCACCGACGCGCTCATCGAGGCGCTGTCGGCGCGTGCCCTTCCCCTGACGCGCCGTTCGCCGTCCGATCCCGCGCTCGGGCTGCTCGGCGCGCTGATCTCCGAGGTGGACGAGGGCTTGCCCGAACTGTCCAGGGCTCGTCCGCGGCTGGACCGTGCCGTCGAGGTCGTGATGCGGCACGGAACCGACGCCAACCACTCCGCCGACGCTGACGCGGACGCGCTGCCGGACGGTACGGGCCCGGCTCGTCGCGACGCCGACGCCGACGCGCCCGAACAGCAGGGGAGCGGCCCGTCGCGGCGCGGTCCGCGCACGATCGTGGCGCTCGGCGTCGCGGGCGCGGTGCTGGCGAGCACGGGCGTCGCGGCGGCGGGAGGCGGGCTGGTCGAGACGCCGGCCGTCCGGCCCGCGACGAAGGCGGCGGGCAAGCCCGGGCCGTCCCGCCAGGTGAAGCCGGGCGGGGACGAGACGACGTCCGGAACGTCGCATCCGTCTGCTCGGCGTGCTCCGGTGACGACTCCGGCGCCTGCACACGACGGGAAGCGCGGCGCCGGGAAGCGTGACGCGTCCGGCGCGTCCGGTACGGGTTCGGAGAAGAGGCGCGTTCCGACGCCGGACGAGGAGCAACAGCTCAAGAAGCGCCTTCAGGACCTGCTGGACAACCTTCCGCAACCGCGTCCGTCCGCGCACCACGATCCGGTCGAGGACACGCGCCGCCGCCTGGACGACATCCGCAGGCGCGCCGAACACCGCCTCGACCAGTACCGGGACGACCACCCGCCCCGCTGACCGCACGCCTCCCACGTGCCTGGCGTGCGGGCGGGGTCAGGAGTTGCCCTCCTCGCTGTCGATCACGCCGTCCACGTAGCCGCGCGCGTACTCCCAGCTGACGTAGTCGACCGGGTCGGGCGCGAGGGCGGGTTCGTGGACGCGCGGCAGGCCCTCGTCGAGGAGGTGGCGCAGGTTGCCGTGCAGCAGGTCCCAGTCGATGTAGTGGATCTTGCCGCAGTCGCCGCAGTCGACGGTCAGGCCGCGGACGCCCAGCGGCTCCAGCAGGGCGCGGAAGACCTCCAGGTCGGCGAGGTCGGCGAGCACGTCCTCACGCTCCGCCACGCTGAGCGGAGCGACGTCCTCCCCGGGATCGCCGAGCGAGGCGGCCGGATCCTCCGGGTCGCCGGCGAACGGGTCGAGCGGGGCATCGTCGTGCACGACTCCACGCTACTGCGCCACCCCCTCCGAGGTGCACCCCCCGGTCTCCTCTGTGTGCGAACGCCTACCGCGGGTGAGGTCGCGGACGCGCCGGAAGGCCCGTCCGCAAAGGGAATGCGCGGCCCGGCGGAGTCGTTGCACACCGTAATCGGGGCGCGGCGGCCGTGTCGCGAAAACCACTGCCCGCATCCCGCGAAGGGGCCGGGTGGCCGGGCGGCACGCCCTACCATGGTTCGCACACCGCCGTGACCTGATGTGACGCCGTGACCTGGTCGGATACCGCGCAAGGAGCCGTGATGAACCCCGCAGCAGAGCCCACCAAGTTCCTCCCGACCGGGCTGACCTTCGACGACGTGCTGCTGCTGCCGGGCTATTCGGACATGCAGCCCGGCGAGGCGGACACCACGACCCGGCTGACCCGCGAGATCTCGCTGCGCATCCCGCTGGTCTCCGCCGCGATGGACACCGTCACCGAGGCGCGCACGGCGGTCGCGATGGCCCGCCAGGGCGGCATCGGCGTGCTGCACCGCAACATGTCGATCGAGGAGCAGGCGACCGAGGCCGACAAGGTCAAGCGGTCCGAGGCCGGGATGATCACCAACCCGGTGACCTGCCTCCCGGACGCCACGCTCGCCGACGTCGAGCAGATGTGCGCCCGGTACCGGATCTCCGGTGTACCGGTGACCGACGTGCGCGGCGTGCTGGTCGGCATCGTGACCAACCGCGACATGCGCTTCGAGACCGACCTGTCCCGGCCCGTCCGCGAGGTGATGACGGCGATGCCGCTGGTCACCGCGCCGGTGGACGTGTCCAAGGACGAGGCGTTCCGGCTGCTCGCCACCAACAAGATCGAGAAGCTGCCGCTGGTGGACGACCAGAACCGGCTGCGCGGCCTGATCACCGTCAAGGACTTCACCAAGAGCGAGCAGTACCCCGCGTCCAGCAAGGACGCCGAGGGCCGGCTGCTGGTCGCCGCGGCGGTCGGCGTCGGCGCGGACGCGGTGCGCCGCGCGGAGGCGCTGATCGAGGCGGGCACCGACGTCATCATCGTGGACACCGCGCACGGCCACTCCAAGGGCGTCGCCGACACGATCGCGACGATCAAGGCGAACGCGGCGCGGGTCCAGGTCGTCGGCGGCAACATCGCGACCTACGCGGGCGCGAAGGCGCTGGTCGAGGCGGGCGCGGACGCGGTGAAGGTCGGCGTCGGGCCGGGCTCCATCTGCACCACCCGCGTGGTCGCGGGCGTCGGCGTCCCGCAGCTCACCGCGATCTTCGAGGCGTCCCGGGCGGCGAAGGAGGCCGGCGTCCCGGTGATCGGCGACGGCGGCATCCAGTACTCCGGCGACATCGCCAAGGCGATCGTCGCGGGCGCGGACACGGTCATGCTCGGCAGCCTGCTCGCGGGCATCGAGGAGTCGCCCGGCGAGCTGATCTTCGTCCACGGCAAGCAGTACAAGTCGTACCGGGGCATGGGCTCGCTCGGCGCGATGCGCAACCGCGAGCGCGGCGCGTCCTACTCCAAGGACCGGTACGCCCAGGCGGACGTGTCGGCGGAGGAGAAGCTGATCCCCGAGGGCGTCGAGGGACAGGTCCCCTACCGCGGCCCGCTCGCGAACGTCGCGCACCAGCTCGTCGGCGGGCTGCACCAGTCGATGTGGTACGCGGGCACCCGCACCATCCCCGAACTGCAGGAGAGCGGCCAGCTGATGCGCATCTCCAGCGCCGGGCTCCGGGAGAGCCACCCGCACGACATCCAGATGACGGTGGAGGCCCCGAACTACCAGGGCCGCTGACCGGCGGTAGTCTCACGGGCGTGTTCTCCGGTCTCGCGGGGAATGCCGTAGACCGTGGCGTCCGCGTCCGGACGCCGGCGGCGTCCGACTTCGATGGACGCCGCCAAGCGACACGACGACTGGGGAAAAGGAACCGCTGTGGCTGCTGAGGTGGAGATCGGCCGGGGTAAGAGCGGCCGCCGGGCCTACGCGTTCGACGAGATCGGCATCGTGCCGTCCCGCCGGACGCGCGACCCCGAGGAGGTCAGCGTCGCCTGGCAGATCGACGCCTACCGGTTCGAGATGCCGCTGGTCGTCGCGCCGATGGACAGCGTGGTCTCGCCCGCGACGGCGATCGCCGTCGGCCGCCTCGGCGGCCTCGCCGTGCTCGACCTCGAAGGCCTGTGGACCCGGTACGAGAGCCCCGAGCCGCTGCTCGCCGAGATCGCGTCGCTGGACGACGTCCGCGCCACCCAGCGGCTCCAGGAGATCTACTCGGCGCCGATCAAGGAGGAGCTGATCGGCCGCCGGATCGCCGAGGTCCGCGAGGCGGGCGTGACCGTCGCGGCGCGGCTGTCCCCGCAGCGCACCGCGCAGTTCCACAAGGCCGTGATCGACGCCGGCGTGGACCTGTTCGTGATCCGCGGCACCACCGTGTCGGCCGAGCACGTGTCCGGACGCGCCGAGCCGCTGAACCTCAAGCAGTTCATCTACGACCTGGACGTCCCGGTCATCGTGGGCGGCTGCTCCACCTACACCGCCGCCCTGCACCTCATGCGGACGGGCGCGGCGGGCGTCCTGGTCGGCTTCGGGGGCGGCTCGGGCCACACGACCCGCACCGTCCTCGGCGTGGCCGTCCCGATGGCGACCGCCGTCGCCGACGTCGCCGCCGCCCGCCGCGACTACATGGACGAGTCGGGCGGCCGCTACGTCCACGTGATCGCGGACGGCGGCATGACGAACTCCGGCGAGATCGCGAAGGCCTTCGCCTGCGGTTCCGACGCCGTCATGGTCGGCTCCCCCTTCGCCCGCTCCACCGAGGCCCCCGGACGCGGCTACCACTGGGGTTCCGAGGCGCACCACGGCGACGTGCCCCGCGGCACCCGCCTGGACCTCGGCACGATCGGCACGCTGGAGCAGATCCTCTACGGCCCGTCCCACGTGGCCGACGGCTCGATGAACCTCATCGGCGCCCTCCGCCGCTCGATGGCCACCGCCGGCTACACCGAGCTGAAGGACTTCCAGCGCGTCCAGGTGGTGGTGGCCCCTCACGGCCACTGATCCGTCCCGTTTCGCCCGCCCGCGCCCGGCCCTTTCCGCCGGGGCGCGGGCGTTTTCGTTTTCGCCCCCAACGGTCGGGGGCGTTCAAACGTTGTTAAGGGTGTGAGGACGGGGCGGACTGGCATGGGGGCGTGGGTGGAAGCGAGGTGGTGCCGAGACTTGTCGTTGGCCGTCCAGTTGCGGGGCTGGAGAGGGTTCTGGGACGGAAGAGAGGTGAAAATTTGTGCGTCGGGACGGCAACGCGGGGGAGGTTCGAAAGGGAGCGGCGGTCGCGATCATGGCAGGTCGGGGCGCGAGTCGGGCTCTGGCGGCGGCGTAGGAGGCGGGTGACCGGGGAGGTAAGGGCCGGCTGACAGGCGGGGAAGTGGTGGTTCGCGGGTGGCGGGCTCCCTACTGTTGGGTAGGTAACGGTCCGGACGGCCGGGTGCAGGGTCCGGATGACCGGATGCAAGGGGGAGACGCGATGACGGGATCACCGGTGACCGCTCTCGGGAGCTCGCGGCTGGGGCCCGCCGAGCGCGCGGCGGCCCTCGACGAGATGGTCCGCGAGGAGTACGACGTGGTCGTGGTCGGCGGCGGCATCGTCGGCGCCGGGGCGGCGCTGGACGCCGCCACCCGGGGCCTGTCGGTGGCCGTGGTCGAGGCGCGCGACTTCGCCTCGGGCACCTCGTCGCGGTCGTCGAAGCTGATCCACGGCGGTCTGCGCTATCTGGAGCAGTACAACTTCGAGCTCGTCCGGGAGGCGCTGACCGAGCGGAGCCTGCTGCTGCAGCAGATCGCGCCGCACCTGGTGCGGCCGGTGCCGTTCCTGCTGCCGACCACGCACCGGGTGTGGGAGCGCGGGTACTTCGGCGCGGGCGTGGCGCTGTACGACGCGCTGGCCTTCCAGATGGGCAGCACGCGGGGCGTCCCGCACCACCGGCACCTGACGCGGCGCGGCGCGCTGAAACTGGCCCCGTCGCTGCGCAAGGACGCCTTCGTTGGAGCGATCCAGTACTGGGACGCCCAGATGGACGACGCCCGGTACGTGATGATGGTGCTGCGCACGGCCGCCGAGTACGGCGCCCGGATCGCCTCGCGCACGCAGGTCACCGGCTTCCTGCGGGAGGGCGAGCGCGTCACCGGCGTGAAGATCCGCGATCTGGAGACCGGCACCACCGGCGAGGTCCGCGGAAGGCAGGTCGTGAACGCGACCGGCGTGTGGACCGACGACATCCAGGAACTGGTCGGCGGACGCGGGCAGATCCACGTCAAGTCGTCCAAGGGCATCCACCTGGTCGTGCCGAAGGACCGCATCCACTCGGCGACCGGGATCATCCTGCGCACCGAGAAGTCCGTGCTTTTCGTCATCCCGTGGGGACGGCACTGGATCATCGGCACCACCGACACCGCCTGGGACCTCGACCGCGCGCACCCCGCCGCGTCCAAGGCCGACATCGACTACGTGCTCGACCACGTCAACGCCGTCCTGACGACGCCGCTCACGCACGACGACGTGGAGGGCGTGTACGCGGGGCTGCGGCCGCTGCTCACCGGCGAGACGGACGAGACGTCCAAGCTGTCGCGCGAGCACGTCGTCGCGCACCCGGTGCCGGGCCTGGTGCTGGTCGCGGGCGGCAAGTTCACCACCTACCGCGTGATGGCGAAGGACGCGATCGACGCCGTCGTCCACGGCCTGGACGGACGGATCGCCGAATCCTGCACCGACCGGGTCGCTCTGGTCGGCGGCGACGGGTTCGTCCCGATGTGGAACGCGCGGCACCGCCTCGCGGCCCGCTCCGGCCTGCACGTCGCGCGGATCGAGCACCTGCTGCGCCGCTACGGCACCCTGACCGACGACCTGCTCCGGCTGATCGCCGAGAAGCCCGACCTCGGCCGTCCGCTCGCCGGGGCGGACGACTACCTGCGCGCCGAGATCATCTACGCCGCCACCCACGAGGGCGCCCGCCACCTCAACGACGTCCTCGCCCGCCGCACCCGCATCTCGATCGAGACCTGGGACCGCGGCGTGGGCGTCGCCCAGGAGGCCGCCGACCTGCTCGCGCCCGTCCTGGGCTGGTCCAAGCGCCAGCGCGACCGGGAGATCGAGTACTACCGCAAGCGCATCGAGGCCGAACGCGACTCCCAGACCCAGGAAGGCGACCAGGAAGCCGACGCCCGCCGCCGAGGCGCCCCCGACATCGTCCCGGTGACCGCCCCGTAACCCCACCCCCGCCCGCCCCGCGCTCCGCCCAGCCGTCCCGGCGTTCCGTGCGGCCGTCCCCGTTTCGTACGGCCGTCTGCGCGTTTCGCCGGCTCGCCCCGGCGTTCGCACGGTCGCTCCTGCTCCGTACGGCCGTCTTCGTGTTCCGCCGGGTGGCTCCGGCGTTCCGTGCGGTCGTCCCGGTGTTCGGGCTGTGGCTTCGGCGCTCCGTGCGGGTCTGGGGGCGTAGACGGCGAAAGGGAGGGTTTCATCGGCGGAGGACGGGGTGGGGGTGAAAAGTGCGAAATCCGTTGCTTCGTAGGGATTCTCGGCGGGGTAAATAGTTGGTAATGTCCCGATCTCACTGTGTTCCGTGGGACGGGAGGGTCTCTTGCGGCGCGTCGCCCTGGTATCGAGCGGATTGGTGGTCGCGGTCGCGTTGACCGTGGCCGACTCCGCATCCGCTTCGGCTCAGGTCGCCGGTCGCCCCGGTACGGCCGAGGCCGCGAGCCTCACCGGGACGCGGCTCGCCGCGGCGCCCGGACGGGCCGTCCCCGCGGTCAAGACCGCCAAGCGGCGGCGGATCTACGTCACGCAGGGCCCGCGCTTCAACCTGCCGAGCAAGAACAAGCGCAAGGCCGGGGCGCTCGACCTCTACATCAAGAGCCTGATCCGGCACGCGCCGCCCAAGTCCGAGGTCGATGTCGCCGTCTTCCGGCTGCGTGAGTCGGGCATGGCCAAGGAACTGGTCGCGGCCAAGAAGCGCAAGGTCAAGGTGCGCGTCGTCGTCGACCACGACTCGCTCAACCAGAACCGCGGCGTCTACAACTACCTGGCCCGCAACCTGGGGACGAGCACGAAGCGGTCGTCCTGGATCGTGGTCTGCCCGAAGGACCGGGGCTGCATCGCCCCGTCCGCCAAGGGCGTCTGGGGCAAGAACCACAACAAGTTCTACGCGTTCTCGCGCACGTTCGACTCGCGGAACGTGGTCGTGCAGACGTCCGGGAACGCGACCGGCGGCATGTACGCGACCTACAACGACGCCTACACGCTGGCCAACACCAAGCTCTACAGGGCCTACCGCGGCTACTTCTACGCCCTGGCCAAGCACCGGCCGAACGGCAACTACTACCGGCAGATCTGGTCCGGCAGGCGCGCCGTGGCGTTCTTCCCGAAGGCCCATGGCGACCCGGTCGTGGACGTCCTGAACCGCGTGCAGTGCTGGCGCGGGACGAAGATCCGGCTGTCCAGCGGCATCTTCAGCCGGACCGAGGTGGCGCAGGCGCTATCCCGGCTGGACGACCAGGGCTGCGACGTCCAGGTCGTCGCCGCGACCTTCGGCACGAGCACCCTGAAGGCCCTCGCCAAGCCGGGCCGCCACGGCGGGCCCAACGTGCACTACTTCACCGGCTCGTCGGTGAACAAGGCGCACTCGAAGTACCTGCTGATCGACGGGTACTACAACTGGCGCCGCCACCGCCTCGTCCTCACGGGCAGCCACAGCTACACGGTGGACGCGCTGCGGCACAACGACGAGGCCATGCTGACGCTCATGGACGACTCGGCCTACTCCCGCTACAGCGCCAACTTCGCCAAGGTCTTCGGCGCGGCCCACGGCAAGCTGTGGATCATGCCCGGCGTGCAGTCGCAGGGCAACGTCCCGACGGCTCCGGTGGGCGCGTCCGACGAGGACGACTGACCTCAACCGCCGCTCAACGGCCTCGGCACCTGACACGGTGCCGAGGCCGTTCGCGTTCGCTACGCCCCGGGTCGCGCTGACCCGTCCGCGCGGGTGGATCGCTCGCGGGGCGGGCTTGTTCGGGTTGGGGAGGGAGTGTGGGCGCCGCGTCCGGGGGCGTGACCGGACGCGGCGCCGGGGTCAGTCCTTGCCGAGGATGAGGCGCATGGCGGTGCCGTAGAGCTCGGCGGGGACGCGGTCGGGGTCCAGGAGGTGCTGGAAGGCCAGGCCCGCGTCGAGGGCGATCGCCAGGGTGGCGCGGTCGCGCGGGGAGATGCCGTCGGACTCGGCGATGTTGCGCGCGAGGTTGTCGCGGCATTCGGCGTACCAGTCGGCGATGCGCCAGCCGGCGGCGTAGTCGCGCATGCCGAACAGCCAGAACTCGACCAGCAGGAGCCCGGTCAGGCGGGCCTGCTCGCCTTCCAGGCGGCGGCGGTAGGCGGCTCCGGCGCGCTGGAAGCGCTCCTCCGGGGGACGGCTCGTGTCGCGCAGTTCCGAGCACGTCTCGGTGCCGATGCGTTCGCGCGTGCAGTACTCCAGCAACGCGAGCAGGAGGTCGGTCTTGCCCGCGAAGTTCGAGTACACCGCGCCCTTGGTCAGTCCTGCCGCCGCCGCCACGTCGTCCAGCGACGCGCCGTGGATGCCGTGCTCGGCCCACAGGCGCTCGGCCGCCTCCAGCAGCGCGGCACGCGTCTGCTCGCGCCGCTCGCGCCGGGTGATCCGCGCTCGCGGGGCCGCCGCCTCGTCCTGTCCGGGCGCGGGCTCGGGCTCGCGCTCGGGTTCGCCCGGGGCTGCTCGGTCGTGGCGCGGGGCGGCCTGCCGTCCGGGCGTCCGATCGTCGAAGCGGTCGTGCGTCCGCGGGCTGGGCGGATCCTGGCCGTCGCGGGACGCCCGCTCCTGCCGGGGGACCGGATTGTCACGGATGGCCGGATGATGCGCGGACGTCTCGCCGTGACGGGTCAGAGGCACCCGGCTGGCCGGCCGGTCCCGGCCCCGGTCGTCGTGCGGTGCGGGCGCCCGTCCGGCCGCCAGGTCGCCGGGCGGCGCGGGCCGCTGGCGGGGGGCCGGATTGCCGGGAGGAGCGGACTCGTCCGCAGACGTCCAGCCGTGGGAGGTCGGCGGCCCCTGCCGCCGCGTCGGATTGCCGCGAGCATCGGGCTTCTGGCGGGGACGGTCGTCGTCGGGTGCCCGGGGAGGCCGCTGGTCGGAGTGAGCGGCGGACTCTTGAGGGGACGTCCGGTCAGGGTGGGGTCGGGCCGGGGGGACGGTTCGGGCGTCACTTGGGGGCAGGTCCCGGCCCGGCGGCCTGGCGTCGCGCGGCGGGGTGGCTTGCCCGGGTGGTCGGGCGTCCCGCGGGACGGGAGGACGGTGGTGCGGCGGTGGGGCGTCCTGGCCCGGGGCCGGGCTCTCAAGCGAAGCGGCGTCCGGGGGCGAGGCCGGGCTCCGGAGCGAAGGGGCGTCCTGGTCCGGGGCCGGGCCTTGGGGTGAAGGGGCGTCCTGGTCTAGGGCCGGGCCTTGGAGCGGTGCGGCGTCCGGGGCCGGGGCGGGGGGCTTCGGGACGGGGGTGTCGGGGGTGGGTCCGGGGTCGGGTTCGTGGCGAGGAATGTGGGTCGGTGCCGGTTTCGCCGTGGCCGGGTCGGTGGTGGGTTCGGACGCGTCGTCCGGGTGCGGTGCGCCGCCCGCGTAGGTCATGCGAGGGATCCCCTCTCCTCGGGCACGCTGCCGCCGGGCCCGGGGCGGGCGGCAGCGATACGGCCCGGGCGGCGCGACGGCGACGCGCCTGGTGTCTCCTCCTGTATCCGGCATACACCGCGCGGACGGCCCGGACGCGCCGAATGCCCAAGCCGGTCGAACTGGACCGTTCCGTTCGACCGCAGGTGAGATGTGCGGCAATTCACGGAAAGCAAGTCGTTACTGGTGGGTAGCGACGGGGCGGCGCGGAGACATAGTCTGGCGGGCATGGCATCTCCGACGGTTCCCGCCCAGGGGGCGGCCGCGCACCGGCTGCCGCAGCAGAAGATCGACCGGCTGGCCTCGCACATCGCGTCCGGGGAGGGTTCGCCCACGGCGACCATCCCGACGCCCTTCACCGGGGAGCCGCTGGCGACGCTGCCGCTGACGACGGCGAGCGACATCGCGCGCGCGTACGAGAAGGCGCGGCGCGTCCAGGAGGAATGGGCCGCGCTGCCCGTCCGGGACCGCGTGAAGCCGTTCCTCGCCCTGCCGGACGCGCTGGTCGCGCGCCGCTCGGAGATCCTCGACATCATCCAGCTGGAGACGGGCAAGGCCCGGCGGCACGCGATGGAGGAGTTCCTCGACGTCGCGCTCTGCTCGCTGCACTACGCGCGCCGCGCGGAGAAGCTGCTGAAGCCGCAGCGCCGCCGCAGCACGATGCCCGGCCTCACGCGCGTGCAGGAGCTGCGCCACCCGAAGGGCGTCGTCGCGCTCATCTCGCCGTGGAACTACCCGTTCTCGCTCGGCGCGTCCGACATCGCGCCCGCGCTGATGGCCGGGAACGCCGTCATCCACAAGCCCGACACGCAGACCTGCCTGTCCAGCCTCTGGGTGCTGGACCTGCTGGTCTCCCTCGGCCTGCCGCGCGACCTGTGGCAGGTCGTGATCGGCGACCCGGCCGAGATCGGCGACCCGCTGCTGGACGGCGCGGACTACGTGTCGTTCACCGGGTCCACGCGCGGCGGCAAGGCGATCGCCGAGCGGGTCGCGCCGCGCCTGGTGTCCTACTCGCTGGAGCTCGGCGGCAAGAACCCGATGATCGTCCTGGACGACGCGGACGTCGAGCGCGCCGCCCGCGGCGCCGTCCGGGCGTGCTTCACCAACGCCGGGCAGCTGTGCATCTCGATCGAGCGCCTGTACGTGCACGAGGCGGTCTACGACCGGTTCGTGCCGCGCTTCGTCGAGCTGGTCAAGGAGATGAAGCTCGGCACCGGCCTGGACTTCGAGGCGTCCATGGGGTCGCTGACGTTCCAGCGGCAGCTCGACAACGTCACCGCGCACGTCGACCAGGCCGTCAAGGCGGGCGCGACCGTCCTCGCGGGCGGCCGGGCGCGTCCGGACATCGGCCCGCTGTTCTACGAGCCGACCGTCCTCACGGACGTCACGACCGACATGGACCTGTGCGCCAACGAGACCTTCGGCCCGGTCGTCTCGGTCTACAAGTTCTCCGACGTGGACGCCGTCATCGACCGCGCGAACGACACGCCGTACGGGCTCAACGCGTCCGTCTGGACGAAGGACACCGCGCGCGGACGCCGCGTCGCCGCCCGCATCCAGGCCGGGACGGTGAACGTGAACGACGGCTACGGCGCCGCGTTCATCTCCTACGACGCGCCGATGGGCGGGTTCAAGCAGTCCGGCGTCGGACGCCGCCACGGGGCCGAGGGGCTGCTGAAGTTCACCGAGGCGCAGACGATCGCCAGCCAGCACTGGATGGACCTCGAACCGCCGGGCGGGCTCGGCTACGACAGGTTCGCCGACATGCTGGCGAACAGCGTCAAGGTCATGAAGAAGCTCCGGATCAAGTAGACGGGACGGGCGCGGGCGATGCACGACTACGACGTCCTGGTCATCGGGTCCGGTTTCGGCGGCAGCGTCACCGCGCTGCGGCTGACCGAAAAGGGCTACAAGGTCGGCGTGATCGAGGCGGGACGCCGCTTCGACACCGGGCAGGCCGGGACCGCGGGCGCGCGGTACCCGGGACTTCCCAAGACCAACTGGCGCGTGTCCCGGTACCTGTGGGCGCCCGCGCTCGGCCTCACCGGGATGCAGCGCATCCACCTCGTCCGCGGCCAGAAGGCGAGCCGCGTCATGGTGCTCGCGGGCGCCGGGGTCGGCGGCGGCTCGCTGAACTACGCGAACACCCTGTACGTCCCGCCGGAGCCGTTCTTCCGCGACCGGCAGTGGGCGCACATCACCGACTGGCAGGCCGAACTCGCGCCCTATTACGACCAGGCCAAGCGGATGCTCGGGGTCGTCCAGAACCCGACGATCACGGCCGCCGACAAGGTGATGCGCAGCGTCGCCGAGCGGATGGGCAAGGGCGACACGTTCGTCCGGACGCCGGTCGGCGTCTTCTTCGGGGACGGCCCGGGCCGCGCGTCCGGCGACCCGTACTTCGGCGGCGCGGGCCCGCAGCGGCGCGGCTGCACCGAATGCGGCGAGTGCATGGTCGGCTGCCGGCACGGCGCGAAGAACATGCTCACCGAGAACTACCTGTACCTCGCGGAGAAGGCGGGCGCGCGGATCATGCCGCTCAGCCGGGTCACGCGGGTCGCGCCGCTCGCCGGCGGCGGATACGAGGTCGAACTCGTCCGGACCGGGTCCTTCGGGCGCAACCGCAAGACCCTGACCGCCGGGCAGGTCGTCTTCGCCGCCGGGACGTACGGGACGCAGAAACTCCTGCACAAGCTCAAGACCACCGGGACGCTGCCGAAGCTCTCCGATCGGCTGGGCCACCTGACCAGGACGAACTCCGAGGCGATCCTCGGCGCGGGACGGCGCAACGGCCACCCCGGCGCCGACTTCTCGCGCGGCGTCGCGATCACCTCGTCCTTCCATCCGACGCCGGACACGCACATCGAACCCGTCCGGTACGGCAAGGGCTCCAACCTGATGGCGGCCCTCCAGACGCTGCTGGTGGACGGCGACCGGCCGGGCGAGAAGCACCGGCCGCGGCTCGGCAAGTTCCTGCGCGAGGCGGTCCGGCGCCCGGCCGACCTCGTCCAGCTCCTCGACGTGCGGCACTGGTCGGAGCGGACGGTCATCGCCCTGGTCATGCAGACCCGCGACAACTCGATCACGCTCCGCCCGAAGCGCGGCCCCCTCGGCTGGGACGTGCGCGCCGAGGCCGGGCACGGCGAGCCGAACCCGACCTGGATCCCGGCCGGCCACGCCGCCGCGCGCGAGATCGCCGAGGAGATCGGCGGCATCGCGGGCGGCTCCTGGGGCGACCTGTTCGACATTCCGATGACCGCGCACTTCCTCGGCGGCTGCGTCATCGGCGACTCCCCGGAGACCGGCGTCATCGACCCGTACCACCGCGTCTACGGTCACCCCGGCCTGCACGTCGTGGACGGCTCGGCGGTCTCGGCGAACCTGGGCGTCAACCCGTCCCTGACGATCACCGCGCAGGCGGAACGCGCGATGTCGCTGTGGCCGAACAAGGGCGAGGAGGACCGGCGTCCGGCGCTCGGCTCGTCCTACCGGCGCGTCCCGGCGGTGACCCCGAAGAACCCGGTCGTCCCCGCCGACGCCCCAGCCGCCCTGCGCCTCCCGATCGTCGACATCACCTAAACCCCCATCTCACAGAGTCCCCATGCGCGCGCTGAGGCGGATGCGCGGTGGGAAGGCGGAGGCGCGCGGTGGGTGGGCGGGGTTGCGTCCTGAGGAACGGCGATCCCGTTGGTCGGCTGCGGGTGTTCCTGGCGGCTGCTGCGGGCGTTCCTGGCGGTTAGGGTTCGGGCGTGGACGCGTCCGAAGAGGTGACCCGGATCGTTCGTGAGCTGCGCGCGCAGGGGGACGCTGCGCGGGCGGAGGCCGAGCGGCGCTATCTGAAGAGTTCGTTCGTGCATTTCGGGGTTCCGGTGCCCGTGGTGCGCCGGGTGGCGGTCGCATCGGTGCGGACGCGACCGTCTCGCCCTGAACTGCTGGCACTCGCGTCGGGGCTGTGGGCGGTGACCGAGGCGGGGCGGCCCGTGCAGGAGGCCCGCCTCGCGGCGGTCGAGGTCCTGGTCAAGCGGGTGGACGCCCTGGAGCCCGAGGATCTCGACTTCGTCGAGGGACTGGTGCGCGACTCCAGCACGTGGGCCCTGGTGGACGCCCTCGCCGAGAAGGTCGTCGGACGCTTGGCGCTGAGTTATCCACAGGTTGCCCGCCGGCTCGATACGTGGGTCGAGGACGAGTACCTATGGATACGGCGCACGGCGATCCTGGCGCTGCTGGCCGGAATCAGGTGGGGGACCCCCGACCTGGCACGCATCGATCACTACGGGGAGGTGTTGCTCGACGAGTCCGAATTCTTCATCCGCAAGGCCATCGGCTGGGTGCTGCGCGAACTGTCCAAGAAGGACCCCGGCTGGGTCGCCGACTGGACGTCCCGCCATCTCGTCCGCATGTCCGGCGTGACCTTCCGGGAGGCCGTCCGCCACCTCCCGCCCGAGACCGCCGAAGCCCTGGCCCGATCCCGCACCGCGACCTGACCGCGCGGGGGAGCGGGGTCAGGTGCGGTAGGCCGTGAAGGTCTTGTGGGCTCGGACGCCTTGGCCCTTCGTGAACTGGGTCATGCAGGAGTCCCAGGAGTAGTCCATGAAGTTGTGGACGGGGTCGAGGCCGGGTGCGGGGCAGGTGTCCTTGCCGGTGGGGCAGCCGTTGCTGGCGTCCCGCTCGGGCGGGGTGTCGCTCACGTAGTCGCCGTGGCCGTTGCAGCCGCCCTCGAAGGGGTGGAGGAGGCCCAGCCAGTGGCCGGTCTCGTGGACGGCGCTGAAGCCGCGGTCGAAGTGGTCGATGCTGCCGCCCGGCATGCTGCCGAGGTGGATGACCACGCCGTCCATCCTGGGGGCGCCCCTGTCCTTCCACGGGAAGGTGGACCAGCCGAGCAGGTCGCCGCCGAGGTCGGCGCTGTACAGGTTGAGCGCGTTGGGGCCGCCGCGGTGGAGCCTGGACTTGAACTCCTGCTCCGTCGCCTCCGCGTTCGAGTACCAGGACGCGTTGTCGGAGCGGGTGGTCTTCTGCAGCGCGAAGGAGAACCCGGTGTCGGCTCCGCCGTAGCGTCCGCCGTAGGCCGCGTTCAGCACGGCGATCTGCTTGCGGACGAGCGAGTCGGGGATGTCGCCGGCCTTCCCGTTGTGGAGCACGTGGAAGTACACCGGGATCTGCACGCGCCCGGTCAGCGACCGCCGCGCCCCCGCGCTCGGCATCGTCGACGGCCTCGGCAGGGCGGTCACGGGCATGCCCAGCTGTGCGAGCAGCTCGTTCAACTGCCGCTCGACCGCGGCGGCCTCACCGGGAGCCGCCACGTTCCGCTCGCGGACGTGCGACCCCGGCCGGATCCGTGCCTCCTCCCCGTCCACCAGCCCCACGGCCCGTCCGCCACTCCCGGTCGGCGCACCCGACCTGAGCTGCGCGCCGGACCTGAGCCGCGTGCCGGACTTGAGCCGCGTGCCGGACTTGAGGTGCGTGCCGGACCTGGGCTGCGTGCCGGTCCTGAGCTGCGTGCCGGTCCTGAGCTGCGTGCCGGTCATGCCCTGGGCGCCGGGCACGTCCCTCGCACCGGGCGCGCTCCGCGCGCTGCTCGTGCGCTGGAGGCCGGTCATGCCCTGGGCGCCGGTCACGTCGTGCGTGCTGATGCAGGTGGGGCGGGTTGGGGTGAGGGCGGGGGGGAGTTGGGGCGGCGGGGGGAGGACGGGAGCGGTGGTCAGGAGGATGGTGGCGAGCAGGGACTTCACGGATCTCCTCGGTGGGACGGACGGGAGCGGCCACAATGCGTTGTTAACACGTACCAGAGCGTGGTCGAATGTGTCGCGGTAGCGAGTGATTCGATGCCGTCCGTTACCGGACAGGGGCACTGCGTGGCGGGCGCCACGCCGGGGCGGGGCATCGGTGCAGGCAGCGGGCCTCTAAACTGGGATCTCCGCCTCGTCCGTCCCGCGAAAGGCGCTGCCCGTGGCAGTAGACCAGTCCTTTGACACCGTTCTCGTCGTCGACTTCGGCGCGCAGTACGCGCAGCTGATCGCGCGGCGGGTCCGCGAGTGCCATGTGTACTCCGAGATCGTGCCGTCGACCATGCCGGCGGCGGAGATGCTCGCGAAGAAGCCGAAGGCGATCATCCTTTCCGGCGGTCCGGCCTCGGTGTACGAGGAGGGCGCGCCGGCCGCGCCCGACGGGCTGTTCGACCTTTCCGTCCCGACGCTGGGCATCTGCTACGGGCACCAGGTGATGGCGCAGGCGCTGGGCGGCACCGTCGCCAACTCCGAGGTCGCCGAGTACGGCGGGGCCGAGATCGCGGTCGCCACGCCGGGGATGCTGTTCGCCGGGATGCCCGAGCGGCAGGCGGTGTGGATGTCGCACCGCGACTTCGTGTCGCGCGCGCCCGAGGGGTTCACGGTCACGGCGTCCACCGAGGTCACGCCCGTCGCGGGCATGGAGGACCGGGAGCGCGGCTTCTACGGCGTCCAGTTCCACCCCGAGGTGCTGCACACCGAGCACGGCATGGAGGTGCTGCGCCGGTTCCTGTACGAGGGCGCGGGCTGCCGTCCGGGCTGGACGATGGTCAACATCGCCGAGGAGGCGATCGAGGAGGTCCGCGCGCAGGTCGGGGACAAGCGGGCGATCTGCGGGCTGTCCGGCGGGGTGGACTCGGCGGTCGCGGCGGCGCTCGTGCAGCGCGCCATCGGCCCGCAGCTGACCTGCGTGTTCGTCGACCACGGGCTGCTGCGCAAGGGCGAGGCCGAGCAGGTCGAGAAGGACTTCGTCGCCGCCACCGGCGTGAACCTGCACGTCGTGGACGCGCAGGAGCGGTTCCTCGACGCCCTGGCCGGCGTCACCGACCCGGAGACCAAGCGCAAGATCATCGGGCGCGAGTTCATCCGGGTGTTCGAGGAGGCCGCGCGCGAGATCGTCGGCACCTCGGCCGAGGCGGTCGAGTTCCTCGTCCAGGGCACCCTGTACCCGGACGTGGTGGAGTCCGGCGGCGGCACCGGCGCGGCCAACATCAAGTCCCACCACAACGTCGGCGGCCTCCCGGAGGACCTCCAGTTCACCCTGGTCGAGCCGCTGCGCACGCTGTTCAAGGACGAGGTCCGCGCGCTCGGCGAGCAGCTCGGCCTGCCCGCCGAGATCGTCTGGCGGCAGCCGTTCCCCGGCCCGGGCCTCGGCATCCGGATCATCGGCGCCGTCACGCGCGAGCGGCTGGACATCCTGCGCGAGGCGGACGCCATCGCCCGCGAGGAGCTGACCCGCGCCGGTCTCGACCGCGAGATCTGGCAGTTCCCGGTCGTGCTGCTCGCCGACGTCCGCTCCGTCGGCGTCCAGGGCGACGGCCGCACGTACGGCCACCCGGTCGTGCTGCGCCCCGTCACCAGCGAGGACGCCATGACCGCCGACTGGGCCCGGCTGCCCTACGACGTCCTGTCGAGGATCTCCACGCGGATCACCAACGAGGTCCGCGAGATCAACCGCGTCGTCGTCGACGTCACCAGCAAGCCGCCGGGCACCATCGAGTGGGAGTGACGCGCCGCCGCCACCAGGCGGCGCGGGCCTCCGGGTGTTGTGACGTCCCAGGGACGTGCCGGCATCGGTGACGCCCGCACCGCGCCGGCCCGCGCTTCGCTTCTCCACTCAGCGGAAGGCCGGGGCGTTGCGGGCCGCCCAGGCGGTGAAGGGCGTGGCCGGACGGCCCAGGAGGGTCTCGACGTCGGTGGTCGCGGTCCGCTCGCGGACGGTGGGGGCGCCGAGGATGTCGAGGGTGGTGTCGGCCACGGGGGCGGGCATGAAGGCGAGCATCTGGGCGCGGGCCTCGTCGCGCGTCTGGTCGACGAAGGTGAGCGGCTCGCCGATGGCCTCGGCGATGGCGCCGGCGCGTTCGCGCGGGGTGGTCGCCGCGGGGCCGGTGAGTTCGTACACGGCCTTCTCGTGGCCGGGACGGGTGAGGGCGACGGCGGCGACGGCGGCGATGTCGTCCGGGTCGATGACGGGGAGCGGGACGTCGCCGAAGGGCGCGGCGACGGTGCGGGCCGCCCGGACGGACGGGACCCAGGCGTAGGAGTTGGACGCGAAGCCGCCCGGGCGCAGGATCGTCCAGGCGGTGCCGGAGTCCATGACGGCCTGCTCGTAGGCGGCGAACGCGCGGCCGTGGGACGGCGAGTCGGGTCGGGTGGCGACGCCCTGGGACGAGAGCAGGACGATCCGTCCGGCGCGCGCGAACGGGGCGACGACCCGCGCCGGGTCGCCGGACATCATGAGGTCTCCGCCGATCATGAGGAAGACGGCGTCCATGGCGGCCGGGAAGGCGGGCAGGGCGGGCGAGTCCGCGAGGTCGGCGGCGACGGCGCGGACGCCGGACGGGACGTCCGCGTCGGTGATGCGCCGGGACACGGCGGTGACCTGGTGGCCCTCCTCGGCGAGCAGGCGGACCAGCGTGCGGCCGACGTTCCCGGTGGCACCCGTGACGACGATCATGTGAGGCTCCCTCAAAGTAAGTTAGTTAGCTGACTGACTGACTAGTGGGAACCCTAGCCCGACCGCCGGGCTGCTGTCCATAGTCAGTCGGACGACTTACTGAATCCGACGGTCTGGGCGCGGTCTTCGCGGGTTCACGAGTTGCCAGGCCGGCGGGTGGCGGATGGACCTCCGGGCGGGGTCCGGAACAGGCTGCCGGGCATGGCGAATGCGCTGGTGGCGGTGGTGGGGGTCGTCAGCCTCGTGACGGTCGCGGCGTCCGCCGAGCGGCTCGGGCTGGCGGCGCCGCTGGCGCTGGTCGTGGTCGGCGGCGCGCTCGGGTTCGTACCGGGCGTGCCGGTGCCGGACGTCCCGCCGGAGCTGATCCTCGCCGGGGTGCTGCCGCCGCTGATGTACTCGGCGGCGGTGAACATGCCCGGCACCGATTTCCGCCGGAACCGGAAGGTGATCTTCGGGCTGGCCGTGCTGCTGGTCGTGGTGACGACGCTGCTGGTCGGCTGGCTGCTGAACCGGCTGATCCCCGAGATCCCGCTGCCGGTCGCGTTCGCGGTCGGCGCGGTGGTGAGCCCCACGGACGCGGTGGCGGCGACGTCGGTCGGACGGCGGCTCGGGCTGCCGTCGCGGCTGCTGACGATCCTGGAGGGCGAGGGGCTGGTCAACGACGCGACGTCGCTGGTGCTGCTGCGGTCGGCGGTCGCGGCGGTCGCGACGTCGGTGTCGATCGGCGGCGTGGCGGCGGAGTTCCTCTACTCGGTGGTCGTCGCGTCGCTGGTCGGATGGGTCGTCGGGCATCTCGGGGTGGTGGTGCGGGCCCGGCTGGCGGACCCGGTGATGGGGACGGCGCTGTCGTTCGTCGTCCCGTACGCGGCGTTCATCCCGGCCGAGGAACTGGAGGCGTCCGGGATCCTCGCCGTCGTGGTGACCGGGCTCGTCACGGGCGGGCACGGGCCGCGGCTGCTCAGCGCGGCCGACCGGCTGAGCGACCTGACCAACTGGCGGACGATCGCGTTCCTGCTGGAGAGCGCGGTCTTCCTGTTCATGGGGCTCAGCCTGCACGGGCTGGTGGACGAGGTGGGCCGGCACCACCTGAGCGTCGGGCACTCGCTGCTGCTCGGGCTCGCGGCGTCCGGGCTGGTCGTGCTGGTCCGGATCGTGTTCCTGCCGTTCCTGATGGCGACCGTCCGGCGGGAGGAGCAGCGCGCGCAGCGGGCCGTGCCGAGGCTGGACGTGATCCGCACGCGGCTGGACGAGCGCCCCGACGACCGGCGCAAGGTCCGGTTCGAGCGCCGCCTGACGCGCGTGTCGGCGGACGTCCGGTTCGTGCTGGAGGACACGCTCGGCTGGCGCGCGGGGGCGGTGCTCGCGTGGTCGGGGATGCGCGGCGCGATCACGGTCGCGGCGGCGCAGACGCTTCCGGAGGACACCCCGCTGCGTCCGGAGCTGATCCTCGTCGCGTTCGTCGTGGCCGCGACGACGCTGCTGCTCCAGGGCCTCAGCCTGCCGTCGGTGATCAAGGCGGCGAAGGTCCCGCCGGACGACCCGGACGCGCTGCGCGAGGACCTGGTGTCGCTGATCGGCGAGATGTCCGCGCGCGGCGCGGAGGTGCTGGAGCGGGCCGAGCGGGACGGGTCCGTCCCGCCGAAGGTGATCGCGAAGGTCCGCGAGGACGAGCGCATCCCGGCCGGTTCGAAGGCGAGACCCGGGGCGGACGTGCCGCCGGACTTCGACGCGGTCCGCGAGCAGTACCGCCGGCTGCGGCTGCGCGTCATCGAGGCCGAGCGCGCCGCGCTGCTCGACGCGCGCCGGAACGGGACGCACCGGACGGCCTCGATCTCCCGCGCCCAGGTCCGCCTGGACGCCGAGGAGCTCGCCCTCACGCCACCCCCGTCCGGGAACTGACCTCGGCGAAGAGGGCCTCCCACAGGGGACGGACGGAGTCGGGCCCGTACTGCCCGGCGGTGCGCAGCGCGGCCTCGCCCATGTCCGCGCGCAGGGAGCGGTCCTCGATGACGGCGCAGAGCGCGTCGGCGAGGGCCTCGACGTCCTCGGGCGGGACGAGGACGCCGTCGTGGCCGTCGGTGAGGATCTCGCCGGGGCCCTCCGGGCAGTCGAACGACACGATCGGGAGGCCGTGGCTCAGCGCCTCGATCAGGACCATGCCGAAGCCCTCGAACCGCGAGCTGAGCGCGAAGACCGAGCCCTTCGCGAGCTCCCGGTGGAGCTCGCGCGTCGTGCCCATCAGGAACACGTGGTTGTAGAGGTGGTGCTCGTTGATCAGCCGGCGCAGCGACCGTTCCTTCCTGCCCCGCCCGTGGATGCGCAGCCGCCAGTCCGGGTGCCGCTCGACGACCTTGGCGAACGCGCGGATCAGCAGGTCGAAGCCCTTCTGGGTGACGAGGCGCCCGGCGGCCACGACCAGCTTCGCGTCGGGGTCGCAGCGCGGGACGTCGAGCGAGTGCAGGGCGTTCGGGATGCGCGCGACCCGGACGGCGCCGCCCATCGCGGCCCGGTAGCCGGCCTGGTCGCGCCGGGTGAGCGTGACGACGGCGTCCAGGGCGGGGTAGTCGGCGAGGATCGCGGCGCGCACGTCCGGGCGGTGGCTGGCGAGGTTCAGGTGCTCCTGCGCGACACGGACGACCCGCGCGGGCGCGTACCGGGCGGCCAGCAGGTTCAGCGCCGGACGCGTCGTCACCAGGACGCCGTCCTCGCGGTCGCGCATCCAGCCGATCACGGCGTCCTCGACGGCGGCGCTGAACAGGGACGCGTACGCGCTCTCGCCCGGCGGCACCTCGCGGCCCGGCCCGGACGGCGGGACCGGCCCGGACACGATCGTCCCCATCCGGACGCGCGGATCGACCGGGAAGTTCGGGCTCTGCCCGGCCCACGCGACGCCGACGATCTCGACGTCGTGGCCCGCCGCGGCCATCGCGTTGGCCTGGTTGACGACCG
The DNA here is from genome assembly GCF_042652125.1 of Actinomadura gamaensis. NCBI lineage: Bacteria > Bacillati > Actinomycetota > Actinomycetes > Streptosporangiales > Thermomonosporaceae > Actinomadura > Actinomadura gamaensis. Next base: position 533,525 of record NZ_JBHSIT010000007.1, on the reverse strand, counting down.
TCCGCGCGGTGCCGCCCATCGCGTTCGGCCAGGCCAGCACGTAGGTGATCCTCATCGCGCGGCCACCGTCCTGATGCTGAGCGCCTCGGTCTCGGTGAAGTAGGGGCGGACGGCCGTCCGGCGCGTCCGGACGGGCGGGAACGTCACGATGTGCCGCTTGCCCGGCATGTCGTCCAGCCACCGGCCCACCCGGAGCGGGCCGGTGCCGTCCTCGGCGACGAGGTAGAGGTCCCAGTGGCCGCGGCGGCGCAGCGGCGCGAGCAGCCGCGCCGGGACCGCCGCCTCGAACGTCCGGCCGCGCACGTCCGCCGCGAGGTGCAGCGGGCGCCGCGCCCCGAGCAGCCGGTAGTGGACGCGCCGCGCGAACCCCCGCGGCCGCTTCGGGCGCGGCACCACCAGCAGCGACCACCGCCCGGAGGTGCCGTCCGCGCCGTCCAGCTCGCCGATGATCGTGATCCGCCCGCCGCGCGGCCACACCTCGGTGGCCTCGGCGAACGGGCCGTCCGGAGCCCTGGTCATCCGCCCTCCCGTCCCCGTGCTCGGCATCAGCCTGGCCGCCGGGACGGGCCGGGGCGGACGGACCTGTCAAACCCTGGACCGGTCTTGAACATGCGCGAGCCCGGCACGGAGCGGACTCCGGGCCGGGCTCGGGCGGCGCAAGCCGTTCGGACGGCGCGCGCGTCAGACCGCGGCGGGGGCGAGGGACTCCTCGGCCTCCAGCGTCAGGGCGGCGGCGTGCACGACGGCGGCGATCTTCAGGGCCTCCTGGATCTGCTCGCGGGACAGGCCCGCGTCGCGCAGGACCTTCTCGTGCGAGTCCAGGCACTTGCCGCAGCCGTTGACCGCCGACACCGCGAGGCACCACAGCTCGAAGTCGGCCTTCTCGACGCCCGGCTTGCCGATGATGTTCATCCGCAGGCCCGCGCGCAGCGTCTCGTAGGTGTCGTCGCTGAGCAGGTGGGTGGCGCGGTAGTAGATGTTGTTCATCGCCATGATGGACGCGGCGGCCTTGGCCGCCTCGAACGCCTCGGCCGACAGGTAGTCGGCGGCGTCGTCGGCGATCTCGCGGACGACGCGGGCGTTGCGGCTCGCGAGCGCGGAGGCGAGCACGGTGCCCCACAGCTGCTGCTCGGAGAGCGACGAGGTCGTCGTCACCGAGCCCAGGTTCAGCTTGGTGTCCTTGGCGTAGTCGGGGAGGGCGGACTTCAGCGCGTCGACGCTCATCTCGGGGTTCCTTTCGGGACGGCGGCGGCCGGCCGCGGTCGTCCGCGACCGGCCGCTTTCATGCCGCGTCAGGCGGCGGAGTGGTTCGGGGGGAGGCTCAGGCGCCGGCGCCGGCCATCAGGGAGGCGGCGTCGAGGGTGGCCTCGCCCTTGTTCCAGTTGCAGGGGCACAGCTCGTCGCTCTGCAGGGCGTCGAGGACCCGCAGGACCTCCTTGACGTTCCGGCCGACCGAGCCCGCGGTGACCATGGAGAACTGGATCTCGTTGTTCGGGTCCACGATGAAGGTGGCGCGCTGGGCGACGCCGTCCGGGGTGAGGATGCCGAGCGCGGAGACGAGCTCGCGGTTCAGGTCCGACAGCATCGGGAACGGCAGCTCGCGCAGGTCCGGGTGGTCCTTGCGCCACGCGAAGTGGACGAACTCGTTGTCCACCGACGCGCCGAGCACCTGGGCGTCGCGGTCGGCGAACTCCTCGTTGAGGCGGCCGAACTCGGCGATCTCGGTCGGACAGATGAAGGTGAAGTCCTTCGGCCAGAAGAACACCACGCGCCACTTGCCCTCGTAGGACTTGTGGTTGATCGTCTCGAAGGCGTTGTCGGGGTCGAGCGACACGCAGGCAGTCAGCTCGTACTCGGGGAACTGGTCTCCGACGGTAAGCACGCAAGGCTCCTTTGGTTGCGACTCCGGAGGGACGGCCCCGCGCGGGGCGGCGCACGTCCGGGCAGGTCAGCGCACACGGGGGAGCGGCTCGGCCGCCCCCCGCCGGCCGACGTCACCAGCGTGCACCAGGTACCGTGAAAAGAGAAATCGGATCAGTGTGGTTCGAGTGATAGGAGTTGGCTATCAGCCGTCCGACCGTCGCCCAGCTGCGCGCGTTCCTGGCGCTCGCCGAGTACCTGCACTTCCGGGACGCGGCCGCCGCGCTGCGGATGAGCCAGCCCGCGCTGTCGGGGGCGGTCGCCGCCCTGGAGGAGACGCTGAACACCCGGCTGGTGGAGCGTACGACACGGCGGGTCCTGCTCACACCGGCCGGGGAGCGGGTGGCGCGGCGCGCCGAGACCGTCCTCGCCGAGCTGGACCGGCTGGTCGAGGACGTGGAGGCGGTGCGCGGGCCGCTGGTCGGGCCGCTGCGGCTCGGCGTGATCCCGACGGTCGCGCCGTACCTGCTCCCGGTCGTGCTGCCGCACCTGGCCGAGCGCTTCCCCGAGCTGGAGCTGTCGGTGCACGAGGAGCAGACCGACGAGATCACCGCCGAGCTGCTCGCCGGACGGCTCGACGTGATCCTGCTCGCCCTGCCCGTCCCGGCGTCCGGAGTGACCGAACTCACCCTCTACGACGAGGACTTCGCGCTCGTCGCGCCCGCCGCGATGGAGCTGCCGCCGCGGGTCGAGCGCGCGGACCTGAACGAGCTGGACGTGATCCTGCTCAACGAGGGGCACTGCCTGCGCGACCAGGCCCTGGACGTGTGCCGCGAGGTCGGCGCGCGGGCCGGGTCGGCGACCTACGCGACGAGCCTGTCCACGCTCGTCCAGCTCGTCGCGGGCGGGCTCGGCGTGACGCTCGTCCCGGAGACGGCGCTGACCGTCGAGACGCGGCGCGCGCCCGGCCTCGCCGAGCACCGGTTCGCCGCGCCCGCGCCGTCCCGGCGGATCGGGCTGGCGTACCGCGGCACGTCGCCGCGCGCGGACGACTTCGAGGCGCTCGCCGCGTCCCTCCGCGAGGCCGTCGCCGCGGAGTGGCCCGGCCTGCGCACGCTCGGCTGACCGGCCCCGGCCCGCCCACCGCGGGGAACGGCAGGGGTGGGTCAAGTCTGGGTCAGGAGGCGGCCTGGCAATGACGAACCGGGCCGGGACGGTCACCAAGTGTGACCATGCTGGAGGGCATGTCCCCGAAGCTCAGCGTCGTCGTCCCGTTCCGCAACGCCGAGGACCGCCTGGGCGCGTGCCTGGCGTCGCTGGCCGGCCAGCGGGTGCGCGATCTCGAGGTCGTCATGGTGGACGACGGCTCGACCGACGCGGGCGGGATCACGGCGAAGGAGATGACCGTCCGGGACGCCCGGTTCCGGCTCGTCGAGCAGCCGTCCCGGGGGCCGGACGCGGCCCGCGCCGCGGGGGTCGCCGCCGCGTCCGGCGAGCTGCTGGCGTTCGCGGACGCGCGGGAGGCCGTCCCCGCCGGGTCCTACGCGGCGCTCGCCGCCGCGCTCGACCGCTCCGGCTCGGACATCGCCGCGTCCGGGCTCGTGGCCGCCGACCGGACGAGCGTCGCCCGCAGCCCGCGGCTGCTCCACGACCCGTCCCTGGCGGGGAAGGTCTTCCGCCGCGACTTCTGGGACCGCTGCGACCTGGCCCGCGCGAGCGGGGAGCGTTCGACGGCCGTCCGGGCGCTGGCGCTCGCCACGACGATCGACGTGCTGGACGTCCCGTTCCCGTCCCGCGCGGAGCCGGAGGACGACCCCGGCATCGAGGCGCGGCTGGCGGCGGCGAGCGCCGACCGCGACTTCCTGACCTGCGAGGCGCCGGACGCCGTCCGGGCGTTCGACGAGCACGTGCTGGTGCGGGCCGAGCTGGCCGCCCTGATGACCGAGCTCGCCCGCGCGGACGGCGGCGAGCACGCCGCAGCCGCCGCCCTGGGCGCCGAGATCGCCGGACGGCTCGACCCGTCCATGGTCGCCGGGCTGCCCGCGCTCGCGCGGCTCAAGCTGCACCTGCTCGCGCGCGGCCTGCCGGACGAGCTGGCCGAGGTCGTCCGGTACGAGCAGGCGGGCGACGCCGCTAACGCGAAGGCCGTCCGGCGCGGACGCCGCGGACCCTGGTACGCCGCGTACCCCTACTTCGAGGATGCCGCCCTCGCCGTCCCGGCGCACGTGTACGACGTGACCGAGGAGATGCGCCCGGTCGCGTGCGTCGACCGCGCGGTGTGGGCCGGGGACCGGCTGCGCATCGAGGGCCACGCCTACATCCCGATGCTGGACTCCGAGGGCAGCCGCATCAGGCTCTGGCTGCTGGCGAGCCGGCGGCTCGGGCTGATGCGCGTCCCGGTGAAGCGGGTCCGGCGGCCGGACGTGACCGCCGCGTCCGGGCAGTCGGCGGTGTCCCACGACGACTCGGGGTTCACCGCCGAGATCGACCCGGACGCGCTGAAGCTCCTCGGCCGCTGGCGCACCGGGGACTGGCGGCTGTGCGTGGAGGTCGCCGCGCAGGGCGTGCACCGGAGGCGGACGCTCGCGCCGCCGCGCGCGGCCGAGCGGTGGCCGCTGGACCGCGAGCTGTCCCCGGCGGCACGGCTCCAGACCGTCGCCGTGGACGGGCGGCAGTTACTGCGCGTCCGCGCGAACGACGCCGTCCTGACCGGGCACGCCCGCGAGCGGGGGAACCTGGAGATCCGGGGCGTGCTGCGCCGCGATCCCGGCGGGAAGGCGTGGCTGACCGCGACCGCGCGCGGCCTGGCGAAGGTGCGCGGGAGGGTGGAGCGGCTCGGCGACGCCGACGGCGGCGGCACGGCGTTCCGGGCGCTGCTGCCGCTCGCCGACCTGACCGCCGTCCGGGCCGACTGGTCGTTCTCGCTCACCGGCGGGCTGAAGCTGATCTTCCCCGGGGACGTCCCGGAAGGCCGGTACGCCGCGCGCGGCACCGAGTTCGCGCTGACCGTGACGCGCGCCGGCGACCTGTGCGCGATCAGCCGCGCGCCGCACCTCGTGCTGACCGAGGCGCTCTGGCGCGCGGACGGCACCCTGCACCTGGCCGGGACCTGCGCCGACCCCGCCTCCTGCCCGGACGGCCTGACGCTGCGGGGCCGGGACTCGGGGGAGCGGTACGAGATCCCGCTGACCTGGCAGGGACGGCTGTTCGTCGGGACGCTCACCCCGCGCCGGATGCGGACGGCCGGCCTGGACCGCCCGCTCGTCCCCGGCCGCTGGGAGCTGCTCGCGGGCGACCGTCCGCTGCTCGCCGAGCGCCGCGCCGCGTCCGGACTGCCCGGCCCGCGCGTCAGCGGACGCCACGAGCTGACCGTGCGGGCCAACCGGGACGGCGGCGTCGTCCTGCGCGTCCGGACGGCCCTCGCCGACGACGAGCGCGGCCCCTACCGGCAGACCCGCCTCCAGCGCGGGTACTACGCCGCGCGGCGCGCCGAACCCGTGCTCGACCTGGCCGTCTTCGACTCCTACCGGGGACGCCAGTACTCCTGCAACCCGCGCGGCCTGTACGACGAGCTGCGCCGCCGGGGCAGCGGCCTCGACTGCGTGTGGGTGACCCGGAACGGCGACTTCGGCACGCCCGCCGGGGCCCGGACCGTCCTGGCGGGCAGCCGCGAGCACTACGAGGCCGTCGCCCGCGCCCGCTACCTGTTCGGGAACTGGTCGCAGGCGCGGTGGTACGAGAAGCGCGACGGCCAGACCTACGTGCAGTGCTGGCACGGGACGCCGCTCAAGCGCATCGGCTGGGACGTGCTGGACATGCCGAACCGGCACGTCGCCAAGCGCGCCTGGATGGAGCACGACGTCCCGCAGTGGGACGTGCTGCTCGCGCAGAACGAGTTCTCCGTGCCGCACTTCCGCCGCGCGTTCGCCTACGAAGGCGAGGTGCTGGTCACCGGGTACCCGCGCAACGACATCTTCGCCAGCGCGCACCGCGAGCAGATGGCCCGGGCGGTGCGGTTGCGGCTCGGCGTCCCGCCCGGCAAGCGCGTGGTGATGTACGCGCCGACCTGGCGGGACGACGTGCAGACCGGCGCCGGGAAGCCCGCGTACCGGGCCCCGCTCGACCTCGCCCGGCTGACGGCCGCGCTCGGGCCGGACCACGTCCTGCTGCTGCGCACCCACTACCTCGTCACCGGCGGGACGCCCGTCCCGGCGGGCGGCCCGGTGCTGGACGTGTCCGCCTACCCGGACATCGCCGAGCTGTACCTGGTCGCCGACGCGCTGATCACCGACTACTCGTCGGCGATGTTCGACTTCGCCGTCACCGGCCGGCCGATCCTCTTCTACGCCTACGACCTGGAGCGCTACCGCGAGCAGGTCCGCGGCTTCTACTTCGACTTCGCGGCCGAGGCGCCGGGCCCGCTGCTGCGCACGCAGGACGAGCTGACCGACGCCGTCCGGGCGCTGGACGGCCTCGCCTCCGCGCACGCCGACCGCTACACGGCCTTCCGCGACCGCTACTGCCCGCACGACGACGGGCTCGCCGCCGCGCGCGTCCTCGACGCGGTCCTGTGACCCGGCCCCGGCCCCGGTGACCCGGCCCCCGTCACCCGGCCGGCGCCCCCGTCCCGCCTCACTCTGGAGCACCGCTTGGCACCGAAGATCAGCATCGTCGTCCCGTTCTACGACGTCGAGGACTACCTGGAGGAGTGCCTGGTCTCGCTCGCCCGGCAGACCCTCGCCGACATCGAGGTCGTCATGGTGGACGACGGGTCCCCCGACAACTGCGCGGTCATCGCCAAGGCGTTCGCCGAGCGCGACCCGCGGTTCCGGCTCGTCCAGCAGGAGAACCAGGGCCTCGGCCCCGCGCGCAACACCGGGACGCGGCACGCGACCGGCGAGTACCTCGCGTTCGTGGACAGCGACGACGTGGTCGCGCGGTACGCCTACGAGCTGATGACGCAGAGCCTGGACCGGACCGGCTCGGACCTGGCGGCCGGGAACGTCCGCCGCTTCAACGGCGGCCGGACGTGGCAGTGCTGGGCGCACCGGGAGCCGTGCGAGCGCAGCGTCGAGCGGACGCACGTGTCGCGCAAGCACGAGCTCATGCAGGACCGGATGGTGTGGAACAAGGTGTTCCGGCGCTCGTTCTGGGACCGGCACGAGCTGGGCTTCCCCGGCATCCTCTACGAGGACTCGCCGGTCATGGTCGCCGCGCACGTCCTGGCCGGGTCGGTGGACGTGTTCTCCCAGCCCGTCTACTACTGGCGCGACCGGGAGGGCTCCATCACCAAGCGGAAGGCGGAGCTGTCCAACCTGGAGGACCGCATGACGTCGGTCCGGATGGTCCACGAGTTCCTGGACTCCCGCGACCCGTCGCTCAAGGCCGCCTACGACCGGTACGCCCTGGACGTGGACCTCGGCGTCCTCACCGAGAACCTGCTGCCCGCGACCGACGCGGAGCGCGAGCGGATCATGGATCTCGGCGCCGCCTGCCTGCGGGACGCCGCGCCCGAGGCCCGCGCGCTGCTGCCGGTGAACAAGCGTCTCCGGCTGCACCTGCTGGAACACCGGATGCTGCCGGAGCTCCTGGAGGTGCTGCGGTTCGAGAAGACCGGCGACCGGGACGCGGCGGCCGTCCGGCGCGGCCTGTTCCGGCACCGCTGGTACCTGCGCTACCCGTTCTTCGGGGATGCCGCGCGCGGCGTCCCCGACCGGGTGTACGACGTCACCGGCGAGCTGCGGCTCCGCGCCGACGTGGACGACGTGCGCTGGGAGAACGGCCTGCTCCGCGTGGACGGCCACGCCCACTACTCGCGGATCGACGCCGCCGTGCCGCGCGACCTGAAGATGAAGGTCTGGCTTCAGGACCCGCGCGGACGCAGGCGGATCGACCTGGCGCACCAGCGCGTCGTCCGGCCCGACGTGACCGCCGCGTCCGGGCAGTCGGCCGCGACCTACGAGCATTCGGGGTTCACCTTCACGCTGGATCCGGCGCGGCTGAGGGTCGGGCGCTGGCGCGCGATCAACTGGGAGCTGCACGTCGCCGTGGACGCGCAGGGCATGCGCGGCGAGCGGCGCGTCGGCCCGCCGAAGCGGCCGCGCGCCTGCTGGGCGCACGCCCGGACGGTCGCCGGACGGGTCAAGGTGCAGCCCGCCGCCGACCCGGCCGGGTTCGTGCTCCAGGTCAAGCGGGAGCACGCGCTCGTCACCGGCCACGGCGTCACCCCGGACGGCGCGCTGCGCCTGGACGGCTGGACCGACGCCGACCTCGGCGCGGACCCGGTCGTCCGGGTGCACCGGCAGTACGGGCAGGGGCTGGTCGAGGGGGCCGTCCGGGACGTCGCCGCCGGGCCGGACGGCGGCGTCCGGTTCGCCGTCGAGCTGCCGCTGGACGAGCTGCTGTCCGACCCGTCCGCGGAGGACCGCGTCGCCCGCGCGACCCGCATCTCCGACGGAGTGAACTGGGAGTTCCGGCTCTGCGGCGCCGACAAGCCGGTGCGGTTCATGTTCGCCGACGGGGTGCCCGAGGGGCGCTACCCGGCCGGGGCGCAGGACTTCACGCTCACCCGGACGCGGTTCGGCAACGTCCGGGGCGTCGAGCGCTTCCGCCGTCCGGTCGTCACGGACGTGACCTGGGCGGACGGCGACCGGCTCGTGCTGGCGGGCGAGATGACGCCGGGACCCGTCCCGGACGAGCTGATCGTCCGGCGGCGGAGGTCGAGCGAGGAGCACCGCGTCCCGCTGGAGTGGGACGGCCGCCGGTTCCGCGCCGAGCTCGCCCCCGGCGGGATGCCGGTGTTCGGCGCGCGCCTGCCGCTCCGCAGCGGCCTGTGGGACCTGGTCGTCGACTCGGAGGCGGGCGAGACCATGGTCGTGATGGAGCGCGCCGCCCTCGCCGGGCTGCCCGAGCCGAAGGTCGTCGGCCTGCACGAGATCTCGTTCGGCACGCACCAGATCGACGCGCTCGGCCTCAACATCCGGACGGCCCTCGCCGACGACGAGCGCGGCCTCTACGCGCAGCGCCGGATCCAGGAGGACGAGTATCCGCGCATGCGCGAGCGTCCGCTGCGCGACCTCGCCGTGTTCGACTCGTACGAGGGCGTCCAGTACTCGTGCAGCCCGCGCGCGGTGTTCGAGGAGCTGCGGCGCAGGCGTCCGGACGTCGAATGCGTGTGGGTGACCCGCGACGGGCAGTTCGAGGTCCCCGAGGGCGCCCGCGCGGTGCTGATGGAGAGCCGCGAGCACTACGAGGTGATGGCGCGGGCCCGCTGGGTCGTCGGGAACTTCGGCCAGCTTCCCTGGTTCGTCAAGCGTCCGGGCCAGACGTACATGCAGACCTGGCACGGGACGCCGCTGAAGAAGCTCGCCTACGACCTGCGCGACATGCCCTACAAGCGCACCGAGACGCTCGACTGGATGGCGCGCGAGGTGCACCGCTGGGACGTGCTCATCTCGCCGAACCCCTTCACCACGCCGATCATGCGCCGCGCGTTCCGCTACGACGGCGAGATCCTGGAGACCGGGTACCCGCGCAACGACGTCCTCACCGCGCCGGACGCCGGCGAGACCGCCCGGCGCGTCCGGGCGCGGCTCGGCGTCCCGGACGGCAGGAAGGTCGTGCTGTACGCGCCGACCTGGCGGGACGACCACCACCTCGCCCCCGGCCGCCGCGCGTTCTCCCTGGAGCTGGACCTCGACCTGCTGCGCGAGCGGCTCGGCGACGACCACGTGGTGCTCGTCCGGGCGCACTACCTGATCACCGACCGGACGTGGTCGGACTCCGACGGGTTCGTGATCGACGTGTCCCGGTACGGCGACATCGCCGAGCTGTACCTCGCCGCGGACGTGCTCGTCACCGACTACTCGTCGGCGATGTTCGACTTCGCCGTCACGGGCAAGCCGATGGTCTTCTACGCCTACGACCTGGAGAGCTACCGCGACACCGTCCGCGGCTTCTACCTCGACTTCGACGCCGAGGCCCCCGGCCCGATCGTGGCGACGTCCGCGGAGGTCGCGGACGCGCTCGCCGACCTCGACGCCGCCTGCGCCCCCCGCGCGGACGCCTACGCGGCCTTCCGCGCCACCTACTGCCCGTACGACGACGGGCGCGCCGCCGCGCGCGCGGTGGACCGGCTGCTCGCCGGTCCGCCCGGGAACTGACCGGCCACCGAGGGGAACGAGGTTCATCGTCGTGACCGACACGACCACCAACGCACCGACGAACGACGCACCGAACACCGACGCACCGAGCACCGACGCACCGAGCACCGACGCACCGAGCACCGACGCACCGAGCACCGACGCAGTGACGAACAACGCAACGAGCGCCGACGCAGAAAGCACCATCGTGCCGAGCACGATCGACGAGATCGAGGGGTGGTTCTTCGATCTGGACCGCAGGCTGTTCGACTGGACGCTGGAGCGGCAGCGCCGCCTGGAGCAGACCGGCGACCTGCTGGAGCTCGGCGCCTACCTGGGCAAGAGCGCCGTGCTGATCGGCGGCCACGTCCGGCCGGAGGAGACCTTCACGGTCTGCGACCTGTTCGAGACGCCCGCCGGGGACGGCGCCAACGACACCGAGGTGAAGCGGTCCTATCCGGGGCTGACGCGGGCCGCGTTCGAGCGCAACTACCTCGCCTTCCACGACGACCTGCCGGAGATCGTGCAGGGGGCGACGTCCACCCTGGCCGGACGGCTGGAGGCGGGTTCGGTGCGGTTCGCGCACATCGACGCCTCGCACCTGTACGAGCACGTCGTGACCGACCTGGAGATCGTCAAGGACGCGCTCGCGCCGGACGGGATCGTCGTCTGCGACGACTACCGGTCCGGGCACACGCCCGGCGTCGCGGCGGCCGTCTGGGAGGCCGTCCTGGAAGAGGGGCTGAACCCGGTCGTGCTCAGCCCGTCCAAGCTGTACGGGACGTGGGGCGACGCCGGCGCCGTCCAGGCCGACCTGCTGGAGTACCTCGACGGCGAGCCCGCGTTGTGGCACGAGAGGCAGCGCGTCGCCGGGAAGGAGTTCGTCCGCGTCGTCCACCGCAAGGACGTCGCGGTGGACTCGGAGGCCGAGCGGCTGCGCCGCCTCTCGGTGTGCCTGCGGGCGGAGAACGAGCGGCTGGAGGAGGAGCTGGCCGAGCGCAAGCGCCTGCTGAAGGCGCTCCGCGGCTCGACCAGCTTCAAGGTGGGCCGGGCGATCACCGCCCCGCCGCGAGCCCTCCGCGACCTGACGGTGCCGGCCGTGCGGCCGTCCCAGGACTGACGGTCCCCGGACGGGCCGGGAGCGCCCGCGCGGGCGACTCGATCTTCGCCTCGCCGGGCGCGAGGATCCTCGCGCCCCCTCCCGGCCCCGGCCCGCCGGTCGGTCCGCTGCTCGGGCCGCCGGTCGGGTGGCCGGTGGGACGGCCGCTCTTCCGGTGGTTCCCGGGCGCGCGGGTGACGGACGCGAGGCCGTAGTACCTGGCGATCAGCGGGGCGAGCCAGTCGGGCCCGCGCCGCTTCTCGAACGGGACGGCCAGGTTCGCGATCGGGAGCCGGGCGATCGCGATGGTGCGCGCACCATCGCGCTTCGCCCGCTCCGCCCGCGCGGACTGGGCGTCGAAGGCGGCGGCGCGGTGCATCATCGCCGTCGCCGTGTGCCGGACCCGTCCGGCGGCGCCGGTGCAGGCCGCCGCGACGAGCGCGACGCAGACCGCGCACGCCACCGCGCGCGGGACGTCCGCGCGGCTCCGCAGGCGGCGCAGGACGTCCGCCGCCGCGTACCCGTAGAACGCGGCGACCAGCACGGCCGCGTACTGGAACGCGAACCAGGCGCGGTAGAACCGCCAGCCGCCCGGACCCCAGCCGACGCGCAGCTCCCACATGACCGCGAACGTCAGCGCCAGGACGCCGGCGCCCGCCGCGACCAGGGCGAACAGCAGCCGTCCCGCGGGGATCGGCCGGTGCGTGCGGGCCAGCAGGCACACCACGAAGCCGATCGCGGCCGCCGCCGGAAGCGCCGCGTCGGTGGACAGGTGGCTGAGCGCCTTCTCCCACGTCGCGACGGTGTCGGCCAGCACCCGCGAGCTGACCAGCGCCTCCCCGTGCGTGCGCTGCCGCAGGGCGGCGGCGTGGCCGGGGGAGGTGAGGACGATCACCGCGCCGACGACCGTGCTCGCGCCGAGCACGACGCCGAACGCGGGCGGCCACGTCGCCCGGCCCGCGAACACCGGCTGCCCGATCCCGGCCAGGACGACCAGGATCAGCACCGCCGCCGAGATCGTCTCGCTGGTCGTGCCGAGCAGGACGCCCACCGGCACCGCCGCGGCGCCCGTCCAGAGCCGCGCCCGGTGCGAGCGCGCGAGCAGGGCGACGCCGGCGAGGCCGGTGACCAGCGCGGGCGGCAGCGTGTGCGTGATGACCCCGGCCGTCCAGTAGAGCGTGTGGTACGCGCGCGGCTGCATGACCAGCGCGAGCACGGCGGTGCCGAGGCCCGCGAGCGGGGCGGCGAGCGGATGCGCGCCGGCGCCCGCGCGGGCGAGGAGCGCGTGGGCGAGCAGCGCGCCCGCGACCGCGAGCGAGAGCAGCGCGACCGTGGGCGTGAGCCGCAGTCCCCAGTCGGGGGAAAGGTAGGCGAGCCCGACGAACAGCCCGTTCCCGACGCGTCCGGTGAGCGAGGAATAGAGGAACGAGGACGCGCCGAGGAAACCGTCCCGGCGTTCGATGACGATGAAGCGGAAATCGTCCGACGCGGGTCTGACGAATATCCCGAGAAAGCACAGGACGCCGCCGATCGCGACGAATGCGACGAGCAGGACGGCGGCGGATATCACCGCTGGTCGCCGGGGTGATCCCGGTGGTCCTCCGGACTCGTCGCGGTGCGGCGTCCGCTGTTTCACTTCGACGGTGTTGGCCATGCTCCGGATTATTCAGGGCACCCCGGTCACGTTCGCGGCAATGCTTGATTCAAAGAAAAGTCTTGGCGCTTCTTTGTCGCTGTCTTCGGAGGCGGGACGGCACTTTCATGGGTGCCGTCCGTACCCGTTTCCGGAGAGGGAGTAGCCGTGGCAGCGTCAGCAGAGGCCCGCCCGGCGACGCCGGCGGAGGCCCGCCCGGCGACGCTCGCGCCGCCGCCCCGGGCCGTGGGGGCGGACGCGACGGTCGTGGAGATCGTGATCCCCGTCCTGAACGAGGAGCGGGCTCTGGAGGGCGGCGTCCGGACGCTGCACGCCTACCTGGACGAGTGGTTCCCGTGGACGTGGCGGATCACCGTCGTCGACAACGGCAGCACCGACCGGACCTCGGAGATCGGCGACGCCCTCGCCGCCGAGCTGCCCGGCGTGCAGATGCGGCGGCTGGACGTCCGGGGCAAGGGCGCGGCGGTCAAGGCGGCGTGGCGGGCGAGCGACGCGGCCGTCGTCGCGTACATGGACGTGGACCTGTCCACCGACCTCGGCGCGCTGCTGCCGCTCGTCGCGCCGCTGGTCAGCGGGCACTCCGACCTGGCGATCGGGACCCGGCTCGGGCGCGGCGCGCGGATCCGCCGCGGGCTGCGCCGCGAGGCGGTGTCGCGCTGCTACAACGGGCTGCTCCGCATCGGGTTCGGCGCCCGCTTCACCGACGCCGCGTGCGGGTTCAAGGCGGCCCGCGCGGACGTCGCCGGACGACTGACCGCGCGGATCGGCGACGACGACTGGTTCTTCGACACCGAGATGCTGCTGCTCGCCGAGTTCAACGGCCTGCGCGTGCACGAGGTCGCCGTCGACTGGGTCGAGGACGTCGACTCGCGCGTCCGCGTCGCCCGGACGGCGGCGCACAACCTGCGCGGCCTCGCCCGGACGGCGCGGGCGATGATGCGCGGCGACGCCGCGCTCGGCCTGCCGGAACGGCCCGAACCGGCGCCCGCCCACCCGGACGCGGTCCTCGGCCGGACGTCCGGGAGGTGGGCCACGCTGCTCGGCTTCGTCGCGGCCGGGCTGCTCGCGACGGTGTTCCACACCGCCGGGTACCTGCTGCTGCGCGGCGGACTGCCGCCCGTCCCGGCGAACCTCGGCGGCCTGCTGCTCAGCACGGCCGTCAACACCGAGGCCAACCGGCGCTGGACGTTCCCGCGGCGCGGCGGGCGGCGCGCGTTCGTGCACTCGCGCGCCGCCCTGCTCGCCGCGCTGAACTGGGTGCTGACCTCCGTCGCGGTCACGCTCGCGGCCACCCTGCGGCCGGGCCGGATCGGCGAGGCGTGCGTGCTGCTGGCGGTGTCGTCGTGCCTGGTCACGCTCCGGTTCAGCGCGCTGGACCGCTGGGTGTTCGCGCGCCGCGGCTGACCGACTCACTGGGGGGGATCATGGACACGATCGAGGTCGAGCGCGTCGTCGCGGTCGAGGAGCGCAACTGGTGGTACCGCGAGCGGCGGCACCTGGTCGCGCGCGAGCTGCGGCGGCTGGGCCGTCCGGGGACCGGGCTGGACGTCGGCGCGGCGGGCGGCGGCAACACGCGCGTCCTGCTGGACCGCGGCTGGGAGGCCGTCGCCGTGGACGCGTCGCCGGCCGGCGTCGAGGCGGCGCGCCGCCGCGGCGTCGACGCGCGGCTCGGCGACGCCTGCGACCTGCCGTTCCCCGACGCCTCCTTCGACTTCGCGATGGCGCTGGACGTCCTGGAGCACATCGAGGACGACGCGGGCGCGGCGCGCGAGCTGGCCCGCGTCGTCCGGCCGGGCGGCGCGGCGCTGGTGACCGTCCCGTGCGACATGCGGCTGTGGTCGGCGCACGACGAGGCGCTCGGGCACGTCCGGCGGTACGACCGCGCCGACCTGGCCGAGGTGCTGACCGACGCGGGCTTCGAGATCGGACGGCTCTGGAGCTGGAACGTGCTGCTCCGGCCGGTCGTCCGGATGCGCCGCCGCGCGTCCACCGGCTGCGACCTGGAGGCGCTGCCCGGCTGGCTCGACCGGTCGCTGCACGCCGTCGTCGCCGCCGAGCGCGCGCTGCCCGTCGGCGCGCTGCCGGGCGTGTCGCTCGTCGCCCGCCTGACCAGGCCGTAACCCCGTCACCCCGGGGCCTGATCGGACCGTAACCCCGTCACCCGGGGCCTGACAGCGCTGTAACCCCGTCGCCCCGGAGCCTGACGGGGCTGTAAGTCCGTCGTCCCGGGGCTGACCGGGTTGTTGCCGGGTCAGGCCGCGGGCGCCGGGTCCGGCTCGTCCAGCGGACGGTGCGCGCGGGCGAACAGCGTCGTGCCGGGCAGCGAGTGCAGCGGGAGCAGGTCCTCGGCCTGGACGATCCAGCCGAGGACCCGGTCGGCGGCCGGGCGGCGCTCCCGCGTCTCCCAGCCCGCCACGTGGTGGCGGCGCAGCCGGGCGAGCGGCCGCAGCAGCACGTTCCAGTTCCACAGCCGGTCGAGGACGAGCCCGGCACCGGCGAGCAGCGCGGTCAGCATGTCCCGCGTGTAGCGCCGGACGTGCCCGCAGGTCAGGTCGTGCGCGGACCACAGCCGCATGTCGTGCGGCACCGACACCAGCGCCGTCCCGCCGGGCCGCAGCACGCGCGCGATCTCGGCGGCGGCGCGGTGGTCGTCCTCGATGCGGGCGAGCACGCCGAACGCGACCGCGAGGTCGAAGCCGCCGGACGGCAGCGGCAGGTGGCGCGGATCCCCGTGCACGGCCTCGACGCCGAGCGCGCGGACGGCCGCCACCGCGGCCGGGTCGGTGTCGAGCGCGGTGGTCCGCCAGCCGTGCCGGCGCAGGTGCAGGCTGTCCCCGCCGTCCCCGCAGCCGAGGTGCGCGGCGCGGCCGGGCGAGCCGAGGCGGCGCAGTTCGCGGGACAGGATCGCGCGCCGCTCCCGGTCCCACCAGGAGTCGCGGGGACGCGGCGGCGCGGCGGGCCGTCCTTCGATGAGGGTGTGCACGCCCCAAGCCGACCGGAACCGCCCGGCGCTCCGCCAACGTCGCCACCGGCACGCGGAGGATCATTGACCGCGCCTTGCCGCGCGATTTGCTGTATCCGCTATGTACATCTATGTGAGCTTTTGCCAGTGATGGCGGTTCGAGGGGCGTCTATGACGGAGTGACCGCACTCGCACCCCCCCGCATCACGGAGGCTCCGTGTCCCCTCACCGATTCGCACCGCTCGGCACGGCCCTCGCGGCCGTGCTCGCGGCGGGCCTCGCCGTTCCGGGCGCCGCGTCCGCCGCGCCCGCCGAGGACCCGCCCCCGCCGACCGGCGGCGTCCCCACCACGGCGTCCGCGCCCGCGCTGGTCGAAGGCCTGAACGAGAAGGCCGCGTCCGGCGACCCGGTGCGGGCCGCCCGCGCGCACCTCGGCGAGAGCCGCTACAAGATCCAGGACCCGGACCGCGACCTGGCCCCGCTCGCCGTCGTCGCCGACGGCACGCAGCGGACCGTCCGGTTCGAGCAGCGCCACCGGGGACTGCCCGTCCTCGGCGGGCAGTACCTCGTCCACCTCGACCGCGACCGCGTGACCGGCGCGGGCGGCCGCTACTTCACCGGCCTCTCCGTGGACACCACGGCGACGGTGTCCGAGGCGGTCGCCCGGAAGGCCGCGCTGTTCGCCACCGTGCGGACGCACGGCAACGCCGGACTCGCCGAACTGCGCGGGACGACCGTCCGGTCCCTCGGGCTCGCCGTCCTACCGCGCGGGAAGGGCCAGCTGACCTGGCACTTCCAGCTCGGCGGAGCGCGCGGCGGCAAGCCGATGCTGCGCGAGGTCTACATCGACGCGCACGGCGCGGGCGCCGCGCTCGGCTTCGACCGGCTCCAGGCGGCCGAGGGCCCCGTCCAGGCGACGGGCAAGGACGCGCACGGCCGCGACCGGACGTTCCCCGCCTGGCGGCGCGCGGACGGCAGGGTCGAGCTGCGCGACACCACCCGCGCCGCGGGCGGCATCGTCACCTACGACGCGCAGGGCAGGGACGTCAGCGTGTTCGACGGCCGGCAGCTGCCCGCGGACACGCCCGTCGCGTCGTCCGACTCGACTGCGTTCCCGCCCTCCGCGTCCGAGTCGGGCGCGGTGGACGCGCACTGGGCCGCCGGGCAGGTCTACGACTTCTACAAGCGGCTCGGACGCGACGGCCTCGACGGCAAAGGCGGCGCGATCAACTCGGTCGTCAACGTCACCGCGGGCGGCGGCGTCTTCGAGAACGCCTTCTGGGACGGCACCAAGATGGTGTACGGCGGGGGCGGCGAGGACTACTACTCCTTCGCGGCCGGCCTGGACGTGGACGGGCACGAGATGACGCACGGCGTCGTCGAGCACACCGCGAACCTGGCGTACTTCGGCCAGTCCGGCGCGATGAACGAGGGGATCGCCGACTACTTCGGCAACGCCGTCCAGCTCGACGCGCTGAAGATCCCGATGACCGATCCGCGCGCGCCGCTGCTCGGCGAGGATCTGTGCCGCGCGGGGACGCCGGAGCAGTGCGCGCTCCGCCGCCTCGACGACGGCCGGAACGCCGCGAGGGACTACGTCGGCGCGTCCCTCCGCGTCGACAACGGCGGCGTGCACCTGAACTCGACGATCTTCTCCGGCGCGCTGTGGGACATCCGCAAGGCGCTCGGCGGCGACCGCGGCGACAAGCTCGCCTACAAGGCGCTCGCCGAGTACATGACGCCGCTGGACGGCTTCACCGACGGCCGCCGCGCCGTCGAGGCCGCCGCCCGCGCGCTGCGCTACTCCGGCAGGGACCGCGCTGTCGTCCGGTCGGCGTTCGACCGGCACGGCATCAGGCCGGGCTGGGAGCGCCGCATCGGCCTGGACGCGACGATCCTCAAGGCGAACCTGACCGACGACGCGAGCCCGGCGGTGGCCGGCGACCGGTACGTGTTCACCGACTCCACCCCGGACGGCGGGGAACTGCCGTCGGTCTACACCGGCACCCTGCGCGGTGGCGCGCCCGTCAAGGTCTTCGGCGGCGACAACCTGTGGCCGTGGCCGCTCGCGACCGACGGAAGGACGATCGCCTGGGTCCAGTTCGACTTCGAGACCGGGGCGTACTCCGTGGCGACCCGGCCCGCCGACCTGAGCGCGCCCGCGACCGTCCAATACACCTCGCCCGGCTCGCTCCAGGACGTCGCGCTGGACGGGAACCTGCTCGCGTTCACCGAGGTCTCGCCGGACGGCTCGTCCGCCGCCGTCCGGTACATGAGGCTCGGCGACCGGAAACCGGTGGACGCCGACCCGTCCCACGCCGGGCTGACCATGCAGGCCACGGTCAAGGACGGCCGGATCGGCTACGTCAGGTACCGGCCGGACGGCAGCGCCCGTCCGGCCGTCCTCGACACGGCCACCGGCAAGGAGACCGGCATCGCGTCCAAGGGCCGGGCCGACCTCCCCTACCTGACGGGAAAGACGCTGTTCTTCGCCGAGGACACCGACGCCGACCCTGACCGCGTGGGCATCTCCCGGGCCGACGTGGACGGCGGCGGCGTGACGCCGGTCCTCGCGGACGGCCCGAACGCGCCGCGGATCATCGCGCTCAAGGGCAACGAGGCATGGGTGACCTACGACGCGCTGTCCGCGGCGGACATCTTCACGAACGCCGGGCTGCCGAAGCTGTTCCAGCTTCCGGCGGGGGGCGGTGTTCCGGTCCCGGTCTCCTGCGACCGGGGCGAGCAGGGACGGTTCGGCGTCGGTGACGGCCGCCGCGTCGTCTGGGTGGACGGCACCGCCGGACGCGCCGACCTGGTGACGCGCGACCGTCCCGCCCGCGCCTGCCGCTGATCCCGTCGAGCATGCGAAGGGCCGGGACGCGCGCGTCCCGGCCCTTCGCATCTGCGTCGTCAGCGGCGGCGACGGCGGAGGAGGTAGAACAGCGCGAGCAGGAACGCGACGGCCCCGAGGACGGGCACGGCGCGCTTGGCGATCGACGGCCCGGCGACCTCAAGGAGGTCGATCGCGTCGTCCGCCCGCTGCGGATGGATCCGGGTGACCGGCGCGGGCGCCGCTTCCTTCTCGACGGGCGGGACAGGCTCAGCGGGCTCGACAGGCTCAACAGGCGCGACAGGCTCAGCGGGCTTGACGGGCTCGGCGGGCTCGGCGGTGGCTTCGCCGCGCTCGACCGGGCTCGCGGGCCGCTGCTGCGGCACGGACGGAACGGGCGGTACCTCGTCCACGGCCGGTACCTCGTCCACGGCCGGTACCTCGTCCACGGCTGGCACCTCGTCCACGGTCGGCACCGACTCGACAGTCGGCGCAGCGTCCGCGACCGGTGCCAGGTCTGCGACCGGCGCCGCGTCCGCGACCGGGTTGTTCGCCTTGACTGACATCTCGTCCGTGGCGGGGGCGTCGCCAGAGCTCTTCTCGGACGCCTCCAGCTCCTCGGCCAGGGCTTTCGCGAAGCGGCCGACGAGCTTCGCGCCGACCTCGGACAGGATGTTGCGGCCGAACTGCGCCGGACGGCCCGTCACGTTCAGCTTGGTGTGGACGGAGACGCGCGTCGTGCCGTCCTCGTCCCGCAGGCGGGCCTGGACGGTGGCGTTCGCGGTGCCCGAGCCGCGCGCCTCCTTGCCGCGCGCGTCGATCGTGAGGGTGCGCGAGCTCGCGTCGGCGGCGACGATCCGGGCCACGCCCCGGTAGGTGATCGTCATCGCGCCGACCCGGACCTTCAGCCGTCCCTGGTACTCCTCGTCCGCCGCCGAGTCGAGGGTCGCGCCCGGCATGCAGAGCGCGACGCGCTCCACGTCGAGCAGCACCGGCCAGGCCCGCTCCACCGGGACGGGGACGGTGAATTCGTGGTCGAGCTCCATGGTTTCGGGTCCTTCTCTCGTCCGGGGGTCGAGGCGACCCTACGTTCCGCGTGTCGTCGCCCGCCAGACGCCCCCGCCGGCCCCCGGCGGACCGCCCGCCGGGCGGGGGCGGGGGAAGGGCGCGCGGCCGGCGGGGCCGCGTGCCCTTCCGGTCCGGTCAGCGTGCGGTCGCGGCGCGGAGCGCGCGCCGCGTGAGGACCTCGGCGAGGTGGACCCGGTACTCGGAGGATCCGTGCAGGTCGGACGGCGGTTCGGTGTCCTCGGACGCGTGCGCCGACGCCTCCCGCAGCGCGCTGTCGGACAGCGTGCCGCCGCCGAGCCGCTCCTCCACGGCGGTCGCGCGCAGCGGCGTCGGGCCCATGTTGGTGAGGCCGATCCGCACGTCCTCCACCGCGCCCTGGACGCGCCGCACCGCGCACGCCACGCCGACGATCGCCCATGCCTGCGCCGTCCGGTGGAACTTCTCGTAGTGGAAGCCCCAGCCCGCGCCGAGCTTCGGGACGCGGACCCCGACGAGCAGCTCGTCCGGCTCCAGCGACGTCGTCATCCAGTCCACGAAGAACTCGCGGGCGGGGATCTCCCGGTCGCCGTTCGCCGCCGAGCGGGCGAGCATCACCGCGTCGAGCGCGAGCGCGACGGCGGGCAGGTCCCCGGCCGGGTCGGCGTGCGCGAGCGAGCCGCCGAACGTGCCGCGGTGCCGGACGGCCGGGTCCGCCACGGTCGCGGTCGCGCTCGCGACCAGCGGCGCGTGCTCCCGGACGAGCGGGTCGTGCATGACCTGGTGATGCGTCGCGGTCGCGCCGATGACGATCGCGTCGCCGTCGTCGCGGATCGCGCGCAGCTCCTCGATCCGGTCGAGGTCAACGAGCACGTCGGGGTAGGCCAGGCGGAGCCGCAGCAGCGGCATCAGCGACTGGCCGCCCGCGAGGAGCTTGGCGTCCTCGCCCGCGTCGGGCAGCATCCGCACCGCCTCGTCCAGCGTGTCCGGACGCAGGTAGTCGAAGTTCGGGGGGATCACCGGCCGCCTCCCTCGCGCAGCGCGTTCCAGACCCGCTCGGGCGTGCAGGGCATCGGGACGTCGCGGACGCCGTAGGGCCGCAGCGCGTCCACGATCGCGTTCACCACGGCCGGGGTCGAGGCGATCGTGCCCGCCTCGCCGACGCCCTTCACCCCGAGCGGGTTCCCGGTGGAAGGGGTCTCGGTGCGGTCGGTGGTGAAGGACGGCAGGTCCGCCGCGGACGGCACCAGGTAGTCGGCCATCGTGGTCGTGGTGAGGTTGCCGTCCGCGTCGTACACGGCCTCCTCGTAGAGGGCCTGCGCGATGCCCTGCGCGAGCCCGCCGTGCACCTGACCCTCCACGATCAGCGGGTTCACGACCCTGCCGACGTCGTCCACCGCCACGTACCTGCGGATCTTCGTGAAGCCGGTCTCGGTGTCCACCTCGACCGCGCACAGGTGGGTGCCGTGCGGGAACGAGAAGTTCTCCGGGTCGTGCGTGGCGTCGGAGTCGAGCGACGGTTCGAGGCCGTCCGGCAGGTCGTGCGCGGCGAACGCGGCCTGCGTGATCTCCTGGATCGACAGGCCCGCCGAGGCGACGCCCCGGACGCTGAACCGGCCTTCGCCGAACTCCAGGTCGTCCTCGGACGCCTCCAGCAGGTGCGCGGCGATCGTCCGGGCCTTGTCCACGACCTTGTCGCAGGCCCGGTACAGCGCGACGCCGCCGACCGCCAGCGACCGCGACCCGTAGGTGTCCATGCCCTTGGGCGAGACGGCCGTGTCGCCGTGCAGCACCCGCACGTCCTCGAACGGGACGCCGAGCCGGTCCGCCGCGATCTGCGCCCAGGCGGTCTCGTGCCCCTGCCCGTGCGCGGACGAGCCGGTCACGACCTCCACCTTCCCGGACGGCAGGACCCGCACCGACGCGTGCTCCCACCCGCCCGCGCCGTACGACAGCGAGCCCAGCACCCGGGACGGCGCGAGCCCGCACATCTCGGTGTAGGTCGAGACGCCGACGCCGAGCTGCACCGGGTCGCGCCGCTCGCGCCGGTCGTTCTGCTCGGCGCGCAGCTTGTCGTACTCGAACAGCGCCAGCGCCCGCTCGGTCGCGGCCTCGTAGTCGCCCGTGTCGTAGGTCAGCCCCGCGATCGTCTCGAACGGGAACTCCTCGTGCGCGATCCAGTTGCGGCGGCGCACCTCGACCGGATCGACACCGATCTCGGCGGCCAGGTCGTCCATCAGCCGCTCGATCGCGAACGTCGCCTCGGGCCGTCCCGCGCCCCGGTACGCGTCGGTCGGCGTCTTGGTGGTGAACACCCCGGTGCAGGTGAAGGAGTAGGCGTCCATCTTGTAGATGCCGGGGAACATGAACGCGCCGAGCAGCGGGATGCCGGGCGTGACCAGCATCAGGTAGGCGCCCATGTCCGCGAGCAGCTCGACCTTCAGGCCCCGGACGCGGCCGTCCCGGTCGGCCGCGAGCGTCACCTTCTGGATCTGGTCGCGCCCGTGGTGGACGGCCATGTTGCCCTCGCTGCGCGACTCGGTCCACTTCACCGGACGGCCCAGCCGCCGCGCGAGCAGCAGCGCGAGCACCTCCTCGCCGTACACCTGGAGCTTGGAGCCGAAGCCGCCGCCGACGTCCGGCGCGACGACCCGGATCCGGTGCTCGGGGATCTCGGTGACCACCGACAGCATCAGCCGGAGGATGTGCGGGATCTGCGTCGCCGAGTAGAGCGTGTAGTCGGCGTTCGGCCCCGAGCCGTCCGGCTCGCAGAGCACCGCGCGCGGCTCCATCGCCGACGGGATCAGCCGCTGCTGGACGAACCGGCGCTCCAGCGTGACGGGCGCGTCCCGCAGTGCCGCGTCCAGGTCGCCCTGCTCGAACACCCACGTGTAGGACGCGTTGGTGCCGAGGTCCGCGTGGACGAGGTCGGCGCCGTCCGCGAGGGCCGCCTCCATGTCCACGACCGCCGGGAGCGGCGTGTAGTCGATGTCGATGTCCTCCAGCGCGTCCACGGCCGAGTAGGGGTCGCGCGCCACGACGCACGCGACCGGCTCGCCCGCGTAGCGCACCTCGTCCACGGCCATCGGCGGATGCGCGGGCAGCCTCATGTCCTCGGTGACCTGCCACGCGCACGGCAGCGAGCCCTGCTCGGCGGCGAGGTCCGCCCCGGACAGGACGGCCACGACGTTCGGCCGCGTCCGGGCGGCCTCGACGTCCACCCGGTCGATCCGTGCGTGCGCGTGCGGGCTCCGCAGGTACGCGACGTGCAGCGTCCCGGCGGGGGTGATGTTGTCGGTCCAGCGCGTCCGGCCGGTGACCAGCCGGGCGTCCTCGCTGCGGGGGCGGGCCCGCCCGATCTCGGTCACGGCGCCACCTCGCTGCCGCGCATCTCGGCGGCGGCGCCCCGCACCGCGCGCACGATGTTCTGGTAGCCGGTGCACCGGCAGAGGTTGCCCTCCAGGCCCTCGCGCACCTCGTCCTCGGACGGGTCGGGGTTCTCCCGCAGCAGGTCCAGCGAGGCCATGATCATGCCCGGCGTGCAGTAGCCGCACTGGAGCGCGTGCTCGCGGTGGAACGACCGCTGCAGCGGATGGTCGCCGCCGTCCAGGCCGAGCCCCTCGACCGTGGTGACAGACCGGCCGTCCGCCTGGACGGCGAGGACCGAGCAGCTCTTGGCGCTCAGCCCGTCCAGCAGGACGGTGCACGCCCCGCAGTTGGTGGTGTCGCAGCCGACCGGGGTACCGACCTTCCCCAGCCGTTCGCGCAGATAGTGGACCAGCAGGAGCCGCGGTTCGACGTCGTCCTCGTACGTCGCCCCGTCGACCTCGACACGGATTCGTGGCATGCGGAGTTCACTCCCTCGGGACACACGACTCCACGAACGTATGCCGCGCCGAACCGCCCGACCACCCCTTCAGGTGATCTGACTCACACCGATTTCGGGGGTTCAGAGGAGGACCGGAGGGCCGTCCCCGTCCACGACGAGGACCTGCCCGTCCCTGAGCGCGCGGTGGGGCACGCCGTCCCGGCGGTAGGCGTCCGCGACCCGCGTGAGCGCCGCGCACTCGGGATGCCCGGGCGAGTCGACGTGCGGGACGAACGCGAAGTCGAGCACGCCCAGACCGTCCCAGACGACCTCGGGCGCGACCGCCGGATCGTCGCACGCCTCCAGCCCGCGCAGGCTGGGCGCGAGCACGCACGCTCCGGCGCTGTACCCGGCGTAGACGACGGCGTCCTCGCGCACGAGCCGAGTGATGATCGCGTCGGCTCCGCTGCGCGCCATGGCGTACCTGAGCGCGAACACGTTGCCGCCGCGCACCCACATCACGGGAAAGCGTCCCAGCGCGTCCGCGAGTTCCTCGGGACGCCCGGCGAACTTCCGGAGGTCGATCTCGCCGGCCGCGAACCCGAGCTCGGCGAGCGCCGCGATCTCCCTGTGGACGCCCTCGCTCCTCGCGTCCTCGGAGCCGCCGTCCAGCGCGTCGGCGATGACGGCGACCTCCCGCCGGTCTCCGCAGAGCTCAAGCAGCCGATCCGGCCGGTCTCCCAAACGGAAGGACGACAGATAGAGCCGCACCGTCAGCCCAGCCACTTCTTGAGGAAGGCGTCGATGGCCTTCCGCGCCCGATCCTGGATCAGCACGAGCGAGTAGCCGTGGTCGTTGCCGTCGAAGAGCAGCGTCTGCGCGCCGCCCGGATGCCGCGCGGCCAGCGCCTGGACGTCCGCCAGCGGCGCCGAGTTGTCGGACTTCGACTCCAGCACCAGGACCGGCCCGCGATACCCCTCCGGCCCCGGCGGCTGCTTCCAGACCTCGACCGGGCTGACCGCGATCACGCCGTCCGGCGCCGGCCGGAGCCCGCCCGCCTGGTCGAGCACGAGCCCGCCGCCCGCCGACGCCCCCATGAGGACGACCTTGGCGGCCCCCGCGTCCCGCAGCGCCTTCAGCGCCGCCGGAAGCGATCTGGACCGGTCGTCCTCGTAGCTCACGGCCGCCACCCGGTACCCGGCCTGCGCGAGCCGGTGCATCTCGTTGATCCAGCTGCACGCGCTGCCGTCGACCTGCGGCGCGAGCAGCACCCCCTTGGTGCCGCTCCCGAGCATCAGCACCTGGCTGTCCCCGGCCCACGTGAACGTCGCGTTCGGCTCGTTCATCAGGCACGCCGGACGCACGGTCGAGTGCACCTTCGACGGCGTCCCCGCGGGCTCGGCCCCACCCCCGGACGACCCGCAGCCGCCCACGGCCAGAGCCACCGCCGCGACGACCCCCGCGACCCCGAACCCGCGCATGCAGCAGCCCCTCCCGCGTGACCTCCGCGAATCATGGCGGAACCAGATCACCAGGAACAAGCCCCACATCACCCCGGCAACTCGATCTCCCGCCTCAAGGTCAGGGGGCC
This sequence comes from Actinomadura gamaensis, assembly GCF_042652125.1. NCBI lineage: Bacteria > Bacillati > Actinomycetota > Actinomycetes > Streptosporangiales > Thermomonosporaceae > Actinomadura > Actinomadura gamaensis. Next base: position 508,536 of record NZ_JBHSIT010000007.1, on the reverse strand, counting down.
GGGGTGAGGGGTTGGGTGTGGAGGGGCTTGCCGGTCATGTCGCGGAGGGTGACGGTGAGGGTTTCGGTCTCGGCGTCGATCTCGACTTGGCCGAAGAACTGGTAGCCCTCGGCGGGGGACGTGTTGGCGTGGGGCGGGGCCTGCTGGAACTTGAGGGTGGCGCCGAACGTGGTGTCCAGGGCGTTGGGGCCGAAGGCGCCGGCGTTCAGGGGGCCGGAGACGAACTCCCAGAAGGGGTCGAAGTCGGAGAAGGACGCCTTGGCCGGGTCGTAGTAGTGGGCCGCCGTGTAGTGGACGTCGGCGGTGAGCCAGACCATGTTGCGGACGCGGTGCTTCTTGGCGTGGCTCAGGATGTCGGCGAACTCGCGCTCGCGGCCCAGCGGCCTGCCGCCGTCGCCCTGGGCGACGCCCTCCATGTTCGGCTTGCCCTCGGTGGCGTCCGGGACGACGAGGCCGAGCGGGAGGTCGTTGGCGATGATCTTCCAGGTGGCGCGGGACGCGCGGAGCTCGCGCTTCAGCCAGGCGACCTGCTCGGCGCCCAGCAGGCCCGGCCCGGACGTCTCGGTGCCGGGCGAGTTCGGGTTCTTGTGCGTGCGCATGTCGAGCAGGAAGACGTCCAGCAGCGGGCCGTAGGAGACCTTGCGGAAGATCCGGCCGCCGACCCGGGCGCGGACGGCGATGGGCGTGTACTCGAACATCGCGCGGCGGGCGCGGGCGGCCAGCACGTCCGCGCGCTTCTCGGTGTAGCCCGGACGGTCGATGACCTCGCCGGGATACCAGTTGTTCAGCACCTCGTGGTCGTCCCACTGGTAGAGCATCGGGACGCGCGCGTTGAAGGCGCGGAAGTTCGCGTCCTCCAGGTTGTAGCGGAACTGGCCGCGGTACTCGGCGAGGGTCTCGGCGACCTTCGTCTTCTCGGGAGTCACCAGGTTGTGCCAGGTGCGGCCGTCCGGCAGCGCGACGCTCTGCTGCACGGGCCCGTCGGAGTAGACGAGGTCGCCGCTGCACAGGAAGAAGTCGGGGTCGAGCGCGGCCATCGCGTTGAAGATCCGGTAGCCGCCGAGGTCGGGGTTGATCCCCCAGCCCTGCCCGGCGAGGTCGCCCGACCAGACGAACGAGACGTCGCGGCGCCTCGTCGGCGCGGTGCGCAGCCGACCGAGGACGGGCTCGGACGCGACGCCGTGCCGGTCCGGGTCGGCGAGCCGGACGCGGTAGTGCAGCTCCTCGCCCGCGGGCAGGCCGCGCAGGAAGGTCTTGCCGGTCAGGTCGGTGTCCGGGGTCAGCACCGGGCCGCGGAAGCGCGCCGCGCCCCGGAAGTCCGGACGGCGCGACACCTCGACCAGCATCCGGGCCGGACGGTCCGACCGCGTCCACACGACGGCGTCACGCGCGGTGACGTCGCCGGCCTGCACGCCGTGCGTCGCGCGGGGACGGCCCGCCCGCACCAGCGCGGGGCCGGTCCGGCCCGCCGCACCGGCCGTCCCGCCGGACAGCAGGCCGAGCGCCGCGCCGCCGCCCGCCACCAGTCCGCCGCGCAGCAGATTCCGCCTGTCCAGCTCCATGCCCGACTCCTTTTCCGGTCCTACCGGGCCGCATGCTCTCCCTGTCCGGAAGCGGGTTTCCGGCCCATACATGGACGTCCGGTGAACGGCGTGCGAAAGGGGATGTCATGGGCGGGTTCGCCGTCCGGCTTGACAAGAGGCGGTCACGGAGTGTGTTCTTGTACGCATGTCAGCGCGCGTCGTGAGCGGTCGTCCCGTGGCCTTGGGCCGGGTCGCCAGCGCGCTGTGTCCTTCGTGTTGTTGTCGCTGACCACGCCGACCGACGACCGACGGCCCCGGTACCGCTGACGCGGGCGGGGCGTACCCGAAGGATCTTCTCTCCCGTGGACCTCGATCTGGCCCCCGACCTCATGATGCGCGGGCAGGACGACCCGCACGGCCGCGACCTGGTGCGCCGGCCGCCGACCGTGGGACAGCTCGCGTCCCGCATCCGCGCCCTCGCCGCCCGTCCCGGCGACTGGTGGCACCTGGTCCGGTTCGACGCCGCCGGCGCCGTCCGGGTCCCGCTGGACGAGGTGGACGGCGTCCGGCTGTGGCTGACCACCTGGCCGCCCGGGCACCGCACCGGCCTGCACGACCATGTCGGCACCGAGGTCAGCACCGTGATCGCGGGCGAGCTCGCCGAGGTCTCGATCGGGGCGGACGGCGTCGCCGAGCGCCCGCTGCGGGCCAACCGGGTGCGGGTGCACGGCGGCACGCACACCCACGAGCTGACCAATCCGGGCCCCGCCTTCGCGATCACCCTCCACGCCCAGCTCAGCTCCGGCGGCTGACCCGGCCCGGTGGGCTGACCCGGCCCGGCGGCTCGCGGGCCGGTGTGCAGCGGGTGAGGCCGTTCGCGCGTCAGCCTTGGCGGGTGAGCCTGTCGACCGTGCCGCTCGTCCAGGTGACGGTGAGCGCGGAACCGGACAGGACGGCCTTGCCCCTCGTCCGCTCGGTGGACTTGTCGGCGCAGGTCAGCGCGATGGTGTTCTGCGCGTCGACGGTGCCGGTGCAGAGCGTCGGGCTGTTCACCGCGGCCGCGCCCCGGTAGAAGAACAGCTTGACCCGTCCGGACGTCCAGGTGCCGTCCAGCTTGGACGGCGCGGCCCGGCCGGGCTGGACGCCGTTCATGGTGACCGGCGCGCTCGGCGCCGGCCGGGACGGCGCGGCCTGCCCGCCGTCGGCGCCGTCGTTCCTGCTCTCGTCCTTGCCGCCCCCGCCCCCGCCGCCTCCGCAGGCGGTGGCCAGGGCCAGGACCAGCGCCGTCGCCGCGAGTGGGCGGAGCATCGGCGGACCTCCTCGGAAAAGGGACGGTCCGCCGTCCCCGAGCCGGGACGGCGGACCGTTCACACTAGTGCCGCGCGGTCAGGTGGAGCTTGACCGTCTTCGGCGCCTTCGGGAGCGCGTGCTGCTTGGCCGGGCGGACCATCAGCTTCTGCAGCGCCGGGGACAGCGTGGACCTGGCGCGCAGCGACTTGGTGTTGAGCGGGTTGATGCCCGCGCCGAGCGAGAAGACCCCGTTGAGGCTCAGCGAGTTCTTCGCCGCGCCGGACGGCAGCCCCATCAGCTGGTCGATCACACCGTTCAGGATGCCGCCCGGGCCGCAGCCCTTCGCGGACGGCACCGCGACCTGGGACTTGATCGCCACCGGGCCGGTGCTCCAGCCGAGCGCCGGGTCGCTGGCCAGCCCGCCCGCCGTCATCTGCGGTTCTAGCGCGGCGTTCACCGGGCCGATGACGCAGTTGGAGCCGAGCAGCGGGTTGTTCAGCTTGAGGTTCAGCGACAGCTTCGCGCCGAGGCCGCCGTTGTCGGTGAAGTAGGCGACCGCCGGGGCCGCGAGCGACTGGGTGACGGTCAGCTTGTTGACCGCCCAGAGGGCCGCGGGCGACTTGCCGAGGATCGGCCCGACCAGCGGGAGCTGGCCGATGAGGCCGCCGGGGACCTCCAGCTCCTTGGCCTCGAGCTGGGAGCCGATGACCGGCGGCACCAGCGGGATGTTCTTGATGTCCGACAGGTCGTTGATGCCGCCGGTGACGCGGATCGCGCCGGACGGCAGCTTCTGGGTGAAGCTGCCGATCTTCATCTCGCCGCCGGTGACGACCTGCGTCTGGCAGAGCATGCCGGTGGTGCAGCGGGCGGAGAAGGCCGCGGCGGACAGCGGGTTCGAGCCCGTCGTCAACGCGGGGGTGGCGCTGTTGTACGGACCGCTCGGCGGGTTGGCCGGGTCGAAGGACCCGATCCGGCCGCGGCCGGGCGCGGAGTACCAGATCCTGCCGCCGGGGCCGAGCATGAGCGAGCGCGGCGTGGACAGCGTCGCCGGCAGCGGGTACTCGGTGATGTTCCCGGAGGTGTCGATCACGCCGATGTTGCTGGCGGCGGCCTCGGCGAACCAGATCCTGCCGTCCGGCGTGGCGAGCAGGCCGGTCGGCTTGGAGTCGGAGACGGACGGCGTGTACTCGCGGGTCGCGCCGGTCGCCGGATCCACCGAGCCGATGCGTCCGACGCCGGGCTCGGTGAACCAGATCCTCCCGTCGGCGCCGGTCGCGATGTCGGCCGACGCCGGGGTGCCCGCCAAAGCACCCGGCATCGCGTACTTCCTGACCTCGCCGGTGGCCGGGTCGAGGCGTCCGACGCCGCCGGCCTGCTGGTCGGCGTACCAGACGGCGCCGTCCTTGCCGACCGTGACGGCGGTGGGCGCGCCGCCCGCCGCGTAGAGGGTGACGTTCCCGGACGCGTCGATCTTGCCGATCGCGCCGGAACCGATGCCGGAGAACCACATCGCGCCGTTCGCGCCGGGCGTGATCGAGTTGACCGAGCTGTAGTTGAAGTTCAGCGCGCCGGAGGTCGGCAGCTCGAACAGCGTGGACTTGCCGGTGGCCGGGTCCACCCGGCCGATGCGCGGGACGGCCTGGGAGGAGTCGGTGTACCAGATGGAGCCGTCGGTCCCGTTGGCCATCCCGCCGGGGAGGGCCTGGAGCTTCTGCGAGTTGGCCGGGACCGGGTACTCCTTCACCTTCCCGGCGGCGGTGATCCGACCGATGCCGCCCGCGTTCTCGGTGAACCAGACCGTCCCGCCGGGGCCCTGCGCGAGGCCGGCGGGAAGGACGTCCGGGATCGGGACGGAGTACTCGGTGGTGGCCGCGGCGTGCGCGGCGCCGGCCGATGCCGTCAGGAACGAGGTGGTGCCCAGGGCCGTGGCGAGTGCCACGGCCCCCGCGCGCGTCCTTCGACGCATGCTTCGCCTCCTTGGAGGACCCCGGCGGGACGCGCGGGTGAACGCGGGTGGGGTGCGGGGTCCGGGCGTAGAAGGATCTTGTGAGGGCCCATGAAAACCCGTCAGTAACCACTGATGTCAACAAGATCGTTTAGCCGTGGCCGGATCCGGCCACCGTGACAACCGCCCGTCTCACCTGCACGTCTCCGGCCGACTGTGGCCAAGAACACGCCACCCCCGCGCCCCCCCCGCGCCCCCGCGCCCCCGCGCCCCCGCGCCCCCCCGCGTGCCCCGCGTCCCCGCGTCCCCGCGTCCCCGCGTCCCCGCGTGCCCCGCGTCCCCGCGTCCCCGCGTCCCCGCGTCCCCGCGTGCCCCGCGTCCCCGCGTCCCCGCGTCCCCGCGTCCCCGCGTCCCCGCGTCCCCGCGTCCCCGCGCGCCCGCGTCCCCGCGCGCCCCGCGCGCCCTGCGGCCTTGTGCTTCTCGCGGGCCCGCGCCTCGCGAACCGGTGACCTCCGGGCCTTCGTGGCTCTGGGCCCGCTCGTGCGTCGTCCTCGGGCTTCCGGACGTCCGCTGGGGAACGCGAAACGGCCCCGCGTCCGGGTGGAGACGCGGGGCCGTTCGGATGCGGGCCGCCGGGCGGAGGCTGTTTCCGCCCGGCGAGCCGGTCAGGCGGGGACGGGGACCGTCTCGCGCTGGGCCGGGACGTCGGCCCCGTCCCGCGCCGGGGCGGTGCCGAGGTCGCCCTTGGGCGCGTTGAACAGGTCCTCGTCGAGGAGCTTCTCCGAGCGGGACACGATGACCGGGATCGCGATCTGGCCGGCCACGTTCAGCGTGGTGCGGGCCATGTCGATGATCTTGTCGATGGCGATCAGGTAGCCGACCGCGGTGAGCGGCAGGCCGACCGTGGTCAGCGTCAGGGTGAGCGCGACCAGCGCCGGGCCGGGCGTGCCGCCGGTGCCGAGCTGCCCGATCACCGCGGCGAGCGCGATCAGCAGGTAGTCGGCCAGGCCGAGGTGCAGGTGCATGTACTGCGCGACGAAGACCGCCGCGACCGCCGGGTAGATCGCGCCGCAGCCGTCGAACTTGATGGTCGCGCCGAGCGGCTGGGCGAAGCTGGCGTACTCGGGCTGGACGCCGTTGCGCTCGATCTGCACGCGCTGCGCGATCGGCAGCGTCGCCATCGAGGACGAGGAGACGAACGCGAACTGGAGCGCGGGCCAGGAGTTCCGGTAGAACCGCACCGGCGAGACGCGGCCGAAGACCCGCAGCAGCACCGGGTAGCCGACCACCAGCATGATCGCGACGGCCAGGTAGATCGCGCCGGTGAACTTCGCCAGCGGGGACAGCGTGGACGGCCCGTAGGTGGCCACGACCGAGCCGATCAGGAAGAACGAGCCGATCGGGGTGAGCCGCACGACCCACCAGACGATCTTCTGCATGACGCCGTACAGGTCGTCCACCAGGGCGGTGATCCGCTCGCCGCGCTCGCCGACCGCGACCAGCGCCGCGCCGAACAGCACCGCGAAGGTGACCACGCCGAGCACGTTGCCCTCCGCCATCGCCTTGACGATGTTGGACGGGAACAGGTTGTGCAGGACCTGGGTCCAGGTGACCGGGTCGGTCTCGGTCTTCTCGCTGGCGAGCTGCCCGAGCCCCTTGCCGGGGTTGATCAGGAAGGCGACGCCGAGGCCGACCGCGGTCGAGATGGCCGAGGTGACGACGAACCAGCCGAGGGTCTTGCCCGTCAGCCGGGCCACGTTGCCGACGTTGCGCAGCCTGCCGATGCTGACGACGATCGCGGCGAACACCAGCGGCACGACCACGATCTTCAGCAGCGACACGTAGACGTCGCCGAACGGGTCCAGCCAGTCGGTGGCGACCTTGCCGCCGTCGTCGGCGAGGTTGTTGACGGCGGCGCCCACGGCGACGCCGAGCACGAGCGACAGCACGATCTGCTGCCAGAACTGCCACTTCCAGACGCGAAGGTTCACGGACTGCTCCAGGGAGGGTCCACCCTGCGACCGCCGGCATCGGGCATGGCCGGCGCCGGAACGGGGTCACGGACGTGGTCGGCGCGGGCGCGGCCTGGAACGGGCGTGCAAGGGACGGCACTGCCCGCGGGCTCGCGCGGTCGGGCGCGGTCCGTCGGCGGCGGGTGGACGGAGGGAAAGGACGAGAGAGGTGGGGGAGCGCGTCAGGCGCGACACAGCACGCTGGCGAGGCGGCACAGATCGACGTGCAGCCTGGCCACCAGCCAAACCTTCTTCTCGGAGAACCTCACGAGGCAAGTTAACCGTAATGTCCGGTTTTCTTCTTCCCCGGCAGTGGTGTGATCGTGATCACATGGCTCAGCGGCGGTTCGCCCGCACCAGCAGCTGGACGATGCCGACCACGCCCCAGGCGACGAGCACGACCCCCGCGACGATCATCGGATCGCCGACCGGACGGCCCCGCACCGCCCCCGCCACGTACAGCCCGGCGACGGCCAGGAAGAACAGCCCGCCGATCGGCGCCGCGAAGTCCAGCCTGCGCGGACGCCCCGCCCGCGCCCGGCCCGCCCGCGCTCGGCCCGCGCTCGTGCGGCCGCTCATCGGTTCAGAGCCCGCGCGGCCGCTCACCGGTTCACCTGCACGTCGCCGAGGGTGCCCCGGATCCGGAGCGTGATCACGGCCGGGTTCGCGCCGCCCGCGGTCGGTTCGAGCACCTCGTTGGTGCGCGCGTTCGGCCCGTTGACCGTCCGCTGCTCGATCCGGATGTCACCGATCTTGACCCGCGCGTCCAGCTTCACCCGCGCGTTCGCGGGCAGCTCCACCTTCAGCTGGCCCGTCCACACCGCCGCCGAGACCTCCAGCTGCTCGCCGGGCCGCACGGGCAGCGCCGTGAGGTCGAGCGTGCCGTTGCCCACGGTCACCCGGTAGTCCCGCGCGGCCTGCGCCGCGTCCGTCGGTCGCCACATGATGTCCCCGTACTCCCCGCCGCGTGGAGCCGTCGCGGCTACAGACGTCGTCAACAGGGCGAACGTGAGCAGGGTGCCCACGCCCGCGAGCCCTCGCACCCGGTACCGGACGCCGAACAGCATCCCGGCGCCGACCACGGCGAGCGCCGTGGCGAGGACGATGGTCCAGCCGTCCCAGTCGGTGGATCCGGACAGCTCCAGCGCCGCCGCCGTCCCGCCCGCCAGCGCCGCCAGGGCCAGCGTCAGCCAGGCCAGCGGCGACCTGCGCCGGTCGCGCCGCCGCGCCGGAGCGGGCCGCTCCCGCTCGCCGTACGCGCCGAGGTCCACCGCGTCCGGCCCGTATCCGGGCGGGACGTCGTCGGCGGCCGGCGGCGCGAAGACCCCCGCCGGCCGCGGAGAATCCGCCGAGCCCGATGCGGTCGGCGTGCCGAGCGTGGAAAGGTCGATCATGCCGTCCGGCAGCGGCGAGCCCTTCGGCGGCGCGGCCCGGAACTCCTCGGCCGCGGGCGTCGCGGGCGGATGGCCCGCCAGCCGTTCCGGCAGCGTCCGCGCCACGCCGATCAGGTTGACGCCCCGGGCGTGCGCCACGAGCAGCACCAGGCCGAACACCGTCAGCACCGCCACCGCGTCCGTCGAGACGCCCGAACCGATCACGCTGAGCGCCACGCTCGCGCAGAGCAGCAGCCCGAGGACGGCCAGCACCCCGGCGAGGTCGAACCGCCGCCGGAACAGCCGCTCGGCCACCGACGTGCTGTCCGGACGGTCCGGCATGAACAGCACCGCGAGGACGTAGAGCAGGATGCCCTGCCCGTGCGCGAGGGTCAGGACGCCGAACCCGACCCGGTACACCACCGGGTCGATGCCGGTGCTCGCGCCCAGCCCGGAGCACACCCCGGCCAGGAAGCGCCCCTCGGAGCGGCGCGCCAGCCGGGGCACTCCGCCCGCCGGGGGCGTCGTGCCGACGCCCTGCTGCTGATCGGTGTCCATGCCACCATCGTGACGTCCCCGCCCCGCGCGCGGTATCGGGGACGCCCCTGACCCGACCCTGAGAGGGGCACTGGGGGATGTCCCGGATGGCGATCGCCGCCCGGCCGTGTGACGATCGTTGACGTGGGAGAACGTGACGAGCGCGGGGACGGCGGCCCGCCCCGGCTGGAACGCGCGCGGCGCGGCCGGCTGATCGCCGGGGTGTGCCGCGGCCTGGCCGGCCACCTCGGCATCGACGTGCTGGTGGTGCGGGCCGCGTTCGTGCTGCTCACGGTGGCCGGCGGCATCGGCGTGGCCGCGTACGGCGCGTTCTGGGTGCTGGTGGCGGCCGCTCCGCCGCCCGAGCCCGTCCCCGGTCAGGCCGCGCCGCCCAAGCCGCAGCGGGACTGGCGGCAGCTGCTCGCCTACACCGCCCTCGCGGCGGGCCTGTCCATGCTGACCTGGGGCGCCGGGCTGACCGAGGTGGCGATCTGGCCGTTCGTGGCGGGCGCGATCGGCGCGGCGATCCTGTGGCAGCAGGCCGACCGGGACCAGCGGCAGCGCTGGGTGCTGCCGCTGCGCCAGCGCTGGTGGCGGACCGTCCTCGGCCTGCTGCTGGTGGTCGGCGGCATCGGCGGCTTCGTCGTCCGCAACGTGGACGCCGCGCAGGCCCGCTCCGTCGTGATCGCGATGCTGGTGATCGCGACCGGCGTCGCGGTGATCGTCACGCCCTGGGTCGTCCGGCTCTGGCAGGACCTGGAGGCCGAGCGGCACGAGCGCATCCGCTCGCAGGAGCGCGCCGAGCTGGCCGCGCACATCCACGACTCGGTGCTGCACACGCTCACCCTGATCCAGCGCAACGCCGGCGACTCCGCCGAGGTGCAGCGCCTCGCCCGCTCCCAGGAGCGCACCCTGCGCGCCTGGCTCTACCAGCCGAGACCCGAGGACGGCGGCACCTTCGCCAGCGTCGTGAAGGAGTACGCCGGCGAGGTCGAGGACGCGCACGGCGTGCAGATCGAGGTCGTCGTCGTCGGCGACTGCCCCCTGGACGAGCGGGTCGGCGCGATCGTGCAGGCCGCCCGCGAGGCCATGGTCAACGCCGCCAAGTACTCCGGCACCCGCAGCGTCTCGGTCTTCGCCGAGGTCGAGGGCGATGACGTCACCATCTTCGTCCGCGACCGGGGCAAGGGATTCGACCTCGACGCCGTCCCGGACGACAGGATGGGCGTCCGGGGGTCCATCATCGGACGTATGGAGCGCAACGGCGGCACGGCGACGGTCCGCACGGCCCCGGGCGAGGGCACCGAAGTGCGTTTGGAGATCAAGAGGCAATGAGCGAGTCCCCGCTGCGGAGGGTCGTCCTGGTGGACGACCACCAGATGTTCCGGACCGGTGTGAAGGCCGAGCTGGGCGGTTCCGTCGAGATCGTGGGGGAGGCGGGCGACGTGGACGAGGCGGTCGCCGTCATCCGCGCCACCACGCCCGACGTGGTGCTGCTGGACGTCCACCTGCCGGGCGGCGGCGGCATCGAGGTGCTGCGGAGGCTGACCGGGGCGGTGCCGTCGCGGTTCCTGGCCCTGTCGGTGTCGGACGCCGCCGAGGACGTGATCGGGGTCGTCCGGGGCGGCGCGCGCGGCTACGTCACCAAGACGATCTCCGGGCCCGAGCTGACCGCGGCGATCGACCGCGTCGCCGAGGGCGACGCGGTGTTCTCGCCGCGGCTGGCCGGGTTCGTGCTGGACGCGTTCGCCGCCACCGACGCGCCGTCCGTCGATCCCGAGCTCGACCAGATCACCCAGCGGGAGCGGGACGTGCTGCGGCTGATCGCGCGCGGCTACGCCTACAAGGAGATCGCCAAGGAGCTGTTCATCTCGGTGAAGACGGTCGAGACGCACGTCAGCAGCGTCCTGCGCAAGCTCCAGCTCTCGAACCGGCACGAGCTGTCACGCTGGGCCGCCGCCCGGCGGCTGGTCTGAACGCCTTTTTCAGTAGTCCTTGAGGATGTAGGCGTTCGTCATGGCGATGAAGTCGTCGCCGGTGTGGGCGTCGGCCTCCGCCCACTCGGCGAGGTCGGTCGAGGAGTCGACGCCCTCGGCGATCGGCAGGTCGCGGAGGGCGAACGCCTGGTTCGCCTTCACCCAGTCGCGCAGCTCGGTCTCGTAGGCGGCGAACGCCTTCCCGTGGTCGCCGTCCGCCTGCTCGAGCTCGCCGGCCAGGACGTACGCGCCGACCATCGCCATGCTGGTGCCCTGCCCGGACGCCGGGGAGCCGCAGTACCCGGCGTCGCCGAGCAGCACGACGCGGCCCTTCGACCAGCGGTCCAGGTGGATCTGCGCGAGGGTGTCGAAGTGGAAGTCCGGCGCGTCCCACATGTACTCGACCATCCGCGGGGCCTCCCAGCCGACGTCCGCCAGTCGCTCGGCGACCAGGCGCTTCTGTTCCGCCGGGTCGCGCGGGAACGCGCCCGCGCGGCGGCCCAGCATCGCGTAGGCGCGCAGTTCGGTGTTGCCCCGGACGGTCATGACCATCGCGCCCGTGGTCGTGTCCGTGCGGCCGAAGCAGCCGGTCTGCCAGCGGTCCATGCCGAGGACGTTCGGCATCGACCACACCGCCATCCCGGCGGAGCCGAGCGGGGTGAACCCGGTGTCCTCGCCGAACAGCATGCGGCGGGTCGTGGAGTGCACGCCGTCCGCGCCGACGACCAGGTCGAACGTGCGCGGCGCGGCGTTCCGGAAGGTCACCCGGACGCCGTCCGGGCCGTCCTCCAGCGCGGTCGCGCTGTCGCCGAAGATGTACTCGATGCGGTCTCCGGCCGCCTTCACGATGATGTCGGACAGGTCGTCGCGGAGGATCTCCACGTCGGGGGAGTCGAGCAGGCCGCCGCTGAGCGTGCGGTCCTCGGCGCGGTGGAGCTCGTTGCCGTCGCCGTCCACGAGCGACATCCCGCGCAGGTCCGTCGCGTGCGCCCGGATCTCGTCCAGCACGCCCATCCGCTCGGCCACCCCGAGCGCCGAGCCGCGGACGTCGATGGCCTGGCCGCCCGGCCGGAACCCGTCCGCCCGCTCCACCACGGTCACCTCGAAGCCGTACCGGTCCAGCCAGTACGCCAGCGTCGGCCCGGCGATGCTCGCCCCCGAGATCAGCACCTTCGTCATGGTCACGCCCCTTTCCTGAGGTACGCGACCAGCCTCGCGGGACCGCCTGACAGGCGGTTGAGACGGCACTGAGGCGGCTGACGGACCGCTGACAGCCGCCTGTCAGCGCCGGTGGGCGGGGTGCGGGTCAGGACGGGCCGAGCGTCAGAGGCGTCCGGGTGCGGATCAGAGGTGGCCGGGTGCGGATCAGAGGTGGCCGGGGCAGCCGGACGGGCAGCGCTCGCAGTGCCGGGCGACCCGGCGGGCGAAGTCGTCGAGCATCCGGCGCAGCACGGCGGCGGTGAACGCGCCGGTGCCGGGGATCAGCGGGACGATCTCCGCGCCCCAGCGGATCACCGTGTTCCCGCCGCTCGGGACCAGCCGGACGTCCGCCCGGTAGTGCCGGATCGGCAGGCCCGACACGGCGACGTAGGCGTAGTGGTCCGGCCGTTCGAACGCGACGACGCGCTCGCGGGCGGGGAACACGCGGCGGACCGCGCCGTCGCCGTCCGGCTCCTCGTCCCCGTCCCGGACGCGCCGGGCCGGGAACGGGAACCAGCCCCACGCGTTCCACGCCTCCGCGACGGCCAGGTGCTGGAAGACCAGCTCGGGCGGCGCGGCGGCGGTGGCGGTGGCGGCGAAACGGCGGACGGACATGCGGCGGCTCCCGGGGACGGCGGTCCACCAAACGGTAGTCAGGCCGTCCCGGGGCGACAACAGCGGGCCGAGCCCCTTCGCGCCGCCCTCCGCAAAGCCCTCCGCAAAGCCCTTCGCAATGCGCGCGGAAGCGGGCGGTCAGAGGGCCAAGACGGCGGAGAGGAGCCGGTCCTGGAAGGCCGCCACGTCCGAGCCGACGGCGACCCTGACCGGGCGCCGGTCGTCGGACGCGGGCAGCGAGCGGGCGTCCCACACCGTCGTGCCGCGGGTCAGCTCGCCCCGCAGCTCGACCCGGACGGGCCGCTCGACGTACTCGCCCAGCTCCGGTTCGAGCGCGAGGACCGCGGCGAGCGCGTCGTGCACGACCGCGCCGCGCCGCTTCAGCGTCGGGGTGTAGGCGTCGGCGTACCACTCCATGATCTGGGAGGCGAACCGCGCGACGGGCGAGTCGTGCCCGGCGAGCCGGGCCAGCCAGTCGGCCCCGACGGCGGTCGGGTGGGTGGCGTCCAGCGGGACGAGCACGACCGGCCAGCCCGCCGCGAAGACCAGGTCGGCGGCCTCCGGGTCGTGCCAGACGTTCGCCTCGGCGTGCGTGGTGACGTTGCCGGGGTGGTCGAACGCGCCGCCCATGACCACGACCTCGCGGACGAGCTTCGGCAGTTCGGCGTCCAGCAGGAGCGCCGCGCCGAGGTTGGTCAGCGGGCCGGTCGCCACGACCGTCAGCTCGCCCGGGTTCTCCCGCGCCAGCCGGACGAGCTGCGCCGGGGCGGGCTCGCCGGTCGGCGCGCCCTGCGGCTCGGCCAGGTCGAGGTCGGCCAGGCCGTTGCCGCCGTGCCAGTCGAGCGCGTAGTGCACGTCCTGCGCCATCGGACGGTCCGCGCCCACCGCGACCGGCACGTCGTCGATCTTCGCCAGCTCCAGCACGCGCAGCGTGTTCAGCGCGCCGGTGCGGGCGTCGATGTTGCCGTGCACGGTGCCGACGCCGGCCAGCTCGGCGTTCCCGGCGCGCACCTCGGCGGCCAGGTAGAGCAGCATCATCGCGTCGTCGATGCCGGTGTCGCAGTCGAACAGGATCTTCGGCGGGGTCATGCGGTCTCCACGATCTGGAAGGCCTCGGCCAGCCTGCCCTCGCCGAACCCGGCCGCGGCGGCGTTCCCCTCGAGCCAGCCGCGCAGCATGGTCTCCAGCTCCTCGCCCAGGTGCGCGGTCTGGGAGGCGTGCGACCGCAGCGCCGCCAGCTTCCGGTCGAACTGCTCGGTGACGTCCACGTAGTGGTCGGCGTTCGGACCGCCGGACAGCCAGACCTCGCGCGCGATCCACGCCTCCAGGCCCTCCTCGCGGAGCTCCGGGAAGGCGTAGGGGTTGCGCGCGTCGGGGTAGACGGCGTCCAGGGTCGCGCCGCCGACCACCCGGTGGTCGGGGTGGCTCGGCGCGATCCGCTGGTAGTTCCGCTCGGGGCTGTGGGTCAGCACCCGGTCGGGCCGCACCTGGCGGATCACCCGCGCGATGTCGCGGCGCAGGTCGAAACCCGGCTCCAGGCGGCCGTCCGGGTAGCCGAGGAACCGCACGTCGGTGACCCCGACCGCCTCGGCGGCGGCGCGCTGCTCCTTGCGGCGCAGCTCGGCCATCTCGGCGCGGGTCACCCCGTCGTCGAAACCGCCCGCGTCGCCGTCGGTGACGATCAGGTAGGTGACCTCGACGCCCGCGTCGGTCCAGGACGCGATCGTCCCGGCGGACCCGAAGTCCACGTCGTCCGGATGCGCCAGCACGGCGAGCACCCGGGCAATATCGCTCAGTTCCAGCACAGTCCTCACGGCGTTCAGCCTAAACGTAGGGATTGGGGCCTGCTCTATCCCGGTCCGCCGGGGTAGAGCAGAGGCATGCGCAAACTCATCAACGCCCCGTCCGACGTGGTGGCCGACGCGCTGCGCGGTCTCGCCGCCGCGCATCCCTCGCTGCGGGTCGATACGGACGCCCGGACGGTCGTCCGCGCGGACGCCCCGGTCGCCGGGAAGGTCGCCCTGGTGTCCGGCGGCGGTTCCGGGCACGAGCCGCTGCACGCCGGTTTCGTCGGTTACGGGATGCTGGACGCCGCCGCGCCCGGCGAGGTCTTCACCTCGCCCACCCCCGACCAGATCCTCGCCGCGACCCTCGCCGTGGCCGGCGAGGCCGGGGCCGTGCACATCGTGAAGAACTACACCGGCGACGTCATGAACTTCAAGATGGCCGCCGAGCTGGCCGACGACGAGGACGTCCAGGTCGAGCAGGTCGTCGTGGACGACGACGTCGCGGTCGTCGACAGCACCTACACCGCCGGACGGCGCGGCACCGGCGGGACGCTGTTCGTCGAGAAGATCGCGGGCGCGCTCGCCGAGGACGGCGCGCCGCTCGCGGCGGTGGCGGGCGTGGCGCGCGAGGTGAACCAGCGGTCCCGGTCGTTCGGGGTGGCGCTGTCGCCGTGCACCGTCCCGGCCGCGGGCCGCCCGACGTTCGAGCTGGCGGACGGCGAGATGGAACTCGGCATCGGCATCCACGGCGAGCCGGGCCGCGAGCGCGTCAAGGCCGCGACCGCTCGGGAGATCGTGGCCGCGTCGCTGGACGCGATCGACGCCGACATGCCGCTCGCCGGGCAGGAGCTGATCGTCCTGGTGAACGGCATGGGCGGGACGCCGCTGATCGAGCAGTACGTGGCGGCCGGGGCGGTCGCCGACTGGCTGGCGGACCACCGCGCGACCGCCGTCCGGACCCTGGTCGGCCCGTACGTGACGAGCCTGGAGATGGCGGGCTGCATGGTGTCGGTCTGCCGCGTCACGCCCGAGCTGCTCCGGTTCTGGGACGCCCCGGTCGAGACCCCGGCGCTGCGGTGGGGCCGGTGAGCGCCCGGTTCGGCGCGGCGGACGCCGCCGCCTGGATCCGCCGCGCGGCCGAGCTGGTCGCCGCCGACGCCGACCGGCTCACCCGGCTGGACGCCGAGATCGGCGACGGCGACCACGGCCTGAACCTCAACCGGGGCTTCGCCGCCGCCGTCGAGGCGCTGCCGGACGGCGCCGCGCTGCACGAGACCCCG
This sequence comes from Actinomadura gamaensis, assembly GCF_042652125.1. NCBI lineage: Bacteria > Bacillati > Actinomycetota > Actinomycetes > Streptosporangiales > Thermomonosporaceae > Actinomadura > Actinomadura gamaensis. The sequence goes on along the minus strand of NZ_JBHSIT010000007.1, from coordinate 492,998 downwards.
CCGGGACGCATCCTCATCGCCGCCGGACGGGCGATCGTGTCGAAGACGGGCGGCGCGTCCGGCCCCCTCTACGGGACGGCGCTGCGGCGGGCGGGCAAGGCGCTGGGGGACGCGTCCGACGCGTCCGCCGAGCAGCTCGCCGGGGCGCTGGCCGCCGCGCTCACCGGCATCCGCGAGCTCGGCGAGGCGGACGTCGGCGACAAGACCATGGTGGACGCGCTGACCCCGGCCGTGGCGGCGTTCGACGCGGCGTCCGGGCAGGGCGCCGGCGCGGCGGCGCGGGCGGCGGCGACGGCCGCCGAGGAGGGCGCGGAGTCGACCGTCCCGCTCGTCGCGCGCAAGGGACGGGCCAGCTACCTGGGCGAGCGCGCCGCCGGACACCTCGATCCGGGCGCGGCCTCGACCGTCCTTCTGTTCCGCGCGCTCGCCGACGTCACCGCGGAGGACTGAATGGTCGGGATCGTGATCGTCTCGCACAGCCGGCGGCTGGCCGAGGGCGCCGCCGAGCTCGCCCGGGAGATGGGCGTCGGCAAGGCCGTGGTCGAGCCCGCCGGCGGCGGCCCGGACGGCGGCCTCGGTACCAGCGCCGACCTGGTCGAGCGCGCCGTCGAGGCGGCCGACTCCGGGGACGGCGTGCTGCTGCTCGCCGACCTCGGCTCGTCCGTCCTCACCGCCAAGCTGGTGATCGAGGACCTGGACGGCCCCGGCGGGCGGGCCGTCCTCGCGGACGCCCCGCTCGTCGAGGGCGCGGTCGCCGCCGCCTCCGCGGCCGCCGCGGGCGCCGACCTCGCGGGCGTCCGCGCCGCCGCCGAATCCGCCCACGACCTCCGCAAACACTGACCCCCGCAGAAGTCAGCCGCGGGGGTTCAGGAGGGTGTCGAGGGGGCTGACGAGGGTCTCGTGGGGCTCGCCGCGGATCTCGAAGGCGCGCTCGGGCGCGCCCGGCTCGCGGGTCGTGACGCGGTAGCCGGGGAGGTCGGCGCCGATCTCCCCGAGGTCGCGGCCGGCGTCCTCGGCGGCGGCGAGCCGGGCCACCGCCTCCCGGATCCGGTCGGCCCGGTCCTTCGGCAGGTCGGCGGTGTCGTAGTCGGCGACCGGCACCGACGTCCCGGCGAAGCCGCCGACGCTCTCGATCGTGATGTGCATGTGCTCCTCGCCTCCCGGTCACGGGGTGGGTCCCCCGGTCGTGCTGCCCCGGATCGGGTCCGGGGCAACACGACCGGAGGCCCGGGAGACCGCCGGTCGCGCCCGCCCGCGCGGGGCGGGCGCGACCCCTACTCGGTGAAGGTGGGGATCACTTGGTGAAGGCGCGGTGGAGCTCGTCCATCTCGTGCCGGAGGATGTCCTCGTCGGTCAGGTCGCCCCGCTGCGCCAGGCGCTCGGGGTCGATGACCAGGTACTCGGGCATCTGCATGGTGCCGCAGCACATCGAGCGGTCCTGCTCGGCGCGCAGGCTGGCCGAGTGCTCGTCGTGCACCTGGACCTCGGTGACGTCCCGGCCGTCCTCGGTGTACTCGGGGTCGGTCATGGTCATCCGGCCGGCCATCAGCTCGCGCATCGGGGTCGGGGAGAGGGTGATCTCCCGGACGGCGAAGCGGTTGCGGATGAAGGTCCGGTAGATGGGCGGGTCGTGCCGGCTCGCCGAGACCTGGAGCATCTTGTTCGCCACGTCCACGAAGGTGGCCTTGGTGGCCGGGGCCGCCAGGATCGCCTGGAACAGCAGGTGGGCGAGCCCGTCGGCGACCTCCATGAGGATGACGGCGAGGTCCTTGGTCTTGCGCTGCCGGTTGAGCTCGAACACGTAGATGTCGGCGAGGATGTCGTAGATCGCGCCGGTGAACACCTGCGAGATCGCGTGCACCTCGTTGCTGACCTGGCTGAGCTTGAGGTCGTTGTCGGCGTTGCGGAGCCCGAACGGCATCCCGAGCGCCTTGCCGAACTGCTCGGCGAGCTCGGGCAGGAACGACCGGTCGTGCAGGTTCGCGCGGCTGAGCGCGACGACCGCCTCGGCCTGGTCGGCCTGGGCCAGCGCGAGGAAGACCGCCGACAGGTCGCCGAACGCCTCGTGCAGGCCGCCGGTCTGCGGCGGGTTGCCGCCCGCGAGCCAGCCCGGCTTCAGGCCGTCCAGCACCGAGTGGCCGGTCTCGTGCGACACGATGTCCAGCGAGCGGCAGGTGAACAGGGTCTGGGTCTGGTTCTGCGGGACGAACGACAGGAAGTTCAGCGACTTGCCGGTGCGGCTGTAGAACGCGTTCGCGCCCTGCCCCGCGTGCGGCTTGACGGTGATCCGGTCGGTGTTGCCGCCGACGTTCCAGGCGAACGGGATGGGGTTGCCCCCGTTGATCCGCTCGTACATCGACAGCGTCTCGCGCACGACCGCGAAGGTGTGCGCGGCGTCGAACTGCGGCGAGTTCGGCGTGAAGACGAAGTCCCCGTTGACCCCCTTGGCGACCGGCGTGACGCCCGGCAGGTCGGTGATGATCCGCGCGTCGGCGGGGCCGTTCAGCACGACCGACGGCACGAAGGTGATCCGGGCGCCGAGCTCGGCCACCGACGGGTCCTGCTTGTAGATCAGGAAGCGGTGGCCCGCGACCGGCGGCACCGGAAGGGGCACGGGGCGCGGCACCGGCTGCGGCGTGGGCGGGGCCTCCGCCCGCAGCCGCGGCCTCGGCATCCGCGCGGACGGCACGGCGAGGCCGCGTTCGGCCTCCCGGGCCCGGACGATCTCGAGCTCGTCCTGCATCAGCTGGGGTTCGGACTGGTGGATCGTCATGGACGCCACCCTTTCCCGTCACCGGGCGCGGGCCCCCGATGGCCCTGCGCTGCCATGGGCGGTCATGGCTCCGCCACGGCGCTGACCTGGGAGAAGATCCTCCGAGTGGCACGCCGGGGAAGTATGGAGCCGCCCTGTGCGGCTCACGCTCCGCCCGTCGCGCGGGGCCGTCAACCCGCCCCCGCGAGGTGTGTCCGGATCCGGACTCTCCGATGTCGGCCGTTCAGGTTTCAAGCAATTTTCGACCGGTCCAACCGGTCCCGGGACCCGCCGCGGCCCGCGTTCGGACGCGGCTGTCGGCGGCGGACCGTAGACTCGCCAGTGATGTCCAGAACCGAAGCTCATCCCTTGCTGGACGGCCTCAACCCGCAGCAGCGCGCGGCCGTCGAGCACGCCGGAAGCCCGCTGCTGATCGTCGCCGGAGCGGGCTCGGGCAAGACCCGCGTGCTCACCCACCGCATCGCCTACCTGCTGTCCGAGCGGGACGTCCACCCCGGCCAGATCCTCGCGATCACCTTCACCAACAAGGCTGCGGCCGAGATGAAGGAGCGCGTGGACGCGCTGGTCGGCCCGCGCTCGCGCGCGATGTGGGTGATGACGTTCCACTCGGCGTGCGTGCGCATCCTGCGCCGCGAGGCCAGGCGGCTGGGCTTCCCGTCGAGCTTCTCGATCTACGACCAGGCCGACGCGCAGCGGCTGATGGCGCTGGTCACCCGCGAGCTCGACCTCGACCCGAAGCGCTACCCGCCCAAGTCGTTCAGCGCCCAGGTGTCGAACCTGAAGAACGAGCTGATCGACTACGAGACCTACAAGGCGCGGGCCTCCACGCACATGGAGCAGACCCTCGCGCAGGCGTACGAGATGTACCAGGCCCGCCTCCAGCAGGCCGGGGCGATGGACTTCGACGACCTGATCATGCTGACGGTCAACCTGCTCCAGGTCTTCCCGGAGGCCGCCGAGCACTACCGGCGGCGGTTCCGGCACGTCATGGTCGACGAGTACCAGGACACCAACCACGCCCAGTACGAGCTGGTCCGCGAGCTGACCGCGCCGGTCGAGGGCATCGGCCCGGCCGAGCTGTGCGTGGTCGGCGACGCCGACCAGTCGATCTACGCGTTCCGCGGCGCGACGATCCGCAACATCCTGGAGTTCGAGCGCGACTACACCGACGCGCGCACGATCCTGCTGGAGCAGAACTACCGCTCCACCCAGACGATCCTGTCGGCGGCGAACGCGGTCATCGAGCGGAACGCCGACCGCAAGCCCAAGCGCCTCTGGTCCGACCAGGGCGAGGGCCACAAGATCACCGGCTATGTCGCCGACAACGAGCACGACGAGGCCGCGTTCGTCGCCGGCGAGGTGGACAAGCTCACCGACGCGGGCGAAGCGAAGCCCGGCGACGTGGCGGTCTTCTACCGCACCAACGCCCAGTCCCGCGTCTTCGAAGAGATCTTCATCCGGGTCGGGCTGCCCTACAAGGTCGTCGGCGGCGTGCGCTTCTACGAGCGCAAGGAGGTCCGCGACCTGCTGGCCTACCTGCGCGTCCTCGCCAATCCCGAGGACACGGTCTCGCTGCGCCGCATCCTGAACGTGCCCAAGCGCGGCATCGGCGACCGGGCCGAGGCGTGCGTCGAGGCGTACGCGTCCCGCGAGCGGATCTCGTTCTGGCAGGCCCTGCGCCGTCCCGAGGACGTTCCGGGCATGGCGACCCGCTCGATCAACGCCGTCCGCGAGTTCGTCGCGCTGCTCGACGAGCTGCGCGCGTCGGTCGAGACGTCCACGCCGGCCGAGCTGATCGACCAGATCCTGGTGAAGAGCGGCTACGTCGCCGAGCTCCAGGCCTCCAAGGACCCGCAGGACGAGACCCGCATCGAGAACCTCCAGGAAATGGAGTCGGTCGCCCGCGAGTTCGAGGAGCGCCTCGACGGCGAAGACCCGGCGGGACGCCTGCCGGACTTCCTGGAGCAGGTCGCGCTGGTCGCCGACGCCGACTCGATCCCGGGCGGCGCGAAGTCCGGCGCCGTCCCGCCGGGCGAGCGCCCCGAGCAGGACGACCAGGGCGTGGTCACGCTGATGACCCTGCACACCGCCAAGGGCCTGGAGTTCCCGGTCGTCTTCCTCACCGGCATGGAGGACGGCGTCTTCCCGCACCTGCGCGCCATGAGCAACCCGAAGGAGCTGGAAGAGGAGCGCCGCCTGGCGTACGTGGGCATCACGCGCGCCCGCCGGCGGCTCTACCTGTCGCGCGCGACCATGCGCAGCTCGTGGGGCGCGCCGCAGGTCAACCCGCCGTCCCGCTTCCTGGCCGAGGTCCCGTCGAACCTGATGGACTGGGAGCGCGAGGCGTCCACGGCCTTCGGCTCCGCCGCGACGCGCGTGGCCGCCCGCCCGGACGTCCGCGCCGCCGGCGCCCGGGCCGTCCCGGCCCTGTCGCCGGGCGACAAGGTCACCCACGACTCGTTCGGCCTCGGCACGGTCGTCTCGGTCGACGGCGCGGGCGAGAAGGCCGCGGCCTCGGTCGACTTCGGCGGCGAGTACGGCGTCAAGCGGCTCGTCCTGCGCTACGCCCCGGTCGAGAAGCTCTGACCGCCCGGGCCGCGTATTGGCGATCCGTCCAATTGTGACGCGCGTCACGTGCCGGACGGGTTGATGGGGTTCCGGGGCGTTCGTAGCTTCGAGGGCACGGCGGACACCACCCCCTCGCGAACGGACCTCAGTCCCATGAGCAGATCCGCGTCCCGCACGAGCAGATCCGCGTCCCGGCCGGCGTTCCGTGTTCGCCCGCGCGCAGTGCGGGCGCGGCGGGTGAGATTCGCCTATCCCGAGGGACGGCTGCCCCGGCACTACATGGACGGCGACCTCGTGATGAGCCACGTCGTCACGGTGCTGTCGTCGCTGTTCCCCGAGGGCGAGGACTTCTTCGTCCGGACGGTGCGCAACTACCGGGACGAGATCACCGATCCCGAGCTGAAGGCGCAGGTCGCCGGGTTCATCGGGCAGGAGGTGACGCACGGGCGGGAGCACCGGCACTTCAACGAGCGGCTGGGGGACCTGGGCTACCCGACCCGGTTCGTCGACCGGGCGACCAGGCACGGGCTCGGGTTCTGGGCGCGGGTGCTGCCGCCGGACGTCCAGCTCGCGATCACGGCGGCGCTGGAGCACTACACCGCGACGCTCGCGTACGTGCTGCTGAACAAGCCCGAGGCGCGGGAGATGTTCACCGTGCCGGAGGTGCGGTCGATGTTCCTGTGGCACGCGCTGGAGGAGAGCGAGCACAAGTCCGTGGCGTTCGACGTCTTCCAGACCGTCAGCGGCGACCAGCGGATGCGCGCGTGGGTCATGAACATCGTCACGGTCGATTTCCTTGCGGTCGTGGTCCTGACGACGATCCTGTCGCTCGCTTTGGACCCGGCCGCCTACGACCTGCCTCGGCTGGCCCGGAGCGTGCGGAGGCTGCGCACGTCGCCGTTCATCCAGCGGGACGTCATCCGCCACCTGCGGGACTACAACCGTCGTGACTTCCACCCGGACGACAACGACACGACCGCCCTCGAACAGCAGTGGAAGCAGCGCCTCTTCGACGAGAAGGGCGAGCGGATCGCCACCGGCTGATCAGGGCTGGACGTCCAGCCCGAGTGCCGCGGCGAACACCACGGCCTGCGGGAGATCGACGATCGTGCCCCGCACGTCCATGGTCAGCAGGTGGTCCGGGGAGAGCTCGCTGCCGCGGAGGTCGGCCTTGCGGAAGTTCGCCCCGTGCAGCGACGCGCCGGACAGGTCCGCCTTGTGGAACACGGTCTTCTCGCAGGTGGCGCCGGTCAGATCGGCCTCCCGCAGCCGGACGTCGGCGAAGGACGCGCCGGACAGCCGCGCCCCGGACAGCCCCGTGAACGACCAGTCGCCGCCCCGGACCTTCATCAGGTCGAACGCGCAGCCGTCGAACACCGACCCGACGAGCTTGCAGCCGTCGAACGTCGCGTCGAAGAAGTTGCAGCGCGTGAACGCGCAGTTCAGGAACGCCGACTCGGCGTGCTCGGACACGTTGAACCGGCACCCGCGGAACGCGCACTCGGTGAACGTGCCGCCCGTGTTGCGCGTCTCGGTGAAGTCCACGTCGCTGAACAGGACGCGCTCGAAGGACTCGCCCTCGATGTCGCGGCCGTCCCAGTCGCGGGCCGCGACCGTGGTCTCGGTGGGCGGGGTCGGCGCGCCGCGCCTGCGTTCGGCCATGCGACCACGTTAGCCGCGGGGTCTGTCACGCTCCGGCCGGGTCAGGTCCAGGGACGCCAGGACCTCCGGGTCGGCCACGAAGTCGATCGCGACGACGCGGCCGTCCCGGACGGTGAAGTCGAACACCACCTGCGGGACGCCGCGGTGCTGCCACATCGCGCCCGGCACGCCGTCCACCTCGACGGGCAGGGCGGCCTTCGCGCGGCCCGTCCAGAAGCCCGCCATGGCCTCGCGGCCCTCGATCCGGGCGGGCGCGCCCAGCTCGGCGGCGGCCCGGTCGGCGCGCAGCACGGCGTCGGGGTCGAGCAGCGCGAGCAGCGCCTCGAAGTCGCCGTCGCGGGACGCCGCGAGGAACGCGGTGACCACCTCGCGCTCGCGCGCGGCGGTCGCGTCCGCGCGCCCGCCCCGGACGCGGCGGCGCGCCCGGCTGGCGAGCTGCCGCGTCGCGGCCGGGGACTTCCCGACGATCGGCGCGATCTCGTCGAACGGGACGGCGAACATGTCGTGCAGGACGAACGCCAGCCGCTCGGCGGGCGACAGCGTCTCCAGGACGACCAGCAGCGCGAGCCCGACCGAGTCCGCGAGGACGGCGGCGTCGGCGGGGTCGCCGGCCTCCGGCGGGACCGCGCCCGCCGGAGCGGCCGTCGCGGCGTCCGGCTCGTCGGGCGTGTCCGGCTCGTCCCAGGGGACCTCGCGGCGGGTCGTCCGCGCGCGGAGCATGTTCAGCGCGACCCGTCCCACGATCGTGGTCAGCCAGCCGCCGAGGTTGTCGACGCCGTCGTCGCCCGCGCGGCTCACCCGGAGCCACGCCTCCTGGACGGCGTCGTCCGCCTCGGCGGTCGAGCCGAGCACGCGGTACGCGACCGCGTGCAGGCGGGCGCGGTGCTCCTCGAACCGCTCGGCCAGCGTGTCGTCGCCGTTCACTTCGCCTCCATGTGCGTCCGGGCCCTCTGTGGTCCTGACCCGCGCGGGGCCCGGAACGTGACGTCAGAGGCCGATGTCACAGGCCGATGTCAGAGGCCGATGTCAGAGGCCGAGGGACGCGAGCCGGTCCGGGTCGGCGATGATCTCCATGGTGACGATGCGGCCGTTCTCGACGGTGAGCGCCATCAGCGACTGCGCGCTGCCGCCGGTCATGTTGACCATGCCCACGGCGCCGTTGACCAGGACGTACTCCATCGCCGCCGAGAGCTGCCGGTAGGTGAGCGCCTGGCCCGCGACGTTCCGCGCGCCCCTGACGACGCGCAGCGGGCCGCCGTCGCCGAGGTCGACGCGCAGCACCACGTCCGGGTCGAGGATCGTGACGAGCGCCTCCAGGTCGCCGTCGCGGGCGGCGGTGAAGAACGCCTCGACGGCCTCGCGCTGCCGTCCGAGGTCCGGGTCCGGCGTGGGCGCCGAGTCCTTCACGCGGCGGCGGGCCCGGCTGGCGAGCTGCCGGGTCGCGGCGGGCGTCTTGTCGATCACCGGGGCGATCTCGTCGAACGGGACGGCGAACATGTCGTGCAGGACGAACGCCAGCCGCTCGGCCGGGGCGAGCGCCTCCATGACCACCATCATCGCGATCCCGACCTGGTCGGCGACGAGCACCTCCTGCTCGGGGTCGCGCGTCACGATCGGGTCCGGGAGCCGCTCGTCGCCGAGCTCCTCGCGCCGCGCCTTGCGGGAGCGGAGCATGTCCAGGCAGACGCGGCCGGTGACCGTGGTGAGCCAGCCCGCCAGGTTCTCGACCTCGGACACGTCGGTGCGGCCGAGCCGCAGCCACGCCTCCTGGACGGCGTCCTCGGCCTCGCTCAGCGAGCCGAGCATGCGGTAGGCGACCGAGCGCAGATGACCGCGCCGCGCCTCGAACCGCTCGGCGAGCGAAATTTCCGCGTCCATCTGTCACACACTCCCACCGGGGTCCGTCATGTCGGTAGTCCGCAACATAGACGATCAAGCTGGGAGTCCCTCATGGAAGCACGTATGGCCCACCCCGCGTTCACCCTGGACGGCGCGTTCAAAGGGCTCGGCGCGCTGAGCGCCGCCGTCGAGCGCGGCGGCGTGCCGAAGGCGCTGGGCGAGCTGATCAACCTCCGGGTCAGCCAGATCAACGGGTGCAGCGTCTGCGTCCAGATGCACGCGAAGGCGCTGCGCGAGGCGGGCGAGTCCGACGACCGGATCTTCACCGTGGCCGCCTGGCGGGACGCGCCGTACTACACCGGCGCCGAGCGCGCGGCCCTCGCGCTCGCCGAGGCCGTCACGCGCGTGGCCGACCGCCCCGACCCCGTCTCGGACGAGCTGTGGGACGAGGTCAACCGGCACTACAGCGAGAAGGAGGTCTCCGCGCTGCTGCTCTCCATCTCGGTGATCAACGTCTGGAACCGGCTGAACGCGGCGACCCGCCAGGTCGCGGGCATCGCCGAAGCCTGACCCCGCCGAAGCCTGACCCCGCCGGAGCCTGACCCCGCCGGCGGAAGGCTCCGCCGAAACCTGACCCCGCCGGCGGAAGGCTCCGCCGGCGGAAGGCCCCGCGACCCGGCGACGGGCGCGGGGTCTTCCGCTTCTCCGAGGCGTGGCGGTCAGCGGAGGCCGCGGAAGAACGCGCGGACGTCGCCGACCAGGACGTCCGGCGCCTCCAGCGAGAGGAAGTGCCCGCCGTCCGGGAGCCGCGTCCAGCGGACGACGTTGTGGTCACGCTCCGCCCACGGACGGATCGTCACGTCGTGCGCGCTGGCCAGCACGCCCGTGGGCACGGTGCTCCGCCGGGCCGTCCCATCGCCGCCGGCGGTGATCTCCTCGTAGTAGATCTGCGCCGCCGAGGCGGCCGTCGCCGTGAACCAGTAGAGCGAGACGTCCGTCAGGATGCGGTCGCGGGACACCGCGTCCTCGGGCAGGCCGTCCAGGGGCCAGGTCAGTTCCTTGAACTTCTCGACGATCCAGGCGAGCTGTCCCACGGGCGAGTCGGTGAGGGCGTAGGCGACGGTCTGCGGGCGCTTGGAGTTGCACTGGAGGTAGCCGTCGTTGAAGTCCTGCATCCGCCGCCAGTACCCGTGCTCGGCCTCCGTCAGGTCGTCGAACTCGCCGTCCGCGCCGGTCGGGAAGGTGAGCAGCGCGTTCACATGGACGCCGAGGACCCGTTCCGGCGCGGCCCGGCCGATCTTCGGCGCGACCCACGCGCCCAGGTCGTAGCCCTGGACGCCGAACCGCTCGTAGCCGAGGCGCGCCATCACTTCGAGCAGGACGTCCGCCATCCGCGCCGCGTTCATGCCCGGTCCGGCGAGCGGCGTCGAGAAGCCGTAGCCGGGCAGCGACGGGACGACGACGTGGAACGCGTCCGCCGGGGCGCCGCCGTGCGCGCGCGGGTCGGTGAGCGGGCCGATGACGTCGAGGAAGTCGGTGACGCCGCCGGGCCAGCCGTGCAGCAGGAGCAGCGGCACCGCGTCCGGCTCGGCCGACCGGACGTGGAGGAAGTGCAGGCGCTGGCCGTCCACATCGGTCGTGAACTGCGGGAACGCGTTGAGCTCGGCTTCCTGCCTTCGCCAGTCGAAGCCCGTGCGCCAGTACTCGGCGAGGTCCTTCAGGTACCCGAGCGGGACGCCCCGCTCCCAGCCGACGCCGGGCAGCTCGTCCGGCCAGCGCGCGGACGCGAGGCGCGCGCGGAGGTCGTCGATGCGCTCCTGCGGGATGTCGATCTTGAACGGGCTGATGTTCGTCATGCCCCTCACGCTAGGAAGCGCTTAGGACGGGCTCGGTCCTAAGCATCTGGCAGCCTGGAGAACGTGTTGGAGACCTCCGCGCGGTTGCTCAGGCTGCTGTCGCTCTTGCAGACGCACCGGGACTGGTCCGGAGCCGACCTGGCCGGACGGCTCGGCGTGACCGTCCGGACCGTCCGGCGGGATGTGAGCCGCCTGCGCGAGCTCGGCTATCCGGTCGAGGCCGTCCAGGGCGCGGCCGGGTACCGGCTCGGCGCCGGGGCGTCCCTGCCGCCGCTGCTGCTGGACGACGACGAGGCGGTGGCCGTGGCGGTCGGGCTGCGCACGGCGGCGGGCGGCTCGGTCGCGGGCATCGAGGAGACCTCGCTGCGCGCGCTGGGCAAGCTCGAACGCGTCCTGCCGTCCCGGCTGCGGTACCGGGTGAACGCGCTCCAGCGGGCGACCGTCCGGGTCGGGTCGTCCGGGCCGGAGATCGGCGCGGACACGCTGATGGCGATCGCGGACGCCTGCCGGCGCAACGAGCGGCTGCGGTTCGGCTACACCGGCTCGGACGGCGACGGCTCCGTCCGCGAGGCCGAGCCGTACGGCCTGGTCAACTTCGGCCGCCACTGGTACCTCGTCGCGTACGACGTCGATCGCGACGACTGGCGCACCTTCCGCGTGGACCGCCTCAGCCCGCGCACGCCGAGCGGCCCGCGCTTCGCGCCGCGCGAGGTGCCGGACGGCGGCGTCGCGGCGTTCGTGTCGCGGCGGCTGGCGTACCGCGCGTGGCCGTTCCGGGCGACCGTGACGCTGCACGTCCCGGCGGCGACGGCGTCCGAACGGGTGTGGCCGGGCGTGGGCGTGCTGGAGCCCGTGGACGACGCGAGCTGCCTCATGCACGTCGGAGCCGACTCGCTCTGGGCGCTGGTCTGGATGATCGCGTCCGTGGACCTCGACTTCACCCTGCGGGACGGCCCGCCGGGCTTCCCGGACGCGCTTCGCGCCCACGCCGAACGCTGCCTCCGGGCCGTCCCGGAGGACGGCCGCTAAGCGCGCGGCGCGGGCTCGCCGGGGATCTGGAGGGCGAAGAGCTTCGCCAGGACGGGCCGGGCGGCGGCCTCCGGGTCGGACCCGGCCCCGGTCGGAAGGGCGCCGCTCAGCCACAGCCCGGCGAAGCCGTGGGCGATGGACCAGGCGGCGAGCGCCGACTCGGGGTCGGGGGACAGCGGCCGGACGGCGCGTTCGAGCAGCTCACGCGTGCGGACGCGCGCGGCGGCCAGGTCCGGGTCGCCGGTGCGGTAGAGCTCGGGACGGAACATCACCTCGAAGTAGGCGCGGTGCCGGACCGCGAACCGGACGTAGGCGACGCCGAGGTCCAGCAGGTCGTCCCCGGCGCCGGTGAGCGCCTCGGAGAGCAGGTCGAAGCCCTCGGCGGCGATCGCGGTCAGCAGTCCGGCCTTGTCGCCGAAGTGGTGCGCGGGCGCGGCGTGCGAGACCCCGGCGCGGCGGGCCAGCTCGCGCAGGCTCCAGCCGGACGGCCCCGACTCCTCGATGGCCGTGACGGCGGCGTCCATGACGGCGCGGCGCAGGTTGCCGTGGTGGTAGCTCGGACTCACCCGGCCAGCCTAGGCCAGGACACCCCGAACTTTCCATTGACAAGTTCGGGCCGCGCGGCCCGAACTCGCCAATGGCGAGAGAGCGGGATCGAACGCCGGATCGCCGAAGAGCGCGCGGTCGGCGGAAAAGGCCCGGACGGCGGGAATGGTCCGGGCGGCGGGAGAGGCCCTGGCGGCGAGAAGGCTGCTGATGATCAGGCCAGGCGGTACCGGCGGGTCGCGTTCTCGACGAAGAGTTTGCGTCGCTCATCAGCGGAAAGGCCGGAAGTGACGCTCTCGTAGGCGTCCATCAGTTCGGCGTAGGTGCCGGAAAGTCCGTCCACCGGGAAATTGCTTCCGAAGAAGCAGCGGTCGATGCCGAAAAGGTCGAGGCAGGTCTCGATGTAAGGGCGCAGGGTGGCCGCGTCGAGACGGCCGAGCGGCATTCCGAGGCCGGAGATCTTGCAGTCCACGCGGGGGAGCGCGGCGAGCTTGGCGAGGCCCTCGCGCCACTGGAGGAACTCCTCCGGGTCGCCCGCCTCGGGCCAGCCCGCGTGCTCCAGGACGACCCGCACGTCGGGCGCCTTGGCGAGCGCGGCGAGGTAGGCGTCCACTTCCGGCGCCCGGATCACCTGGTCGAAGATCAGATCGCGTTTGCCCAGCTCACGCAGGAGAGTGGCGGCGGTGTCGCCGTCCGGGCACAGCCCCGCGAACACCCGGACGCCGCGGAACAGCGGGCTGCGGGACTGCTCGTCCAGCTGCGCCTCGACCACCGGCGGGGACACGTCCGGGTCGATCGAGCCGATGATCGCCGAGGGACGGTCCGGCGGGGCCATGGCGTCCAGCCAGCGGGTCTCGTCCAGGAACGCGCCGGGCACGGTGGTCGCCGACACGTGCACCGTGCCGAGGATGCGCACCCCGGCGCTCGCCGCGTCCTCCCGGAACCGCGCGGGCGGATAGTCGCGCGGCACCTCCGGTAGCGTCACGTGAAGCATCGGATACCAGTCGTGCACGCTCGACTGCCAATGATGGACATGGGCGTCCACGAACTCCAGAACGGTCACCAAAGACCCCTTTCGGCTCTGGCTGGACATCTTGGCCGAAAAAGGGGTTGGAGGTCGATCCTTCGCTAGGCGGACAAAGCCGTCAGCATTCGGTCCAGCAGCGCGAGCTGCCGCTCCGGCGGATAGCGGTCCGGATCGAACAGCACCTGCACGACCAGGCCGTGCGCGAACGCGGCGAGCATCGTCGCGACGTCGTCGGCATCGGTGTCCGCCGGGAGTTCTCCCAGCTCGACGGCCTCCTCGACGAACGGACGCAGCCGCAGCGTGCGGAACCGCTCGTACCGGCGGGTCTCGCGCTCGCCGAGGTCGGCGTCCGCGAGCGCGGCGTCCCAGGAGCTCACCCACACCCGGTTCATCTCGACCGCCACGTCCGAGATCGGCACGATGTCGGCGAGCAGTTCGCGCAGCGCCGCCAGGCCGCGCCCGGACGGCTTGATCCGCCCCTCCAGCGTGCGCTCCTCGGCGAGGTCGAGCGCGTACGCGACCAGCGCCCTCTTGTTCGGGAAGTAGTGCGTCAGCAGGCCGGTGGACGAGCCCATCTCGGTCGCGACCGCGCGCAGCGTCAGGCCGTCGAAGCCGTGCGCGGCCAGCACCCGCCACACGGCGGCGGACACGTCCCGGCGCCGGGCGTCGTGGTCTCCTCGGGCGGGCACGTTTATCGGTTTCCTTCCGGTCGGCGGGCGGGTCTATCGTACGTAACAAACGTTCGGTATGCACTTGTGGAGGGTCCGGATGCTGAGTCTGACACTGGCCGAAGGGGCCGAGCTGCGTCCGCTGGAACCGTGGCAGGCGGCCGAGTTCTACGCCCACGTGGACGAGGTCCGGGATAGCCTGCGGGCCTACATCCCGTTCGCCGCCAACCTGTGGGACGTGGACGCCGCCCGCGCCTACCTGCAGGACTTCGCCGACTCGCAGGCCGCCGACGGCCCGCGCCTCTACGGGATCTGGCTGGACGGCGTGCTCAGCGGCGGCACCCTGTTCCGGATCTTCGACACCCAGCGGCACGTCTGCGAGCTCGGCGTCTGGCTCGCGCCCTGGGCGCGCGGGCGCGGCCTCGTCACGACGGCCTGCCGCGCGATGATCGACTGGGCGGTCGGGGAGCGCGGCATGCTCCGCGTCGAGTGGGGCTGCGAGCCGTCCAACGAGGCGAGCATCGCGGCGGCCAAGCGCATCGGTTTCAGCTACGACGCCACCATCCGGCAGGGCTTCTTCTTCGACGGCAGGCAGCGCGACTACCAGCTCTGGTCGATCCTCGCCGACGACTGGCGCGCGCGCTGACCTCCCGCCGCACGCGGCGTCCCCGCTCAGCAGGCGGCGCCGACCAACGCTCAGCAGGCGGCGCCGACCTCGCTCCGCAGGCGCGGCGCGCCGACTCCGCTCCGCAGCCGGCGCCGTCCCCGCTCAGCAGGCGTGGCGCGCTGAGCCCGCTCCGCAGGCGGCGCGGTTCTCGCGCTCGGTGAGCAGGGCGTGCAGGCGGTCGGCCATGGCGCGGCCGAACTCGGGGTCGTCGGCGTCGGTGTCGCATTCGCGGATCTCGACCGGCGACCCCGCGAGCCCCTCCCGGACGGCGTCGAACAGCACCGCGTCGGCGGCCGGGTCGTGGTACGGCCCGCCGGGCGCGCCCAGCGAGGACAGGCCGCGCAGCGGGACGAACAGGGACACCGGCCCGGCGGCGTCCCGCAGCCGGTCGGCGACGAGCCGTCCGAGCGCCGCGCACTCGGCCGGACTCGTCCGGACGACCGTCACCGACGCGTTGTGCACGTGGACGTGCCGGCCCGCGAGCCGGTCCGGCACGGACGGCCCGAACTTGCCCATGTCGAGCGCGCCCAGCGACACGACCTGCGGGATTCCGGCGCGTCCGGCGGAGCGGAGCCGGTCCCGGCAGGCCGCGCCCACGCCGCCGAGCAGGCCGGTCGAGACCTCCAGCAGCGTCGCGTCGAGGACGGCCGAGAGCTCCCCCGCTCCCGCCATCGCCTCGAACGACCGTCCGCCCGCGCCGCTCGCGTGGAACACCAGGACCTCGTAGCCGAGGTCCGCGAGGCGTTCGCGCGCGCCGTCCACGCCGCGCGTGGTGACCCCGGCCATGGTCGCGCCGATGACGGGCCTCGCCGCTTGGCCGCCGGCGATCCTCGCCACGGAACCGGACGCGTGAGCGCGCGCAGAACCGGACACGGAGGCGTAGGCGCGGGCCATGCCCGCTACGGCGGCGGCCGCGTTTCCGAGGACGCGCTCGGAGACGCGGTTGATGCCCGCCACGTCCACGACGCTGTACATGAGCGTGAGGTCCGAGCCGCCCACATAGTGAGACACGTCCCCGGACGCCATGCTCGACACCATCATCTTGGGCACGCCTACCGGAAGCGCGCGCATCGCTTCGCACGAGAGCGCTGAGTTGCCGCTACCGCCGATCGCGAGGACGCCGTGTAGGCGTCCCTCGTCATGCAGGCGGCGGAGCATCGCGGACGCGCCGCGCGCCATCGCGGTCACGGCCGCGCCACGGTCCCGTCCGAGATCGGTGAGCGCGAGCCCGGCGGCCTCGGCCACTCGTGCGCGCGTGATGTCGGGCGCGACGCGCGGGGCGGCGCGGGTCCCGGTGTCCACGAGGAGGACGTCCACGCCGAGCGCGCGCAGGCGGTCGCGCACCCAGCCGTACTCGACGCCCTTGGTATCGAGCGTCCCGATCAGCACCACAGTCACCATGGGTCACACGGTGCGTGATCGGCATGTCACGAAACAAGAGACCTTCCGGGCCGGGTTTCCTGCCGGAACGGCTAGCTGCGGGTGGGGTGGGTGGCGCTAGAGTAAGTGACGTTCTTCATTTAACGATTACAGGAGGCGGCCGGGTGGGAATCGAGCACGTCGGCATGCTGCTGGCGGCCGCGCTGGGCGCGGGCTGGGTGGACGCGGTGGTCGGCGGCGGCGGGCTCATCCAGCTCCCCGCGCTGCTGCTGCTCAACCCCGGCCAGCCGGTCGCCACCGCGCTGGCCACCAACAAGGTCGCCTCCATCGCCGGGACGTCCAGCGCCGCCTACGCCTACCTGCGCCGCACCAAGATCGACCGGACCGTCGCGGTCGCCGGGGCCGGGCTGGCCGTCGCGGGCTCGGCGGCGGGCGCGCTCTGCGCCTCGGTGATCTCCTCCGAGGTGTTCAAGCCGGTCATCATGGTCGTCCTGCTGGCGGTCGCGGCGCTCGTGGTGCTCCGCCCCGACCTCGGCCGCGAGCCGAGGATCGTGCTGCGCACGCGCCGCCGCGTCGCCGCCGCGATCCTCGTGCCGGGCCTCGCGATCGCCTTCTACGACGGCATCCTCGGCCCCGGCACTGGAACGTTCCTGGTCGTGGTGTTCACGGCGCTGCTCGGGATCGACTTCGTGCACGCGTCCGCCCACGCCAAGATCATCAACGTCAGCACCAACCTCGGCGCGCTGCTCGTCTTCGCCGTCCAGGGGCACATCCTGTGGGCGCTCGGCCTCGGCATGGCCGTCGCGAACGCCACCGGGGCGCAGCTCGGCGCGCGGACCGCGATCAGGCGCGGCTCCGGGTTCGTCCGGGTCGTCCTGCTGTGCGTGGTGACGCTGCTGGTCGCCAAGCTCGGCTACGAGCAGTTCGCCTAGCTCGGCTACGAGCAGTTCGCCTAGCGCGGCCGGACACGGCCGTGCCCGGGCGGGTCAGCCCGGATCGGGCACGGGCAGCGGCTTCTCCAGCGCCGCCAGGCTCAGCACGACCAGCGAGGACGTCCAGCCGAGCGGCGCGACCGCCGCCGGACGCCCGTACTCGTCCACCTTCTCCGGCAGCGCCCCCAGCGACGTGCGGTGCGCCGACAGCCAGTCCAGCCGGGCCATCGCCTCGTCCGGACGGCCCCCCGCCGACGCCGACAGCGTGAACAGCGCCATCTCCGGCGTCCAGGCGACCTTCATGTTGCCCGACCAGCGCTCGCCCGGCAGGACGCCGCCGTTCGGCAGCGCGAGCTTCCCGGCGGCGGTGCGGACGGCGTCGGTCACGCCCGGGTCGGCCGGGCCGAACGGCGGGCTGAGGAAGGTGACCGAGGTGTCCATGCGCCCGCCGCGGAGGGGCGAGCGCGGGTAGCCGAGCGGCGCGAACCTCGCCGCGACCGCGTTCTGCACCCGGTGCGCGGCCGACCGGTACCGGTTCGCCTGGTCGCCGTGGCCCGTGTCGCGGGCGAGCGCGGCAGCCGACCGCAGGCCCGCCAGCACCGGTCCGACGACGCCGAGCGTGGCGCGGTGGGGGTCCTGCTCGGCGGACGCGGGCCGCTCGAAGTAGTCCGAGGACGGCGGCGGCAGGCCGTCCGAGCGCAGCGACGCCACCAGCCGGTCGGCGGCGCGGCGCACCATCGTCCACAGTTCCGGCAGGTCGGCCGCCGCCTGCGGGTTCTCGGCGCGGAAGAACCAGGCCGCCCACAGCACCCAGCCGAGCGAGTCGAGCTGCGCGTGCCGTCCGTCCGCCACCGCGCTGCCGTCGGGGTTGTAGCGCGCGGCCCACATCCCGTTCCGGCTCTGCACGCGCGCGAGGAACCGCAGGATCCGCCGGGCCTCGGCGGGATGCTCGGTCACCGTGAACGCCGCCGCCGCGAACGCCGAGTCGCGCGGCCACGAGTACCGCCACGCGCCGTACCAGGACGCCAGCGACGCGCCGTTCGGCCTGGTCAGCAGGCGCAGGTCCTGGAGCGCGCGGGCGGCCATGTCGCGGTAGCCGTTCGCCTTGGCGGTGGCGGTGGCGACCGTGAGCTGCCCGTGCCGTCCGGCCTCCTGCGCGGGACTCTCGGACGAACTCCGGGTCGGCGACGGCGTGGGGGTCGGAGTGGGCGTCGGAGTGGGGGTCGGAGTGGGCTTCGGCCTCGGTTTCTTCGGATTTCCGGGAGCGGGCGGACGCGTCGGAGTCCCGGTCGCGGGCACCTGCGGCTGCGGCGTCCGGGACTGGACGGGCACGCAGCCCTTCTCCACGATCTCCTTCGCGGTCGGCCGCCCCGAGGGGTCGCGGATCGCGGCGTCCGCCTTCGTCCCCGGCGCCGAGGGGATCCCGCCCGGCCCCTTCAGCGACTCGACCTCGGTGCGGGCGGTCAGGAGCACGTCGTCCGGACGCAGCGGACGGTTCTTGCCCTTCGGCCGGCACGGCAGCAGTTGCGGGATGAGGCGGCCGGGGACCGTCCCGCGCGCGAGCCACGTCTGGTCGGACCGGACGGCCTCGGCGACGCGCGGGTCCGAAGCCGGGACCGTGATGGCCTCCTCCCCGCCCGTCGGGACGAGCCGGACGCGCCCGTCCGCGAGCCGCACGACCGACGAGTCGGTCAGGTAGCGCGCGCCCGCCGCGTCCGACGGGGGGAGCGGGTCGCCCGCGAAGGGCCAGCCTCCGCCGCCGACGAGGCCGGGGCTCGTCCACTCCGGGTCGCCGTTCTCGGGCAGGGTGACGCCGCAGGTCGCGGCCAGCGCGGAGACCAGCAGCAGCGCGGAGGCGCGGCGCACGCGCCCGGGCCACGCCGCCCGTCCGGCCGCGGGCGATGCCGCGGGCGGTGCCGCGGGTGATGCCGCGGGTGAAGGCGATGCTGCGGGTGAAACCGCCGGCCCGACTCCGCTGTCCGCCACCGCACCTCCCCCCTGAGACGGGCCTTAGTACATCAAACTCCGCCAAATGCCGCAGTCCTGCGCGGGGGGTGAACGAGGCATTCTCCGCAGGATTCCTACCCACCCCCAAAGCCCCCGGATCACACCCCCGCGCCGACCCACGGCGAGCCCGATCCGAGCGCGGGATGAGCAACCTCACACGCCCTCGGGGAACCCGCCGGGACCCCGGCGGCATGACCATGGACCGGGGTTGACTAGGCTGCTTCGACGGAGCGGACCGCAGAGTGGCGGCCGCACGGCGCCATGAGTCCCCGTGTACCCCCCACTCGACCCGCGGTCATTGGCTGTCGATCCGTTAAGGACGCCTCGTGGACCTGTTCGAACATCAGGCAAAGGAACTCTTTGCCGAGTACGGGGTACCGGTGCCCACCGGCAAGGTCGCCCATACTCCCCAGGAAGCGCGTGCCATCGCGGAGGAGCTCTTCTCCGCGGGCAGCAAGAAGGTCGTCGTCAAGGCCCAGGTGAAGACCGGTGGCCGCGGCAAGGCCGGCGGCGTGAAGCTCGCCGACGACGCCGACGAGGCGGAGGCCCTGGCGACCCAGATCCTCGGCATGGACATCAAGGGCCACACGGTCCACAAGGTCCTGGTCGAGGAGGGCTCGGCGATCGCGCAGGAGTTCTACTTCTCCTTCCTGCTCGACCGCGCGAACCGCACCTTCCTCTCCATCTGCTCCGTCGAGGGCGGCGTGGAGATCGAGGAGGTGCCGCACGACCGGCTGGCGCTCGTGCCGATCTCCCCGCTGGACGGCGTGGACGCCGCCCGGGCGCGCGAGATCGCCGAGCAGGGCCGGCTGCCCGAGGAGGCGCTGGACGGCGCCGCCGCGATCATCGAGCGGCTGTGGGCCGTGTTCACCGACGAGGACGCCACCCTCGTCGAGGTCAACCCGATGATCCTCACCGCCGACGGCCAGGTGAAGGCCCTCGACGGCAAGGTGTCGCTGGACGACAACGCGGGCTTCCGGCAGGAGCACGACAAGCTGGAGGACAAGGCGGGCGCCGACCCGCTGGAGGCCAAGGCCAAGGCCCTGGACCTCAACTACGTCAAGCTCGAGGGCAACGTCGGCATCATCGGCAACGGCGCGGGCCTGGTCATGTCCACCCTGGACGTGGTGGCCTACGCGGGCGAGCGGCACGGCGGCATGAAGCCCGCCAACTTCCTCGACATCGGCGGCGGCGCGTCCGCCGAGGTGATGGCCAACGGCCTGGAGATCGTCCTGTCGGACGCCGACGTCAAGTCGGTCTTCGTGAACGTCTTCGGCGGCATCACCGCCTGCGACGCCGTCGCCAACGGCATCGTGTCGGCCTACAAGCTGCTGGCCGACCGCGGCGAGGCCGTGAACCGCCCGCTGGTCGTCCGGCTCGACGGCAACAACGCCGAGCTCGGCCGCCAGATCCTGACGGACGCGGCGCTGCCCGGCGTCCAGCAGGTCGAGACCATGGACGACGCGGCCGAGCGGGCCGCCGAACTCGCCGCGGCAGGTGCGTGAGAAATGGCCATCTGGCTCACTGAGAACAGCAAGATCATCGTTCAGGGCATCACCGGCTCCGAGGGCTCCAAGCACGGCCGCCGGATGCTCGCCTCCGGCGCGAAGGTCGTCGGCGGCGTGAACGCCCGCAAGGCCGGCACGACGGTCGACTTCGACGGCACCGAGCTGCCCGTCTTCGGCACCGTCAAGGAGGCCATCGAGCGGACCGGCGCGGACGTGTCGGTCGTGTTCGTCCCGCCGAAGTTCACCAAGGACGCCGTGGTCGAGGCGATCGACGCCGAGATCCCGCTGTGCGTGGTCATCACCGAGGGCATCCCGGTGCACGACACCGCCTACTTCTGGGCGTACGCCGAGTCCAAGGGGAACAAGACCCGGATCATCGGGCCGAACTGCCCGGGCATCGCGTCCCCCGGCGCGTCCAACGCGGGCATCATCCCGGCCGACATCACGACCCCCGGCCGCATCGGCCTGGTGTCCAAGTCGGGCACGCTGACCTACCAGATGATGTACGAGCTGCGCGACTTCGGGTTCTCCACCTGCGTCGGCATCGGCGGTGACCCGATCATCGGCACCACGCACATCGACGCCCTCCAGGCGTTCCAGGACGACCCCGACACCGACGCGATCGTCATGATCGGCGAGATCGGCGGCGACGCCGAGGAGCGCGCGGCGGCCTTCATCGAGAAGAACGTCACCAAGCCGGTCGTCGGCTACGTGGCGGGCTTCACCGCCCCCGAGGGCAAGACGATGGGCCACGCCGGCGCGATCGTCTCCGGCTCGGCGGGCACCGCCCAGGCCAAGAAGGAGGCCCTGGAGAAGGTCGGCGTCCGGGTCGGCAAGACCCCGAGCGAGACCGCCCGCCTCATGGCGGAGATCATGCGGAACCTCTGATCCTTCCGATCAGGCCCACGAGGGACGCCCGAGCCGCCTGCGGCCCGGGCGTCTTTCGTTCCGCCGCCGGGCGTGCGCCGTTTTGGCTCCGGGTGCGCGCGCCGTGGGCTGAGGTTGTGTGTTCCGGGGATAGAACGTGAACAGTGCTCATGTTCTAATGGGGGCGCATCGCCCCCACCCCCCTGGAGCGGCCATGAGACTCCCGCGTGCCCCGCGCACGTCCCGCCCCCTCGCGGCACTGCTGATCGCGCTGGTCTGCGCCACCGTCCCCGCCTTCGCCGGGACCGCCGCGTCCGCGAGCCGGCCCGCCACCGCGCCGAGAACGGCCGCCGCGCCCGCGGCCGGGAACGTGCGCGGCTTCCTCGACGCGCACACCCACATCGAAGGCGCCGACGACATGGGCGGACGCATGATCTGCGGCGAGCCCTTCGACCCGGACGGCATCGAGGCGGCGCTGCGCGACTGCCCCGACCACTACCCGCACGGCGAGCTGGCGATCTTCGAGAACTTCCTCAAGAACGGCTCGCCGTTCGGCACCCACGACCCGGTGGGCTGGCCGACGTTCAAGGACTGGCCCGCCTACAACTCGCTCACCCACCAGCAGGTCTACTACACCTGGCTGGAGCGCGCCTGGCAGGGCGGGCTGCGGGTCATCGTCGACCAGTACGTCGCCAACCGGGTGCTCTGCGAGCTGTACCCGCTGAAGAAGAACCCCTGCGACGAGGACGCGACGATCGACCTCGAACACCGCAAGGCCGTCGCGATGCAGGACTACATCGACCAGCGGAGCGGCGGGCCCGGCAAGGGCTGGTTCCGGATCGTCCACACGCCGCAGGAGGCGCGCGCGGTCGCGGCGTCCGGGAGGCTGGCGGTGGTCGAGAGCATCGAGACGTCCGAGCCGTTCGGCTGCCGGGAGGTCCGGGACGTCCCGCAGTGCACCGAGGAGCAGATCGACCGGGGCCTGGACCACATGAAGGCCGAGGGCGTGACGAGCATGTTCGTCTGCCACAAGTTCGACAACGCGCTGTGCGGCGTCCGGATGGACGGCGGGACGGTCGGCGTCGCGGTCAACATCGGCAACTTCGTCGGGACGGGCCAGTTCTGGAACGTCGAGACCTGCACCGGGCCGGCCCACGACAACACGGTGACGCCGCAGGTCACGCTGCCCCTCGCCGTCCGGACCGCGCTCGGCCTGCCGAACCTGCCCGCGCCGTTCTACCCGGCCGCGCCGCACTGCAACACGCGCGGGCTGACGCCGCTCGGCGAGCACATGATCAAAGAGATGATCAAGCGGAAGATGATCGTCCAGATCGACCACATGAGCGCCAAGGCCGCCGACCAGACGCTCACGATCCTGGAGAAGGCGCACTACCCGGGCGTGATCTCCTCGCACAGCTGGGCCGACCCGAGCTACTTCGCCCGGATCTACCGGCTCGGCGGCATGGTCACCGAGTACGGCTCGCCCGCCGACCAGTTCGCGGGCGGCTGGCGCCAGGCGAAGCAGGCCTACCGGCAGGCGGGCGGGACGGGCCTGTTCGGCTTCGGCTACGGCCTGGACGCCAACGGGTTCGGCCCGCTGCCCGGCCCGCGCAAGGGCAGCGACGTCCAGTACCCGTTCAAGGCGCTCAGCGGCGTCACGCTCGACAAGCTCCGCACCGGCCGGCGCACCTGGGACCTCAACGTGGACGGCGTCGCCAACTACGGCCTCGTCCCTGACTGGATCGAGGACATGCGCAAGACCGTCGGCCCCGAACTGACCGACGACATGGCCAACGGCGCCGAGGCGTACCTGCGGATGTGGGAGCGCGTGGAGGCCTACACGCCGCCGCCGGGCGGCTGACGACCGTCCTCCGGACGTCCCGCGACGGCGGGGCGTCCGGAGACGCGTTCGCGCGAACGATGCACGACCGCCGTCCTGACTCGCGTCCTGCGAGCGGCGTCCTGACTCGCGCGTCCTGCGAGCGGCGTCCTGGCCCTCGCGTCGTGCGAACGTTCCAGGTCAGGACGGCTTGATCGCGTGGACGGGCGGCGCGCTCGGCTCCTCGCCCGGCAGGTTCGACGGCCCGACCGGCGGGTACCGGCCCGGCACCGGCTCCCGCGGCGGCCCCTGCTTCGGGACGCCGAGCCGGTTGGTGGCCCAGGACAGGAACTTCGGGAAGGCCGGGTTCCAGGCGGCGTAGGTGTGCCGGGCGTGCTGGATCAGGACGAGCGGCGCGTCCTGCCCGTGGCTCTGCAGGACGCCGTGGAAGAGCTTGGCGTCCGACACGTCCCCGCGGTCGGCGTCCCCCGCCATCAGCCAGAACGCGGGCAGCTTCATGCCGGGAGGCGTGTTGGTGACCCGCCACAGCGGGTCGTTCTCCAGCCGGGCGCGCGCGTCGCCGCCGAACGGGTCCCCGCCGCGCTCGGGCAGCGGCTGGAAGTACCCGCTCATGACCCCGGCCAGGCTGAACACGTTCGGGTGCCGCAGCGCCAGGTTCGCTGCGCAGAAGCCGCCCTCGGAGAACCCGGCGACGCCCCAGCGCTGCCCGGGCGGGTCGGTGCGGAAGGACGTCTCCACCGCCGCCGGGACGTCCAGGGCCAGGTAGGTGTCGTTCTTGTCCCCGTGCGGACGGTCCAGGCACTGCGATCCGCCCGCGCCCCGCGCGGTGCCGTTGATGTTCGGCATCACCAGGATCGCGGGCTTGGCCTGGTGCTTCTCGATCATCGACTTGTAGGTCGTGGTCACGTGCAGGCCGCGCTGCCAGTCGGCGGGCTCGCCGGGGGAGCCGTGCAGCAGCTCCAGGACGGGGAAGTGCGCCGTCGCGTACTGCGACTGGAAGTACTGGGGCGGCAGGTACACCAGGCCGCCGCGGTTGATGCCGCTCTTCGGCCCCGAGAACGAGGTGGACACGAGCAGGCCGTCCTTGGCCGGGGCGCCGCCGGTCTTGAGGTTCTTGCCCCCGCCCGGCGGGAGCGCCTGCACCCCGGGATGGTGGCCGGACAGGTCGTCCACCAGGTCGCCCCAGGTCTGGTAGTAGTCGTAGAAGCGGTTGACCAGCGCCATGCCGAACACCGACGAGACCGCGAAGGCCAGCACACCCGCGCCGATCCGCAGCACCAGCGGCGGCCCCTGCCGGGCCAGGACGTAGGCCAGGCCCCCGAAGACCACCACCATCAACAGCAGAACCGCCATGCTCTGCGGACCGAACACCGTATCCCTCCCCGTGGGACGGACGGCCCCTCCCCGGTAGACGAGGCCGTCCTCGACGCGCACAACGCGGCGGAACCGCGTGGTGATCCAGGGTTATCCGATCGTTGCGCGTGCTCGGTACATCCTGCCGCGCCCGCGGCGCGCTCGCGCCGCCCCCTCCGCCGCAAAGGCGACACGCCGGGCGTGGGAAGCCGTTGGACGAGGTGAGGGTGCCAGCATGGACGCCGTGAGCGAGACGGCACGGCAGCGGACGGCGGCGACCGGCACGGCGGCGGGAAGGGCCGGTGGCCGACCGGAGGGCCGGCCGGGCGGCCGGTCCGGGTCCTCCGGGCCGTCCGGGGCGTCCGGGGCCGATTCGGGGCCGCCGGTGCCGCCGAACCCCGCGATGCAGCGGCCGATCTGGGTGACCGGGCTGGTCGGCGCGGTCTGGTGCATCGGCATCGGCCTCGCCGTGCTCACCACGGTCACCCTCGTCGGCTGGATCGCCGCGCCCCGGACCGCCTTCGGCCACGGCCTGCCCGGCGTGTTCCGGACGGCGGTGAACTTCTGGCTCGTCTCCCACCACGCCGGCTTCTCGGTCGACCACGGACGCGTCGGCCTGCTGCCCCTCGGCGTCCTGCTGATCCCGGGCGCGCTCCTCTACCGCACCGGCGGCTGGATGATCAGGCGCGGCCGGCGTCCCGTCCAGCCCTCTTCGGCCGAGCCGGGGAATCCGGCCACGTCGGACCGTCCGGGCGTGGCGGGGCGGCGCGCTCTGGGCTTCGCGGGCGGGGCGGACGCGCGGCGGGCGGTCGTCGGGGCCGCGATCGCGCTGGCCGTCCCTTACGCGGCGCTCGCGGGCCTGCTCGCGCTCGCGGCGGCGTCGCCGGTCGCGAAGCCGTCGCCCTGGCAGGCCGTCGTGGCGTGCTTCGTCGTCGCCGCCGTCTCGGGGGCGATGGGCGCGGCGCGCACCGTCGTCGCGGCGCGCGGACGGCGCGTCCGGTCCGGGCTGGGCGCGCTGCTGCGGCTGCTGCCGCCGCGCCCGCGGTCGCTGGTGATCGGCGTCTCCGGGGCGGTGGCGGTGCTGCTCGCCACGGGCGCGGTGCTGGTCGGCGCGTCGCTGGCGCTGCACACGGGCGAGGTCGCGCGCCAGTACGACCTGCTCGCTCCCGGCCTCGTCGGCGGGGTGCTGCTCATCCTCGTCCAGCTGGCGTTCCTGCCGAACGCGGTGATCTGGGGCATGGCGTACGCGATCGGCCCCGGCTTCGCGGTCGGCGCCGGGACGCGCGTGTCGCCGACCGGCGTGATGCTGGACGTGGTGCCGGTGTTCCCGTCGCTCGCGGCGCTGCCGCAGCCGGGGCCGGCGCCCGTGCCGTCCCTGGTGGCGCTGGCCGCGCCGTTCCTGGCCGGGGCCGTCGGCGGGGTGCTGACCGTCCGGTCGATGCCGAGCACGGTGTCGGAGTCCGCGCCGCTGTGGGGGTTCGCGTCCGGCGCGCTGACCGGCGTCGTGACCGCCGTGCTGGCGGCGCTGTCCGGCGGGCCGCTCGGCGGCGCGCGGATGGCGACGGTCGGGCCGTCCGCGTGGCAGGTCGGCCTGCTCGCGGCGCTGGAGGTCGGGATCTCCGCCGCCATCGCCGCCTGGCTCGCGAACTGGCGCATCCTCCGGAGGGCCGCCGCTCCCGACGATCTCCCGCGCCACGAACCGGCCGAGGCCCGCGCCGAGAGCGCCGCCGAGCGCGAGGGGGACCGTCCGCGGCGACGCCGCGACCGCGCCGAGACCGAGACGACCCCGCCCGGACGGTCAACCTCGCCCGGACGACCCGCCGCGGCCGGAGCACCCGGCCGGTCCGCCGCGCCTGGGAGCTCCGCCGCGCCCGGCCGGTCCGCCGCGCCTGGCAGCTCTGCCGCGCCCGGAGGGCCTGCCGCGGGCCGGCCCGCGTCCGGAAGTCCTGCGCCGGGACGCGCCGCCGGCCGTCCCGCGTCCGAACAGCCCGCGTCCCCGGCTCCGGAGCCGCCCGCGTCGCCCTACGCGTCCGAGCCGCTGGAGTTCGAGGAGGCCGAGCCCGTCCTCGCCCCGCGCCGTCCGGCCAGGTCGAGGACCCGTTTCGAGGCCGAGCTCCCCGACCTCCTGGACGACCCGGTGCCGGACCCGCAGCCCGCGTCCCACCACCCCGCCCCCGCGCCGCCGGAGCCATCGCCTGACCCTGCGCCCGCGCCCCTGATCGAGGACGAGGCGGAGCAGGCCGAGGTGCCCCGGCCCCGCCCGGACGAGCCGGAGCGCACCGAGAACCGGGGCGGCGCGATCTACGTCCTGCGCGACGACCCGCGCGACCACGCCCGCGACAGCGCTCGCGACGACCCCCGCGACAGCGCCCGCGACAGCGCCCGCGGCGACGTCTAGAGCATGCCCTTCAGGGGGTCGAGGTCCGAGGTGCGGACGTGCAGCTTGCGCGCGATCTCCGGCAGCCACTTGTCCTCGCACGCCGACTTGTCGGTCTGCGTGTTGGCCGTGGACTTGCAGTTCTCCAGGCCGCTGACCTCGGGCCACAGGTAGACCGCGAAGCCGAGCATCACGACGCCGAGCACCACCGAGATCGCCCCGGTGACGATGCCGCCGGTCACACCGGGCGGCGACCCGGCCCGGTGCGCCGCGAGCCGCCGCGCCCTGGTGCCGACCACGACCGCCGCGATCCCCAGCGCGAGCCCGAGCGGCCAGAAGAACAGGGTGATCACGAGGGAGCCGACGCCGAGCCACAGCGCCCGCCGGGCCGCCTGCTCGGCGGCGCCGGGCGGCGTCGGACCGCCCGGCGGCGGGCCCTGCGGGTCCCGCGGGTCCTGCTGCTCCGGCGGACGCCACGGGTCCTCGGAGGCCGGCGGGCCGCTCGGTCCCGGCTGCTCGTTCACTTGCGTCCCCCTGCTGGCGTGTACGGATCGGTATGGCGCGCGCCCGCGTCCGCGCCGCGCGAGGCCCGTGGAGCCCCGCGGGCACCGCGAGGTCCGGCGTCCTCACCACGGCGTCGGTTCGGGTGCGCCGAGCAGGGCCGATAGGCTTTGCCTCGCCCGTACCGCCCGACGTCACCGCTGAGGAGTCATGGTGTCCGCCCGGCTCGTCGTCCTCGTCTCCGGCGCGGGGACCAACCTACAGGCGCTCCTCGACGCGTGCGCAGATCCAGCCTACGGGGCTTCCGTGGTGGCCGTGGGCGCGGACCGGGACGGCATCGCCGGCACCGTGCGCGCGCGGGAGGCCGGCCTCCCCACCTTCACCCTCAAGATCCCCGACTTCCCGGACCGCGCCGCCTGGGACGCCGCGCTCGCCGACGCGGTCTCCGCGTACGAGCCCGACCTCGTGGTCTCCGCCGGGTTCATGAAGATCCTCGGCCCCGCGTTCCTGGCCCGGTTCGGCGGCCGGACGGTCAACACGCATCCCGCGCTGCTGCCGTCCTTCCCCGGCGCGCACGCCGTCCGCGACGCCCTGGCCTACGGCGTCAAGCTGACGGGCTGTACCGTGCATTTCGTCGACGAAGGCGTGGACACCGGACCCGTCATCGCCCAGGAGGCCGTCCAGGTGCGCCGGCACGACGACGAGGACTCCCTGCACGAGCGCATCAAGCAGGTCGAGCGCCGCCTCCTGGTGGACGTCGTCGGCCGGCTCGCCCGTGACGGCTGGACCTCCGAGGGCAGGCGGGTCTCCATGAAGTGCAGAACCTGCAACACGTCCGCTGACGATGGAGGGGAGCTCGGCCGGTGAGTCGGGTGGGTATCAGGCGCGCGCTGATCAGCGTGTACGACAAGACGGGGCTGGAGGAGCTCGCCCGCGGGCTCCACGAGGCGGGGGTGGAGATCGTCTCGACCGGCTCCACGGCCGGCCGGATCGCCGCCGTCGGCGTCCCGGTCATGAAGGTGGAGAAGCTCACCGGGTTCCCCGAGTGCCTGGACGGGCGGGTCAAGACGCTGCACCCGAAGGTGCACGCGGGCCTGCTCGCCGACCGGCGCAAGGAGGACCACCTCCAGCAGCTCGACGACCTGCACGTCGAGCCGTTCGACCTGGCGGTGGTGAACCTCTACCCGTTCTCCGACACGGTGGCGTCGGGGGCGAAGCCGGACGAGTGCGTCGAGCAGATCGACATCGGCGGCCCGACCATGGTCCGCGCCGCCGCCAAGAACCACGCCAGCGTCGCGGTCGTCGTCTCGCCGGAGCGGTACGGCGAGGTGCTGGAGGCCGTGCGCGCGGGCGGGTTCACGCTGGAGGAGCGCCGCCGCCTGGCCGCCGCCGCGTTCGCCCACACCGCCGCCTACGACGTGGCCGTGGCGTCCTGGTTCGCCTCGTCCTACGCCCCGGACGCCGAGGCCGCCGAGACCGGCTGGCCCGACTTCGCGGGCGCGACGTGGGAGCGCAAGAACCCGCTGCGCTACGGCGAGAACCCGCACCAGCGCGCCGCGCTCTACACCGACCCGGGCGGCAGGGGCGGCCTCGCGAACGCCGAGCAGCTGTACGGCAAGGAGATGTCGTACAACAACTACGTCGACACCGACGCCGCGCACCGCGCCGCCTACGACTTCGGCGAGCCCTGCGTCGCGATCATCAAGCACGCCAACCCGTGCGGCATCGCGGTCGGCGCGGACATCGCGGAGGCGCACCGCAAGGCGCTGGAGTGCGACCCGACCTCCGCCTACGGCGGCGTGATCGCGGCGAACCGGCCCGTCGACGCCGCGATGGCCTGGCAGATCACCGAGAGCTTCGCCGAGGTGATCATCGCGCCGTCCTTCGACGAGGAGGCCGTGGCGGTCCTCACCGGGCGGTTCAAGAACGTCCGGCTGCTGGTCTGCCCGGACGGCCCGGCCAACCCGACCGAGTCGCGCCGGATCGACGGCGGCCTGCTGATCCAGACCGTCGACCGGCTGGACGCCGCCGGCGACGACCCGGCGAACTGGGAGCTGAAGACCGGCGCGCCCGCCGACGAGGCCACCCTGCGCGACCTCGCGTTCGCGTGGAAGGCGTGCCGTCCGGTCAAGTCCAACGCGATCCTGCTCGCCAAGGACGGCGCGACCGTCGGCGTCGGGATGGGCCAGGTCAACCGGGTCGACTCGGCGCGCCTCGCGGTGGCGCGCGCGGGCGAGGAGCGGGCGCGGGGCGCGGTCGCCGCGTCCGACGCGTTCTTCCCGTTCCCGGACGGCCTCCAGATCCTGCTGGACGCCGGGGTGACCGCGGTCGTCCAGCCGGGCGGCTCGATCCGCGACGAGCAGGCGATCGAGGCCGCCGAGAAGGCCGGGATCACCATGTACTTCACGGGCGTCCGGCACTTCTTCCACTGACCGGCGCGTCGCATGCCACGACCCCGGCGGCCGTCCGGCCGCCGGGGTCTCGGCGAAGTGGCAGGTTTTACTCTCCGCGTCGTTTAGCCTCGATGAAGGCCGCGTCGCATTGCCCGTTCCTGACCGTCGCGCGGCCCTCGCTTGGGAGATCCGCGCATGGAACACCTCGTCGGCTGGCTGCTTGGCTCCGTCCTCCAGGCCCCGGCCCTGCTCATGGAGTCCCGCCAGTTCGTCGGCGTCCTCGCCGCCGCGGCGGCGGCGATGCTCGCCGCCCAGCTCGGCTGGCACGGCACCGACCGCATCATCGCCTGGCGCGGCCGTCCCGACCAGGACTGACCCCTTGTCCGGAGGCTCAGCGGAGCCGCGCGCGCAGCGCCGCTCCGGCCTCCGGCCACTCGGTGTCGAGCATCGAGTAGACGGCGGTGTCGCGGAGCGTGCCGTCCGGGCGGATCCGGTGCCGCCGGTGAAAGCCTTCGAAGGACGCGCCGAGCCGCTCGATCGCCGCGCGCGACCGGTCGTTCAGCCGGTCGGTGTGCCAGCCGACCCGCAGGGCGCCGAGGCCGTCGAACGCCCGCGCAAGGAGCATGAGCTTCGACTCGGTGTTGAAGCCGCCGCGCTGCCAGCGCGCGCCGAGCCAGGTGTGCCCGATGTACAGGTTCCGGTTGCGGGGATCGATCTCGTAGAAGGACGTGGTGCCCGCGACCTCGCCGGTCGCCACGTCGATCTGCGCCCAGGGCAGCCGCTGCCGGCGCTCGCAGGCGGCCAGCGCGTCCGCGACGATCGCCCGCATCTCGTCCAGATCGGCGGGGCGGCGGTGGCTGAGCCAGCGCCACACGGCCGGGTCCTTGCCCGCCTCGAACAGGCCCTCGGCGTGCTCCTCCGCCAGCGGCTCCAGCCGGACGTACCGCCCGGTCAGGACGGGACGATCGAACCATGCGTCGTTCATGGCCCCGACGCTAGGGCCGGGAGCAGACGCCCGGAACGGCCACTTCGCCGCAATTCCCGGGAACCACTCCGTGGAGCCCTCGCGCGACCCCGCCCGTCCGGAGGTCCCCGGGAAGGGAAACGCCCGCCGGCGAACCGCCCGGTAGCATGAGGGGGACGCGACTGGCGCAGACAAGGTGGATTCGACCACCGGGGAGCGGAGACGGTCCGGACACCGCGCGCCTGGGTGGACGGAGGTTCGCAGACCGGGGCCGCCCTGCGCGGACTCGGCGAGATCCGCGCGGAGGTACCGAATGAGCGCGAACATCCTGGACGGCAAGGCCACGGCGGCGGAGATCCGCGCCGACCTGACGGTGCGCGTCGCGGCGCTGAAGGAGCGCGGCGTGAGCGTCGGGCTCGGCACCGTCCTGGTCGGCGACGACCCGGGCAGCCACGCCTACGTGAACATGAAGCACCGGGACTGCGCCGAGGTCGGCATCGAGTCGATCCGGCGCGACCTGCCCGCCACCGCGACCCAGGGGGAGGTCGAGCAGGCTGTCCGGGAGCTGAACGAGGACCCGGCCTGCACCGGCTACATCGTCCAGCTCCCGCTGCCCAAGGGCCTGGACGAGTTCCGCGTGCTGGAGATGATCGACCCGGCCAAGGACGCCGACGGCCTCGCGCCGATCAGCCTCGGCCGGCTCACGCTCATGCAGCCGGGCTCGCTGCCCTGCACGCCCAAGGGCATCGTCGAGCTGCTGCGCCGCTTCGACGTGCCGATCGCGGGCGCGGAGGTCGTGGTCGTGGGCCGCGGCATCACCGTCGGCCGCTCGCTCGGCCTGCTGCTCACGCGCCGCACCGAGAACGCGACCGTGACGCTCTGCCACACCGGCACGCGCGACCTGGCCGCGCACACCCGCAACGCCGACATCATCGTGGCGGCGGCGGGCGTTCCCGGTCTGATCACCGCCGGCATGGTGAAGCCGGGCGCGGCCGTCCTGGACGTCGGCGTCTCCCGCGTGGACGGCAAGCTCGCCGGCGACGTCGCCGAGGACGTCCGCGAGGTCGCGGGCTGGGTCGCCCCGAACCCGGGCGGCGTCGGCCCGATGACCCGCGCGATGCTCCTGGCCAACGTCGTGGAACTGGCCGAGACGTCCGCCCGCTCCTGATCCGCCCGCTCCGATCCGCCCGCTCCTGATCTCCGGACGGTGAGTCCGCCTGTGCGGCGGTGATCCCGCCGGGGGTCTCACGACCCCCGGCGGGGGGAAGCACGGTCGCCCTGGTGCGCTGCCGGGCCCGGGGCGACCGCGTGATCACACCGCCTCGTCCTAGCTAGCCCTCCGGGCGGCGGCGGTATGGCGGCCGGGACCGCCGTTCAGAGGGTGGCCGTGGGTCGCGCCCTGGGGCGGGACCGGACGGCGGATCTCGCCGGTGGCACGGCCGTCCACGGGGGGCCGGCCCTGCTGCGGGACGTGCACCGGCGGCAGCGGCCGGACCAGTCCCATGGCGATGACCTCGTTGGCGAGCCGGGTGCGCCGGTTGGCGCCCTCGGGGATGCGGAACTTCTGGTAGAGGCGCAGCAGGTGCTGCTTGACGGCGGCCTCGGTGACCACCAGGTCGGCGGCGATCTCGCGGGCGGTGGCCGGAGCGACGAACGCCTCGTCCGACAGGGCGGGGCGGCACAGCGAGGTCAGCACGTCGACCTCGCGGCGGGTGAGCTCCGGAGCCACGGCGCGCCGCAGCTCGACGTCGGGATCGACCTCCTCGCGGGGGATGCCCCCCATCCGGCAGCGCGCCGTGCCGAAGCTCACGACGTCGCCGTCCTCCAGGACACGGCGCGCGATCGGGCGGCCGTTGACACGGGTCCCGTTGCGGGACAGCCCCATGTCGACGACGTACACGTACGGGCCGCGCCGAACGATCTCTGCGTGCAAACGGGACACACTCGGGTCGTCGAGGCGGATGTCGACTCCTCGCCCTCGGCCGACCGTCGTTACGTCGGGGCGCAGCGGCATCACCAGTCCGCTGTCCTCGATCCGCATGAACGGCCCCTCCACGGCAGTCCTCCCAGCTAGTTAGCGACCCCTGTCTGCCGGGTTACCCGTGCCGGTGATCGTCACACCCTCCTACCGGTGAGTAGGGCCGATGGCACAGGGGTTTCCGTGTTCTCCGGTTTTCGTCGTAAATAGGGTTCGTCGGGCGTTATCCGGAGGTCGTGGAACGGTCCAAGAACGCGTTCGACGGCGGCACCCACCCCGCCTCCGCGCCCTCGGACCCGCCGTTCCACGGCCGCAGGCCCGCCGTTCCACGGCCGCGTCCCCGCGGTCCGGCGTTCCCGCCTGCCCGGTTCCGCGCGCCCCGGCCACCGGCTCCCCGCCGGCGCGGCCGTCGTCACCCGGCCCGTTCGGCGCTACGGTGGAAGGCGGGAGCACGGATCACCTCGGCGTGCCGCACGCCGGCGCGCCGACCGGCGTGCCCGACGCGCGCCGGGATCGGAACGGACCGTCCGGACGAGGGGCACTTCGGCATGAGCACGCAACTGCACCGGCGACGGCGCACGCCGCGCGGCGGCGGGGTGGGGCCGAACTGGCTCGGCCAGCTCCCGTACCTGATCGTCCTCGCCGGGGTCGGCGGCGGCCTGGTGCTGTGCGCGCTGCACTACTTCCGCAAGGGCTCGGGCCTGCTCGCCGCCGCCGTCCTGCTGGGCGCGCTCGCGCGGCTGGTGCTGCCGCCGAGCCAGGTCGGCATGCTGGAGACCCGCAAGCGCTGGCTGGACGTCACGATCATGGCCGGGTTCGCGGTGGCCATCGCGGTCACCGCCCTGGTCGTCCCGCGCTGACCCTCCGGCAGCGGCGAACCACTCACCGTCACCGCTGATTTTTCCGGGGTTTTCCCAGGTCGGCGCATGTGCCGGGGGGCGGCCCGAGGCGTGCCCGCTGGTCTACACCATCCGTCGTCCGGAGGCGGGTTGAACACCGGATATCTTGATATCGAGCAAAGATGCCGCCATGAAGTGAGGGAGTGTCCGGGTGACAGACTCGACGATCATCTACACGCATACCGACGAGGCTCCGCTCCTGGCGACCTACTCGTTCCTGCCCGTCATCGAGGCCTACGCCTCGACCGCCGGGGTCGGGGTCGAGACCCGCGACATCTCCCTCGCGGGCAGGATCATCGCCGCCTTCCCGGAGTACCTCGAGGAGGGGCAGCGCATCGGTGACGCGCTCGCCGAGCTCGGCGAGCTGGCCGAGACCCCCGCGGCCAACATCATCAAGCTGCCGAACATCTCGGCGTCCATCCCGCAGCTCAAGGCCGCCGTCGCCGAGCTGCAGGAGCAGGGCTACGCGCTGCCCGACTACCCCGACGACCCGAAGACCGACGAGGAGCGCGACGTCCGCGCCCGCTACGACCGGGTCAAGGGCAGCGCCGTGAACCCGGTGCTCCGCCAGGGCAACTCCGACCGGCGCGCCCCCGCCGCCGTCAAGCAGTACGCCCGCACCCACCCGCACCGCATGGGCGCGTGGAGCGGCGACTCCAAGACCGACGTGGCGACGATGGGCGCCGACGACTTCCGCTCCACCGAGACCTCCGCGGTCGTCCCGGCGGACGGCGAGCTGCGCATCGAGCTGGTCGGCAAGGACGGCTCCACCACCGTGCTGCGCGAGGCCGTGCCGGTGCTCGCGGGCGAGGTGGTGGACGCGTCGGTCATGCGAGTATCGGCGCTGCGCGAGTTCCTCAACGCGCAGATCGCGCGCGCCAAGGCCGAGGGCGTGCTGTTCTCGGTCCACCTCAAGGCCACGATGATGAAGGTCTCCGACCCGATCATCTTCGGCCACGTCGTCAGGGCGTTCTTCCCTAAGACGTTCGAGACCTACGGCGAGACGCTGGCGAAGGCCGGGCTCTCCCCGAACGACGGCCTCGGCGCCATCCTGTCCGGGCTGGACGCGCTGCCCGAGGGCGCGGAGATCAGGGCGTCGTTCGAGGCCGAGCTCGCCGCCGGCCCCGAGCTGGCCATGGTCGACTCCGACCGCGGCATCACCAACCTGCACGTCCCGAGCGACGTCATCGTGGACGCCTCCATGCCCGCGATGATCCGCACCTCCGGCCACATGTGGGGCCCGGACGGCCAGGAGCACGACACCCTCGCCGTCATCCCCGACTCGTCCTACTCCGGCGTCTACCAGGCCGTCATCGACGACTGCAAGGCCAACGGCGCGTACGACCCGGCCACCATGGGCTCGGTGCCGAACGTCGGCCTGATGGCGCAGAAGGCCGAGGAGTACGGCAGCCACGACAAGACCTTCGAGATCCCCGCCGACGGCACCGTCCGCGTCGTGGACGAGCAGGGCGGCGTGGTCCTGGAGCAGCCGGTCGCCGCGGGCGACATCTTCCGGATGTGCCAGACCAAGGACCTCCCGATCCGCGACTGGGTCAAGCTGGCCGTCACCCGCGCCCGCCTGTCCGGCGACCCGGCCGTGTTCTGGCTGGACGCCGACCGCGCGCACGACGCCGTCCTGATCGAGAAGGTCGGCAAGTACCTCGCCGAGCACGACACCGAGGGCCTGACCATCGAGATCAAGTCCCCGGTCGAGGCCGCGAAGTACTCGCTGGAGCGGATCCGGCGCGGCGAGAACACGATCTCGGTCACCGGCAACGTGCTGCGCGACTACCTGACCGACCTGTTCCCGATCATGGAGCTGGGCACCAGCGCCAAGATGCTGTCGATCGTCCCGCTGATGGCGGGCGGCGGCCTGTTCGAGACGGGCGCGGGCGGCTCGGCGCCCAAGCACGTGCAGCAGCTGGTCAAGGAGAACTACCTGCGCTGGGACAGCCTGGGCGAGTTCTTCGCGCTGGCCGCCAGCTTCGAGCACCTGGCCCGCTCCACGGGCAACGCGCGGGCGCAGATCCTCGCCGACACGCTGGATCGTGCCACCGCCGAGTTCCTGAACGAGAACAAGTCCCCGACGCGCCGGCTCGGCGGCATCGACAACCGCGGCAGCCACTTCTACCTGGCCCTGTACTGGGCCCGGGAGCTGGCCAACCAGACCGAGGACGCCGAGCTCGCGACGGCGTTCGGCCCGCTCGCCAAGACGCTCGGCGAGCAGGAGCAGACCATCGTGGACGAGCTGCTCGCCGTCCAGGGCTCCCCGGTCGACCTCGGCGGCTACTACCGTCCGGACCCGGCGAAGGCCGCGGCCGTGATGCGTCCGTCCGCCACGTTCAACCGCGCCCTGGAGACCCTCGCCTGAGAGGTACGCCACGCACGCGGGCGGGAGCGAGATGGTTCGGTGTAGGAACGATCTCGTCCGGCCGCGAGAGGGCCGCCACCGGTTCGCCGGGGGCGGCCCTCGCCCTTGCCCGGCGGCATGTGTGAGCAGGCAGTCATGCCCGGACCGCCCCTGCCGGACGGCCCGGGGCGGCGCGAGGTATAGCCTGACAGGCGGATATCTCGACGGCGAGAGATCCAGTGGAAAGGCCGCCTGAGCCCCGTCAGCAGGAGATGAAGAAGGCTATGACGCGCACGCCAGTTTCCGTCACCGTCACCGGAGCCGCCGGCCAGATCGGCTACGCGCTGCTGTTCCGCATCGCGTCCGGGCAGCTGCTCGGCGCGGACGTACCCGTCAAGCTGCGGCTGCTGGAGATCCCGCAGGCCGTGAAGGCCGCCGAGGGCACCGCGATGGAGCTGGACGACTGCGCGTTCCCGCTGCTGTCCGGCATCGACATCTTCGACGACGCCACCAAGGCGTTCGAGGGCGCGAACGTCGCCCTGCTCGTCGGCGCCCGCCCGCGCACCAAGGGCATGGAGCGCGGCGACCTGCTGGAGGCGAACGGCGGCATCTTCGGCCCGCAGGGCAAGGCGATCAACGCGGGCGCCGCGGACGACATCAAGGTCCTGGTGGTCGGCAACCCGGCCAACACCAACGCGCTCATCGCGCAGCAGAGCGCCCCGGACGTGCCGGCCGAGCGGTTCACCGCGATGACCCGCCTCGACCACAACCGCGCGCTCGCGCAGCTGTCGAAGAAGGCCGGCGTCACGGTCTCCGACATCAAGAAGATGACCATCTGGGGCAACCACTCGGCGACCCAGTACCCGGACATCTTCCACGCCGAGATCGGCGGCAAGAGCGCGGCCGAGGTCGTCGGCGACCAGAACTGGCTGGAGAACGACTTCATCCCGACCGTCGCCAAGCGCGGCGCGGCGATCATCGAGGCGCGCGGCGCGTCCTCGGCCGCCTCCGCCGCCTCGGCCGCGATCGACCACGTCCACACCTGGGTCAACGGCACCGCCGAGGGCGACTGGACGTCCATGGCGGTCGTGTCGGACGGCTCGTACGGCGTGCCCGAGGGCCTGATCTCCTCCTTCCCCGTCACCACCGAGAACGGCGAGTGGAAGATCGTCCAGGGCCTGGAGATCGACGAGTTCTCGCGCGGCCGGATCGACGCGACCGTGAACGAGCTCGCCGAGGAGCGCGACGCCGTCCGCAAGCTGGGCCTCATCTGACGCTGAGCGCGCGAGGAGGACCCCGGGCCGAGGGCCCGGGGTTTTCTCGTTTCCGCGGAAAAACGGCTCCCGAAATTGTCGGCCGGGCGCGGCATGCTTGGCGCTAGGGTGCGGGGACGTGCCAAAACGGGCGAATCGGGAGGCTTTCCGGGTGGAGCAGGCGTTCCAGGTCGATCTGCGGGGCGTGGTCGACCTGCTGAGCAGGCACCTGTACTCGAGTCCACGCGTCTACCTGCGGGAACTGCTGCAGAACGCGGTCGACGCGAGCACCGCGCGCGCCGCGCTGGGCGGCGACGCCGCGGCGCCGGGCGGCAACGCGGCAGGTCGAGGCGCGGCGGGCGGTAACGCGCCGCGCGGTAACGCGGCGGGTGGCAACGCGGCTGCTGGTGGCGGCGCTGCGGGCGGCGGGCGGGTGCGGATCGAGACCGGCGGCGGGACGCTGCGCGTCCACGACGACGGCATCGGCCTCACCGAGGACGAGGTGCACACGCTGCTGGCCACGATCGGCCGCTCGTCCAAGCGCGACGAGCTCGGCTTCGCCCGGTCGGACTTCCTCGGCCAGTTCGGCATCGGGCTGCTGTCGGCGTTCCTCGTCGCCGACGAGATCGAGGTCGTGACCCGGTCGGCGCGCGCCGCCGGGAGCGGGGCGGCCCACGGCGCCGTGCGGTGGATCGGGTCCTCCTCCGGCCACTACCGCGTGGAGGACGCCGAGCGCGCCGAGCCGGGCACGACCGTGACGCTGCGTCCACGGCCCGGCGCGTCCGACCTGATGGCCCCCGCGACGGTCGCCGACCTGGCCCGCACCTACGGCGGCCTGCTGCCCATCGACCTCACCGTGGACGGCGTGAAGATCACCGGTGCCGGCCCGCCCTGGCGCGCCGCGTACCCGGATCCGGCCCGCCGCCGCCGCGCCCTGGACGCCTACTGCCGCGAGACGTTCGGGTTCGACCCGTTCGACGTGATCGACCTCGACGTCCCGGAGGCGGGGCTCGACGGCGTCGCGTTCGTCCTGCCGCAGGCCGTCCCGCCGACCTCGCGCGGAGCGCACCGCGTCTACCTGCGCCGCATGCTGCTCGCCGAGAACGTCGAGGGCCTGCTGCCCGAATGGGCGTTCTTCGTCCGCTGCGTCGTGGACGCGGCGGAGCTGCGCCCCACCGCGAGCCGCGAGGCCCTCTTCGAGGACGAGCTGCTCGACGCGACCCGGCACGCGCTCGGCGAGCGCGTCCGGCAGTGGCTGGTCCGGCTCGCCGAGACCGACCCGTCCCGGATGCGCGCGTTCCTGCGGCTGCACCAGCTCGGCGTGAAGGCGATGGCCCTGCACGACGACGACATGCTGCGCATCGTCGACCGCTGGCTGGAGTTCGAGACGTCCGCCGGGCCGATGACGCTCAGCGAGTTCCGCCGCCGCCACGCCGACGCCCGGTACGTCACCGGCGTGGACGAGTTCCGGCGGCTCGCCGCGGTGTCCGGGGCGCAGGGCGTCGGGCTGGTCAACGGCGGCTACGTGCACGACACCGAGATCATCGAGCGGCTGCCCGCGATCGACCCGGACGCCCGGCTGCGCCGCCTCGAACCGGCCGAGCTGACCACCACCTTCGGGGTCCTCGACCCGGACGCCGAGCTCCGGCTGCGGCCGTTCCTCGCCGCCGCGCAGCGCGCGGTCGAGCGGCTCGGCTGCGAGGTCGTGGTGCGCGACTTCGACCCCGCCTCGCTGCCCGCGCTGTACCTGACCAGCCGGTCCGCGCGGCACCGCGCGGAGCTGGAGGAGGCCCGCGAGATGGCCGACGACCTCTGGTCGGACGTCCTCGGCGCGCTCGGCGGCATGACCCCGGCCGACCGCCCGCAGCTCGTGCTGAACCACCGCAACCCG
The DNA here is from genome assembly GCF_042652125.1 of Actinomadura gamaensis. Classification (NCBI taxonomy): domain Bacteria; kingdom Bacillati; phylum Actinomycetota; class Actinomycetes; order Streptosporangiales; family Thermomonosporaceae; genus Actinomadura; species Actinomadura gamaensis. Next base: position 453,870 of record NZ_JBHSIT010000007.1, on the reverse strand, counting down.
CTCACCCGGCGGATCGCCGCGCTGACCGACCCGGCGCTGGCCGAGACGGCGGTCCAGGCCCTGTACGGGCAGGCGCTGCTGCTCGGCCACCATCCGCTGCGCCCGGCCGACAGCGCCGTGCTGAACCGATCGTTCCTCGGCCTGCTCGACTGGGCCGTGCACACCCCCGCCCCGGAGGCCGACCAGTGACCGCCGACGTCTACGAGCTGATGACCCGCGCCGAGGAGCTGCCCTACGGCGAGGCCAAGACCGTCCTGGTCGAGGACGCGCTGCGCCGCGCCGAGGCGTCCGGTGACGCCGACCTGGCGTTCCGCGTCCGGATGAGCCTGACGACCGCCTACCAGTACGGCGGGGAGCCTGCCAAGGCGTTCACCACCTTCAGCCGCTGCCTGGCCGAGTTCGACCGCGACCCCGCCCGCGCCGACGACGAGCACCGGCTGCTGTGGCAGATGAAGTGGATCGTCAACTCGCTGACGCTGTTCCCGGACATCCCGCTCGACCGCACCCGCGCCGTCCTCGACGACATGGAGCGGCGCTACCGGCTCGGCGGGCACAGCCTCCAGGCCGTCTACCACTACCGGCACGCCGTGGCGCTGCACGTCGGCGACGTCGAGGCCGCCGACGAGCTGTTCGCCAAGTGGCGGGCCGCCGAGCGCGACGCCCTGTCGGACTGCGAGGGCTGCGACCCGTCCAGCATGGCCCACCACCTGGCCGAGCGCGGCCGGTACGAGGACGCGCTCGCCGTCGCCGCGCCCGTCCTGAACGCCGAGCTCAACTGCTCCGAGCAGCCCCAGGACATGCTCACCACGCTGCTGCCGGTCTACCTGCACACGGGCCGGTACGCCGAGGCGCGCGACGCGCACCGCCGCGCCTACCGGCTGGTCCGGCCGAACCTCGCCGACATGAGCAACGTCGCCGACCACGTATGGTTCTGCGCCGTGACGGGCAACGAGGCGCGCGGCGTGGAGATCCTGCAACGGCACCTCGGCTGGCTCGACCGCGCGCCGAGCCCGTTCGCGGCGATGCGGTTCGCGGCGTCCGGTGCGCTGCTGCTGCGCCGCCTCACCGGGATCGGCGCGGACGGCCTGACCCTGCACCGGCCGGCGTCCGGCGACCGTCCCGCCGGGGACGTCGCGGTCCCCGCCCTGCGGGACGAGCTGGAGCGGCTCGCGCTCGACATCGCCGCCCGCTTCGACGCCCGCAACGGGTCGTCTTACCAGGGCGACGAGATCCGCGCGCTGCTGGCGGCCGAGCCGCTGGTCGAACGCCTTCCGCTGACCGAGCCCGCCCGCGCCGCCGCCGCGGCGCCGCGTCCCGAACCGGTCGTCCCGCCGCCGGCCGCGTCCGACGTGCCCGACGTCACCGCCGTGGACGACCCCGACGAGCTGCTCGACCTCGCCGAGCGGCACTGGCGCGAGCAGGACACCCCGGCCGCGCTCGCCGCCTACGCCCGCTTCGACGAGGTCACCGGCACCGAGGCGGGCACGCCGCCCGCCGAGGGCGCGACCCCCGCCGACTGGCTGCGCGCCGCCCGCCGCCTGGACGGCCACGGCGTCGGCCTCACCGAGTCCGGCTCCCTGCCGGACGCCTACGACGTGTGGGAGCGGGCGAGGGCCTGGTTCGAGGAGGCGGACGAGCCCGCCCGCGCGCTGTCGGTGACCAGCCGTCTCGGCGCGGTCCTGGCGACGCTGGGCCGCCGCGACGAGGCGCGCGTCCTGCTGACCGAGGCCGTCGAGGGCCTCACGGCCCTAGGCGCCGAGCCCGACCGGATACGCGGCTGCCGGATGCGGCTCGCCCAGTTCCACCTGATGGGCGACGACCCGCAAGGAGCCCTCGACGCGCTGGCCGGGCTCGACGCGCTGGCCGGCCTCGACGGCCCGGACGGCGACGTCCACTTCCTGCGCGGGCAAGCCCACGGCATGCTCGGCCAGCACGCCGAGACCGAGGCCGCGCTACGCGCCGCCCGCGCGGCCTTCCGCGCGGACGGGCGGCGCGACCAGCTCGCGCAGGCGGCGATGATGTACGCGCAGATCGCGTCCCACGCGCCCGGGCACGACGCGTCGGAGCTGTCCGCCGCGCTGGACGAGGCCGTCGCGCACGCGCCCGCCGCCGCGGACACCCCGCTGCTGCGCCCGTTCGCGCACTGGGAGCGCGGCCGGTTCCTGCTCGCGGGCGAGCGCACGGGCGACGCGGTGCCCGACCTGGTGGAGGCCGTCGCCGCGTTCACCGCGCTCGGCAGGACCGCCGAGGCCGATCTCGCGCGCGTGGACCTGGCCGCCGGCTACCTGGGCGCGGGCCGTCCGCTGGAGGCCGCCGAGACGATCGAGGAGGCCCTGACCACGCTGCCGGACGACTCGGACGAGCTGCCGCGCGCCCACGTCGTCCTCGCGAACGCGCAACGCGACCTCGGCGAGGCCGCCGCGGCCGACACCTTCGCCGAGATCGCCGCCGCGCAGGACGAACCGGGCGCGGTGGGGCACTTCCTCCAGGAGTCCGCGAGCGTCCTCACCGACCACGACCGCGACGCGCAGGCGGCCGAGCGCTTCGTCGCCGCCGCCGAGGCGTTCGAGCGCGCCGGTGACCCGTACCGCGCCCTCGACTGCCGCAGGCGCGCCGCGCTGTGCCACCTGTGGGCCCAGCAGGTCGACCAGAGCCTGGAGGCGCTGGCCGCGACCCGCGCCGCCCTGTCCGCCCTGCCGGCCGGGAACCCCGCCGCGATCACCTGGCACACCGCGCGGGTGGACTACGACGAGGCCCGCATCCTGGCCCGCCTGGACCGCCTGCCCGAGGCGCTCGCCCGCGCGGACGCCGCGGTCGAGGGCTTCACCGCCCTGGACGAGACCGACGCCCGCGACACCGTCCTCGCCCTTCGCCGGGACATCGCCGCAGCCCTGAACCCCGACCCCGCCGACTCCTGATCCCACCGACTCCTGATCCCGCCGGGGACGCGCGCCCGGTTGCGCGCGTGTCCGGCGAGGAGACGCGGACCGTCGCCAATAAACTTCGGAGAGTGTTCTTCGGGGTGGCGATGCGGTGGTTGGTCGGAGCCGGAGCCTGCGTCGTCATGCTCACCACCAGCGGAATCCCCGCTTCGGCGAGCGGCGGTCAAGGCCCGGCTTCGGCGGGCGGGCCTGGTCCCGGCTCGGTGGACGCAGGCGGGCGGGCCGATCTCGGCGTGACGCTGGCGGCGTCGCCGCGTCCGGCGCGCGTCGGCGACCTGCTCGGATACACGATGACCGTGCGGAACGCCGGTCCCGGCGCCGGAACGCGGGCGGCCGTGCTCACCCTCCCGGACGCCGTGGACGTCGTCGGCGTCGTCGAACGCGGCTGCGCCGAGTCGGGCCGGACGATCCGCTGCACCTTCCCGGCGACCGCGCCGGGCGGCGCGCGCTCCGTCCACATCCTGGGGATCGTCCGGCCGCGGGCGTCCGGGGTCCTGCGCGCCACCGCCCGCCTGGACGGCCCGTCCGATCCGGTCGCCCGGAACGACGTCGCCGAGCTGGACACACCGGTCGCTCCCAGCACCGACCTAGCGATCAGGCTGGACGCGCCGCGCACGGCTCAGGCGGGAAGCCCCCTTCCGATCAAACTGACCGTCACTAACCGGGGCTCGCGCGAGGCCCGGCGGGTCGTGGTGAACGTCGGCGCGCACGGCGCCACGCTGGCCCGCGTGCGCGGCGCGAAGTGCGGCGGCGTCCGGCGTCACCGGACCGGCGAGTACGTCCGCTGCCCGCTCGGACGCCTCGCCTCGGGCCACTCCCGAACGTTCACCGTGTTCGTCCGGGTGGCCACGAACGCGCGGAGCCACAGCCTCGCCGCGTCCGCCGAACTCGAACTGGGCGACTACGACCCGTCCAACAACGTGGCCGTGGCGAAGTTCCACTCAGCCGAGTACCGCCACTCTTAGGCGATGCGGCGCGCTCCCTGCGAGGGAGCGGTCTCGGTGAGGAAGACCGGGGGAGTCCAGGAACGCGCCGCGTAGGCGGCGTCGATGGCGTCCCGGACGCGGTCGGCGCGCTCGGTGTGGGTGAGCACGATGACCGAGCCGCCGAAGCCGCCGCCGACCATGCGCCCGCCTCGCGCGCCCGCGCGGACGGCCTCGTCCACGGCGACGTTCGCCTCGGTCCAGGAGACCTCGTACTGGTCGCGCAGGGACATGTGGGACGCCAGCAGCAGCCCGCCGATCTCCGCGACCGCGCCCGCGCGCAGCAGCCCGACGGTCGCCTCGACGCGGTGGTTCTCGGTCACGATGTGCTGGACGCGCCGCCGCAGCACCGGATCGTCCAGCCGGGCCAGCGCGCCGGGCAGGTCCTTCACGTCGCGCAGCGCGGGGACGCCGAGGATCTCGGCGGCCTTCTCGCACTCGGCCCGCCGCTGCGCGTACTCGCCGCCGGTCAGCTCGTGCGAGGCGCGCGTGTCGATCACCATGAGGGTGAGCCCGGCGTCCTGCGGCGCGAACGGGACGTTCGAGGTCAGGCCCGTCCGGCAGTCGAGCAGCAGCGCGCTGCCCGCCGTCGAGAGCATCGAGGCCGACTGGTCCATGATCCCGCTGGGCACGCCGACGTGCTCGTTCTCGGCGCGCTGCGCGAGCCGCGCCAGCTCGGCGGCCGGGACCTCCACGCCGTGCAGGTCGCACAGCGCGATCGCCGTCGCGCACTCCAGCGCGGCGGATGACGACAGGCCCGCGCCCTGCGGCAGGTCCGAGTCGATCAGCAGCGTCGCCCCGCCTACGCCGCGCTCGCGCAGCACCCGCGCCATGCCGACCGGGTAGGCCGCCCACCCCTTCACGTCGCCCGGCGCGCCGGACAGCGGCGCGGTGACCGTGCCGTCCGCCTGGAGCGACCGCACCTCGACCAGCCCGTCGTCCCGCCGGGACGCGGCGACCGACACGCCGAGCGGCAGCGCGAACGGCAGCACCAGCCCGTCGTTGTAGTCGGTGTGCTCGCCGATCAGGTTGACCCGGCCGGGCGCGCGCCAGACGCCCTCGGGCGCGTGCCCGAAGGCTTCGGCGAAGGCCGCGGCGAGCGCGGCGTGGGCGGGCGAGGGGGTGGGCAAGGCGTACTCCTACTGAAACGTGTCCCGCTGGAACTCGTCCCCGCGGGGGCTGGCGAGGGGCCGGCAAGGGGCCGACGGGAACTAGCGAGGACTAGCAGGGGCTAGCGGCGGGCGAAGGCCCACGCGTCGGCCACCATCTGGTTGAGGTCCCGCTCGGGCTTCCAGCCGAGCGCCCCGTTGATCTTCTCGGACGAGGCGACCAGCACGGCCGGGTCGCCCGCGCGCCGGTCCCCGTACTCGGCCGGGATCGGGTGCCCGGTGACCGCGCGGCAGACCTCCACGACCTCGTTCACCGAGTAGCCGCTGCCGCTGCCGAGGTTGTAGATCCGGTGCGCGCCCGCCTCGGTGTCGTCCAGCGCGAGCAGGTGCGCGCGGGCGAGGTCGACGACGTGCACGTAGTCGCGGACGCAGGTGCCGTCCGGCGTCGGGTAGTCGGTGCCGAAGACGTTCACCGCGTCCTTCTCGCCGAGCGCCACCTTCAGCACGTTCGGGATCAGGTGCGTCTCGACGGTGTGCCGCTCGCCCTGCGCGCCGTACGCGCCCGCCACGTTGAAGTAGCGCAGCGACACCGCGCCGAACCCGTACAGCCGCGCGTACTCGGTGAGGATCGTGTCGATCGCGAGCTTGGTCGCCCCGTACGGATTGGTCGGACGCGTCGGGTCCGTCTCCAGGATCGGCGTGGACTCCGGCTCCCCGTAGGTCGCCGCCGTGGACGAGAAGACGATCCGCCCGACCCCGGCCCGCCGCATCGCGTCGAACAGCGCCAGCGACTCGCCGACGTTCCCGTCCCAGTACTTGGCCGGGTCCGCCACCGACTCGCCGACCAGCGACTTGGCCGCGAAGTGCAGCACGGCGTCGAAGCCCGCGCCGTCCAGCACCTCGGAGGCGGACCCGCGCAGCGTGCCCCGGACGAACCGCGCGCCCGCCGGGACGGCGTCGTCGTGCCCGGTGGACAGGTCGTCCAGCACGACGACCTCGTGCCCCGCCTCCACCAACCGCGCGGAGACGACGCTGCCGATGTACCCGGCGCCTCCCGTCACGAGCAGCTTCAAGGTCCGACCTTTCGTAGACGTCGAGTGCGGCGGGGGCCGACGCCCCCGGTCCGGCCAGGGTATCGGCCGGGCCGCATCTCCCGGCGCGTCCCGGCGACATCCCGCGCCGCGCCCCGGCGGCCCGGCGCGGCCGATGGGGGGTGCATAAGATATGCCCATGTCGCAAGCCACCTCGTCCGACGCCCCGCGCGTGCTGTCCGGGATCCAGCCGACCGCCGACTCCTTCCATCTCGGCAACTACCTCGGCGCGCTGCGCCAGTGGGTCGCGCTCCAGGACACGCACGACGCGTTCTACTGCGTGGTGGACCTGCACGCGATCACCGTGGAGCACGATCCGGCCGCGCTGCGCCGCCGCACCCGCGTCTCGGCCGCGCAGCTGCTCGCGATGGGCGTGGACCCGGAGCGGTCCACCCTGTTCGTGCAGAGCCACGTCCCCGAGCACGCCGAGCTGGCCTGGGTGCTGAGCTGCCTGACCGGGTTCGGCGAGGCGAGCCGGATGACGCAGTTCAAGGACAAGGCCGCCAAGCAGGGCTCGTCCGCGGCCAGCGTCGGGCTGTTCACCTACCCGATCCTCCAGGCCGCCGACATCCTGCTCTACTCGCCCGAGCCGGGGGAGGACGAGCGGCTGTTCCGCGTCCCGGTCGGCGAGGACCAGCGGCAGCACGTCGAGCTCACCCGCGACCTGGCGGGCCGGTTCAACCACCGGTTCGGCCCGACGTTCGTCGCGCCCGAGGCCTACATCCCGCAGGGCGCCGCGAAGATCACCGACCTGCAGGAGCCGGGCAGCAAGATGAGCAAGTCCGCCTCGTCCCCGCAGGGCATCGTGGACGTGCTGGAGGAGCCCGGCCCGATGCGCAAGAAGATCATGCGGGCGGTCACCGACACCGGCTCCGAAGTGCGCTTCGACGAGGAGAACAAGGCCGGCGTCAGCAACCTGCTCCGCATCCACGCCGCGCTCTCCGGCGCGACGGTCCCCGAGCTGGAGGCCCGCTACGAGGGCTCCGGCTACGGGCAGTTCAAGAAGGACCTCGCCGAGCTGCTCGCCGAGACCTTCACCCCGATCCGCGAGCGCACCCTGAAGCTGCTCGACGACGAGGACGCGCTGGACCGGATCCTCGCGCACGGCGCGACGCGGGCGGGCGAGGTCGCCCGCCGGACCATGGACACCGTGCGCGACCGGGTGGGATTCGTCGGGCGTGGGCGCTGAGCACCGCTCGCTCGCGTCCGACCCCGAGCACGCCTGCACGATCGGCGTCTCCATCCCGATCCCGGACCCGCACGGCGCGTACCTGCAGCGCATGCGCGAGTCGTTCGGCGATCCACTGGCCGGGGCGATCCCGACGCACATCACGCTGCTGCCGCCGACCGAGGTGGACAAGGCGGCGATGCCGGCGATCGAGGCGCACCTGACCGCGGTCGCGGCGCGGGGCGAGCGGTTCCGGATCAGGCTGCGCGGCACCGGGACGTTCCGCCCGGTGTCGCCGGTCGTGTTCGTCGCGCTCGCCGACGGGATCGGCGGCTGCGAGGCCGTCCAGTCCCGGGTGCTGACCGGGCCGCTCGCGCGCGAGCTGTCGTTCCCCTACCACCCGCACGTGACCGTCGCCCACCACCTGCCCGAGGACGTCCTCGACCGGGCGTTCAAGGTCCTGGCCGAGTACCGCGCCGACTTCGAGGTGACCGGCTTCTCGCTCTACGTCCACGGCGAGGACGGCATCTGGCGCCCGCACCACCACTTCGCCTTCCCGGCCCTCTGACCGACCGTTCCGCTTGGACGGCGTTCCGCTCGGACGGCGTTCCGCTCGGACGGCGTTCCGCTCGGACGGCGTTCCGCGGGTCCGTGCTGCTCAGGTGAGGTGCGGGTGGCGCGGGGGCCGGTATCGCCGTCTTTCCGGACTGAGCGGGCGGCTGCCGGGTACGTTGCGTGCATGCCCGTGATCGCAGAGGCGCAACGCAGGGTGAACGCGCTGGTGGACGCCGTGAAGGCGCTGCTGAGGGCGATGCGCGTCCGGTGGCGCTGGTTCGACCATCTCGGCCGCGCCTACGAGCGGTACCAGGACCGCGGCGGAGACCGGCTCGCCGCCGCGATGACCAGTTACGGGTTCCTGTCGTTCTTCCCCATGCTCGCGCTCGCCTACGCGCTGCTCGGCTACCTCGTCGGCATCAGCGCGAAGGCCCGCGACTACTTCATCCGGGCCGTCCAGGAGCTGCTGCCCGGCCTGTCCGGGCCGCTGGAGGTGCAGCGGATCGCCGAGTCGAAGACCACCGTCGGGGTGTTCGGCCTGGTCGCGCTGCTGTTCACCGGGCTCGGCTGGGTGCGCGTCCTGCGCGAGTCGCTGCGCTCGATCTGGGGCTACGAGCCCGCGCCCGAGGGCAACTTCTTCGTCCTGAAGCTGTGGGACGCGGCGGTGCTCGTCTTCCTCGGCGCGACGCTGATGGTCAGCGTCGCGGTGTCGTCGGTGGCCTCGTCGGCCACGCACGGCGTCCTGGACCTGCTCGGGCTCGCCCAGGTGGCCGGCGCGAGCACCATGCTGCGGCTGCTCTCCCTCGCCGTCGCGGTCGCCTCCAACACGCTGATCTTCCTGGTGCTGTTCAGCAGGCTGTCCGGGACGGCCGCGCCGTGGCGCAGGATCCTGCGCGGCGCGCTGTTCGGCGCGATCGGCATGGAGGTGCTCAAGCAGGGCGGCACGCTGCTGATCGCGCACACCACGCGCAACCCGGTCTACGCCTCGTTCGCGGTCCTCGTCGGGCTGATGGTGTGGATCAACATCGTGTCCCGGTTCATGCTGTTCGCCGCGGCGTGGACGGCGACCCGCCGGGTCGTCCTCCGGGCGGACGACCAGCCGATCGACTCGGCCGCCGTCGAGCACGACGTCCGCGCCGCCGAGAAGCTCGCGGAGAAGGCGGAGAAGGCGGACGAGGCGGAGAAGGCGGACGAGGCGGAGGAGGCGGACGACGCGGAGGGGGCGGACGACGCGGAACGGTCCACCGGCCGGGACGGCCCCGCCGCCGGACCGGGCCGGGGCGCCGTGCTGCGCGCCCGGACCCGGGCCCTCACGACCAGAACTCGTCGTCGGCGTACTGGTCCTCGGCCAGCGACCGGATCTCGGTGATCCGCCCGTCCGCGAACCGGAAGACGTGCACCGCCCGGCCCGCGAGCACCCGGTCCGGCGGACGCTCCGCGTAGGTGTGGACGAGCGCGACGCCGTGCGCGTCGTCCGCGGTCAGCGAGTACGGCTCGGCGCGGAACGTCCCGCCCGACAGCTCGAACAGCCGGACGTAGAAGCCGAGGATCTCCTCCGGGGTGCGGTAGGAACCGCTCAGCGGGCCCCGGCCCTGCACCCGGTGGACGACCCCGTCCGCGAGCAGCTCGCGGATCAGGTCCATGTCGCCCTTGTCGAACGCGGCGAAACCGTCCCTCAGCAGGGCCACGTTGGGATGTTCGGCGGAGGTCGGAAAACGCATGGCAGCAGCCTCCAGCGGCGGATCCGGCCCGCCGTCCAGCGGCGGCGCGCGGTGGCCGGACCACCCCTCGGAGCGTATGCCCGCCGGGGCCTGCCCTCAACGGACGCCCCCGTGTGAAGCCCGTTACCGCTTTGCCCTGTTCGTCCTACCGGCCCCTGCCGGAACCCGGCTCCCCGGCTTCGTCGTACTCCGGCGGCTGCTCGCCGGCCCCGGAAGCCGCGGGCCCGGCCACCGGCCGTCCCGGCGGCGACTGGCCGGGCACGGGATTCGAGGCTGCGGGGTTCGCGGGCGCGGGGTTCGAGGTTGCGGGGTTCGCGGGCGCGGGGTGGTCCGCCCGACCGGGCTGGTGATCCGCGTCTCCGGCGAATCCGGAATGCTCCGCGTGCTCAGCGTGGTCCGCGTGCTCTTCCGGAACGTCCGGAACGCCGGGCGCGGGCGGAGGCGGAGGCGGAGGCGGGGCGAGTCGAACGTTCCCACCTGGAGCGTCCGGGCCGGTGGGCGCGGCGTCCGGGCGCGGGAGCTTCAGGTCGCCGCGCCGGTGGCGGCGCTGGAGCACGAGGAACAGCACGCCGATCGCGATCAGCGCGCCGATCGCGCCGCCGCCGACGACCATCCAGGTCCGGGACGAGCTGGCCTTCTCGATCGCGGACTGGCCGCCGGCGCCCTTGTCGCCGCTGCCGTCCGCCTTGGCCCCGGCGTCCCCCGGCTCGACCAGCGTGCCGACCGGCTTGACCTTCCCGCGCGCCGCGAAGCCCCAGTCCAGCAGCTTCGCCGCGTACGGCGACGGCGGCACGTCGGCCTTCATCAGCGAGATCAGGATGGTGTGCCCGCCGCGCTTGGCCTCGGCGACGAACGTCTGCTCGGCGGTGACCGTGTAGCCGTTCTTGCCGCCGAGCATCCCGGCGTAGGCGTGCGGCTGGCCCGGCAGCATCCGGTTGTGCGTGTAGATCGGGTAGCCGCCCGCCTTGTGCTTCTTCTTCTGCTGCTTGTCCGGCGGGGCGGGGAACCAGTAGTTCAGGGCCTGCACGTACTTGCGGTAGGCCGGGTCCTTCATGCCCTGCCGCAGGATCAGCGCCAGGTCGTAGGCCGAGGTGTGCTGAGTGTGGACGTTCAGCCCGAGATCGACGTCCAGGCCGTTCGGCGACGCGGCGAGCGTGTCGCCCGCGTGCAGGTGCCTCGCCTCGGCGTTCATGTCGGCGATCGTCTTCTTCACGCCGCCGTTGGCCTCCGACAGCGTCACCGCCGCGTCGTTCGCCGACATCATCATCAGCGCGTGGAAGAGCTGGTCGACGGTGTAGTCCATCTTCGGCGTCATGCCGACCTTGGTGCCCTCGACGTCGCAGGCCGCCTGGGACGGCCGGACCTTGCGGTTCGCGTCCAGTTTCGGGATCAGCGTCAGCGCGGTCAGCGTCTTCAGCGTGCTCGCCGGGAGGTACTGGCCGTGCGGGTCCCTGGCGGCGAGCACCTCGCCGGTGTCGGCGTCGGCGATCACCCAGGACGCGGCGTGGATGTTCGGCGGGGCGGGCACTCCGGCGGCCGGGTTCACCACGACGCCGCGCGACGCGAGCTGCGGCCCGCCCACCGGTCCCGCGTCCGCGCGGGCCGCCCCGGGGACGGTGAGGACCGCCCCGGACGCGACCGCCGCGGCGGCGGCGAGCAGGCGGGTCGGTGGACGCAGTGCTGAACCAGGTCGCTGTGCTCGCAAGCCCCTGCCGTTCCTCGCTCCGGCCATCTCCGAACGATGACGCATGTCCCTTTATGTCTTCCGGAAGCGTAGGCGACCGGTCGGGAGGTCCGATACCCGCGGTCGGGGAATGGGATCCCCGGTTCCGGACAAGTACTAGTCACTTCGGGGCATGTAGCCCTAGAAGTGCGTGACCGAAATCGGTGACAACGCGTGACGGATCGCCGTCCAAGCGAGTCAAATGATCCGGAATGGACGGGGAACCCGGCGGGACCGGCGTGCCGAGGGCCATGATGGAGGGAGGCGCGCCCGGCGCGCGGAACACGCCCTACCTGGGCCGTCGTTGTCCAGGCTTAGGGACCCGCTGGCGGAATCGCCCCACGTGCCACGCATCGACCTGCAAGGATGTCGGACGGAGGTTGGCCGTGGCCATTGTCTTCAACCCGTCGCGCGGCGCGACGCTGGGCGTGGAGTGGGAACTCCAGCTCGTCGACGCCGCGACCCGGCACCTGCGGCAGGACGCGCGCGAGGTGCTCGCCGCGCTGCCGTCGCTCACCGAGGGCGGCCAGCTCGCCAAGGTGCGCCACGAGCTGATGGAGTCCACGGTCGAGATCGTGACCGACGTCTGCCAGACCGTCGCCGAGGCGCAGCGCGACCTCGCCGGCACCCTGGACGCGCTGCGCGCGGCGGCCCGCCCGCTCGGGCTGGCCCTCGCCTGCACCGGCACGCACCCGATCTCCGACTGGCGGGACGCCGAGACCTCGCCGCTCCAGCGCTACGCCGACCTGGTCGAGCAGATGCAGTGGCTCGCCCGGCGCATCCAGACCTTCGGGGTGCACGTCCACGTGGGCGTCACCGACGGCGCGAAGGCGATCCCGATCGTCAACGCGCTCGCGGGCTACCTCCCGCACTTCCTGGCGCTCACCGCGTCCAGCCCGTTCTGGAGCGGGGCCGACACCGGCCTGGCGTCCAGCCGGGCGGTGGTGTTCGGCCAGCTCCCGACCGCCGGCCCGCCGCACCTGCTGGACGACTGGACGGCGTTCGAGGACTATATGGACACCTTGCTGCGCGCGGGAACGATCCGCAGCATCAAGGAGGTGTGGTGGGACATCCGCCCGCATCCGGACTTCGGCACCGTCGAGATCCGGATGTTCGACGGGATTCCCACCCTCCGCGAGGTGGGCATGGCGACGGCGCTGTGCCAGAGCCTGGTCACCCTCTTCGACCAGCAGCTCGATCGGGGCTACACGCTGCCGCGCCCGGCCGCCTGGGTGGTGCGCGACAACAAGTGGCGGGCCACCAGGTACGGCCTGGACGCCATCGTCATCACCGACGACAGCGGGCACACCGCACCGCTCCGCGACGAGGTGTACGAGCTGGTCGCGGAGCTGGAACCGGTCGCGGCGCGGCTCGGCTGCGCCGACGAGCTGAAGGTCGCCGGGGAGGTCCTGGAGCACGGGGCCCCCTACGAGCGCCAGCGCGCGATCCGCGCGGGCGGCGGCGGCCTGGAGGACGTGGTCGACGCCGCGGTCCTCGAGCTCGCGGAGGACCGGTTCGTCACCCGCGGGGAGGTCGCCCGTGCCGGGAACTGAGGATCCCGACCGGTCGCCCGCCCCGCGTACCGAGACCGGCGGGCCGCCTCCGGGCGGGCCCGCCCACGCGCAGGGGGCGCACATGACACACACGGGACCCGGGGTGATGCCCGGCCCTGGACGAGCCACCGCCCCGGGGGCGGCGGACGACGCGCGAGGTGCCGAGGGCACGCGCGGCGCCGACGACGAGCGGATGGCCGCCGCGACCCGCGCGGCCGAGGAGGCGGGCCGCGCCGCGCGACCGCCCGCGGCGGGCGGCGCGGAGCGAGCGGGAGGCGCGGAGCGGACGGGCGACGTGGAGCGGACGGGAGGCGCCGTGACGGAGGCAGGCGCGGCTCTACAGCCGCAGCTCGACGGGTTCCTGGCCGACCACGAGCCGGAGCTGATCGCGTTCCGGCGGGACCTGCACGCCAACCCCGAGCTCGGGTACAACGAGTACCGCACGACCGAGCGGATCGTGGCGCGGCTGAAGGAGGCCGGGCTGGAGCCGAGGGTGCTGCCGCGCGGCACCGGCCTGTACTGCGACATCGGCCCGGAGGACGGCTACACCGTCGCGCTGCGCGCCGACATCGACGCGCTCCCGCTCCAGGACGAGAAGGAGCACGCGCCCTACCGGTCCACGGTGCCGGGCGTCGCGCACGCCTGCGGGCACGACGTGCACACCACGATGGTGCTCGGCGCCGGCCTGTTCCTGGCGCAGCAGGCGGAGGCCGGGCTGCTGCCGGGCCGGGTCCGGCTGCTGTTCCAGCCGGCCGAGGAGACCCCCGGCGGGGCGCTGGACGTCATGGCCGCGGGCGGCATCGCGGGCGTGGACCGGGCGTTCGCGCTGCACTGCGACCCGCGCGTCGAGGTCGGCCGGCTCGGGCTGCGGACCGGCGCGATCACCGCGGCCTGCGACAAGGTGTACGTGAAGGTCACCGGCCCGGGCGGGCACACCGCCCGGCCGCACCTGACCGCCGACCTGGTGTACGCGCTCGCCAAGATCGTGACCGAGCTGCCCGCGGCGCTGTCCCGCCGGGTGGACCCCCGGTCCAGCCTGTCCCTGGTCTGGGGCCGGGTGGCGGCGGGCTCGGTGGCCAACGCGATCCCGGACGACGGGATCGCCGAGGGCACCGTCCGCTGCCTGGACGACGAGGCCTGGCACCGCGCGCCGGAGATGATGAAGGCGCTGCTCCAGTCGGTCGCCGCCGCCTACGACGTGGAGGCGTCGCTGGAGTACGTCCGGGGCGTCCCGCCGACGGTGAACGAGGCGGCGAGCGTGCAGATGTTCCGGGACGCGGCGGCCCAGGTGCTCGGCGAGGAGGGCGTGGTGCCGACCCCGCAGAGCCTCGGCGGCGAGGACTTCGGCTGGTACCTGGAGTCGATCCCGGGGGCGCTGGCGCGGCTCGGCGTCCGCGAGCCCGGCTCGTCCGCCGAGTACGACCTGCACCGCGGCGACTTCGACGTGGACGAGCGGTGCGTGGCCGTCGGCGTCCGGGTGCTCGCGGCGACCGCGCTGACCGCCCTCTGGGACGGCCGCCGCGACGGCGGCGCCGGCGAGCCGCTCGGCGGCCCGGTCGGCGGACCGGTCGGCGGGACCGCGGAGGGCGCCGCGCTGACCTGATCGTTCCGAGTGGGCCGCTCCCGTTCCACCCCCGGGGAAGCGGGTATACACACCGGCGTACACACCGGGATTTCGCGCCGCTACCTGCGCCGATAAGCCTACGCATTGGTAACGGACGCGTTGCGAAACGGTGCACATCGGATGTTTCACCTCCAGCGGCGGGGTAGCGTCCGATCGGTTTGTGTGGCCGGACCATGCCCGCGCGATCATGCCTGCGCGCGCGTCCGGCCGCGTTGTTCTGGGTGGGGAACGGAAGGAGCGCGGCAATGCGCCGTGGACTCAAGATCACGCTCGTCTCGGTGACGGGCGCCGCGCTGGCGCTGAACACGGCCGCGTGCGGAGGCAAGAAGTCGTCCTCCGGCGACGGCGGCGGTGACGGGAAGAAGAGCATCAAGGTCGGCCTGGCCTTCGACATCGGCGGCCGCGGCGACCAGTCCTTCAACGACTCGGCCGCCGCCGGGCTGGACCGGGTCAAGAAGGACCTGAACGTCAGCACGGAGGAGATCTCCGCCAAGCCGGACGAGCCGGACGCCGACAAGGAGTCCCGCCTGCGGCTGCTGGCCGGCAAGGGCTACAAGGCCATCATCGGCGTCGGCTTCGCCTACACCAACGCGGTCGTCAAGGTCGCCAAGGACTTCCCGAACACCAAGTTCCTGGTCGTCGACGCCGACCAGTGCCAGGTGTCCGGCGCGAACGTCGAGGGCGCCTGCTTCTCCGAGGAGCAGGGCTCGTTCCTGGTCGGCGCCGCCGCCGCGCTCAAGTCCAAGACCGGCACCATCGGCTTCATCGGCGGCGTGAACACCCCGCTGATCCAGAAGTTCCAGGCCGGCTACGACGCGGGCGCGAAGGCCGCCAAGCCGGGCATCAAGATCCTGCCGGCCAAGTACCTGACCCAGCCGCCGAACTTCGACGGGTTCAAGAACCCGGCGCTCGGCAACGAGGCCGCCAAGGGCCAGCTGGACGCGGGCGCGGACGTGATCTACCACGCCGCGGGCGGCGCGGGCATCGGCGTCATCAAGACCGTCGGCGGCGCGGGCAAGTGGGCCGTCGGCGTCGACTCCGACCAGTACAACCAGCCGGCCGTCAGCGCGGTCAAGGACCACATCCTCACCTCCATGGTGAAGCGCGTGGACACCTCCGTCTTCGACTTCGTCAAGGGCGTCGCCGACGGCACCTTCCAGGCCGGGATCAAGAAGTACGACCTGTCGAACGACGGCGTCTCGTACGCGACCAGCGGCGGCTTCGTGGACGACATCAAGGCCAAGCTCGACCAGTACAAGGCCGACATCGTCAGCGGCAAGATCAAGGTTCCGACCAAGCCCGGGGCCTGACGCCGCACCCGGTTCCGGCGTCGCCCCCGCGCGTGCTCGCGGGCGCGACGCCGGTCCGTTTCCACCAGCTTTTCTCAAGGGGGGCACTCGTGCCTGACCAGGTGCCGGCCGTCAGGCTGACATCCATCACCAAACGGTTCCCGGGCGTGGTGGCCAACCGGGACATCGACCTCGTGATCCAGCGCGGCGAGGTGCACGCGCTCTGCGGCGAGAACGGCGCCGGCAAGTCGACGCTGATGAAGATCCTCTACGGCATGCAGAAGCCGGACGAGGGGACCATCGAGATCGACGGGAAGCAGGTGTCGTTCCGCACTCCGGCCGACGCCATCGCGCGCGGCATCGGCATGGTGCACCAGCACTTCAAGCTGGCCGACAACCTGACCGTCCTGGAGAACGTGATCCTCGGGGCGGAGCCGAGGAAGGCCGGCCGCATCGACTTCGGCGCCGCGCGGAAGAGGATCCGCGCGATGGCCGAGCAGTACGGCATGCGCATCGACCCGGACGCGCTGGTCGAGGACCTCGGCGTGGGCGACCGGCAGCGCGTCGAGATCCTCAAGGTCCTGTACCGGGGCGCGAAGGTGCTCATCCTGGACGAGCCGACCGCCGTGCTCGTCCCGCAGGAGGTCGACGAGCTGTTCGGCAACCTGCGCGAGCTGCGCGCCGAGGGCCTGACCGTGCTGTTCATCTCGCACAAGCTGGACGAGGTGCTGTCGGTCGCCGACTCGATCTCGGTCATCCGGCGCGGCACCACGGTCGCGACCCGGCTGGACCCGCGCGAGGTCACCTCACGGCGGCTGGCCGAGCTGATGGTCGGGTCCGAGCTGCCGACGCCCGAGTTGCGCGAGTCCACCGTGACCGACCAGGTCGAGCTCGCGGTCAGGGACCTGGTCGTGCTGACCGCGGAGGGCCGTCCGGTCGTGGACGGCGTGACCCTGGACATCCGCCGCGGCGAGATCGTCGGCCTCGCCGGGGTCGAGGGCAACGGCCAGGGCGAGCTGATCGAGACCATCATGGGCATCCGGACCGCGGACTCCGGCACGATCTCCTTCGCCGGCGAGGACGTCACCGGCTGGCCGACGCGCCGCCGCCGGGAGGCCGGCATCGCCTACATCCCCGAGGACCGGCACCGGCACGGGCTCGTCCTGGAGGGCACCCTCTGGGAGAACCGCATCCTCGGCCACCAGACCGAGAAGCCGAACTCGCGCGGCCCGTGGATCGACCGGCGCGGCGCGCGCCGCGACACCACCCGCATCGTCGGCGAGTACGACGTCCGCACGCCGGGCATCGAGGTGCCGATCGGCGCGCTGTCGGGCGGCAACCAGCAGAAACTGATCGTCGGCCGGGAGATGTCCGGCGAGCCGAAGGTGCTGATCGCGGCGCACCCGACCCGCGGCATCGACGTCGGCGCGCAGGCCGCGATCTGGGAACACCTGCGCCGGGCGCGGGCGGCGGGCCTCGCCGTCCTGCTCATCAGCGCCGATCTTGAGGAACTCATCGGTATGTCCGACACGCTGCACGTGATCCTGCGGGGGCGGCTGGTCGCCGAGGTGGACCCGGCGAACGTCACCCCCGAGGAACTCGGCTCCGCCATGACCGGCGCCGCCGTCGGGGAAGCGTCATGACGGGCGGGAAGAACGACCTGCCGCCCGAGGACGGCGGCCAGGGGCTGCCGCCCGGGCAGGGCGGCGAGGGGCTGCCTCCCGAGCGGGAGCCGGGCGTCCCGGCGACCGCGGGCGCGACTCCGGCCGCCGCCCCGGCGGGCTCGGAGCAGGTGCCCGGCTGGCAGGCGATCCTGCGCGGCCTCGGCCCGCGCGGCCTGGCGCTGAAGATCGGCGCGCCGGTCCTGGCGCTGCTGATCTCGCTGCTCATCACCATGGGCGTGCTGCGGCTGGCCGGGGCCGACCCGGTCAGCTCGATCCGCTCGATGATCGACTACGGCACCACGTCCAACTCGGTCGTGGACATCCTGAACCGCGCCACCCGCTACTACCTGTCGGCGATCGCGGTCGCCATCGGCTTCCGGATGGCCCTGTTCAACATCGGCGTGGACGGCCAGTACCGGCTCGCCGCGCTGCTCGCCGCCTCGCTCGGCGGCGCGGTCACGCTGCCCGCGCCGTTCGGCCAGATGCTGGTGATCGTCGCGGCGATGGTCATCGGCGGCGCGTGGGCGTCCATCGCGGGCATCCTCAAGGTGACCCGCGGCGTCAGCGAGGTCATCTCGACGATCATGCTGAACGCGATCGCGACCGGCATCATCGCCTACCTGCTGAACACCGACCGGCTCGCCGCGAACCGGCCGGGCAGCAACAACGTCGCCACCCCGGACATCCCGTCGTCCGGACGGGTCGGGCCGCTGAACGGCTTCCTGTCGAGCATCGGCATCGACCTGCCCGGCCAGCTGTACGGGCTGCTGCCGCTGGCGATCGTCATCGGCATCGTGTTCTGGGTGGTCGTCAACCGCACCCGGTTCGGCTTCGACCTGAAGATCTCCGGACTGTCCCCGACGGCGGCGCAGGCGAGCGGCGTCTCGGCGGGCCGGATGATCGTCATCACCATGGTGCTGTCCGGCGTGGTCGCCGGCCTGATCGGGATGCCCGAGCTGCTCGGCGCGTCCTACAACTACTCGCTGAACTTCCCGGCGGGGCTCGGCTTCACCGGCATCACCGTCGCGCTGCTCGGCCGCAACCACCCGGTCGGCATCGCGCTCGCGGCGATCCTGTTCGCCTTCCTCGACCAGTCCTCCGACATCCTCCAGGAGGTCAACGTGCCGAAGGAGATCGTCGGGGTGATGCAGGGCGTGGTCGTGCTGACCGTCGTCATCGTCTACGAGCTGGTCCGCCGCTGGGAGATCCGGCTCCAGCAGAAGAGCGTGGCCAGCGAGCTCGCCGCCGGGCACACCGTCGCGGGGGAGGCCGCCCAGTGAGTACCGCCACCGTCGCGGAGAAGGTCGCGGGCGCCCGCGCCAAGCTGAACCTGCGCTGGCCGCACTACCTGCTGATCGCCGGGGGCCTGCTGGTCCTGCTGTCGGCGGTCCGGGTGCTGGACGACGCGAACGACGTCACCTCGTCCGGCACCGTCTCGGCCTCGCTCCGGCTCGCCGTCCCGATCTTCCTGGCCGGGCTCGGCGGGCTGTGGGCCGAGCGGTCCGGCGTGGTCAACATCGGGCTCGAGGGCATGATGATCCTCGGCACCTGGACCGGGGCCTGGGCGGGCTACCAGTGGGGCCCGTGGGCCTGCGCGCTCGCCGGGATCATCGGCGGGATGCTCGGCGGGCTCGTGCACGCCGTCGCGACCGTCACCTTCGGCGTCGACCACATCGTGTCCGGCGTCGCGATCAACATCCTCGGCCTCGGCCTGACCCAGTTCCTCGCCGGCCTGGTGTTCAACACGGGGCACGCCAAGGCGCTCGGCGGCGGCCCGCGCCAGTCGCCGCCGGTGGACGCGATGCCCACGCTGACCGTCCCGTTCCTGTCCGGCGGGAAGATCGGCTCGTGGCGGTCCCCGGACTGGCTCGGCTCGCTGGAGAAGCACCACTGGTTCCTGCTCTCGGACGTCGCGGGCGTGCTGCGCGGCGTCACCTCGGGCATGTCGGTGCTGACGCTGATCGCGATCCTGCTCGTCCCGGTGACGTTCTTCGTGCTGTGGCGGACCCCGTTCGGCCTCCGCGTCCGCTCCTGCGGCGAGGACCCGTACGCGGCCGAGTCGCTGGGCGTGAACGTGTACCGGATGAAGTACGCGGCCGTGCTCATCTCGGGCGGCTGCGCGGGCCTCGCGGGCGCGTTCATGGTCACCGTGTCGTCCCTCTACCAGGACGGCCAGACCGGCGGCCGCGGCTACATCGGCCTCGCCGCGATGATCTTCGGTAACTGGCGTCCGGTCGGCCTCGCCTCCGGCTCGCTGCTGTTCGGCTACACCGACGCGATGAACGTCCGCGGCGGCGGCGACTCGGCGCACGCCCTGCTGCTGTTCGTGGCGGTCATCTTCATCGCGGTGGCGGGATGGCAGTTCTCCCGGGGCACCCGGCTGCGTCCGCTGGTCAGCACCGACCTGGAGCGGCGGACGGTCCGGGGCGCCTACCTGGCGTCCGGCATCGCGATCGTCGCCGCGGCGGCCCTCGTGGTCTGGTTCGCGCTGAGCAAGACCGTCCCCGGCGAGCTGGTCTCGACCATCCCGTACGTGACGACCCTGCTCGTCCTGGCCCTGGCCAGCCAGCGCCTGCGGATGCCCGCCGCCGACGGCCTCATCTACCGCCGCGGCGAAGCGCGTTGATCTGAGCCCCCGGCTCCGCGCCCTCGCCTGGCGGCTCGGGCGCGGCCCGGAGGCTCGTGCGAGTGCGCATCGCTTCGCGATCAACCGCGCGGGGACCCGCCTCCGGCGCCGTCCCCGCGCGGTTGGCAACGCACTCGCGCGCGGGCTGAGCGCGCTGCGCGGTACCGACCTTCACGCCTGGTACGGAGGGCGCTCTGCGCCCTCCGTACCAGGCCTGGTTCTTTGAGTGGGATCATTGACCGATGAGTGACATCGACTGGGACGTCCTCCGTGCGGCCGCGACGGACGCGATGAAGCGGGCGTACGCGCCGTACTCGAAGTTCCCGGTGGGAGCCGCGGCGCTCGTCTCGGACGGGCGCGTGATCACCGGCTGCAACGTGGAGAACGCGTCCTACGGCGTCGGCCTCTGCGCCGAGTGCAGCCTGGTCAGCGCGCTGTACGGGCCGGACGCGCCCCTCGCGGACGACCGTCCCCGGCTGGTCGCCGTCGCCGTCGTGGACGGCCACGGCGCCGCGCTCATGCCCTGCGGGCGCTGCCGCCAGCTCCTCTGGGAGCACGGCACGCCCGGCACCCTGCTGGAGACCGTCTCCGGCATCCGGCCGCTGTCGGACGTCCTGCCCGACGCCTTCGGCCCCGACGACCTGATCACCCGTAGCTGAAAGAGGTCCCCGACGTGGACGCCATCGACGTCATCCGCGCCAAGCGGGACGGCCACGCGCTGTCGAACGAGCAGATCGACTGGGTGATCGACGCCTACACCCGGGGCGCCGTCGCCGAGGAGCAGATGTCCTCGCTCGCGATGGCGATCCTGCTGAACGGCATGACCCGCGCCGAGATCGGCCGCTGGACCGCCGCGATGATCGCCTCCGGCGAGCGCATGGACTTCTCCTCGCTGCGCCGTCCGACCACCGACAAGCACTCCACCGGCGGCGTCGGCGACAAGATCACCCTGCCGCTGGCCCCGCTGGTCGCCGCCTGCGGCGCGGCGGTGCCCCAGCTTTCCGGCCGCGGCCTCGGCCACACCGGCGGCACGCTGGACAAGCTGGAGTCCATCCCCGGCTGGCGCGCGTCCCTCTCGAACACCGAGATGCTGGAGGTCCTGGACACCGCGGGCGCGGTCATCTGCGCGGCGGGCAGCGGCCTGGCCCCCGCCGACCGCAAGCTCTACGCCCTGCGCGACGTGACCGGCACGGTCGAGTCGATCCCGCTGATCGCGTCCTCGATCATGTCCAAGAAGATCGCCGAGGGCACCGGCGCGCTCGTCCTGGACGTCAAGGTCGGCTCCGGCGCGTTCATGAAGACGGTCGAGGACGCCCGCGAGCTCGCCGAGACCATGGTCGCGATCGGCACCGACCACGGCGTGAAGACCGTCGCGCTCCTCACCGCGATGGACCGCCCCCTCGGCCGCGCCGTCGGCAACGCCGTCGAGGTCGCCGAGTCGGTCGAGGTCCTCGCGGGCGGCGGCCCCGAGGACGTCGTCGAGCTGACCGTCCGCCTGGCCCGCGAGATGCTCGACGCCGCCGGCATCACCGGCAAGGACCCGGCCGACGCCCTCCGCGACGGCTCCGCCATGGACCACTGGCGCCGCATGATCACCGCCCAGGGCGGCGACCCCGACGCCCCCCTCCCGCAGGCGCCCGAGACCCACACGGTCACCGCCCCGTCCACTGGCGTCCTCTCCAAGCTCGACGCCTTCGGCGTCGGCGTCGCCGCCTGGCGCCTCGGCGCCGGCCGCGCCCGCAAGGAGGACCCGGTCTCCGCGGGCGCGGGCGTGATCTGCCACGCCAAGCCCGGCGACCAGGTGACCGAGGGCCAGCCCCTCCTCACCCTCCACGCCGACGACCCGTCCCGCTTCGACCGCGCCCTCGAAGCCCTCGACGGCGCCATCGAGATCGGCCCCGCCCCCTCGAACCTCCTCCCCCTCGTCATCGACCGCCTCTCATAACACCCGGAACACCAGTTCGACATTTACCGTGCGCAAAGGTTCGACCACGGATAGTGTTCGACCATGCCGACTCGCGAACATGAGTTCCCCCTGGCGCTGATCGAGGACGACCCACCCCTGGCCGCCCGCCTCCTCCACTGGGCGGGCGGCCCGGAACTCCCCCCGTACGCCGAGTTCCGCCTGGAGTCCGCCGACCTCTCCGAGTGCGACCCCGCCGAGTACCGCGCCGACCGTGTCGTCGGCGTCTACGAGGACCCCGACGGCCGCCCCCTCTGCGGAGTGATCGCCGAGTCCCAGCGCCGTTACGACGGGAACAAGTACTGGACGTGGCCCGCCTATGTGGCCAACTTCCGCGCCCGCAAGAAGTGCGAAGCCTTCCTGGTCGTCCTGTGCTTCGACGAACGCGTCGCCGAGCGGTGCCGGATGCGCATCCCCCTCGGCAATCCCCACTCCTGCCTGCACGTCCTCGTCGCGGGCCCCAACGAGATCCCCCTCATCACGAGCGCGGACGAGGTCGAGGACCCGCTCGACGCGGTCGTCTCCGCCGTCATCCATGCGTCCGGCCCCAAGGGCCGCGAGGTCTTCGACGCCATGTTCACCGCGGTCACCGAACGTGTCGAGGACGAGCAGAACCGCAGGTCGTATATTGACAACGTCGTCGCTCTGCAACCCGACGACGTCAGAGCCATGCTGGAGGAGCTGGTGAAGACGAGGCACGACGAACCGAAGACCGAACTCTTCAAGAGCTGGAAAGCCGAAGGTAAGTCAGAGGGCAAGGTCGAGGAGTCGCAGCGGCTTCTTCTCGCGCTGCTCGACACCCGCGGACTCCGGATCGACGACACCCGGCGCGAACTCGTCGAGGGTTGTGAGGACCGAGAGCAGCTGGAGGCGTGGTTCCGGCGTGCCGCGGTCGCGTCGTCGGTGGACGAGGTGTTCGCGGAGTAGGGCGCTTTCGCTTCAGAGGCCGAAGCGGGCCTCGATGCCGTCGAGGACGGCGTCGAGGCCCGTTTCGAACTGCCAGTCGGTGTCGTCCTTGCGGGTGGCGGTGTGCATGTAGCGGCGGTAGGTCGGGTAGCGGCCGGTCCCCATGAGGTAGGTCATCTGGGGGGCCAGGGCGCTGCGGACGTGGGCCGGAGTGTCGAGGTTCTGGCGGTTCATGAAGCGCTCGAAGGCGAGTTCGCTGCTCGTCGCGCCGGTGGTGTAGAAGACGACGGAGCGGTGGACGGCCATCATCGTGTCGGCGTCGAGGCCCAGACCGTCCAGGGCGGCGAGGGCGCGTTCGGCGGCGGCGAGCCGGTTGGGGGAGAGCGGCGAGACCGAGGCGGGCAGCTCCGTCAGCCAGGGGTGGGCGTGGAAGAGGGCTCGGGTGCGCAGGGCGTGCTCGCGAAGCGTTTCGCGCCATCCGTCCCGTTCGGTGACCGCCAGCTCGCCGTAGACGCGGTCGGCCATCACCTCGAGTAGTTCGTCCTTGTTCGCGATGTGCCGGTAGGGGGCCATCGGGGCGACGCCGAGCTCGGTGGCGAGGCGGCGCATGGTGATCGCGTCCAGGCCCTCGGCGTCGGCGACGCGGACGGCGGTCTCGCCGATGCGGTCGAGGGTGAGCGTCTGGCGGGGCGCGGCGGCGGGGCGGTCCAGGCGCTCCCACAGGGGTGGACGGTCGTCGGTCATGTGTACATCGTATCCGGAGTAGACGCCGTACACATCGATGTGTACGTTGTATCGCAAGAGATACGTCGTACACATTTAGGGGTTTCCATGCTGAAGGTCGCGATCATCATCGGCAGTACCAGGGAAGGACGGCTCGGCGGTGTCGTCGGGTCGTGGATCGAACGGCACGTCGCGCAGCGGGACGACATGGACGCCGACGTCATCGACCTCGCCGCCACACCGCTGCCGACCGTCCTGCCGCAGTTCGGGCAGCCGCCGTCGGACCCGGACGCGTTGACGCAGCTCGCGAAGGTGTCGCCGCGGCTCGCGGCCGCGGACGCGTTCGTGGTCGTGACGCCCGAGTACAACCGGAGCTTCCCGGCGTCCCTGAAGAACGCGATCGACTGGCACAACCAGGAGTGGCACGCCAAGCCGATCGGGTTCGTCTCCTACGGCGGCTTCTCCGCCGGGACGCGCGCCGTCGAGCAGTTGCGGCAGGTCTTCGGCGAGCTGCACGCCGTCACCATCCGGGACGGCGTCGGCTTCAACGGCGTGTGGGGCGCGTTCGGCCCGGACGGCGAGGTCACCGACCCGTCCGCCGACGCCGCCGCGAAGAAGATGCTCGACCAGCTCGCCTGGTGGGCGCAGGCGCTGCGCGAGGCCCGGGCGGCGCGCCCGTACGCGGCATGAGCGGCCCCGGCGTCCCCGAGCGGACGGATTACGACCGGCTCGGCGTTTTCGGGCTGCTGCTCGGACTGTTCCTGGCCATGCTGGACGGCACGATCGTCGGCACGGCGCTCCCCACGATCGTCGGGGACCTCGGCGGCGTCGCCCAGCTGTCCTGGGTGGTGACGGCCTACCTGCTGGCCGCCGCCGTGACGACGCCGCTGTGGGGCAAGCTCGGCGACCTCGCGGGACGCAAGGGCGCGTTCATGGCGTCCGTGGCGGTGTTCCTGGCCGGGTCCGCACTGTCCGGGATGTCCGGCTCGATGGCCGAGCTGATCGCGTTCCGGGCGGTGCAGGGGCTCGGCGCGGGCGGGCTGATGGTCGGCGCGATGGCGATCATCGGCGAGCTGGTGCCGCCGCGCGAGGGCGCCCGGCTCCAGTCCATGATCGGAGTGATCGTGCCGGTCGCGTTCGTCGGCGGCCCGCTGGTCGGCGGGCTGCTCACCGACCATCTCGACTGGCGCTGGACGTTCTACGTGAACCTTCCGGTCGGCGGGCTGGCGCTGGCGCTGGTCGCGACGCGGGTGCGGATCGCGGCGCGGCGCGTCCGGGCGCGGGTGGACCTCGCCGGGGCCGCGCTGCTCACCGCCGGGATCGTCGCGCTGACCCTGCTCGGCGCCTGGGGCGGCGTCCGGTACGGCTGGACGTCACCGCAGATCATCGGGCTGGCCATCGCGGCGGTGGTGGCGCTCGCGCTGTTCGTCCCGGTCGAGCTGCGGGCGGCGGAGCCGATCGTCCCGCCGCGGCTGTTCGCGTCCCGGAACTTCACGCTCGCGCAGGCGCTGAGCTTCCTCGGCGGCGCGGTGATGCTCGGCCTGATGACGTACCTGCCGCAGTACATGCAGGTCGTGCGCGGCGCGTCCCCGGCGGGCGGCGGCATGCTGCTGCTCCCGCTGATGTTCGGGATGCTCGGCGCGCAGCTCCTCACCGGACGCGTCGTCGGCCGGACGGGCCGCTACCGCTGGTTCCCCGTGCTCGGCGGCGCCTTGTCGGCGGCGGGCGCGCTGGTCCTGCTGCCGCTCGGGACGCACACGCCGACGCCCGCCGCGTCCGCGCTGACGGCCCTGGCCGGAGCCGGGATCGGCCTGCTCACCCAGTCCACGACGCTGATCACGATGTACGGCGCGGACCCGCGCGACATGGGCGCGGCCAGCGGAACGGTCAACCTCGCCCGCACGCTCGGCGGCTCCCTCGGCGTCGCGCTGCTGGGCGCGGTCTACGCGTCCCGGCTGGACCGTTCCGCCAACGTCACCCCGGCCCGCGTGCGCGCGCTGCCCGCCTCGGCGCGCGACGCCGTCCGCGACTCGGTCAGCTCCGGCCTGCACGGCGTCGCGCTCGGCGCGGCGGTCATCGCCCTGCTGGCGTTCGCCCTCGCCTGCCTCGTCCGCCAGCAGCCCCTGCGCGGCGACGAGCGCGCTCCGGCGGCGGACGAGGGCGAGTCCCCTCGGGCGGACGGCGCGGTCAGTGATGTGCCGCGTTCCGCTGGAGTTCCCGCACGTGAGGCGTCCTCACCGTGACGCGGACGGTGCCGTCCCCGAGGTCGGCGACGTCCACGCAGATGTCGCCCGACACCTTGAAGCGCGCGTCGGCCCGGCCCTCGTGAGTCGAGCCGACCCGCTTGTAAAGCCGATCGAGACGACTCGCCCATGCGCGCTGGAGGTCGGCCGGGCTGCCGCTGAGCGGCTGGGCCACGGCGGAGGCTCCGTAGACGCCTCCGCCCCAGTCGTGGACGGGGTCCTTCTGCCGCATCGGTTCCCGGACGAGCCCGATCGCCCGGTCCAGCGTCGCCTGGACGCGTTCCCGCAGGACGGCGGCGGGCGTCGAGGTGGTCGAGTTCCCCCAGGAGTCGGCGTCCTGGGCGGGCTCGTAGAGCAGCGGGTGGAGGCCGGTGCACCAGCCGGCGGAGAGCGCCGAGACCAGCGCCCACGCGAGCAGCACGCCGAGCCCCGCGGTCCGGGCCGTCCGGCGGATCCGCGGGACGAGCGCCACCAGCCCGCCCGCCACCGCGATCGCCCCCTGCACCGCGAAACACCAGATCAGGACGGTGGGGCTCGGCGGCGGCGGGATGGACGCGGGGTAGTCGCGGGAGGCCTCCGCGAACTTCCAGCTCCAGACGGGATAAGCGAGCGCGACGTCCACGAGGGAGGCGATCGCGAGCGCGCCGAGCAACCAACGCGGCCAAGGGCGGGACGGCCGCGGGGCCTCGCCGGAAGCGGGAGGAGCACCGGAGGGGGACGGGGCGGATGCGTGGGGGATCCGGGGCCGGGGCATGTCCTGATCATCGCCGCCGGAGGGCCGGGGCGCATGAGTATCCGTACTCATCCCGCCTTTTGGCGATAATCACCGTTGACTTGGGGGAACGGCGGCCAGCAGGCTTCACGAGATCGTCCCACACCCCCCGAGGAGCTCAGTTGCGCCTTTCCCGACTCGTCCCGGTAGCGGCGGTCGCCGCGGCGTCCGGCCT
The DNA here is from genome assembly GCF_042652125.1 of Actinomadura gamaensis. Classification (NCBI taxonomy): domain Bacteria; kingdom Bacillati; phylum Actinomycetota; class Actinomycetes; order Streptosporangiales; family Thermomonosporaceae; genus Actinomadura; species Actinomadura gamaensis. Next base: position 427,040 of record NZ_JBHSIT010000007.1, on the reverse strand, counting down.
GGTGGCCGGGGCGCTGCCGGCCGCCGCCGCGCCGGAGCGCCCGCACGTGACCGTCAAGGACGGCCGCACCCAGCCGACGTTCTCGTTCCAGGACGCGATCCGGCAGCAGGTCTACGTCGAGACCGACGTGGACAGCGACAACGACGGCAAGAAGGACCGCGTCGCCGTCTTCGTCACCCGTCCCAAGGAGACCGACGGCGGCCTCAAGGTCGCCTCGATCATCGAGGGCAGCCCCTACTACGCCGGGCTCCAGGACCCGCCGTACCACCCGGCCGACGTCACCGACTACCCGCGCCTCTCGCCGTGGACGCCGCCGACCGCGCCGCCCGCGCCGACGAGCTACGCGCGCATGTACTACGACAACTACTTCGTCTCGCGCGGGTACGCGGTGCTCGCCGCCGACACCCTCGGCACCGGGAACTCCGACGGCTGCCCCACGGCCGTCGGCCCGAACGAGGTGGACGGCATGAAGAAGGTCGTCCTGTGGCTGTCCGGCAAGGCCAAGGCGTACGACGCGTCCGGCAAGGAGATCAAGGCGGGCTGGTCCACCGGCAACGTCGCGATGGCCGGGAAGTCCTATGACGGGACGCTGCCGCTCGCGACCGCCGGGACCGGCGTCGAGGGCCTGAAGACCGTCGTGTCCGTCTCCGGCGTGGCGAACTGGTACGACTACTACCGCGCCAACGGCGGTGTCATCGCACCGGACGGCTACGAGGGCGAGGACCTCGACCTGCACGCCAAGGCCGTCCTGTCGCGGAAGAACCCGCAGGTCTGCGCGCCCGAGATCCACGACATCGAGAAGAAGATGGACCGGGTCACGGGCGACTACAACGCCACCTGGGACGTCCGGAACTTCGCCAAGAAGGTGAAGGACTTCAAGGCCAGCGTCTTCATGACCGGCGGCCTCGCGGACTGGAACGTCAAGCCGTCCGAGATGTCGCTGCTGTGGAACTCGCTGAAGAAGACGAACCTCGACCGCAAGCTCTGGCTGCACCAGGCCGCGCACGACGACCCGCTGGACGTCCGCCAGGCGACCTGGCTGGACACCCTCAACCTGTGGTTCGCGCACGAGCTGTACGGCGTGAAGAACGACGTCATGCGCCAACCGAAGGTCGACATCGAGCGCACTCCGGGGAACTGGGAGACCTACCGCGAATGGCCGTCGCCGTCCGCGCGTCCGGTCTCGCTGGGCTTCACCAACGGCGCGAACGGCGCGTCCGGCGTGCTCGGCGCGCGCGGGAAGGGCCAGGCCGGTTTCGTGGACGCCCCGGCCCGCACCGCCGAGGACCTCGTCACCGACGAGACCAAGGCCGACCCGAACCGCCTGCTCTACGTCACCCCGGCGCTGAAGCGGCCGGTCAAGTTCTCCGGCACGGCGAACATCAAGGTCCGCGCGTCGGTGGACGGCCGGTCCCCGTACCTGTCGGCCGTCCTGGTCGACTACGGCACCGACACCCGCCCGTCCGGCTTCGCCGCGACCCAGGACAAGTGGTGCTACGGCGACTCCATCCCGACCGACCCGGGCTGCCGCGCCGTCCGCAAGTACACCTTCGCCACCACGCCCTACAAGATCGTCACGCGCGGCTGGACGGACATCCGGAACCGCAGGTCGATCTGGTACCAGACCCCGGTCACGCCCGGTAAGTCCTACAGCTTCAACTGGAACCTGGTCCCCGAGGACTACGTCTTCAAGGCCGGGCACCGCATCGGCGTCATGATCGTCGCGACCGACCACGCCTACACCCTCCGCTACCCGGCGGGCACGAAGGTCCGCGTCGACCTGGGCCAGAGCAGGATCACCCTGCCGCTGACCACCGACATCACCGGCTGATCCGGCCGGTTCTGGTGACGGACGGCCCCGGCGCACCCCGCGCCGGGGCCGTCCGCGCGCGAGCGCCGAGGTCAGGACGGCCCCGGACGGATCGGGGCGGTATCGTGCGGAGATGAACGAACGTCTGACTCTCGAGGACATCAGGCGCGCGCCGAAGGTGCTGCTGCACGACCACCTGGACGGCGGCGTGCGGCCGGAGACCATCGTGGACCTCGCGCGCGAGGGCGGCTACGACGACCTGCCCAGCACGGACGCCGGCACCCTCGGCACCTGGTTCGCCGAGGCGTCGAACTCCGGCTCGCTCGAACGGTACCTGGAGACCTTCTCGCACACCGTCGGCGTCATGCAGTCGGCCGAGGCGCTGACGCGCGTCGCCTACGAGTGCGCCGAGGACCTGGCCGAGGACGGCGTCGTGTACGCCGAGGTCCGGTACGCGCCCGAACTGCACACCCGGACCGGGCTCAGCCTGGAGCAGGTCGTGGAGGCCGTGCTCGACGGCTTCGAGCGCGGCGGACGCGACCACGGCATCCGCGTCGGGACGCTGGTCACGGCCATGCGGCACCAGGCCCGCTCCATGGAGATCGCCGAGCTGGCCGTCCGGTACCGGGACGCCGGGGTCGTCGGCTTCGACATCGCCGGGGCCGAGGCCGGCTACCCGCCCACCCGCCACCTGGACGCCTTCGAGTACCTCCAGCGCGAGAACGCGCACTTCACGATCCACGCGGGGGAGGGCTTCGGGCTCCCGTCGATCTGGCAGGCCATCCAGTGGTGCGGGGCCGACCGGCTCGGCCACGGCGTGCGGATCATCGACGACATCGAGGTGGACGGCCACCGTCCGCCGCGGCTCGGCCGCCTCGCCGCCTACGTCCGGGACAAGCGGATCCCGCTGGAGATGTGCCCGACGTCCAACATCCAGACCGGCGCGGCCAAGTCGATCGCCGAGCACCCGATCGGGCTGCTGCGCGAGCTGAACTTCCGGGTCACGGTCAACACCGACAACCGGCTGATGAGCGGCACCTCGGTGTCGGAGGAGTTCGCCAAGCTCGCCGACGCCTTCGGCTACGGCTGGGACGACCTCCAGTGGTTCACGGTCAACGCCATGAAGTCGGCGTTCATCGGGTTCCCGGAGCGGCTGGAACTGATCAACGGCGTGATCAAGCCCGGCTTCGCGCAGCTCAAGTGGCGCGGCACCGCCCCGCGAGCCTGACCGGCCCGCCCGGCCGCGTTCTCCTGGTCCGTGGCCGGGCCGCGGGAGAGTTGATCGGGGTGTGGCGGGCGGTGGCGGGCGTGAGCACGGCGGTCGCGGTGGCATGATCTGAGCCATGACCCCGCTCTACACCGTCCGGTCGCCCATCGCGCGCGTCGCGGCGTGGGCCTGGGTGGCCTTCACCGTGCTGAACCTGCTGGATCTGGCGTTCGGGATGACCGGGAAGCCTGTCCGGGACACCACGGGCGCGGTGATGGCCTCCGTGCTGCTGGTCGGCTGCGGCCTGGCGTACGTGCTGGGCCTGCGGCCCTCGGTGGTGGCGGACGAGGCGGGGGTCACCGTCCGCAACCCGCTGCGCGACGTCCGGGTGCCGTGGCGGGCGCTGCGCAACGTCGAGGCCAAGGACGCCATCGTCGTCACGTTCGCCCAGGCGGACGGCTCGGAGCGGTCGATGCGGGCGTGGGTCCTCCAGACCTCGCCGCGCGCCGCCGCCAGGGCCGAGGCCCGGGCGCAGCGGGACGCCGCGAAGCTGCCGAAGGGCGCGGCGGCCGCGCTGAAGGACCGCACGCCCACCCGGTTCGCGGTCGAGCAGATCAAGGAGATCGCCGAGCGGGAGCGGCCCGGGACCGACGAGGACGCCGCGGCCGGGACCGTGTCGTGGTCCCCGGTGGCCGCGGCGTCCCTGATCGTGCCGGTCGTCCTGCTGGTGGTCGCCAGCGTGCTCTGAGCAGGCTTCCGAGCGCCTTAGGAGAGCAGCTCGGCGAGGGCCTCGCGCAGTGCCCGGAGGTCGGCGGAGGCGCGTTCACGGGCCGCGTCCACGTCGTCCCCGACCTGGTGGACGACCTCCAGGTAGCACTTCAGCTTCGGCTCGGTCCCGGACGGCCGGACGACCACGCGCGCGTCGCCGAGCCGGAACCGCAGGCCGTCGGTCGGGGGCAGGCCGTCCGCGCCGCGGGCGAGGTCGTCGAACCCCTCGACGGGGCGTCCGGCCAGCTCCTTGGGCGGCTCGGCGCGCAGCCGCGCCATCGCCTCGGTGATCAGCGACAGGTCGTCCACCCGGATCGACAGCTGCGCGGTCGCGTGCAGCCCGTACGTCCGCGCCTGGTCGTCCAGCAGGTCGAGCAGGGACTTTCCGGCGCGGCGGGCCTCGGCGGTGAGCGCGGCGGCGGCGAGCGCCGCCCCGATGCCGTCCTTGTCGTGGACGACCACGCCGCCGTCGCCGCCGACGCTGTAGCCGAGCGCCTCCTCGTAGCCGAAGACGAGCCGTCCCTCCGCCTTCATGATCCACTTGAAGCCGGTGAGGGTCTCGGCGAACCGGACGCCGTGCGCGCGGGCGATCGCGCCCAGCAGCGAGGACGACACGATCGTGGTGACCACCAGCCGGTCGTCCCCGGTCGTGTGCCGCAGCACGTGCTCGGCGAGCAGCCCGCCGACCTCGTCGCCGGTCAGCGCCCGCCAGCCGCCGTCCCTGGTCGGGACGGCCAGGGCGCAGCGGTCCGCGTCCGGGTCGTTCGCGACCACCAGGTCGGCGCCGGAGCGGGCGGCCAGCGCGAGGACGAGGTCCATCGCGCCCGGCTCCTCCGGATTCGGGAACGCGACGGTCGGGAAGTCCGGATCCGGCTCGGCCTGCTCGGCGACCACGGCGGGCTCGGGGATTCCGGCCCGCGCGAAGGCCCGCAGCAGGACGTCCCGTCCGACGCCGTGCATCGGCGTGTACGCGACCTTCACCCCGCCCGCGTCCGCGACGGGCAGCGTGCCGAGCGCGTCCAGGTACGCCTCGACGATCTCGTCGCCGAGGACCGTCCAGCCCTCGCCGAGCGGCAGCTCGTCGACCCGTCCGACCGCGTCGATCGCCTCGGAGATCTCCCGGTCCACCGGCGGGACGATCTGCGCGCCGTCCGACCAGTAGACCTTGTAGCCGTTGTCGCGCGGCGGGTTGTGGCTGGCGGTGACCATCACCCCGGCCGCCGCGCCGAGGTGCCGGACGGCGAACGCCAGCACCGGCGTCGGCAGCGGCCCCGGCATCAGCCAGGCGCGCAGCCCCGCCCCGGTCACCACGGCCGCGGTGTCCTCGGCGAACCGGCGCGAGTTGTGCCGCGCGTCGAAGCCGATCACCACGCCGGACCCGGCGGGCAGCCGCGACGCGAGGCCCGCGGCGGCGCGCATCACGGTCACCCGGTTCATCCGGTTCGGCCCCGCGCCCAGCTCGCCGCGCAGCCCGGCCGTGCCGAACTCCAGCCGCGCCCCGAACCGGTCGCGCAGCGCGTCCTCGTCGTCCAGGAGCGCTGTCAACTCGGCCCGCGTCTCGGGATCCGGATCCTGCGCGAGCCACTCCTCGGCCCGCTCCCGCAACCCGCCGCCGCCCTGCTCCCGCGGCTCGTTGCCGTCCTGCTCCCGCAACCCGCCGCCGCCCTGCTCGCGCGGCTCGTTGCCGCTCTGCTCGCGCGGCTCGTTGCCGCTCTGCTCGCGCGGCGCGTCGTCGGTGCTCATGCCTTGCTCAGGATGTTCGCGAGGAGGCGGCCCATGCGGGACGCGGCGGCGCGCCCGGCCTCCAGCACCTCCTGGTGGTCCAGGAGCTTGTCGCTGAGCCCGGCCGCGATGTTGGTGACCAGCGAGATGCCCAGCACCTCCGCGCCGCCCTGGCGCGCCGCGATCGTCTCCAGGACGGTCGACATGCCGATCATGTCCGCGCCCATCGTGCGCAGCATCCGGATCTCGGCCGGGGTCTCGTACGTCGGGCCGCGGAACGCCGCGTAGACGCCCTCGGCGAGCGTCGGGTCGGCGGCCTTCGCCAGGTCGCGCAGCCGCCTGGAGTACGCCTCGGTGAGGTCGAGGAACGTCGCGCCGGTCAGCGGGTTCGCGCCGGTCAGGTTCAGATGGTCGGAGATCAGCACCGGGTCGCCGACCTGCTGGGTCTCCGGCCGGAGCCCGCCCGCCGCGTTCGTCAGGACGACCGTCCCCACGCCGGCGGCCAGCGCCGTCCGGACGCCGTGCACGACCGGCTCGACGCCGCGTCCCTCGTACAGGTGGGTGCGGCCGAGGAACACCAGGCAGCGCCGCCCGCCGACCTCCACGATCCGGATCCGTCCCGCGTGCCCGGCCACCCCGGGCGCGGTGAAACCGGGCAGTTCCGTCACCGGGATCTCCGCGGCGGGCTCGCCCAGCTCGTCCGCCGCCGGAACCCATCCCGACCCCATCACGAGGGCCACGTCGAACCCGTCGAAACCGCTCATCCGCCGGATCTCGCGCGCGGCGGCCCCGGCCACCTCAAAAGCGTCGTTGCTCACGTGCCGAGATTACCGGCCGCGATCACCCCGCCCGCAGCCCGCCCACCTGCGCCGCTTTCCCGCTGAGGAGGATTCGCTAGCGAGCACCCGGGGGACGCGTCGCCGGACGTCCCTAGTCGCCCAGCGACTTGCAGGGGCGCTCGCGCAGGGACTTGACGTAGTCGTCGGGCGCACCCGCCTTCTCGGCCGAGTCGGCGAGGATGCCCAGGTAGCGCGCGGACGGCAGGCCGCCCTCGTAGTCGTCCAGGACGTAGATCCAGGCCAGCGCGTCGCCGTCCAGCGTCTGCACCCGGACCCTGGTCTTGCGGTAGACGCCGAGCGCCGCGCCCTCCCACGCGTCGAGCTCCTGCTCGTCCCAGGACGGCACGTCGTACAGCACGACGAACACCTGGTCGAAGCGGTCCTCGACGACGGTGGCGAGGGCGCCGTCCCAGCCCTTGTCCTGCCCGCCGAAGGTCAGTCGCCAGCCGGACAGCCACCCCGTCCCGCGCATCGGCGAGTGCGGGGCCCGGGCCGCCATCTGCTCGGGGTCCATGTTGGAGGCGTACGCCGCGTACAGTGCCACGTCGGCCAAGGGTACGCCCCTCCATACCCGGCCGGGGTCCGAGCATCGGGGAGAGTGCAGAAGAATGGGGACCGTGACCCGCATTGTGATCATCGGAGGAGGCCCCGGCGGCTACGAGGCCGCCCTCGTCGCCGCGCAGCTCGGCGCGGACGTGACCGTGGTGGAGCGCGACGGGCCGGGCGGCGCGTGCGTGCTGTGGGACTGCGTGCCGTCCAAGACGCTGATCGCGACGTCCACCCGGATGGCGGTGATGGGGGAGTCGTCGGCGCTGGGCCTGCGGTTCAGCGGCGGCCCGGACGGCATCGTCGGCGGCCTGGAGGTCGACCTCGGCACGGTGAACAAGCGCGTCAAGGACCTCGCCCGCGCCCAGTCGTTCGACGTCGCCGAGCGGCTCGCCTACGAGGAGGTCAAGATCGTCCGGGGCGAGGCGCGGCTGGTCGAGCCGCACGTCGTCGCGGTCGGCGACCGCCACATCCGGGCCGACATCATCCTGATCGCGACCGGCGCGACCCCGCGCGTGCTGCCGAGCGCCGAGCCGGACGGCGAGCGCATCCTCACCTGGCGGCAGCTCTACGACCTGCCCGAACTCCCCGAACACCTGATCGTCGTCGGGTCCGGCGTGACCGGCGCGGAGCTGGCCGGGGCGTACCTGTCGCTCGGCTCCAAGGTCACCCTGGTCTCCTCGCGCGACCGCATCCTGCCGAGCGAGGACGCCGACGCCGCGTCCGTCCTGCAGGAGGTCTTCCTGCGCCGCGGCATGCGCGTCATGTCCCGCTCCCGCGCCGCCGGGGCCGAGCGCACCGGCGACGGCGTGACCGTCACCCTGGAGGACGGCACGAAGGTCGAGGGCTCGCACTGCCTGATGACCGTCGGCATGATCCCCAACACGTCCGGGATCGGCCTGGAGGACGTCGGCGTCACCCTCGACAGCCGCGGCTTCGTCGTCGTGGACAAGGTGTCCCGGACGTCCGTCCCGCACATCTACGCCTCCGGCGACTGCACCGGCGTGCTCATGCTCGCCTCGGTCGCGGGGATGCAGGGCCGCATCGCCATGTGGCACGCCCTCGGCGAGGCCGTCCAGCCGCTCAAGCTCGGCTGGGTCTCCTCCAACATCTTCACCGACCCCGAGGTCGCCTCCGTCGGCGTCACCCAGCACATGGTCGACACGGGCGAGGTCAACGCCCGCACGGTCATGCTGCCGCTGTTCACCAACGCGCGCGCCAAGATGCAGGGCTTCGAGGACGGCTTCGTCAAGCTGTTCTGCCGCCCGTCCACCGGGATCGTCCTGGGCGGCGTCATCGTGGCCCCGCGCGCGTCCGAGCTGATCCTGGGCGTGTCCCTGGCCGTCCAGCAGCACCTCACGGTCGACCAGGTGGCGCACACGTTCGCGGTCTACCCGTCCCTGTCCGGCTCGATCACCGAGGCGTCCCGCCGGCTGATGTCCGAGCACGCCTTCTGACCGCCGCCGTCCGCGAAACGGCCCGTCCTCTGCTCGGACGGGCCGTTTCGCGCATTAAGGACAGGGCTGTGTCGTCTTCGCGGTGCCTTCGCCGTCGTTTCGTGCCGCCTCGGCGCTTGCCGGACGTCAGTACCGCCGCTCGCCGGGCGGGGGTTCGAGGCCGTGCCGGTGCAGGCGCGACCGGCGCAGATCGTCGGCGCTGACGGCGACCGTGAGGGTGCTGGCCAGCAGCGCGAGCAGGGCCACCGCGCCGCGCAGCCACAGGGGGCCGGGCAGCAGGCCGAGCGCGAGGCAGATCGGGACCATCATCGCCAGATGCCGGACGAGCAGCCGCGACCGCCAGCCCGCGTCCGTGAGGTCGTGCCGCACCCAGTCGAGGTTCTCGGCGGGCAGCCGGAACCCGAGCGTGTACCGCACCTGCCGCAGCGGACCGGGATCACCCGGCAGACGTGTCATGACCGTCCCATCTGTCCCGTCAAAGGTTATGTGCCCACCCCCGCGCCGACGCACCGTCCAACCCGCCGCCCCCCGCGTCCGGCTGACCGGTGGCCGCGTCCCGCCGTGGGAAAGGCTTCCAGACCAGGCGGGAACGCCAAAGGGCCCGGCCCGCGTCCCCTAGGAGGGCGCGGGCCGGGCCGTAATGCTTCTGGCGGGCGTGGAAGGGTTACCAGTCGCCTCCGCCGCCCCAGTCGCCCCCGCCGCCGAAGTCGCCGGAGCCGAAGTCCCAGCCGCCGCCGGCGTCACCGGAGTCGCCGCCGAAGCCGCCGAACCCTCCGCCGTCGCCACCGCCGCCCATGATGTCGTGGTGGCCGCCGCCCCAGCCGCCGCCCATCATCGAGCCGAGCATGGTGCCGATCATCATGCCGGACAGCAGGTCCATCCCGCCGTACGACTGGTAGTAGCCGCCCGCGTAGGGAGCGTAGGCCGGTCCCGCGTCCCAGTAGGGACGGCGTCCGTCACCGTAGGGCACCATGCGGACGTCGGGCTGCCCGCCGCTCAGCACCGCCTGGGCGTCCGCCGCGCAGGCCGGGACCGAGCGCGGCGCGCCGCCGGCCGGGGCCCACATGACGTCCTGGACGGACGGCCCGTGCTGCGGGTTGAAGAAGCAGGGCGCGCGCCGTTCGGGCACGGGCTCGCCGTTCAGCCGGGCCCGGCACGCGGTCATGTGGTAGCGGCCGTCCTCCAGCGCGGTGGTGACGGACTGCATGTCCTCGGGGCGCTTGGCGTTCTCCGTCGCGGCCTTCGCCGCGTCGTAGGAGTTCATCGCCTGCTCGTACTCGGACTTGGCCTCCCTGTCGAGGCTCGGGTCCATGACGTTGAGGTCGAGCGCCGCGATGTCCTCGCCGAGCTTGGTCACGTCCTCCTCGACGCCGCGCTTGAGCTGCGCCATCTCCTGCTCACGGCGCACCCGGCGCCGCTTGCGCACGACGAGGAACGCCCCGACGCCGCCCGCGACGATCAGGATCAGCACGCCCAGCACCACGAACAGGCCGACGGTGCCGGACTTCTCCTTGTCCGCGGCCTTCTTCTGCGCCTGGTTGGAGAAGTCGACCACCCGCTGCTTCAGCGGCTCACCGGACACCTGGGTGACCAGCTTGTTGGCGTCCTTCGGGGACAGGTACGAGCCCTTCTTGGTGAGGGCGAGCATGTGCTTGCCGTCGGCCCCGATGGCGATGTAGACCTTGCCCTTGTCCACCCGCGTGGCGACGCTCTTCAGCATCCCCACGGTCGCCGACTGCGAGTTGTTGCTGTCGGTGACGACGACGCGGATGTCCGCCTTGGAGTTCTTGTTGAGAGCCGCGTTCATCTCGGACACGTCGGACGGCGAGACCTGAGAGGCCACGCTGCTGTCCACGTAGACGCGGGAACTCGTCAGCCCCTTGGCGATCTGGCTCACCGAGTCGTCCGCCCGGGCCCCCGCCCCCCACAGACTCACCAGCAGGACGGTCAGTACGGCGACCCCCGCCGCGAAAACACCACGCCTGGCCGTACGCCGTGGCCTGTTATCGGATCTCATGATTCTCAGTCTGCCTCCTTGCTGAATAAGACGAGCTCAGCCCCATGGACGTTCCGCCCCCGCCCGCAACTCCCTCCGAACAATTGAGACCTTGGTCACACTTCCACCGGCTCCCGCAGCCCCCAGCATCCCCTTGAAACCCCTCCAACCTCCCCCATCCATCCCAAAACCCAACAAAACCCTCAGCACCCCACACACCGCCCAACCGCAGCCGTCCCCGCCCCCTAAACACCCCGCCAACCCACCGAGGACCAGACCAACAAGACCAGGCGGCCTGGCGGCGCAACGCAGCCGGGCGACGCGGCCAGCGAGACACAGTGGGGCGTGCGCGTGGGACCGAGCGCGCACGAAGGGTGCGCGCGGAGCGAAAGGCGCCCTCACGAAGGGTGTGCGCGCGGGCGTGGGCGCGCACAAGACGTGCGTGAGGCGGAACGTGCAGGAAGGACGCGTCCGAAGCCGACGTCACGCAGCCGACTCATGGGGGAGGCGCAGAATGACGTGGGCTGGAAGATGCGCGTGGCACCGCGCGTAGGGGGAGTTCGCGCCGACGCCCTAAACGCGACGGTCGGCTGCCGAGACGTGCGTATGGGTCCGGTGCGAGATCTGCCTGCGGGATGGATGCGGGGACGTGTGCGCACGTGAGGGCGCGCAGAAGTGGACGTCCTGAAGCGCTTGCTTGAAGTTCCGCGGTCCTGGGTGCGCGGCGAGGGATGGGAAGCCGCGCACCCAGACCCGGGGACGGGAGGTCAGGAGTCCTTGATCTCGCAGATGGCGGCGCCGCTGGAGACGGTCTGGCCCACGGTGGCGGAGAGGCCCGTCACGGTGCCGGCCTTGTGCGCGGTCAGCGGCTGCTCCATCTTCATGGCCTCGAGGACGACCACGGTGTCGCCGGCGGCGACGGTCGCGCCGTCCTCGGCGACGATCTTGACGATGGTGCCCTGCATGGGGGAGACGAGGGCGTCGCCGGACGCCTGGGCGGCGGCACCGCCCTTCTTGGCGCCGCGCCGGCGGGCCGGGGAGGACGCCTTGGCCGCGGGGGCGGTGGAGACGCCCAGCGCGGACGGCAGCGTCACCTCGATGCGCTTGCCGCCCACCTCGACGGTGACGGTCTCGCGGGAGCGGTCGGCCTCGTCGTCCTCGGCGGCGACCGGGGCGGCGAACGGCGCGATGTCGTTGTCGAACTCGGTCTCGATCCAGCGGGTGTGGACGGTGAACGGCGCGGTGTCGTCCGCCGGGACGAACGCCGGGTCGTCCAGGACGCGGCGGTGGAACGGCAGGACGGTCGGCATGCCGTCCACGACGAACTCGTCCAGCGCGCGGCGCGCCCGCTCGACGGCCTGGCGGCGGGTCGCGCCGGTCACGACCAGCTTGGCGATCAGCGAGTCGAACTGCTGCGGGACGGTCTGCCCCTTCACATAGCCGGAGTCGAGGCGGACGCCCGGGCCGGACGGCGGCTGCCAGTCCGTCAGCGTCCCGACGGCGGGCAGGAAGTTGCGGCCCGCGTCCTCGGCGTTGAGGCGGAACTCGATCGAGTGGCCGCGCAGTTCCGGATCGTCGTAGCCGAGCTCCTCGCCGTCCGCGATGCGGAACATCTCGCGGACGAGGTCGATCCCGGAGACCTCCTCGGTGACGGGGTGCTCGACCTGGAGGCGGGTGTTGACCTCGAGGAACGAGATCGTGCCGTCCTGCCCGACGAGGAACTCGCAGGTGCCTGCGCCGACGTATCCCGCCTCGCGCAGGATCGCCTTGGACGACTTGTACAGCAGCTCCATCTGCGCGTCGGTCAGGTAGGGGGCCGGAGCCTCCTCGACGAGCTTCTGATGGCGGCGCTGGAGCGAGCAGTCGCGCGTGGACACGACGACGACGTTGCCGTGCTTGTCCGCCAGGCACTGGGTCTCGACGTGCCGGGGCTTGTCCAGGTAGCGCTCGACGAAGCACTCGCCGCGTCCGAAGGCGCCGATCGCCTCGCGGACGGCCGACTCGTACAGTTCGGCGACCTCGCCCAGCTCGCGGGCGACCTTCAGGCCGCGTCCGCCGCCGCCGAAGGCCGCCTTGATCGCGATCGGCAGGCCGTGCTCCTCGGCGAACGCGATGACCTCGTCCGCGCCGGACACCGGGTCCTTGGTGCCCGCGACCAGCGGCGCGCCGACCTTCTGCGCGATGTGCCGGGCCTGGACCTTGTCGCCGAGCGCCGTGATCGCCGCCGGGGGCGGCCCGATCCAGGTCAGCCCGGCGTTCTCGACCGCGGCGGCGAAATCGGCGTTCTCCGCCAGGAACCCGTAACCCGGGTGGACGGCGTCCGCGCCGGACTCGGACGCGATCTTCAGCAGCTTCTCGATGTCCAGGTAGGACTCGGCGGCGGTCGTGCCGCCCAGCGCGTACGCCTCGTCCGCCACCCGAACGTGCAACGCGTCCAAGTCCGGCTCGGCGTACACCGCGACACTGGTCAACCCGGCGTCACGGCAAGCGCGGGCAATACGGACCGCGATCTCCCCGCGGTTGGCGATCAGGACCTTGCGCACGTGGGTCTCCTCCCTCGACTCGCACCGCGCAGTCTAGATAAGTGCGGTGAGCCCGCCTACGTAAGCCCCTCCTTATCGGGATACGAGCAAGGATCTCCCTCGGACGCTCCTCGCGTGCCAACCGGATGGATCATCGCCGCGGTTTAGGGGTGAGTGAACACTTACTCTGGGTGGGTGAGTACTCACTGACGGGGTGTGTGGCCTGCGAGAGTGGGGTGAACGCTCACTCACTCCGGGGTGCCCAGCACCGCGACCCCGATTCGGTGCAGGGGGAGCGGAGTGCAAAGAGTGTGGCCAGTGACAGGGGCCCTCCCCCTCCGAAACAGCCGTCCCGAAAGCCAACCTCGCAGAACCCCGACCCGCGAAAGAGCTCAGCTTCAAGCCGCTATCCATTGAAGGCATCCGTGAACGGGGACGGGGACAGGAACCGCGCAGGGGCGACGGGAAGGGGCGAAGGTGCGTGGGCGGAGGAGCGGGCGGGGTGCCGGACGCCTGGGCGGGCATGGGGAAAGCCCCCGGCGCGGACGGGGTGGGTCGCGCCGGGGGCTTTCGGGAACGGGCCTGTGGGCGGCCCGTGCGCGGGAAGCGCGTCAGGACTTGCGGCTGTAGCGGCGGTTGAACTTCTCGACGGCGCCGGTCGAGTCGACCAGGCGGCTGCGCCCCGTGTAGAAGGGGTGGCTCGCCGAGGAGACGTCGACGTCCACGACCGGGTAGGTGTTGCCGTCCTCCCAGACCACGGTCCGGGACGACTCGACCGTGGAGCGCGTCAGGAACGCGAAGTCGGCGCCGCGATCGCGGAACACGACCGGCCGGTACTCGGGGTGGATGCTCGGCTTCATGATCTCCTCCAAGACTGGCGGTGGTCGGCGCGGACACCGGGTAGAACCGACCGGCAATGGTTTTCATTCCCCCTACCCGAAAGGGGCCTCCCGGCGATGTGATCAACCGGTGTATCTTCTGCGGGGATCCGCGGAGTTTCGCAGGGAGTCGCATGGTTCGGCACTGGTCGCGAGCGGTCCTGGTGACCGCGCTGGCCTGCTGTGTCGTGGTGCCCTCCTCGGGGCGTCCCAACCGTCCGTCCGTGGACGCCGACACCAGGCGCCAGCTGACCGTCGCCGCGAGCGCCCTGCTGGACTTCCGCTCGCAGGCGCTCGTCGAGCGGCGCCGCCAGGACCGGCGTCCCCCGACCGAGGTCCTCGGCGTCAAGATCGCCCCTGACCTGGCCGAGGACCAGCAGCGCGCCGTCCGCGAGCTGGCCAACCGCAACCGCGCGCCCGTCCCCGGCGGCCCCGCCTACGTCGCCGCGCGCACCCGCCTGTCCGCCGACCGCGCCGTCCGGCGCGGTGATCACATCACGCTCGACGTGACCGAGCACACCGACCTCAGCTACGGGGGCGGACGGATCGAGCAGTCGGTCCGGCGCCGGTTCGAGTTCGTGCGGAAGGGCGAACAGCTCGTCCTGGTCGGGGAGCGCGTGACCGATCCCGGCGCGCACCCCGTCAACGACCCGGACCCCCCGTCCGACGAGCCGACGCCGCCGGAGACCACGACGCCGCCCGAGCCCGAGACGCCGGAACCTCGCCCGACGACTCCGCGGACGCCGAGCCCCACGCCGTCCCCGACGACGCCGAGCCCGTCCGGAACGCCGGCGAGCCCGTCCGAAACGCCGTCCGGCCCGGTGACGCCGTCCACCTCGCCGACGACGCCGCCACCGCCGGTACCGGTCATTCCACCGATCACGCTCACTCCGCCCTCCTTCTGATCAATCACCTTTCGTCCGCCCATGCCGGACGTCAAAAGGCCGGTCAGAATGCGGGGAATCGGTGACCGGATATGGCGGGCTGGCCGGTTCCGGCCAGTGCAAGCCGGCGGGAATGGGGGCCAAACGGCGCGGGAACACCGTTGTGCGTCTGGCTTCCTGTGATCGGTGGGGCGTAGGCTGGCGGGCATATTCTTCGGGGCCCGGAGAACGCTCCACGGCGCGGCGGCGAACCGCCCGGCGTGGTCCAGCGATCGCAACCAGCGACGAAAGGGTCGAAGCATGAGCGGTGACAAGCGCGGCGCCAGCATCGGGGCACTCGAAGACCTGTCCCGGATGTTCAGCAAGCACTCCCGAAACCTCGACGCCCTCATCAAGGACCTGAACGGCCGCACCGTCAGCAGCACCGAGATCTGGTGGGGCCCGGGCGCCGACCGCTTCCGCACCGCGTGGGCCGAGGCGAAGACCGCCTTCGACAAGATGGCGCTCGCGCTGGAGCAGGGCAGCCAGGACATCAAGCGCTCCCAGCAGAACATCGAGGCCGCCACCCGCTGACCGCGGCCCCCCGAGACCGCGGGTCCCGACCCATCCCCCCGAGGTCGGGACCCGCGCCCACCACCCACCCCGCGTCCGCCGGCGAACCCCCGCCCGCCCGGCGAACCCCGCATCCGACGGCGAACCCCGCGCCCGCCACACGCCGCACACCCCACACCCCGCGCTCACCACAACACCCCGCTCCCGTCCGTTCCGCGAAGTTCGCCGGACGCGACCGCTGACACACGGTCACGATCCAGGAACGGACCGTCGCAGGCGCGCGCAGCCGTGCCACAGTCGATCCGTGACGACGGAGGGTGACGATGAGCGGACCTGACGCGCTGGAGCTCCGACTGCTCCTCGGCCGGGTGCAGAGCCTCTCGGACGAGCACTGGCGCCTGCTGTCCGGGCCGCGCCAGGCCATGGCCGACCACGCCTGGGTCGGCGGCTCGTCCGCGGGCGCCTTCGCGTCCCGCCTGGAGGACGCCGAACGCCGCCTCCAGGCGCAACTCGCCAGGGCCGTCCAGCTGCTCCGCGACAAGTCGAACGCGCCGGTCCTCTGATGGGCGACGCCTGGCTCAGCCCCGACACCTGCGGCGTCAAGCTGGACGAGTTCGAGCACATGACCCGCCAGATGACGCGCGCCGCGCCCGCCCTCGCCACCCTGGCCGACCAGCTCTGGCAGACCCTGAACGCCGCGGGCGTCTCCACCGCCCCGGCCCTGGAGATCCGCCGCCTCGCCGCCTGGGCCGCCGACGCCGCGTCCGACCTGCGCCGCCGCAGCCTCCTCGCGCACGACATGGACCGCGAACGCATCGGCATGAAACTGTGCACGCCGGACGGCACCTACCTCACCCTCCCGGACCGCTTCACCGACCAGGTCTCCCACCTCGAAGGCGCCCGCGTGGCCGACGCGCTACGCCGGGCCGCCGCCGGCGACCGCTCCGCCTGGGACGAACTGGACCGCATCCGTCCCGAGGACGTGACGCCCGCCTTCGCCCGGGCGTTGATGACGTCCCTGGGGCCGAACGACCTGGTCCGCCTTCCCATCACGCTCGCCGGACAGCTGGCCGGCGACACCAACCTGGAACCGGCCGACGGAAGCCTCCACGTCGTCCCCGACTCCCGAATCAACGCCGACGCCGCGAAAGCCCGCACGATCCTGGCCTTCCTGGCCCGCTCGCTGGCCCTCACCACCGACCCGCAGTCCAAGGGCTACCTGGGCGACCATTTCCTGACCCAACTACGCGACGTCGGCCGCTCCCATTTCCCACCGGACGCCCCGCCGGGCAGCCGCGTGGACGGCTACCAGTCCCTGAGCACCATCCTCGGTTCTTCCGGCACCGCGAGATTCTCTCCGGCCTTCTTCCGAGTCGTGGGCCAGGACATGATCGCCTACAACCGGGAGCAGCGAAAGAACTCTCCGGCCGTAGTGACCGACCTGAGCGGCCACTTCCACCTGGGAAACGCCCTGGACCCGGGAGTCACCAAGGTCGTCCGCGAACCGGGCGGCCTGCTCGGCCGCCACGACGCCTACCCGCAACGGGAAATCCTCTCCCCGCTCCTCGAAACCGCCGCCCACTCCGGCCGAGACGCCGCCCAGACCCTCCTGACCGGTTGGCACGGCCCCTTCACCCCCAAGGACACCGCCCTAAAGAAAGACTCCAACCTCTACTACCTCATGCACGACCTCCGCGAAGACTGGGGCAGAACCGACCACGGCAAATCCCTGGCCGAAGCCCTCCGCACCGCCGCCACAGGCCAAGACACCACCTCAACCGCCATCGCCCTGCAAGCGGCCAAAGCAGTCGCCGACAACGCGCGCACTTACTTCAAGCCGGACGTCGGCCAGCAAAAGATGACCGTCGACAAGTCAGGGGCCGACGACCTCTCCGCCCTGCGTCCGGCCATGGCCGAAATCCTGGCCAAGCACATCGACCGGCTGCATTCCATTTACCGCTACTTCCACTACACGACCACACCGGACGACTCGGGCCTGGAAAACGGCGACCTCGACTACGTCCTCCTGGACGTCTGCCGGGACGCCGGCTCCTACGACACCCTTCTCAAGGGGGAGATGGCCCACGCCCGCCTCGCCGTGGACAACGCCGTCGCCAAGGACGGCGACCTCACCCGCAACCTGGAGGACGCCCTTCCCAGCGAGGGCTGGATGTTCGGCCGCCTCCTCGAAGCCCGAACCCGCACCGTCCAAGCGGAGACCGACCGCCTGGAGGTGTCCAACGAGGAACTCCGTAGGTACGTCGACCAACTGGTCGGTCTCATCCCGATCGCGTCGGTCTACGGACGAGCAGCCGAAAAGATTCCCAAAGGCCAAGACATGAGCGGCAAGCTCACGGACAAGGTCATGGGTGTCCTGAAGGACTGGATAACCCAACGCCTGGCCGAGAAACCCGACCCCGCCATCCTCACGCCCAAGACCAACACGGAAGCCGTCCAACGCCTCTTCGCCCAAATGATCGCCTCATCCATGGCTGCGCGTGGACGATTTTCGAACGCGGGCCTGCGAGGACGTTCCTTTGCGGTTGAAGGATCTCAAGCTGGGATCAAGCCGTTGGACTCGCTGAGTACAGATGATCTACGGGCGTTCTTGAATTGGGCGAATGAAGAAGTGCATGTTGACCGCTTCGATGTAGTTACTCAGTCCACCGTTCAACAGGGAGTAATGGAAGTTTCTCGACATTATGCGGACGGCGATGGTCAGCACCTGCCTCCCAGTTCTTCTGGATGATGAATATGCGCTGGATCAAACTCTCCGCCGTATCCGTCGTGATCGTGGCATTGGGAGGGTGCTCCAAAGGTCATGGTCTGGAGGGTCGGCCGATGCCTGCACCTTCTCCGGTCGTTGACACGCCCCCATATGTGTGTGACCTGGTGTCGGAGCGATCGCTTCTTTTGGTGACGGGTATGCATGGGGCGCTCAAGTCGTCCTGGGATGGTGGTCAGGACGGAAATGGGCTGTGTCTCGCGGTCACTGACGACGGGGATGCTCTACTCGGTCTCCGCTGGTCATATAGCGGTGCGAAAAACGCTGTGCAATCGCAGCGCGCTGGTGCGCGTTCAAGTGGAGTGCATGAACTTCCGGACGCCCTGGGTGTTGGCGTGATCAAGCTTCTTCCTTTGGGGGGAATAGCTGGACGTCCGAATTATGCTATTGTCGCTTTCCGTTGTGGCGACAAGAATCCATGGATTCGGACTGACGTTGCGGCGGTGGTGAAGGGGCGGGATGCGGTGGGGGACATGGTGGCGTTCATGCGGATCGCGGAGCGGCGGTTCGGGGAGATTCATCGGTGCACGCCTCGGCCTAGGTGAGGGCGGGGCCGGATCGCGGCGGGGAGGTGGGGTTGCGGCTCCAGTAGGGGGAGGTTGCAGGGTTGGGGCATGGCAGAGGGGCTGGTGTTCTCGATCGGGGAGTTGGCGCGGCGGGCCGGGGTTTCGGTGAAGACCGTGCGGTTCTACTCGGATGAGGGGCTGGTGCCGCCTGCCGGACGTAGTCATGCCGGTCACCGGCTCTACGACGTGCGGGCGCTGGCTCGGTTGGAGCTGGTGCGGACGCTGCGGGATCTCGACGTCGATCTGCCGACCGTCCGGCGATTGCTGGAGCGGGGCGTGACGTTGCCGGAGATCGCGGCGGTGCACGCGGAGGCGCTGGACGCGCAGATCCGGACGTTGCGGTTGCGGCGTGCGGTGCTGCGGGCGGTGGCCAGGCGCGGAACCGACCCTGAGGAGTTGAAGATCGTGAACGAGCTGGCGCGGTTGTCGGCGGAGGAGCGGAACGCGATCGTCCATGAGTTCATCGACGCGACGTTCGGTGGGCTGGACGCCAATCCGGCGTTCGTCGCGATGATGCGGTCGGCCATGCCGGAGCTTCCGGACGATCCGGAACCGGAGCAGGTCGAGGCGTGGATCGAGCTGGCCGATCTCGTGCGGGACGGTGATTTCCGGGCGTCGGTGCGGCGGATGGCCGAGCATCAGGCCGAGCAGGCGGGCCGGGCCGAGGCCGAGTTGCATCACGAGCTGACGCAGGTGGTCGTCGAGAAGGTGACCGCGGCCCGGGAGGCCGGTGTCTCGCCGGATTCGGCGGAGGCCGGGCGGGTGGTCGACGTCCTGGTCCAGCGGTATGCCGAGACGTTCGGTGCTGAGGACTCGGCCCGGTACCGGCGGGACGTCCTGCGGCGGGTGGAGACGGCGAACGACCCGCGGGCCGCGCGGTACTGGGCGCTGCTCGGGAAGATCAACGGGTGGCCGGCGCAGCCCGACATGGCGCCGGTGTTCGACTGGTTCGTCGCCGCGCTGCGGGCTCATCTGGACGGCTGACCGGCTCCGCCTTCGGTCCGGGTGGTCGTCGGTTCCGGGCGCGGGCGAAGGTTCGGTGGTGCGCCGGGATGGTTCCGGGAGGACGATCGGGGCGGAGCCCGCGAGCGCCGGGCGCGGAGGTGAACGACCGTGAGCAACGAGCGCGTGCTGCAGGTGTTCGACACCATCGCCGAACGGTACGACCGGCAGATGGCGATCTGTGAGCGGATGCTGTTTCCGGGCAGCCGGACGTGGGTGACCGGGCGCGCGTCCGGACGGGTCGTGGAGATCGCGGTCGGGACGGGCCTCAACCTGCCGCTCTATCCCGAGGCGGTCGTTTCGGTCATCGGGATCGATCTGTCGGAGCGGATGCTCGCGATCGCCCGGCGGCGGGCGGAGGACGAGAAGCTCGGTGACCGGATCGAGCTCAGGCAGGGGGACGTGCAGCGTCTCGACCTTCGGGACGGCTGCGCGGACACGGTCGTCTCGACGTTCACGCTGTGCTCGATTCCCGATGCGGACGCCGCCGTCCGCGAGGCGTTCAGGGTGCTTCGTCCGGGTGGACGGTTCGTGCTCGCGGAGCACGGTCCGTCGTCCAACGTGTTCGTTCGAGCATTGATGCGATTGGTCGAACCTTTGGCCGTCCGGTTCTCGGCCGATCATCTGACCCGTGACCCGCGTCCCCTGCTGCGCGGGGCCGGGTTCCGGATCGAGTTCGTCGCGCGCGCCCGGTTGGGGGTGAGTTTTCGGGTCGTGGCCGTCCGTCCGGAATGAGACGGCGGGTCTTCCTCGGCGGGCAGGCGGTGTCGCTGCTGGGGGACGGGCTGGCGCTGCTGGCCGTCCCGCTGCTGGTGCTGCGCCTGACCCGCGACCCGCTGCTTGCGGGCCTGGCCGCCGCGCCGCGCGGGGTCGGGTACCTGCTGGTCGGCGTGCCGGCGGGCGCGCTCGTGGATCGCTGGAACGCCTGGACTGTCCTGGTCGCGGCGGATGTCGTGCGTGCGGTGGTCTTCGCGGCGTTGCCGGTGATGGCCTGGACGGGCGCGGCGTCCTTGCCGGTCGTGCTGGGGCTGGCCTTCGTGGCGGGGATCGCGACGGTCTTCTTCGACGCCGCGCTCGGCGTGTCCCTCAAGGATCTGTTCGCTAACGAGGGGCTGCTGCGCGCGAACGCGGTCATGGAGACGTCCGCGCAGCTCGCCGTCGTCGGCGGGCCGGCGGTCGTCGCCTTCCTCGCGGCGACGGCGGGCGTCGAGACGGCGCTGCTGCTGAACGCCGCGACGTTCGTGTTCTCGTGCGTGTCCTTGTTCGCGGTTGCCCGTGTCCGAACGAACAACTTCGAACGTCAGGGTGCAGGTGCCGGGTTCGTTCGCGGGATCCTCGAAGGGATGCGGTTTCTGGGCACGTGCCGTCCGCTGATGGCCGTGACGGCGGTTCAGGTCGTGGTGAACCTGTGCCTCGCGGTGGACACCCTCATCGTCTATCTGGGACGCGTGACGCTCGGCCTGCCCATGCACGCGATCGCGGCGTTGGTGGCGGCGGATGGAGTGGGCGGTGTCGTCGGGGCGATGACGGCCGGATCGATCGCGCGGTGGCTGGGCGCGATGGGTGCGGTGACCGTCGGCATCGTCGGAGTCGGGACGGCCCTGGCCGCGATGGGGATGGTCTCGGACGCGCGGGGACTGGTGGCCGCGAACGCCGTCCAGGGCGCGGCCGTCACGGTCGCGAGCGTCGTGAACCGGAGCGCGCGGCAGGCGTGGATCCCGCGCGAGCTGATGGGACGCGTCACGACGGCGATCCGCTCGCTGGTCATCGCGGTCACACCCCTCGGCGCGGCGCTCGCGGGCGTCGCGAGCCACGCGTTCGGGAACGACCCGCGTCCGGTGTTCGTCGCGGCGGGGGTGTGCGCCGCGGGCACGGTCCTCATCGGATGGGTGCTGGTCTTGCGGCGTCTCCCGCCGCCTCCGCTGTGAGGGGCGTCCTCGCGCGGTCGGCGTCTTCGGCGGGGAGCCAGTCGCGGGACGGGACGTATTCGAGCCAGCGGCGGGTTCGGGCTTTGGCGGCCAGGGCCTGGAGCAGGTCGCGGAGGCGCGGGTGCGCGGCGGCAGGGTTCCAGATGAGGGACCACGCGTACAGCGGGACCGGATCGATCAGTGGCACGGAGCGGACGCCGGGGATGTCCGGAAGGCGGGCGTCCGCGGGGAAGAGCGTGAAGGTGTCGGGCGTGTCGCGGAGTTCGGTGAGGAGGTGCCCGGCGCCGAGGTTGACGGCTTCGACGCGTCCCTCGATGCCGAAGTCCTCGGCGAAGTGGCGCAGGAAGTCGAGGCGGTGCGCGGCGGCGGGGAACAGCAGGCGAGAGCCGCGCAGGTCTGCCGGACGGAGCTGCTCCGCGCCGCTGAGCGGATGGCGATCGCCGAGCAGGGCGTCCACCGGCTCCAGGCGGACGATCCGGTGCGCCAGCTCGTCCTCGCGCGGCAGGCCCGTCCGATGGACGCGGCCGAACGCGGCGTCGATCTCTCCCCGCAACAACGCGGCCACCACGGCGGGCAGGTCCCGAGCACGCCCCAGCTCCACGGCAGGGAGATCTTCAGTGTGGTTCGGCTGGTCGGGCGGGGGGTCGAGGATTTCGCTCAGGGTGCGGGACGGGTCGTAAAGGTGGCCCCAGACGTCCACGCGCAGGGGGCCCGCGTCGTCGCGGACGGCGGAGACGGCGGCGTCGGCGGCGGCCAGGGCGCGGCGGGCGGCGGCAAGGAAGCGGTGCCCGGCCGGGGTCGGTTCGACGGCGCCGTGGCCGCGTTCGAGCAGGCGGGTGCCGAGCAGCGACTCCAGGCGGGCGATCCGCTTGGAGAGCGCCTGCTGGGTGAGGCCGAGGTCGGCGGCGGCGTGGCCGAAGTGGCGGGTGTCGGCGGTGGTGACGAAGGCGCGCACCTGTGCGAGGTCCAGATCCACGTGTCCACCTTGTCCGACAACCGACGGTTGTCAAGCTCGACCGGTGGCTGTTGGCCGCGCGACCGCCCCGGGCGGTGGACTGTGACCACGGCCGGCCCGGAAGGGGCGGCGGACGAGTGGGAGGAGTCGATCGTGAAGGCGTTGCAGCCGACCGAACGCCGGGACGAGCTGGTCGTCCCGGCCGAGCGCGCCGAGCCGGACCCGCGTCCGGACGAGGCGGTGGTCGAGGTCGAGGCGTTCTCGGTGAACCGGGGCGAGATCTTCAAGCTGGAGGCCGGCACGGCCTGGCTGCCCGGCAAGGACGTCGCCGGACGGGTCGTCCGGGCGGCGGCGGACGGCTCCGGCCCGCGCGCCGGAGCTCGCGTGGTCGGCCATCCGCCGGCCGCGGGCTGGGCGGAGCGCGTCGCCGTCCGGACGGACGCGCTGGCCGAGCTGCCCGGCTCGGTGCCGGCGGAGACGGCCGCCGCGCTGCCGCTGGCGGGGTTGACGGCGCTGCGGCTGCTGCGCGCGGCCGGTGCCGTGGCGGGGCTGCGGTTGCTGCTGACCGGGGCGTCCGGCGGGGTGGGGCACTACTTCACCGAGCTGGCGACGGCGGCCGGCGCGGACGTCACGGCGGTGTCCCGGCGCGGCGAGCGGCTGGGTGAGCTGGGCGCGCGCGTCGTCCCGGACGTGGCGTCGGCGGACGGCCCGTTCGACCTCGTGCTGGAGTCGACCGGCGGCGCGAACCTGCCGGCCGCGCTCGCGAAGCTGGCTCCGCGCGGGACGCTCATCTGGTTCGGGCAGGCCAGCCGCACGCCCGTCACCCTCGACTTCTTCAGCTTCTTCGACGGACCGGAGTCCGGGACGATCCGGCACTTCCACTACGCCGACTCCGACATCCCGGACGGCACGGACCTCGCCACGCTCGTCCGCCTCGTCGCGTCCGGTCGGCTTCATCCCGAGATCGGACGCGTCGCCGACTGGGCTGACACCGCTTCCGTCCTCGCCGACCTCCGCGACCGCCGAATCCGCGGTAACGCCGTCCTCACCCTGACCTCCGCGGCTCACACGCTCCCAGACGCAGCAGATCGCTCGTCCCAGAACGCGGCGGACCGTGCGACTTCCGACCCAGCGGACCGTGCGACTTCCGACCCAGCGGACCGTGCGACTTCGGCCCCAGCGGACCGTGCGACTTCGGACGCGGCGGACCGTGCGGCTTCGGACGCGGGGACGGCCCGGTCACCGGAGTGACCCGGGCCGGGCCGGAACGCGCCGCATCGCACGCGTGTCAGCTCTGCTTCCACGCGAGCCGCAGCACCGCGTTGGCGGCGTAAGCGGCGGCGAAGATCACGGCCGGGGTCAGGGCGACGGACGCGTACAGCGCCAGCGCCCCGACGCCGAACCAGGCGATCTCGAAGGCGGCGCGGAAGGGGCCGGTCAGCGCGTAGGTGGCGTTCTTGCCGCCGCCCGCCGCGAACAGTCCCCAGAGCGTCCCCATCAGGACGGGCGCGCCGAGCCCGGCGAGGATCCGGACACCCCAGTTCGAGCCGAGCGTGAAACCCCAGTAGCCGACGGAGATCAGCACGCCGAGCTCCAGGAAGAACATCAGCGCCAGGTTGGCGCCCTTGGCGGCGGCGAGCATGCGGACCTCCGACGTCCGAGAAGTGAACTTTCGTCCTAGCGAGAGCAATGCTCTCGCGAACATTGATCACAGTCAAGAGCAGTGCTCTCAGAAAGGCAGGGGAACGACCATGACCCCCAAGGAGATCGTCATCCGCTACGTCGAGGCCGTCGCCGCCGGCGACCTGGCGACGATCGTCGACAGCTTCGCCGACGACGCCACCTGGACCTACCCCGGCGACACCCCGATCAGCGGCACCTGGAAGGGACGCGACGCCATCGTCAACGACTTCCTCGGCGGCGTCACCGCGGGCGCCTTCGCGGCGCCGCCCGAGATCGTCCTCACCGGCGTCGTCGCGGACGGCGACCAGGTCGTCGCCGAATGGACGGCCCGGGGCGACACCGTCCGCGGCGACCGGTACGACAACCGCTGCATCGGCGTCTACACCGTCCGGGACGGCAAGATCGCCGCCGTCCGCGAGTACTGCGACACCGGCCACGCCGCCCGCGTCCTGTTCCCCCAGCCCACCCGCCCGTAGCTCCGCTTACCCACGGCCCGGCCGCCCGGAGCTCCACCCACCCGCGGCCCGGCCGCCCGTAGCTCCACCCACCCGCGGTCCGGCCGCCCGTAGCTCCGACCACCCGTGGCCGGCCAACCGGAGGCGGCCCGGCCACCCGTGGTCCACCCACCCGCAGGCGGCCTGGCCGGAGTACGTTGCTCGCTGCGTCTGGCGGAGCGTCAGCCGTTCAGTGGGGGTGGGAGGGCGACCTGGATCTGGGTCGTCGTCCCCGGCTGGACGAAGAGGCCGCGGCCGACCGGGCCCCCCAGGGAGGCGTTGCGGGGGAGGCGGAGGCCGAACAGGTCGCCGTCGTCCGGGGAGTCGACGGAGAGCAGGACGCCGGTGCGGGAGCGGCGGGCGTCGGCGATGAACCCCCGGTAACCGCGGCTCAGGTCCTCGGTGGTGCCGCCGATGACCAGGGCGTGCTCGCCGTCCCGCGCGGTGCGCAGGACGTCCCGCAGGGCGTCGTCGAGGTCCGATTCGTCGAGGAGTTCGGCGTCGTCCACGACGACGGCGTAGCGGTGCTCGTCGCCGATCGCGTCCTCCAGGTCGTCGGGGGTCGCGTCGGCGGTGAGCAGGCCGAGGACGCCGCGCCGGCCGGCGAGCATGCGCAGCGGCGACCGGCGCGGCGTCACCAGGACGACCGGGACGAGCCCGCCCGCGACGGCGGGGTCGAGCAGCGACTCGGCCATCGTCCGCAGCGTCGTGGAGCGGCCGGAGCGGGCCGGTCCGGCGACGACGAAGCCGGGGCCCTCGTTCAGCAGGTCGGCGCCCACCGGGGAGAGGGTGTCGCCGCCGACGCCGACCAGCGACCACAGCGCGGACGGCGGCGTGAAGTCCGGTTCGAGCGACATCGCCTCCCGGTAGGTCGCGCGCACCGGCAGCTCGTCCACGTGCAGCGGACGCTGGCGGCGCGGCAGGCGGCCGTAGCGGGTGACGGCGGCGCGCGCGATGTCCTGGAGCGCGGCGACCTGGGCGGTTCCGGACGGGTCGTCCGCGAGCAGCCCGATCTGCGACTCGCGCGGCGGGACGCCCGGCGCGACGACCTCCAGCGCGCGGCCCGGCGGCATCGACGCCGGGACCTGGCGTTCCTGCAGGCCCGCGTAGCCGTAGTCGTTCGGGTCGGCCATCCGCAGGATCAGCCGCCGGTCGAACACGGTGGAGACCTGGCCGGTCAGGCCCGTCCGGTCGCCGGTGAAGACGGCGCGCAGCCCGACCGCCGCGCCCTCGCGCAGCAGCCGCAGCACCATGTCCACGAGGCGGCCGTAGTCGTAGGAGTCGAACGCGCCGACGAAGCCCTCCCAGCGGTCGAGGAGCAGGACCATCCAGGGCATCCGGTCGGCGGCGGCGACGGCCGCGCGCTGCTCCGACAGGGACGCGAAGCCCGCCTCGGCGAGGAGTTGCTGCCGCCGCGACACCTCCGCGCCGAGCGCGGTGAGGAGGCGTTCGCAGCGGTCGAGCTGGTCGCGGGTGACGACCGCGCCGCAGTGCGGCAGCGACACCATCGGCAGCAGCGCGCCCGCGCCGCAGTCGATCGCGTAGAGGTGCGCGTCGAACGGCGAGCAGGCGGCGGCGAGCGACCCGGCGAACGTGCGCAGCGCCGTCGAGCGGCCGGACCGGGCCGTCCCGGCGAGGTAGAGGTGGCCGCCCTTCACCAGGTCGGCGACCAGCGGCTCGCGCGACTGGACGGACGGCAGGTCGGTCACCCCGAACGGGATCGGCGGGACGTCCACGACCGATCCGCCGGCGGCCGTGCGCGGCGCGAGCCGGACCCGGTCGGGCAGCGGAGTGAGCCACGGCGACGGCTGCCGGCCGATCCCCGCCCGGCGCGCCGCGTCCTCGACCGCGCGCACGAGGACGGCCAGGTCGGTGACCGTCTCGCCGGACGCGTCGTCCAGCGGCGCGCGCGGCCCCGGCAGCGGACGCCCGAGACCCTGCCAGCCCACGGTGTGCACGTCGGCGCGTCCGAGCGGCGCGCCCGGCGCGGGCCGCCGACCGCCGACGCGCGCGGTCTGCACGAGCCGCGCCTCGTCCACGCCGGAGCGCACGTAGCAGCGGCCCGGCGTCGACTTCCCGATCTGCGCGGCCTCCGGCGAGTCGAGGACGTCGGTCGACTCGTCCGGGTCGGTGACGCGCAGCGCGATCCGCAGGTTCGTGTTCGCGCGGATGTCCGCCGTCACCACCCCGGCCGGACGCTGCGTCGCGAGGATCAGATGGACGCCGAGGGACCGCCCGCGCCGTCCGATGTCGACGAGCCCGGCGACGAACTCGGGCAGCTCCGCGACCATCGCCGCGAACTCGTCGATCACGAGGACGAGCCGGGGCAGCCCGCCATTGCCGTCCGCCTGGTAGTCGTCGATGTCCTTCGCGCCCGCGTTGAGCAGGATCTCCTCGCGCCGCCGCAGCTCGGCCGACAGCGATTCGAGGGCGCGCTCGGTCGCGTGCCCGTCCAGGTCGGTGACCATGCCGACGGTGTGCGGGAGGCGCGCGCAGTCGGCGAACGCCGCGCCGCCCTTGTAGTCGATCAGGACGAACGTCATCTCGTCCGGGCGGTTCGCGACCGCGAGCGACGCGATCAGCGTCTGGAGCAGCTCGGACTTGCCCGCGCCGGTCGTCCCGGCGACCAGGCCGTGCGGGCCGTCGTAGCGGAGGTCCACGGCGAACGGGCCGTCCGCGCCGACGCCGATCGGGACGCGGGTGGCGCGCCCGCCGGTCCGCTGCCAGGACCGCAGGACGGCGTCGGCGTCCGGCTCGGGCATCGCGATCAGGTCGAGCAGGCGCGCGCTCGCGGGGACGGTGTCGTCGGAATCCTGGCGCGACACGTCCCGGACGGGCGCGAGCGCCCGCCCGACGCGCTCGGCCCACGCGACCGGCACCCGGTCGGCGAGCACCGGGCCGATCGCGTCGAGGCCGTGCCCGCGCAGCCGGACGGCCGGACCGTCCTCCTCGAACGCCGCGACGACCGCGCACTCCTCGGGGAGCAGCCTCTCCTCGTCGTCCACGCAGATCGCGTGGATGCCGTACTCCGCGCCGCGCGCGAGCAGCATCGGCATGCCCGGCTGGCGGCGCAGTGCGCGCGCGCCGTCCAGCACGACGAGGATGTTGTAGGGGATCGCCTCGGGTGGCTTGCCCTGCCCGAAGAAGCTCTGCGCGGCCTGCGCCGCGCGCCGCCGATCGCTCACCCGGATCGCGAGTTCGGTAATACGGTGCGCGAGCGATTCCGGATCGGACCCGACGAGCGCCGTGCACTCCTCGCCCTCGCGCGGACGCGTGTGCGGGAGCCACCGCACCCAGTTCCACTCCTCGCCCGCTTCCGCGTCCGCCGTGAGGACGATGATCGCCAGGTCACGCGGGCTGTGCAGGGCCGCCGCCTGCGCGACCAGCCACCGCGCGAGCCCGCGCGACGCCGCGCGCGGACCGGTCACGCCGAGCACGCCGACGTCCGGCAGCGGCAACGCGACCGGAACCAGATGCGCCATCGGCACCCCGGCCGCCTCCGCGCCGAGCCCCGCGCCGCTGGGACGCAGAACACCACTCGTCCCGGAGGCACCGCCCATGTCGAGCACCCCGCCCACCGCGAACGCACCACCCGCCGCGTCCGCGCCACCCGGCCCGAACACACCGGGCACTCCGAGCGCGTCACCTGCACCACCTGCACCACCGCCTGCGCCGGTGCCGAGCGCGCCTGCGGCGAATCGGCGGCCTGTGCCGTCCTGCGCGCCGCCCGCCTCGCCCTTTCGGGACGCGCGCCTGCCCGCCGCCGTGCGCCCATCGCGTGCGGCGCGCCCATCGCGCCTCGCGCGCCTCCCGCGGTCGCCGCGAGCGCTGTGCGGGTCGCGGGCGCTGGTGGCGAGGCCGCCGGACATGCTGGACGAGGGACGTCCCGGCAAGGGGCCGTCGCTGCGGATCTCGATGAGCGCGGGCAGGTCGGCGAGGCCGATGCGCAGGTGCAGCGCGTCCGGGTCGGTCATGCGCCGCTCCCAGAGGCGGCGGCGCGGGCCGGTCGCGGTCAGCAGGACCTCCGCCGGATCCGGGTCGGCCTCGCGGCGTTCGCGCTCGTCCTCCTGGCGAAGCGCGGCCAGGCGCGCCCCGAACGCCGCGCTCTGCTCCTCGTAGTCGCGCAGCGCCTTCTTGTAGGACTTGCGCCCGTACATCCGGTCGCCGATCCACTCGCCGAGCGTCATCACGGGCCAGGCGAGCGCGAACAGCGCCCACCACCACTGCTTCAACGCGACGGCCATGACCAGGCCGAACGCCGAGAACAGCAGCGCGCCGAACAGCCGCAGCCGTTCCTTCGGATCCCGCTCCGGACGCTTCGGAACCTCGATGCTCCGCTTCCGCACGGCCGGCTTCAGGCGCGGCGGACGGTTGAACGCGAGACCGCCCTCCGGAAGCGGTTCGAGATGCGTGTCGGGCTGCGCGCTCGGCGCCAGCATCAGGACGCTCGACCCGACGGCGAGCACGCTCCCGACCCGCCAGGGCCGCTTCCCGTCGAGCGGCACCCCGTCCAGGACGGCGTGCCCGATCGTGTGCGCGGACGGCTCGACCTCCGTGCCGTCCCGTCCGACGGTGACGCGCAGCGAGACCTCGGGGACGGCCGGGTCGTCCAGCGTGAGGTCGGCGCGTCCGCCCGACCCGACGGTGACCGTGCCGAACCCGAGCCGGTGCACCGGGCCCGCCGCCGGCCCGCCGACCACGCGCACCTCGACCAGCCCGGACGGCTCGCCGAGGTCGGTCGCGGCCGCCGCGCGCCGCTCGACGGCGACCACCGCGCCGTCGCGCAGCTCGCGCGCGGCCGGGGCCTTCGGGTCGAGCATCCGGCCGTCCGCCCAGAGCCCGTCGCCGCCCGCCGCGAGCGCCCGCGCGACACCGCCGACGGTCGCCCGGTCGTCCACCTCCGCCACGACGTCCCGGGGCCCCTCGTGGGTCAGCGCCGTGAACGAGATCCGCATCCGAGCCCCTCTGTCCCGAGCCTGCACGCGTCCGAGCTTGCACGCGTCCGAGCTTGCACGCGTCCGAGCCTGCACGCGTCCGAGCCTGCACGCGTCCGAGCCTGCACGCGTTTGAGCTGCGCAGTGCCGCCGGGGCGGCCGGGACGGCGTGCCGCGGCGGCTGCGGCCTCACTCTAACGAGCCGGTCCGACGCCGGCCCGGTGGACGCGGGCGGGCCGCATGGATCGACGGGATCGGGGCGGGTGGTGCCAACGATCCGGACACGTCCACCGGCGGGTTCCGTCATTAACGTACAAATCGGCGTTAACGGGTGTCCGTTTCGGTGGTGTCAGTGGCCGGTGTGACCCACGGTAAGCCGCGAAGTGATCAGCGAAACGGCTGGTCACCTGCGGTCCTTTGGTCACGGCACGGGTACGGCTGCCCGAATCCATTGACGAGGGCTCACCCGTCCCGCAAGCATGGATCGCCCGACGATTCGGAGATCTCCACATCCGAGATTCCGGCGGGCGCGAAAGGAGCACGTGGCTGCCGCCATGAAGAGCGACCAGCGGGCGACGAGCGGACGGGGCGGGCTCGCGGCGAGCCCGGCGGGCGGCGGGCTCGGGGCCACCGGGCTCGGCACGGCGGGCGGGCAGCGGCTGCCGAGCGCGCCGCGCGAGCGCAAACCGGCGCTCGCGGCGCTGGCCGTGCTGCTCGTCCTCGGCGGCGCGCTGGCCAGCGCCTACCTGGTGATGGCGAGCGGGCAGCGGGTGTCGGCGATCCGGATCGCGCAGCCGGTCGCGGCCGGGCAGCGCATCCCGATGTCGGCCCTGCAGGAGGTCCAGGTCGGCGACACGGGCATCGAGTACATCGCCTGGTCGGAGCGTGCCAAGGTCGCCCAGACGTACGCGGCGGTGCCGCTCGTGCGCGGCGCGCTGCTCACCAACTCCATGGTCAGCCGCACCAACGGCGCCGCGCAGGGACGCATGATCGTCGGCCTGTCGCTGAAGCCCGGCCAGTTCCCGGCGAAGGGCCTGGAGTCCGGCAAGCGCGTCGGCCTCTACGCGGTCGGCGGCAACGGCGGCAACGGGAACAACGGCGGCGGGGCCGCGCGGGCGGGCACGGTCCTCGCGCCGGACGCGATCGTCATCGGCGTCTCGTCCGGCGGCAGCGGACGCCTCGGCAGTGACAGTGTCGCCGTGGACGTCGCCGTCCCGCCGAACGAGGTCGCGCAGGTCACGCAGGCCGCGTCGAGCGGGCTGGTCGCGGTCGCGCTGATCCCGGACGGCACGCAGCCGCAGGGTGGCGACGTCCCGCCGCAGCCGGGCGGCACGCCGCCGACCGGGGCTCCCGACACGCCCAACGGCACCGGCCCGAGCCGTCCGGCGGACAAGTCCAAGCACTCGCCCGGCACGGGCGGAGGCTGACCGTGGCCCTCATCGCGCTCGCCGCCGACAAGGGGGCCCCGGGCGTCACGACGGCCGCGGTGGCGCTCGGCGCGGTCTGGCCGCGTCCGGTGCTGGTCGCCGAGTGCGACCAGGCGGGCGGGGACCTGGTGTACCGGCTGCCCGCCGACCCCGCCACCTCCGACGGGTCGGCCATGCTCAACCCGTCCCGCGGGCTGCTCAGCCTCGCCGCGACGGCCCGCCGCGGGCTGCGCCCCGACCAGATCGCCGAGCACTGCCAGCGGCTCGTCGGCGGCCTGGACGTCCTGGTCGGCATCACCAGCGCCGAGCAGGCGCAGGGGATGACCTGGCTGTGGAGCCCGCTCGCCCGCGCGTTCCGCGGCCTCGGCGAGGTGGACGTCCTCGCCGACTGCGGACGGCTCGGCGCGGGCAGCCCGCTGAACGAGCTGCTGCGCGAGGCCGACATGGTCGTCCTGTTCACTCGCGCCACCCTCGAACAGGTCGCCCACCTGCGCGAACGCGTCGTCGCGCTGACCGGCGAGCTGCGCGGCGGACCGCCGCTCGGCGTCGTCGTCCTCGCCGACCCGCGCGACTTCCGCGCGTCCATCGCCGAGGTGGACCGCATCCTCACCGGCACCCGGCAGCGGCTGGAGGCGCGCGGCGGCGTCCCCACGCCGCCCGTCTCCGTCCTCGGCGGCCTCGCGCTCGACCCGAAGGGCGCCGAGCTGCTGTCCGGCCAGTGGGGCGGACGGCTCGACCGCACCCTGCTCATCCGCTCCGCCCGCGAGGTCGCGACCGCGCTGACGGCCCGCGTGGACGGCGGCCCCGCGGCGGAGCCGATGCTCGCCGAGGGGAGGTTCTAGATGGATCACGCGCTCGTCAAGCGGCTGCGCCAGGAGGTCGGCGACCGGCTCGCGCAGCAGCGCCGCCTGGACGCCGCGAACGGCCTGCCGCCGATGTCCGGCGAGGACGAGCGGCAGTTCGCCCGCGCGCTGATCTCGCAGGTCCTGGAGGAGTTCGCGCGCGGCGAGATCACCGCCGGACGCCGTCCGCCCAACGCCGAGGAGGAGGAGGCGCTCGCGGCGGGCGTGCACGCGGCGCTGTTCGGCGTCGGCCGCCTCCAGCCGCTGCTGGAGGACCCCGAGATCGAGAACATCGACGTCAACGGCTGCGACCGCGTGTTCATCGGCTACGCCGACGGCCGCGAGGTGATGGGCGAGCCGGTCGCCGAGACCGACGAGGAGCTCGTCGAGCTGATCCAGATCCTCGCCGCCTACTCCGGACTGTCGTCGCGCCCCTTCGACACCGCGAACCCGCAGCTCGACCTGCGCCTCCCGGACGGCTCGCGGCTGTCCGCCGTGATGGACGTGACCGTCCGGCCCGCGCTGTCGATCCGCCGCGCGCGGCTCGGCAAGGTGTTCCTGTCCGACCTGGTCGGCAACGGGACGTTCACCCCCGAGCTCGGACGCTTCCTGCGCGCCGCCGTCCTCGCCCGCAAGAACATCATGATCGCCGGGGCGACGAACGCCGGGAAGACGACCCTGCTGCGCGCGATCGCCAACGAGATCCCGCAGCACGAGCGCCTGATCACCGTCGAGCGCGCGCTGGAGCTCGGCCTGGACGCCTTCCCCGAGCTCCACCCGAACGTCGTCGCGTTCGAGCAGCGGCTGCCGAACTCCGAGGGCCAGGGCGCGATCTCCATGGCCGAGCTCGTCCGCCGCTCGCTGCGCATGAACCCGTCCCGGGTGATCGTCGGCGAGGTCCTCGGCGACGAGATCGTCACCATGCTGAACGCGATGTCCCAGGGCAACGACGGCTCGCTGTCGACCATCCACGCCAACTCGTCCATGGAGGTGTTCAACCGCATCGCGACCTACGCGATCCAGTCCGAGGAGCGCCTCCCGGTCGAGGCCACCCACATGCTCATCGCGGGCGCCATCGACTTCGTCGTGTTCATCGAGAAGCGCAACGACTACGCCGTCGGCGGCCGGCTGCGCCGCTACATCGCCTCCGTCCGCGAGGTCACCGGCGTGGACGGCCGCGTCCTGTCGTCGGAGGTCTTCGCCCTCGCCCCGGACGGCCAGGCCCACCCCGCCGCGCCCATCGCGTGCGCCGCCGAGCTGGCCGAACATGGCTACGACCCGGCGACCGGAGGCTGGTGACCATGCTCCGAACCCCACTTCCCCCGCCGCCCGACGCAGGCCGGGCGGCCGTACCTTCCGGCGCGGGTCCCGCGAGCGTGCCTTTCGTCGGGGGTCCCGCGAGCGTGCCTTCCGGCGCGGGCGCGGCGGCCGGGCCTTGTGACGGGGGGCCTTGATGTTCGCCCCGGACGTCCTGCTCGCCATCGTCACCGGCGCGATCGCCGGGGGCGGGCTGCTGCTGCTCATTCTCGCGGTGCGCGGGCTGCCCGCGCGTCCGGGCCAGCCGCGCCGCAGCCGCGAGGACCTGATCCGCACCCTCACCACCCGGACGGCCGTCGCCGTGATGAGCGCGCTCGCCGTCCTCGTCGTCACCCGGTGGGTCGTCGCCGCCGCCGGGACCGCCGCGCTCGTCCTCGCCTGGAACGGCCTGGCCGGAGGAGCCGCCGAGGAGCGGCGCGCGATGGTCCGCCTGGAGGCCCTCGCCGCCTGGACCGAGTCCCTCCGCGACACCATCGCGGGCGCGGTCGGCCTGGAACAGGCCATCCCCGCGTCGCTGCGCGCCGCCGCCCCCGCGCTCCAGCAGCCCCTCCGCGTCCTGGTGGACCGCCTGCACACGCGCGTCCCGATGCCCGAGGCCCTGCGCCGCTTCGCCGACGACCTCGACGACCCGTCCGCCGACCTCGTCGTCGCCGCGCTCATCCTGAACGCCAAGCTGCGCGGCCCCGGACTCCGCGACATGCTCGGCGCGCTCTCCGCGTCCGCCCGCGCCGAACTCGACATGCGCCGCCGCGTCGAGGCCGACCGCCGCGCCACCCGCCGCAGCGTCCGCATCGTCGTCGCCGTCTCGGTCGGCACCGCGCTCGTCCTCGCGATCTTCAACCACGGCTACGTCAAGCCCTACGACGACTTCCTCGGGCAGCTCGTCCTGATCCTCGTCATCGCCCTCTACGCGGGCGGGTTCGTGTGGCTGCGGCAGCTCAGCAGGTACGAGCTGCCCGGCCGGTTCCTGGTCGAGCCGAAGCCGACGCCGGGCGTCCCGGCGGAGGTCCCGAACACCGTCGCGAACTGGCGTCCCGGCTCCGGGTCGCTGCGCGGCAGGCACACCATGGACGCCGGAGGAGGCGGCTCGTGACCGGTGCGATCCTCGCGGGAGCCGTCGTCGGGCTCGGGCTCTACCTGCTGTCCCGCGCGCTGTTCCCGCCGCGTCCGGGCCTCGCGACCCGGCTGGCCACCTT
The DNA here is from genome assembly GCF_042652125.1 of Actinomadura gamaensis. Lineage (NCBI taxonomy): Bacteria > Bacillati > Actinomycetota > Actinomycetes > Streptosporangiales > Thermomonosporaceae > Actinomadura > Actinomadura gamaensis. Next base: position 392,730 of record NZ_JBHSIT010000007.1, on the reverse strand, counting down.
CGACGCCGCCCGCGACCGCGAGCTGGCCGGCCGTCCCACCCGGACGTCCCCGACCCTGGAGAAGGTCGGCGGCCTGCGCGCCCGCGTCGGCACGGCGGCCGTCCGCTACTGCGACGCGCGCGGCTGGCAGCTCAGGTCCGTCCGCGCCGACCTCGCCATCACCGACCGGTCCCTGGAAGCGCTGCTCGGCACCAAGTTCCTGCTCGCCGCGTCCGCGCTGCTGTTCATCCCCGTCGTCACCGGATACTTCGCGCTGCTCGGCCTCGGCGCGAACATCGAGGCGCCGCTGTGGCTGTGCGGCGCGTTCGCCGTCCTGTTCTTCTTCATGCCCGACATGCAGCTCCGCCACGAGGCGCGCGGACGCCGCCAGGACTTCCGGCACGTCGTCGGCGCGTTCCTCGACCTCGTCGCGATGAACCTCGCGGGCGGACGGGGCGTCCCCGAGGCGCTGCTCGCCGCGTCCAGCGTCGGCGACGGCTGGGCGATGCTGCGGATCCGCGAGGCGCTGTCCAACGCGCGCATCTCCGGCCGGACGCCGTGGCAGTCGCTCGGCGACCTCGGCGACGAGCTGAACGTCGAGGAGCTGCGCGACCTCGCCGGCGCGCTCTCCCTGGTCGCCGACGACGGCGCGCAGATCCGCAAGTCCCTCGCCGCGCGCGCCGCGTCCATGCGCAGCCGCGAGCTGTCCGACCTGGTCGGCCGCGCGAACGAGCGGTCGCAGTCCATGCTGGTGGCCCAGCTGCTGTTCTGCGCCGCCTTCCTGATCTTCCTCGCCTACCCCGCTCTGATGCGCCTCACGACCTCGTGAGACGCCGCGAAGAAGGAGTACCGATGAACCCGCTGAACGATCCGATGGTCGTCTATCTGCGCGCCGTCCTGTCCGACCGCCTGCACCGCCTGCGCACCGGGGACGACGACCGGACGCTCGGCGCGTCCGCGATCGAATGGGCCATCATCACCGCCATCCTCGTCGGCGTCGCGGTCGCCATCGGAGCCGTCGTCAAGGGCCGCATCGACAAGGAGGTCGCGAACATCAAGTAGCCGCCCGTCCCTTCGGAGGACCCGTCATGCCGCGCACTGAGCCCCGGCCCCGGCCGTGCCCGCCGGGCGCCGACCCGCACTCACCCGAACCAGCCCCTCCCGGCCCGAACACCCCGAAAGGCCAGCGCGCCCCGGCCAGCGCGGCCAGCGTGGACGGCGTGGCCAGCGTGGACGGCATGGGCGGCCCGAATGACCCGGGTGGCGCGGCCAGCGCGGGCGACCTGGATGGCGCGGGCGCCCCGAACGGCGTGGACGGCCCGAATGACCTGGGTGGCCCGGCCAGCGCGGGCGACCTGGATGGCCCGGGCGCCCCGGCCGGCGCGGGTGGCACGAGGGTTGGGGGGCGGGTTCGTTCGGTGCTTCGTGTTCGCGGGGCGGGGGCCGTGTGCGAGGAGCGTGACCGGGGCGCGTCCGCGATCGAGTTCGCCATTCTCGCGCCGATCCTGATCCTCACGCTGCTGGCGGTGTTCCAGTTCGCGTTCTACTACTACGCGCGGGAGATCACGCTCGCCGCCGCGCAGTCCGGCGCACGCGTCGCCCGGACGTCCCCGGACGGCGGCTGGCAGGGCGCGGCCGAGCAGTCCGCGCGCGACTCGGCGTCCAAGGTGGGCCGGGGAATGCTGGACGGCGGCGTCCAGGTCCGGTCGGGACAGGACGGCGACCAGCGCTGGGTCGAGGTCAGCGGCAAGGTCGTCAAGGTCATCCCGTTCGTCAACTTCCACGTCTCGCAGCGCTCGCGCGGCCCGATCGAGTGCTTCCGTCCGGACACCGGCTCCGGCACCGCATGCCAGGACGGCGGCGCCCCATGACCGAGCGACCCGCGTTCCGGCGCCCGGTGGTCCGGCATGCCGTGGTCCGGCGTGCCGTGGTCCGGCGTGCCGTGGTCCGGCGTGCCGTGGTCCGGCGTGCCGTGATCGGGCGTGCCATGTTCCGGCGTCCGGCGATTCGGCGCGGTGCGTCCCGTCCGCTGCGGGACGACGAGGGCACGATGACGCTGGAGATGGTCTTCGCGACGCCGATCATCCTGCTGCTGATCGGCCTGCTCGTGATCTCGGGACGGGTCGTGGACGCGCAGAGCCAGGTGGACGGCGCGGCCCGGGACGCCGCGCGCGCCGCGTCCACCGCGCGGTCCGAGGGAGCGGCCCGCGACCTCGCCCAGCAGGCCGCCACCGGCGACCTGTCCGGGCACGACTGGTGCTCCGGCGGCCCCGCGATCAGCCCGGACACCAGCGCCTGGGGCGCGGGCGGACGCGTCGCCGTCACCGTGACCTGCCACGTCGACTTCTCCGACCTGGCCCTGCCCGGCTTCCCCGGCAGCCGCACCCTCACCGGCAAGGCCGTCGCCCCGATCGACACCTACACGTACCGGGGCGGTGGCAACCCATGACGTCCAGGGACGAGACGGGCGACATCCGGCACCAGGACGGTCCGGCGCGACCGCGGCGCACCTTGCTCCGCAGGCTGCACGACCCCGAAGAGCGGGACCGGGGCACGATCACGCTCTACATCGTCCTGTTCACGCCCGCCGTGTTCGTCCTGGCGGGCCTGCTCCTGGACGGCGGCCGGGCCATTCACGCCCGGCAGCGCGCCGCCGACATGGCCGAGCAGGCCGCGCGCGCCGGAGCCAACCAGATCGACACCGCGACGCTCCGCGACACGGGCAAGGTGCAGATCGACACGCAGACCGCGTGCGCCAGCGCCGACTCCCTCCTGGACGACTACGGCCAGCAGGTGAACTCACGCAACTGCGACTCGACCCCGAACGAGGTGCACGTCTCTGTCCAGATCACCGTCCATCCCCAGCTGCTCGGCATCATTCCGGGAATGGGCGAGTTCCACATGACCTCCGACGCGTCCGCGCATCCGGTGACCGCCGACAACCCGCGCTAAGCAGCCGTCGGAAATCCGCCAGCGCACCTCCGCCCGGCTGGCCAGACTCGGCTCATGAGCAACGAACTGGACGCCTGGTCCGTCATGCGGAAGTTCTATGAAGCCGAGGCCGCTTACGTGGCGGCGGGCGGGTACGGCAAGGCGAGCTACGAAGAGGTCGCCGAATACCTGGACCCGGAGGTCGTGCTCTACCAAGCCCCCGGCATGCCGTTCAGCGGGACGGGGGAATGGCGAGGACACGACGGCATGGAGCAGTTCATGGCCGCGTTCAGCGACTGCTGGGAATCCATGGAATTCCTCGGTCAGGAGCACTGGGGCGACGGTGACACGGTCGTGGTGAGCAATCGCGTCCGGTTCCGGGCGAAGGCCACCGGACGGGACGTGGAGACCCGAATCCTCCAGATGATCAAGGTGCGCGGCGGGCGGATGCTCGAATGCCGTCCGTTCTACTGGGACCCGTCCGCGATCGCCGAAGCCTGCGCGGTGCCGAGCGCGCCGGACGCCTAGGAGCCGCCCGCGACAAATAGGGGTGCCGGAGGCGGCGAAAGCGCGTCAGGCCACGGCGGTGCTTCTGTCGTGTATTTCGGTAGCAGGAACGCAACACGCGGTTCCGGACCGGCGGCGACCAGGTCACCGTGCTGTTGCGGATCGATCCGGCGCGGCGGGACGGCCTGGCGGGCACCGCCCTGGCCGTCCTCTCCGAAGAGACCGACGCGGACGGCAGGCTGTGGCTGGAGGTGACCTTCCCGGACGCCAGGCACGCCATATGGGCGCTGTGGGAACTCGGCACGAGCGCGGAGGCCCTGTCCCCGCAGGGGTTGCGGACTGCCCTGCACGACCGGGCCGTCGCCATCGCCGCGTCCTACGAGTGACCCGTCAGCGAGGCACACGCCGCCCGCCAGCGAGGCGCGCGCTTGTCCGTTAGCGAGGTGCGTGTTTGTCCGTCGGCGAGGTGCGTGTTTGTCCGTCGGCGAGGCGCGCGTTTGTCTGTCGGCGGGGTGGGTGTTTGTCCGTCGGCGGGCGTGCGTTGGCCGTGGGCGGGGGGTGCGCGTTGCTCATTCGCGATCAAACTTTCGGATGCGATCCGCACCCGCGCAACAACCTCGGGCCGATCTGGTGCCGCGCGGCGACCAGGCGTGTTAGACGGTGCGCATGGGCAACGAGCGATCCATGTGGCAGGGACTGCTGAACGGTTCTCCGCGGGCGGAGCGGGAACCGGCGTTCCGGCCCGCGCGGCGGATGACCCCGGCGGACGTCGAGCGGCAGCGGTTCACCACCACGCGGCTCATGCCGGGCTACTCGATGGACGAGGTGGACGCCTTCCTCGACCAGGTACGGGACGAGCTGGCACGCCTCATCCGCGAGCGCGACGAGGCCCGCGCCGCGCGCCGCGACTCCCGTCCGCTGCCGTGAAGCGCGGACGTGCGCCGCGCGTCCTGTGAGCGCCGAGTGCGTTCACACGACGGTGGCGTCCGGTTCTGTCAACGGCGGTCGGACGGCTTGCGCATCGCCGCCGCGCTACGTGCCCTGCGCGGCAGGCGAGGCGCCTTCAGTTCCGGCCGCCGCTCCGGCTCGGGTTGCGGCTCGGTGGCGGTCGGGACGTCCCAGATGGAGCGTCCGGGAGCGGCGGGAGCCGCCCAGCTGGACAGGTCGGGTGCCGCTGGCGCGTCGGGGGCCGGCGGGGTGTCCCAGACGGACGGGTCGGGCGCCGGGGGCGCTGCGGCGGTCGGCGCGGGCGGAGTGAACAGGACGTTCGGGTCGTCCTGCGGGAGCGGGACCGGGGCCGCGAACGTCGGAACGGTCCTGGACGCGGTGGGGACGGTTGTGGTCCGCGGTTGGGGCGCGGTCTGCGGCTGAGTCGCGGTCTGCGGTTGGGGCGTGGTCTGGGGCGGCTGCGGCGCGGACGAAGCGCGCGTTCCGGGCGTGGAGGACGCGCGGGGCTTGCCTTCCGGCGTCGCGTACGCGCCGTCCTTGCGGCGGGGCGCTCGGCGGACGGTGTTGGTCGCGACCATGGCCTCGCGGTCCTCGGGCTCGTGGCGGGGGATCAGCAGGACGGCGCCGACCGCGAGCGCGAGGCCGAGGCCGGTGAGCGCGAAGCGCGCCGGGCCCTGCGGGAAGGGTTGGCCGTAGACCAGGATTCCGGTCAGCCACAACGAGGCCTTCGAGCCGACCGCCAGAACGATGATCACCACGGACAGGCGGCAGCGCTGGAGGCCGATGTGGGCGAGCGCGGCCCCGAGGAGTCCGGCGACGACGACCACGTAGGGATGCGGGGTGAGGAGGACGGCCTCCCAGTCGCGCGGGGCGTGCCGCAGCAGGCGTCCGATGCTCGCGCCCGAGCTCTCCGCGCAGCCGACGACGACGCCCGCGCCCAGGCCGTACGCGACGCCCGTGACGCGCTTGGCGTGGCGTCCGGACACGGCCTTGTCCCGGACGGTGAACAGCCACAGCGGGATGAGCACGGACGGCCCGACCACCGCGGCGATGCGCCACAGCGGGGCGGACGCGTCCCACGGCCCGGCCCCGGACGGCGGACGGTGCCCGTCGAGCATGTCCCCGGCCGCCGCGAGCGACAGCAGCGCCAGCACGAGGACGAGGAACGCGCGCGTCTCGCCCATCCCGACCCGCTCGCCGAAGTTCGACACCGAGATCAGCAGCAGGACGAGCATGACCGGCCCGTACATCGGGACGACCAGGCTCGGCGGGATCCGGGTCAGGACGTAGCTCTGCAGGCCCAGCCCGTAGACCAGCAGGGCGAGCCCGCACAGCCACAGCGGGGAGGTCGCGAGCCGCCACGAGGTCTGCACCGGACGCGCGCCCGCGAGCCTCGGCATGCGCCGTCCCGCGACCTTGAACACGGCGAATCCGGCGACGTAGGCGGCCGGTGCTCCGGTGGCCAGGACAAGCGCCCCCATGGCTGCTCCTCGGTGGCGGTGGATGCCGAGCCGGTGTGCTTGTTCACACGGCGTTCTCACAACGGATTCGACCGTGAAATCGCCCGTACGACCAGCCCTGGAGCCGATTCTTATCGCCGATTGATGAAAAGCGGCTCAGTCGTCCGGCGGCGTCCAGGCGACGACGAGCGCGAGCAGCCCGGGGAAGCGGTCTTCGAGGTCCTCGGTGCGGACGTGGCTGCGCCGCTCCAGGCCGTACTGGCGCTGCCGGATCAGCCCCGCCTCGCGCAGCGCGCGGAAGTGGTGCGTGAGGGACGACTTGGGCCGGTCGAACCCGAACCATCCGCAGGTGTGGTCGAAATCCTCGCGCTCCAGCAGCAGCCGCTGGACGATCTCCAGCCGCAGCGGGTCGCTCAGCGCGCCGAGGACGGTCTCCAGCCGCAGGTCGGCGGCGTCAGGTTCGGGCAGCGGCTCGGGCGCGTCGGGCGGAACGGGCAGCTCCCGGACGTCGGCCAGCGTCGCAGCTCGCCGCCGGTGCCCAGCGGGCGGGTTCGCGGTGGCGCGCTCTCGGGTCTTCGGCATGGCACCTCCTTGTACGAGTTTGATCGTACTGCATGCTAAGTTCGAAAAATCTCGTACAAGGAGGACCCCTCATGCTCCAGACCCGGACGGCCCCGGCGCCGCGGACCACCGCGTCCCACGTGTGGCTCGCCGCCTGGCCCGTGACCGCCGTGTTCGTGCTGTCGAACGCCGCGACCCCGCTCTACGTGCTGTGGCAGCACCGGATCGGGTTCTCGCGCGGCACCCTCACGGTGATCTTCGCCTGCTACATCGTCGGCCTGCTCGGCTCGCTGCTGGTGTCGGGCGTGGCGTCCGACCGGCTCGGGCGCAAACCCGTCCTGCTGCCCGCGCTCGCCGCCGCGCTCGTCGCGTGCGGGCTGTTCGCGACCGCCTCGTCCGTGGCCGCGCTGATGGCCGCGCGTCTGCTCACCGGCATCGCGGTCGGCGCGGCGGTCTCCGCCGGGATGGCCGCCGTGACCGACGTCGCGGGCCCGGACCGCCGCCGCCTCGCCGCGCTTCTGGCCTCGACCGCGATGGTCTTCGGCGCGGGCCTCGGGCCGCTGCTCGCCGGCGTCCTCTCCGAGACCGGCCCCGCCTGGACGGTCTTCGCGCTCGAAGCCGTCCTGCTGGTCACCGCGATCGCCGTCGTCCTCCGCATGCCGCTCCCCAAGCGCGACCGCAAGGACGCGTCCGAGCGCAAGAATGCGGCGGGGCGCAAGGGCGCGTCCGAGCGTGGGGACGCGGCGGAGCGCAAGGGTGCGGCGGAGCGCAAGGACACGCCCGAGCGTGGGGACGCGTCGGAGCGCAAGGACGCGGCGGAGCGCAAGGACGCGGCGGAGCGCAAGGACGCGGCGGAGCGCAAGGACGCGGCGGAGCGCAAGGACGCGGCGGAGCGCAAGGACGCGGCGGAGCGCAAGGACGCGGCGGGGCGGAAGGCCGGATGGATCCGCGTGCCAGGCGTGCCGCACGAGAACCGGCGGCACCTCGCTATGGGCGTGGCCGTGTTCGCGCCCGGGATCACGGCGACGTCCTTCGTCCTCTCGCTCGGGCCGTCACTGCTGTCCGGACTGCTCGGCACGGACAACCGGATCGTCGCGGGAGCCACCGCGTTCGTCATGTTCATCGCCGCGACCGGGGTCCAGTTCGCCGTCCAGGGACTGGAGCGCCGCAAGGTGCTGCTCGCCGGGGCCGTGAGCACGCTGGTCAGCATGGGGACGCTCGTCCTGGCCGTCCAGACGCGCGGGGTCGTGCCGCTGGTCGCGGCGGCCGTCCTCGCCGGGGCCGGGCAGGGGCTCGGACAGCTCGGCGGGCTGTCCCTGCTGAACTCGAACGTCCCGCCGCGCCGCCTCGCCGAGGCCAACGCGGCGCTCAACGTCGGCGGATACCTCCTGGCCGGAACCCTCCCGGTCGCCGCCGGCTACCTCAGCGACCCGCTCGGCCTCCCGACCGGCGCGACGCTCTTCGCCGCCGTGCTCGCGGCCCTAGCCGTCGCGGGCGCCGCCGTCGTAGCCGCCCCGTCCCGCCGCTGAGGCCCAACAGACAGCACGAGAACGAGAACCCGCCCGCCGCGGCACCTGCCCCGCCGCGGCGGACGGCCCACCCGCGCACTCACGTGCTTACGAGTTTTTATCGAGAAGCGCTGATCGGGCGGGTTTCCGCAGTTGTGGCGGGGGCGGGGTGGGGAGCGGGCGCGCGGAGCAGGTCGGGCAGGAGGGTGAGCAGGCCCGCGCCGGCGAGTGCGGCGCCGGTCCACAGCGGGGCGCGCAGGCCGTGCGCGCCGATCAGCGCTCCGCCGACGGACGACCCGACGATGATCCCGAGCGTGATGAAGGACGAGTGGACGGTGTTGACCAGCGCCCCCGTGTTCCCGGCGCGCTGGACGCGGGCCGCCATCGCGGGGTTCATCGTGACGCCGACCAGGCCGATGCCGAGCAGGCACGCGACGGCCGGGACCTTGTCCTCCGCGAGGAGCGCGAATCCGGCGAGGAACGAGGTGTTGAGCAGCAGCCCGGCGACCTGGACGCCGACCGTGTGCCGGTCGGCGAGCCGTCCGACGACCATGTTGCCGACGACGGTCGCCGCGCCGTAGGCGATGAGCAGCAGCGGGACGGCGCCGGTCGAGAACCCCGTGACCTCGGTGAGGATCGGGTTGAGGTAGGAGAACGCGGCGAACGTCGCGCCGATGATGAACGTGCTGGTGGACAGCGTCAGCCAGAGCCGCGGACGGGCGAACGCCGAGCGGTCCCCGCCCGCCTCGGCGGGCTGCGCGCGGTCGAGGTCGGGCAGGCCGGCGCGGATGACGACGGCGGCGGCGAGGGTGAGGACGCTGATCGTCCAGAACGCGACGCGCCAGCCGAACCGCTCGCCCACCAGCGTGGACAGCGGCATGCCCAGCAGCGTCCCGATCATCAGGCCGTTCAGCACGACGCCGACGGCCCGTCCGCGCCGGTCGGCCGGGACCATCCGGACGGCGGTCGTGATCGCGGTGCCGATGAACGCCTGCGACGCGACGCCGGTGATGATCCGGGCGCCGACCATGACCGGGTAGGACGTCGCGAGCGCGGCCAGCACGTTGCCGGCGAGGAACGCCGCCGACAGCGCCAGCAGCGCGGAGCGGGGTCGCAGCCGTCCGGCGGCCATGGCGAGCGGCGGCCCGCCGATCGCCATCGCGGCGGCGAACGCCGTGATCAGGTACCCGATCTTCGGAACGGTGGTGTGCAGGCCGTCCGCCATCTGGGGCATCAGCCCCGCGACGACGAACTCGCTGGTCACCATGGTGAAGATGCCCAGGGCCAGGAGATGGATGGCGCGCGGCATGTAGCGGACTCCATTCTGCATCGTTCAGTGCAAAACTCGGGCATGCGAAGGCGAAGGCATGGCCTTCGCCCGGCGAGCTGTGGTGGTCGGGCTGAGTTTCAGCGGGGAGCGCCGGCCGACGACCGCGTCAGACGCCCGGCGGGGCGGGCAGATGGCGTGAAAGGTCTTGGGCGGCCGTCCGGCGGAGCGGGCGGTGACGCAGAGAGCTTCAGGCGGGCGTTTGGCGGAGCGGACGGGTGACGCGGAGGGCTTAGGTGGGGGACCAGTGGGGCGGGCCGATGGGGATGTGGGAGGTGTCAGGGGGTGTGGTGGACGTGTTCGGCGGGGGACGGCCGGACGTGGGGTGTGTGAGGGGTGAGGGTCAGGGCGTCGAGGGCGGTCTGGGCTATCGCGGACAGGGTGTCGAGCGAGGCGCCGCCCTGGCCCGAGATGCGGATTCCGGCGATGACGGCGTTCAGGTAGTGGGCCAGCTCGACCGGGTTGCGCGTGGACGTGATGGAGCCGTCGCGCAGTCCCGCGGCGATGACGGCGCGGAGGGAGGTGAGGCGGCGCTCGGTGTCGCGGGCGAGGTGCGCGGCGATCTCGGGGTCGCGTCCGGCCAGCTCGACCGTGGTGTTCACCGAGAGGCAGCCGGTGCCGCGCCCGTTCCGGGAGTTGGCCTCCTCCTGCTCGATGACCAGGGCCATGAACCGGCGGAGCCGGTCCACCGCCGGGGTGCCGGGGCCGTCGAGGATCTCCAGCTGCGCGGCCGTCATCATGTCGGTGTAGCGGATCAGCGCGCGGCGGAAGAGCTCGTGCTTGCTGGTGAACGCGTTGTAGACGCTGCTGCGGTCCAGGCCGAGGGCGGTGCACAGGTCGCGGGTGGACGTGGCCTCGTAGCCGTTCTCCCAGAACAGCCGCATCGCGGCGTCCAGGGCACGGTCCTCGTCGAAGGTGCGCGGTCTGGCCATGGACCGCACCCTAGCGGTTTTGCATCGACTGGTGCAATACCGTCCGTCGCGGGATCGTTGTCAGCCCGGGATTGCCCGCGGGGCGTGCCTGTCTACGATGGCCATGCGACCTCAAGACCCGCAGAACTCCCGACCTTCTAGGGGCGCGATGGCGACGAGACAGGCTGGCGGGCCGGGCCTCGGTCAGGGGCAGCGGCGGCCAGGGGGACCGCGGCGCCGCCGCGGACCGGCCGACGTGCTCACCGGCGTGGGCGCGCTCCTGGCGCTCGCCGCGCTGCTCATCGGCGTTCCCTACGCGCTGCTGACGCTGTTCGGCTCGCCGGTCCCGGACCACGTCCCCGCGATGTCCGACCTCACCCAGCGGATCGGGCCGTCCGCGCTGATCAACATCCTGGTCGTGCTGGTCTGGCTCGCCTGGCTGCAGCTCGCCGCCTGCGTCGTGGTCGAGGTCTACGCGGGCGTCCGGGGCGTCGGCGTGCCCGCCCGCGTCCCGCTCGCCGGGGGGACGCAGTCGCTCGTCCACCGGCTCGTCGTCGCCGCGCTGCTGCTGTTCACCGCCACCAGCGCGATCATGCCCGCGTTCAGCGGACGGGACCTGTCGGTCCGGCCGCCGACGACGCAGACCGAGGAGTACCACCGGCTGCCGGCGTCCGCCGCGTCCGCCGCCGCTCCGGACCGTCCGGGCGCACCCGCCGCCGCGCCCGACCGCGAGGTCGCCGAGACGCTCGCCGGGCACCCGGTCGAGAAGTCCGCCACGACCAAGATCTACCGGGTGAACCCGCCCGAGGGACGGCACCACGAGAGCCTCTGGGAGATCGCCGAGAAGTGCCTCGGCGAGGGCCGCCGCTACAACGAGATCTTCGAGCTGAACAAGGGCCACGTCCAGCCGGACGGCAGCCGCCTGCACATCGCCAGCCTCATCCGCCCCGGCTGGATCCTCCAGATGCCCGCCGACGCCAAGGGCGCGCAGGTCGTCCCCGTCCACCAGCTCCACGACTACTTCCACTACGGCCACCCCGTCCCGCACGAGCACGCGAAGCCGGACGTTCCGAAGCCCCCGGCGAAATCCCCCTCACCTCCCGCGCCGGGCCACACCGTCCCCGGCCACTCCGGCCAGCCCGCGCCCGCCCCGAGCAACCCCGCGCCCGGCCAGCCTGCGCCCGGCCAGCCTGCGCCCGGCCAGCCTGCGCCGAGCCAGCCTGCGCCCGGACATTCCGCGCCCGCGCCGAGCAACCCCGCGCCCGGTCAGCCCGCGCCGGGGCATTCCGCGCCCGCGCCCGGCAACCCCGCGCCCGGCAACCCCGCGCCCGGCAACCCCGCGCCCGGCAACCCCGCGCCCGGCAACCCCGCGCCGGGGCAACCGGCGCCGAGCAGGCCCGCGCCTGGACATTCCGCACCCGGTCAGCCCGTGCCTGCGCCGAGCAACCCCGCGCCGGGGCACACTGCGCCTGCGCCCAGTAATCCCGCGCCGGGGCATCCGGCGCCTGCTCCTAGCAGTCCTGCGCCTGCGCCCGGGAGCCACGCGCCGGGGCATACCGCGCCTGCGCCGAGTGCGCCTGCGCCGGGCGACTCCGCGCCTGGGCAGACAGCTCCGGCGCCGGGCAACTCCGCTCCCGCGCCGGGCAACTCCGCGCCCGCGCCGGGTCACTCGGCGCCTGCGCCCGGGAGTCGCGCGCCTGGGCAGGGGACGCCCTCGCAGTCCGCGCCCGGGAACGGGCGACCGGGAGGCGCTTCGTCTGGGACGTTGGCGCCGAGCGGGGGCGGGGCGGCGGACGGGACCGCGAAGCCGTCGCACGACGCGGAGGGCGAGGCCCGGCACGGCGGGTCGCCGGTCGGGCGGAACCTGTCGTGGCCGCAGGGCGTCGCGGCCGCGTCGCTGCTGGCCGCCGGGCTGCTCAGCGCGCTCGGCCGGCGCCGCCGGACGCAGATGTGGCATCGCGCGTTCGGGCAGATGATCGTCCGTCCGGAGGGTGCGGCGGCGGTCGCCGAGCAGGCGCTTCGCGTCGGCGCGGACGACCGGGGCGCGCGGATGCTCGATCTCGGCCTGCGCATGCTGTCGCGCGCGCTCGCCGCCGAGGGACGCCCGCTGCCGACCGTCTACGCCGTCCACCTCGGGGCCGAGAGCATGGACCTGTGGATCGCTCCGGCGGATCCGCAGCCGCCCGCGCCGTGGCGCGCCTACGACGAGGGCCAGGTGTGGCGGCTGCGGGCCGCCGACGTGTCCGAGGACGGGCTGGCGGACGTCCTCGCGCCGTATCCCGGACTGGTGTCCCTCGGCACGAACGAGACCGGCCGCATCCTGGTCGACCTGGAGGCCGCGCACGGGCTCATCGCGATCCGCGGGGACGACGCGAACCGCCGCGCCGCGCTCGCCGCGCTGGCGCTCGAACTGGCCACCAACCGCTGGTCCGACCACATGCGGATCACGCTGGTCGGGTTCGGGCAGGAGCTCGGCGAGGGCCTGGCCGAGGTCGCGCCGGACCGCGTCCGGGCCGTCCCGACGCTGGTCGAGGCGCTGCCCGAGCTGGAGGCGCGCAGCGAGGAGGTGCGGCAGGCGCTCGCCGCGTCCGGCGTGGACTCGGTGCTCACCGGACGCGCCAGAGGCGTGTTCGGCGAGGCGTGGATGCCGCACTACCTGATCATGTCGGACGCCCCGACCGAGCACGAGGCCGACCGGCTCGTCGCGCTCGCCCGCACCGGCACCCGGATGGCCGCCGGGTACCTCGTCCCCGGCGACGTCCAGGGCGCGACCTGGACCTGGGACGTGGACGGGGCCGGGCGCCTGCACGCCGGCGTCCTCGGCTTCGAGGTGGACGCGCAGCTCGTCCCGGAGGAGCAGTACCGGGGCGTGTTCGAGCTGTTCCGCACGGCGTCCGACCTGCGCTCGGTCCCGATGCCCGAGCCGTCCGCCGAGGACGCCGCCGAGCCGCCGGGCGAGGGCCGCTCGGCCGTGGACATCCGGCTGCTCGGCCCGATCGAGGTGGACGCGCCCGGCCCGATGGACGACGCGCGCCGCGACCTGTGCACCGAGGTGCTGGTCTACCTCGCGACGCATCCGAACGGCGTGCACCCGACCGTCCTCGGCGGCGCGGTGTGGCCGCGCGGGGTCAGCCAGGCCGTCCGGGACGCGTGCATCGCCCGCGTGTCCGACTGGGTCGGCCGCGACGGCCGGGGCCGCCCGAACCTGTACCACGACGAGCGCGGACGGATCCGGCTCGGCTCGGACGTCCGGGTCGACTGGTCGGTGTTCCGCTGGCTGATCTGGCGGTCGGCGGCCGAACCGTCCTCCGAGACCGCCTACATGTCGTACGCGCTCGACCTGGTGCGCGGCCCGCTCCTCGCGGACCGTCCGCGCGGACGCTACGGATGGCTCGCCGCCGAGTCCCTCGAATACGAGGCCGCGGCCCGCATCGTGGACGTCGCGCACCGGCTGGCCGTCCTGCGCCTCGACGCGGGCGACGTGCGCGGCGCGCTGGACGCGTCCCGCGCGGGCCTCCGCTTCGCGCCCCGCGACGAGGTCCTCTGGCGCGACCTCCTCCGCGCGACCCGGGCGACCGGGGACGACGACGCCGTCCGGGCCGCCGCCGACGAACTCCGCGCCTACGCCGGCTACGACCCTCTCCAACCGGAGACCGAAGCCCTGCTCGAAGAGCTCCTACCGCAGTGGCGCCACGTCCCCACCCGCTGACCGCCCCACCGTGGCGCGGTCTCAGGCGTCGCGGTCGGCGGGCGTGACCAGCGCCCACGACTTGATCGAGCCGTGGCCGCCGTCCCAGGGGAGGTGGTCGGCGACGTGGCCCATCGAGTCGCCGGCGTCGGAGTTGAGGACGGTGACCTCGGTGAGCGGCCCGTCCTTCATGTTCGCGCAGTACGTGTACGCCCAGATCGGACGGTCCGGGTACGCGTAGCCGTCGAGGAGCGCGTGGATGACGCGCATGGTCGGCGGCTGGTCCACGGCCGCGTTGCGGACGGCTTCGCCCATGCCGCCGAAGTCGCGCATCGCGAGCGGCCCGGCGTGGACGTGGACGCTCTGCTTCCCGTTCGTCATGAGGAACGGCGTGACGCGGTCCATCAGGTCGGTGCCGGGCACGTAGGCGGCGGCGAAGACCGGGAACGTGTTGTGCATCCAGCCGTCGACGGCGTCCGCGACGGGGTGCCGGTCGCCGCCGCCGATGCCGACCGCCTGGTCCCAGGCGGGGATCCCTCCCGACTCGGGCAGCACCACACCGATCGGGATGCGGACGACCAGCCCGTTCGGCTGCGGGTCGGGCGTGCCGACGACGATCCGGAGCCCGTGCTCGGCCAGCTCCACGGCGTCCCCGTCCGGACGGGCCGGGATGCGGTGCCCTTCGGTCAGCATCCGCGCCAGGTGGTCGGCGACGGCGGTCGCGCTGATCTCGTTCATGACGGGTCACGGTACCGAGAACGCCGTCCGCTCTGCCTGTCGTGGGCCTCCGGCTCAGCGGTAGATGCCGGGACCGCCGAGAGAGCGCCGTCCGGGCTGCGGGAACGGCAGCGGCGCCCCCGGACGGCCCGGCAGGCGCACCGTCCGCGACGGTGTGCCGGTCCGGGTGTCGAGCGCGAGCAGCGTCCCCGAGGACGGACGGGTCAGCCAGAACGTCCGCCCGTCGATGGACACGCCGCCCGCCGCGAGCACGCCGCTCCCCGGCACCGCCCAGCGCGCCGCGACCCGCCGCGACGCCACGTCCAGCACGGTCACGCCGGACGGTCCGACCACGTAGAGGGAGCGCGCGTCCCGGCTCAGCACCAGCGCGGACGCTCCCGGCGACGTCCGGACGAACCGGGCGGTCGCGAAGTCGGCGGCGTCCAGGAGCCAGACGCCGCCGAGGCCGGCGTCCGCGACGGCGAACTGCGACCCGTCCGGCAGCAACCGGATCGCGGACGGCCGCGACCCGTCGGGCAGCACCCGGCTCGCATCGACCTCACCCCGGCGCGGATCCACCCGCACGACCCGCCGCGCGTTCGCGCACGTCACCGCCACCCGGGACGCGTCAGCGGAGAAGTCCGCCGCTCCGCCCGGGCACGGCAGCGGGACCGACGTCCAGGAATCCGAGCCCGGCCCCCCGATCCCGACGCGACGGCTCTGAGACGCCAGAACGAGCGCCGTCCGCGCGTCCGGCGCGAAGTAGAGCGTTCCGGCCACGGGCAGCCGCCGCCCAACCTCGCCCCCCGCCACATCCTGCGTCCTAGCCGCCGCCGGCCAACGCGTCGACCATCCCGAACGAAGCACTCCCCAAGACCCCCGCCCCGCCACCCCCTCCGCCCCGCGCGCCGACTCGCCCCCGCGCGCCGACTCGCCCCCGCGCGTCGCTCCCTGCGCCCGCACTGTGCCCTGCGCTTGCGCTGTGCCCTGCGCTTGCATTGGAGCCTGCGTCTGCATCAAGCCCTCCGCCCCGCGCGTGGCTCCGCCCGTCCGCGTACCGTGCGCCGAGCGTTGCGGGGCGTGTGGTGGTGCGGTGGGACGGCGGGTGGGGAAAGGCGGGATGCGGCGGTCGCGGCCGGTCGCGGTGGGGGGTAGGGGCACGACCGTCCCGTGCGTGGTGTCGTTCAGCCAGAGTTCCCGCAGGTCAGGAGCGGCCGTGAGCTGGACGGGGCCGGGTGGTGACGGGCTCAGCCGTCCGATCGGCCGCAGCGTGCGCGCCTCCAGGACGGTGACGCCGCCCGTCCGGGAGTCGGGCACGTACAGACGCTGCGGCAGGTGCCGCAGCGGCCCGGTCAGCGAGGACGGCCCGGTCGTCGCGGCGTACACGCCCGCCGCGTCCTGTGCGGACTGCGCGGGGCCGGGCGGCTCGACGCGCGGCGCGGTCCGCGCGTACGGCGCGGGCGCGCCGAGCCCGACGACCGGCGCGTCGGCGGGGCCGTGCCCCGGCTTGTAGAAGGCGACCGGCGCGCGGCATCCCGCGGTCAGCGTCAAGGCGGTCGCGAGCAGCGCCGTCACCTTGCGGAAGGAGACGGCGGACGCGGAGCGCGACGGCACGGTCACGGCCGGGACTGTACCGCGTGCGTACGCTCGGTGCCCGAATAATCACCAAAGGCAGCCCCGGGCGCGCCTTCACGCGGGCGCCGAAGGGCGGGGTGGCCCCTGCGGTGGAAGGGGAGTGAGACGAGTGTGGCGGGGCGGTTAGTCGGAGGTGCCGTAGCCGATGCCGAACTCGCGGTAGACGCGTTCCCAGAAGCCGTCCCGGAGCCAGGTGCGGGCCTCCTGGTAGGGGCGGAGGGAGCCGCCGAGCTCCTTCTCGGCCTCGATCAGCAGCTCCTTGTCGATGACCGGCGGCAGGATCGGGCCGGGGAGCAGGTCGCGGATGTTGTCCCGGCCCCGCTCGAAGATCCACTTCTGGGCGACGTGCTCGCCGATCTCCAGCATGTGGGCGCGGTCGGGGCCGAGCTTCCCCTCCGACAGGGACGCGGCGGCGGCGTTGAGCGCGGCGGCGACGGTCGCCGGGGTCGGCGCGGGGGCCGGGGCGTGGTTGGCGCGTCCGGCGGCCGGGGCGGCGGGCGCCGCGGATTCACCGGCCGGGGCGGGCGCGCCGGGCGCGGGACGCACCGACGGCACCCGTCCGGCGAAGACCTGCGACGGGGACGGCACGCCGGTGGGCTTCCCGGCCGCGGGCGCGGTCTCGCCGGGCGCGACGGCGGGCACCGGCAGGGCCTTGGCCTTGGTGAAGTACGGACGCAGGAAGTCGGCGGGCAGCACCTCGACCGTGTCGGACTCCCAGACCAGCCATTCGGCCTGGTTGGAGCCGTGCGTCGGTTCCACGCCCCACAGGTGGACGCGGACGCCGTAGCGCTGTGCCGCCTCCACGGCGGGCAGCATGTCCTCGTCGCCCGCGAGCAGCACCGCGTCGGTGATCGCGCGGTGCCGGGCGAGCGCCTCCAGGTCGGCGCGGAGCTGGGCGTCCACGCCCTTCTGCTGGCCCTGCGCGTTCAGGTTGCCGAGCCGCAGCTTCACCAGCGGCAGGTTGGCGATGACGCGCTGGTCGACGGTCGGCTGCCGCTTGGGCGCGGCGTCGAACCAGTAGACGCGGAGCAGCTCGCCGAGCAGCTGGCTGTCGGCGTGGTCGGTCAGCGCCTTGATCAGCTTCTCGGCGGCGACCCGGTACTCGCGCCGGGAACCGCAGCCGAGCAGGAGCGCCCCGGAGGCCGCGTAGAGGTACCCCGCGTCGACGAAAATCGCGTAGCGCGCGGGCTGAGGAACGAACTCCGAGGTGGCCATCGTCACTCACCTTATGCGTGCACCCCCCGCTCCTGCGGGTGAACGAAGGTTACGTGTCGCGACGCGGCCACGCGCTCGGCGTGTCCGGGAAACCGCTGATCACTCAGCCTGGAAGGGCGCTCGCCCGCCACGCGCCCGGCCCCGGACGGACCGGAGCCGGGGTGCGCGTGAGGCGGGACCGGTCCGCCCAGCGCGAGGGCGGACGGCCGCCGGACGACCCGTCCCGAGCCGCCGCCGCGGCCTGGGCGCGCGCGGTCAGCACCGCGACCAGCGCCGCGACCTCCTCGGCGGACGGCTCGCCGCGCACGACCCGCAGGAAGGCCCCGCGCCCCTGCGCGGGGGAGTTGTCGTCGGACATCGCCACGCTCCTTAAAGCGGGATGTTGCCGTGCTTCTTCGGCGGCAGCGTGCGGCGCTTCTCGCGCAGCGAGCGCAGCGCCCGGACGACCTGCCCGCGCGTCTCGGACGGCTTGATGACCGCGTCCACGTAGCCGCGCTCGGCCGCGATGTACGGGTTGGCGAGGGTGTCCTCGTACTCGGTGACGAGCTCGGCGCGGCGCGCGTCCGGGTCGTCCGCGGCGGCGAGTTCGCGCCGGTAGAGGATGTTGACGGCGCCCTGCGCGCCCATGACCGCGATCTGCGCGGTCGGCCAGGCGAGGTTCACGTCCGCGCCGAGGTGCTTGGAACCCATGACGTCGTACGCGCCGCCGTACGCCTTGCGGGTGATGACCGTGACGAGCGGGACGGTCGCCTCGGCGTAGGCGTAGAGCAGCTTGGCGCCGCGGCGGATGATGCCGTTCCACTCCTGGTCGGTGCCCGGCAGGAAGCCCGGGACGTCCACGAAGGTCAGCACGGGGATGTTGAACGCGTCGCAGGTCCGGACGAACCGGGCGGCCTTCTCCGAGGCGTCGATGTCGAGCGTCCCGGCGAACTGCATCGGCTGGTTGGCGACGACGCCGACCGAGTGGCCCTCGACGCGTCCGAACCCGACGATCATGTTCGGCGCGAACAGCTGCTGGACCTCCAGGAACTCGCCCTCGTCCAGCACGCTCTCGATCACGCGGTGCATGTCGTACGGCTGGTTAGGGGAGTCGGGGATGAGGGTGTCGAGGTCGGCGTCCGCCTCGTCGGGGTCGACCGGCACGTCGTAGGCGGGCGCGTCGGACAGGTTGTTGGACGGCAGGTAGGCGAGCAGCGCCTTGACGTACTCCAGCGCGTCGTTCTCGTCGGACGCCTGGTAGTGCGCGACGCCGGACTTGGTGTTGTGCGTGTGCGCGCCGCCGAGCTCCTCGAACGTCACCTCCTCGCCCGTGACGGTCTTGATGACGTCCGGGCCGGTGATGAACATGTGCGAGGTCTGGTCGGCCATGATCACGAAGTCGGTCAGCGCGGGCGAGTACACCGCGCCGCCCGCGCACGGCCCGAGCACGACCGAGATCTGCGGAATGACGCCGGAGGCGTGCACGTTCCGCTTGAAGATCTCGGCGTACAGGCCGAGCGCGACCACGCCCTCCTGGATCCGCGCGCCGCCGGAGTCGTTGATGCCGACGACCGGGCAGCCGGTCTTCAGCGCGTGGTCCATCACCTTGGTGATCTTCTCGCCGAAGACCTCGCCGAGCGAGCCGCCCATGACGGTGAAGTCCTGGCTGAACACCGCGACCGGCCGGCCGTCGATCGTGCCGTGCCCGGTGACCACGCCGTCCCCGTAGGGCCGGTTGGCGTCCACGCCGAAGGAGGTGGCCCGGTGCCGCGCGTAGGTGTCGAACTCGACGAACGAGCCGGGGTCGAGCAGCGCGTCGATCCGCTCGCGCGCGGTCATCTTGCCCTTGGCGTGCTGCTTCTCGACCGCGGCCGCGGACGCCGCGTGCACCGCCTCGTACCGTCGCCGTTCCAGGTCCGCGATCTTGCCCGCCGTCGTGTGGATGTCGATGTCGTCCACCGCGGGCTCAGGAGCTTCCATCGCCATGCCGTGAAGGGTAACCGTCCCCTGACCGGCGTCCGGCGGGCGGGGGCCGCTCTGCGCGAACCGGAAGAACCGGGGTGGGGGCGCGCCCGTAGAGGGGGGCGCAGTGGTCCAGACCTCTGGGGCCGCTCACTAGTCTGGCCCCGTGGCTGACAAGACGCGTGAAACGCTGCGGCAGGACATGCCCGACGCCCTGCGCCGGGACGTCCGGCTGCTCGGTGCCATGCTCGGGGACGGGCTCGTCGAGTACGGCGGGCCGGAACTGCTCTCCGACGTCGAGAGACTGCGCCACGCCGTGATCGCCGCCCGGCGCGGCGAGGCGGGCGCGGACGAGCCGGCCGCCATCGTGGACGGCTGGTCCCTGGAGCGCGCCGGGCAGGTCGCCCGCGCGTTCACCGTGTACTTCCACCTGACCAACCTCGCCGAGGAGCACCACCGCATCCGGACGCTGCGGGAGCGGGACGCGAGCGGCGGCGCGGTGTCCGGCTCGGTCGCCGCGGCGGTCGAGGCCGTCCGGGCGGAGTCGGGCGAGCAGCGCCTGGCCGCCATGGTGGACGGCCTGGAGTTCCGCCCGGTGTTCACCGCGCACCCGACCGAGGCGCGGCGGCGCGCGGTCGTGACGTCCATCCAGCGGATCAGCGACCTGCTGTTCGCGCTGGACGGCGCGCCCGAGGACGGCGCGGAGCGGGCCGAGACCGAGCGCCGCATGCGCGAGGAGATCGACCTGCTGTGGCGCACCGCGCTGCGCCGGCACACCCAGATGGACCCGCTGGACGAGGTCCGCACCGCGATGGCCGCGTTCGACGAGACGATCTTCCGGGTGGTGCCGCGGATCTACCGGACGCTGGACGCCGCGCTCGACGACGGCCGCACCGGCGCCCGCCCGCCGCGCGTCCGCCCGTACCTGCGGTTCGGGTCCTGGATCGGCGGCGACCGCGACGGCAACCCGTACGTGACCGCGCGGGTCACGCGGGAGGCCGTGATGATCCAGGCGGAGCACGTGCTGCGCGCGCTCGCCACGATGGCGGCGCGGGTCGGCCGGGAGCTGACCGTCGCCGAGTTCACCACGCCCGCCTCGGCCGGGCTGCGCGCCGCGCTCGGCGCCGCCCGGACCGCCAACCCCGAGCACCTCGCCGAGATCGCCAAGCGCTCCCCGGACGAGCCGCATCGCCAGTTCCTGCTGCACGTGTCCGACCGCATCACCGCCACGCTGGAGCGGAACGCCGACCTCGCCTACGCGAACCCGGACGAGCTGCTCGCCGACCTGCGCGTCCTGCAGGAGTCGCTCGCCGGGTCGGGCGCCGCGCGGCAGGCGTACGGTCGCGTCCAGGACCTGATCTGGCAGGTCGAGACGTTCGGCTTCCACCTGGCCGAGCTGGAGATCCGGCAGCACTCCGAGCTGCACGAGAAGGCGCTCGACGAGGTCCGCGCGGGCGGCCCGCGCAGCGAGATGACCGACGAGATCCTCGACACGCTGCGCGTCGTCTCCTGGATCCAGGGCCGGTTCGGCGTCGAGGCGTGCCGCCGCTACGTCGTGTCCTTCACCCGCTCGGCGCAGGACATCGCGAACGTGCACGAGCTCGCCGCGACGCTCGGCGACGACGCGCCCGTCCTCGACGTGATCCCGCTGTTCGAGACCGGCGAGGACCTGGAGCGCGCGCCGTCCGTGCTGGCGGGGATGCTGGACATCCCGGCCGTCCGCAAGCGGCTGGACGACACGGGCCGCCGCATGGAGGTCATGCTCGGCTACTCCGACTCGGCCAAGCAGCTCGGCCCGACCTCGGCGACCCTCCGCCTGTACGACACGCAGGAGGCGCTCGCGGCGTTCGCCGCCGAGCACGACATCACGCTGACGCTCTTCCACGGCCGGGGCGGCTCCCTCGGACGCGGCGGAGGCCCGGCGAACCGGGCGATCCTCGCGCAGGCCCCCGGCTCGGTCGCGGGCCGGTTCAAGGTCACCGAGCAGGGCGAGGTGATCTTCGCCCGGTACGGCCAGCCGCAGATCGCGCTGCGCCACGTCGAGCAGGTCACCAACGCGATCCTGCTGGCGTCCACCGACGCCGTCCAGGACCGGGCCCGCGACGCCGCCGCCCGGTTCCGCCCGCTCGCCGACCGCATCAGCGACGCGGCGCGCGCGTCGTTCCGCGCGCTGATCGAGACCGACGGGTTCGCGACGTGGTTCGGCCGGGTCAGCCCGCTGGAGGAGATCGCCGAGCTGCGCATCGGGTCCCGGCCGTCCCGGCGGAAGGCGGCGCGCGGCCTGGAGGACCTGCGGGCCATCCCGTGGGTGTTCGCCTGGACGCAGACGCGCGTGAACCTGCCCGGCTGGTACGGCCTGGGCAGCGGCCTCGCGGCGGTCTCCGACGACGGACGGTCGCTGGACGAGCTGCGTGAGGCGTACGCCGAGTGGCCGCTGTTCCAGACGCTTTTGGACAACGCGGAGATGAGCCTCGCGAAGACCGACCGCGCGATCGCCGAGCGGTACCTGGAGCTGGGCGAGCGGCCCGAGATGACCTCGGCCGTCCTGGAGGAGTACGACCGGACGCACCGGCTCGTCCTCGCGGTCACCGGGCACGAGCGGCTGCTGGAGAACCGCCGCGTCCTGTCCCGCGCGGTCGAGCTGCGCAACCCTTACGTGGACGCGCTCTCGCACCTCCAGCTCCGCGCTCTCGGCGCCCTCCGCTCCGGCACGGTCACGGACGAGACCGAGCGCGCCCACCTGGAAGACCTGCTCCTGCTGTCCGTGAACGGCGTAGCCGCCGGCCTCCAGAACACCGGCTGATTTCGCGCCTCTCCGAGCGCTTCCCGAGCGCCTCCCGAGCGCCTCCGCGCGCCCGGGAGCGCGCTGCGCGCGCCGGGGAAGCGCCCTCCGTGCGCCCGGGGCGCCCTGCGTGCGCTTGTGGAACGCGTTCGGCGCGCCTGCGGAGCGCCTTTCGGGCGCGTTTTGAGCGTCCTCGCCGTTTGCGGCGGGGGCGCTTTGCTTTTCCGGGGTGCTCAGACCTTCTCGACTCGGGTGTCCTCGGGACGGATCGGACGGCCGTCCGCGTCGCGGATCTCGATGGGGGACAGCGGGCGGCCGGCGCGGTCGAGCAGCTCGGAGTGCGGTTCGCCCGGCTCGAAGGAGTGCCGCTCGCCCCACTGGCGCAGCGCCACGATCACCGGGAACAGGTCGCGGCCCTTGGCGGTCAGCGCGTACTCCCGGTAGGCGCTGCCGTCCGAGGCGGGGACGGGTTCGAGGATGCCCGCCTCGACCAGCGCCCGCAGCCGCGCGGACAGGATGTTCTTCGCCACGCCCAGGCTGCGCTGGAACTCGCCGAACCGGCGGCTGCCGTCGAAGGCGTCCCGCACGATCAGCAGCGACCACCAGTCGCCGATCGCGTCCACCGACCGCGCCACCGGGCACGTGCTGCCGTCCAGTCTCGTTCGCCGCACCATGGTTGCAAGATGCTACCAGATGCCCCTACGGTCGAGTGGTGGCAACTTGCAACCAGAAAGCGCCCTCACGCGCCGTCACCGCCCTGTTCGCGGTCGCGAGCGGGACGGCCGTCGCGAACGTCTACTTCGCCCAGCCCCTGCTCGCCACGCTCGGCGGCGAGTTCGGCATCGGAGCCGGCGCCGTCGGAGCCGTGGTGACGGCCACCCAGGCCGGTTACGGACTCGGGCTCTTCCTGCTCGTCCCGCTCGGGGACGTGCTGAACCGCCGCCGCCTCGTCCCGGCCCAGCTGCTCCTGCTCGCGGCGGCGCTCGCCCTGCTCGGCACGGCGACGCGCGTCCCGGTCCTGTTCGCCTCGGCCGCCGCGGTCGGCCTGCTCGCCGTGGTCACGCAGACGCTCGTCGCGGCGGCGGCGTCCCTGGCGGCCCCGACCGGCCGCGGACGCGTCGTCGGCCAGGTCACCAGCGGGATCGTGGTCGGCATCCTGCTCGCCCGGACGGTCTCCGGCGTCCTGGCCGATCTGGGCGGATGGCGTTCGGTCTACCTCGTCTCGGCCGCCGTCACGGCCCTCCTCGCCCTGCTCCTGCGCCGCGCCCTTCCGCCGCACCAGCAGGGACAACGCCTGCGCTACCCGGATCTCCTGCGCTCCACGATCACGCTCTTCGCGCGCGAGCCGCTGCTCCGCGCCCGCGGCCTGCTGGCGCTGCTGATCTTCGCGGCGTTCGGCACCCTGTGGAGCTGCGTCGCGCTGCCGCTCGCCGACCGGGGCCTCTCGCACACCGCGATCGGCGCGTTCGGCCTGGCCGGGGCCGCGGGCGCGCTCGCCGCCGCCCCCGCCGGACGCCTGCACGACCGCGGCCACGGCGTCCGGACGACCACGGCCGCCCTCGCCCTCCTGGTGCTCTCCTGGCTGCCGCTGGCCCTGCTCGGACGCTCGCTCTGGGCGCTCGCGCTCGGCGCGGTCCTGCTCGACCTCGCCGTCCAGGCGGTGCACGTGACCAGCCAGAGCATGATCTACAGCCACCGTCCGGACGCGGGCAGCCGCGTGATCGGCGGCTACATGGTCTTCTACTCGGTGGGCAGCGCCACCGGCGCGGCGGCCTCGACCGCCCTCTACGCCGCCGCCGGATGGCCCGCCGTCTGCCTCCTCGGGGCCGGGTTCAGCGTCGCGGCGCTCGCGGTGTCCAGAATGGGGCTCCCACCCGGAAGGAGTCCCATGCCCGAGATCAGGACCGCCGTCCCGTCCGACCTGCCCGCCGTCGAGCGCGTCGTCCGCGCCGCCTACGCGCCCTGGACGGAAGTGATCGGCATGCCCCCGATGCCCCTGTCGTCCGACTACGCCGCCCTGATCGCCGCCGGGCACGTGCACGTCCTGGACGACCTGTCCGGCCTGATCGTCCTCATCCCCGAGGACGGCCGCCTGCTCGTCGACAACGTGGCCGTCGACCCGTCCCACCAGGGCGAGGGCCGCGGACGCCGGCTGCTCGACCACGCCGAGGCCCGGGCCCGCGCGCTCGGCCTGCCCGCCCTCCGCCTGATCACCAACGAGAAGATGACCGTCAACATCGCCCGCTACGAACGCCGCGGCTACCGCGAGACCGCCCGCGAGACGATCCGCGGCCGCCGCGCCGTCCACATGACCAAAACCCTCTGACGGACGCCTTCCCGACACCGGAAGCTCGGGCGCCCCCGGTGCGGCATTGACAGACACCGTTGTCTATTGGAGACTCGGCGCACTCGGTCGCAGGAGGCTGTCGATGGCGTCTCGGGATCTGCCGCGCGCGTTGGCCGGAGTGGGGGCTACGGCCATCGGGGTGGCGCTGATTCGGGCCAGGGAGAGCGAGCGTGACGACCGGCTCTATGACGATCCCTATGCGCGGGCGTTCGCTGATGCGGCGGAGCGGGAGTTCCTCGATCCCGGCGCGCCCGAGGGGTCGGCCGAGACGTGGGCCACCGTGGCGCGCCTGGTGGACGTCTTCTACGAAGGGCGGACCGTCGGGGTCCGGATGAGTGACGACGCGCTCCGGGACGCCGTCGCTTCGGGCTGCGAGCAACTCGTCATGCTCGGCGCCGGTCTCGACACCCACGCCTTCCGGTTGGGGCTGCCGTCCGCGGTTCACCTGTTCGAAGTGGATCTCCCGGAGATGTTCGCCTTCAAGGAGCGCGTTCTCGGCGGATTGGGGGCCGTTCCGTCCTGCCGTCGCAGCGTTGTGGCCGCCGATCTGCGGGGCGACTGGCGGACGGCGCTCATGGACGCCGGCTTCCGGGAGGACGTCCCGGCCCGGTGGACGGACGCGGGTGTCCTCGCCTACCTCACGCGCGAGGAGGCCAGGCGGGTCGTCAGGACCATCGGCGAGCTGTCGGCGCCTGGGAGTCTGTTCGGATTCGGGCACTCCCGGCTGGAGGCGATGGCCGACCGGATCCGGACCGTGCCGGACGCGGGGCGCCTCATGCCGGGCCTGGCCGATCGCTCGGCTGAACGGGAACGCGGCCTCGGCTGGGACGCGCCGGAGTGGCTGGAGCGCAACGGCTGGCGCACCGAGTTCCGGGAGCTCGCCGCGATCGCCGCGTCCTATGGACGCGCATTGCCCCATTCCTCCGGGGCCGGCTCGATTCTCGCCACGCGTCTCTGACGGACGCGGCCGGCCGGGAGGTGGCCGACCGCGTCGGGGGTGGGCGGCCGCGTCGGGGGGCGGCCGCGTCGGGGGTGGGGGTCAGGCGGGGTCGGGCCAGTTGGGCTTGCGCTTGTCGTTGAAGGCGGCGATGCCCTCGCGGCGGTCGGGGGAGAAGGCGACCGTGCGCCAGGCGTTCTCCTCGACGTCCAGGCCGGCGTCCAGGGGGAGTCCGCCGCCGAGCCGCAGGGCCCGCTTGGCGGCGCGGACGGCGATCGGGGAGTTCTGCGCGATCAGGGACGCGATCGCCAGGGCCTCGGTGCGGGCCTCGCCGCGCGGGACGCGGCGGTCGACCAGGCCGAGCTCGGCGGCCTCGTCCGCGCTGACGCGGCGGCCGGTGAGGACGAGGTCGGCGGCGCGGCCGGTGCCCAGCTTGCGCAGCGCCAGCTGGGTGCCGCCGCCGCCCGGGACGAGCCCGACGGTCACCTCGGTCAGGCCGAACACGGCCGTCTCGTCGGCCACGATCATGTCGCAGGACAGGGCGAACTCGCAGCCGCCGCCGAGGGCGTAGCCGCGCACGGCCGCGATGACCGGCTGCGGCAGGTTCAGCACGCCGCCGAACGCGGCGCGGAACACCGGCCGCTGGGCCAGGATCTGGTCGTCGGTCATCGCGTTGCGTTCCTTGAGGTCCGCGCCCACGCAGAACGCCTTGTCGCCCGCGGCCGACAGGACCACGGCGCGGATCGAGCCGTCCGCCGCGACCTCCGCGCACACCGCCGCGAGGCGGCGCGCCATCGCGGTCGACAGGGCGTTGAGGGCCTCCGGCCGGTCGAGCACGATCTCGGCCACGTGTTCGTTCTGCTTGTCGCGCTTCAGCGTCACTCCGTCCACGAGTGCACCTTAGATCGCCCGCTGCCGGTGGGGCACGGGGCGGGGTGAGGTTGGATGGTGGCGTGACTCGATATGGCGATCTGGAGAGGCCGCCGCTCCATGAGGCGGCGCTGGCGCACGCGCTCGTCCGGCCGGGCGGGCTGTGGCGGAGTGTCCGGGTGGTGGAGGAGACCGGCTCGACGAACGCGGACCTGGCCGAGCTCGCGCGCGCGGGCGAGGACGAGGGCGTGCTGCTCGCGACCGAGCTCCAGACGTCCGGCCGGGGCCGCCTCGGCCGGACGTGGACCGCGCCCGCCCGCTCCGGGCTGGCGGTCTCGATGCTGCTGAGGCCGGACGTCCCGGCCGGACGGCTCGCGTGGGTGCCGCTGCTGACCGGCGTCGCGGTCGCGTCGGCCGTGCGGCGGCTGACCGGCTTCGGCGAGAGCGGCGAGCGGTTCTTCCCCGGCGCGGACGGCGACGAGCACGTGCCCGCCGTCCTGAAGTGGCCGAACGACGTGCTGGTCGGCGACCGCAAGCTCGCCGGGATCCTCGCCGAACGGGTCGGGGACGCGGTCGTCGTCGGCGTCGGGCTGAACGTGTCGCTGCGCGAGGACGAGCTGCCCGTCCCGTCCGCGACGTCCCTGGCCATCGAGGGCGCCCCGCTGTCGGACCGCGCGCCGCTGCTGCGCGGCATCGCCCGCGAGGTCGAGGGCCGGTACCGGGAGTGGGCCGCGGTGTCCGGCGACCCCGAGATGAGCGGCCTGCGCGCCGACTACCGGGAGCTGTGCGCGACGATCGGCCGCGAGGTGCGGGTGGAGCTGCCGGGCGGCACGGAACTGCTCGGCACCGCCGAGGACGTCGATCTCGACGGACGGCTAGTCGTCGCCGGTGCGGACGGTGTCCGCCCGGTCAGCGCGGGCGATGTGGTGCACGTGCGCTGAGACGCAACTCTGTGCCGGGACGCGGCGTTTGTTCCGCAATGTGGTACATGCGGCGAGACATGGTACATGCGCGAGATGTGGTGCATGTGCCGAAGCGTGCTCCCTGCGCCGGAACGCGGCGCAGGTGCGCCGAGCGGCGCGATCCGCCACGATATGTCGCGTGACGTTGGAGGGGGAGATGTCGGACGCGGGCCTGCCGGACCCCAGGCAGATCGAGGAGCTGCTGCTCGGCGGCGAGCTGAGGTACACCCGGGTGGACGCGGTGCGGCTGTCCGGGATCCCGACCGAGTTCGCCCGGCGGCTCTGGCGGGCGTTCGGCTACCCGTCCATGCCGGAGGACGCCGTCGCCTACACCGAGGGCGACGTCGCGGCGCTCTGCCGCATCCGCCGCCTGATGGACGACGGAGTGCTCGACGGCGAGGGCGTGATCCGCCTCGTCCGGGCCTTCGGGCAGACCATGACCCGGCTCGCCGAGTGGCAGGTCAACCTGCTGAGCGCGATGCTCGTGACCGACCCGCAGGAGCAGCCGTCCGCCGAGGCGGTGTCGTCCATCGTGGACATCGCCGAGAAGCACATCGATGAGTTCGAGCCGCTCGTCGTGCACGCCTGGCGCCGCCAGCTCGCCGCCGCGGGCACCCGCGCCATGGCCGCCGCCGCGTCCCGCGAGGCCGAGGGCGGCGACGGGACGCACCTGCCCGGCCGCCTCGTCACCACGGTCGGCTTCGCCGACATGGTCTCGTTCACCCAGATGAGCCGCGAGCTGGACGACATCGAGCTCGCCCGGGTCGTCGAGTGGTTCGAGGAGACGGCCGCCGACATCATCGCCACCTGCGGCGGACGCCTCGTCAAGACCCTCGGCGACGAGGTCCTGTTCTGCGGCGACACCCCGGAGATCGGCGCGGAGATCGCGCTCTCGGTGGCCGCCGCCATCCAGGACGAGACGGAGATCCCGGACGTCCGCGTCGGCGTCGCGCACGGGCCCGTCCTGCCGCTGATGGGCGACGTCTTCGGCACGACCGTCAACCTGGCCGCGCGGCTGACGGCGCTGGCCCGTCCCGGCACGGTCGTCATCGACCAGTCCCTCGCCGAGTCGCTGCGCGGCCACGGTGACTACGACATCACCGGCATGGTGCGGCGCCCCGTCCAGGGCCTCGGGATCATCCAGCCGTACGTCCTCCGGCGCGCCAAGTCCTGACCGTCCTCCCCCCCCTCCCCGCGCCGCCGAAGCGGCCACACGGATATCACCGTGCGGATGTAACCGCTCACAGTCGGCGGCGATCGGCGCGGAAAGAAGCGATGCTCGGGGGGCGATGACGAGGGGGGTACAACCATGCCGGACGCGCCCCTTCACGTGGCGTGCGTGATGGACGGGAACGGCCGCTGGGCCAGGCAGCGCCGCCTGCCGAGGACGGCCGGGCACCGGGCGGCCGAGGGCGCCGTGATCGACGTCATCGAGACGGCCCGCGCCGCCGGCGTCCGCTGGCTCAGCCTGTACGCCTTCTCCACCGAGAACTGGCGCCGTCCGGACGACGAGATCGACTACCTCATGGGGCTGATCCGCCGGACGCTGCGCAAGCACGCCCTGACCATGTGCGCGCGCGACATCCGCTGCCGGTTCCTCGGCGCGTCCGACCCGCGGATCCCGCCGGGGCTGGCCCGGGACATCGCCGACCTGACGGAGCTGACCCGCGGCAACGGCGGGATGACGCTCACCGTGGCGTTCGACCACGGCGGACGCCGCGACATCGTCGAGGCCGCGCGGGCGCTGATCCGCGGGCGCGTGCCTGCCGACCAGGTCACCGAGCGGACCTTCGCCGAGCACCTGCCGTTCCCCGACACCCCCGACGTCGACCTGGTCATCCGGACGTCCGGGGAGCAGCGCATCTCCAACTTCATGCTCTGGCAGGTCGCCTACGCCGAATGGATGTTCCCCGAACTCCTCTGGCCCGACTTCCGCGCCGAGCATTTCCTGGAATGCCTGCGGACGTACCGCGAGCGCGAACGGCGGTTCGGCGGCGTCGCGTCGCCGGGTCCCGCGGCACCGCCGCCCTCCGTCCCGATGCAGCGCCCGCGAGCGAATCCGAGCGCGCGAGCCGATCCGAGCCCGAGAGCCGATCCGAGCCCGAGGGCGGATCCGAGTGCGAAGGCCGATCCGAATGCGAGAGCGGATCCACGCCCGAAAGCGGATCCGAGTCAGAGGGCGGATCCGAGCCCGATCGTGAAGCCGACCCCGATGATGAAAGGGAGCCGATGACCGCCGAAGCAGCCGCTTCCGACCCCGACCTCTCCCTTCTCGGCCCGCACTCGCTGCTGCACGAGTACTGCGACGACGCGCGGTGGGGCATGGCCGTCGTCCGGGCGACGGTGCTGGAGGCCGCGCACCCGCAGATCGGCGCGGCGCTGATCGAGAACTCGACGTTCGTCGCGCACCCGTGGCGGCGGATCTTCAACACGCTGACGAGCGTCCAGCGCGTGCTGGACGCCGACACGCGCGTCCGCGACCGGGAGGCCGCGCGCCTCAACCGGCTGCACGCGCGCATCTCCGGCGTCGACGCGCAGGGACGGTCCTACAGCGCCATGGACCCGGACGCCCGCGCGTGGGTGGTGGGCTCGCTGTTCGAGTCGACCGTCGAGCTGAACCGGATGAGCGGCCGCTCCATGGACGGCCCGGAGCTGGAGATCCTCTACGCCGAGTTCCGCGCGTTCCTGGCCCTGCTGGAGGGGAACGCCGACCACCTGCCCGCCACGGTGGCCGAGTTCTGGCCCTACTTCGACGACATGATCGACTGCGGGCTGGAGAACACCGAGGCGATGCGCGTCATCCTGTTCGAGCTGTTCGGACGGATGCCCGCGCCGCCGCTGCTGCGCGACCACCCCGCGTTCTGGGCCGCCGGACGCGTCGTCGCCGGCCCCGTGATCGCCGAGTTCCTCAAGGCGTCGCTGCCGGAGGAGATCCGGCGGCGCGCGGGCCTCGGCGAGCTGCCCGGCTCGCGGCTGCTGGCGCGCGGCGTCTACCTCGGTTCGGGCGTCGCGTCCTGGCTGCTGCCGCACTCCTGGACGCGGACCGACACCGTCCTCGGCCTGCTCGACCCGAGCCGCACGGACGGCACCGGCGCGCACCTGCTCGACGCGCTGCAGCGCCAGCGCGGCCGGGCCGCCGCCCTGCTCCGCCTGATCAGCCCGATCTCCCTGGACGAGCCGTCCGGCGGGAGCGCGGCCCGGTCGGCCGACCGGTTCTTCACCGAGGTGCTCGACCAGACCGGCGACGGCTACGTCTCCTGGCCCGACCTCGCGGCGATGGCCCGGGAGGTCGCGTCCCGGCTGGACCTCGACGCGGACGGCGAGGAGCGGCTGTTCGACGCGTTCGCGGCCTGGTGGCGGGAGCTGGCGGCCGAGCTGGACGCCGACGGCGACGGACGCGTCGACCGGCAGGAGTACGCCGCCGCCGCGTCGTCGCTGGCCAGCCCGGCGTTGGTGCGGGTCGCCGAGGTGCTGTTCGAGGCGTGCGACGCCGACCACGACGAGACGATCAGCGCCGCCGAATACGAGGCGCTCTTCCGCACCGCCTTCGCGCGCGACGTGAACGCGGGCGACCAGGACGCCCGTTTCACGCGCGGCCGGTTCGTCCGCGAGTTCCTGGACTTCATGGCCGGACGGCACGGCTCGGCGGGCTACGACTCCCTGCTGTCCCAGCCCTGACCGGCGAAGGGATCAGGTGCCCAGGGAGTCGATCCAGCGGTTCAGGACGGCTCCCTGGCGGGTCATGATCTCCGGGTCGCGCAGGGCGTTGGCCAGCAGGGACATGCCCTGGTAGGCGCCGACGAAGCTGAGGGCGAGGTCGTCCGGGTCGTCCAGGCCGAGCTCGCGGAACTGCCGTTCGGCCCAGGCCAGCAGGAGGCGGATGACGCGCCCGGCCTCCGTCCCGAGGGCGTCGTCGTCGCGCTTGCCCAGCTCGCTGGCCAGGGAGCCGGTGGGGCAGCCGTAGCGCGCGGCCGTGTCGCGCTGCCCGACCCAGCCCTCGACCATGGCCTTCAGGCGGCGGCGCGGGTCGGGCAGCTCGTCGAGCCGGGCGATGAGGGCGGTCAGGTGCCCGGCGTGCTCGGACAGCGCCGCCTGCACCAGGTCGTCCTTGGTCTTGAAGTAGTAGTAGACGTTCCCGACGGGCACGTCCGCGGCCTTGGCGATGTCCGCGATCGTCGTGCGCTCCGCGCCCTGATGGTGGACGACCTCGGCGGCGGCGGCCGTCAGCCGCCGCCGCTTGTCCGCCCCGCGCGCCCGCGTTGAGTTGGTCACCTGACTGACTATAGCCGGTGGACCCGGAAGCCGACCGACTCGTAAAGCCGGCGCGCGCGGACGTCGTCCTCGCTCACCGCGAGGGCGGCGATCCGCGGAGCGGGACGTCGGTGGTCGGGGCGGCGACGGTCGGGACAGCGGTGGTCGGGGCGGTGGTGGTCGGGGTTAGGGCGTCGAAGGCCTTGTCGATGAGTTCGGCGCGGTCGAGGGTGCCGTCCGACCGGAGCCATTCGCGGGTCGCCGCGTCCAGGGCCGCGCCCGCCGCCGCCGTCAGCAGGTCGGCGGTGAACGCGTCGAGATCGCCGCCCGGACGGTCGCGGAGCGCGGTGGCGACCAGCGCGCGCAGCTCGTCCCGCTTCTGGTGCAGGCGGGCGCGCAGGGCCGGCGTCGCCTCGACGAGGCGCAGGGCGTCCAGGTCGCGCCGGGCCGCGTGGATGCGCGGCTCCCACTCCCGCAGGACGGCTCGCAGCGTCCGCCAGGGGGCCTCGCCCGCGGGCCGCGACCGGACGGCCTCGGCGACCTGCCCGGCGAGCTCCTCGACGTCCCCGAACAGGACGTCCTCCTTGGTCGGGAAGTAGCGGAAGAAGCTGCGCTTCGACAGGCCCGCCGCCGCGGCGACGTCCTCGACGGTCGTCGCGTCGTAGCCGCGCTCCACGAACATCCCGAGCGCGAGGTCGGCCAGCTCCCGCCGGACGGCGCGGCGTGTGCGCTCGCGCAGTCCCGTCGTCTCCGCTCCGCTCATGCGCCAAGCGTAAAATCCGCCGCCGAACGCCAGGTATGGCACAAAGTGTCAAAATCGGCATGAGGGGGCGGTCGAGGTGCCGCCACGCCGTCCGGGTTGGCGGCGGCGGGCCGGGGACCGGGGGGCCGGGACCGCCGCCCTGCCCGTCAGCCGGCGCTCGGGCCGCCCTCGCCGGGCGCCTCGGTGAGCCGCTGGAGGTAGTTCTGCTCGCCGAGCATCTCCACCAGGCCGAGCTCGGTCTCCAGGTAGTCGATGTGCTGCTCCTCGTCCGCGAGGATGTCCTCGAAGATCCGGGCGGACGTGACGTCCCCGCGCGAGCGCATCAGCTCGATGCCCGGACGCAGCCGCGCGACGGCCTCCAGCTCGATCTGGAGGTCGGTCTTGAGCTGCTCGACGATCGTCTGCCCGATGCGGAGCGTGCCGATCTTCTGGTAGTTCGGCAGGCCCTCCAGGAACAGGATGCGGTCGGTCAGCCGCTCGGCGTGCCGCATCTCGTCGATCGACTCGTCCCGGGTGTGCTTCGCCATCCGCGTGAAGCCCCAGTTCTCCTGCATCTTGGAGTGCAGGAAGTACTGGTTGATCGCGGTCAGCTCAGCGGTGAGCTGCTCGTTGAGCAGCGCGATGATGTCCTTGTCGCCTTCCATGCCCGCCATGCTCGCATGACGCTCCGTTAGGGAACAGCGTCACGCGGCGGTGTCGCGCAGCCAACGCGAACGCACGGGCGCCATGGCCCGCTCGCACGCAGGCGATCCGGCGGCGGGGCACTGCGAGCCCTCGTCGGCCGCGCCGCGAGCGGGCTCGGCCGCGCCGCGAGCGGGCTCGGCGGAGACGTGGGCGGGGGCTGAGGCGTTGACCGGCTCGATGGGGAGGCGGCGGGTGCGGGGCTCGGCCGGGACGCCGAAGGGCGGCGCGGGCTCGCCGGCGGGCAGGACGGGCGGGACGGGCCCGCCGGTGATGGCGTCCACCATGTCGCTGGCCGTGTTGACCTCGCTGACCAGCGCGTACAGTCGGCGGGTACAGGATCCGCAGCCGGGCTTCCAGCCGCAGGCGTCCTTCACCTCGCGGACCTGGCGGCAGCCGCCGTCGAGCATGCAGCCGCGTACGTCGTCCTCGGTGACGGCGTTGCAGACGCAGACGTACATGCGGGCGGGGCCTCTCAGGAGTCCGGTAAGGGCAGCCTCATTAAGGTAAGGCAACCCTAATGTAAGTCAGAGATGCCCGGTCTGGCCAGTACCGCCCGGAACGGTGTGATCTAACCCTCAGCGGGAAAGGGACCCACCCAGCGACGGGAGGGGTGACCGGTGGCACATGCGTGGCCCGGTGAGGCGAGTCCGCTGGGGGCTCATTTCGACGGGGCGGGCACCAACTTCGCGGTGTTCTCGGAGATCGCGGAAAAGGTGGAGCTCTGCCTCTTCCAGGACGGTGAGGAGTCGAGAATCGCGTTGACCGAGGTCGACGCGTTCGTCTGGCACGCCTACCTGCCCGGCGTCATGCCGGGACGGGCCTACGGGTACCGGGTCCACGGGCCCTACGAGCCGGCCGAGGGCCATCTGTGCAATCCGAGCAAGCTGCTGCTCGACCCGTACGCGCGGGCCGTCGTCGGCGGCGTGGACTGGGACCAGGCGTGCTTCGGCTACACCTTCGGCGAGCCGTGGTCGCGCAACGACGCCGACTCGGCCGGGCACATGCCGCGCTCGGTGGTCGTCAGCCCCTACTTCGACTGGGGTGACGACCGCCCGCCGCGCACGCCGTACGACGAGACGGTGATCTACGAGGCGCACGTCAAGGGCCTCACGATCGGCCATCCGCAGGTCCCCCCGGACATCCGGGGCACCTATGCCGGGCTCGGCCATCCGGCGGTGATCGAGCACCTGCAGAAGCTCGGCGTGACGGCCGTGGAGCTGATGCCGGTGCACCAGTTCGTCCACGACGACCGGCTCGTCCGGCGCGGGATGCGGAACTACTGGGGGTACAACACCATCGGGTTCTTCGCCCCGCACAACGAGTACTCGTCGTCCGGGCAGCGCGGTGAACAGGTCCTGGAGTTCAAGGCCATGGTCAAGGCGCTGCACGAGGCGGGCATCGAGGTCATCCTCGACGTCGTCTACAACCACACCGCCGAGGGCAACCACCTGGGCCCGACGCTGTCGTTCCGCGGGCTGGACAACGCGTCCTACTACCGGCTCGTGGACGACGACCCGCGCTACTACATGGACACCACGGGCACCGGCAACAGCCTGCTCATGCGCAGCCCGCACGTGCTCCAGCTGATCATGGACTCGCTGCGCTACTGGGTCACCGAGATGCACGTGGACGGGTTCCGGTTCGACCTCGCCGCCACCCTCGCCCGCGAGCTGCACGAGGTGGACCGGCTGGCCGCGTTCTTCGACCTCGTCCAGCAGGACCCGGTCGTGTCCCGGGTCAAGCTGATCGCCGAGCCGTGGGACGTCGGCGAGGGCGGCTACCAGGTCGGCAACTTCCCGCCGCTGTGGACGGAGTGGAACGGCCGCTACCGCGACACCGTCCGGGACTACTGGCGCGGCGAGTCCGGCGTGCTGCCCGACTTCGCGTCCCGGCTGACCGGGTCGTCCGACCTGTACGCCGACGACGGGCGCCGTCCGGTCGCCTCGATCAACTTCGTCACCTGCCATGACGGGTTCACGCTGCACGACCTGGTCTCCTACAACAACAAGCACAACGAGGCCAACGGCGAGGACGGCCGGGACGGCACCGACGACAACCGGTCCTGGAACTGCGGCGAGGAGGGCCCCACGTCCGACCTCGACGTGCTGGCGCTGCGCGAGCGGCAGAAGCGCAACCTGCTGGCCACCACGTTCCTCGCCCAGGGCATCCCGATGCTCTCGCACGGCGACGAGCTCGGCCGCACGCAGCGCGGCAACAACAACGCCTACTGCCAGGACAACGAGATCTCCTGGATCGACTGGGACAACCTCGCCGAGCACTTCCCGCTCGTCGACTTCATCGAGCGCCTCGCCGACCTGCGCCGCAGGCACCCGGTGTTCCGGCGGCGGCGGTTCTTCGACGGCCGCCGCGAGGCGTCCGACGGGCTGCCCGACATCGCCTGGTTCACCCCCGGCGGGACGCTCATGAAGGACGAGGACTGGAACGCCGGGTTCAACAAGTCCCTGGCGGTCTTCCTCAACGGCGAGGCCATCCGCGAACCGGACCGGCGCGGCGAGCCCGTCCGGGACGACTCGTTCCTGCTGCTGTTCAACGCCCACTTCGGCGACCTCGGCTTCGTGCTGCCGCCGAGCCGCTTCGGCGCCATGTGGTCCAAGCAGCTCGACACCGCCGACCCCCTGCTCGCCGAGGCCGGTCCGCCGATCGCCAAGGCGGGCGAGACGGCCCAGCTGACCGCCCGTTCCCTCCAGGTGCTCCGCCGTGTCTGAATCCCGTGACCCCCAGCCCCCCGTTCCAGCACCCGGGACGCCCGAGCCGGACGCGCCGTCCGGCGCCTACCGGCTGCAACTGCGCGCCCCCGGATTCCGCTTCGCCGAGGCGGCGGCGCTCGCGCCGTACCTGAAGGACCTCGGCGTCTCGCACGTCTACCTGTCGCCGGTGCTCCAGGCCGCGCCCGGTTCCACGCACGGCTACGACGTCGCCGACCACGGACGGATCTCCGAGGAGCTCGGCGGCGAGGACGCCTTCGCCGGCATGGTCCGCCGGTTCCGCTCCATGGGACTGCGGGTGCTGCTCGACATCGTGCCGAACCACATGGCCTTCACCGGCCCGGTCGTCGGGTCCGTCGTCGCGGACGGCCCGAAATCCCCGTACGCGCACTGGTTCGACGTGGACTGGGACGCGGGCGGCGGACGGCTCGTCCCGCCGGGCGAGGGCGAGCCGAACTACCGCCGCTTCTTCGACATCTCCGGCCTGATCGCGCTCCGCCAGGAGGACCCGTCCGTCTTCGACGCCACGCACGGGCTGATCGTCCGGCTCGTCCGGGACGGCCTGGTGGACGGCCTGCGCGTCGACCACCCGGACGGCCTCGCCGACCCGCGCGCCTACCTCCGCCGCCTCTCCGACCGGATCGCCCCCGCCTCCACCCCGCACTCCGTCTCAGACCCCGCCGCAGGCTCAAGCTCCGCCGCGGCCTCAGCCTCCGCCACAACCTCAGGCCCGGCCGCGGGCTCCGCCTCCGCCGCGGGCTCAGGCCCTGCCACGGGCTCAGGCCCTGCCACGGCCTCAGGCTCCGCCGCGGGCTCGGGCTCGGCCGCGGGTTCAGGTTCGGCCGCGGGCTCGGGCTACGGCTCGGGCTCTGAGGCGGGCGCACGGCCCGGTTCCGGCGGGCGGCGGTGGGTGCTGGTCGAGAAGATCACTGCGCCCGGCGAGGAGCTGCCCGCCGGATGGGTCTGCGCGGGCACCACGGGCTATGACGCGCTCGGCATGGTCGGCGGCCTGTTCGTCGACCCGGCGGGGGAGGAGCCGCTGACCTCGCTCTACACCCGCCTCACCGGCCGTCCGGCCGGGTTCGAGGAGGTCGAGCGGGAGGCCCGCGCCTTCGTCGCCGAGGACGGCCTGCGCCCCGAGCTCGACCGGCTGCACCGCGTCCTGGTCCGGGCCCGTCCGGACGACGACCCGGACGGACTCCGGACCGCCCTGCTCGAACTGCTCGCCGCGATGCGCGTCTACCGCGCCTATCTCGTGCCCGGTTCCGGGCCGTCCGACGAGACGCTGCGCGTGCTCGACGAGGCGGCCCGCCGCTGCCGCTCGCCGCTCGTGCCGACCGTCGTCCGGGAGGCGCTCTACGGCGACCCGGAGTTCGTCGTGCGGTTCCAGCAGACGAGCGCGCCGCTGGCTGCCAAGGGCGTCGAGGACACCGCGTTCTACCGCTGGTCCCGGATGGCGTCGCTGAACGAGGTCGGCGGCGACCCGGCCCGCTTCTCCGTCGCCCCCGCCGAGTTCCACGCGTTCTGCGCGCGCGTCGCCGCCGACTGGCCGCTGACCATGACGACGCTGTCCACGCACGACACCAAGCGGCAGGAGGACGTCCGGGCGCGGCTGGCCGTGCTCGCCGAGCTCCCGGACGCGTGGGAGGCCGCCGTCACCGCCTGGCGCTCGCCGTCCTCGCCGCTGGAACCCGATCTCGACTACCTGATGTGGCAGACGCTCGTCGGCGCCTGGCCGATCACCGAGGACCGGATGCGCGGCTTCCTCACCAAGGCGATGCGCGAGGCCAAGACCGCCACGAACTGGATCACTCCGGACGAGGCGTACGAGGAGGCCGTCCTCGCCCACCTGCACGACGTCCTCGCGTCCGGGACGACCGACGAGATCACCCGTTTCGTCGCCCGGCTGGAGCCGTACACGCGCTCGAACGTCCTCGGGCAGAAGCTCGTCCAGCTCACCATGCCCGGCGTGCCCGACGTGTACCAGGGCTGCGAGCTGGTCGGCCTCTCCCTGGTGGATCCCGACAACCGCCGCCCGGTCGACTACGGGCGCCGCCGGACGCACCTCATCCGCCTGGACAACAAGGGCGCCCCCGGCGGCCTGGACGACGAGAAACTCCTGGTCACGGCGCGGGCGCTGCGCCTGCGCCGGGATCATCCGGCCTGGTTCGGCCCGGCCGCGACCCACGAGCCGCTGACCGCGGTCGGCCCGGCGGCCGAGCACGCGGTGGCCTTCCGGCGGGGCCGGGCGCTGACGGTCGCCACCCGCCTGCCCGCCGGCCTGGAACGCCGGGGCGGCTGGAACTCCACCGTCCTCGACCCGGGCGGCGACGGATCGTGGCGCGACATCCTCACCGGCTACGTCCACCAGGGGCCGCTGCTGGACCTGGCGGCCGTCCTCGACCGCCTGCCCGTGGCGCTCCTGGTCCCCGAGGAGGACGCATGACCCGCTTCTCCGTCTGGTCCCCGGCCGCCGAGAAGGTCTCGGTCGCGCTCTCGACGCCGTCGTCGGGCACGGAACTCGCCCGGACCGAGGCGCTGACAGCCGCCGGAGACGGATGGTGGGCGGCGGACGTCCCGGACGCCGCCCACGGCACGGACTACGGGTTCGTCCTGGACGACCGTGACGACGTCCTCCCCGACCCGCGCTCGCTCTGGCAGCCGGACGGCGTCCACGCGCCGAGCCGCGTCTACGATCACGACCGTTTCCGCTGGTCGGACGGCATGTGGCGGGGCCGTCCGCTGGCCGGATCGGTCCTCTACGAGCTGCACGTCGGCACGTTCACACCCGAAGGCACCCTCGACGCCGCCGCCTCCCGCCTCGACCACCTCACCGACCTCGGCGTGGACGCCGTGGAGCTGATGCCCGTGGCGGCGTTCTCCGGCCACCACGGCTGGGGGTACGACGGGGTCTGCCTGTGGGCCGTCCACGAGCCCTACGGCGGCCCGGACGCCCTGAAGCGCTTCGTGGACGCCGCGCACGCCCGCGGCGTCAGCGTCGTCCTGGACGTCGTCTACAACCATCTCGGGCCGTCCGGAAACCACCTGAGGGAGTTCGGCCCGTACTTCACCGACGCCTACGCGACGCCGTGGGGCGACGCCGTCAACTTCGACCAGGCCGGTGCGGACGGCGTCCGCGCGTTCGTGGTCGAGAACGCCCTCATGTGGCTGCGCGACTTCCACCTGGACGGCCTGCGCCTCGACGCCGTCCACGCCATCCGCGACCAGCAGGCCGTCCACATCCTGGAGGAGCTGCGGGCCGCCGTGGACGCCCTGGCCGCCCGCCTCGGCCGCGAACCGTTCCTGGTCGCGGAGTCCGACCTGAACGACCCCCGGCTGATCACCCCGCGCGAGGCGGGCGGCTTCGGCCTCGCCGGCCAGTGGGACGACGACGTCCACCACGCCCTGCACGCGCTGCTCACCGGCGAACGCCAGGGCTACTACGTCGACTTCGGCACGACCGAAACCCTCGCCAAGGCCCTGACCAGCGCTTTCGTGCATGACGGCACCTATTCGACCTACCGGGGACGGCACCACGGCCGTCCCGTCGATCGCGCCCGGACCCCGGCCCACCGCTTCGTCGTCTCCCTCCAGAACCACGACCAGGTGGGCAACCGGGCGGCCGGCGACCGCCTCTCCACCCCGCGGGAGCAGGGGCCCGGAGCACCGCCGGGAGCGCCGCCGGGAGCGCCGCCGGGAGCGCCGCCGGGAGCGCCGCCGGGAGCGCCGCCGGGCGTGCCGGTGGAGCGGCTGAAGATCGGCGCGGCGCTGCTGCTGCTCGGGCCGTTCACGCCCATGCTGTTCATGGGGGAGGAGTGGGGCGCGTCCACGCCCTGGTGCTACTTCACCGACCACCGCGAGCCGGAGCTCGGCCGGGCCGTCACCGAGGGACGCCGCCGGGAGTTCGCCCGCCACGGCTGGCAGGGCGAAGTTCCCGATCCACAGGCTGTGGATACTTTTCGCAGATCCGTCCTGGACTGGGCCGAACGCGACGCGGATCACCATCGCGACCTGCTGGACTGGTACCGCGCGCTGATCGCGCTGCGCCGCGCGCATCCCGAGTTCACCGACCCCGACCTCACCCGCGTCCGGGTGGAGACCGGCGAGGACTGGCTGATCATGCGCCGGGGCCGCTTCCGCGTGGCGGTCAACCTCGACGAGGACGGCGCGCTCGACCTGGGGCCCGCCGCGATCGTGCTCGCGTCCGGCGCCGTCCCGGCCGAGAAGGACCCGGCCGAGAGCGGCGTCACCCTACGGGGGACCGGGGTCGCCGTGGTGGCCGATACCGGCGCTCGGCGGCCGAGATGACCGTCGGCCGGGCGCGCCGCCCATGGCGCTGCGACCACAGCGCCCAGGACGCCAGCCCGGCCAGCGTCACCCCGCCCAGCAGCAGGAGCGGATGCGTCCAGCGCACCCAGCTCCCGGTGTCGGGATCCACGAGCGGGATTCCCCATGCCGTCGTACAAATGACGCCGAGAGCGTTCGCGACGCCCTCGCCGAGCGCATATCCCCACACCCGGTTCGGGGTGTCGGCGAGGAATCCCGCCGCTCCACCGAACGACATCAGGATGGCAATGATCAGGCATACACCGACATAGGGCGCATGGGCGAAACCGTCCGGCACCAGCAGGAACTGGACGGCTCCGAGCAGCAGGAACAGCATCGCGCCGACCGGCCGCGCGGCGGCCGGTTCGAGGGGCGGCACGTCCGTATACCTCCGGGGTCGATACGTTTGTCTGCATTCGAGGATGTACTACGAGTGGCAAACCGCAGGTCAAGAGCGTGGCGGCAGCCAGGAAACGTTCATGAATGGCCATACGATCGGCTCATGACCTCAGTACTGCTCGCCGAGGACGACACGTCCATCTCCGAGCCTCTCGCCCGCGCGCTGCGTCGCGAGGGGTACACCGTCGAAGTCAGCCCGGACGGCCCGCAGGCCCTGGAGCGCGCGCTCGGCGGAGGCGTCGACCTGATCGTGCTGGACCTCGGCCTGCCCGAGCTGGACGGTCTGGAGGTCGCCCGCCGGGTCCGCGCGGAGGGCCACGGCGTGCCGATCCTGATCCTGACCGCGCGGGCCGACGAGGTGGACACCGTCGTCGGCCTCGACGCCGGAGCCGACGACTACGTGACCAAGCCGTTCCGGCTCGCCGAGCTGCTCGCCCGCGTCCGGGCCCTGCTGCGCCGCGGCAGCACCGAGACGCCGATCGTGCAGGGCGTCCGGATCGACGCCGAGTCGCGCCGCGCCTGGATGGGCGACCAGGAGCTCCAGCTCACCACCAAGGAGTTCGACCTGCTGCGGGTCCTCGTCCGCGACGCCGGGAAGGTCGTCACCCGCGAGCAGATCATGCGCGAGGTGTGGGACACCAACTGGTGGGGTTCCACCAAGACCCTCGACATGCACATCTCCTGGCTGCGCCGCAAGCTCGGCGACGACGCCGGCAGCCCCCGCTACATCACCACGGTGCGAGGCGTCGGCTTCCGGTTCGAGCGCGGCGACTGACGCGCCGCGCCGTCCGAGTCCCGTCCGCCGAGCGATCCGCGCACCCGGCCATGAGCTGCGCAGAGCACATTCCCCGAGCGCCGACCCGAGCCGACCACGCCCCGGCCGCGCCCCGCGCACCCCGTGCGGGCCGCGGCCACAGTGCGGACGGGGCCTCCGCGTCACCGGCCTCCGCGTCGCCGGCCGCTGCGTCACCAGCCGTTGCGTCACAGGCCTCCGTGTCACAGGCCTCCGTGTCACCGGCCGTCGCGTCGCCGGCTGCCGCGTCGCCGGCCGCTGCGTCACCAGCCGTCCGCGCCGTCCGGGGGTACGGGGGTCGTCACCTCCGGCGGCGCGGTCATGTCCCACCCACACGGGAGCCGGGCCGTCCCGAGCGGCTCCGGCGCACCGCCCCTCCCCGAGGAGGCCCGATGAGGCGCCGACTGCTCCTGTCGACGCTCGCCGTGGCGATCGTCGCGATTCTGCTGCTCGGCATACCCCTCGCCTACGCCACCCACAAGCTCATCTACGAGGAGGCGAGGCAGTCGCTGGAACGCGAGGCGTCCTCCATCGTCGGGGGCGTCGGCTTCAGCCTGGAGTCCCGCCAGCCCATCACCCGCGACAAGATCGCCCAGGAGTACCCCGGCCGGTACATCGCGATCACGCTGCCGGACAACCGGACCGTCACCGCCGGGACGCCGCCGCGCCGCCCCGGCGACCAGCTCACCGCCACCGCGGCGGTGTCCGGCGTGCACGTCCAGGTGTCCCAGCCCGCCCAGCAGGTGCGGGACGAGGCGCTGCGGCAGATGCTGCTGATCGGCAGCCTGGCCGCGCTGGGCGTCGCGGTGACCGTCGGCCTGGCGATGTTCCAGGCCCGCAAGCTCACCCTCCCGCTGATCGACCTCGCCGAGACGGCCGACCGGCTCGGCAGCGGCAACGCCCGGCCGCGCCGCCGCCGCTACGGCATCGCCGAGGTCGACCGGGTCGCCGAGGTGCTGGACGACAGCGCCGTCCGGATCGCCGACCTGCTCGCCGCCAGCCGCGAGTTCGCCTCGGACGCCAGCCACCAGCTCCGCACCCCGCTGACCGCGCTCACCATGCGGCTGGAGGAGATGATCGAGGCCGCGGACTACCCCGACGTCGTCCGGGAGGAGGGCGCGGCGGCCATCGCGCAGACCGAGCGGCTGGTCGCGGTCGTCGAGCAGCTGCTCGCCCGCGCCCGCCACGACCGGACCGGCGCCGCCGTCGCCGCGCCGATCGACCGGATCATCCAGCAGCAGGTCGAGGAGTGGCGGCCGATCTTCCGGCGGGACGGCCGGGACATCCGGATCATCGGCGAGCAGGGCCTGGTCGGGCTGACCACGCCCGAGGGGCTCTCCCAGATCGTCGCGACGCTGCTGGACAACTCGCTGGTGCACGGCGACGGCGTCGTCACGATCAACACCAAGCAGGGGGCCAGCTCGGTCGTGGTGGAGATCGGCGACCAGGGCCGGGGCATCCCGCCCGAGCTGGAGCACCGCATCTTCGAGCGCAGCGTCAGCGGCGGCCACGGCACCGGGCTCGGCCTCTACCTCGCCCGCTCGCTGGCCGCCGTGGACGGCGGCCGGCTCGAACTGATCCAGGCCCGCCCCGCCACCTTCGGGGTCTTCCTGCGCCAGGCGTCCGAAGCCCGGCTGGCCGAGGAACGCGTCGTCATCGGCCCGGTGTGAGACCCCGGCCGGTGCGAGATTCCGGCCGCTCTGAGGTCTCGGCCTGGTGGGGAAACCCCGGCCGGTGTGCGGTCTCGGCCTGGCGGGGAAACCCCCGGCCGTGTGCGGCGTCAGCTCGGGTGGGTCTTGCGGGCCGGTGGGGGCCTCGCGGCTCAGGGGGTGCGGCTGAACTCGGCCATGCCCTCGGGCTGCGGCCGGGGCGGCTCGGCGGGCTGCGGGTAGTCGCGGGCGGGGGCGGCGGCGGGGGCGCGGTCCTGCGCGCCGGACGGGTCGGGCAGGCCCGTCGTGGGCGTGACGGGCGGGGCGTCCTCGGGCAGGAAGACCCACTTCTTGTAGGCCCAGTAGCGGAACAGGGTGGCGACCGCCGTGCCGAGGACGAGCGAGGCGTTGTAGGCGATCCAGCCGCGCTGGTCGAGGGCGAACTTGGTGAAGCCCTGGATGAGCCAGGTGATCAGCAGCCCGACGCCGTTGAGGACGAAGAAGGTGACGTACTCGCGGCCCATGCCGCTCTGCTCGCGGTGCCGGAACGTCCAGTAGCGGTTGGCGAGGTAGGAGAAGGTGGCGGCGACCACGGTGCCGACGCCGGTCGAGGTCAGCTCGCCGATGCCGAACCCGACGTGCAGCAGGTTGCCGACCCCGGTCGTGATCACGAAGGCGAGGGCGCCGATGCTGCCGAACTTCGCGAGCTCGTGCACGATGTGCGCGAACCGTCGGTAGAGACTGGCGACAAAGCTCACGAAGGGGAACCGTCCTTCCGGACCTCGGCTACTGGCGTTGCGGTCGGCGGCGACAGGGCTCGGGCACTGGGGCTCCGGCCGGTGCGCGAACCGTCGAGGCACAACGAGGATAGACGCAAGCGGCCTCTGCGACGTCAGAACATGAACGTTTCACCGTACTCGCACAATTCCCTTGCGTTCCCCGAAACCGCCGTTCCTACCTGTTCGGACGCACGGTTTGCCGTAAAGGTTCGCTTTCGGCGCTTCCGGTC
The DNA here is from genome assembly GCF_042652125.1 of Actinomadura gamaensis. Lineage (NCBI taxonomy): Bacteria > Bacillati > Actinomycetota > Actinomycetes > Streptosporangiales > Thermomonosporaceae > Actinomadura > Actinomadura gamaensis. Next base: position 348,904 of record NZ_JBHSIT010000007.1, on the reverse strand, counting down.
ATGGCCGGAGTGTCCCGGACGCGCACGACCGATACCCTTCTCTGCGTGAGAGACGCAGCTCAGGGCGGCAGCGCGGGCCGGACCCCGGTGGTCGCGATGGCCGGAGGCGGGCAGCTCGCCCGGATGACCCAGCAGGCCGCGATCGCGCTCGGCGTGTCGCTGCGGGTGCTGGCGGGGTCGGCGGACGACTCCGCGGCCCGGGTGACGCCGGGGACGGTCGTGGGCGACGACCGCGCCGAGGCCGACCTGCTCGCCCTCGCCGAGGGCTGCGACGTGCTCACCTTCGACCACGAGCACGTCCCCGGCCCGCACATCGCCGCCGTCGAGGCGTCCGGGGTGCCGTGCCGTCCGAGCGCGGAGGCCCTCCGGCACGCGCAGGACAAGCTGGTCATGCGGGAGCGGCTGAGCGCCCTCGGCGCGCCCTGCCCCGCGTTCGCCGCCATCCCGGACGAGACGGCCCTCAAGCGGTTCGCCGAAGAGCACGGCCTGCCGCTCGTCCTGAAGGCGACGCGCGGCGGCTACGACGGCAAGGGCGTCTGGGTGGTCAAGGACCTGGACGATCCGGCCGTCGCGGAGCTGCTGGCCAGCGGCACCCCCCTGATGGCCGAGGAGATGGTGGCCTTCCGCCGCGAGATCGCCGCGCTGGTCGCCCGCTCGCCCTACGGGCAGGGCGCCGCGTACCCGATCGTCGAGACCGTCCAGGAGGACGGGATCTGCGTCGAGGTGATCGCGCCCGCCCCCGGCCTGCCCGCCGACCGCGCCGAGGAGGCGCAGCGGCTCGCGCTCGACATCGCCGAGAAGCTCGGCGTGACCGGCCTGCTCGCGGTCGAGCTGTTCGAGACCGCGGACGGCCTGCTGGTCAACGAGCTGGCCATGCGCCCGCACAACTCCGGCCACTGGACGATCGAGGGCGCCCGCACCTCGCAGTTCGAGCAGCACCTGCGCGCCGTCCTGGACCTGCCGCTCGGCTCGACCGAGCCCGCCGCCCGCTGGACGGTCATGGCGAACGTCCTCGGCGGCGACGACCCGGACCTGTACTCCCGCTACTTCCACGTGATGGCGCACGACCCCGGCGTCAAGATCCACTTCTACGGCAAGCACGTCCGTCCGGGCCGCAAGATCGGCCACGTCACGGTCCTCGGCGACGACCTCGGCGACCTGCGGGAACGCGCCCGGCACGCCGCCGACTTCCTGCGCTGGGGCCCGGCCATGAAGGAGCACGCGAAGTGACCGACCCCGCCGCCGCCGTCCCGGCACCCGACGCCGTCCCGGCCGCCGCCGTCCCGGCCTCCGGCGCCGTCCCGGCCCCCGCTCCCGTCGTCGGCGTCGTGATGGGCAGCGACTCCGACTGGCCCGTCATGAAGCTCGCCGCCGAGGCGCTTGCCGAGTTCGGCATCCCGTTCGAGGCGGACGTCGTGTCCGCGCACCGGATGCCGCACGAGATGATCGCCTACGGCTCGGACGCGGCGTCCCGCGGGCTCAAGGTGATCATCGCGGGGGCGGGCGGGGCGGCGCACCTGCCCGGCATGCTCGCGGCCGTGACGCCGCTGCCGGTGATCGGCGTCCCGGTGCCGCTCAGGTACCTGGACGGCATGGACTCGCTGCTGTCGATCGTGCAGATGCCCGCCGGCGTCCCGGTCGCGACCGTCGCCGTCGGCGCGGCCCGCAACGCCGGGCTCCTCGCCGCCCGCATCCTCGCCGCGAACGACGAGGGGCTGCGGGCGAAGATGGAGTCGTTCCAGGCCGACCTGAAGGCCCAGGCCCGGGCGAAGGGCGCCCGCCTCCGCGAGTCCCTCTAGCTCGGCTCGGGCGCTCTAGCCCTTCCGGAGCAGGTCGACGACGCCGGCGGCGCTCTCGGCGCCCCGGCCGTCCGCCAGGAGGCGCTCCATGAGGCCCATGTACGGCGTGAGGAGCTCGGCGCTGACGCCCTGCTCCTCGGCCGTCCTGAGGAGCGTCGCGTTGCCCTCGACCATCATCGCCAGGTTGGAGGTGACGCCGAGCGTGTAGTCGCCGCTCTCCAGCTGGGCGGCCATCCCATTCGCGTACCCGGCCATCGCGGTCAGCCACTCGACCAGCAGCGCGGCGGTCTCCTTCGGCGGGACGCCGGTGCCGCGCATGAGCGCGAACGCGTGCGAGATCCCGCCGAACATGCCCATCATCGCGCTCAGCAGCGCCACGTCGTGCAGCGCGGCCGAACCGGCGTCCCCGCCCACGTAGCGGGCCGCCGCCGGGACGGCCAGCGCGTCGCGGCGCTCCTCGAACAGCGCCTCCGACCCGCTGTAGAACACGTACGCCCCGGCCTCCGGGACGCCGATCATCGGCGGGACGGCCATGATCCCGCCGTCCAGGTAGCGGGCGCCGCGCGCGGTCGCCCAGTCGGAGCGGGCGCGGGCCTGCGCGGGCGTCCCGGTCGTGATGTTGACCAGGTCCTTCCCGGCGAGGCCGGCGTCCGCGAGGGCCTCCCCGACGGACGCGTCGTCCAGCAGGCAGGCGACGACGACCGGGCTCGCGGCCACGGCCTCGGCGGCGGACGCGGCGACGGCCGCGCCCTCGGCGGCGAGCGGCTCGGCGCGGCTCGCGGTGCGGTTCCAGACGGTGAGCTCGTATCCGGCGGCGAGCCAGGTGCGCGCGAGCGCCGTGCCCATCGCGCCGAGGCCCAGCAGAGTGATCTTCTTGTCGGTGCTCATGCCGTCCACCCTGGCCGGTCGTTCGCGGCACGAACAGTACGCACTTCCAGGTGCGTGGTTACCCTGAGGTGAGTGATCACCTTGGGGGAGGGCGGCGGGATGCGGACGATGCGGCGGCCGGGCGCTTACCAGTGCGGGCTGGACGCGGCGATGGACGTCGTCGGCGGCAAGTGGAAGGTGCTCATCCTCTGGGCGCTGGCCGAGCGGACGCACCGCTTCGGCGAGCTGCGCCGCGCGCTGCCGGGCGTGACCGAGAAGGTCCTGGCCGCCCAGCTGCGCGAGCTCGTGGACGACGGCATCGTGCACCGGGAGGAGCTCCCCGAGATCCCGCCGCGCGTCGAGTACTCCCTGACCGAGGCGGGCGTCTCCCTGAACGAGGCGCTGGCCCCGCTGGGCGCCTGGGGCCGCGAGAACGTGCTGGGCGGACGTTCCCACTGACGGGCACCAACGGCGCGGACGCTGGCGGCGCGGGAGCGGGTCGCGCGGGCGTTAGCGGCGGTGCGGGTGCTGGTGGTGCGGGAGCGGGTCGCGCGGGCGCTAGCGGCGGCGGAAGAAGCCCCGTCGCTTGGACGGCTTGTCCGAAGCACGAGACTTGCCGCGGCCGCTGCCGTCCGCCAGCAGCATCGCGACGCCCTGGAGGAACCCCCCGACCTCGGTGGACATGTCGGTCAGATGCAGGTGGTGGCCCTCCGGCGTCCACTCGCCGAGGATCGCGCCGGGCTCGTGCGTGATCGGGTCGATGGCGTACTCCAGCGTGAAGAACCGCGTGAAGGACGTCCCGGACGGCTGGACCATCGCCGCGTAGTACGCCTCCGCCGCCGCGGTCGGCTCCGGCAGCGTGACCAGCAGGAGCCGGTGGTCGCCCAGCTCGATCAGGTTGCCGCGCAGGCCGGCCGACGCGAGGCGCTCGCCGGCGGGCAGATCGTCCCCGACGTCCCGCCAGGTCTTCTCCAGCATCTCGGTGATGTCCCCGGCGGGCGTATTGGCCAACAGCGTCGGGCCGTACTGCTCCGACACTTCCCGCAGCACCGAATGGACGAAGTGGTAATGGTGCCGGCGGAAGCCGACCGGGTCGTCCACGGGCTCGGGAATGTCACCGAGCATCGCGCGGAACTCCTCCGGAAAGGCGAACGTGAGCGACTGCCCATTGATTCTGGTGAGCTGCTCGTATTCGCCCCCGCGCCACCAGTAGACGTGCGGGCTCAACCGGCTCTCGGACGCGCTGAACAGGGCAGCGGTGTCCTCGGCCATGGCGGCGAGAGCGGTCAGAACCGTTCCACCGTCGATCGGATGCAGCAGCACATGGAACTTGTCCGGAATGGAGAAAAGCGCGCCCGCCGCCGGAATCGGCTTCCCGGTCAACTGCCGCGCGACGTCCTCCAGAACCAGGACCCGGCTCGCGGTGAACGCGTTCTGCCCGGTCATCACGTGGTAAGTGCCGCCCTTGTCGGCGTGCACCACCTCATGCTTTCCGACCGGCATCTCCCGCAGATTCCGGAAAGCCAATTCCAGTTGCTCGTCGGCGCCGCCGAGCGCGTTCAAAGACGCCTCGTCCAGCCCTTCGTCGCCGTTCACGGCGATCACCATGTGGAGGCCGGGCAGCACCTCGGGGACGGCGTCGGGCGACTCGTGCAGCTCGTCCGCCGGAAGGAGCATGCCGTAGAGCCTGCCCCGCAGCCCGTCCTCCGCCATCCGCCGCCCGCCTTCCGTCTCCGCCCATGATCAGTATGCGCCCATTATCGGGGCGATCGGCGCATGTCGGGCGTCAGCGGCGCAGGGCCCACTCCACACCGGGGCAACGGTCCATCACGACGTCCAGACCAGCGTCCCGGGCCCGCCTCGCGGCGTCCTCGTCGATCACGCCGAGCGGCAGCCACACCGCCTTCGCCCCGGCCGCGATCGCCTCGTCCACGGCCTGCCCGGCATGCTCGGCGCGCCGGTAGACCCCCACCACGTCGATCTCGTCCGGAACCTCGGCCAGCGACGCGTACCCCCGCTCGCCCAGCACCTCGGCCCCCGCCGGATGCACCGGCACGATCCGCTTCCCCCGCTGCTGCAACAACCGGGCCTGGCTGTAGACCTCCCGCTCCGGATTGTCCCCGAGCCCCACGAACGCCCACGTCCGCGACTCGTTCAGCAACTTCCTGATCACCTGCCGGTCAGCGAATTCCGCACTCATACCCCCCACAACCCCCCGACCCCCTCCCCGCTTCCCACCCACAGCCGGTCGGAGTCATGCCGGCGACCTTCACCCCGATCCAGGGCGCCGGCGCCGGCGCCGTCCTGCCGGCACGAGGTCAGCCCGTGACCTGCGCCGGAGTGAAAGAAACGCTGAGAGGGTCGTCCAGCGTGGCGGCCTCGTCGCCGGTCACATGCAGGACCTGCTTGTACTCGCGTCCTTCGAGCCGGTAGGCCGTCAGCGCGGGAACATCCGCCAGGTCGACGATCCAGTAGTGCTGGACGCCCGCCAGCGCGTAGTCGCGCACCTTGGTGAAGTGGACGGTGTTCCGGCTGCCGCTTTCGGGACGCTGGACCTCGACCGCGAGCAGCACGTCCAGACCGATGATCGCCCTGCGGTCCTCGCGCCGCGCCTCCCCGATCGCCTCGACGTCGATCACCGCGAGATCGGGCTTGTAGATCGACCCGTCCGGCATCTGCACGTCGTAGGGGCCGCGCAACACGAACCCGCCCGGCACCGCCGGTGCGAGCAGCGCTCGCAGATCCTCCACGGCCTCGTCGTGGACGACGCTGGGGCTCAACGGAATCAGCCAGCCATGGACGAGTTCGTACCCTTTGCCCTCATCGGGCAAAGCGTCCAGGTCAGCGATGGTGTTCGGGCCACGGTCGTAACCGTAATCATGCGCGGCGCTCATGAAGGTCCCTTTCACCCAATCCGTCGGGCGGAGCGTCTGCACCTCGTCTCGTGCATGTGCACGCACGCACAGCTTCCCATGTCGGGCAGCCGCATGAGGGCAGCGCTCCGCCAAAAAGCCGGTGTTGAAAATCGCGAGTTGAAATCCCTTTCAGGGGCGGCCGAGGGCTCGGTAGTTCCAGCCGGCCGCGCGCCAGTGGTCGGGGTCGAGGGCGTTGCGGCCGTCGACGATGTTCTTCTCGGCGACGACCTCGGCGAGGGCGTGCGGGTCCATCTCGCGGAACTCCGACCACTCGGTGAGGAGCAGGACGACGTGGGCGCCGCGGGCGGCGTCCAGCGCGGACGGGCCGAAGTCGAGCGCGGGCTGGGCGCGGCGGGCGTTCGGCATGGCCTGCGGGTCGTAGACGGTGACGCGCGCGCCCTGGCCGCGGATGGACGCCGCGACGTCGAGGGCGGGCGAGTCGCGGACGTCGTCGGAGTTCGGCTTGAAGGCCGCGCCGAGGACGCCGACCGTCCGGCCGATGAAGGAGCCGCCGAGCAGCTCGCGGGCGAGGTCCACCATGCGGATCCGGCGGCGGATGTTGATCTCGTCGACCTCGCGCAGGAAGGTGAGCGCCTGGTCGGCGCCGAGCTCGCCCGCGCGGGCCATGAAGGCGCGGATGTCCTTGGGCAGGCAGCCGCCGCCGAAGCCGAGGCCGGGGCCGAGGAACTTGCCGCCGATGCGGTCGTCGTGGGACAGCGCCTCGGAGAGCTTGGTCACGTCAGCGTGCGCCGCCTCGCAGACCTCGGCCATCGCGTTGATGAACGAGATCTTGGTCGCGAGGAACGCGTTCGCGGCGACCTTGACCAGCTCGGAGGTGGGGTAGTCGGCCACGATGAACGGGGTGCCCTCGCCGGTCATCGTGGCGTAGACCTCGCGGAGCGTCTTCTCGGCGAGGGTCGCCGCCTCGGCGTCGGCCGGCAGCCCGACGACGATCCGGTCCGGGTGCAGGGTGTCCTTGACGGCGAAGCCCTCGCGCAGGAACTCGGGGTTCCAGGCCAGGACGGCGTCGGCTCCCGCCGGAGCGCGCTCGGCGAGCTTGCGGGCGAGGCGCGCGGCCGTCCCGACCGGGACGGTCGACTTGCCGACCACGAGGCAGGGCCGTTTCAGGTGCGGCGCGAGCGAGTCGATCGCGGCGTCCACGAAGGACAGGTCGGCCGCGTACTCGCCCTGCTTCTGCGGCGTGCCGACGCAGACGAAGTGGACGTCGCCGAACTCGGCCGCCTCCTCGAACGAGGTCGTGAAGCGCAGCCGTCCGGACGCCAGGTTGCGCTGCAGGACCGGTTCCAGCCCCGGTTCGTAGACCGGCAGGTCACCGGCGGCGAGCCGGGCGATCTTGTCCTGGTCCACGTCGAGGCCGAGGACCTCGAATCCGAGGTCGGCCATGCAGGCCGCGTGCGTCGCGCCCAGGTAGCCCGTCCCGATCACGGTCAGGCGGTGCGTCAAAGCCCTTCCTCCTGTCTAGTCCGTCCCCCGAGGTGTTGCCGCCTCCCTGCGAGGTCTGCCCGCCGAGCGCGGGGTCCCTGCACCGGACGGGGAGTGTACCGGCGGGTAGCATTCGCGCTATGAGTCCCGACTTTCCCGCGTACGCACCGACGGAGGAGCACGAGATGCTCCGCCAGACGGTCCGCGAGCTCGCCGATGCCAAGATCGCCCCGTTCGCCGCGGCGGTCGACGAGGAGTCCCGCTTCCCCCAGGAGGCCCTGGACGCGCTGGTGCAGAACGAGCTGCACGCGGTGCACGTCCCGGAGAGCTACGGGGGTGCGGGGGCCGACGCCCTCGCCACCGTGATCGTCATCGAGGAGGTCGCGCGCGCGTGTGCCTCCTCCTCGCTGATCCCGGCGGTGAACAAGCTCGGCACGGTGCCGGTGCTGCTGTCCGGCTCCGAAGAGCTGAAGAAAAAGTATCTGACTCCGGTGGCCAAGGGCGAGGCCATGTTCTCCTACGCCCTGTCGGAGGCGGACGCGGGGTCGGACGCCGCGGGCATGAAGACCCGCGCGGTAAGGGACGGCGACCACTACGTGCTCAACGGCGCGAAGATGTGGATCACCAACGCCGGAGTGTCGGAGTACTACACGGTCATGGCCGTGACCGACCCGGACAAGGGCGCGCGCGGCATCTCCGCGTTCGTCGTGGAGAAGTCGGACGAGGGCGTCTCCTTCGCCCCGAAGGAGAAGAAGCTCGGCATCAAGGGCTCCCCGACCCGCCAGGTCATCCTGGAGAACGTGCGGATCCCCGCCGACCGCATGATCGGCGCCGAGGGCACCGGCTTCAAGACCGCCCTCGCCACCCTCGACCACACCCGCATCACCATCGCCGCCCAGGCCCTCGGCATCGCCCAGGGCGCGCTCGACTACGCCGTCGGCTACGTCAAGGAGCGCAAGCAGTTCGGCAAGCCCATCGGCGACTTCCAGGGCGTCCAGTTCATGCTGGCCGACATGGCGATGCGCCTGGAGGGCGCCCGCCAACTCACCTACCACGCCGCGATCAAGTCCGAGCGCGCCATGCACGGCGAGACCGTCCCGGACCTGACCTTCGTCTCGTCCGCCTGCAAGTGCCTCGCCTCCGACGTCGCGATGGACATCACCGTCGACGCCGTCCAGCTCCTCGGCGGCTACGGCTACACCCGCGAGTTCCCCGTCGAACGCATGATGCGCGATGCCAAGATCACCCAGATCTACGAGGGCACCAACCAGATCCAGCGCATGGTCATGGCCCGCCAGCTCCTCAAGTAGGCCTGTGAAGTGCGCGAACGCGCCCCGACTCCTTGCGGGAGCCGGGGCGCGGTCGTTTTGAGGGTGGGTCGTCTGCGCACGGGGAGTGGTGCGTCAGTTGGGGACGGGGGCGTTCTGGGCCGTGGTGACGATGGTGGTGGCGTCCTCGGGGAGGAGGTAGCCGTCGTCCACCGACCGCTGGGCCGCCGCCTTCACCTTGGAGACGTAGTCGGCGTGCGTCGGGTACAGGCGGCTGAGGACGGGTTCGGGGACGATCGGCAGGGACGGGTCGGACGGGTCGCCCAGGTCGTGCCGGTCCCAGGCGTCGGCGTCGTGGTTCCACGGGTCGCGGGCGCCGTAGAGGCCGCAGAACGGGCCGCTGTTCCGGATGTCGCGGAGGCCGGTCAGCGTGCGCGTCGGGACGGTGATGTCGGGCAGCCGGACGCCGCCGGACGCCAGGCCCGTGAGCGGGTCGCGCAGGACCGTGCTCAGCGGGGCGCCGCTCGGCGGACGCGTCCCGCCCTGCGCCCAGGAGGTCAGGTGCCGCAGCGCCGCGTTCATCGAGTAGTGGCCGGGGCCGTCGTTGTACGGGGCCGAGCCCGCCGCGCAGTCGGGCTGGGGCGCGGCGTCGCCGACCGACTTCTTCACCGTCGGGTCGCCCAGGTCGTAGGCCCACTGGTCACCGTGCGAGGTCCCCGCCAGCTCCCAGTGGACGACCCGGTCGGTGTCCGGCTGGCGGGCGGCCGAGGCGAGCGGGACGTCGGTCTCGGTGAGGACGACGAAGGCCGGGACCGACAAATCCGTCCGGATCCGGGACGGGTTCGGCACGAGCGCGGTGTCGGCGAGGTCGCCGCTGATCGGCGCGGCGACCGCCGAGTTGCTGTGGATCATGAAGCCGTCGTAGACGCCCGCCACGGGATGGACGGCGTCGGCGTAGGTCGTCATGAACAGCGCCGACTGGGACTCGCCGTCCGCCAGCAGCGTCCGGATCTTGAGGCCGCCGAGCGGGTCCGGGCCGGCGGGATGCCGCAGGGCCCGTCCGGCCTGGGAGAAGATGTCGTAGGAGTAGGCGTCGCCGGGATGCACCAGGCTGCCGTAGCGGGCCGGGTCCCAGCCCTTGAGGCCCTTGACGTCCCCGAGCCCGCCGTTGACGCCGACCGCCTGCGCCGAGACGCCGACCCACGCGTAGCCCTTGCGCAGCAGCTCGTCCCGCTCGAACCAGTAGTCCGGCGAGATGTCGATCTGCCCGCTCACGTTGAGCCACTCGACCACGACGGTGCCGTTGAACTTGGACGGGTCGGACGGCCGCCGCACCAGCAGCCGCGTCTTGTAGGCCGCCTGTCCGGACGGCCGGACGCCCCACCGCCCGTCCGAGGTCCAGATCCCGGACGGGGCGTAGGACGTGGCGGTGCCCGCGAGGAAGTACTCGCTCTCGGTGTAGCCGAACGACCCGAGGTCCTCGGCCGCCGCGAGGAACGGGAACCCGTGGCTCCCCGAGGGCGGAACGCTGATCGTCGGGTCGCCGGTGTCGGCGCGGGCGGACGACGGGACGGCGGCTAGCGCGAGGGCGAGCACCGTCCCGGCGGCGGCGGCGATGGCCCGCCGCCAGGGGCTACGGACGGGAGTGCGCACAGGTGGCCTCCGAGAACCAGGGGACAGGGAAGCACAGTGTCGATCGCCCGTCCGCCGCCCCAAATCCGTGAATCCACCAGTTTCGCCGGGGACGGCGCGTTTCCGGTCTCGGGCAGGTGCTCGGTCAGCCGGGGGTTCCGGGAGGGGGGAACGGGCCCGGCGTCCCTCGAAGGTGGTGGTCGAAGAAGGAGACCAGCAGCCGGTCGGGGACGGTGACGGTGTCGTGGGCCGACGGGCCGCGGGCTCGCGCGAACCGGCGCGCCAGCACGGCTTTGTCGCTGACGAACGTCTCCGGCAGGAACCCGCGCAGCACGAAGTCGTAGAGCGGTTTGGCGGAGCTGTAGGAGTAGGCGTAGGCCGTCCGGTCGCGTTCCGCCTGGTCGGAGCCGAAACCCCGGGCCCGGTCGTCCGCGCGGAGCAGCATGATCGGGCCGCGGACGGACGCCGCGGACTCGATGCCCTCGACCGGGCCGCCCCCGAGGTCCGCGGCGGCCCTCACGCGGCGGTCCCGCGCGGTGAGCTCCGCCGCCACCGCGCCGCCGAAGGAGTTCCCGAACGCGCCGACGCGGCCGGGGTCGAGGTGCGCGCGCCAGGGCGAGCCCGCGGCCAGGAGCCGGTCGATCACGGTCGAGGCGTCCCGCAGCCAGTAGTCGGCCACCCGGCGGCGGACCGGGACGGCCGCGCCCGGGTCGGGCGTGGACAGCGTGGGATCGCGCCCGGCGCGGGTCTGGCGCACGACCCGGTGGCCGAGGACGGTGAAGTCGGAGCAGTCGGTGGGCCAGACGGCCGCGACCGCGTACCCGTGGCTCGCGATGTCCTCCAGCGTGGACGTGTAGTACTGCGCGGGCGTGCTCCAGCCCGGAAGGAAGACCAGCAGCGGCGTCCGGGACGCGGCGGACGCGCCGTCCCGCAGGTGCGGCCGGACCATCTGGTTGAGCAGGAAGGCGGGCACGTGCATGTCCGCCGCCACCGGCCCCGCGAGCCGTCCGGGCGCGTAGGGGGACGCCGGGCCGGACCTGACGGCGGGGTACAGGAGCGTCACCGCGACCTGCCGCGGGGAGGTGGGGGAGTCGCCCAGACCGTCCGGGACGTTCTCGGTGAAGGTCAGCCGGGCGCGCCCGACCGGAGCGGGGCCGGAGGGGGCGGGCAGCCGGGCGTGGTCCGACGTCCACCAGGTCAGGCCGGTTCCGGCGAGCACGACGAGGGCCCCGGCGGCTCCGATCCACACGAACCCGCGGCGGCGGAGGCGGCGGCGCCGTCGCTCCGGGACGGCGGGGGACGGCCGGACGGCGGGACCGCCCGCATCGGCGGTCATGCCGTCATGATGAACCTCCGGCCCGTCCCTGGCTCGGGTCCCCGGTGTCCGGGGGCGGTCACTTGCAGAGTTTGTCGCTGGCGGTCTTCGCTTCGACCTGCTTGTCGGCGGTGGGGGTCGTGGAGGGGGACGAGGTCGGGGCGATCTTGACCTTCTTCGCGCCCGTCCAGTCCTCGCCGACCAGGACCTGGAGGTGGGAGCCGAGGCTGTCGACCTGCTTCAGCTTCGCGCCGGGGATGGCGGCGGCGAGGGTCTTGGCGGAGTCGGCGCGGCCCGGGCCGTACTGGATGAGGGTCGTGCTGCGGCCGCGCTCGGCGATGCCGGGGACGACCGTGGCCTGGAAACCGGCGTCGCGCAGGTCGCCGCCGGCGCGGGCGGCCAGGCGCGGGGTGCCGACGGCGTTCAGGACGCGGACCTGGATGTCCTTCGGCGCGACGGTCGGGCCGTCCGGCTTGGCCGAGGGCGTCGCGGACGGCTGGGACGCGGACGGCGCCGGGGACGGCTCGTCCGTCATCGGCTTGTCGTGCCGGATCCGGGAGAACAGGTCGCCCGCGGCCGACTCGTCCCACTGGACGGTCGACTGCGGCTGCGGCGAGTTCCACAGGACGGTGTTGAAGCCCGGATTGGACAGCGGGACCTTCGCGAAGGTCACGCGGTCGGTGGACACGCCCTTCATCTGGTCGGCGAGCTTCGGGAGGTCCTTGGCGAGCTTCCGGTCGACGCGCAGCGAGTGCAGGGCCGCGTTCAGGAACTTCGTCGACTTCACCGGGTCGCTCAGCGTCCTGCTGCTGAGGGCCTGCTTCATCAGGGACGCGATGAACGCCTGCTGGCGGTCGATGCGTCCGAGGTCGGTGCCGTCGCCGAGGGTGTAGCGGGCGCGGGAGTAGGCGAGCGCCTGGAGGCCGTCCACGTGCGACTTCCCGGGCGGGAGCTGGAGCCCGGACTTCGGGTCGTTCACGGCCTGCTCGGTGCAGACGTCCACGCCGCCGAGCGAGTCGACCATGTTCACGAAGCCGTAGAAGTTGACCTCGACGTAGTGGTCGATCGGGACGTTCGTGGCCTGCTTGATCGTCGCGACGGTGAGGTCGGGGCCGCCGAACTGGTAGGCCCAGGTCAGCTTGCCGTAGCGGCCGGGGACGTCCGCGCCCTTCGGCCCCTCCGAGCCGTTCGACTTGTGCGAAGGGATCATGACGTAGGAGTCGCGCGGCAGGCTGACCACGGTGACCTTGTCGTGGTCCCGGTTCACGTGGACGAGCAGCATCGTGTCGGACCGCTCGCCCGGCTCGTGCCCGAGCTTCGCCTTGCGCTGCTGCTCGCGGGTCAGCCCCTCGCGCCGGTCGACCCCCGCGACGAGGATGGTCATCGCGCCCTTCGGCGCGTCCTTCCCGCCGCCGAGCCCGCCGACCGACACCTTGTCGATCGTCCCGGTCACGTAGTTCTGGAACGCCCACGCGCCGCCCGAGGTGAGCAGCACGAACGCCGACATCGCCCCGGTCACCGCGAGGAACCGCCGCTGCCGGCGGGCGCTCATCACCGCGCGCGGCCCGAGCCCCGGCGGGGTGCCCCGGTCCGGACGGCGCGGCCCGCGCGGGGCGTCGACGGTCACCCGAGGCGCGGGCACGCCGTCCACCGTCACCCCGTCGATCTCGCCGTCCTCGGCGGCGGGCGCGCCGGCCGGCACCCCGCCCGGCCGGGGCCGGAAGTACCGCTCCAGCGGGTCGTCCCCCCGCCGCGAGCCGCCGCGGTTCGAGTCGTGCCCGTCCGTCATGCTGGCCGCCGCCTCCTGAACACCGCTTGCCGACGCGAGTCCGCACCACTCTAAAGTGGACGACACCGATTCGTTCGCTACCTGGACCTCGTGTCCTTGCAGTAACGTGGCGCCGACTTGACCCGCCTTGACCCCAGGACCCGATGAACCCGCCTTCGCACACCCAGAGCGACCTGCAGGACGTCCGTTCCGCCCAGCCGGCCGAACGGACCTGGCCTGCGGTGTCGGTGGTCATGCCGGTGCTGAACGAGGAACGCCACCTCGACGACGCGGTCCGGCACATCCTGACGCAGGACTACCCCGGCGAGCTGGAGCTGGTGCTCGCGATCGGGCCGTCCCGCGACCGGACCGAGGAGATCGCGCACCGGCTCGCGGCCTCCGACCAGCGGATCCGGGTGGTGGCGAACCCGACCGGGCGGACGCCGCAGGGCCTGAACATCGCGATCCGCGCGTCGCAGTACTCGATCATCGTCCGGGTGGACGGGCACTCGCTGCTGCCGCCGGACTACGTGCGGGCCGCGGTCGAGACGATGGAGCAGACCGGCGCGGACAACGTCGGCGGGATCATGGCCGCGGAGGGCGTCACGCCGTTCGAGCAGGCCGTGGCGCGGGCGATGACCTCCAAGCTGGGGGTGGGGAACGCGCGGTTCCACACCGGCGGGGAGCCGGGCGAGGTCGAGACGGTGTACCTCGGGACGTTCCGGCGCAGCGCGCTGGAGCGGGTGGGGTACTACGACGAGACGTTCGTCCGGGCGCAGGACTGGGAGATGAACCACCGGATCCGGCAGACCGGCGGACGGATCTTCTTCACGCCGCGGATGAAGGTCACCTACCGGCCGCGGCCGAACCTGCGGGCGCTCGCCAAGCAGTACTTCCACACCGGGCGCTGGCGCCGGGTCGTCGGACGCGAGCACCAGGGCACGCTGAACCTGCGCTACCTCGCGCCGCCGCTCGCGGTGGTGGCGATGGCGGCGGGCGCGGTCGTGGGGCTGTTCGGGTTCTGGCCGGGCTGGATCCTGCCCGGCGGGTACGCGCTGGCGATGATCGCCGGGGCGGCCGTCGAGGGGCGCGGGCTGCCGGTCGCGGCGTGGGTGCGGCTGCCGCTGGTGTTCGCGACCATGCACGTCTCGTGGGGCGTGGGCTTCCTGACCAGCCCGCCCGGACTGGGACAGCCCAAACCGAACAAAAGCTAATAATTTTCCTGAACCGGACTGTGATCAGTCGCGTCCGAGGGCTAGGTTGACCGATCAAGCTCAGCCCCCTCGGAGGTGGGTCCCTTGTCCAACGGAGCCCGGCACGGACTCGGCGTACTGGCGGGGATCGCCTCGATCCCCGCGCTGGGCGCCCTACTGATCTTCGGCGCCCACCGGATCCTCCGGCAGCGGAACGGGATCTCGGTCACCTACAGGGACGTCGGGGTCGGGGACGGGCTGATCGTCCTCGGCCTGCTCCTGGCCGGCGGGCTGCTGGTCGCGCTGCTGTGCGGGTCGCGGCTGTCGCCGCTGGCGTCGCTCATCGCGGGCCTGCCGCTGCTGGCGTACGGCGGCTGGTGGGCGGTGCGGCCGATGAAGGCGATGGTGAACCTCGCCCACGTCCCCGGGGCCAAGGGGGAGCGCGGCGTGGACGTCCAGTTCGTCGCGCAGAGCGGGCTGCTGGTCGTCATCGGCGCGGCGCTGGTGTTCGCGTCCTTCCCGCCGTCGCGCTGGCGCTCCCGCACGGCGGACGAGCCGCGCCCGTACAACGGCTCTGCGGCGGCGCAGCGTCCGGTCCACTCCGCGTGGGGCGCCCCGCCCGCCGAGCCGCCCATGGAGGCGCGGCACGAGGCCCCGCCGCTCTACGGCCGCCACGACGCCCCCGCCCCGCCGTCCGGCCCCGGCGTTTCGCCGTCTGGACATGGGGTTTCGCCGTCCGGGCCCGGAGTTTCGGCGTCCGGGCCCGGGGTCTCGCCGTCCGGGCCGGCTGGTCCGCCCGCGCCGGGTGGGGGAGGACGGCACGCCGCGGGCGGCGGCCAGGACCCCAAGGGCGGCGAATGGACGCAGATCTACGGCGGCGGCTCCAGCTGACGCTCCTTCTCCGTCCGCAGAGCGCGCCCCCGCGACCTCAGCGGACGGCCGCCAGGACGCCCGGGACGTCGTTGACGACCATGGCGTCCACCCCGGCGGACGCGTAGGACGGCGCGGCCTCGGCGGTCGGGCACCACGCCATGAACGCCAGGCCCGCCTTGTGCGCCGCGTCCACGACGTGGTCCAGCGGGCGCAGCCGCGTGTCCGGGTGCTCGAACCCGCAGGACGCGGTGTGCACGGCGACGGCCTGGAAGCCGAGCCCGGCGGCGGCCGGGACGCCGTGCCACAGCGGGAACCGCAGCCACGTCAGCAGGCCCAGCGGGACGCCCGGCAGCTCGTCCTTCAGGTAGGTCAGCAGGGACGGGTCGAACGAGGTCACCAGCAGCGGACGGCGGCGGGCCTCGCGGCGCAGGATCGGCGCGAGCAGCGCGCCGGTGCGGCGGGACGGCGCGTCCACCGCGTCCTCCAGGATCGTCTTCACGTCCACGTCCACCGCGATCTCGGCCGGCAGCTCGGCGAAGACCTCCTCCAGCCGCGGCAGGCCGGTCGCCTCGGCGGTCTGCTCGACGATGAACGCGCCGTCCGGGGTGGTCGGGTCGTGCCGCAGGACGAGGGCGTCGTCGGCGGTCCGGGTGACGTCGATCTCGACCCAGGACGCGCCCGCGCGGGCCGCGGCGAGCAGCGAGACCAGGGTGTTCTCCGCGACGGGCGTGCCGCCCGCGTCCGGGAGCGTGCCCGCGCCGAGGCCGCGGTGGCCGATGACGGCGGGCGGGCTGTCGAAGATCATGAATCCTCCGCGGCGAGGTGCTCGGCGATCACGATGTCGAGCGGATGGGTGACCTTGAGGTTGCGCTCGTCGCCCGCGACGACGGTGATCGGGACGTCCGGCAGGTACCGGTGCACGATCCCGCAGTCGTCGGTCGCGCGCAGCGCCGGGTCGGCGAGGGCCAGCTCGTAGGCCTTGCGGACGGTGCCGAGCCGGAACCCCTGCGGCGTCTGGAACCGCACGAGCGACTCGCGCGGCGGCATCGCGGCGACCATCCCGCCGCTGACCTCCACGATCGTGTCGGACGACGGCACGCCGACCGCGACCGCCTCGTACCCGTCCAGGCCCGCGAGGACCCGGTCGATCACGGCCCGGTCCACGAACGGCCGCGCGGCGTCGTGGAACAGCACGCGGGTGTCGTCCGGACGGCCCGCGAGGGCGCGCAGCGCGGCGGCGGACGACGCGGTGCGCGTCCCGCCGCCCTCGATCACCCCGCTGACCTTGCGGAACGGCGCCACCAGCGCGGCGGCGTCGCGCAGGTGCCCGGCGGCCATCACCACCAGCACCTCGTCCACGCGGGGATGCCCGTCGAACGCGGCCACCGACATCGCGAGGATCGGCCGTCCGCCGACCTCGATGAGCTGCTTGGGGCGGCCCGCGCCCATCCGCTGCCCGATGCCGCCCGCGAGCACCACCGCGACCGTCGCCATGGCCTTCCCTCCGTCACCGCGCCCGCCGCGCGCCCACCCTGCCGCGCGCCCACCCTGCCGCGCGGCCACTCTGCCGCGCGCCGAGTTCGCCGCGCGCCGAGTTCGCCGCGCGGCCACTGACCAGCGTGCCGTTCGCCGCGCCGCACCGCACTGCGCCGCGCGTCGCCGTCCGCGCCGTTCCGCGTCCGTGTCGCCGGAGCGCGGCTCGACCCGTTCCGGATCTTTTCTACCGGACACGCCGCTCTGACGCGGACGGTCGTCCAATCACTACTCTCTGTAATCGACCCAGCACCGAACGGCCGGAGGCGCCGATGACCCTCGCCGTGATCGTCGCGACCGCGCGGGCGGACGGCCCGGACCCGCTCCCGACCGCCACCCTCCCCACCACCGACGCGCCTCCCGACACCGCGCCCGCCACCGCCGGCGACGACGCGTCCGCCGTGGACGGCGCGTCCATCGACGACGGCGCGTCCGGTGGGGGCGGCGTGTCCGGCGGGGACGGCGCGTCCATCGACGACGGCGCGTCCGCGGGCGGTGGGGCGGACGGCCGGGTCAGCGTGCTGACCCGCCTGGTCGGGCAGCTCGGCCGACTCGGTGTGGAGAGCCACGTGATCACCCGTCCCGAGCTCGCCCCGCACCTCCGCAAGGACGGCCACGACCCGGTCGAGTGCGAGGACACCGCCGCCGACCTGCGGGAGACGGCCCGGCTCGCGCGCCGCGCCCGAACGTCCGTGGTGCTGCTGCCCGGCGACCTCGTGATCAACGACGAACAACTGGCGCGCCTCGTGTTGGACGCGGCGCCCCGGCCCGCGACCGCCGCGACCGTCCGGCCGTCCGGTGCGACGACGCGGCCCGTCCGGGTGGACGCATCCGGACGCGTCGTCGCGGCGGGCTCCGCGTTCCACCGCGTGTCCGCGCCCACGGCGGACTTCCCCGGCGCCCTCTGCATCGGCGGACAACGCACCGGCCAGGCGGCCGATCTGGCCGAGAACCTCGCCGCCCTCCTGGAACTGCCCGGCGGGCTGCCCACGTTCACCACACTCCCCGCGCCCGCCGACCTGCCCGCGTCCGCCGAGTTGCCCGCGTCCACCGAGTTGCCCGCGTCCGGGGCGCTGCCCGCGTCCACCGAGTTGCCCGCGTCCGGGGCGCTGCCTGCGTCTGGCGCGGTGCCTGCGTCTGCCGCGGTGCCTGCGTCTGGCGCGGTGCCTGCGTTTGCCGTGGTGCCTGGGGCTGCCGCGCTTCCGGAGGACGGCTACGACGCGCTGGAGCTCCTCTTGGTCGGCCTCGTGCGCGCGGGGGTGCCGGTCGCGGCGCAGCCCGTGCCGCCGGAGCTGGTGTGCCGCCGCGTCCGGACGGAGAAGTCTGCCCAGGCGGCCGTGAAGGAGGCTCAGGCGGTCGACGAGGACCGGGTCCGCCTCCGGGCAGCGATCAAGAGCGACGACGGCTGGTTCGCCACCTACGCCGTCAGCTCCTGGTCGCCGATGCTCGTACGCCGGGCCGCGCGGCGAGGCCTCACGCCGAACGCGGTGACCGTCGCCTCCGCGGGAGTCGCGGTCTGCGCCGCGCTGGCGTTCGCCGAAGGCAGCCGGATCGCGATGCTCGCCGGGGCCGTCCTGTTCTACTTCGCGTTCGTGCTGGACTGCGTGGACGGCCAGCTCGCCCGCTACACCCGCGCGTTCAGCCCGTTCGGAGCCTGGCTCGACGCGATCCTGGACCGTGTCAAGGAGTTCGCCGTGTACGCCGGCCTCGCCGTCGGCGCCTCCGCCGCAGCCGCCTCCGCCGCCGCAGCCGCCTCCGCCGCCGCAGCCGCCTCCGCCGGAGCTGTGTCCGCCGCAGCCGCGTCCGCCGCAGGCGCATCCGCCGCGTTCGCCGGAGCCGGGTCTGCCGGCCCGTCCGCCGCCGCTGGGTGGGACGGCGTCCTTCGGCCCGGCAACGCGTGGGTGCTCGCGGCGGCGGCGCTGACGGTCCTGACCGTCCGGCACATGATCGACTTCGCGTTCGCCGACCGGCCGCGGCCCGCCGTCGCGGACGCCCCGGCCGTGCCCCTCACCGTCGCGGACGACCCGCGCGCCGACGCCGCCCCGCCCCGGCCCTCGCGCCGTGTCCCGGCCCTGACCCGGGCCAGGAAGATCATCGTGCTCCCGATCGGGGAGCGCTTCGCGCTGATCTCGCTCACCGCCGCGCTCGCGACCGCGCGCGTCACCTTCGCCGCGCTGCTCGCCTGGAGCTGTCTCGCGGGCTGCTACACCCTGACCGGACGAGTGATGAGGGCCTTGCGTCAATGACCGCCACCGACCCCACCGACCCCACCGACCCAGCCGCACCTGCCGATTCCGTCGATATCGTCGTTGGCGAAGAGACCATCAACGAGCCCGAAGAGACGCCAAGGCAAGAGCCGCTCGACGCCGGAACGGCGATGCTCAGGGCCTACCGGGACGACGGGCCGATCTGCATCGGGCTCGGCATCCTGTCGCGCGGGCTGCTACCGCCGCTGCCGGGCGCGCTGCTGGCGCTCGTGGCGTCGTCGGTGCTGCTCGCGACGGGTCTGGGGGAGCAGCGGTCGGCCGCGCTGTTCGCGCCCGCGATGGTCCTGCTGCTGACGGGCCCGGCGTCCAGGCACGGGCACACCGGACGTCTCGACTGGCTCGTTCCGCCGATCATCCGCGCCATCGAGTATGGTTACCTGGCCGTACTGGGGTTCGCGCAGGGCGTGCCCGCGCCGCTGGTCTTCCTGCTGCTCGGGGTGCTCGCGTTCCACCACTACGACACCGTGTACCGCACCCGCCAGGGACACTGGCCGGCGGATTGGCTGTTCCCGGCCGGGCTCGGCTGGGAGGGGCGGATGCTCCTGGTCGCCTTCTTCGGGCTCTCCGGGCTCCTTCCGTTCGCGTACGCCGCGCTCGCCGCCTACCTTGGCGTGTTGTTCGCGTGCGAGAGCGCCGTGAGCCGGGCGCAGACCGCCCGCGGTCGCGGCGTGATGGCCGACCTGGAGGAAGAGGGAACATGATCGGGATGGTGCTGGCGGCGGGAGCGGGCCGGAGGCTGCGCCCCTACACCGACACGCTGCCGAAGGCCCTGGTGCCGGTGGACGGCGAGACCACCATCCTGGACATCGCCCTCGGGAACCTCGCCGAGGTCGGGCTGACCGACGTGGTGATCGTCGTCGGCTACCGGGCGTCCGCCGTGGAGGAGCGCAAGGACGCGCTGGAGGAGAGGTACGGCGTCTCGATCACCCTCGTCCACAACGACAAGGCCGAGGAGTGGAACAACGCCTACTCGCTGTGGCTCGCCCGCGAGCACTTCGCCAAGGGCGTCCTCCTCGTCAACGGCGACACCGTCCACCCGGTGAGCGTGGAGAAGACGCTACTGGCGAACCGCGGACCGGACATCCTCCTCGCCGTGGACAACGTGAAAACTCTCGCCGACGAGGAGATGAAGGTCATCCTCGACGGCGAGGGCAGCCTCCAGCGGATCACCAAGCTGATGGACCCGGCGACCGCCGACGGCGAGTACATCGGGGCGACGCTGATCGAGCCCGCCGCCGCCGAGGCGCTCGCCGACGCGCTCAAGGCGACGTGGGAGGGCGACCCGGACCTCTACTACGAGGACGGCTACCAGGAGTTCGTGAACCGCGGCGGCAAGATCGGCGTCGCGCCGATCGGCGCGGTGGCGTGGGTCGAGGTCGACAACCACGACGACCTCGCCAAGGCCCGCGAGATCGCCAAGGGCTACTAGCCGCGGCGCCGCCGCCGCGTCACCCGCGTCCGGGGAGCGGCGGCGACGCGCATCGCGGCGGCGGCCGCAAAGGCACACCACCGGCGCGACCGGCACACCCGGCGCACCGCGGGCCGCGCTCCCGGACACCCGCCCCTGACCCGGGCTCTTCGTTCCCCCCGCCCGAAGAGAGAAGGGCTACATGCCACTGCTGACGCGGATGCTGAACGCGCCGCTGTCCATCGACGTCCGGCGCGGCGCGGTCGCGAGTCTGGGCGACCTGCTCGCCGACGGCCGGATCGCCACCGAGGGACGCGTCGCGATCGCGGTCGGCCCCGGCCAGGGCGGCAAGATCGCCGACCACGTCCGCACGTCCCTGGCCGCCTGCGAGGTCTTCCAGGTGGACGGCGGGACGGTCGACGCGGCGGTCGCGCTCGGCGGGAGGCTGCGCGCCGGGCAGTACGAGGCGGTCGTCGGCATCGGCGGCGGCAAGACCATCGACGCGACCAAGTACGCCGCGACGCTGTCCGGGATCCCGATGGTGTCGGTCGCGACGAACCTGTCCCACGACGGGATCTGCTCGCCCGTCGCGTCCCTGGAGCACGAGAAGGGCAAGGGCTCGTTCGGCGTCGTCATGCCGCTGGCGATGATCGTCGACCTGGACTACGTGCGCGCCGCGCCGGACCGGCTCGTCCGGGCCGGGATCGGCGACGTGGTGTCGAACTTCTCCGCCGTGGACGACTGGCTGCTGGCCGCCGAGGCGGTCGGGGAGCGCGTCGACCGGATGGCGCTGACCGTCGCGCGCACCGCCGCCGAGGCGCTGCTGCACCAGCCGAAGTCGGTCGAGTCGGACGAGTTCCTGACCGTCCTCGCCGAGGGGCTCGTGCTGTCGGGGATGGCGATGTCGTTCGCGGGCGACTCGCGGCCCGCGTCCGGCGGCGACCACGAGATCATGCACGCCATCGACCGGCTGTTCCCCGGCACCGCCAACCACGGGGAACTCGCGGGGCTGGGCGCCGCGTTCTGCTACCACCTGCGCGCGACGCATCTCGGGACGGGCAAGGAGCGGCTGGAGGAGATCCTCGCCTGCCTCGGACGGCACGGGCTGCCGCGCGTCCCGGGCGACGTCGGGCTGTCGGCGGAGCAGTTCGCGGAGGCCGTCGCGTTCGCGCCGGAGACCCGCCCCGGCCGCTATACGATCTTGGAACACCTCGACCTCGACGCCGCCGCGGTCCGCGCGGCGGTGGACGACTTTGTCCGGGCCTACGGAGGCTGACGTGACCGTTCCGACCGAGGGGGGACGCCCCCCCACACCCCCCGGTCCGGCCATGCCGGAGGCGGCGCATGCGACCGTCCCTTCCGACGACCGTCCCACGCGGAAGCAGGCGAAGGTCCGGGACGTCCGCCGGTACGGGCAGCCGCCCGGCCTGAAGGACCGCCGCAACGAGGAGCACTGGGCGGGCCGCCTCTACATGCGGTCGCTCTCGCCGTACTTCTCCTGGCTGGCGCTGCGGCTCGGGTTCAGCCCGAACCAGCTCACGTACATGATGATGGCGTGCGGCGTCCTGTCCGGCCTCGTCGTGTCGCTCCCGGCGACCGGGACGGCGGCGGTCTGGCCCGCGCTCGGCGGGGCCGTCCTCATCCAGGTGTACCTGCTGCTCGACTGCATCGACGGCGAGGTGGCCCGCTACCTGCGGCGCACCTCGGTCGCCGGCGTCTTCCTGGACCGGATCGGGCACTACCTGTCGGAGGTCGCGCTGCTGGTCGGCCTCGGCTTCGCCGCGCAGGGCGGCTGGCGCAACGGCGGCTACGTCGAGCTGGGCCTGCTGGCCGCGCTCGGCGCCGCGCTGATCAAGGCCGAGACCGACAACGTGGTGGTCGCGCGGGCCAAGTCCGGCCTCGCCGCCGACCCGTCCGGCGGGGACCGGGCGCTGCGGCCCCGCTCCACCAAGATCGCGCTGGCCCGGCAGGCGGCGGCCATGCTCCGCTTCCACCGGATCATCGGCGCGGTGGAACTGTCCCTGTTCATCCTCGGGGCCGCCGTGCTGGACGCGGTGCTCGGCACCGGCACCCCGGCCGCGATGCGGGTGCTCTGCGTCGCCGTCGCCGCGGTCGCCGTCGTGCAGACCCTGCTGCACCTGGTCAGCATCCTGGCCTCGCGCAGGCTCAAGTGAAACTCCGGAGGGTCAAGTGAAGCTCAGCGTCGTCGTCCTGACGATGGGCAACCGCCCGGTCGAGCTGGCCCGGGCCGTGCAGAGCGCGCTCGACCAGGAGCACGTGGACGTCGAGGTCGTGCTCGTCGGCAACGGCGTCGACCCGGTCGGCGACCGCGCCGGGGAGGCGCCGTTCAACGACCCGCGGGTGCGGACGCTGAGCCTGCCGCGCAACCTCGGCATCCCCGGCGGACGCAACCGCGGCGTCGAGGCGTCCCACGGGGACGTGATCCTCTTCCTGGACGACGACGGCTGGTACCGCTCGACGCGCCTCGGCGTCCACCTGCGCGACCGCTTCTCCGCCGACCCGACGCTCGGCATCGTCTCGTTCCGCGTCCGCGACCCCGAGGGCGGACGCGGCGAGCGCCGACACGTCCCGCGGCTGCGCGCGGGCGACCCGGAGCGCTCGTCGGAGGTCACCACGTTCCTCGGCGGCGCCTGCGCCGTCCGCCGCGCGGCCTTCGACGCGGGCGGCGGCCTGCCCGAGGACTTCTTCTACGCGCACGAGGAGACCGACCTCGCCTGGCAGGTCCTCAACGCGGGCTACCACATCGTGTACGACGCCTCGGCGGTCATGTTCCACCCGGCCGTCCTGCCGACCCGGCACGAGATGTTCTACCGCTACAACGCCCGCAACCGGGTCTGGCTGGCCCGCCGGAACCTGCCGTGGCCGCTGGCGCTCACCTACCTCGCCGTCTGGATGGGCATGACCGTCCTGCGCGAGCGCAAGCCGAGCGCGCTCAAGCCGTGGTTCCAGGGCTTCGCCGAGGGCTGGCGCAAGCCCGCCGGTCCGCGGCGTCCGATCTCCTGGAAGACCGCCTGGCGCATGACCCGCACCGGTCGGCCTCCGATCATCTGAGCCCGTCCCGTCAGCGGGAGGGGCGGGCGGCGCGGATCAGGCGGCGGGCCCGGTGCGGTCGCACGTGCGGGCGCGCGGGGCCGTGGTCGGCGCGCTGCTCGCCGGCGCCGCCGTAGACGGCCGTCCAGCCGACGAGGCGGTGCTCCTTGACGCTGACGTCGAGGCGCTCGAAGCCGGCCGCGTCCGGGAGCATCGCGTGGACGCGCGCCGACAGGATCAGCCCGAGGAGCCGTCCGGGCTCGGCGAGCGCGGCCTTGAGCTCGGGCGCCTCCAGCAGGCGCGCGGTGTCGATCACGACGTCCGCGAAGACGCCGCGCTCGTCCACCACGACCCTCCCGGCGTCGAGCGCGACCCGCAGCCTCAGCTCCAGGCCGGGGCCCGCCGAGCGGTCGTGCTCGCGCAGCCCCTCCAGCAGCGCCGGGACGGCCTCGGAGACCAGCCGCTCGACGGGGACGTCGGCCGGGAGCAGCATGAGCGCGCCGTCGCCCCGGTCCTCCCGGTGGCACGCCGCCGGCCCGGCGCCGACCCGATCCAGCGCGTCCTGGACGAGCGTGAAGGTGACGTCGCGGATCGTCCGCCGGTCCCGCTCGGTGCGCCGGGCGGCGCCGAACCCGGCGATGTCGACGAACATGACCGTGCAGTCGCGCGCGCCGGACCAGCCCTCGCCGGACGCCGCCGGCGCCGGGGCGGCGGAGACCATCCGGTCGTAGAGCTCGTCCTCCAGGAAAGCGGCCAGGTGCGGACGGTCGGCGAGGAACCCGTTGACCGCGCCGGCGGGCGCGACCAGGGCGGTGACCTCCGTGACGGCGGTCACGGTCGCGGACCGCTCCTTCACGAGGAACATGGCGCGCTCGCCGACCATGTCGCCGGGGCCGCGCAGCGCGACCAGGCGCCCGTCCGCGCTGGTCACGGCCGTCCAGCCGGTGAGCAGGACCAGCACCTCGTCCCCCGGGCGCCCGCCGCGCAGCAGCACCGCGCCCGGGTCGTACCGGATCTCGCGCGACAGCGATGCGAGCGCCGCGCGCTCCTCGTCGTCGAGCGCGCCCCAGAACCCCCGCCCGGCCGCGCCGGCGCTCGGCCCGTCCCGGACGGCCCGCCCGTCCGCGGCGTCCTCCGCCTCGGGCGCCGTGCCGCCGTCCGGGTTCAGCACGCTCGCCGGAAGGCGGTGGACCAGCACCGACAGCGGGAGGGTGTAGAAGACGGCGAAGTCCCGCACGAGCGCGCGCAGCTCGGCGGTGTCCCGCGCGAGCAGCAGACCCTTGGTGACCAGCGCGAGCATGGCCGCGGTGAACCCGACGACCAGGACGAACACGCTGGCCAGCGCCACGATGACCGCCCCCGGCATGTCCCGCTCCCCTCTTCCGGGTCCCCCCTTGTATGCTTCCGACATTCACGAGAGTAGGCTTATATGTGAGCGATGTACATACAAAGCGCACACGAAGCGCGTATAGCGTGGAAGTGACAAGAGTAGAACTGGCACAAACCGGGTAAGCCCCTACGCACCCGCGTTGACCGGTGTACGTGCCCGGCGCATACTGGCCGCGCACGGCCGCCTCCGGGCGCGCCCGGAGGCGCCCGGACGCATGGCCGGCCGCGCGGGTGGAGCCGACGGGCCGCGAGCGGGGCGAGGAGCCGTCCCGGTGGAGGAGACCCGCTGATGAACAAGTCCGAAGCCCCCTCGGCCGACCAGAGCCGCGACCTGTCCGCCCACCTCGAGGGTCCGGGAGCGCGGGAACGGGTCACCGTCAACCTCACCGCCAAGGGCGCCGCCGCGCTCACCGAGCTCATGCGCCTCACCGGCGACACCAAGACCGACGTCATCAACCGGGCGCTGAGCGTCTACGCCTACCTGGAAGGCGTCATCGCCAAGGACGGCAAGGTCTACGTCCGCGAGCAGGACGACGCCGACCTCGAACGCGTCCGCTTCCTGTGACCTCCCGGCCCGCCGGCCCACCTCCCGCCCGGTCTGCTCAGCCTCCCGGCCGGCCGGCGGCTCTCGCCGCTACGCGCCGTCCGACCCCAGCTCGGCCTCGATGACGAGCTGGTTCCGGTCGGTCGGATAGACGGTGACGGTGTACCGGAAGGGGCGGCCCTCCTGCGACCAGGACGTCCGGCGCTGCACGAACACGGGAACGGTCCCTTCGGCGGGCAGCCCGAAGAAGTCGATCTCGTCCTTCTCCGGCGGCCGGACGTGGATGGTGTCGCAGTACCGGGCCTGGCGGATGCCCAGCGCGTCCTGCACGTAGGCCACCGAGCCCTCCTCGATCTCCTCGGCGCGCAGCAGGCGGAAGGCGCCCCGCTCGGCGAACGCCAGCGGGTAGTAAGTCGTCTGGATCAGCCAGGGGACGTCCGAGTCGCCGTCCATGTCACCGCTGGCCGAGGTGCCCGGGCCGCGTGACAGGTAGCGGCGCTGATGGCGGGCCAGGAGCGGCTCGCCTTCGGGCACGTCGAGCGCGGCGGCCGTCTCGCCGTCCGCTTGGAGGACCTCCACCACGACCGTGTCCGCCCTGGCCACACGGTTGTGCCGGGACGCCTCGGCGCGCCACGCCGGACCATCCCCGCCGCCGGAGCCGTCCCGCGGGGTGAGGGTCGTCGGGAAGAGAACGGGCGGCGGGAGGACGAAGGTTCCCAGGCCGTGCCGCGATTCCAGCAGGCGCAGGCCCCTCAGGCGGAGCACCGCGTCCCGGATCGTGTTGCGGGACGCGTCGTAGTGCAGGGCCAGTTCGCGCTCGGTCGGGAGGCGCTGGCCGGGGCGCAGGTCGCCGGTGCGGATGCGTCGGTGCAGGTCGGCGGCGATCTCCGCGTACCGGGCAGGCATTGTTCGAGCCCTCCAAACATCCCAACGAATGGATGAGGTTCACAACCAGTGCATCACCTCATCCAGAATGAAGCATGATCGCATGTTTGGCACGCCTTGGAGGAGGAAATCCTGTAGGTGTAAGTGGTTGGGATGACTGGACGAGCCACACCAATGAGTGAGACCGCTCGGTCGGCTGAACCAGCCAATAGGACGCACTGAGTGCTCGGATAGTACCTACCAGTTCCGGGCCTCGTCGGATCGCGGAGATCCCCCTCCCCGGGTCGAAGCGATCACCGCAACGGAGAGAGGGACGACGAAGGATCCAGGAGGTCCCCGCGATGATCAGCGCCGTGTTGGTCTTTTCCCTGATGGTGGCAGCGACGCTCGGGCTCGCCGCCACCGCGTACCTGCTCTGGTTCGCCCGCATGAGCCGGAGCGCGCAGTTCTGGCAGGCACCCGAGGACGAGACGGGCGAGGTGCGCTACCGCAGCCCCTATGTCTTCGCGCGCCGCTCGCCCGGGCCGCGCGGTCCGGTCGCGGCGCCCCGGCCGTCCGGCACCGGCCGGCCGACCGGCGCCCGCACGCCGGACGACCGCCGTCCCGGCACCGGCGACGGCCCCGACGACGCCACCGCCGTCCTGGTCGGATCCGGCGCCGGCTGACCGGGACGGACGCACAGGGAGAAGCGATCCGTGAAGCCCGTCGTGATCCACACCGACCTCAGCTCGCAGGAGCCGACCAGCAGAGCCGACCCCGAGATCACCAGGGAGCCCGCCCCGCAGGGCTCGCCGGACGGCGGAACCGACCGTCCGCGCCTCCTGGAAGAGACCGCGGGAGGCGGCGACCACGACCGGTGACCCCCGGTCACCGCCCCCGACGACCGGCGCCGACGCAGCCGCCGGACCCTCCTACCCGCACCGGCGAGCAGGCCCCCCGCCCTCGCCGACTCCCCTGACCGGCCGGACGGCCCTTCCTCCTCACCGTCCCGGCCGACCGGGAACACGCGGTCCGGGCCGAAGGCGGTCCGGGCGCCCGTCGTTTCCACGCCGCCGGGTCCGTCCCGGCGGGCCGCGGTCGGTGTCCCCGCCCGGTCGGCGGCCGATACACGCTCCGGTCAGCGGCCGGTGTCCCCGACCCGGTCGGCGGCCGATACACGCTCCGGCCAGCGGCCGATGCCCGCCCCGGTCAGCGGCCGATGCGCGCCCCGGTCAGCGGCCTAGCAGCAGGTCCCGCCAGCTCGGGTCGGCGGTGAGGACCGTGAGGCGCTGGGTCGCCCGCGAGACCGCCACGTACAGGACGCGCAGCCCCCGCGGCGACTGGGCCGCCACCGTCTCGGGCGCGACGATCACGGCGGCGTCGAACTCCAGGCCCTTGGCCTCCAGGACGTCCAGCACCTGCACGCGCTCGGGCAGGCCGTCCGCCAGGCGGGCGCGGTCGGCGGCCGACCACGCGTCCCCGGACGGCATCGGGACGATCAGCCCGATCGTGCCGTCCACCTGCTCCAGCAGCTCCCCGGTCGCCTCGCGGGCCGCGGTGAGGTGCCCGCCCGCCGGGACGACCCGGACGACCGGATCGATCCCCGACTCGCGCACCGCGCGGGCCGGACGGGCCTCCGGCAGCGCCTCGGCCAGCACCCGCGCCGACACGGCCGCGATCTCGACCGAGTTGCGGTAGTTCGTCGTCAGCTCGTACTCGTGCCGGACGGTTCGCGCCGACCTCGAAGGCGATGACCGGCGGTCCCGGCCGCGCCGGTTCCGGGAACGCGAGGAGGGCGGCGCGCCGCCGCCCAGCGCGGCGTCCATCGCGGCGCGCGCGGCGGGCAGGTCCTCCCAGGCACTCTGGGCCGGGTCCTCCACGATCGTCCAGCTCGCCTGGCGGCCCCGGCGGCCGAGCATGCGCCATTGCATGGGCGACAGGTCCTGCGCCTCGTCCACGACGATGTGCGCGTACTCGGGGCGCTCCTCGGCGACGCCGTCGTCCACGCGGCGGGCGCGCTCCATGCGCTCGATCGAGGTGGTGAGCTCGTCCATGCCGGGTTCCCAGTCCTCGTCGGCGACCTCCTCGCCGGTGAGGACGTTCACGCCGTCCACCACGTACGGGTCGGAGTCGGCGGGGGCGCGGCGGCGCGGCGGGCGCGGCGCGGCGCCGAGCAGGGAGTCGATCTCGTCGAGCAGCGCGACGTCCTGGTAGGTGACGGCGCCGTCCGGTCCGGCGAGGGAGGCCCAGGACGCGGCGAGCGCGTCGGCGGCGGACCGGTCCAGCTCGCGCCCGGCGGCGCGCCGGAGCCGGGCCGGGTCGGACAGCGCGGCCAGCACGTCCAGCGGGGTCCGGATCGGCCACCAGGCCTGGAGGAAGTCGGTGAACGCGCGCTGCTCGCGGACCCGCGCGTCGAACTCCTCGCGGCTGCCCCGGCGCGGCGCCGGACGGCCGTCCGCGTCGAGCTCGCCGAGCCCGTCGGCGGCGAGGATCGAGTTCCACAGGGCCAGCTCGCCCTGCCCGGCGGCCTCGGCGTCCTCCTCGACGGCCTGCGGGCCGCCGAGGTGGCCGAACGCGTCCCACAGGGCGTCCAGCAGGACGTCGGCGGCGCGTCCGCGCGCGGCGTTCACCGCGTTGCGGGCGCGCCGGTGGACCTCGGCGCGCAGCTTGTCGAGGCGGCCGCGGTCCAGGCGGATCACGACGCCCCGGTAGACGACGCGCAGCTCGTCGGGAGCGTCCGGCGCGTGGTCGCTCACGGCGCGGCGCAGGACGCGGACCATCGCCTCAGCGCCCTTCAGCCGGGCCAGCTCCGGAGTGTCGTGCGCGGTCGCGCTGACGCCCGGGACGAGATCGCCCAGCGAACGCAGCGTCGCCGACCCTTCGCCCAGGGACGGCAGCACCCGCTCGATGTACGACGTGAAACGAGGGTTCGGCCCTACGACAAGGACCCCGCGCGAACCGAAACGGCGGCGGTGCCGGAAGAGCAGGTACGCGACGCGGTGCAGCGCGACGGCGGTCTTGCCCGTGCCGGGGGCCCCGCGCACGAGGACGGTCCCGTCGGCGGGCGCGCGGATGACCTCGTCCTGCTCGCGCTGGATCGTGGCGACGATGTCACGCATCGTCCCTTCGCGCGTGCGCGCGAGGGACGCCAGGAAAGCGCCGTCGCCGACCACGGACAGGCCCTCGGCGGCGTCCGGGTCGAGCAGGTCGTCCTCGATATCGACGACCTTGTGCCCGCGCGAGTGCAGCACCCGGCGGCGGATCACGCCGCGCGGCTCCTCGGGCGTCGCGCGGTAGAAGTCCTCGGCGGCGGGCGCCCGCCAGTCGATGACCAGGGAGTCGTGCTCGCGCGTGCGCACGCCGATGCGGCCCACGTAGCGGACCTCGCGGCCGTCCACGATCCGCCCGGACGGCTGGCCGTCGTCGCCGTACTGGCGCGGCGCGAGGTCGAGGCGGCCGAAGACCAGGCCGTCGTCGGCGACGTCGAGGGCGTGCGCGCGCTGCGCCGCCTGGTGGACCATGGCGTCCCGGTCGACCAGCGAGCCCTTGGTGCCCGCGAGGGACTGCCGGAAGCCCTCCCGCAGCAGGGCGCGGGCGTCCTCGCGCATCTCGCCCAGCCGGACGTACGCCTCGTCCACGAAGCGCTGCTCGGCCGCGATCTCGCGGTCCTTCAGCGGGCCCGAGCCGTCGGCGCCCGATCCGTCGGCCCCCGCGCCGGCGTTTCGGTCCGCCGCGCTGCCGGGGGAACGGTCGGTGACCTCGGACGACATGGATGCTGCTCCTCGCGGCTGCGGGGCGGCGACCGGAGGCCGCCCCAAGGGCACGAAAGAGACAGCCTACGCGGTCCAAGGTCCACTCAGCGTGACGAGGTGACCCGTCCCACAAGCCGCCCGGCGGCGCCGGGGGCCAGCCGCCGGGCGAGGGCCACGGCCCTGGTCAGCGGGTCGGGGAAGACGTACAGGTCGTGCGCGGGGCGGGCGAGCGACCGGTCCACGGCGTCCAGGACGAGCCCCGGCCGGACCCCGCGCATGCGGCCGGTGGCGGCCGGATCGCGGCTCGCCGCCGCCCGGAACCCGGGGGTGTCGACCTGGCGCGGGCAGACGCAGCGGATGACCACGCCGCTGCCGGCGTGCTCGGCCGCGACCGCCTCGGCGTAGGCGTTCACCGCCGCCTTGGCCGCAGCGTACGCCGACGTCTTCGGGACGGGCAGCAGCGACGCGAGCGACGAGAAGAGGATCAGCTCGCCGCGGCCGCGCTCCAGCATCCCCGGCAGCGTCGCCCGGACGACGTGCACGGTCCCGAGGAAATCGGTCCGGAGGACGTGCTCGACCTCGTCGAGAGGCTGCTCCAGAGCCGGGACCATCGGCCCGACCGCGGCGGCGTGCACGACCCGGTGCACCGCGCCGACCTCCGCGACCAGGGCGTTCACGGCCTCGGCGTCGGCGACGTCGCAGACCCGGACGTGCGCGTTGGGAGAGCGGCGCGCGGTTCCGGCCAGGCCGGTCTCGTCCAGGTCGGCCGCGACGACGTCCCATCCGGCGGCGGCGAGACGGCGGGCGGCGAGCGCGCCGAGGCCGCTCGCCGCGCCCGTGACCAGCGCCGTCCGAACCGCCGTCATGCCGCCGCCTCCCCACTCATGCCGCTGACTCCGCGCTCATGCCGCCGCCTCCGCGCTCATGCCGCCGCCTCCGCGCTCAAGCCGATGCCTCCGCTCATGCCGCCTCCGCGCTCATGATCGGACCTCCGTCGCCTTGTGGAAGGTCATCCGCAGCCGGTCCACCGTGGAGACCGAGAGGGCGCGCGTCCGGTCGAGGCCGAGGCCCCGGAGTTCGTGCGCCACGGGATGGTCGCCGAGTTTGAGCAGCGCGCCGCCGGGCCGCATCCGGACGCCGCCGGGGGACAGCTCCCAGGGCGTTCGCCGGGTCACGCCGTCCATGCAGCTGTAGGCGTCCACGCTGGGCATGCCTTTACCGGACGGCATCGGAAGGCCCGGTCGGACGTGCAGCTCCAGGGCCGTCCTGCCGTTCACGCGCACGAGGCAGCGTTTGGTGCGGGACGCGAGATCCATGCGGATGTCGGCCATCTCCTTGGGAAAGCCCCAGATTGTCCGGCCCGCGTCCAGCGTGAACCCCTGGTTCACCGGCAGCCAGTGGATGAACGCTCCGATCCTGCGCGGCGGGCCGTCCGGCGGACGGACCAGGAACGCGACCGCGAACTCGTGGTACGGCCCGAGGTCGCCGTCCGCGTACCGGACGAACGCCAGCGAGCAGATCGCCTTGCCGGGCAGGGGCTGGACGGCCTCCAGCCCGGAGTAGGCGATCACCGCCTGCGCGGCGGCGGCCGGGACCGCGAACATCGCGGACGCGACGGCGGCGTCCCGGATCTCGACCGGGAGCGCGACCGGGTCGCCCTGGATCAGATGCGCCGGCGGGGCGGGCGAGGCGTCGGAAGGCACGCCCACAAGTAGAACAGGTTCTTATTTCCGGCTCAAGGGCGGCGTGCCGGACGAGCCTCGACGGTGACGCGGATCCGCTCCAGCGTCGCGCGCATCCCGCGCCGGTTCACCGCGGCGCGGTTCTCCGCGGGGACGCCGGTGAAGACCCGTCCGAGCAGGGAGACCAGGCCGGCCGACCGCGAGTCGCGGCGCAGGTCCTGCCAGTACTCCGCCAGCCGCGTCGACTCCGGTGCGCCGTCCGTGTCGCGGGCGCCGCCCGTGTCGGGGGCGCCGCCCGTGTCGCGGGCGCCGTCCGTGTCGGGGGTGCCGTCCGTGTCGGGGGCGTCGGCGCCGTCCGCACCGGACAGGGCGATGCCTTCGACGCGGTATCCCCAGAGCGCCACGGGCATCCCGAACGACGAGACCCGGAACGCGAACGCCCGTCCCGGGATCGCGGCCGTGACCTCGCAGTTGGTGAACCAGATCCGCCAGCCGAGCCGGTTGAAGCCGACGAACCGGGTGCCCTCGCCGATCTCTCCGCCGCCCCGGACCCACACGGCGAACAGCTCGGGGCTCCACTCGCGCATCCGGCGCGGATCGGCGACCGCCGCGTACACCTCGTCCGGGGACGCCGCGACCCGCACCGACTCCTCGACCGTCCACTCCCGTTCCATGCGGGCCATTAGAGCAGGACGCCCGAACGGTCAGCGGAGGTGGCCGTACTCCTCGCGCCACTCGGCGAACCAGTCCGCGAACCAGGGCGCGCGCTCGGCCAGGGGCATGATGTAGATGACCGTCTCGGCGTAGTAGCGGCGCTGGAAGTCCGGCGGCATCTGCTCCAGCCGCTGGACGTTGCTCGCCCGGTCGGCCAGCTTCACGACGACGGCCTTGTCCGGCGCGTCCCGGAGCCGGTGCAGGTAGGCGCCCTTGGCGGCGCGCCGCGCCTTGCGCCCGAGCCCGGCGCCCGGCGGCGGCTTGGTCACCCAGTCGACCAGCTCGGCGACCTCCTCCCCGAACTCGGCCTCGACGTCGGCGACCGTCGCGCCGGTGTCCTCCACGACGTCGTGCAGCAGCACCGCCGCGAGGATGGCAGGATCGGAGACCTCGGCCCCCCGCACGAGGACCTCCAGCGCCTCCAGCAGATGCTCGGCGTAGGGTGCCCCGGTGGGGCGGGTCTGGTCGCCGTGCCAGCGCAGCGCGGCCGCGGCGGCGCGGTCGAGGGCGGGCAGCGCCGGATGGCCGGCCAGGTCCGCCCGGGCGGCGTCCCAGGTCGGCCAGCTGGTGAAGATCCGCACGTCGGTTCCCTCCGGGGCGCGCGGCGGGCGCCGCGCGGTCGGTTCCGCGCGGCGGGCGGCCGGGCGGGAGTCGTGACGTCCAACTTAGGGGAGTGTCCGGTCGTGGTCCGCATCCGGCAGCGCGGCGCCGCCGCCGTGACCGCGGCCGTGCTGGCCGCCGGCGGCTCGGTCGCGGTCCGGTACCTGGTGACCGACGGCTGGGTGCGGCACACCGTCACCGCCGACCCGGTCGCCGACCAGCCCCGCCTCGGCCCGCCGCCCGGCCCGCTCACCACCGGCTGGACGCGGACGGTCGCGCTGCGCGGCAGCGCCGTCGCCGGGCACGACACCGTCGCGCACGAGGTCGCGGACGGCCAGGTCGTCACCGCGGCCGGAAGCGG
The DNA here is from genome assembly GCF_042652125.1 of Actinomadura gamaensis. Taxonomy (NCBI): domain Bacteria; kingdom Bacillati; phylum Actinomycetota; class Actinomycetes; order Streptosporangiales; family Thermomonosporaceae; genus Actinomadura; species Actinomadura gamaensis. The sequence continues at coordinate 315,666 of NZ_JBHSIT010000007.1, read as the reverse complement.
CCTGTCGGTCCGCGACGCCCGCACCGGCGCGCGCCGCTGGGAGTACCGGCGCTCCGGCTGGAGCCTGCTCGGCTGGACCGCGACCGACGCCCGGATCGTCGCGTTCCTCCAGCGGGACGGCCATCCCGGCGAGCACGAGTTCCTCGGCTTCGACGCGCTGTCCGGCGGGCTGCTGTGGCGCAGCTCCGACGACCGCCCGGCGACCGTCTCGCGCGCCACGCTGCACTGGCCGTCCGGCGCGGACACCGTGCTCGCCGCCTCGGTGGACCGGCGCGAGCTGTCCGGACGCTCCACCGCGAACGGCGCGCGGCGCTGGAAGCTGAAGCTGCCGCTCGGCTGCCGCCTCTACGAGGACGCGCCGAGACCGTCCGACGCGTCGCCCGATCTGGCCGCGCTCGCGCTCGACTGCGCCGGCCCGAGCCACCTGCTCGCCGTCGAGCCCGCCACCGGCCGCGTCCTCTGGGACCGGGTCCTCGGCGCGGACGACGCCCCCGAGGTCTCCGTGCGCGGGCACGCCGTCCTCGTCTCCGACGGCACCGCCCTGCGCCTCTACGACAACGCCGGAGACCAGCTGGTCGTCTGGAACGATCCGGACGCCTGCGGGGCCGGAATGTGCCCGAGCGCGCTCTCCGGCGACCTGCTCGTGGTGGTCCGCCCGCTGGACGGCGGCGCTCGCACGGAGGCGATCGACCTCCGGTCCGGACGCGTCGCCTGGCGGCGCGGCACGCCCGCGTACGCCGCGCTCACCGAGGCGGGCGGACGCCTCTACGCCCTGCGCCCACGCCTCGCCGACGGCCTGCTCCCCGCGGGGGTCGACCTCATCACCCCGTCGAACGGCGACACCGTCACCGCGCCCGTCCCGTTCGCGGTGGATCCCGATCTCGTCGGCGTCCGGCCGTGGATGGCGGCGGCGGGCGGCATGCTCTACATCTCCGTCCCGGAGGCCGCGCCCCGGCCGTCCGGCGCGGCGCGGCTGGTCGCCCTGCGCGGCGCCCCGTCCGGCCCCGGCCCCGCCGAGCTGGACGGCGTCCCCGTGACCGCCTGGCCGGACGCCTGCACGCTGCTGAAACCCGCCGATCTCGTGACGGCGCGCCTGCCCGTCCGGGCCGGAACCCCGGCGCGCGCCGAGGTGGCGAAGGTCCGCCTGCCCAAGCCGGTGGCCTGCGCATACGACGTGCAGGACGCCCCCATTCCGGGGCCGTCCGCAAAGCCGTCCGCCAAGCCTTCCCGGGCGCCGTCCGGGCCGGCGGGCGCCATGCGTCCCGCGCCCGACGGCGCGACGGTCTCCGTCCGCTGGGTCGCGCAGAACCCCGACACGGCCGCCGACCTGCTGGCATCGCTCCAGTCCACCCAGGCGCAGGCCCGCCGCCGCACCGACCTCACCGCGGACGACGCCTACGAGCTGGGTCCGTCCGCGGGGACGATCGCGCTTCGCGTCAAGCGCTACATCGTCGTCGTGGACGCCGCGCGTCCTCCGGGCGCCGCCGCCCACCTGGCCCGTTCGGTGGCGCAGAACCTCCGCGCCCTGCCCTGACCTCCGTGCCCTGCCCTAGGAGAGAAGTGGACGTCGCAGGGGAAGGAGGGGTAAACCAAGCCGCCTCCCAGCGGCGAAGGGGCCGGGGAGGCGGTGAGTCGTGGGGAGCGCCGGTGGGGAGCCTGAGAGAGTAGGGGCCGCGTCAGGCGGCGGCGATGGCGGGAGCGTAGGAGTCGAGGCGGGCGGCGAAGCCGTCGTGGTGGTCGTCGTGCGAGCGGAACGCGCGCGGGGCCTCCGAGACGCCGGTCAGCAGGCGGTCGAGCACCGCGTCGCCGTCCAGCAGAACGTCACCGCCGAGATAGCGGACTGAGTCCAGGACGGTGCGCTCGCCCTGGCGTCCGCTGACGAAGCGGCCCTCGCGCCAGCCGGTCTCCTCGTCCCAGACGAGGGCGCGCAGGTCGGAACCCGAGCGGGTGACGATCGTGGCGTCGCGGGGACCGGACGGGTCGAGCCAGCAGCTCTCGACGCGGACTCCGGCGCGGCCGAGGGTCGTGACGACGTGGGTCACGTAGCCGTGGGTCCGGTCCACCCAGGGGTCCGGGTGACGCGCGGGAACGGGATAACGCCGTTCGGACATGATCGTGTCTCCTCTCCGTGGTTCGGATTGTGGCCCGAATTGGACGCTTTGTCCATCCCTGCGGCCTTTTGCCGCAGGGGGAGAGGTGTCGTGGATCATCAATTCCGAAGGCCGGTGCCGATCATCTCCCTCGCCGTGCCCGGCGCCCGCGAAACATCGCTGCCGCGGCAGATCGGGATGGTAGGTTCGACCGTCTCCCGCCTGAGATGCGGCTCATGAGGGTGTTCCGCTCAGCCGTTCAAGTCCTTAGGTGAATTATTCATTCGTTCCTACCTTTCTGCAAGGCCTATGAGTAGGATGGCCGTAGCGCACTGCCGACCGTGGTGATCGAAGAAGGGGTGGCGGCATGGCCGTGGCCAGGTACCGGGACATCGCCGATGACCTGGCGCGCCGCATCGAGGAGGGCGAGTTCGCCGCCGGCGCGCGGCTGCCCACCGAAGAGCAGCTCATGGTCGACTACGACAACGCCTCCCGCAACACGATCCGCGAGGCCGTGAAGATCCTCAAGACCCGCGGGCTGGTCGAGACCACCCAGGGGCGCGGCACGTTCGTCCTGGAGGGCACCGTGCCGTTCGCGGTCACCCTCGCGGGCATCCCGGAGCCGCCCGCGGGCGGCGCGGGCGGCGAGGGCGCGGCCTACCGGTTCGACGCCCAGCTCCAGGGCCGCGAGTTCGAGAACAAGGACCCGCGCGTCGAGATCCAGCGGTCCAACCCCGAGGTGGCCAGGGCGCTCGCCCTCAAGGAGGGCACCCGGGTCGTCCTGCGCCACCAGGAGCGGCTGATCGAGGGCCGGTCCTGGTCGCTGCAGACGACGTACTACCCGATGGAGTACGTGACGCTCGGCGCCGAGCGGCTGCTGGACGACGAGGACATCGAGGAGGGCGTGGTCGCCTACCTCAAGGAGGCGCTCGGCGTCGAGCAGACCGCCTACCGCGACCGCATCACCGCCCGCGCCCCCGACACCAACGAGACCAACTTCTTCACCCTGCGCGACACCGGCAGCGTCGTGATCGTCCACGACCGGGTCGGGTACGACCGGGACCAGAAGCCGATCCGCTTCACGCGCACCGTCTACCCGGCCGACCGCAACCAGCTCGACCTGGTGGTCGGGGCCGTCCCGGCGTCGCCGTGGGCGTACGACAAGGGCGGGGCCAAGAAGGGAGGGTCGTCCTGAGCGATTCCGACCTTCGCATGAGGGCCGGCTCCCGGACGCATCGCGGGTGAACATGCTTCGGGAGAACGGGGGAAGGGACGACCAGGTCCTTCTCCGCATTCCGCGGTAACCGGCCCATCCCATCGCGCCGGCGTTGATCGGGGACGCCGGCGAACCCTTTCACGGAGCCATGAACGCTACTTTCAGCATCCGTCGTGCCGTTGACGAGGACGTCAGCGGCATCATCCGCCTCATCGACGACGCGGCCGGGTGGCTGCGCGGCCAGGGGACGAGCCAGTGGGCCGAACCGTGGCCGAACGAGGCGGAGCGGGAGAAACGCATCCGGCGGGGCATCGAGCTCTCCCGGGAGACCGGCGATGACGAGTGCAGCCCCGCGGTCACCTGGCTCGTGCTGGACGGGGACCGGCCGGTCGCGACGACCTACATCACGCGCATCCCCAACCGGGAGCTCTGGACGCCCGAGGAGCTGGAGGTCCGGGCCGTCTACCTGCACCGCCTCGTCATCGACCGCGCGTACGCGGGGATGCGGCTCGGCGAGCGGCTGGTCGACTGGGCCGGCGAGTGGGGGCGCCTCGCCTGGGGGGCCGAGGAGATGCGCATCGACGTCTGGGCCGACAACCTCAGGCTGCACCGGTACTACCGGAAGATCGGCTTCCTCTACAGGGACCCGGAGCGCGTCCAGCCGGACGGCACCGTCCGCCCCGATCCGCGGCTGCCCATGGACGTCTACCCGTCGGGCGTGGTGTTCGACCGCGCGCTGAAGCCGCTGGAGAGCTGGCCGGACGTCCGGGGCTTCAGGCTGGAGACCGGAGCGGCTCCGGACATCGGGCCGGGCGCCGGACCGGACACCGGACCGGGCGCCGGATCGGGTGCCCGGCAGCACGCCCGGCCCCACGTCGGATCGGGCGCCGGTTTCGCTGCGGGGATCAGGCCGGGCGCCGGCTCGGTTCCGGCGACACCACCGGCGTAGCCGCGTCGAACCCGGACGCCACGCCCGGGTTCGGGGCAGCGCCGAAGCCCGGGTCCACGCCGCCGATCGGCTCGACGTCCGGTTCGAGCTCGGCGACGCCCGTCGAGCCCGCGGCCCACAGTTCGAGCTGCTTGACGAAGGGGACGGCCTGGGTCGGCCAGTGGAAGCGGGCGCGGGCCGTCGCGTGACCGCGTGCGGCCATGGTGGCGCGGAGCTCGACGTCGGCGCGGAGCCGGCGGATCGCGGCGGCGGCGGCGAGCGGGTCGGCGAACGGGACGACCCGGCCGCAGCCCGACGGCTCGACGATCGCGACGGCGGGCGGGTTGGGGGTCGTGATCACCGGGATGCCGCGCGCCATGTACTCCACGACCTTGGTCGGCATGGAGTGCCGGTAGTTCGGCTCGTCGTGCAGCAGCGCCAGGCCCGCCATGGCGCCCTCGGCGATGCGCAGGGCGCGGTCGTTCGGGACGAACCCGTACCAGCGGAGGACCCCCTCCAGCTGCGCGTCGCGCAGGGCCGGGCGGATGTCGGGGTCGGCGGAGCCGATGAGCTCGACCAGGACGCCCTCGGGGGCGACCAGCCGGGCCGTCTCGATCATGTCGAGCGCGCCGCGCGCGGCCGACAGGTGGCCGACGTAGACCACGCGGCGGTCGTCCGGGACGGCGGGGGGCCGCTCGTCCACGTAGGTGGTGTTGGGCACGACCGGGTGCGGCTTGCGGAAGCGGTCCCGGTAGCCCTCCTCGGCGAGCAGCAGGTGGTGGCGGCGCTCGGCGCGGCGTTCGAGGCGCCGGACGAACGGCCGCAGCAGCGGGGCGAGCGGGGCCGGGAGCCAGCCCTTGGCGGACAGCGCGGCGGCGGTGTCCTCGTGCACGTCCCAGACGACCGTGGCCCGGCGGCGGACGGCGCGGGGCAGCCCGACCAGGAGCTCCGGGTCGTGCAGCAGGACCAGGTCGGCGTAGCCCGCGTGCTCGGCCAGCGCGCGGTGCGCGGCGCGCAGCGCGTGCAGCCGGCGGCGGCCGGTGGCGCGCGGCACGTCCACCGGCGACACCTCCCGCCACGGCGTGGAGTTCGTCGCCCGGAACGGGGCGATATAGGTGACCTCATGTCCGGCGTCGAGAAGCGCGCGGATCTGCCGGTGCAGAATCCGCGCGTCCTCGGGATGGTGCACGACGGTGCAGACGCAGACCCGCATTCCACTCACTCCGGATGGGCGACGGTGATCTCCCGGTGATTCTTCTCGGGCAGTGGAAATTGCCGATGAATTCCGGGCGGCGGGCAGGTGGAGTTCGCTCATAGAAGCTCGGTGCCCGCTCCGGCGTGCGCGCGGGTCCGGCCGCGGGTGTCGAACAGCAGCCGGGCGTGCCGGGCGAGCAGCGCGGGATCGTAGGCGGAGTGGTCGGCGAGCACGATCGCCAGGTCCGCGGCGGCGAGCGCGTCGGCCAGCTCGCCTTCGGCGGCGGGGACGTCCGCGCCGTCCACCTGCCAGGACGCGACGTACGGGTCGTGGAAGGCGACGTCCGCGCCGAGCCGGAGCAGGCGGCGCGCCACCGGCCGGGCCGGGGACTCGCGCTGGTCGGCGATGTCGGCCTTGTAGGTGACGCCGAGCAGCAGGACCCTGGCGCCCTTCAGCGCGCGGCCCTCGCGGTTGAGGAGCTGCTGCGCGCGCTCGGCGACGTACCGGGGCATCCGGTCGTTGATCTCCTGCGCGAGCTCGACGAACCGGAACGGGTAGCCGAGCGACCTGACCTTGTACGACAGGTAGTTCGGGTCGATCGGGATGCAGTGCCCGCCGACCCCCGGACCGGGACGGAACGCCTGGAATCCGAACGGCTTGGTCGCGGCGCAGTCGATCGCGTCCCACAGGTCGATGCCGAGCTCGTGGCAGAACACCGCCATCTCGTTCACCAGCGCGATGTTCACGTGCCGGTAGGTGTTCTCCAGCAGCTTGGCCATCTCGGCCTCGCGGGTGCCCTTGGCCTGCACGACCCGCTCGACGAACTTGCCGTAGAAGGCGGCGGCGGCCGACGCGCAGGCCGGGGTCAGCCCGCCGACGATCTTCGGGGTGTTGCGGACGCCGTAGACCGGGTTGCCCGGGTCGATCCGCTCGGGCGAGAACGCCAGGTGGAAGTCCTCCCCGGCGACCAGCCCGGACTCCTCCAGGATCGGCCGGACGACCTCCTCGGTCGTCCCCGGATAGGTGGTGGACTCCAGGACCACCAGCGTGCCGCGCGTCAGCCGCTTCGCGATCGTCGCCGCCGCGCCGCGCACGGCGGTGAGGTCCGGCCCGCCCTCGGCGGAGAGCGGCGTGGGCACGCAGATCACGACCGCGCGGGCGTCCTGCAGCACCTCGTCCGAGAGGGTCGGCGTGAAGCCCGCCGCGAGCATTTCCGCGACCTCGGCGTCCGACACGTCGTCCACGTGCGACGACCCCGATGCCAGTCCCGCCACGACGCGCTCGTCGCGGTCGTGGCCGCCGACCCGGAGGCCGGCCCGGCACGCCTCGCGCACCAGCGGGAGCCCGACGTAGCCGAGCCCGATGACCACCAGATCCACGCCGGTGGCTCCCTTCGTTCAAGGAATCGCTTGAATGTCTTTTCAGGAGCGATACGCGTCCCGGTAGCGCGCGGTCACCGCCCGCCAGGTGCGTTCGGCCCGTACCCATTCCCGGGCGGCCCGCCCCAATTTCTTTCTCAACTCCGGACTGTAAATGAGCTCTCCCAGGGAATTGGCCCACGCCTCCGCGTCTTCCGGAAGAGTTAACGTGCCGGTCACGCCGGGTTCCACGATTTCGCGCAGGGCGCTGACATCACTTGCTATTACTGGGATTCCCCCGGCCATCGCCTCCAGCGGTTTGAGGGGCGTGACCAATTGGCAGACCCGGTCCGCCCGCCGGGGGACCGCGAACACATCGAGGAGCGCGTGATAGCGACGGACGTCCGACGGCGGGACCCGGCCGGTGAACACGGCGCGAACGCCGCGCTCGGCGGCGCGGCGTTCGAGCGCCGCGCGCTCCGGGCCGTCCCCGACGAGCAGGAGCGTGACGTCGTCGCGCCCGGCGCGCAGCACGGCGGCGGCGTCGATGAGCGTGTCGATGCCCTCGTAGCCGTAGAAGGACGACGTCAGCCCGACGACCGGGACGCCGGCGGGAAGGCCGAGCTCGGCGCGCAGGCCGGCGGCGTCGGGGAGCGGGTCGAGGAAGCCCTCGTCCACGGCGTTCGGCACCACGGTGATCTTCGTCGGGTCGACGCCGCGCCCGGCGATCTCGGCGCGCATCGTCTCGCCGAGCGTGACCAGCGCGTCCGCCTCGTTCATGCGGCGGGTCTCCAGCTCGCGCGTCAGCCGGTAGAAGTCGTCGGACGGGCGGTGGTCCGGCGACCGGGACAGCCAAGAGTCCTCCAGGAACCCGCGCACCTCGTACACGACGGGCAGGCCGTGCCGCCGTCCGAGTTCGAGCGCGACGGCCGCGTTCCGGTGGTCGCTGACGGCGTGCAGGACGTCCGGACGCAGGTGCCGGACGAGCCGTCCGGCCAGGTCGGCGGCCTTCGCCACGGCCCGCACCGGATCGGGCTGCGGCGTCCACGGCAGCAGCCGGTGGTAGGGGACGCCGTCCACGTCCACGCGTGCGCGCGCGTCGCCGACGCCCTGCGCGAGCGGGTGGCCGAGCCGGGTGACCACGTGGGTGTCCCAGCCGAGCGCCTCGCGCTGCGCGAGGGCGATCCGGTGCGTGCGCACCGTGTAGCCCGCGTTGGTGACCGGCAGCGAGTTCGTCACGAACATCAGCACCCGGCGGGTCTCGCCGATCGACGCCGGACGCGCCGAGTAGGCCGGTGTGGCGAGGAGTTTCCGCAGGTCGGCGGCCTCCCGATGGGGAGCGCGGGGCTTCGGCTTCGCGAGCCGGGAGCGGCGCAGGCGCGGCACGGCGCGGGCGGCGACGCGGACGGCCAGCCGCCCGGCGCGGGACGGGTCGTCCCCGAGCTGCCGCACGGCGAGCGCCGTCATGTACACGGAGCGTTTCAACACGGCGGGCGAGCGTAGGCGCGCCCGATGAACAGAAGGGAAAGCCAGGTGGGTGAACAGGTGGGTGAACTCGTCCACGTCCTCGGCGCGCGCCCGAACTTCGTGAAGGCGGCGCCGGTCATCGCCGCCCTCGCGGAGCGCGGCGCGCGGCAGGCCGTCGTGCACACGGGCCAGCACTACGACCGCCGGATGTCGGAGGTGTTCTTCGACGAGCTCGGCCTGCCCGAGCCGGACGTCAACCTCGGCGTCGGGTCCGGCTCGCACGCGGCGCAGACGGCCGCGCTGCTGGTCGGCCTCGAGGAGGAGTTCATCCGCCGTTCACCGGCGCTGGTCATCGTGTACGGCGACGTGAACTCGACGATCGCCGCCGCCCTCGTCGCGGCCAAGCTCGGCGTCCCGGTCGCCCATGTGGAGGCCGGGCTGCGCAGCTTCGACATGACCATGCCCGAGGAGATCAACCGGCGGCTCACCGACCAGCTCTCCGACCTGTGCCTGGTGACCAGCCCGGAGGCGGTCGGGCACCTGGCCGCCGAGGGCGTGCCGGTCGGCCGGGCGCACTTCGTCGGCAACCCGATGATCGACACGCTGCTCGGCAACCTGGACCGGTTCGACACCGCCAAGGTGCGCGCCGAGCACGGCCTGCCGGAGCGGTACGTCCTGGCGACCATGCACCGGCCCGCGAACGTGGACGACCCGGACAAGGCCGCCGCGCTGGTCAGGAGCCTGCACGGCGTCGCCGACCTGGCCGACCTGGTGATCCCCGTGCACCCGCGCGGGCGCGCGAACCTGATCGCCGCCGGGCTGGACGGGCACGACCGCGTCCGCGTCCTGGACCCGCTCGGCTACGTCGACTTCGTCGCGGCGGTGCGCGGCGCGGCGGCCGTCGTCACCGACTCGGGCGGCATCCAGGAGGAGACGACCGTCCTCGAGGTGCCGTGCCTGACCGTCCGGCCGAACACCGAGCGGCCGATCACGATCACCCACGGCACCAACCGGCTGGTGTCGCTGGAGGAGCTCGTCCCGGCGGCGCGCAAGGTCCTGGACGGCGAGCGCCCGCCCGCCGACCGGGTGCCGCCGCTGTGGGACGGGCACGCCGGACCCCGCATCGCCGACGTGATCCTGGAGTACCTCCGTGCGTGACCGATCCGCCCGCCTGCGCGCCGCCCTGCGCGAGAGCGAGGCCCGCGTCGAGGAGCTGGAGCGGCGGCTCGCCGCGCTGGAGACCTCGACGACCGTCCAGTTCGGGCGGCTCGTCGCCGGGGCCGCGCGCAACCCGCGCCGCCGCGCCGCGCGGCTGCCGCGCGAGCTGTACCGGCTGTGGAAGCGGCGGGACCGGCCGATGGAGTCGGCGACGCTGCGGGAGAGCGCGATGCGCCGCTCCGAGCGGTTCGAGCGGCCCGAGGACCGGCTGCTCGTGCAGCGCCCGGCCGACCGTCCGGTCGTGGCGGGCATCCTCGGCCGGGACGCGGCGGCGGCGCTCGCCGAGCGGTACGAGGTCGTGCCCGTGCACCCGCACGACGTCCGCACGATCCTGGAGACCGCCGACGTGGACGCCCTCGTCGTGGACGCGCGCGCGGGCGACCCGGGCGGGCCGTGGGCCTACCTCGGCGTCCCCGGCATGTACGACCGCGACCGCGACCTCGACGAGGCGCGCGGCATCGCGCGCAACCGGCGGCTCCCCGTCGTCCTGTGGGGGGAGGACCCGCCGCCGACGATGGCCGTCCTCGACTGGGACCCCGTCGCCGCGCTGAACTCGCTGGACTCGCTCGACTCGCTGGACTCGCCGAAGGAGATGCGTTGACCCGCGCCCTCGTCTACGGAGACGTGGACCTGAACCTGATCGACGGCTCGGCCATCTGGGCCCAGGGCATGGTGCAGACGCTCGCGCGCGCGGGCTGCGACGTCACGCTCGTCCTGAAGGCGCCGATCCGGACCGGACGGCTCGTGGACCCGCTGCGCGAGCTGCCGAACGTGACCGTCCTCTCCCCGCACGAGGACGGGCTGACCGCGAGCGAGGGCCCGATGCGCCCGCACGAGGCCGCCGCGGCCATCGCGCGGATCGACGCGGAACGGCCGTTCGACCTGGCCGTCGTGCGCGGGCGCGCGCTCGCGGGCCAGCTCGCCGCCGGTCCGCTGAAGGGCCGCCTCTGGACGTACCTGACCGACGTCCCGCAGTCGGCGGCCGAGTTCGACGGGAAGTCCAAGGGGGATCTGCGGCGCATCGCCGACGCGTCCCGCGTGCTGCTCTGCCAGACCGAGGAGCTGCGCTGCTTCCTGGAGGCGGCGGTCCCGGCGACGGCGGGCAAGAGCGTGCTCTTCCCACCCGTGGTCGTCCTGCCGGACGGTCTCGAACCGCGCGCGTCAGGCGCGCCGAACGGGAAGCTCCGGCTCGTCTACACGGGCAAGTTCGCTCCGCGCTGGAACACGCTGGAGATGACGCGCTTGCCGCGCCTCCTGCGCGCGCGTGGTGTGGAAGCCGAACTCCACATGGTCGGCGACAAGATCCATCAGGAAGCGGGATTCGCCGCGCCGATGAAGGAAGCGCTGGAAAAGGGCGACGGGGTCGTCTGGCACGGCGGGCACCCGCGTGCGGAGGCCATGCGCATCACGGCCAGTGGCGACGTCGCCCTGTCGTGGCGCGACCTCACCATGGACACCAGCCTCGAACTGTCCACCAAGGTGCTGGAGAGCGGCGCGCTGGGCGTCCCGGTCGTGCTGAACCGCAACCCCATGCACGAGCGGCTGTTCGGCGAGGACTACCCGCTGTTCGCCTCGTCAGAGAGCGACGTCGTGGACGCGCTCACGCTCATCGGCAAGAACCCGGAGCTGTACGAGCTGGCCGCCGAACGCTGCCGTCGCGCCGCGGCCGACTACAGCTTGGACGCGGCCGTCCGCCGTATGCGCGGCTACCTGGAGACGACGTTCCCCAAGCCGCGCCAGGACGGCAAGCTGAAAGTCGTCGTCGCCGGGCACGACCTGAAGTTCTTCACCAAGCTGCTCGACCACCTCCGCGACCGGCCGGACATGGAGATCCGCGTCGACAAGTGGCCCGCGCTGAAGACGCACGACCCGGAACGCAGTCTCGAACTCGTCCAGTGGGCGGACGTCGTCATCTGCGAATGGTTCGGCCCGAACGCCCTCTGGTACGCGCGCAACAAGCAGCCCGGACAGCAGCTCGTCGTCCGCCTGCACCGGTTCGAGCTGTACTCGGGCTGGCCGCTGAAGGCCGACATCGACCTCGTGGACAAGGTGATCTGCGTCAGCCCGCACTACGCCTCGCTGACGCTCCAGATGACCGGCTGGCCCGCCGACAAGGTCGTGGTCATCCCGAACTGGGTGGACGACGAGCAGTTCGACCGCGTGAAGCTGCCCGGCGCGCAGCACCACCTCGGCATCATCGGGATCGCGCCGTCGCGCAAGCGGTTCGACCTCGCGCTGGACGTCCTGGAGGAGCTGCGCCGCGACGACCCGCGCTACACGCTCTTCGTGAAGTCCAAGCTCCCCTGGGAGTACTGGTGGATCTGGGAGCGTCCCGAGGAGCGCGAGCACTACGAGGAGGTGTTCCGGCGCGTCCGGCGCTCGAAGGCCCTCGCGGACGGCGTCGTGTTCGACGCGTACGGACGGGACGTGCCCGCCTGGCTGCGGCGCATCGGCTTCGTGCTCTCGACCAGCGACGACGAGAGCTTCCACCTCGCGCCCGCCGAGGGCATGGCGTCCGGCGCGATCCCCGCCCTGCTGCCCTGGCCGGGAGCGGACACCGTCTACGACGAGCACTGGATCCACCGGAACCCGCGGGAGATGGCCGCCGCGATCGCCGCGACCGTGTCCGAGGGGCGCTGGGAGGACGAGCGGCAGGCAGCGCGCGAGCAGGTCCGGGCGTCCTACGGGCTGCGGGTCGTCGAGGACGCCTGGGTCGACCTCGTTTTCGGCATACGTTCAGGAAACGTGGAACTTTCGTCCGCGCGTGTTCGTCATGCCGGGCGGGAAGGCTGATCGCTGGTCGGGCGGCGCAGTCGGGCCGCGACCGTGACGGGTGACGGGTGACGGGGACGGAGCGACGCGTGGTGTCCAGGGCCGGGAGAGGACCCGGTGCTCGGCTGCTCGCGTTCGGGCGCGGTCCGGGCGTCCGGCTGCGCGCGTCCGGTGAAGGCCCGGGCGTCCGGCTGAGCGCGGTCGGCCGCGCGCACGGGGTCTTCGCGGTCGCGCTGCTGCTCGGCGCGGCGCTGCGCGCCGTCGCGGTGCTCGGCTACCCGACCGTGTTCTGGTTCGGCGACTCCGGCACGTACCTGAAGAGCGCGCTGCACTTCACCCCGTCGCCGCTGCGGCCGTCGGGCTACTCGCTGATGCTCTGGTTCCTGCACCCGTTCCACGACTTCCGCCTGGTCGTGGTCGTGCAGCATCTGCTCGGGCTGGCCACGGCCGTGCTGCTGTACGCCGTCACCTGGCGCTGGACGCGCGGCCAGTGGCCCGGACGCCGGTGGGCCGCCGGGCTGCTCGGCACGGCCGTCGCCGCGCCCGTCCTGTTCGACGGGTACCAGATCCAGCTCGAGCACATGCTCATGTCGGACGTCCTGTTCGAGTTCTTCGCGGTCGCCGCCATCGCGACGCTGCTGTGGCGGCGCCGCGTCACCTGGCGGCTCGGCGCGCTCGCGGGCGTCCTGCTCGCCGCCGCCGCGCTCACCCGCACCGTCGGCCTCCCGCTCCTGGTGATCGCCGTGCTCCAGCTCGCCGTCCGCGCCCTGGTCGACAAGCGGGTCGAGGCGCAGGCCGGCGGTCGGATCGAGGCGCAGACCGATGAGCGGGTCGAGGCGCAGGCCGACGAGGGAGACGACGCGCAGGCCGACGACGGAGGTGGAAGGCGGCCGGACGAGGGGGGCGGCGAGCGGGCGGACGAGCCGGCCGTCCGTCCGGGCGGTGGAGGCCGCCGAGGGGCGCGGTGGCGGCCGCTGGCGGCGATGGTCGCGGTCTTCGCGGTCGTCGTGTGCGGGTACGCGAGCTGGTACGAGGAGGCGCACGGGCGGTTCGAGCTGTCCGCGACCAACGGCTTCTTCCTCTACGGGCGGACGGCCGCCTTCGCCGACTGCGCGAAGATCGAGCCGCCGCCGGAGCTGGCCGGCCTGTGCCACGACTGGAAGCACGACATGCCCGGCGTGGCCCCCGGCTACGCCGCCCTCTGGGGGCCGCGCTCGCCGTTCCGCGCCATGCCCGACGGCGTCGCCGACGAGGAGGGCAACCGCCGGGCGGACCGGTTCGCGCGGGCGGCGATCCTCGCCCAGCCCGGCGACTACCTGGACCGCGCCCTGCGCGACACCGCGCGCTCGTTCTCCTGGGGACGCTCCGACTACCCGACGTCCTGGACGGTCGGCGAGTACCGCTTCCCGTCCCGGCACTGGCAGCCGAGGTCGGCGGTGAAACCGGCCCGCGCCTACGGGCACGGGACGGCCGCACCGCGCATCGTCGAGCCGTTCGCGGGATGGATGCGTTCGTACCAGAAGGTCGTGTTCCTTCCCGGGACGCTCCTGGGCGTCCTGCTGCTGGTCGGGCTCGCGGGCGCCGTCCGGCACGCGCGGAACGGGGGAGGAGCCGCCCTGCTGCCCTGGCTGAGCGCGTTCGCCCTGCTCACCGTCCCTCCGTTCACCGCCGACTTCGACTACCGCTACCTGCTCCCCGTCGTGCCCTTCGCGGCCCTCGCCGCCGCCCTCGGCGTGATCTCCGAACCGGTTTCGAGCACTTCTCGCGATCTGTGATACTTCGGAGTCCGGACCGGCGATCGAAAGGGCGAGGATGGCTGCGGAGACCGGCGGGGGAGACGGGCCCCACGCGGAGATCGGGCAGGTCTGGCCGCGCGACGGCCACATCCGCATCCTCGGCACGGTCGTCAGCGGCGGAGCGCCCGACGAGGCCCCCGTCGACGAGCCGTGGACGCTGCGGCTCACCTCCCGCGAGCGCCGCAAGGCCCCCGCCCCCGGCGTCGCCGACCGGATCGTGAACCGGCTGAAGCGCAGCGTGACCCGCTCCGCCGAGCGCACGCCGTCCCGGCTGTACTTCCCCGTCGTCACCGACGGCCCGCACTTCGAGGCGGTCGTGCCCGTCCGCGACCTGGCCGTCCGGGACGCGCTGCCCCGCGAGCACTGGGACCTGCACCTGGTCTCGGCGCGCGGCGGGCGCCGGCTGGTGCTCCGGGTCGGCCGGCACCACGACGACATGCCGGGCAAGAAGAAGATCGTGAAGTTCCCGGAGCAGACCGAGGCCGGCGTCGACGTCCTGCCGTACTACACCGACGGCGACCACCTGTCCGTCCGCTGCGCGCGGCGCGACTCCGCGAACAGGGCCGAGGCATGAAGCTCACCTACCTGATCTACAACGCGTTCGGCGTCGGCGGCACCGTCCGCACGGTGTTCAACCAGGCCAACACGATGGTCGAGCGGGGCCACGAGGTCGAGATCGCGACCATGCTCCGCTACCACGAGGAGCCGCCGTTCCCGCTGGACGACCGGGTCCGCATCACCGCGCTGGTCGACAACCGGTCCGGCTCGTACGTGGACTGGGACCGGTACGAGGGCGAGGAGGACACCTCCTGGCACGACCGGTTCCCGGCGGGCGTCTCCGAGAACGCCGACAAGCGCCGCCGCATCAACGCGATGATCCGCTTCCTGCGCGGGCTGGAGGGCAGGATCGTGGTCGGCACCCGGCCCACGATCAACCTGGTCGTCGCCGAGTTCGCCGACCCGTCGCTGGTCCGGGTCGTCCAGGAGCACGCGGGCCTGTCCACGCACAAGGGCGAGTGGCGCGCGGCGATCGACGCCGCCTACACCGGCATGGACGCGATCGTCTGCCTCACCGAGGAGGACCGCGCCGCCTACGCCGAGGCGTTCCCGGACGTCCGCGTCGAGCGCATCCCGAACGCCCTGCACTCCCTGGACGTCCCGCGCACCGACTTCTCGCGGCACCAGGTCGTCAGCGCCGGGCGGCTCGACGGCAACAAGGGCTTCGACATGCTGATCCAGGCGTTCGGCAAGGTCGTCGAGACCCATCCCGACTGGACGCTCCGCATCCACGGCGGCGGCCCGAGCGAGGGCGCGCTCCGCAAGCTGATCCTGTCCGAGCACCTCTACAACCACGTCTTCCTGATGGGCCCGACGAACCGCCTGGACGACGAGCTGGCCAAGGGCTCGATCTTCGCGATGAGCTCCAAGTCCGAGGGCTTCGGCATGGTCCTGCTGGAGGCCATGAACTGCGGCCTGCCCGTGGTCAGCTTCAACTGCCCGGTCGGCCCGCGCGAGCTGATCACCGACGGCGTGGACGGGCTGCTGGTGCCCGAGCGCGACGTGGACGCCCTGGCGGCGGGCATCGTCCGGCTCATCGAGCACGAGGACCTCCGCCGCGACCTCTCCCAGGCGGCCCTGAAGAAGGCCGCCGAGTACGGTCCCGAGCCGGTGACCGACTCCTGGGAGCACCTTTACGAGGCCCTGAACGCCGCCAAGTAGCCCCGTCCACGTAGCCGCGAGCCGTTCCCGGGGTTCTCGATGGGTCGGCGCGGGCCAAGTTTCGGATTGAAGGATCTTCGGGCGTGGTGTGGGCAGGGATGGAGGAGGTGCCGAAGCCGGTAGGTAGGGAGTCATGGGCGAGGTGGGTCGTTGCGCGGTTCTCGGAGTCGGGCTGGCGGTCGGGTTCGGCGGCGTCGCCGCGTGCGGGAGCGGCCCCGAGGGCGCTCACTCGCTCAGGTTCCACGACCGCGGGTCCGTGCTCAAGGACGCCTCGGTGAAGGTCGAAGGCGTCACCAGAGCGGTTCGCTACCGGCTCTATTCGGGAATTCCGTATGTCGCGGCCCCGGTGGACGCGCCGCACCAGATTCTGAGCGTCCGGGTCCCGGTGCAGATAAGCGGAAGAGCAGTGGAATCCTCCAGGGCTCCGATCCTCCTCGACAATTCGAGCAGCGGGAAAGTCGCGGACGATCAGGACGCGGCGGCGCTCGCTTCGGGATTCGTGGTCGTGGCCTCGGCGGTGCGGGCCGGCGAGGGGAACGGCATCGTCGATCTCAAGGCCGCCGTCCGGTACGTCCGGCACAACAAGGGAAGGCTGCCGGGCAACGTCGACCGCATCATCGCGACGGGGAACGGTGCCGGCGGCGGGCTCGCGGCCCTGCTCGGGGCGTCCGGCGGGCGCGGGCAGTACGACGACGCGCTGGACCGCCTCGGGGCGGCCGACGCGTCCGACCGCGTTTACGCGGTGGCCGCTTCCGGACCGGTGACGAACCTCGGCGGTCCGGATCTGAAATATGACCGGAGCTGGCTGATGGCGAACTATCTCCAGCCCTCCGGCGCGCGATATCTGAAAGGGCTGTCCGAAGAACAGCGGGCGCTCTACCTGAAACGCAATCCGTGGATCGGCTGGATGGGCGGCCGGATCTCCTTCACCTTTCCCGACTTCCTGAAGCACGTCGGGACCACGGACGTCAAGGCGGCGGCGGACGTGCAACGGCGTCCCGTGCTGCGCAACGCCATGGACTTCGTACGGCAGCGGAACCCGGCCAGGGCGCGGCACTGGTGGCTGCGCGCCGGGACGGCCGACGGCGACGTGCCGCTCACGGTCGTCGGGAACCTCGCGTCCGGGCTGGAGAGCCTCGGCGACGACGTGCGCGCCACCGTCGACTGGGACGGTACGGGCCGCGACGCCGGGTCGCCGGCGTTCCTCGACTGGATCACCCGCACCGCCGCGCGCCGTTCCCGGTGAGCGTGTCGCGAACGCCACTATCCTTCGAGGTGGCGGCCGAATCCCCCTGCGGCGTGGGGCCGCCGCACTCCGCTGACCCCGCCTAGCACCACGGAGCCGGTTTGTCCGACGGGACCTCCCTCGATGCCGTCCGCACGTCCTGGCTGAGGAGGGCCGCACTCCCACGCGTCCGAGCGGCGAGGCCCTCCCCGAAGGCGATCGGGCGCTGTCTCGCCGCCCACGCGGTGTTCCTGGTCGTCCTGGGCGGAGCCATCGCGCTGCGCGTGGTCACGATGCTCGGCTTCCGCTCCGTGCTCTGGTTCGGCGATTCCGGGACGTACCTGGCGGGCGCGCTGGAACTGCGCCCGTCGCCGCTGCGGCCGTCCGGATACTCGCTCATGCTCGCCGCGGTCAGGCCGTTCCACGGGTTCACCGGCGTGCTCGTGATGCAGCACGCGATGGGCGTCCTCATCGGCGTCATGGTCTACGCGCTCCTGCAGCGCGCGCTGCGGCGCGGCTGGCCCCGGCTGTGGATCTGGGTGCCCGGCGTCATCGCGTCCGTGCTCGTCCTGCCGGTGCTCTACGACGCCTACCAGATCGAGCTCGAGCACATGCTCATGTCGGACGTGCCCTTCACGTTCCTGCTCGCCTGCGGCATCACGATCGCCATGTGGTGGCGCCGGACGCCGTGGTGGGCCGGCGCGCTCGCCGGGTTCGTCGTCGGCGCTTCGGCGGACGTCCGGTCGGTCGGCCTGCCCATGCTGATCGTCCTGGTGTTCTGCCTCGCCGTGCGCCGGGCGGGCTGGCGGACGGTCCTCGCGACGGCCGTCGCGGGCGTCGTCCCGCTGGCCGGCTACCTCCTGTGGTTCCACTCCTACAACGGGCAGTGGGCGTTCACCTCGACCGACAAGGTGTTCCTCTACGGCCGCGTGTCCGACTTCGCCGACTGCAACCGGATCAAGCCCGAGCAGGAGCTGGTGATCTTCTGCAACAACGACATGATCCGGGATCCGCGCGTCGCGGCGGCGTTCCAGACCATGTGGAGCTCGGACTCGCCGTTCGACGAGCTGCCCTGGAACATGTCCGACCCCAAGACGAACGCGCTCGCCGGGCGGTTCGCCATGGAGGCGATCGAGAAGCAGCCCGGCGACTACGCGAGGACCGTCTGGCGCGACACCTGGCGCGCGTTCGACTGGAAGCGCGTCGACTACCCGAACCAGGCCACCGTCGAGGAGTACGAGTTCCCCGTCGGTGGGTCGCTCCGCGCCTGGAACGCCATGGCCGCCTACGACTACGGCGGCAGGACGGCCGAGTCGCGCGTCGTCGAGCCGTACGGCGGCTTCATGCGCGACTACCAGCGGCACTACTTCATGCCCGGGACGTTCCTCGGGATCCTGCTCGGCGTCGGTCTCGCCGGCGTCGCCGTCCGGGTCCGGCGGATCGGCGGCCAGGTGCTGCTGCCGTTCGGCGTCGGGCTCGCCCTGCTGGTCGTCCCGGCCGCGACGGCCGACTTCGACTACCGCTACGTCCTGCCGTCCGTGCCGTTCGCCGCCCTCGCCGCCGGGCTGGCCTTCACCCGCGAACCGCGCGGCGGCCTCGTCCTCACCGAGCCCGTGGCGGACGCCCCGTCCGGCGAGACGGAACCCGCGGACGAGCCCGAGCCCGCCGAGAAGCCCGCCCCCGAGGAGAAGACCGAGGCCGCAGCGGACCCGGAGACGGCGGAGAAGCCGCAGACGCCGGAGACGCCGGAAGAAAGCGCCCCCGAAAAGCCCGCCGCGCCGGAGAAACCAGAGCCCGAAGAGAAGCCCGAGCCGACCAAGAAGCCCGACCCGGAAAAGAAGGCCGAGCCCGCGAAGAAGGCCGAGCCGGCCGAGGAGATCGAGCCGGAAAAGGCGGACGCCCCCGGCCGGTGAGCGGGCGGGGGCGTCCGGGGAGCGGGACGGATCAGGCGAGCGAGAGGCGCTCCAGCTCCTCCTGCGGGACCTGGGCGCGGGCCTCCTCGACGCGGCGCTCCAGCTTGCCGAGGGACTTGGTGTAGGTGCGGCTGGACAGCCAGAACTTGTAGATGATCACGAGCTCGAAGGCCATCATGCCGATGCCGGACAGCACCGTCACCGGGATGATCGCGCCGGGGATGATCGCGGCGACGATCGGGGCGACGATGAACACGCCCATCTGGAACTCGATGCCGGAGATCAGGTGCGGGCGGATCCGGCCGCGGAGCAGCGCGTCGCGGACGCGCGCGTACCAGGGGAACTTCTTGTTGAACTCGGCCTGGAGGGCGACGTTCGGGTTGTCGCCGACGACCCGGTCCTCCATGTCGGCCTCGGGGTCGTTGCCGAGCGCGCGCTCGGCCGACGACAGTTCGGCGTCCACGGACGCGGCGGGCACCTCGCCGCGCGCGGCGCGGGCGGCGGCCTCCAGCGCGGCGGCCTGCTCGCCGAGGTCGCGCAGCTTGTTGCGCATCTGCGAGCGGACCTTGTAGATCTCCAGGGCGTCCATGTAGCGGAGCATGTCCAGGAACACCACGGCGACCGCGGTCCACACGTAGGCGACGTTCCCGGTCCGCGCGTAGGCGCCGCCCATCAGGGCGATCGCGCAGGCCAGCACCCGGACGCGGTCGAAGATGTAGTCCAGCCAGGCGCCGAAGATCGAGCCGGTGCCCTTGAGCCGCGCGATCTTGCCGTCCATGCAGTCGAGCGTGAACGACAGGTGGTAGAGCAGCGCGCCGACGAGCAGCATCGGCCAGGTGCCCACGGCGAAGCAGCCGCCGGCGCCGAGCCCGAGGATCAGCGCGCCGACGGTGAGCTGGTTGGGCGTGATGTTGGTCCTGTTGGCGGTGAACTTGACCAGTCGGGAGGCGAGCGGATCGACCAGCAAGACCGTCCACCACGCGTCACGCGCTTTGTACGTCCGTTGCCGAACGTCATCGAGCGTGAAGTTCGCCATGGAGAGCCTGTCCTTTCGAGAAAAATGGATCGAGGCCGGTCCCCGTGCCTCGGAAATGACGCACCCCCGAACGACGCGACCCCGCGCCACCCGATGCTACCGGCCCGCCACCCGCCGGATTCCGCGGAGACGCCCAGTCGTCACCGGGAAGTGATCATTCGGACGTCAGGGACAGCAGGTGGTCCACCACCCGAACCGAGGCGAGTCCGTCGTCCATGGCGCAGTACTTCTGCCGGAACGCGGCGTAGGCGGCCGCGTACTCGCCGCGCGTGGAGTCGATCCCGCGCAGCGCCTGGACGACCTCGTCCGGCTCCCGCAGCAGCGGGCCGGGCGCCTCGGCGGTGAGGTCGAAGTAGGTGCCGCGCAGCTCGTCCTGGTAGAAGTCCAGGTCCGGGACGTAGAACAGCAGCGGCTTGCCGGTCGCGGCGAAGTCGAACATGACCGACGAGTAGTCGGTGATCACGACGTCCGCGATCAGGTAGAGCTCGGAGATGTCGGGGTAGCGGGTGACGTCCACGACGGACGAGCCGATCCCGACGGTCCGGTCGGCGACCATGTGGTGCTGCCGGACGAGCACCGACCAGGAGTCGCCGAGCGCGCCCGCGACCCCGTCGGCGGGCAGCACCATCTCGGCCGTCCGGCCGCCGGTGAGCCAGATGTCCTCGCGCCAGGTCGGCACGTACAGCGCGATCGGACGGTCGTGCGGGACGCCGAGCCGGTCGCGGACGACCCGCGCCCGCTCCTCGCGGTCGGGGGCGAACAGCATGTCGTTGCGCGGATAGCCGACCTCCAGCACCTCGCCCTCGTACCGGAACGCGCGGCGCAGCATGCCGGTGACGTGCGGGCTGGGGGACAGGAGTCGGTCCCACTGCGGGACGTCCTCGGCGAACCGGCTGAGCTTGGTGGTGCCGGACGCGATCCGGCCGCTCTGCACCAGGTCGTAGCCGATGGTCTTGAACGGCGTGCCGTGCCAGGTCTGGAGGTAGGTCTGGCCGGGCCGCTTGGCGAAGCCGGACAGCTTGAGCACGTTGTCGACGATGAACCGCGCCGACGACAGCGCCTCGTAGTAGTCGCGGGAGCCGCGCAGCACGATCCGCGGGTCGCCGACGGGGACCGTGAACTGGCCGTCGGAGGTCGCCCAGACCAGCTCGAACGGCAGGTCGCGGCGGACCATCTCCTCGTAGATCGCCTGCGGGTTGTCGGAGTACTGCCGGGCGAAGTAGCTCTCGAACACGACCATGTCGCGCAGCGGGGCGGTGTTGCCCGGGCCGAAGAAGGTCTTCTGCAGCCGGCGCTGGGCGTAGCCGCCGCGCTCCTCGTCGGTCAGCGCGGTCCGGATCCACAGGTGCAGCAGGTCGCCGCGGTGGGCGCGGAGTTCGAGCTCGTGGACGCCGACGAAGCGGGGCTCGGGGAGGTTGCCGCGCGCGCCGCGGTCGATGCCGACGGTCAGGTCGCCCTGCTCGCCGGGGGCGTACAGGTCCCAGCGGCCGCTCGGGAGCGGCAGCTCGCCGCGGCGCCCGTTGAGCAGCGCGGTGAAGTTCTGGCCCTTCCAGGCGAGCGGGACCTCGTGCGCGTCGGTGGAGCGCCGCCGCCGCATGACCAGCCGGTCGGGACGGGTGCCCGCGTCGCCGGACGACCCGGTGAGCTCGATCGTCGTGCCGTCCAGCCAGCGGACGCCGGTGACGGTCAGCCGGGGCGCGCGCTCGACGAGCGTGAGGTTGCCGTACTTGGTGGCGATCACGTCGTACTCGTGGCCGGAGACGTAGGCGCGCAGGTCGACCAGGTCGGCCTCGACGGCGAGCCGCAGCTTCGGCTTGCCCCTGGTCTTGAGCGAGACGTCCCAGTCGATGCTGTCGATCGCCTCGGTGGCGTCCCCGGCTCCGGTCTGCTCGGCGAGCTTGGTCAGGTCGATGTCGGCGGCGAACTCGGTGCGCCCGCCCTCGCCGCCGCCGGTGGCCCGCAGCGGCTGCTGGACCGACGTCATGCCCTGCCGGAAGTCGATCTGGACGTGGCCCTTGGCGTAGGCGGCGTCCTCCTTGCGGACCCAGCCGGTGAGCAGCAGCCGCTGGCCGTCCACGCGGGCACTGGTGACCTTGGCCCGGACGGGCTGGATGCCGATCACCAGCTCGCGCGCCTGGGTGTACTTGGGCTTGATGAGCTGGCCCGGCGCGATCTCGCGCTGCGGCGGCCACAGGCCCGCGCCCTTCGGGCCGGAGATCCGGCCGTGCCGGGTCACGCCGTGCGCGGTGACGGTGACGTAGGCGTGCCAGGTGCCGTCGGAGGTGCCGAGGTCGGCGGGGTCGAGCTCGATCGCCCAGCCGGACCAGGAGTGGTCGGCCATGGCCTGCCGGCTGTCGGCGGTCACGTCCGGGCGGCGGACCCGCTCGACGGCCGGACGGAGCGTCTTGGACATCAGCAGCAGCCGCCGCTTGCGCAGCTCGATCTCGATCGTCGAGTCGGCCTGCTCGGGCGCGTGGAGGCGGCTGATGTAGGCGTGGCCCTCGATCCGCAGCCTGCCGTCGCGCCAGGAGAAGTCGTCGACGCCGGTCACCAGCTCCAGCTCGTCGCGCAGCTCGTACAGGCTGTCGGGGAAGCGCGGGTCGCCGAGGAAGGGGTAGTCGCCGAACCACTTGCCGGGGTGGCCGGGCCGCTGGATGGCGCTGAACCGCTCCGGCGCGCTCTTGGAGAACATGACGATCTCCTCCAGCTCGGGCATGAGCCGCTGCCGGACGGCGTGGAACTTCAGCCGGTCGATCGCGGGCAGCTCCTCGTAGAGCCGCGGCTCCACCCCGTCGAGGAACGCGTTGACCAGGTCGAGGAAGGTCGCGCGGTACTCGTCGTCGCCCTGGTCGACGACGTTGACGTAGATCCGGATGTCGTCGGACAGCGCGAACCCGTCGTACCGGTCCTTCAGGTCGGCGGCGTTCTTCGCCAGGAAGGACGACGCCGACTGCACCGACTTCATGCGGTCGCCGAGGTTGCCCGGCTCGGTGCGCCGCTGGGTGATCGAGCGCGCGCCGGTCTCGCGGATGCGCCAGTGGTAGACGGGCTCGTGCAGGACGTCCACCTTGGACGCGAGCACGTGCGCGGGGATGGTGACGGGGGCGTCCTCGTACAGGCCGGGCGGGAACGCGAACCGGTGCTTGTCCCAGAAGGCTCGGCGGAAGACCTTGTTCCAGGCCGTCCGGTCCCGTAGCAGCTCGGGGAACTCCCGGACGTGGGTGCCCTTCCGGTCCACCTCGAAGATCTTCTCGTGCATGACCGACTTCTGGAGGCCGTTCACGCCGAACCGCCGGACGCCGCCGCAGGCCAGGTCGGAGCCGGTCTCCTCCAGGGAGGCGACCATCAGCTCGTAGGCGTAGCGCGGGATGATGTCGTCGGAGTCGGCGAAGGCCAGGAACCGGCCGGTCGCCGGGGGCACGCCCGCGTTGCGGGCCGGGCCGAGGCCCTGGTTCTGCTGCTGGACGAGCCGGAACCGGCCGTCCTTCTCGGCGAAGTTCTTGGCGATGGTGGCGCTGGAGTCGGTGGAGCCGTCGTCCACCATGATCACTTCAAGGTCGCTCAGGGTCTGCCTGGCCAGCGACTCGAGGCAGGCTTCGAGGTAGGCCTCGACGTTGTAGAACGGCACGACGACGCTCAACAGCGGTGACACGGCACTCCAACGGCTGGTGTGAGAAGGCCGACTCCGAGCCCGGAGTTCGGCAATGTGCAGATTATCCGACGGGCGGTTTCCTGAAGGCCCAGTCAAGTTTCGGTTCCATGGCCCACCGGAAGCAGCGCACCACGGGCCGGGAGCACAGGAACGTCCCGACGGCGCAGGCCGCCGCCATCACGGCCAGCACGCCGGGGACGGTGTGCAGGAAGGAGGTGTCCCACCAGCCGGTGTACCCGAGGAACCGGGTGATGAAGCCGTGCAGCAGGTAGGCGTACAGGGTGGTCGCGCCGAGCCCGGTGAACCAGGTCCGCCGCCGCGGGACGAGCGTGAGGAACGCGGCGATCAGGGTGAGCGCGCAGACCATCATCACCAGCCGCATGCCGGATCCGGTGATGTTGTCCACGCCGAAGTCGCTGTGCGGGTTCTTCCAGTAGACCCAGTCGATGTCCATGCGGTCCTTGGCGAACCACGCCGCGCCGACCGCCCCCATCAGCACCGCCGCGCCGACCGGCCGCGCGACGGGCTTCTTCAGCAGCTCGAAGTGCTCCGGCTTCAGCGTCAGGCCGAGCACGTAGAACGGCAGCAGCCCGATCACCCGGTGCAGGTCGAGGGTGCTGCCGAGGTCGGTCATGTAGGACAGCAGCGAGAACGCGACGGCGACGGCGACCGGCCAGCGGATCATCTGCCAGACCGGCGTGGACAGCCGCCAGAGGAACAGCGCGCACAGGAACCACGTCAGGAAGTAGGGGTCGAGCAGGCTGATCTCCAGCCTGTTGCGGCCGACGGCCCAGTCGAAGACGGTGTAGCCGGTCTGGAACACCACGTAGGGCACGCCCACGGCGGTGATCAGCTTGCGGGTGCGGTTGGCGGAGAACGTCCAGTTCCGCGAGAAGTAGCCGGTGATCACGATGAACAGCGGCATGTGGAACATGTAGATGGCCAGGTACAGCGTCTTGGCCAGCGGGACGTTGCTCAGCTGGGCGAGGCAGTGCCCCATCACCACGAGCAGGATCGCCATGAACTTGGCGTTGTCGAAGAACGGGTCGCGCTGCTTGCGCGGCCTGCCGCTCGGCGTGTTCGGAGCGTCGCCCTGCGTGGTCGGCGGCGGGGCCGGTGCCTCTCCCGGGGGACCCGCCTGGAGCGGGAACCGCTCGGTGCTCGGGAACGCGGGAGGGGTGCCGGTGTACGTCATGAGGTCCTAGGCGGGGGTGGGGACTTCGTTCCGGGAGGGCCGTCTCCCCGGGGCCGGGTGCTGGTCGCGGGGCCGGTTCCGGGGCTGTTTCGGGAGCTGGTCGCTTCGCCGGCTCGGTCGGTGCGGAGGCCGGGCCCGGGAGTGGCCCGGCCGCCGCGGGTGCGCGGCTAGTTGCCGTCGCAGATGTTGTCGTCGGCCTTGATCTCCCCCTGCTGCTTGGGGATCGGGCCGGCGGACTTCGCGTTCTTGAGGTTGGTCCAGTTGGTGCCGATGACCAGGTCCACCGTGCCGGACAGGCTGGTGGACGAGGCGGACGGGGCCGAGGCGTCCGGCACCTGCGCGGCCAGCGTCCTGGCCGCCTGGTCGGCGCCGGACCCGTAAAGGATCCTGGTGGTCGAGCTGGTCGGCTTGTTGCCGCCGACCTGGACCTGGAAGCCCTGCTCGCGCAGCGCCGCGGCGACCCGTCCGGCCTGCCCGCTGGCGCCGCTGGCGTTGTAGACGCGGACCTTCACCTGGCCGGCCGGGACCTTCGGCGCGCTGCTCGCGGGGGTCTTCTTCTCGTCCGGCACCGCGCGGTCGTTGCGCAGCGCGTTGAAGAAGTTGTCGGCGCTCGGCTGGCTCAGCACCACGCGGTTGTGGTCGGCCGGGTCCGGGCCCCAGGGGACGGTGACGAACCGGAGCTTGCCGGAGGTCATGCCCTGCATGCCCTGGCCGATCTTCAGCATGGTGGACGCGGTGAGGTCGCTGTCGGTCCGCAGCGACTTGGTGCCCGCGTTGATCATGCCCATCAGCTTGCCCGGGTTGCTGAGCACGCCCGCGCTCATCGCCTTGTTGGCGAGCGCTCCCATGAACTTCTGCTGGCGCTTGATGCGGCCGAGGTCCGAGCCGTCGCCGAGGCCGTGCCGGACGCGCACGTAGGCGAGCGCCTGCTCGCCCTTGATGACGTGCTTGCCCTTGGTCAGGTGCAGCTTGGACTTGGGGTCGTTGACGTCCTTGGGCAGGCAGATCGGCACGCCGCCGATCGCGTCGGTGATCGACTTGAACCCCACGAAGTTGACCTCCATGAAGTGGTCGATCCGCAGGTTGGTGATGCCCTCGATCGTCTTGACCGTGCAGGACGGCCCGGCGAGCGTGTACGCCGAGTTGATCTGCGCCTTGGCCTCCGCGGGCGTGCTGCCGCCGCTCGGCTTCTTGCAGGACGGGATCGGCACCATGAGGTCACGGGGGAAGCTGACCCCGAACGCCTGCCCGCCGCCCGGCGAGAGGTGGAGCAGGATGATCGTGTCCGAGCGCGGCGGCTCGTTCTTCATGCTCCGGCCGTACTCGGCGTTCGCGCCCGCCCGGCTGTCGGACCCGAGCAGCAGGATGTTCATCGCGTTGTTCAGCTTCTTCGGCCGGTTGCCGCCGATGAGGGTGTTGGTGTCCTCGTGCGCGATGTTGCCGAACGCCTCGCGGTAGAAGCCGTACATCGTCAGGGAGCCGGCGACCATCACCGCCGAGAGGGCGACGCTCACCCAGCCGAGAATGCGCCAGCCGCGTCGGCGCGCCGGCTCGGGTGGGTCGGCGTCATCGACGTACTCCATGTACATGGGGTTGTCGTTCATCGGCTCCGTGGTGGGGGTCGGGCCCGCCCTTGGGGGTCGCGGAATCAGTCAGAGGGTAGGTCAGCCAAGCCGCTGGACGGGGCCGGATCCACCATTCGCTCCGGACACCCCCGCCGTGGCGGTCACATGCTCCAGGGTCAGTCGCCGATCTAGCGACGCTTTGTCGAAGTTTCGTTGGATTATGACGGAAGATCCTGAGGCTAGCGGTGCGAGCAGGGTGATCAGTACCCCCTGGAGCGTGGTGAGGGGCACGTGAACCAGGAGGCGATCCCGAGCGTCCAAGGCCCACTCGGCCGCCGCCGTCCGCGCCTCGGCGACCAGATCGGCGCCGCTGTATGTGGTCTTTGTCACACTCAGCAGGGGATCGCCGGCGAAGGACCGTTCCGGCCGGAACCGGTCGCCGTACGCCCGGACCTCGGTCGCGTAGTCCGTCACGCCCGGCGGGACGTCCGCCATCGGGCCGCCCAGCGCGTGCAGGGAGAGGCCGACGACCTCGTCCGCCTCCGAGTCGTCCACCTCGCCCAGCCTCTCCTCGGCCACCGCGAGCAGGTACGGCCCCTCGGCCTCGCCGGGTTCACCGAGGTGGACGTGCAGCCCGGCGGACCAGGAGGCCATCAGCCAGACCTGCGTCTGCCAGTGCTCCGGCAGCGCCAGGACCACCCTGTCGCCCGGCTGCATGCCGAAGCCGTCCACCAGGAGGTTGGCGGTCTTCGCCACCCAGTTGGCGAAGACGCGGGCCGACAGCTCGACCCGCTCGTTCCTCGCGTCGTCGTAGAACGTCACGAACGGGCGGGACGGGTCGGCCTCCACGCGGGCGGCGAGCAGGCCGGCGGGGTCGGTCGCGATCACGGGTTCCGTCATGGCACGGAGCGTACGTGCACGGCCCGTGTCGCGCTGACCTCGGGCGCGTCCGGTGTCGCGCGGCGCTCGCCGCGGGAGGATGCCGATACGCTCCGCTTCGATGGACGTCCGGGGAACCCACCGATGAGCGCGGGGCGGCTGCTCGCCCGCATCACCGTCGCACCCGCCCTTCTGCTGGTGGCGTGGCTGACGGTGTCCGCGCCGTTGCTGCTGGGAGGCGTCCTCGACCTCGGGCCCGCGCTCGGCCTGTTCGCGCCGGTCGCGGCGGTCGTGCTCTGGCTCGGCCTGCGGGACGCGCCGCGCGCGGACGGCGAGCCCCGCCCCGGCCCGATCGGCCCGGTGCCGCGCTGGTCGGCGTTCGGCGTGCTCGCGGTGGCGCTGGCGTTCCTGGCCGTCCAGGTCGCGATGTGCTCCGAGCAGATCATCGTGCGCCGCGACCCGGCGTCCTACGTGCAGTTCGCGCTCTGGCTGAACGACCACGGCTCGCTGCCGATCCCGCAGGACCGGGCCGCGTTCGGCGGCGGCGACCGCGCGCTCGGCTTCGGCTCGCTGGCCTTCTACCAGGTCGGCGACGACATCGACCCGCAGTTCATGGCCGGGCTGCCGCTGGTGCTGAGCTTCGGCGGCTGGGTCGGCGGCGTCCGGGCGATGCTGTTGATGGCGCCGCTGCTCGGCGCGGCGGCCGTGCTCGCGTTCGGCGGCCTGGTCGCCCGGCTCGTCGGGCCGCGCTGGGCCCCGGCGGGGGCGCTGCTGCTCGCGCTGACGCTGCCGATGATCTGGGTGTCCCGGTCCACCTACAGCGAGCTGCCCGCGATGGTGCTGCTGTTCGGCGGGCTCGCGCTGCTCTACGACGTGCGCGCGCAGGCCGCCGACGAGCCGCGCCGCACCGGACGCTACTGGCGGCTGATGCCGACCTCGGCGCGCGCCAAGGCGTTCCTCGCGGGCGGGATGCTCGGGCTGATCGTCCTGGTCCGGATCGACGGGCTGCGCGACGTCCTGCCCGTCGTGGTCTTCGCCGGGCTGCTCATCGCGCGCCGCCGCACCACCGGCATGCCGCTCGCGCTCGGCCTCACCGCCGGGGTCGGGCTCGGCCTCGCCGAAGGCTTCCTGCTGTCCCGGCCCTACCTGGTCTACCTGCGCGGATCGCTGGTTCCGCTGCTCGCGATGACGGTCGCGCTCGTCGCGCTGACCGGCGTCCTGATCGCCTCGCTGCGGTGGGAGCGCACCGGGCCGCGCCTGCGCGCGCTGGCGGCCTCGGCCGCGCGCGGCCGGATCCCGGACCTCGCCGCCTGGGCCACGCTCGCCGTCGTCGCGCTGTTCGTGGCGCGGCCGTGGATCCAGACCGTCCGGCGCGTCCCGACCAACCCCGATGACGCGCAGAACGCGCACTTCATCGAGGAGGTCCAGCGGATCAACCACCTGCCGCTGGACGGCACCCGGCAGTACTCCGAGCTGTCCATGCACTGGGTGATCTGGTACGTCGGGGTGCCCGCGCTGCTGGCCGCGACGTTCGGCGCGGCGCTGCTGGTGCGCCGGCTGCTGCGGCGGCGGACGCCGGAATGGCTGCTGCCGTACGCGGTGATCGTCTGGACGACCGTGCTGGTGCTCTACCGGCCGGGCATCACGCCGGACCACCCCTGGGCGTCCCGGCGGCTGATCGCCGTCGTCATCCCCGGCCTGCTGCTGCTCGCGGTGTGGGCGGCGGCCTGGCTCGTCCGGCGGATCCGGCGGACCGGGTACGGGCGGCGGCCGACCGCCGCCGCCGCGCTCGTCTCCTGCGCCGTCCTCGGCGTGCCGATCGGGCTGTCGTCCGCGCCGTTCATGCTGGCGCGGACGCACGACAACGAGGTCGCCGCCGTCCGCGACCTGTGCGCGCGCATCGGACCGGGCCGTTCGGTCGTCATCCTCGACCAGAACTACGCGGACCAGTTCCTTCAGGTGATTCGCAGCATGTGCGGCGAACCGTCCGCGCGGATCTCCGCGGACGCCACGCCGGCGGACGTCTGGCGTGTCGCGGGCAAGATCTACGACGCGGGCCGCGTCCCGGTCCTCATGGGCGCCACCGCGGGCGAGGTGACCCCCTACGGGCAGCCGGTGCACGCGATGACGCTGCGCACCCGGCAGGACGAGCGGACCCTCGTGAAGGCGCCCAAGGGCACCTGGACCCTGAACCTCGACGTGTGGATCACCGAGCCCCCGCGCCCGTGACCGACTATCCTCGCCCTGCGTGAGTACCCAGCCCGCCGCGTCCACGACCACGCACGCCCCGCAGGACGCCGCCGACGGGGCCCCGGCGACCGACGCGGCCCCCGAGACCACGCCCGTAGCCGAGCCCGCGGCCCAGGTCACGCGCGAGGCGGTGCCGCAGGACGACATCGAGGCCCTCGCCGCCGCGACGGCCGAGCCCGCGCCGGCCGGCGACCGGCCCGTCCACGTCACGATCGTGCTGCCCTGCTACAACGAGCAGGACCACGTCCTCGACGAGGTCGAGCGGATCACCAAGGCGATGGACGCCAGTGGAATGGCCTATGAACTCCTGGCGGTGGACGACTGCTCCACCGACGAGACCCTGGCCCGGCTGCGCGAGGCCGCGCCGCGCTTCCCGTCCATGAAGGTCGTCGCGTTCCGGCACAACAGCGGCTCCGGGACGGTCCGGCGCATCGGGACGCAGCAGGCCCGCGGCGACATCGTCGTGTGGACCGACGCCGACATGACCTACCCGAACGAGCGGATCCCCGAGCTGGTCGCCATGCTCGACCAGGACCCGTCGATCGACCAGGTCGTGGGCGCGCGGACGTCGGAGGAGGGCACCCACAAGCTGCTGCGCGTCCCGGCCAAGTGGTTCATCCGCAAGGTCGCCGAGCGGCTCACCAACACCCGCATCCCGGACCTGAACTCCGGGCTGCGCGCGTTCCGCCGCGAGGTGTCGCTGCCCTACCTGCGGCTGCTGCCGCCCGGCTTCTCCTGCGTCACCACGATCACCATCGCGTTCCTGTCGAACCAGCACCACGTCTCGTACGTGCCGATCGACTACGCCAAGCGCGCGGGCACCTCGAAGTTCCACTTCGTCAAGGACGCCTACCGGTACATCCTCCAGGTGCTGCGCATGGTGATGTACTTCAACCCGCTCAAGGTGCTGATGCCGCTGGCGCTCTGGCTGATCGTGATCGGGCTGGCCAAGGGCGTGTTCGACATGGTCTGGCACTTCGGGTACTTCGCCAGCAACACCATCCTGATCTTCGTCACCGGGCTGATCATCGGGTCCATGGCGCTGCTCGCCGACCTCATCGTCCGCTCCCGCGGGGACGGCTAGCGATGCGCATCGCGGTCGTCGGGCCCGCCTTCCCGTACAAGGGCGGCGGCGCGCACCACACCACCGAGCTGGCGCACCGGCTCGCCGCCGCCGGGCACGAGGTGGTCGTCGAGTCGTGGCGGGCGCAGTACCCGGGGTTCCTGTACCCGGGGCAGCAGACGATCTCCGAGCCGGAGGGCGAGCCGTTCCCGGACACGATGCGCCGGCTCGACTGGCGGCGTCCGGACGGCTGGTGGCGGGCCGGGCGCGCGCTGCGCGGCTGCGACCTGGTCGTGCTGGCCGTGCTGACCCCCGTCCAGGTGCCCGCCTACCTGGGCATCCTCGCCGGGATCGGACGGCGCGCGCCGGTCGTGGCGCTCTGCCACAACGTCCTGCCGCACGAGCGGCGGCCGTACGACCGTCCGCTGATGAAGGCGCTGCTGACGCGGGTGTCGGGGGTGCTGGTGCACTCGGGGCAGCAGGCGGAGCTGGCGCGGACGCTGACGTCCCGTCCGGTGCGGGTGGCGGAGATGCCCGCGCACCTGCCGACGCCGTCCGGCGCGGCGGAACGGGACGGCGGGGTCCGGCGGCGGCTGCTGTTCTTCGGGATCGTCCGGCCCTACAAGGGGCTGGACGTGCTGCTCAAGGCGCTCGCCGAGGGCCCGGACGACGTGTCGCTCACGGTCGCGGGCGAGTTCTGGGGCGGGCTGGACGACACCGAGGCGCTGGTCGCGTCGCTCGGGCTCACCGGACGGGTGGACCTGCGGCCCGGCTACGTCCCGGCGGCCGAGGTCCCGGCGCTGTTCGCGGCGTCGGACGCGCTCGTCCTGCCGTACCGGGCGGCGACGGCCTCGCAGAACGTGTGGATGGCGTTCGAGCACGGCGTCCCGGTGATCGCGACCCGCGTCGGCGGCTTCCCCGACCAGATCCGCGACGGCTCGGACGGCCTGCTCGCCGACCCCGACGACGTCGCCTCGCTCGCCGCGGCGATCAAGCGCTTCTACCAGCCGGGGGAGCCGGAACGGCTGCGGGCCGCGGTCGAGGCACCCGACCACGGCCCGCTCTGGGACGCCTACCTCGCCGCCCTCACCGGCACGGCCTGAGCGTCCTCGTTCAGCCCAGGTGCGGTTCGAGGATCTTCAGCAGCGCGCGCTTCGGCTTGGCGCCCACGATCTGCTCGGCGACGGCGCCGTCCTTGAACAGCAGCAGCGTCGGCAGGCCCAGCACGCCGTACTGGTTCGGCGTCTGCTGGTTCTCGTCGTAGTTCAGCTTGGCGATCGTGATCTTGCCGTCCTGCTCGGCCGCGATGGCGTCGAGCACCGGCGCGATCATCTTGCAGGGGCCGCACCAGTCCGCCCAGAAGTCCACCAGGACCGGGGTCTCGCTCTTGAGGACGAGCTCGTCGAACGTCGCGTCGGTGACGGTGATGGGGGCGCTCATGCTTGCTCCTTGGTGGGCCGGGTGCCCGTCGGCTGCGTACTGGTGGAAAGGCCGGCCGGTGCGGGTTCATTCCCGGCCCCCGGATCTTTTCGCCCGCGCCGTCCGAGCAGGAGCGCGCCGGCCGCGCCGATCAGGTCGGCGGCCGTGAGCAGCACGCGGGACGCCAGCGCCACCACGATCGGAGCGCCGGCCGGAAGCACCGGCGACAGGACCAGCACCATCACCGCCTCCCGCGCCCCGAGCCCGCCGGGCGCGAGGAACACCAGCAGGCCGGCGACGAACGCCAGCGAGTACGCGCCGGTCGCCAGGAACGGGAGCCCCGCCCCCGTCCCGCCCGCCGCCGCGCTGAGCAACCACAGGTGGCCGCCGAACAGGATCCATCCGGCGACCGTCCACAGCACCGCGCGCAGCGTGGCGGCGATGCTCACCGGATGCTCCAGGGGAGGCCGCCGGACGGCCTTCAGCACCAGGTTCAGCGACCAGGTGACGATCTTCGGGTGGAGGCAGGCCAGCAGCACCGGGGCGAGCAGGAACAGCCACCAGTACCGGTCGCGCGCCTCGGGCGACGTCAGCGGCAGCGTCACCGCGGCCACCGCGAGCCCGCAGGCCGTGGACGTGGCGATCGCGAGGACGGTGGCCGAGAAGCTCCGCGCCCTCGGAACCTTGTACTCGCGGGCCATCTCGACCTGCGAGACGAGCACCCACACCATGCCGGGCACGTACTTGCCGAGCCCGGAGACGAACGCGATCCGGTAGGCCGCGCCGACCGGCAGCTCCGAGCCGAGACCGCTCAGGAACGTCCGCCAGGCCAGCATCCACGCGACGAGGCCGGCGAAGCCGAGCGCGAACGCGCCGAGCAGCGTGTACCAGGACATCTGCTCGAACGCGTGCACGGTGTCGTCCCACTGCGACGCCAGCGACCACACGCAGAACGCGAGCGCGAGCACCATCAGCACGACGCGCAGCGCGCGCATGGCCACGGCCTTCTGAATCACGCCCCCAGCGTAGGGGACCCCCGCCCCGGCCCGCCGAGTCCGCCGCGGCGCCGGCGCGGGGCGGGCGTCCCGTCGTGTGCGCGACACGCGGAGGACACCCGGCCGGGCGGGCATCGTCTATAGGCTGGGCCCGATGAAACTCTCGGATGTGGTGGCTTTCGTCGGCCACCAGGTGCACGTGTGCCGGTACCGCGAGGCGGGGACGCTCCTCGACTGGATGGGAACCGACCTGCGCGGGAAGAAGGTGCTCGACGTCGCGGGCGGCGACGGGTACTGGGCCGGGCAGACGCGCAAGCGCGGGGCCTTCGCGGTCTCGATCGACCTGGCGCGCGGGAAGATGGAGTACGGGCGGACGCTCGCGCACGCGCCCGCGCTGATCGAGTGCGACGCGCTGAAACTGCCCTTCCAGGACGGCTCGTTCGACGCGATCCTCTCGGTCTGCGCGATCGAGCACTTCGACGACGGCGGGACGTCGCTGGACGAGATGTCGCGGGTGCTGAAGCCGGGCGGGCAGATCTTCATGTCCGCCGACGTGCTCAGCCGCGCGGACGCCTGGCCGAAGCTGCGCGACGCGCACAAGGCCAAGTACCACGTCCAGCACACCTACACGCACGAGTCGCTGGCCAAGCTGATGGACGCGCGCGGGCTGGACCTCGTCCGGCACTCCTACCAGTTCCGGACGGCGGCGGCCGAGCGGCTGTACCTGTCGCTGTCGGCGTACGGCGGCAAGGTCGGGTTCAACGCCGCCGCGCCGCTCGCCCCGCTGGTGGCCGCCGCGGACGCGAAGGCCCCGAACGAGCGCGGCAGCATCGTCCTCGTCCAGGCCCGCAAGCGCGGGTGAACCGCGGGGGGCGGCGCGCCGTCCTCGGCGTGGCAAACACGGATGAAACCCTCGGGACGGTCTCGATCGGCGTAGGCTCGGATGGTCAAGGGTGATCTACGTCACGGGGGTGGGATCATGCCGAGCGACGCGCGGCCGTCTCGGATCCTGCTGGACGCCACGGCCGTTCCCGCCGACCGCGGCGCGCTGAGCCGCTACGTCGAGGGCCTGCTGCGCGCGCTGCACGGGCTCGGGGCCGAGCTGGCGATCGCGTGCCAGCGGGTCGAGCAGGAGCGGTACGCCGCGCTCGCGCCGGGCGCGCAGGTGGTGTCCGGCCCGGCGGCGCTGGCGCACCGCGCGGCCCGGCTCGCCTGGGAGCAGACCGGCCTGCCACGGCTCGCCCACCGCGTCGGCGCGGACGTGCTGCATCTGCCGAGCTACGCGATCCCCGTGCACGCGGGCCTGCCGACGGTCGTGACGATCCACGACGTCACGCTGTTCGCCGAACCGGAGCGGCACGACCCGCTCCGCACCTCCTACATCAAGTCGGCGACGCGGACGGCGGCGCGCCGCGCGACCCGGATCGTCGTGCCGTCCAGGGCCGTCCGGGACGACCTGGTCCGGCTGCTGGGCGCCAGCGCCGAGCACATCGACGTGGCCTACCACGGCGTCGACCACCAGGTGTTCCGGCGTCCGACGCCCGAGGAGGTCAAGCGCGTCTCGGACCGGCTCGGCCTGCACGGGCACCCGTACGTGGCGTACCTGGGCGCGCTGGAGCCGCGCAAGAACGTGCCGAACCTGATCCGCGGCTGGGTGCGGGCGTGCGCCGGGCGCAGCGAACCGCCCGCGCTGGTCCTGGCGGGCGGCGGAGGCTGGGACGACGAGGTGGACGCGGCGCTCGCGGTCGTGCCGGGCCACCTGCGGGTCGTCCGGTCCGGGTACCTGCCGTGGTCGCTGCTGCCGGGGTTCCTCGGCGGCGCGCTCGTGGTGGCGCTGCCGAGCCGGGGCGAGGGTTTCGGTCTGCCCGTTCTGGAGGCGATGGCCTGCGGCGGGACGGTCCTGACGACGCGTCGCGGACCGCTGCCCGAGGTCGGCGGCGAGGCGGTCGCCTACACCGAGCCCGACCCGACCGCGATCGGCAGGGCGCTCGCGTCGCTCCTGGACGCGCCGGAGCGCCGCCTCGAACTGGCCGAGTCGGCGTTTACCCGCGCCGAGGACTTCACCTGGGAGGATTCGGCCCGCGCCCACCTGTCCTCGTACGCGCGCGCGATCGCGCAGTACGCGGAATCGCATCCTTCCTGAGCGAAGCCGCGGCCGTTGCGAGCGGGGTTTTGTCCTCTTCTCACAGCGCTCATGCCGTCCGGTGACGGTGCGGAACGAGCCGTCGCGGAACGCGTTAGGCTCGCCGGACGATGCGTTCCGGACAGCGCTGAAGGAGCCCAGTGGAAGCGATCCTGCTGGTCGGGGGACAGGGAACCCGGCTGCGCCCGTTGACGATCTCGACGCCGAAGCCGCTGCTGCCCACGGCGGGCGTCGCGTTTCTGGCCCACCAGCTCGCGCGCGCGCACGAGGTGGGCGTCACGCGGATCGTCTTCGCGACGTCCTACCGCGCCGAGATGTTCGAGGCGGCGTTCGGGCGCAAGGCGCAGGGTGTCGACCTGGCCTACGTCAGCGAGAAGCAGCCGCTCGGCACGGGCGGCGCGATCCGGAACGCGGCGGCGGCGCTGTCCTCCGGCCCGGACGACCCGGTGCTGATCCTGAACGGCGACATCCTGTCGGGGCACGACGTCCCGGCGCAGGTCGAGCTGCACGAGCGGTCCCAGGCCGCCGCGACGCTGCACCTGACCACGGTGGACGACCCGTCCCGGTTCGGCGTCGTCCCGACCGACGAGCACGGCCGGGTCACCGCGTTCCTGGAGAAGGCGGCGCGGCCGGTCACCAACCAGATCAACGCGGGCTGCTACGTGTTCCGGCGCTCGGCGCTCGACGCGATCCCGGAGGGCGAGGTGGTGTCGGTCGAGCGCGAGACGTTCCCGACGATGATCTCGTCCGGGGCGACCGTGATGGGCTACGTCGAGTCCGCGTACTGGCTGGACGTCGGCACCCCCGAGGCGTTCGTGCGCGGCTCGTGCGACCTCGTGCTGGGCCGGATCGCCTCGCCCGCGATGCCCGGCGAGCCGGGCGACCGGCTGATCCTTCCGGGCGCGGTCGTGTCCGGCGGGGCGGTCGTGCGGGAGGGCACGACGGTCGGGCGCGGCGCGGAGATCGAGGCCGGCGCGACCGTCCTCGGCAGCGTCCTGCAGGACGGCGCGTTCGTCGCCGAGGGCGCGACCGTCCGCGACTCGGTCATCGGACGCGGCGCGCGGGTCGGCCCCGGCGCCGTCCTCGACGGCGTGATCCTCGGCGACGGCGCGAGCGTCGGGCCCGGCAACGAGCTGCGCGACGGCCTGCGGCTGTGGCCCGGCATCTCCCTGCCGCCGACCGCCGTCCGCTTCTCGACCGACGCCTGACCTCCACCGACCGGGCTGACCCGACCCGACCCGACCTGACCTGGGCGGACGCGGGCGGTCTCGGGGGCGTCTCGGGGTTTCTCCGGAGGGACGGTTCAGTGCCGGGTTCGTCCGCCCGGCCGATCCCTTCCGTCCGTGATCGTCAGAGGGTTTGGGCATGCCGAAACTCCCTCTGCTCACCGCCGCCGCCGCGGCGGTGACGGCCCTCGCCCTGTCCGTTCCCGCGTCCGCCTCGGCCGGCACGAAAGATACGAACGGCACGCTCCCCGCGCTCGACCCCGCCGCGCTGAAGGCGTCCATCGCGGGGCTGCCGAACCCGACGCTGACCGGCGCGATCCTGAAGGTGTCGGGGTCGGCCGGGAGCTGGGAGGGCGTGTCCGGCGTCCGGGACGTCCGGACGAAGGCGCCCGTCCCCGCGAACGGCCGGTTCCGGATCGGCTCGGCCACGAAGGTCTTCACCGCCGCGCTGATGCTCCAGCTCGTCCACGAGGGCAAGATCGACCTCGACGAGTCCGTCCAGCACTACGTCCCGGACCTGCTGCCCGCGTCGTATCCGCGGATCACCGTCCGGCAGTTGCTCGACCACACCAGCGGGCTGCCGACCCAGGGGAACCTCGGGTTCGGCGACGCCGACTGGTTCGTCGCGCACCGCCTCGACTCCTGGACGATGCGGCAGATCGTCGCCGACGGCGTCCAGTACCCGATGGCGTCCGCGCCGGGGACCGTCCAGCAGTACAACGGGCTGAACTACTGGGTGGCCGGAGTGGTGATCGAGCAGGTCACCGGCCACACCTACCAGGACGAGGTGACCCGCCGGATCATCCGCCCGCTGCGGCTGAAGGACACCTTCGCGCTGGACCGCCGCGACCCGCGCCTGCCCGGCCCGCACGCGCACGGCTACGTCGCCGTCGAGGAGAACGGGCGGACGGTCCTGCGCGACGTGTCGCGGCAGAGCCCCTGGCCCGCCGCCGAGGGCGGACTGATCTCCAGCACGTCCGACCTGACCCGCTTCATCACGGCGCTGTTCCGGGGGCGCGTCGTGCCGGAGCCCGAGCTGAACGAGATGTTCCGCGTGCCCGACCTGCCCTACAAGGGCAAGGACAACTGCGTCGTCGGCAAGAACCCCGGGCGCGCCTGCTTCGGCCTCGGCCTGATGCGCTTCGAGGGCTCGAACGGCGTGGTCGCGTGGGGCAAGAGCGGCTCGCGCCCCGGCTACACGACGGGCCTGATGGCGACCCGCGACCTGAGCCGCGTCGTCGCCTACTCGCTCAACGCGACCGGCAACAAGGACGGTTCCGAGGGGCCGTACATCGTCAAGATCGCCGCCGCGACCTTCGACCCGGCCATCGCCTCCGGCCACTGACCCCTCCCGCAACGGCCACCCGCCCCGCAACGGCCACCCGCCCCGCGACGGCCACCCGCCCCTGCGGCGGCCATCAGCCCCGCGCTGGCCATTCGCCCCGAGGTTCCACCCGTCCCGCGCTGGCCATCCTTCCCGCGGCGGCTACTCGACCCGCGGTGGCCATCCGTCCCGCGGTGGCCACCCGTCCCGCGACGGCCACTCGACCCGCGGGGGCCACTCGACCCGCGATGGCCATCCATCTTGCGGTGGCCACTCGTCCCGCGGCGGGTGGCCGCTGCGAGGGGGGCCGTTCTGTCGCCGGGGTCGCATACCTTGGACGCGCTTCAGGTGGAGGGTGTGCGGGGCGGCGGAGGGAGGCGTCATCCGGGAGCGGGAATGGCGGCCGCCGTGGGAGGTCGATCTCGGCCTGGTGCTCCGGCCGCACCGGCGCGGCACCGGTGATCCGGCGTTCGCCGTGGACGCGGGCGGCGGCTACTGGCGCGCCGTCCGGACGCCGGACGGTCCCGGCACGCTGCGGCTGCGGCGCTGCTTCGACGTGGTCGAGGCGGCGGCGTGGGGGCCGGGCGCGGAGTGGCTGCTCGACGCGGTCCCGGAGATGCTGGGCGCGGCCGACGACCCGTCCGGGTTCGAGCCGCGGCACGACGTGCTGCGCGAGACGCTGCGCCGCCGTCCCGGCCTGCGCATCGGCCGGACGGGCCGGGTGTTCGAGGCGCTCGTCCCGGCCGTCCTGGAGCAGAAGGTGCTGAGCACGGAGGCGTGGCGGGGCTGGCGCTACCTGCTGAGACGCTTCGGTGAGCCGGCGCCGGGGCCGGCCGGAGTGATGACCGATCGGGGGCGTCCGCTCAGCCTGCGGGTTCCGCCGTCGCCGGAGGAGTGGGTGCGCGTCCCGTCGTGGGAGTGGCACCGGTCGGGCATCGAGGCGGTCCGGGCGCGGACGATCATCGGGGCCGGGCGGGTCGCGTCCCGGCTGGAACGCGACGCGGCCGAGCCGCGGCTGCGCTCACTCCCCGGGATCGGGGTGTGGACGGCGGCCGAGACCCGGCAGCGGGCGGTCGGCGATCCCGACGCGGTCTCGGTGGGCGACTACCACCTGCCCGGCCTGGTGGGCTGGGCGCTCACCGGGAGCCGGACCGACGACGCGGGGATGCTGGAGTTGCTGGAACCGTACCGGGGGCACCGGCACCGGGTCACACGCCTGCTGGAACTGAGCGGCGAGCGTCCGCCGAGGCGCGGCCCGCGGCTTCCGGTCCGCGACTACCGGAGCTTCTGACCGGGGCGTCCGGGCCCGGGCGGCGCGGCAGCCAGAAGGTGCCGCGGGCCCAGTCCAGGCCGTCGCGGGTGTCGCGGCCGAACAGCGGGCCGAGGACGGCGAGGGCGACGAGGGCGATGACGATGTACATGAGAAGTCCTTTCGCATCCGATGCTCGTGAGCCCTGGCCTGGGCTCGGACTTCCCGCGCGGGTGGTGCGGGCCGGGGAACGCCTTGCCGTTCCCCGGCCGCAGTTACAGTTTGACGCCGTCCAATGTTCAGGTCCAGCGACAGTTTCTTCAGCGTTCGTGTAAGAATCCCTTCACTATGTTGGATCTGGGCAGGTTGCGGGTGCTTCGCGAGCTTCAGCTGCGCGGCACGGCGGGCGCGGTCGCCGAGGCGCTCGGGTACAGCCCGTCGGCGGTGTCGCAGCAGCTCGCGCAGTTGCAGCGCGAGGTCGGCGTCCCGCTGGTGGAGAAGGTCGGGCGGCGGCTGCGGCTGACCCCGGCGGGCGAGGTGCTGGCCGCCCGCGCGCAGGGGGTGCTCGACGAGGCGCGCCGGGCGGAGGAGGAGGCCCTCGCCGCGTCCGGCCGGGTCGCGGGGACCGTCCGGATCGTGGCGTTCCAGACCGCGCTGCTGCACGTCCTCGCGCCCGCGCTGCCGGGCCTGGCCGCCGAGTACCCCGACCTCACCGTGGACGTCCTCGACGAGGAGTTCATCCGCGTCCTGCAGGCGCTCACGCTCCAGGAGATCGACGTCGCGCTGACCGACGAGCACTCGCAGCTGCCGCGCGTGCGGCGTCCGGAGCTCGTCGCCGAGGAGCTGCTGAGCGAGCCCGTCCAGGTCGCGATGCCCGAGGGGCATCCGCTCGCCGCGTCCGGCGGCCCGATCCCGCTCGCTGCCCTGTCGGACGAGCGCTGGGTCGCCGGGCACGTCGGCACCAACCACGCGGACGTGCTGGAACGTGCCTGCCTGGACCTCGGCGGCTTCCGGCCCGACGTGCGCTACCGCACGAACGACATCATGGTGATGTTCGCGATGATCGCGCACGGCGGCGCGGTCAGCGTCATGCCCGACCTGGCCTTCGCCGAGCAGCAGCCCGGCGTCGTCACCCGGCCGCTCGCCGGGGAGCCGCTGCGCCGCCGCATGGTGCTGTGGACGCGGGTCGGCGCGGACGTCCGGCCGTCGGTCCGCGCGCTGCTCGACGCGCTCCGCGAGTCGGCGGGCGACCTGGCCGCGCGCCGGCCGAGCCTCGTCCGCGGCCCGCACGTCCCGGTCCGCTCCTGAGTTCCGAGGGGAACAGGACGGGAAGGACGGTTGCTGTTCCCTTCAAAGCGTCGAAGCCGTGAGCCGGTGGCGGGAGGCGGGAGGCGACTCCCTTCGAGGCCTGAGGCGACCCCGGCCGCTCGGCGAATATGACGCTTGGCATAGAGTTCGCGCATGGACGTTGAGAGCACGCGTGCATCCGCCCCCTCAGAAGCCGCCCTCCGCCGGGCGCTCGCGCGGGCGCGCGACGGCAAGACGCTCGACCCGACCGAGGCCACGATCCTGCTGCACGCCCGGGGCGCGCAGCTCGACGACCTGCTGACGTACGCCGGCCGCGCCCGCGACGCGGGACTGGAGGCGGCCGGCCGTCCCGGCGTGATCACCTACAGCCGGAAGGTCTTCATCCCGCTCACCCGCCTGTGCCGCGACCGCTGCGGCTACTGCACGTTCGCGACGGTGCCGCACCGGCTCGACGCGCCCTACCTGAGCCCGGACGAGGTGCTGGAGATCGCCCGTCAAGGCGCGGCGATGGGCTGCAAGGAGGCCCTGTTCACCCTCGGCGACCGTCCCGAGGACCGCTGGAAGCAGGCCCGCGAGTGGCTGGACGCGCACGGCTACGACGACACGCTCTCGTACGTGCGCGCGATGGCCGTCCGCGTGCTGGAGGAGACCGGCCTGCTGCCGCACCTCAACCCTGGCGTGATGACGTGGCGCGACTTCCAGCGGCTCAAGCCGGTCGCGCCGTCCATGGGGATGATGCTGGAGACGACCGCGACGCGCCTGTTCAGCGAGCGCGGCGGCCCGCACTTCGGCTCGCCCGACAAGGACCCGGCCGTCCGGCTGCGGGTGCTGGAGGACGCCGGGCGCAGCAACGTCCCGTTCACGACCGGCATCCTGATCGGCATCGGCGAGACGCTCGACGAGCGCGTGGACGCGATCTTCGCCATCCGCCGGACGATGCGCGAGTACGGGGCGGTCCAGGAGGTCATCGTCCAGAACTTCCGCGCCAAGCCGGACACCAAGATGCGCGACACGCCGGACGCCGAGCTCGCCGAGCTGGCCGCGACGATCGCGGTCGCGCGGCTCGTCCTCGGTCCGAAGGCGCGCATCCAGGCCCCGCCGAACCTGGTCGACGAGCAGTACAGACTGCTGCTGCGCGCCGGGATCGACGACTGGGGCGGCGTCTCGCCGCTCACCCCGGACCACGTGAACCCCGAGCGTCCGTGGCCGCAGATCGACGAGCTCGCCGAGCGGACCGCCGAGGCGGGCTTCGCGCTGCGCGAGCGCCTCACGATCTACCCCGAGTACATCCGGCGCGGCGAACCGTGGCTCGATCCGCGCCTGGCCGGGCACGTCGCCGCGCTCGCCGATCCGGAGACCGGCCTCGCCCGCGAGGACGCCGTGCCGGAGGGCCGCCCGTGGCAGGAGCCTGACGGCGGGTTCACCGCGTCCGGCCGCACCGACCTGCACGTCACCATCGACACCGACGGCCGCACGACCGATCGGCGCGAGGACTTCGACTCGGTCTACGGCGACTGGGAAGCCGCGCGCGAGCGCATCGCGACGGCTCCGCAGCGGTTCGACGCCGACATCAAGACCGCGCTGGCGTCCGCCGAGAAGGACCCGGCGGGACTCTCCGACGACGAGGCGCTGGCCCTTCTCCACGCGGACGGTCCCGAACTCGACGCGCTCACGAAGCTCGCCGACGACCTGCGCCGCGAAGCGGTCGGCGACGACGTCACCTACGTCGTCACGCGGAACGTCAACTTCACGAACGTCTGCTACACCGGCTGCCGGTTCTGCGCGTTCGCGCAGCGCCGCACGGACGCCGACGCGTACACGCTCTCCCTGGAGCAGGTCGGCGACCGCGTGGACGAGGCGTGGGCGGCGGGCGCGACCGAGATCTGCATGCAGGGCGGCATCCATCCGGACCTGCCCGGAACCGCCTACTTCGACCTCGCCCGCGAGGTGAAGAAGCGCGCGCCCGAGATCCACCTGCACTCCTACAGCCCGATGGAGGTCGTCAACGGCGTCGCGCGCACGGACCTGTCCATCAGGGAATGGCTGATCGCGGCGCGGGAGGCGGGCGTGGACTCGCTGCCCGGCACCGCGGCCGAGATCCTCGACGACGACGTCCGCTGGGTGCTGACGAAGGGCAAGCTTCCCGCCGACCAGTGGGTCGAGGTCGTCACCACCGCGCACGAGCTCGGGATCCCGACGACGTCCACGATGATGTACGGCCACGTGGACACGCCCGCGCACTGGGTCGCACACATCAAGCTGCTGCGCTCGATCCAGGAGCGGACGGGCGGCTTCAGCGAGTTCGTGCTGCTGCCGTTCGTGCACCACAACTCGCCCATCTACCTGGCCGGACTCGCCCGTCCGGGGCCGACCGTCCGGGAGAACGTCGCCGTGCACGCGCTCGCGCGCATCCTGCTGCACGGCGCGATCGACAACATCCAGACGTCCTGGGTCAAGCTCGGCGACGAACTGTGCACGCGCGTCCTGCAAGGCGGTGTTAACGACCTCGGCGGCACGCTCATGGAGGAGACCATCAGCCGTATGGCGGGCTCCGAGAACGGCTCCTTCAAGGCCATCAGCGAGCTGGAGGCGATCGCCGAACGCGCGGGACGTCCGGCCAAGCAACGCACGACGCTCTACGGCGTCCCCACAGCCGAGCGCATCGCCGCGGCCAGGCGGACGGACGGCATCGGCCACTTCGGCCAGGGACGAGGGTTGCCGCTAATCGCCACCTGAGAAAACGTCAGGGCGGAGGGGGTGCACCCCTCCGCCCTGACGAACGTGCGTTCCGCCTTAGCGAACTTCGATGAACGCCTCCGGAGAGCGCGGCGGGCGCTGGCGCGGCGGCGCGGCGGCGTGACCGACGCCGACGGCGCCCATCGGGTCCCAGTCCGCGGGCAGGTCGAGGACGTCGCGCACCACGTCACGGCAGAACATCGTGGACGACACCCAGCACGAGCCGAGGCCCTGCACGGCCAGCTGCACCAGCAGGTTCTGCACGCCCGCGCCCGTCGCGACCA
The DNA here is from genome assembly GCF_042652125.1 of Actinomadura gamaensis. Taxonomy (NCBI): domain Bacteria; kingdom Bacillati; phylum Actinomycetota; class Actinomycetes; order Streptosporangiales; family Thermomonosporaceae; genus Actinomadura; species Actinomadura gamaensis. Next base: position 272,445 of record NZ_JBHSIT010000007.1, on the reverse strand, counting down.
CGAACATCTCGCGCTCGGCGGTCGAGCGGCGCTCGTCGGGGTAGTCGTGCGAACCGTCCATGACCAGGCACGGGACGACCAGGTACGGCGCGCGCCGCAGCACGTCGCCGCGCTTGAGCCGCTTGGCGATCGACTCCTCGGACTTGCCGTCCCGGCGCAGGTCGGCCTCCCACGTGTCGCGCATCGCGTCCAGCAGGCGGGTGCGCGACCCGGCCGACTCCAGCAGGACGAACCGCCACGGCGTGGTGTGGTGCGGGGCCGGGGCGGTGATCGCGGCGGCGACCGCGCGCCGGACGGCGTCCGGGTCCACCGGTTCGTCCGAGAACTCCCGGATCGTTCGGCGCGCGTACAGGACGTCCGCCGAGCCGTACCGGAACATGTCCTCGTCGGGGGAGCGGAGCAGGGCACGCGCGCCCGGACCGTCCTCGTCGGTGACGAGGTCCCCTAGGCCGCGCACCACCGCGACGGGGACGCCGGAGAGCTTTCCCTTGGCCAGCTCCGCCGCCGAGGCGAGTTCGTCGGCGACGGCGGTGATCGTGGCCGTCAGGTCGTTTCCGTAGGTGTCGGCGCGTCCGCGGAAGTCGTCCAGAGGGGCGAGACCCGCCACGCCGATCGCGTTGTCGGTCAGTCCGTTGCGCCAAGGACGGCCCATCGTGTCGGACAGGATGACCGCCACGTTCTTGCCGGTCAGCTCGCGCACACGCGCGCGGATGCGGCGAGCGGACGCGTCCGGATCGACGGGCAGGAGCAGAACCGTTCCGGGCTCGGTGTTCGACGCGTCCACGCCCGCGGCGGCGAGCACGAGCCCCTGCCGCGTCTCCACGATGCGCGTCTCGCCCTTCGCGTGCGTGCGACGCGCGACGACCCGGACGGTCTCGGCGTCGATCGCCTTCTCCCGGTCGTCCGCGACGAGCACGCGGCCCTCCGCCTTGCTCACGATCTTGGACGTGACGACCACGACGTCGCCGTCCGCCAGCAGATCGGCGGGGATCAGCGCGGCGATGTCGTCGCCGTCCCGCACCTCGGGCATCCCCTGGACGCCGAAGACCTGGAAGCTCACTGGGCGAGCTCCCCGGCCAGGTCGAGCGCCGCCCGCGCGATCGCCTCGGTCGCCTCGGGATCGCTCATCAGCAGCGGCCGGGACCGCACCTCGACGCCCTCGACGGCGACGCCCTCGTCCGCCTCGTCCACGAGCCAGCCGTCGAGCAGGTCCGCGCCGTAGTGCTCGGCCACGGCCTGCGCGGACGTCTCGACGCCGATCGCGGTCAGGCACGCGTCGGCCATGCCGCGCACGGGCGCGCCGCCGATGATCGGCGACACGCCGACGACGGTCTTCCGCTCCACCGCGTCCTTGATGCCGGGGATCGACAGGATCGTCCCGATGCTCACCACCGGGTTGGACGGCGGGAACAGCACCACGTCCGCCGCCTCGATCGCCTTGAGCACGCCCGGCGCGGGCTTCGCCTCGTCCGCGCCGACCGGGGCGATCGACACGGCCGGCAGCGCCGCGCGCAGCCGCACCCACCACTCCTGGAAGTGGATCGCGCGGCGGCCCCGCTCGGGGTCGTCCACGACCACGTGCGTCTCGACCTGGTCGTCGGTCATCGGGATGAGCCGCACGCCCGGCCGCCACCGGTCGCACAGCGCCTCGGTCACCGCGGAAAGGCGGTAACCGGCCGCGAGCATCTGCGTCCGGACGATATGCGTCGCGAAGTCGCGGTCGCCGAGCCCGAACCAGGACGGGCCGACGCCGTATTCGAGCAGTTCTTCCTTAACGGTGAAACTCTCGTCCCGCCGTCCCCAGCCCTGTTCCTCATTGATGCCGCCGCCGAGCGTGTACATCACGGTGTCCAGGTCGGGACAGACCCGGAGACCGAACAGGGAGATGTCGTCTCCGGTGTTGCCGATCACGGTGATCTCGGCCTCGGGGGCGGCCGCCCGCAGTCCGCGCAGGAAGCGGGCCCCACCGATGCCGCCCGCCAGCGCCACGATCCTCATGTGCCCAGCCTAGAGGCGGTGGGGGAGCCCCTCGTGCGCGCGGGGGTGCCGCCGGGACGCGACCTGAGTGCCGTCCGGACGGGGGCGAGGTGTCACCGACCGCCGTTAGGGAAGGGCACGCCCTACGAATGGACGGCACGCGGACGCCTTTCACCGAGGGCGGAGCGGGCATGACCTGACGAGATGTGCGAAGCTTTTTCTCGAATCCGGATAACGCAACCGTCACCACCGGGGAGATGTCACCGTGAACACGGAAGCCGTCCAGCGCCTGCGCGAACCGGCCGCCTGGGTCCTGCTCGCCTCGGCGGGAGTGCAGTTGTTCGCGGGCATCGTCGCACTGTTCGGACGCGGCTCCTTCACATTCCACGCGCTCACCGAGGTCGACGGCGGGACCTTCACCAACATCGCCGTCACCGCCATGCTGGCGTTCGCGGTGTGGCTGGTGACCTCGCGTTCGGAGGGCCCGACGCCGCAGGCCCGGACCATCGTCATCGGCGCGCTCGGCGTGCTCGGTGGAATGGCCCTGATCGGCGTCATCTGCTGGCTGGCCAGCATGTTCGCCGGTTCGGACTACGCCTCGGCGGTCGGCAAGCTCTCGGCGTTCCTGTACGGCGCGGCCAAGCTCGCGGTGATCGGCGTCGGCGCCTGGTACGTGTTCACGGTCCTCCAGGGCATGCAGCCGTCCCGTCCGGCCGCGCCCGCTCCCGGCCAGTACCCGGGCTTCGGCTACCAGCCGGGCGAGCAGCAGCAGTTCGGCGGGCAGCAGTACCAGCAGTACGGCCAGCAGGCGGCCTACGGGCAGCCGCAGGCGTACGGCCACGAGCAGGGCCAGCAGCAGTACGGCCAGCAGGCCGCCTACGGGCAGCAGCCGGGAGCGCAGCCCGGCGCCGGTCAGACCGCCCAGCCCGGCCAGGCGTCGCCCCAGCAGCAGTACGGCGCGCAGCAGGAGTACCAGGCCTACTACGGCCAGCAGGGCTACCAGCAGCAGCCCGGACAGCCCGGACATCCGGGACAGCCCGGACAGCCAGGCCAGGCCGGGCAGCCAGGCCAGACCGCGGCGCAGCCTCAGCAGCACGCCCAGCCCGGCGCCGAGCACCAGGGCGGCGAGGCCCAGACCTCCGAGGACGAGGAGGAGATGGGCGAGTGGACCCGCGCCTACGGCGGGAACCGCGCGAGCGGCGAGCACTCCCAGGGCGGCCAGGAGGGGCAGCACGGCGCCCAGGGGCAGCCGGGTCAGTCCGAGCAGCAGGGCGGTTCGGAAGAGGGCGGCGACTGGTACAGGGACAACCGTCCGCCGCAGTGATGCGTTGAGATTTTCCGATCTTTCATTCGCTGAGGTCGGCCGGGTGGTGGGCGCACGTCCACGCGGGAGCAAAACCGCGTTGAACCGGCGTGCGCCATCTCCCAAAAAACCCTCTTTGCCCACTTGGAAACTCGTTCGGCTTGACGGAGCGGGCGCTACACGCGTGTAATTTCGTCGGTGTAGTTCAATGCCTTCTCGGGGGATGGAGCCTGGGGGAAGGCATCGACCAGGGGGGCTCCACGGGCTAGGAGGTGCGCATGAGCGAGGTAGTGATCCCGCTGGCGCACGGCACAGACGGCGAAGAGATGGGCTGGCAGGAGCGTGCCCTGTGCGCGCAGACGGATCCGGAGGCGTTTTTTCCGGAGAAGGGCGGCTCCACTCGCGAAGCCAAGAAGGTGTGCCGCGCATGCGAGGTTCGGGCCGAGTGCCTGGAGTACGCACTACAGCACGACGAACGATTCGGAATTTGGGGCGGACTGTCGGAGCGTGAACGCCGGAAGCTGAAGCGACAGGCCGTCTGACCGCGGCCGGGCCGCCGGACTCCGTCCCGGCGGCCGGACGTCGCTCCTCGCGGACGGCGTCCGCAGCGCCGCGCCACGAGCCTCGTGTGCCCGCGCACCGCTTCCCTGTGCCGCCTCGCGGCACGGTGCGGCACCCGGCTCGGGAGACGCGCGGCGACCACCGACGGACGCGCCGCCCCCTCGCCGAGCGAGGGGGCGGCACACCATCAGCCCCTCACCGGGGCGCACGCCACGGCGGCCAGGGGGACGCGCCAAGGCGACGCCCGAGGGGGGACGTCAACTCGGGCCACAAGCGCGCCCCAAGGCAAGGCCCAAGCCGCCGCGCGAAGACGTGACCCAAGCGGGCGCGCTGAGGCGAGGCCCGAGGGGTGCGTGTAGGCGGGGGGCGCAAGCGCACAACGAGCGAGGCTCAGGGGGCGCACCCGGGCACCCCGGGGGGCTCAGGCGAGGGAGCGGGCGGCGTGGGTGACGGCTGGGCGAGAGGGGCGAAATGGGGCGTTCTCGGGTGAAGTGGGGCGTCCGGGCGTACAGTGGTCAGCCGTGTCGGCCGGGGGCGCCGGCACGGCCGACCGCCGCCGACCTCGGAGCGATCACGCTTGCCCTCACCACTCGACCGGCACGTCGTCACCGCCGTCCTCGTCACGCATGACGGGGCGCGCTGGCTGCCGGAGGCGCTGAAGGCGCTGCTCACCCAGGCGCGCCCGGTGCGGAGCCTGGTCGTCGCGGACACCGGGAGCCGCGACCGCGGGCCCGACGTGGCCGCGGAGGTCGTCGGAGCCGAGGGGGTCCTGCGGCTCCCGCGCAGCACCGGGTACGGAGCCGCCGTCGCGGCGGCGCTGCGGCATCCCGGTGTGATCCTTCCGAACGCGTCCGTCCCGCCTGACCAGCCGCTTTCGCCGTCCGCCGCGGACGCCTCGGCCGCCGCGGACGCCTCGAAGGTCGAGTGGATCTGGTTGCTGCACGACGACTCGGCTCCCGCGCCCGACGCGCTCGCGCGGCTGTTGAAGGTCGCCGACGCCGATCCGCGCATCGGCGTGCTCGGCCCCAAGCTGCGCGGCTGGACGGACCGCCGCGTCCTGCTCTCCGCAGGCGAGACCATGGACGCCGCCGGACGCCGCGACCTCGGCATCGACCCCGGCGACTTCGACCAGGGCCAGCACGACGGCGACCGCGACGTGCTGGCGGTGAGCACCGCCGGGATGCTCGTCCGCCGCGACGTGTGGGACCGGCTCGGCGGCCTGGACGCGCAGTTCGGCCTCTTCCGCGACGACGTGGACCTCTGCCTGCGGGTGCACGCCGCCGGGCTCCGCGTGGTCGTCGTCACGGACGCGGTCGTCCATCACGCCGAGGCCGCGCGCCGCGGCGTCCGGCAGCTCGGGTTCACCGACGAGCCGCTCCGCCGCCTCGACCGGCGGAACGCGCTGCTGGCGCTGCTCGCCAACCGGCCCGCCCGCGCGCTGCCCGGAACGTTCGCGCGCATCGTCTGGTCGACGCTGCTGCACGTCGCGTGGCTGCTGCTGGTCAAACGCCCGGACGCCGCGAAGCAGGAGTTCGGTGCGCTCCTGGCCGTCCTGCGTTCGCCCAGACGGCTGTGGCGGGCGCGTTCGGCACGTTCGGAAGGACGCGCGCACGCGCACAGGTACGTGCAGCGGTTGATGGCGCATGGGTTGGCGCGTCGGCGCGCTAACGAGGCGTTCCACACGTGGCTCGCTCAGCGGGACGCACGTCGCGCGGCCGAGCGGGAGCAGGCTCCTCCAGGGGACGACGGTTGGCGCGCGATGGCTCGTCGTTTCCTCGCGCGCCCGGGCGTACTGCTCGTGCTCGCTCTGACCGTTGTCGCGATAGCGGCGGAACGGTCGCTGGTCACTGCGGGCACTCGGTTGGCAGGGGGCGCATTGGCTGCGCCTACGGGCGGTGCATCGGATCTGTGGTCCGCCTATGCGGCCGGTTGGCATCCGACCGGTCTCGGTACGGACGCCGGGACGCCGCCGTGGATCGGCGTGCTCGCGCTGGCGTCCACGCTCGCGTTGGGCAAGCCTTGGGTCGCGGTGAGCGTCCTGCTGCTCGGGAGCGTGCCGCTCGCGGGCGTGACCGCGCTGGTCGCCGCGCGCCGCCTGATCCCGCCGCGCACGCCGTTCCGCGCCGCGCTGCGCCTGTGGGCGGCGGCCACCTACGCCCTGCTGCCCGCCGCGACGGGCGCGATCGCGGACGGACGGCTCGGCACGTCCGTGGTGATCGTGCTGGCGCCGCTGATCGGCCTGCTGGCCCACCGGGCCGTCACGGACGCCGTGGACGCGCGGTCGTCGGGCCGCGCGGCCTGGGGCACGGCACTGCTCCTGACCGTGGCGACGGCGTTCGTGCCGCTCGTGTGGCCGCTGGTCGTGATGGCCGCCGCAATGGTCACGGCCCCGCGCGGGCTGCCGGTGGAACGCGGCGCACGGAACATGCTGATCGTCGTGGCCGTCCCGCCGCTGCTGCTCGGGCCGTGGACGCTGGGTCTGCTCCTGCATCCATCGCGGTTCCTGCTGGAGGCCGGAACCCTGCCGATCGGACGCGCGCCCGCGACGCCCACCGAACTGCTCGGCTTGGCACCGGGAGGTCCGGCAGTGCCGTGGGTAGCGGCCGGCCTCGGGTTGGTCGCGCTGTTGGCGCTCCTCGTGCGCGCGCGTCGGGCGCTCGTCCTCACCGGTTGGGGCCTGGTAGGCCTCGGGCTGGTGGCGGCGGTTCTGTTGAGTGCGCTTACGGCCGCGTCCGGGCCGGACCGTGCGCCCTACTGGCCGGGCGTCCCCTTGCTCTTCGCTGGAGCGGGAGCGGTAGTGGCTGCTTCAGTCGCCCTTCGCCGCGCTGCTCTCGCCCTGATGAGCACGGGCCGCCTCGCGCGCGTAGGGGGAGCGTTATTGCTCGGCGTTGCCTGCACGACACCCGTGCTGGCCGCATGCGTTTGGGTGGCGGACGGTGCGGGCGGTCCTTTGAGCCGCTTCGACCCCGACACGATCCCGATCTTCTTGCACGACGCCACGGGCGCGCGCACGGTGGTGCTGCGGAACGAGCCGTCCGGACGGGTGGACTACACCGTCCTGCGTGGCGCCGCGCCGGCGTTGGCCGATACGTCCGTGCCGGACGACGCGTCCGCGCGGAGCCGCCTCGATGCTCTGGTCTCAGGGCTCGCAGGCGGGACCGACACCGACGAAGCTCCCGGATTCAGCGCGCTCGGCGTTCGCTACGTGCTCGTCAGACACCCTGGAAACGACCCTCTGACGCCCGTGCTCGACGCCGCACCCGAACTGAACCGGCTGAGCCGCACGGCCGATTTCGCCACGTGGGAGGTTCGCGCTCCCGCCGGACGTCTCACGTTGCAAGACGGCCAGACGGTCAAGGTGCTTCCAGGTGGCACGAGGGCAGCGCGGACGAGTGTCCGCATTCCGCCTGGCACCGGGCCTCGCACGCTCACCGTCGCCGAACCGGACGACGGCGGATGGCGCGCCACGCTCGATGGACGGTCCCTGAAAGGCCATCCGGCGAACGGCTGGTCGCGCGCGTACGAGGTTCCCCCCTCGGGCGGGACGTTCGCCGTGTCGCACAGTATGCGGACGCGGCACATCTGGGTGGGCCTACAGGGAGCGGCCGTGCTGGTCGTTCTGTTCCTAGCCCTTCCGGGCGCGCGTCCGGACGGTCCGGAGATGACGCCTGCGCAACGAGGGCGGGCGCATGCGCGCCGCGCTCCGACAACGGCCGCCACCGCCCTGCGGCGTGCCGCACGCCACCTCCGGCAGAGATCGGATGAGCCGATCGGCCGACGACGCCGTCCGGCTGCGTCTCACGCGCGGCTACGCCACTTCAAGCGGTCTACGCAGGACGAGCCACCGCACGCGCACGAGCGGGCCGCTACAGGAGCTACAGGCGTTGCGGAAACCGCCGCGAACGCTACCGAAGAGGAGCGGTCGTGAAGCTCGAACCTCGATTGCTCAAGCACCGGTACGTCGTGGCCGCTGCGGTACCGCTCGCGCTGGCCGCGCTCTACGGGATGGCTACGGCGACCCGTCCTGGTGAGCCGCAACCGACGAAGCCCGTACAGCAGCCCATTAAAAGCGTCGTGATGGCCTGCCCAGGCGGAGAAGCGGGGCGGGTGGCCGTCCAGACAGCGCCGCCGCCAGACGCGCGCGGACGAGCCGCAACCCCGAATGCACTCGGAAAAGTCTCCGTCGAAGGCGCGCTTCCGGCCGTCCTCACATCCCCTGGTCAGCTCTGGACAGGCGACGTCGGCACGCGCAACAAGGCCGCCGTCGTAGTCCGCGCCGAAGGTTCACTTGCGGCAGGGCTCGCCGCGCGCTGGACGACGCTCTGGCCGAGCGGGCGCGATCGGGGCCTCGCCGCCACGCGTTGCGTCAAACCCGGCTTCGACCAGTGGTTCCTCGGTCCGGGCCCGCTCGCTGCCGAAGACCTCCGGCTCGTCCTCACCAACGTGGACGGCACCCCGGCCTCGGTGGACCTGACCGCGCTCTCCGGCGAGGGACCGCTCGACACCCTCGACGGTCAGGGCGTGGCGATCACCCCTCACTCCACGCGCGTCGTGCGGATCGGCGCGTCGCGCGAAGGGCTCGGTGCGGTCGTCCAGGTGGCGCGCGATCTCGCGCTGCGCGTGCGGGCCACATCCGGCCGCGTCGCCGCCGCGCTGCGCGTCCGGGTCTCCTCGGGGCACGGAATCGACTGGGAGCCGGTCGCGCCGGCCCCGGCGACCTCGCTGGTGCTCCCCGGCGTGCCGAGCGGGCCGGGCGACCGGCGGCTTCTGGTCGCGGTTCCGGGTGAGGAGAGCGCGAAGATCCGGGTCAGGGTCGTCGGTCCGGACGGAATCGTGTCCCCGAAGGGCCAGGAAAGCGTCTCCGGACGTCCGCGGACCGTGGCGACCTTCGACCTGCACGAGGCGCTGGCGGCGCGTCCAGGCGCCGTTCTGGTCGATGCCGACCGGCCCGTGGTCGCCGGTTTCTCGGCCGGACGCGGGTCGGACGTGGCCTTCGGGACGTCCGCCCCGCCGCTCGGACCCGACTCGGGCCCGGGTGTGGTCCCTGACGCGCGCGTGGGCGGCAGCCTGATCTTGACCGCGCTCACGAGAACCGTCACGGTCACGCTCACGCCCGTGGGCGGGGGAGAGGCCCGCACGCTGGCCGTGCCGGCAGGGCGGACGATCGAGACGTCCTACTTCCTGCCGGGGACGCGAATAATGGCCGCAACCGGCCTTCGGATAGATCCGGACGGTCCGCTCTACGCGGGGAGCACGCTCATCGCGTCCGGCCTGATCACAGCCGAACCTGTGCCTCCGTCGCCCCTCGCACAGCAACTCCCGCCCGCGCACGACACGCACCACACCCTGGACTGACGCGCGGCGGATCGATGCCGCGGCGCTTCAGCGAGGCGTCGTCAGGGTCATTCCTCGTAGCTCGGATCGACCGACTCGGGGGACATGCCCAGCAGGTCGGCGACCTCCTCGACCAGCAGGTCGCGCACCAGGCGGGCACGGTCGCGCTCGCTCGCCGCACGCGCCTCCACCGGACGCCGGTAGATCACCACCCGGACGGGGCGTCCGCCACCGCCGGGCAGCGTCGCCCCCAGCGGCACCGGGCCGTCCATCGGAATCGGGGCCTCGGGGACGTCCTCGACCGCGAACTCGACCTGCGCCAGCTCACGGCCCCACCGCTGGACGATCCGGCGCACCTCGTCCGCCACCAGGTCGTCGAACCGTTCGGCGCGGGTGCGGGAGATCGGGGACCGCGCAGGCGTCAGAGGGCCACGGAGGCCGCGGCCGTGCCGGTCGCGGCGCCGGGTCTGAGGGCTCGCCGACGGGCGGCCCGCGCCTGCCACACGGGATCGCACCCGTCCAGAGTACCTCGCGCGCGCTTTCACCCCGCCCGCCGCCGGGCTCACGGATTGTGATCGTTATCGCGGAAATCGACCGGTAACGGCGACACGTGCCGCGCGGTGGTGGCGGACGCCGTCGCGGCGGGGTACGGTCGGCCATCGTGAGCCCCGTCCGCATCTGCTCCCGCACCGCCTGCAAGGCGCCCGCAGTCTTCACGCTCACGTACGTGTACCGCGACTCGACCGCGGTCCTGGGGCCGCTCGCCACGTACGCCGAGCCGCACTGCTACGACCTGTGCGCGGAGCACTCCGAGCGGCTCACCGCGCCCATGGGCTGGGAGCTGGTCCGCCTCCCCGTCGAGACCGAGACCGAACCCAGCGCCGACGACCTGGAGGCCCTCGCCGACGCCGTCCGCGAGGCCGGCCGTCCCGCCCCCGGAAACGGCGAGGAACCCATAGGGCAGGCCACCGAGGTCGGCCGCAAGGGCCACCTGCGCGTCCTGCGCAGCACCGACTAGCCGCTCCGCGCGCGGGAAGCGGCGCGGCCGGGCGGCGAGCACTCGCTGCTTCGGGATGGTCACCTGTGCGCTTCCCTGCCATGACTCGGACGGTCGGGCTTGACCTTGGCCGTGCCTTGGCTTTTCCGGAGTTATCCACAGGGTGGGTGCGTGCCTGCCCGCGATGGCCGCCGCCGGTAGGCTCGGATCTCGTCAGAGTCGGCTAACCGGGGAGCAGGAGTGGGCGACCTCACCAAGATCTTCAAGGCGTACGACATCCGGGGCGTGGTCCCGGACGAGCTCGACGCCGAGACCGCGGAGCGCGTCGGCGCGGCCTTCGTCCGCGTCACCGGCGCGCGGACGGTGGTGACGGCCCACGACATGCGCACCTCGTCCGAGCCGCTGGCCGCCGCGTTCGCCCGCGGCGCGACGTCCCAGGGCGCCGACGTGGTGGAGGCGGGGCTCGGCTCGACCGACCTCCTCTACTACGCCTCCGGCGCGCTCGACGTGCCCGGCGCGATGTTCACCGCCAGCCACAACCCGGCCAAGTACAACGGCATCAAGCTGTGCCGCGCCGGGGCCCGGCCGGTGGGCCGCGACACCGGCCTCACCGAGATCCGCGAGCTGGTCGAGAAGGGCGTGCCCGCCTACGACGGCGAGCCGGGCACCGTGACCGCCAGGGACCTGCTGCACGGCTACGCCGAGCACCTGAAGAGCCTGGTCGACCTGTCCGGCATCCGGCCGCTCAAGGTCGTCGCCGACGCGGGCAACGGCATGGGCGGCCACACCGTCCCGACCGTGTTCGAGGGCCTGCCGATCGACCTGGTGCCGCTGTACTTCGAGCTCGACGGCACCTTCCCCAACCACGAGGCCAACCCGATCGAGCCGGCGAACCTGCGCGACCTGCAGGCCAAGGTCCGCGAGACCGGCGCCGACATCGGCCTGGCCTTCGACGGCGACGCCGACCGCTGCTTCGTGGTGGACGAGCGCGGCGAGATCGTCTCCCCGTCCGCGATCACCGCGCTGGTCGCGGTGCGCGAGCTGGACAAGCACCCGGGCGCGACGATCGTGCACAACCTGATCACCTCCAAGGCCGTCCCGGAGATCATCTCCGCGCACGGCGGCGTCCCGGTGCGCACCCGCGTCGGCCACTCGTTCATCAAGCAGACGATGGCCGAGACGGGCGCGGTGTTCGGCGGCGAGCACTCCGCGCACTTCTACTTCAAGGACTTCTGGTTCGCCGACTCCGGCATGCTCGCGGCCCTGCACGTGCTCGCCGCCCTCGGCCACCAGGACGGCCCGCTCTCGGCGCTGCTCGCCGAGTACAGCCCGTACGTCCCGTCCGGCGAGATCAACAGCGAGGTCGCCGACCAGGCCGCCGCCACCGCGCGCGTGCGCGAGGCGTTCGAGGGCCGCGAGGGTGTCACCATGGACGAGCTCGACGGCCTGACCGTGGGCACCGACACCTGGTGGTTCAACCTGCGTCCGTCCAACACCGAGCCGCTGCTCCGCCTGAACGCGGAGGCCGACGACGAGAAGACCATGGCCGAGGTCCGCGACGAGGTCCTGGCGATCGTGAGGGAGAAGTGACGATGAAGCTCGACTCCTGGCTGCTGGAGATCCTCGCCTGCCCGAACTGCGGCGGCGCTCTGGAGCAGGACGACAAGGCCGGTGAGCTGGTCTGCACCGGTACCTGCAAGTACGCCTACCCGGTGCGCGACGACATCCCGGTCCTCCTCGTGGACGAGGCCCGGACGCCCACCCCGTGAGCGCCGGTCCGGGTGACGACCCGGGCGCGGCCGCCGGCTTCGACGAGTCGCGCCTGGAGGACGCCGCCGCCGTCGAGGCGGCCGACCCGGGCGGCATGCTGCGCCAGGTCGCCTCGTCCGCCGCGCAGATCCGCGAGGCGCGGGTCCTGGCCGCCGAGGCCGGGCTCGACCGGATCGCCGAGGAGGGCCGCCCGCGCGCGGTCGTGGTCGCCGGGATGGGCGGCTCGGGCATCTCCGGCGACGTCCTGGCCGCCGTCTGCGGCCCCGGCTGCCCGGTCCCGGTGCTCACCGTGCGGGACCACCGGCTGCCCGGCTGGGTCGGCGCGGCCGACCTGGTGATCGCCGTGTCCTGCTCCGGCGCCACCGAGGAGACGCTCGCCGTGGCGGCCGAGGCCGCCCGGCGCGGCTGCCGGCTGCTGCTGGTCGGCGGCCGGAACTCGCCCCTCGCCGAGCTGGCCGAGAACACCCGCGGCGTGTTCGTCCCGGTCCGCTCGGTGGGCCAGCCGCGCGCGACGCTGTGGGGGCTGACCGTCCCGCTGCTGATGGCGGCCCGCGCGCTGCGCCTCGCCGACGTCCCGGACGAGGTGCTGGAGTCCACCGCGACCCGGCTGGAGGACGTCGCCTACCGCTGCCGTCCCGACAGCGAGCCGTTCGTCAACCCGGCCAAGCGCATCGCCCTCGACCTGGCGCGCGACTTCCCGATGGTGTGGGGCACGTCCCCGCTCGCGAACGTCGCCGCCTACCGGATGTGCTGCCAGCTCAACGAGAACGCCAAGTATCCCGGCGTCTTCGGCGAGCTGCCCGAGGCGAACCACAACCAGGTCGTCGCGTTCGACGGCTTCTTCGGCCGCGCCTCCGGCGCCGGCGACCCGGACGACTTCTTCCGCGACCGGACCGACGACGCCGAGCACGGCCTGCACCTCGTCGTCATGCGCGACACCGACGAGCACCCGCAGGTCGCCCGGCGGCGGGAGGTGTCGGCCGAACTGGCGTCCGCGCGCGGCGTACCGGTCACCGAGATCCGCGCCGAGGGAGAGCATCCGCTGGAGAGAATGGCGACACTTGTAGCCGTTTCGGACTACGTCACGGTTTACTTGGCGATCGCACTGGGTGTCGACCCGACCCCGGTGGCGACCATCCAGGAGCTCAAAGCGAGGATTGCGGACGTATGAGTGCTGAAGGCGGAGGCAAGGCGATCATCGCCGCGCTGGGCGCGAACCTCGGGATCGCGGTGTCGAAATTCGTCGCGTTCGCCTTCACGGGCTCGTCCTCGATGCTGGCCGAGGGCATCCACTCGGTCGCCGACTCCGGCAACCAGGTGCTGCTGCTGGTCGGCCGCAAGCGCTCCGAGCGCGAGCGCACCGACCGGCACCCCTTCGGGTACGGGCGCGAGCGGTTCTTCTACGCGTTCATCGTGGCGGTCGTCCTGTTCACGGTCGGCGCGGCGTTCTCGCTGTACGAGGGCGTGCACAAGATCCAGCACCCGGAGAAGGTCGAGTCCCCGGTCTGGGCCTTCGCCGTCCTGATCATCGCGATCTGCCTGGAGGGCTTCTCCTTCCGGACCGCGATCGCCGAGGCCAACCACACCCGCGGCGCCCGCTCGTGGGTCGACTACGTGCGCCGCGCCAAGGCCCCCGAGCTCCCCGTCGTCCTGCTGGAGGACGCCGCCGCGCTCATCGGCCTCGTCCTCGCCCTGGCCGGCGTCGGCCTCGCCGTCCTCACCGGCGACGGCGTCTGGGACGGCGTCGGCACCATCGCCATCGGCCTGCTGCTCGCCGCGGTCGCGACGGTCCTGTCGATCGAGACCAAGAGCCTCCTCATCGGCGAGGGCGCCGACCCGGAGACCCGAACGAAGATCATCGAGACGCTGGAGTCCGTCCCCGAGGTCGACCGCGTGATCCACATCCGCACCGAGTACGTCGGCCCCGAGGAACTCCTCATCGCCGCGAAGATCGCCGTCCACCACGACGAGACCGCCGCCGAGGTCGCCCGCGGCATCGACGCCGCCGAGGAGAAGGTCCGCGCCCGCTTCCCCGAAGCGCACCTCATCTACCTGGAACCCGACATCGACCGCTCCGACACCCAGCCCACCCCCACCGCCTGACCTTCGCCTCCAGTACAAGGCGGGCGAATGCGTGAGGCGCGGGAAACGACGCCCAAGGCGCGAAGTGTCCGGATGCACGAGGCGCAAGGCGAGCGGCACGCGCGTCGGGACGGCGAGTGAGGCGCCAGCCGAACGGCCGCGCGAGGCGCTAGCCGAGCGCGAGGCACGAGGTGGGCGCCAGGCGCAGCGGGGAAGCACGTGAGGCGCGAGGCGATCAGCCGCGCGAGGCGCCAACCGAGTGCGTGAGGCACGGGCTGGACGGCGCGCGAGGCGGTCGGGCGTGCGAGGCGGTCGGGCGTGCGAGGCGTCAGCCGAGCGTGCGAGACGTGGAGTGGACGGCGCGTGAGGTCCGAAGTGGCCGGAGGCGCGAGACGAGCAGCACGCGCGGCGGGACGGCGCGCGAGGCGATCGGGCGTGAGAGGCGCCAGCTGAGCGTGCGAGGCACGAGTTGAGCAGCGCGTGAGGTGCGAAGTGAGCGCCGCGTGAGGGGGGCCGGGGCTCGGTGCGCGAGGAGGCGGCGGGAGCGGACGCGTTCAGGGGGTGGAAGGCAGCTCCCCTCGTCGGCCGGCCGATGCCGGATCGACCCCAGCCCAGGCAAGATCGGCGATGCCCCCGGAGGGAGGCTGGCCGGCCGACGCGGGGCGCCTTCCATGCACGCCGACCGGACCCCTGAAAACCGGACGGCATTCGTGTGACCTCGGCGGCCCCGCCGAACCCCCTATGTCAGCGGCGCCGCCGTGTCGGTCACGGTTAAGACACTACGGCTGCAACTCTCGTCCTGACGTCCCCCTCAGGGAGGGAAAGCGTGTCGTCCTCCAGGGGGATACGGCTCCTCCGCATGGCTCCGCACGGTGAGGTGACGCACTTCTTCCTGCGGTCACTATGGAGAGGTGACCAGCGACGACCAGCCCGAGAACCCCGCACCGCCGACCGCGTTCGGACCCGCCCTCGCGCGGCACGCCTGGCTGCTGTCCGGACGCGTCGTCGCGGGCGTCGGTCAGCTGCTGCTCTGGATCCTGACCGGCCTCGGCGCGCTGCTGCGTCCTCTCGGACGCCGCATCTCCGCCCGCCTCAACGGCCCGCGGGTTCAGCCCGCCGCGTCCCCGGCTCCTCCCGGAGGAGGACAGTTCGGCCCGTCCGCGAACCCAGGTTCCGGACGCGCCGAAGCCTCGCCGGGTGCCGTCCCTCCCGGTATGTCCGGCAGTGGCCCCGCCGGCGCCATGCCCGGCGCGACGCCTGCCGGCGGCACTCTCGGCGGCGCGCCCGCCGGTGCCATGCCCGGCGGCTTCCCCGCGGGCGGCGTGCGTGGCGGCACGCCTGCTGGAGGGATGCCTGGCGGCGGTCCTGCTGGCTTCCCTGGCAGCGCGCCCAGTGGAATGCCCGGTGGCGTTCCCAGCGCCCCTGGCGGGGGGACGGCTGGGCCCGCCAGCACGCCTGGAATGTCGGGGCCGCCTGGAGCGTCCGGCGGGCTCGGAGGGACTGGGGCGTCCACGACGGCTACGGCACCGTTGCCGCGATGGATCAACGGGTGGCGAGATTTTACGGAATCTTGGTACTTCGCACCCCTGACCGGTTTCGCGTTGACGATCGCGGCGGTCGCGGAGCTCGCGCCCGGCGCCCGGACGCCGATCAGCGTGGCGGGCGGATTCGCCGTCGCCTCGACGCTGCCGCTGGTCTGGCGGCGGGAGTACCTGCGTCCGGTCGCCGCCGTCGCGCTGAGCGCGTTCGCCGCGAGCCTGCTCACCGGGCAGGAAGTGCTGGTCACGAGCGTCCTCGCGGCCCTGTACACGCTGTACGCGCTCACCCGGCAGATGCCGCGGCAGTCGGCCGGGGCGCTCGCGGTGGGCAGCCTGGTGACCGTCGCCGTCGTCTACCTGGCCACCGACACGCTCGGCGACGTTCCCTGGCCGGCGGCCGTCGTTGCCGTTCTCGCCGCGATCGGCCTCGGCGACGCGCGCCGGACGGTCGAGCACGCCGGACGCACCGAAGCAGCCGCCGAAGAGCGCAACAACGAGACGCTGACCAGGCTCAACGCCGTCCAGCGCGAGCAGGCCGTGATGCGCGAGCGGGCCCGGATCGCCCGCGAGCTGCACGACGTGGTGGCGCATTCGGTGTCCATGATCGCCGTCCAGGCGGAGACCGCGCCGTACACGATGGACAACCTGTCGCCCGAGGCCCGGGAGGGCTACACCGAGATCGCCCGGACGGCGCGCGAGGCGCTCGTGGAGATGCGGCGGCTGCTCGGCGTGCTGCGCGCCGACGCGGGCGCGGAGGCCGAGTCCGCGCCGCAGCCGCGCCTGGACCGCCTGCCCGAGCTCGTCGACCAGCACCAGGGCGCGGGCGGCCGCGCCGACCTGGTCGTCCAGGGACGGCCGCGGGCGCTGTCCACGACCGTCGAGCTCTCGGCGTACCGGATCGTCCAGGAGGCGCTGACCAACGCGCGGCGGCACGCGCCCGGCGCGGACGTCCACATCGAGCTGACCTACCTTCCCGACCGGCTCGCCGTCCGCGTCCGTGACGAGGGCGCCGAGGGGCGGACGCTGGTCCTGAACCGTCCGGACGCGCCCGGCCGCACCGCCGTGCTGGAGCCAGGAAACGGCCCGTCGGGCGGCGGACACGGCCTCCTCGGCATGAAGGAACGTGCGACCATGCTGGGCGGACGGTTCTCCGCCGGCCCCGCCGAGAGCGGCGGGTTCGTCGTGGAGGCCGAGCTTCCGCTGACGAGGGAGGAACCCGCCCGTGACCCCGCCGCCCGTGACTCCGGGACGAGCCGCTGACCGCGGCGACGAGTCCGGCCGCCCCGCGCCGTCCGGCCCACCGGCGCCGTCCGGACGACTCGTCCCGCCCGGCCGCCTGGCGCGATCTGGCCGACGCGCCGCGTCCGGTCGCCCGGCGCCGGTCGGAGGCTCGGCGTCGTCCGGCCGCTCGGCGTCGTCCGGAGGCTCGGGGCCGTCCGGCCGCTCGGCGATGCCCGGCCGCTCGGCGATGCCCGGCCGCTCGGCGGTGGCCGGCCGCTCGGCGGTGGCCGGCCGATCGGCCACGCCGGTTCGCACGGCGGGGCGGGGAGCACGCTCGTGATCAAGGTCCTCGTGGTGGACGACCAGACGATCGTGCGCGCCGGATTCGCGGCCCTGCTGGACGCGCAGCCCGACATCACCGTGGCGGGACAGGCCGGTGACGGCCGCGAGGCGGTGCGGCTGGCGGAGCAGCACTCGCCCGACGTGGTCGTCATGGACATCCGCATGCCCGGCATGGACGGCATCGAGGCGACCCGGCGCATCCTCGGCGGACCGGCCACCGACGGCACCCGCGTCCTGGTCCTGACGACCTTCGACGTGGACGAGTACGTCTACGAGGCCCTCGCCGTCGGCGCGAGCGGCTTCCTCCTGAAGGACGCGACCGCCGACGAGCTGGTGTCCGCCGTCCGCGTCGTCGCCCGGGGCGACTCGCTGCTCGCGCCGCAGGTCACGGGACGGCTCATCCGCGAGTTCACCAAGCAGCGCCGGACGCGTCCGACCCCGCCCGCCGAACTGTCCACGCTCACCGCCCGCGAGACCGAGGTCCTCGTCCTGATCGCCGCGGGCCTCTCGAACGCCGAGATCGCCGGACGCCTGGTGGTCAGCGAGCACACCGTGAAGACGCACGTCGCAAGGGTCTTCACGAAACTGAACCTGCGCGACCGGGCCCAGGCCGTGATGCTCGCCTACGAGTCAGGCCTGGTCGTCCCGGGCGAGAACACCACGTCCGAGTAAACCCCGCGCCTGTTCGTCAGCGCGAGCGAAACGAGGAACGCAGCGCCCGTCACGGTCTGCGTCCTACCGGTTGGCAGGCGGCTCACCATAAGGCGGCTGTCCGTACGCTCGTCCGCCCTGCTCGCCGTACGCTCGTCCGCCCTGCTCGCCGTAGGGCGGCTGTCCGTAAGCCTGACCCTGCGGCGCCTGCGCGCCACCCGGAGCCTGTCCTCCGTAAGGAGCCTGTCCGTACGCCTGAGGCTGCTGCCCCTGCGAAGGCTGGCCATAGGCGCCCTGGCCGTCCTGCTGCTGCGGGTACTGCGAGCCGTAAGGCGGCTGCCCGTAAGCGGACGGCTGCCCAGCAGCGGGCTGCCCATACTGCTGAGGCGGCGGCCCGTACTGCGGCTGCGCCTGGCCATAACCCTGAGTCTGAGCCTGCGCCTGGCCGTAAGCCTGCGGCTGAGGCTGGTTGTAAGCCTGCGGCTGCGCGTTCGGCATCCCCGGCTGGACGCCAGGAGGCGTCGGCTGCCCATACGGCCCGCTCGCCTGCCCGCTGTAACCGCCCTGTCCCTGCGGACCGCCCGAAAAGGCCTGCCCACCCTGCGCTCCGGGGACGGCTTGAGCGCCTGCTCCGGGCTGGGCGGCACCGGGCGCGGCGCTTTGACCGGCTTTGGCGCGCGCCCGAGCGCAGTACGGGCAGCGGCTCGGGGACGTCGCGAAGTACAGGAAGAGCAGCCCGCAGACCGCGAAAGCCGTGATTCCGAGTCCCGTGAGCGTGTTCTTTGCGTCGCCTCGTCCGAGCGAGGCGACGGCGAGCACCAGGCCGACGGCGAACGCCATCAGCATGACGGTGAACGTGCGGGTGGCGATTCTCCATGCGTGCAGGAAGTGGCGCATTGGACGAGAGCTCCTAGGCGGGGGACCTACCAGTTGGACGACGAGGGCGGCGGCGAGGGCCGCGACCCCGAACTAGACGACGAGCGCGACGTGTGCCCCGACGACGAGCGCGCCCCTGGCCCTGACGGCGGGTGCGACGCCGAGCCCGACGGCGGGTGCGACGCCGAGCCCGACGACGGGTGCGACGCCGACCCTGACGACGGGTGCGACGCCGACCCTGACGACGGGCGAGACGCCGACCCTGACGACGGGCGAGACGGCGGTCGCGTCCGGCGGCGGGACGAGACGGCCATCCCGACCAGGCAGGCTGCGGAGAGCGCGGGGCCGCCGACGACCAGCACGTATCCCCACATGTGAAGCGAGCTCTTCCGCTCCTCGTAGGTCTGCGTGTACACGCGTCCGCGCGTGGACGTGGTGCAGTGGTCGCCCGGATTCATGCGGGTGCCCTCGCATCCGGGCGCCGCGGTGAGCCGGTAGACGCCCCAGCAGAGCAACAGGACGCCGGCGACGACGCCCACGAGCTGCGGGATCCTGTTCCTCATGCCTGGTCGTTCTGCTCCGGTCAGTGCGGGTTGGGAGGGATTGTCAGGGATGTGTCCTGGGAGAGCGTAGACCGGGCCGGCGGAGCAGGCGCAACGCCTTCTCCTTCTCGAAGTCCAGCGCGCGGGTCGGCGGCGCGGACAGCCGTCCGATACGTTCGCCCAGTTCACGGACGCGCGCCTGCACTTCGGGTTCGGCGAGGACGCGCAGTCCGAAGGCTAGTTCGGCCGGGCCGATGTCGAAACGCTTCTCGAGCGCCAGGGCCAGCGCGACGGCCCGGAGCTCGGCGTCCCCGAACCTGCGGTGCCCGCCCTCGGCCCCGGCGTCGCGTGTGGGCGGCAGCAGGCCCAGCCGTTCGCGGTAGCGGAGCAT
The DNA here is from genome assembly GCF_042652125.1 of Actinomadura gamaensis. NCBI lineage: Bacteria > Bacillati > Actinomycetota > Actinomycetes > Streptosporangiales > Thermomonosporaceae > Actinomadura > Actinomadura gamaensis. The sequence goes on along the minus strand of NZ_JBHSIT010000007.1, from coordinate 252,860 downwards.
GCGGGGCGAGGTGCCGAGCCGCCGGGCGGCCTCCGTGATGCGCATGCCGCCAATTCTGACAAATTTGTGTCAGGAATGCGTGGCCGGGCGTTCTCGCGCACCGCCGCCGCCCCTAGACTCGCTCGCGTACGGCGTGTCCGAGGATCGCAACAGAGGAGCTACGGAAGCATGGATTACAAGGTCGCAGACCTTTCGCTGGCCGAGTTCGGACGCCGGGAGATCCGGCTCGCCGAGCACGAGATGCCCGGTCTCATGGCGACCCGCAAGGAGTACGCCGAGTCCAAGCCGCTGCGCGGGGCCAAGATCATGGGCTCGCTGCACATGACGATCCAGACCGCCGTCCTGATCGAGACGCTGGTCGAGCTCGGCGCGGACGTGCGCTGGGTGTCCTGCAACATCTTCTCCACCCAGGACCACGCCGCCGCCGCGGTCGTCGTCGGCCCCGACGGCACTGTGGACGACCCCAAGGGCGTCCCGGTCTTCGCCTGGAAGGGCGAGACCCTGGAGGAGTACTGGTGGTGCACCGACCAGGCGCTGCGCTGGCCGGACGGCTCCTACCCGAACATGATCCTGGACGACGGCGGCGACGCCACCCTGCTCGTCCACAAGGGCGCCGAGTACGAGGCCGCCGGGGCCGTCCCGTCCGCCGCGGAGGACGACCCCGAGGAGTGGAAGATCATCCTCGACACGCTCCGCCGCACCATCGCCGAGTCTCCCCAGCGCTGGACCGAGACCGCCGCGTCCATCAAGGGCGTCACCGAGGAGACCACGACCGGCGTCCACCGCCTGTACGAGATGGCCAAGGCGGGCACGCTGGCCTTCCCGGCGATCAACGTCAACGACTCGGTCACCAAGTCGAAGTTCGACAACAAGTACGGCTGCCGCCACTCGGTGATCGACGGCCTGAACCGCGCCACCGACGTCCTCATCGGCGGCAAGGTCGCGGTCGTCTGCGGCTACGGCGACGTCGGCAAGGGCTGCGCCGACGCCCTCAAGGGCCAGGGCGCGCGCGTCATCGTCACCGAGATCGACCCGATCTGCGCGCTGCAGGCCGCCATGGACGGCTTCCAGGTCTCCACCCTCGACGACGTCGTCGGCATCGCCGACATCTTCGTCACCACGACCGGCAACAAGGACATCATCCGCGCCGACCACATGGCCCGGATGAAGCACCAGGCCATCGTGTCCAACATCGGACACTTCGACAACGAGATCGACATGGCCGGCCTGGCCCGCACCCCCGGCATCGAGAAGATCGAGATCAAGCCGCAGGTGCACGAGTGGCGCTTCCCCGACGGCCACTCGATCATCGTCCTCGCCGAGGGCCGCCTGATGAACCTGGGCTGCGCCACCGGCCACCCGTCCTTCGTGATGTCCAACTCCTTCACCAACCAGGTCATCGCGCAGATCGAGCTGTTCACCAAGACCGAGGACTACCCGGTCGGCGTCTACGTCCTGCCGAAGCACCTCGACGAGAAGGTGGCCCGCCTCCACCTCGACGCCCTCGGCGTCAAGCTGACCACCCTCACCAAGGAGCAGGCCGACTACATCGGCGTCAACGTCGAGGGCCCGTACAAGCCCGACCACTACCGCTACTGATCCACCCGCGCCCCAGGGCCGGGCACACCCGCACAACCTGCGCACGTGCCCGGCCCCGCGCCCAATCCCATCCGGGTCCAGGTGCGGACACGAACAAGCCGCCCACACAAGCGCGGCCCGCACCCCGTCCGCACCCGCGCTCGCCAAGCCGCCAGCGCCCCTCCTCAAACACAGCGCAAATGCCCAAACCCGTCAGCGCTGACCCGCAACCCCCTCAAGGCACCAACACCCCACCGCCCGTGCGCCTGCCGCCCGTGCGCCTGCCGCCCGTGCGCCTGCGGACGGTGCGGACGTGGGCCTGCGGGCCGGGCGCGTGCGGGACGTGCGCCTGCGGACCGCGCGTCCGCCGACCGCGCGCCTGCGGGGCGTGCGCCTACGGATCGCGCGCCCGTGGACCGTGCGTCCGCCGACCGTGCGTCCGCCGACCGTGCGCCTGTGGACCGTGCGCCTGCGGACCGCGCCCGTGGACCGTGCGGCTGTGGACCGGGACCCGCCGACCGTGCGGCTGCGGACGTGGGCGTGTGGACGGGCGGGTACGGATCGCGCGAATGTGCGCGAGTGCCGAAACCGCGCGCCGAGGTTCGGGATTGAGATGTCAGCGCGGACGGGTTCGGGCATCACCGCGTGCAAGCGCTCGCAAGGGCCCGCACTGGCCGACGGCGCCATCAAGGCGCAGCGCGACCACCTCCGAGCGCGACGACATCCGAGCGCGACCACGTCCGAGCGCGACGGCATCCGAGTGACGTCGTAGTCGAGCGGTGGTCGAGTGGACGATAGCTGCGGGGTTCCTGAACGGGGTCTGCGGGAAAAGGGGCGGGCGAACGGGCACGGGGTAGTGTCCGGAGCGAAGCCTGGGGCCGCCGTGACGGCCGGGGAACCGGTCGCGCGGCGGCTCCGTCGCATCCAGCGCAAGTTCGAAGATCGACTGAGGGGGCAGGATGAGCGACGTCGCGGACGCCTCGCTGGCGTACGAGGGCGTCAAGCGGATCGAGTGGGCGGACCGCAGCATGCCGGTGCTGCGCCAGATCCGGGACCGCTTCGAGGACGAGCTCCCCCTCTCCGGCCTGCGCATCGCGGCCTGCATGCACGTCACGACCGAGACCGCCGGACTCATCCGGACCCTCCAGGCGGGCGGCGCGAGCGTGGCCCTCGCCGCCTCCAACCCGCTGTCCACGCAGGACGACGTGGCGGCCGCGCTCGTCCACGAGTACGGCGCGCAGGTCTTCGCCCGTGCAGGCATCGACCGCGAGGGCTACTACCGGCACATTCACCAGGCCCTCGAGACCGGTCCCGACCTGGTCCTGGACGACGGCTGCGACCTCGTCAACACGCTGCACACCGAACGCGTCGATCTGATCGACACGGTGCGCGGCGGCTGCGAGCAGACCACGACCGGCGTGATCAGGCTGCACCAGATGGCCCGCGAGGGCGCGCTGCGCTTCCCGATGGTGGCGGTGAACGACACCGACACCAAGCACATGTTCGACAACCGCTACGGCACCGGCCAGTCCACGCTGGACGGCATCGTCCGCGCCACCAACACCCTCCTCGCGGGCAAGACCATCGTGATCGCCGGCTTCGGTTACTGCGGTCGCGGCCTGGCCGAACGCGCCCGCGGTCTCGGAGCGCGCGTCGTCGTGACCGAGATCGACCCGGTCAAGGCCCTCGACGCCGCCCTTCAGGGCTACACCGTCCTCCCGATGATCGAAGCCGCCGGCGTCGGCGACGTCTTCATCACCGTCACCGGCAACCGCGACGTGATCACCGCCGAGCACTTCTCCCTGATGAAGGACGGCGGGATCCTCGCCAACTCCGGACACTTCGACGTCGAGATCGACGTCCGCGCCCTCGCGGAACTGGCCGTGGCCGTCCATCCCGGCGTCCGTCCGCAGGCCGACGAGTACGTCCTTGCCGACGGCCGCCGCCTGGTGCTCCTGGCCGAGGGACGCCTCGTCAACCTGGCCGCCGCCGAAGGCCACCCCGCCGCCGTGATGGACATGTCCTTCGCCGACCAGGCCCTGACCTGCGCCTGGCTGGCCGAGGCCGCCTCCACCCTCGCACCCGCCGTCCACGAGGTCCCGACCCCCATCGACACCGAGGTGGCCCGCCTCAAGCTCGCCTCCATGTCCATCTCCATAGACGCGCTAACCCCCGACCAGGAGGACTATCTCCATTCCTGGCGCCTAGGCACCACCTGATCCCCGAACTGCCAGACGTCCCCGCGTCCCACCCCAACCACCACGTTCGCCCCTCAAGCGCCGAAGCACCAGCCCGCACCTCAACCGCCTAGGCACCAGCCTCAACCGCCCAGGCACCAGCCCCAGTCGCCCAGGCGCCAGCCCCAGCCGCCTGGGCGCCAGCCTCAGTCGCCCAGGCGCCAGCCCCAGCCGCCTGGGCGCCAGCCTCAGTCGCCCAGGCGCCAGCCCCAGCCGCCTGGGCACCAGCCTCAGTCGCCCAGGCGCCAGCCCCAGTCGCCCAGGCGCCAAGCCCGACCCCAATCGCTCAAGCACCAGGCTCGCGCCCCAAAAGCCGCGCCGCCACGCCCGCGCCCCAAGCGCCGAGACGCCGCGTGCTCAGCCAAGTGCGGGGCGCCCAGGCCCGTGCCCCGAGCACCGCGCCCCCACGGCGGTCAGGTGGTCCGGTAGCAGGTGCTGTGCGGTGCCCACCACAGAGGGACGACGGGTGGGTTCTCCGCTACTGGGGAGTAGCGGAGCGCCCCGGCCCGGAAAATGCGGCTCGGCTGAGATAGCGTCGGCCGGATGCCGCGTGGAACTTACCTGCACCTGGAGGACGGGACCGAGGAGCGGTTCCAGTGTGCTCCTGGTCCTGGTGGCTGGCGTTATGTCGCGTCCCGGACGGACGGAACTCGTATCGATCTGGTCGTGGACGCGCGGTGGCGTCAGATCCGAGTCGAGATCGTCGCGCCGGACTGGTGGCTGCGCGGCGGTGTCACCGGACGTGAGGTCGCGTGGGTCCGCGCCTCCTCGTCCGGCGAGGCCAGCGAGCATTCGGCGCCGGCTTCCGGTTTCCTCGGCGAATCCCCGGCCTTCCTCATCGCTGCCGCGCACCATGTGACGAGGGGGCGCCTCACGTCCGAGGCCGCCTTTGACCCCGACGCTGACCGATCTGAGCTTTCCGATGCATTGACTCCAGTGCACTCGGAAGGGGCTCACGCGCCCACGGGCGCTCAGACCGTAGCGGGACAGAACCCGCCGACCGTAGGCGGACAGGGCGTTCAGGCGGACAGCAGTCACGACGTGCCCGCTTCGGCTGGGCAGGGCGACCCGGAACCGGCCGGCCGGAGCGTGCCCACCAGGGGCGATGTCGAGAGCAGCGGGACCGGCCAAGGCTTCGCGGGAGTCCGGGGCCCGGGGCACGGGACGGCGGTGGACGTGCGGCTTGTGCGTGTGAGCGGGGTCGTCCTCGCGACCCTGACTGAGGCATGGCGGTGGAGACTCGCTTCCGTGACGAGGCATGAGACCGAGACCGGCCCGTTGCCCGTTGGGCAGTATGAAGTGGCGGATCTGGCGACCGGGGAGATCCAGCACGTCCACATGGCGGGTGACGTCGTTCTGGACGCTCCAGGGATCGAACTCGTGGAGCTGGACGGTCCTCCTAACTTCCTTGTGGATTGAGACGAGGCGTGGGACGGCCAGGCTGCTCGGCTTTCTTCCTCAGGACGGTGTGACCGTCACGGTGTGGGTGGCGTGGGCCGGGTCGTTCCAGACCGACAGGACGCGCCGGGCGGGGTCCCAACGGTGGGCTCGGTCGGATGCGGTCACCTTGGGGGTTCCCGGATAGACGGTCGCCGGGAGCCAGATCTCGGTGGGGCCGGACGTGCCGGGCCGAGTCCGCCACGTCAGGGTGAAGGTCCCGGAGTTGTAGGCGATCTTGGTGGGGGTGCCCGCGACCGCCCGGGGGAAGGGGCGGGCCACGATCTTGCCGACCTCGGTCAGGTCGCCGGTGCGGTCGAGTGGCGCGATGGTCTCGGTCGAGCCGTCGGCCTGCGGGTCGTTCGACCAGTACGCCCATCCGATCCGGAGTTGGTCCGCCATGGACAACCAGTCGCGGGTGTAGTCGGCGGCGCCGGGCTGATCGAACGCCATCGCTCCGATCTCGCCGACCCACAGGGGAGTGTTCAGGCGGCGGGCCGCTTCCGTCATGTTCTTGCGCCAGAGGACGAACTCCGCCTGCACCAGCGACTTGAGCAGGCCGGTGTAGCCGCCGCCGATGTCCACTCCACCCGGGTAGAAGTGAGCGGTGAGGACGAGACGTGAACTCGGGTCGGAAAGCCGCGCGAGGCCGGTGGCCGTCAGCCGGTCGCGCTGCCCGACGAGCCTGCCGAGCGCTGCGCGGGCGCGTGGGTCGCGGATCTGACCGAGTGCGGTGCCGAGTCCCTCGTTGACGCCGAGCGCCTGCGGTTCGACGAAGACCCACTTCTGCCGATCCACCTGGCGGATCGCTGTCACGATGCGCTGGTAGAAGGGAGTGAGGACCGGCCCTTCGAAGAAGCCGAACTGTCTCGTCCCGCCGAACGGCTCGTTCATGAGGTCGTAGCCCAGAACGGCCGGATCTTCGGCGAACCTTGCCGCGACGTGTTTCCACATCGCCGCGTAGTGGCGCATGAGTTCCGGGTGCTTGCCAGTGTTGTTCCAGAAGTTGTCGTACGCGCGGAGCACGGCGGGTTGCAGGTACGTGAGTACCCACGGGTTCTGTGGCGTGCAGGGAAGGCCGTCGGTGAACGTGGCCCAGGCCGGTGCGCCGTTGCCCGAGCCCTCGCAGGCGGCCGGCCCGTAGATGTCCTGGTGCATGTCGAGGACCACGTTGATCCCTTGTTCCCGGTACCAGGCGACGCGCTGCGCCACCGCGTCCAGGTAGCGATCGTCGTACCGCCCCGGGCTCGGTTCGACGTTCTTCCACTGCACGAGGTAGCGGACGACGTTGCTGCCCAGCTTCTGCCGTTCGCCGACGACGTTCCGGCGCTCGATCCAAGGCAGGCCGGACGGCCCCTTCGCGCTCCCGGCGGTGTTGAGCCCGCGCAGAATGAGCGTCCGCCCCTGCGCATCCGTGATCGGGCGCAGCCCGTCGCCCTGGTCGGCGGACGCGGACTCGGGTGGCGAAACGACGGAGGAGGCCGAGATGAGCAGCGCGACCACGGCGAGACGGGCGGCGAGGGCGGAACGCGGCATGGCGAGCTCCTTGAGCAAGCGACCGACCAAACATGAAATTTCCTCGGAGGCTAGGCGGTGAGATCACCGCTGTCCATGGGCTGACGACTCCAGGATTCCGCGGCCGTCACTCACCGTGCCAACTCGGCGCCGAACTGTGGATAACTCGCGGGCAACTTGCCTCAGGCCCCTAGCCGACCAGCCCAAAGGCGCTCTTCGGGCGCGCGCTGACAGCGTGCCGGCCTGGTGCGCCGTCCTCAGCGCCGCACAGAACCCAGACACGAGACCGCGCCTGCCCACGGGGAAAGTCAGCCGAACACCCCGAGCAGCGAACAACTCCCGAGCAGGGAGAACCGCCGAGCAGTGAGAACCCGAGCGGCGAGAACCGCCGAGGGGCGAGAAGTATCGAGCGGCGAGAATTGCCGAGCGGCGAGGTGAAAGGCGGGTCAGCGGCCCTGGACGTACGGCCCCACGGGCGGAGCGTTAAGACCGGGACCGCCCGGATATGCCCCGGACGGCCCAGGCGCACCAACGGGATACGGCCCAGTCACAGGGACGCCCGCCGCGGTCGGCCATCCGCTTTGGGGAGGCCCAGCGGGGAGGGAAGCGCCAGTGGGGACGGGAGCGCCAGTGGGGAACTGCATGGGCGCGGGCCCGCCAGGGACGCCTACGGGTACAGGTGGCGGAGCCAACGGGTCGCGTGCCGCGCGGCGCAGCCGCTGTTCGCGCTGGCGCGCGAGGCGCTGCTCTTCACGGTGCCGCCGCTCGGCCAGGACAGCGGACAACAGGATCTCCGGGCGGACGCCAGGTGGCGGCGGGGGGCCGACGACGGCGAAGACCTGCTGCGTGATCCGCTCACCGAGCGAGTCGCGGACTTCCGGCAGCAGTTCCCAGAACCGCGCGAGGTACTGCCGCGCCGTCATCGCCAGCTCGTCGGGCAGGCGGGACAGTTCCAGGGTCCGAGCCCAGCCCGCCAGGAAGGGCGGCATCCAGGCCACCGGTCCGTACATTCCAGCGGCGGACACCCGTTCCTGGATGACCAGCGTTCCCGCGAACAGGTCGCCCAGGCGCTTTCCGCGCCGGTTGAACAGCGAGGTGAGCAGGGCCGGAGCGCCGTAGAACGTCCAGAACTCGATGATTCCGGCGAGCGCGCGCACGAGGGCTTGCCGGAACCGGATGGGGCCGCCATCGTCAGCCACGACTCGCAGCCCGACCGCGAGCTTGCCCAGCGTGCGCCCGCGCGTCAGGGTCTCGAACGCGCACGGATAGCCGACCAGTACGAGGGCCGTCACCAGGATCGACAATCCGGCGACCCAGGCGCTGTCCGCGACCGTCCCGACGATGCTGACGAGCGCGAGGGCGAAGTCCAGCACCAACAGCTGCAGCAACACGTCGAGCAGGAGGGCGCAGCCGCGACTCGCGAGGCGGGCCACCCGCAGGTCGAGCGCGACGGCTTCACCGACGACGAGCTCCCCGTCCGCCTCCGTACGCGCCACGCTGACCTCGCTTCGCCGGTACGCCGGACCCGCTCCGGGCCATGGCGACACTCGTCGTGTTTCGGACAGCCTAAGCCGTTAGGCTCCCTCGGGTGGACGTCGATGCGTACGTGGCCGCGCACAACGCCGAATGGCAGCGGCTGGAGAAGCTGGTCAACTCCTCCCGCAAGCGTACGGGCGCGGAGATCGACGAACTGGTCGAGTTGTACCAGCGAACCGCGACGCATCTGTCGGCGATCCGCTCCAGCGCTCCGGATCCCGCTCTGGTCGCCCGTCTGTCCTCGCTCGTCGCGCGCGCACGAGCCGCCGTCGCGGGCGCGCAAGCACCGATGTGGCGGGACGCGACGCGCTTCGTCACGGTCTCCTTCCCGGCCGCCGCCTACCGGATGCGGTGGTGGTGGATCGGAAACGCCGTTCTGGGAAACGTGCTCTCGCTGGCCCTGGCCATCTGGATCGTGCACAACCCGGCCGTTCAGGCGACGCTACTGGCTCCGCACGAGATCCGTGATCTGGTCGACCACGACTTCGCGAACTACTACACCGAGCACTCGGCGGCGTCGTTCGCGTTCCAAGTCTGGATCAACAACGCGTGGGTCTCGGCGACGGCCCTGATTTTCGGCATCCTGCTAGGGATCCCGACGATTTTCGTGCTGCTGACCAACCAGCTCAACCTCGGCGTCAACGCGGGCCTCATGTTCGCCTACGGCAAGGGCGACGTGTTCTTCGGACTGATCCTGCCGCACGGCCTGCTCGAGCTGACCGCCGTCTATCTCGCCTGCGGCGCCGGTTTGAAGCTCGGCTGGACCATCATCGACCCTGGCCCGCGTACGCGCTCGCGTGCCCTCGCTGAAGAAGGACGCGCGATCGCCAGCATCGCGTTGGGTCTCATCGGCGTGCTGCTGGTTTCGGGACTGATCGAGGGTTTCGTCACGGGTTACGTGCACCAGACGTGGCTTCGCATCGGCATCGGCGTTGTGGCGGAAAGTGCCTTCCTCGCCTACGTCATCACCTTGGGCCGCCGCGCGACTCGCTCTGGCGAGACCGGTGATGCGCTGGATCAGCCTGCCGTGGCCCCGACCGCTGGCTGAACGACACTTCCGCTACAGACGGCCAGCGGCTTTCAGGGCGAGATACGCGTCGGCCAGGGCAGGAGCGATGCGGTCCGGCGGAGCGTCCACGACCTCGACGCCGTAGGAGCGGAGTTCGGCGGTAAGGCGCCGGCGGTCCGCGCGTGCGCGTTCGGCGGCGGCCGCGTCGTAGACGGCGGCGAGGTCGCCGCGCGCGGCCGCCATCTCGTCCACCAGCGGGTCGGAGACTGCGGCGATCATCACGAGGTGGCGGGCGGTCAGGCCCGGCAGCAGCGGCAGCAGACCCTCCTCGAAAGCGGCCGGGTTCAGCTCCGTGAGCAGCACGATCAGGCTCCGGCGGCGGACCCGGGACATGATCGCGGAGACCATCCCGGCGGCGTCGGACTCGATCAGCGCGGGCTCCAGTGGAGCCATCGCCTCGACCATCGCCGACAGCAGGCCGGTACGCGACGCGTTCTCGCAGCGGGCGCGGACCGTCCGGTCGTACGCGAGGAGATCCACCCGGTCGCCCGCGCGCGAGGCGAGGGCCGCCAGCAGCAGCGCCGCGTCCATCGAGCAGTCGAGACGCGGAATGTCCCCGACTCGTCCCGCCGAGGTGCGGCCCGTGTCGAGCACCAGGTACAGGCGGCGGTCGCGTTCGGGACGCCACGTCCGGACGACCACGTCGTCGCGGCGGGCGGTCGCGCGCCAGTCGATGGAGCGGACGTCGTCGCCCACCACGTATTCACGCAGGGAGTCGAATTCGGTGCCCTGCCCCCGGATCATCGTCGAGTGCAGACCCGTCAGTTCGCGCAGGCGCGCGAGCCGCGACGGCAGATGCCGCCGGGACGGGAAGGCCGGCAGAACACGCAGCGTCCGGGGCGCGGGACGGGAAAGCTGCCGCGCGGCGAGACCGAGCGGTCCCACCGAACGGACGACCACCGTCACTGCTTCTCGGTCGCCGCGCCGCGTGGGCGTGAACGTTTGCTCGATCCGGCGGCGTTCGCCAGCGGGGACGTTGATTTTGGCCGTTCGCGGAGCGACCCCTGCGGACGGCGGCCACACATCCCGCAGGACGGCCTTGACTCGCCGCCGACCGGTGTTCTCTACGATCAGCCCCGCGCCGGCGGTCTCACCTAGGCGGACCCGAGTGTCACCCTCGCGGTGGAAGCGCAGCGCGCGCACGTTCCCGGCCAGGAACAGATCGACGACCACGCCGAGCAGCAGCAGTCCCCACAGGCCCAGCAGCAGACCTCCGCTGGGCACGAGCAGGGGGACGAAGGCCGCGGCGAGTGCCAGCAGCCCGAGCCGTCCGGTCAGCGCCATCAGCGGGGAGCGGGGACGTGGGCGAGGATGCCCTCCAGCACGCCGTCGGCGGTCGCGCCCTCCAGTTCGGCCTCCGGCCGGAGCTGGACGCGGTGCCGTAGCGTCGGCCGAGCGAGCGCTTTGACGTCGTCCGGCGTGACGTAGTCGCGGCCCATCAGCCACGCCCACGCGCGCGAGGTCGCCAACAAGGCGGTGGCGCCACGCGGAGAAACGCCGAGTTGCAACGAAGGCGCTTGGCGAGTGGCCCGGCACAGGTCCACGACGTAGGCGGCGACCTTCGGATCCAGGTGGACGGTCCGAACCGCGGCCTGCCCTGCTGCCAGATCGCTGGGGCCGGCTACGGGGCGCACTGCGGAGAGGTCCCGCGGGTCGAATCCGGCCGCGTGCCGCTGCAACATCGCGATTTCCTCGTCGCGCGTAGGCACGGGCACGGTCAGCTTCAACAAGAACCGGTCGAGCTGCGCCTCAGGCAGCGGATAGGTGCCCTCGTACTCGATGGGGTTCTGCGTCGCGCACACGACGAACGGGTCCGGCAGAGGCCGCGCGGAGCCCTCCACAGAAACCTGGCGTTCCTCCATGGCCTCCAGAAGGGAAGCCTGAGTCTTCGGAGGCGTTCGGTTGATTTCGTCGGCGAGCAGCAGGTTGGTAAAGACCGGCCCCTCACGGAACTCGAACTCAGCCGTGCGGTTGTCGTAGACCAGGGAACCGGTGACGTCGCCCGGCATCAGGTCGGGCGTGAACTGGACGCGCTTGAAACCGAGGTCCAACGCGTGCGAGAGGGTTTTCACCAGCAGCGTCTTGGCGGTTCCGGGAACGCCTTCCAGCAGCACGTGTCCGCGGCACAGCAACGCGATGACCAGTCCCGTGACGACCGGATCCTGCCCGACGACGGTCTTGGCCACCTCCCCGCGGAGGGCCGTGAGGGCCGCGCGCGGGTCCGACGTCGCCGGAGGGGTGTCCGACATCGCGGCGGAGTGGTCCACTGCCGTGGCGTCCGCTCCAGGGGCTCCTGCGGGCTGCATGGAGCGCTCCTCGGCGGAGGGCGCCGCTGCGGGGTTCCCGGCGGGCTCCCCGTCCCAGCCGAGCGGGGCCGAGTGGCTCATGACTGGCGTACCTGCCTTTCCAGGTCGTCGAGAAGGTCGGCGAGCGCGAGCAGTCCGGCATCGTCCACGGGCTCGGCTCCGCCTGGTCCAGGCTGTACGGGTTGTCCCGGTCGTCCGGGGAACGCATACCGGGCGGCCTCACCGGGATCAAGACCGTACAGGGCCGCGGCCACCGTCCGCTCATCGTGATCGGTGCGTGCGGCGACGGCCGTGACGACCTCGCGCACGGCTCCCGGATCCTGCGCGGGCAGGAGCTGAGCGACGGTTCGTGGCAATCCGATGAGCGGAACGATCCGGTCACGCGCGCCCGCGCGAAGGGCATCGGCCGCGCGCCCGCGTGCGCGGTGTGCCCGGTAGAGCCGGGATCGGCCGGTGACGGTCTCCGCCGAGCGCACGACTACGGGCAGCACCTCGGCGACCACCGGTCCGAGCCTTCGCCCTCGCCACAGGGCGACGGGGATGACGGCGACCAAGAGGCCGAAGAAGAACAGCTTGACGCCGTGGGGGAGGAGGTCGGTGAGCGTCCGGTCACCGGTCTGCTCACCGGAGTTCTCGTGGTGGACGTCCGGGATCAGCCAGACGACCTGAGAACGGGCTCCCACCAGGTTCATCGCGAGTGCGGCGTTCCCCGCGTCCGTGAGGTGCCCGTTGGTGAGCGGGCGTGCCGCGCCCAGCACCGTTACCGTCCGGCCACCAGTCTGGTACTGGACGACGCGAGGCTTCTTGGATTCCGGGTAACAACCGGTAGCGCCGGGCGGCACGGTGTAGGTCTCGGACTCGCCGAACTCGACCGATCTGGCCTGCGTCGCCGCCTGCAGACCGCATTGCGGGTCCGCTTGGAGAACGAAGGTCGGACCGTCCTGCTCGACACCGGGGGCAAGTGCCGCCAGCGTCTCGCGGCCCGGCTCGACGAGCAGCAGGTCACCGACCGAGCCGCGGAGCCGGTCGAGGTCCGAGCGGGTCAGGCGCTCCGAACGGGTCACCACCAGGATCGTGCCCGCGCCCGCGCGGGAGGCGGCCTCCGCGGCGTTCCGGGAGGCGTGGAAGCCGACTCCGCGGCTCTTCAGGACCTCGGCGAGCGCGCGTGTTCCGCCCGGCTTCGGCGACCCCGGGTCCAGGTCATCGGGCTTCCGCGAAGGCTTGAGGGCCGCCAGGACGATCCCGACGACCACCACGCACAGCAGGACGAGGACCACACCGCGCGCGGAACGCCAGCGACGCCCCGCCACCTGCCGGGCGGTCGGCTCCGCCGTCGTCACCACCGCGAACTCCAGCCGTCGGCGGGTAGCAGCTCGGCGTCGTCGAGGGACTTCGGCTTCGTGGAGCGCAAGCGCTCGTCAACGGCCGTGACGCGCGCGTACTCATCGGCACTACCGGGCCGGTCGCCGTACCAGACGTCATCGAAGATCCGCACGGCCGTCCGGAGATCGTCCGCGAGTTCGGGTAGCGCCATGCCCGCTTCCGTCGCGAGCTCGTCGGCGGTCCTTCCCGGACGCGGGGAGAGGATCGCCCGTTCCTCCAGATTCCGGGCCATCGCCCTGAGCCGCTCCCGGATCGCCCCGGGCCACTCTCCGGCGGCGGCCAGCCGCTCGGCCTCCGTCCGATGGTCGGACGAGGTGGACGGCTCGTCGTCCAGGAGCGCCTCGTTCTTGCTGGAGCGGCGGTTTCGGCCGCCACGCATCAGCCAGAACACCAACGCGACCGCCGCGATCACCAAGAGGATGATCACAGCGATCGAGATCCAGCCCTCCGCACCGCCGCCCTTGGCGTTGGGTGCCTGCGCGTGCGAGAACAGGTCCCGAAGCCATTCGGCGAGCCGCTCAAGCGTGCGTTCCAGCCAGGATGGCTTGTCCCGCTGGTAAACGGGCTTCTCCAGCTCCCGCCTGGCCAGTTCCCGCGCGGTGTCCCGGTCCACGGGAGGGGGATCGAGCAACGCGGGGATCACGGCGCCCCCTGCGTGTAGGTCGCTCCGGGAGCAGGGGCTACAGGAGGCGTCCGGACGGGCCAGGAGGGCGCGGTAGGACGCCAGAGCTCGAAAAAGTCGTCATCGCCCTCTGGAGCGGGCCGCGTGGCCAAATCCAGGTCAAGCCCTTCGCGGCGCATCCGTCGGTCCATGTAGAGCAGAGCGATCACCCCTGCGTCGAAAGGCAGCACCACGGACCAGCTCACGATCCGTCCGACCGTGTCCAGCGCAAGGGCCCCGAACACCTGGCCGTTGCCGGAGCCCGCATTGCCGAACAGCACCAACTGCGCGACCAGGAACGGGATCCGCAACGCGAAGAACCCCATGAAGACGGTGACGATCATGGCGAGCAGCAGCGTTCCGAACGTCCTCCACCAGCGGCCCTTGGAGAGGCGTCGCGCGCGCACGAGCGCCCCGCCGATGCCTGCCCGTTCCATGACCAGCGCGGGAACGCTCTGCACGAGCAACACGTACGCCCACAGCATCAGGACCAGCCCGACCGGAATTCCGAGCAGAGCCGAGAGCACCCCTATGGCCGGATGGGCCCCGCCGGCGACGGCCAAAGCGAACGGGAGTACCGGCACGGCCAATGCCGCCAGGGACATCACGATCACTACGGCGGCCATAAGGAGAAGCCGACCGAACCTGGGGCGCGCGTCCTGCCAAGCCCGTCCCAGCGAGATTTCCAGACCGAACATCGTGCGCGCGAGGACCGGAGCCAGAATTCCGGCCAGAATGAGGATTCCGAAGGCCGTGAACACCAGGTCGGTCGCGCCTAGCGTCGCCTGAGCGCCGACGGACCGGAGCAGCGCCCTGGGCGTGATCTCCCCGCGCGCCTCCCGGCCGATGAAGTAGTAGGCCAGGACGGAACCGACGACCTGGACGACCGTCGAGATCGCCACGGACAGCCCGAGGACGGTCCGGGGCCTGTACCGGATACCGGCGATGGCGCCGTCCAGCATTTCGGAGACCGACATGGGCCGGAACGGCACTTCGGTTCCGCGCGGCACGAGACGCCCCCTGCCGCCCGATTCCGCCATGCCGTCCCCCTGCCCCGTCCGTGTGTCGGGCCATCCTGCCATGAGGCGGCCATACCGGCTCAAGGAGTCACCACTCACCCGTCCTAGCGGAGGGTGAGGCCGCTATCGCGCGCACGCGGGCACCGCGCGCACGCGGGCGGACGAGCGCGATGGCGCGGATGGCGCCGCAGTGGATGACCGGGCCGATGAAGCGGCGAACGGGGCACGCGCGCATGAGCAAGTCCCATCCCGGACGATGACCATGCGAATACAGTCAACCCTCGGTGCCCTTCGGGAGTCCCTGTTTAAAATCCGGCCTCTGTGCGGGGCCGCGAAGCGGGTATGGCGGACTCTAAAGCCGTTCAGGGACGTCCTCCGCCCGGTGCCACCGGGCGGCGAAGCGCGACGTGGGAGGGGTCATGTATTCGGCAAAGACAGGTAACCTTGCACGCCAGGACATACCTCTACCCGGCGTGGCGTGGCCGCTCGGCGGCCTCCGCGCAGTCCACCCGATCCCGACTTTGTAGCGATGAGGGCCATGAGAGGACGTGTACTGGTCGTCGACGACGACCTCGCGCTGGCCGAGATGCTCGGCATCGTGCTGAGGGGCGAGGGCTTCGAGCCGTCGTTCGTCCACGACGGCGACAAGGCCCTGGAGGCGTTCCGGGAAACCCGGCCCGACCTGGTCCTGCTCGACCTGATGCTCCCCGGCGCGGACGGCATCGACGTCTGCCGCCAGATCCGGGCGGAGTCCGGCGTGCCCATCGTCATGCTCACCGCGAAGAGTGACACGGTGGACGTGGTCCTGGGCCTGGAATCGGGCGCGGACGACTACATCGTCAAGCCTTTCAAGCCGAAGGAGCTCGTGGCTCGTGTGCGCGCGCGACTGCGCCGCACGGACGAGCCCGCCCCCGAGACCCTGCAGATCGGGGACATCAGCATCGACGTGGCCGGACACTCGGTCAAGCGGGGCGACAAGCACATTCCGCTCACCCCGCTGGAGTTCGACCTGCTCGTCGCGCTCGCGCGCAAGCCGCGCCAGGTCTTCACCCGCGAGGTCCTGCTGGAGCAGGTCTGGGGTTACCGGCACGCCGCGGACACGCGCCTGGTGAACGTGCACGTCCAGCGGCTCCGCGCCAAGATCGAGAAGGATCCGGAGCGGCCCGAGATCGTCGTGACCGTGCGCGGGGTCGGCTACAAGGCCGGCCCGGCCTGACGCCTGCCCGCCGATGACCCCTCCGGCCCCCGCGGCCCCCGCCGCCTCCGCAGCCCCGCCCGCAGCCGTTCCCGGAACGGCCGGGCGGGTCCGGCGCGTGGTGTGGCGGCCGGTCCGGCGGTGGCTCGGCCGGGTCCGGCGGATCACGCGGCGCGTCGCGAGGGCCGCGTACGCGCGCTGGAGGCGGTCCATCCAGGTCCGCGTGGTCACCTCCACGCTGTTCATCTCGGCGATCGTGGTGGCGATCCTCGGGTTCTTCCTGATGCAGCAGATCACCACCGCGCTGATGGACGGCAAGACCAGGGCCGCTCTGGCGCAGCTCGACGAGGGGCTGGCGAGCCTCCAGCGGGACGTCGGGGTGTCCAACGACAGCGGCGACCGGCTCCGGAGCGCCGCCAACGGGCTGAAGTCGCGGAGCGGACCGTCCGGGCTCTACGAGGTCTACGTCCGAGACACCACGCAGACCTACATCGACGGGTACGCCACCAACGAGCTTCGGGCCCAGAGCGTCCCTCAGAGGCTCAGAGACGAGCTGAGAAGCGGCACGACGGGTACGCGGGCGTACACGTACGGCAAGCTGTCCTACACCGGCCACAGGGCCTCTGAGCGGGGTCTGATCGTCGCGGGCAAGACGGGTCATTACGAGGTGTACTACCTGTTCCCGCTCACGCAGGAGCAGCACACCCTCACGATCGTCAGCCGGTCCCTGGCCGGGGTCGGGGTCGTCCTGGTCCTGCTGCTGGCGGCCATCGCGTCCCTCGTGACCCGCCAGGTGGTCATTCCGGTACGGCTCGCGGCGCAGGGCGCGCAGCGACTCGCGGCCGGACGCCTGGAAGAGCGCATGCGCGTGCGCGGGGAGGATGACCTCGCGCGGCTCGCCAAGTCGTTCAACGACATGGCGGCCAACCTCCAGGAGAAGATCCGGGAGCTGGAAGACCTCTCCCAGGTTCAGCGCCAGTTCGTTTCGGACGTCTCCCACGAGTTGCGTACGCCGCTCACGACCATCCGCATCGCGGCCGACATGCTGTACGAGTACCGCGACACGTTCGACGATCCGGCGGTGGGGCGTTCGGCGGAACTCCTGCAAAGCCAGCTGGAGCGGTTCGAGTCCCTTCTCGCCGATCTGCTGGAGATCTCCCGTCACGACGCCGGAGCCGCGACGCTCGACGCCGAGTCGCTCGACATGCGCGACCTCGTGCTGCGCACGGTGGGGGACGTCCAGGGGCTGGCGGAGCGCAAGGGTTCCAAGGTCGTCCTGCAACTGCCGGGCGAGCCCTGTATGGCCGAGGTGGACCGGCGCCGTGTCGAACGCATCCTGCGGAACCTGCTGGTCAACGCCGTGGAGCACGGCGAAGGCGAGGACATCGTGGTGTCCGTGGCCGCCGACCGGGACGCCGTCGCCGTGACCGTCCGCGACCACGGCGTCGGGCTGAAGCCGGGCGAAGGGCAGATGGTCTTCGACCGCTTCTGGCGCGCCGACCCCGCACGCGCGCGCACGACGGGCGGCACCGGCCTCGGCCTCTCGATCTCCAAGGAGGACGCCCAGCTCCACGGCGGCTGGCTTCAGGCGTGGGGCGAGCCGGGGCAGGGCTCCCAGTTCCGGCTCTCGCTCCCGCGTAACGCGGGGGACGAGCTGAGGGGATCGCCCCTCCCGCTCGTGCCTCCCGGCGCCGGCGGGCGTCCCCTCTTCGCCGAGCTGGAGGCGGGGGACTGATGGCGGTCCATCGCCCGAGAACCACCCATGCGGCTTCGGAGGCTTCCGCTGTGCGCAGATGCTCGGACGGCCCTTCACGACGGTTCAGCGGAGCGTTGAAGGCTCCGGCGGCCGTCGCTACGGCGGCGATGCTGGCGCTGGGAGCGGCTGGCTGTGCGGCGATGCCGGGTGGCGGACGCGTCACATCCGTCAAAGCTCAGGAACGTTCGGAGCAGGCGGACGAATCGTACGTGCGCGTGATCCCGGTGACCCCACAGAACAACTGGTCCGCGAAAGACATCGTTTCGGGCTTCCTGGCGGCATCGGCCAGTTTCGACGACGACCACAAGGTCGCCAAGGAGTACTTGGCCAATGCCAACGGCTGGCGTCCGGGCCCCAGGCCGTCCGTAGCGGTGCTCGCCGACCGCCCGGTACCGAAGGTCATCGGGTCCGGGGACCAGGTGACGGTCAGGGTCACCGGCTACCAGCTGGGCATCATCACGCCGGACGGCCAGTACACGGCGTTCCCCAAGTCCGTCCAAGCCGACTACCAGGTCACGCGTAACGCTCAGCACCAGTGGCGTATCTCCGCCCTACCGGACACGCTGGGCCAGACGATGCTGCTCACCAAAAACGACGTGGAGCAGGTCTTCCGTACGTTCAACCTCTACTACTTCGCTCCCGACAGGCACACGCTTGTGCCCAATGGAGTCTTCCTGCCCCTGGTGAACCGGGAGGACCTCCCTCAGCGAGTCGTACAGGCGGTCATCGCCGGCCCTACGTCCTGGCTCAGAGGCGCCGTCCAGAGCTACTTCCCGCACGGAACCCGGTTGCTGGGGCTGACCCAGGACAAGGACGTCGTGACCGTCGATCTCAGCAAGGACGCGGCCGATGGAGACGTCGGTCGCATGTCCGCCCAGCTCGCCTGGAGCTTGGGACCGCTGTCGGAGATCAAGCAGTGGCGGCTCCGCATCGAAGGCCGCGGGATCGTCACGCCTCCTGGGAAAAGCCAGATTCAGACGCTCCGCGACTGGCAGGCCAACACTCCGGACGGTCCGACGAGCGACGACCATCGCGTGTACGCGATCGGTGCGGCAGGGCACCTGTCCACCGTGCGGAACAACTTCCCGATACCCGTCACCACCAGGGCACCGGGACGCATCCTCCGTCCGGCCGTCTCCCCTGACCTGCGAGAGGCCGCCGGGCTCAGCCCCGACGCGAAGCAACTGCTCGTCACCGCGATGACCTCGAACGCCGTCCCCCGCGTCCTGCGCACGGCCCAGGATCCGGAAGGCCGCTTCACGCCGCCCTGCTGGGACCGGAACGGCACCCTCTGGACAGTGGAGACGAGTCCGGGCAAATCCATGCTCTGGAAGCAGGATCCGGGCAAACCGATGAAACAGGTCGCGCACTGGGGCCTCGACGGGCGCGAGATCTATGCCCTCCAGGTCGCGCGGGACGGTGTCCGTGTCGCCGTCATCGCCAAGATCGACGGCCGGAAGCAGGTGCAGATCGGCCGGATCGCCAAGAACGGCGACCAGGTCGACGCCGGGTCGTTCGTCCCTGTGAGCTCGGAACTCACCGAGACCGACGACCTGGCCTGGCGCGACTACGACACCCTCGCGGTCCTCGGCCGCAAGTCCGACAACACCCAGGTGCTGCCCTACCTGATGCCGGTGGACGGCTCCGCGGTCACGTCCTTGGGCGTCGGCTCGCTGGGAGAGCCCGTCAGCATCACCGCGACTCCGAACGCGCCCGTGCTCATCGGCACGAAGAACTCGGGTCAGTCGCTCGTCTGCCGCCAGTCCGCCTTCCGGGACCGGGACAGCGAATGGGCGTGCAGCATCCCCGGCAGCGACCCGACCTACGCGTACTGAAAAGCCACCCCGCGCGCGCGTGATGCGGCCGGCCGGTCGGCAAAGCCTGCGGCTGTTCGGGTGATCGGGGGAGCGCTGAGTTCGGCCGCGAGCGCGGGTCGTGGACTTGCGTTTCCGCATGTCGAAGCTTGCCTGAACGCTGATTGCGTCGAGTTATCCACAGAACGCCGTTCGGCTGGTGGGGAGGTGCGGCTGGCGGCATCGTCGAATGCATGTTCGTACGCGATCTTCTCGACCTGCTGCTGCCGCAGCGCTGTGCCGGCTGCCGGACGGCCCGCGGCCTCCTCTGCCCGTCCTGCGCCGCTCGGCTGGCGCTCCCGGCGCGTCCTGTGCCCGCAGCCAGCCTGGCGAGCCTCAACCCGCCCATCTGGACCGTCGCGTCCTACGAAGGCCCTGTGCGGGCTCTCATCGCCGCGCACAAAGAAGCCGGGCGCACCGGCCTGGCCCGTCCGCTCGGCCGCGCTCTCGCCGCCGCGATCAAGGCCGTCCTCTCGCTGGACGCGGAGCTCCCGCCCACGGTCGGCGCGCCCTGCGATGCCGGGCTGCCGACCGGCCCGATCCCGGCCCGGACGCTCGATCCGCCCAACAAGCCCTCATCCCGGCCTGCTGGGGACGGGAGCGCCGACCCCTCGACCCTCAACCGCCTGACTCCTGGGCGCTCGTCGGACGAGCGCCTGACCCGCTCGATCTCCCGACAGCCCGAAGGGGCCGGCAGGCAGGCCGGTCATGTCGGAACGGCCGGGGAGCGGCCGCTCGTGAGGCGGTCGGAGGGCGCGGTGCTCTGGTGGCAGAGCGACGAGCCGGTGATCGTTGTGCCCGTGCCCTCGGCGGCCCGCTCGGTGCGAAAGCGCGGGCATGATCCGACCCGGCGCATGACCGCCGTCGCCGTCCGGGAGCTCCGGGCAGAGGGCTTCCCGGTGCTCGGCGCGCCCTTGCTCCGTCACCGGCGAGCCGTCGCCGATCAGGCAGGGCTGGGGCGGACGGAACGCAAAGCCAACATGACCGGCGCGATGGCTCTGTCGCGCCGCGAGATCCGCCTCCTGCGGATGAAATACGGCGACCTCGTCCCCGGAAGGACTGCGGAGGCGGCGGCCGTACGGCTGGACGCCCAGGGCGTCCAAGGTGGCCAGGGCGTCCAGGGCGTCCAGGGCGGCAACTTGTGCGCTTCGCAAGCGGGCCCCACCTCAGATGAGGGTCCCAGTCCGCGTCCGAACGAGAAACCTGTGACGACATCATCCGACGGCAGAACACCGTTTCCGATGAGGTTCGCGCGTGAGGGCAAGGAAGACGATGGGGTGTGGGTGGCGGATCGAACACCGCCCGCGGGTGGCAACGGCGATCCGCCCCACCACCGCACAAGTGAACCGGCAACCTCCCGCGCGTACGAGCCGTTGACGCCACCATGGCATGGGGCCGAAGCAGCCAGCGGATGCGAAAGGCCCGAGCCGTTCCCCTCCCGGACCGCCGGAACCCAGTCGCAGTCGGACTGGGAGTTATCCAGGACCGCTCCCGGAAGCGACCAGGTCACGGAGGGAGCGGTGAGGCGGGGAGAGTGTCTCGAACGGGACGGGCCGTTGGCGGGATGGCGGGTCGTGGTCGTGGACGACGTGGTGACTTCCGGGGCGACGCTGGCGGAGGCGGTGCGGGTGCTCCGGCAGGCGGGCGCGGAGGTCGTGGGCGCGGCGACGGTCGCGGCGACACCACGCAGGTTCCTGGGACGAGGGTGACTTTCTTCATGGGAGACGTTGGGCACGTCAGGTAGTTACCGACCGTGACGGCAGTCTGTCCGGCTTGTTGGAGGGAGTCGCTTTGATTGCGGATTCAACGGTCACGGTGGGTCATGAGGTAGGTAGATATTTGTCAAGCCGCCTGTCGGGGGCAAGGCGCTGACCTGCGGAAGGATGATCTGCCGGAAGCCCTGTGCGCACAGGGATGCGCAGCGCGTCGAGGGCCTCCGGAGACCTCTGCGGACCCCGGTTCGGGGGTGCCTCGATGACCGTCCGTGAGTTTTTCCTCCGTTCACCCCCCTGACATTCGTGGCGTAAGGGGTTAGCGTTCCTGACATGGCACCCGCCCGGGTCCGTGGTTGCGTCGGATCGCAGCGCTCGTCGCGAGCGCGGGATGCGGTCCGGCTAGCCGATGCCAGGCGCAGGCGAAACGGCCCACGTAAGGCGACTTCTCGTCGACCGATCACGGTGCGCCTTAGAGGTAAGTCCTGCCCCGCCGGGGGATCCGACATCCCCCGAAACGGGAGAAGGGCAGTAGTGGCGAGAGAGCCGCGAGCCCCTCAGCAGGCGGATGTGGGGACGAAGACCAGGTCGGCCGGGCGGGTGCGACCCACCGAGCTGTGGCGTCCGGAGGAGGCTTCGGGCCTCCGTCCGGGCGAACCTCGCAACCGGGAGAAGGGGGGTCCCGCGTGGACATCATCGTCAGGGGCCGGCACACCGACGTCAGCGATCGGTTCCGGCAGCACGTCGACACCAAACTCGCCAAGATCGAGCGGCTGAACAGCAAGGTCATCCGCGTGGATGTGGAGGTGTCGCAGGAACGCAACCCGCGCCTGGCCGACCAACGAGAGCGGGTCGAGCTGACCATCCGGTCGCGCGGCCCGGTGATTCGCGCGGAGGCCGCGGCGGACGACCGGTACGGCGCGCTCGACCTGGCCCTCGACAAGCTCGAGGCGCGGCTGCGCCGTGACTGCGACCGCCGCAAGGTCCACCACGGCAGCCGGAGCAAGGCCAAGCTCGCCGCGATGGAGCCCTTGCCCGAGAACCTCCCCGTCGAGGCGGCCGCCGCCCCGGCCCACGAGCCGGACCGGTCCGGCGTGGCGCAGGCGGAGGCCGACGGCTACGAGGCCGTGGCGACGGCACTGGACGAGAACCTCGTACCGATCCCCATGGACGGCGACGGCCCCGTCGTCGTCCGGGAGAAGTTCCACAAGTCCGAACCCATGGGCATCGAACAGGCCCTTCTGGAGATGGAGCTCGTGGGCCACGACTTCTACCTGTTCCGTGACAAGGCCACCAACTACCCGACGGTGGTGTATCGGCGAAGGGGCTGGGACTACGGAGTCATCCGACTTGTCGAAGAGTGATGTGGCACTTGCGTCACGTCACCGCCCGGATCATGTCATGATCTAGAAAGGCGTTGCCAGCAAGCCGTGACGGCGGCGGTACGGACCGCCCGCCGCGCTCGGGGCGACGGCGCGGCATGGCCCCCGGGGCCGTGCCGCGCCGCCGGTCCGGCCGCCGCCACGCCAAGCGTTTCGGGGGCGACACCGGCCTCCGGCTGACCCGGATCACTGACAGTGAAGGGGGGAAGCGGCGTTCACCTCCACGCCGCGACTCTGGTGAGCGAGAACCCCGAGGCTCGCGGCGCCCCCGCGCCCCCACCCCGGCCCAGCCCCGGCCCTGCCCTCGCGCGCTCGACCGACCCCGCCCCCCAGCCCCCCGCGAAGACTCCCCGCCGCACGACGCCTCCCCGCCCAGCACCCCCGCCTTCCAGCGCGACACCGCGCCTAGAACCCCGAACGCCTGCCCCCATCCGAACCTCGCCGATCTCCCCGCCCCCCGCGTCCGTGGAGGGGGCTGGCTGTTCGAAGAGCGCGACTGTTCCCGTGAGGACGTCGCGTCCGGCTGTGGCTGAGAGCTTGTGGGGCCAGGGTGTTCAAGGCTCTCGACGCACGGGCGTGCCTCGGCTGCGTGGGCAAGGTGGGGTTCACGCCTTTGAAGGTGTGCACGCTGCCCGGGTTTCGGCGAGCGCGATCCCGGGGCTGGAACGGCCGAGCGTAGTTCTGCGGGAGGACTCGCGGGAGGTAGCTGCTTTCGGGCGAAGGCTGCGAGCGGGCGCGGCGGGGACTGGGGGGTACGGGCGGCGGAGCCGAGCGAGAAATCTGCGGGGAATCGGCGTTGGGGTTGAGGGATCTGGTGCGGGCGCTCGTACGTTGGACGAGTGGGCGCCGGTTGGTGTGGCGTTGGCCGACCGTGAGGCCGATGGCCCTGTCTTGAATGGTCGTGAGCGGGTGGTGGACGGTCGTGGAGCGACCGGTCGTGCGCGGGTCGACGGACCGCGGGCCGGAGGCGTGGGCGACGGGAGCGGCAGAGCGCGGGCCGACGGCGCGCAGCTCGGCGGTGGCGGTGGTGTGCGGGCCGGCGGTGCGGGCATGGGCTCCCGCGGAAACGCGGTCGGTACGGCCCGGACGGTCCGTGCCGGTGGCACGGCCAGTGGTTCCTCCGGGCCGGTGGCCCGGAGGGGTCCGGTCCCTCGGGTCATGGTCTCCGGGGGATCGGTGAGTGGGGCCGCGGGACGGGGCGGCAGCGCTTCGGCCGGCGGTGGAAGTGGCGGTCCGGCCGGTGGTTCCGCGCCTGCGGGCGCGGCAACGGCCGCCGGTGGTGCGCAGGGAGAGGATGCGCAGGTGGGGGATCCGATCCGGGTACTGATCGTGGACGATCACGCCCTGTTCAGGCGTGGGCTGGAGATGGTGCTCCAGGCCGAACCCGACATCGAGGTGATCGGCGAGGGCGGGGACGGGCACGAGGCCGTCCAGATGGCGGGTGATCTGCTGCCCGACGTCGTCCTCATGGACATCCGGATGCCGCGGCGCAGCGGTATCGAGGCCTGCACGGCGATCAAGGACGCCGCGCCCAGCGCGAAGATCGTCATGCTGACGATCAGCGACGAGGAGGAGGACCTCTTCGAGGCGATCAAGGCCGGGGCCAGCGGTTACCTGCTCAAGGAGATCTCGATCGACGAGGTCCCGCAGGCGGTGCGCGCCGTGTACGGCGGGCAGTCGCTGATCAGCCCGTCCATGGCGTCCAAGCTGATCACCGAGTTCGCCGCGCTCGCCAAGCGGAGCGAGGAGCGGACGCAGCAGGTTCCGGCGCCGCGGCTGACCGATCGCGAGATGGAGGTCCTGCGGCTCGTCGCGCGCGGGCTCGGCAACCGGGAGATCGCCCGGGAGCTGTTCATCTCCGAGAACACCGTGAAGAACCACGTCCGGAACATTCTGGAAAAGTTGCAGCTCCACTCCCGGATGGAGGCCGTGGTGTACGCCGTCCGGGAGAAGCTTCTGGAGATCACCTGATCCGTCCCCACAGGGACGGAGGGTGCGCTGCGGTTGTGAGCCGGGGCGGAGCGGCGGCTGCCGAGAAGCCCGTGAGCATGGACTCGGGCGGCGAGGCGCCGACGCCTCGGAGGACGTGAAGCGGCGTGCCCCCGTTTTGGGCCGGGGCGGACGGGTCGTGAGGCGTGCGACACCGGCGTGTGAGTTTTGTCGGTGTCGTGGCTTACGATCGCCGCGTGAGCATGACGATCTCCCCCGACAGGGCTGAAGCGGAGCTGAGCGCGGACGAGGCTCGGCGGTTGGTGTTGCGAGCCCAGGGGTTCCTGGGCGCGGACGTGCGGCGCGGCGGGGTGCCGGGTGTGCTGTCGCGGCTCGGCGCCGTGCAGCTGGACACGATCTCGGTGCTCGCCCGGTCTCATGAGCTCGTCCCGTACGCCCGGCTCGGTGCCGTGCCGCGGGAGAAGATCGAGGACGCCTACTGGGCCGCGCCCGTAAGGGATTCGGACGGCGACGGGGCGGCGTCCGCAAGGGATTCGGACGGCGACGGGGCGGCGTCCGCAAGGGACTTGGGCGGCGAAGCGGCCGCGTCCGGTACGGCTCTGCGGGGCAGGAGGGCGGTCGGGCCGGTCGCGTTCGAGTACTGGGCGCACGCGGCGTCGATCCTGCCGATCGACGAGTGGCCGACCATGGCGTTCCGGCGGCGGCAGTACCAGCGGAAGGGGCTCCGTTGGCACAAGGTGCCGGACGGGGTGTGCGAGGAGATCCGCGCCAAGCTCAAGGCCGAGGGTCCGCTCACCACCAAGGAACTCGGCGGCGCGAAGGCCGGGGGCGACTGGTGGGAGTGGAGCGACCACAAGATCGGCATCGAGTGGCTCTGGGATGTCGGAGAGGTCGCGTGTGTCCAGCGTGTCGGCTGGCGGCGGGTGTACGACCTGGCCGAACGGGTCATCCCGGACGAGCTTTTCGGGCATGAGCCGGACGACGAGACCTGCCTGACGCGGCTCGTCCAGCGCGCGGGACGGGCGCTCGGCGTCGCCACGCGCGCCGACCTCGCCGACTACTACCGGCTCAAGGCCGAGCAGGTGGACGCGGTGATCGGGGCGTCCGGGCTGGTGCCCGTGCGGGTCCAGGGCTGGCGGCACCAGGCGTGGGCCGATCCGGAGGCGCTCGCCGCGCCGCCGCGCGGCAGGCACGCCACGACCCTGCTGTCACCGTTCGACTCGCTGGTCTGGGATCGGGCCCGGACGTCGCGTGTCTTCGGTTTCGACCACCGGCTGGAGGCGTACGTGCCGAAGGCGAAGCGCGTCCACGGGTACTTCACGATGCCCCTGCTCGCCGGCGGGCGCCTGATCGGACGCGTCGACCCGGCCCGCGAAGGGACGACCCTGGTCGCGCGCCAGGTCTCCCTCGAACCGCGTATGACCAGGTCGGCGGCCCGTCTGGAAGAGGGTGCCGAGGCTCTTCGCGTCGCGCTCGTCCGCGCCGCCGAGTGGGTGGGATGCGACGCGATCCGTGTCGAACGTGCGGAGCCGCAGCTCAAGGCGCTCGTCGAAAGGGACTGAGTCCGGAAACCGCTCGAAAGCGACTGAGCGCGGAACCCGACTTCACCGCCTACGGCGCATTCATGACCGCGCCTAACAAGGTGGCGGGACGGCATGACATGCACGGTTAGTAACAGGCGCGCACTAAAAGTAGTAATCGCCGGTGCTTCATCCGAGAAGAGGGGACGCATTCCGCTCCGGAAATGCGTCGGCCCGCCGGGGCCTGGAAGGGCGTCCCTGCTCGGGGGAGGAGGAACGCGGATCCAGGTCCGGCGGGCCGGACGATCCGGACGGCGATCTGCCCGGGCGACCACCTCGGCGACACGACCTCGCTGCCGCCGCGATGCAGCGCCTGAATCGCGGCGACACAGCGCCCGGGCCGCGCCGATACAGCGCCGCTGTCGCAGGTGCGGGCCGCTGCCCCAGCAGTGCGGCGAGCAATACCGCGCCCCTACCACGTCCAGCGCGGCACTGCTACCACGCGCGGTGCGCCGCCAGGTCGCGGTGCGCCGCTATGAAACCGTGCGCCGCCACGACGCGCGGTGCGCCGCCACGACGCGCGGTGCGCCGCCAGGTCGCGGTGCGCCGCTATGAAACCGTGCGCCGCCACGACGCGCGATGCGCCGCTACTACACGGTGCGCCGCCACGACAAGCGGTGCGTCGCCGCCGTCGCGTCCGGTACGGCGTCACTGCCGTGCGCGGACGCCGCGTGGGCGAGGGCGCGCCGCCGATCAGCCGTGCGGGGTGTGCTGCGTGTCGGTCAGCACCGGCTTCCCGCTGGTCTCGCCGGCCAGGCCGCCGCGGCGCTTGGTGGTGCGGCTGCCGAAGACGGAGTAGTCCACGATCTCCGGCATGACGCGCGGCGCGTCCACCACGACGTCGGAGAAGACATGGACGAGCGCGCTCAGCACGAAACCGACGACGATGATCGCGGCTCCGACCCAGACCAGCACCCACTGCGGTCCCAGGCAGAGCGCGACCCCGCCCACGGCGAATCCGGCGAAGATGACGGTGACCGCCAGCCAGGAACTCGGCCGACCGGCGTGCGAGCCGTACTCATCGGACAATTTGGGCCCCTCCCCTCAGAGTGTTCAGGATGATTGTCCCGGACCCCCGTCGCAGGGAGGAACGCGGGCCGGGATTGCGTCGCAGGGTGACCTAGACCATTCTGAGTCTCGCCTACGATGGCATCGTACGTGTGGTGTGCGTGCCGCCGGTCGGCGGTGACCCACGATCTGCAAGGAGCCTCCGAGAGTGCCAGTAGTCATCGATAAGATCCTTCGCGCGGGCGAAGGCAAGACCCTGCGCAAGCTCAAGAAGCTCGCGGATCAGGTCAACTCGATCGAGGAAGACTTCGTCGACATGAGCGACGCGGAACTGCGTGAGCTCACCGACAAGTACCGCGAGCGCCTCGCAGAGGGCGAATCGCTGGATGACCTGCTCCCCGAGGCGTTCGCCACCGCCCGTGAGGCGGCCAAGCGAGTCCTGGGCCAGCGCCACTACGACGTCCAGGTCATGGGCGGCGCGGCCCTGCACCTCGGCAACATCGCCGAGATGAAGACCGGTGAGGGCAAGACCCTCACCTGCGTGCTGCCCGCGTACCTGAACGCACTGTCCGGCAAGGGCGTGCACGTCGTCACGGTGAACGACTACCTGGCCAAGCGCGACGCCGAGTGGATGGGCCGCGTCCACCAGTTCCTGGGGCTCGAGGTCGGTGTCATCCTCCCGCAGATGACGCCCGAGGAGCGCCGGGTCGCCTACAGCGCCGACATCACCTACGGCACGAACAACGAGTTCGGGTTCGACTACCTGCGCGACAACATGGCCTGGAGCCTGGACGAGCTCGTCCAGCGCGGCCACAACTTCGCGATCGTGGACGAGGTCGACTCGATCCTCATCGACGAGGCCCGCACCCCGCTGATCATCTCCGGTCCCGGCGAGCAGAACTCCAAGTGGTACGCCGAGTTCGCCAAGATCGTCCCGCGGCTGAAGCGCGCCGAGCTGATCAGCACGGCCGGCCAGGTGGACGAGTACGGCCCCGGCGACTACGAGGTCAACGAGAAGAAGCGCACCGTCGGCATCACCGAGGCGGGCGTCGAGAAGGTCGAGGACTGGCTCGGCATCGACAACCTCTACTCGGCCGAGAACACCCAGCTCGTCAGCTTCCTGAACAACGCGCTGAAGGCCAAGGAGCTGTACAAGCGCGACAAGGACTACGTCGTCATGAACGGCGAGGTCCTGATCGTGGACGAGTTCACCGGGCGCATCCTGCACGGCCGCCGCTACAACGAGGGCATGCACCAGGCCATCGAGGCCAAGGAGGGCGTGTCGATCAAGGACGAGAACCAGACGCTCGCCACGATCACCCTCCAGAACTACTTCCGCCTCTACGACAAGCTGTCCGGCATGACCGGTACCGCCGACACCGAGGCGGCGGAGTTCAACAAGACCTACAAGATCGGCGTCGTGCCGATCCCGACCAACAAGCCGATGGTCCGCATGGACAAGGCGGACGTGGTCTACAAGACCGAGCAGGCCAAGTTCGAGGCCGTCGTCGACGACATCGCCGAGCGGCACGAGAACGGCCAGCCGGTGCTGGTCGGCACGACCTCGGTCGAGAAGTCCGAGCGGCTGAGCAAGATGCTCAAGCGGCGCGGCATCCCGCACCAGGTGCTGAACGCCAAGCACCACGACGCGGAGTCGGCGATCGTCGCGGAGGCGGGCCGCAAGGGCGCCGTCACCGTCGCGACGAACATGGCCGGTCGAGGCACCGACATCATGCTCGGCGGCAACCCCGACTTCCGCGCCGACCTGGAGCTGCACCAGCGCGGGCTGTCCCCGCTGGACACGCCGGAGGAGTACGAGTCGGCGTGGCCCGAGGCCCTGGAGAAGGCCAAGGAGGCCGTCAAGGGCGAGCACGAGGAGGTCGTCGAGGCGGGCGGCCTGTACGTGCTCGGCACCGAGCGGCACGAGTCGCGGCGCATCGACAACCAGCTGCGCGGACGGTCCGGCCGTCAGGGCGACCCGGGCGAGTCCCGGTTCTACCTGTCCCTCGAGGACGACCTGATGCGGCTGTTCAACTCGGCCCGGGTCGAGGCGATCATGACCCGCCTCAACATCCCGGACGACGTGCCGATCGAGTCCAAGATCGTCTCGAACGCGATCAAGTCGGCCCAGTCGCAGGTCGAGCAGCAGAACTTCGAGATGCGCAAGAACGTCCTGAAGTACGACGAGGTGATGAACCGCCAGCGCGTCGTCATCTACGCCGAGCGCCGCAAGGTGCTGGAGGGCGAGGACCTGCACGAGCAGGTCCGGCGCATGATCGACGAGGTCGTCAACGGCTACGTCGCGGGCGCCACCGGCGAGGGCTTCGCCGAGGAGTGGGACCTGGACAAGCTCTGGAAGGCCTTCCAGCAGCTGTACCCGATCACCCTCACCGTGGACGGACTGGTCGAGGAGGTCGGCGGCGAGATCTCCAACCTCGACGCCGAGACCCTCGCCGAGAAGATCCGCGAGGACGCCCAGGCCGCCTACGACAAGCGCGAGGAGGAGCTGGGCTCGGAGGTGATGCGCGAGCTCGAGCGCCGCGTCATCCTCTCCGTCATGGACCGCAAGTGGCGCGAGCACCTCTACGAGATGGACTATCTCCAGGAGGGCATCGGCCTGCGCGCCATGGCGCAGCGCGACCCGCTGGTCGAGTACCAGCGCGAGGGCTACGACATGTTCAACGCCATGATGGACGGCATCAAGGAGGAGTCGGTCGGCTACCTCTTCAACCTCGAGGTCGAGGTCGAGGACCAGCCCCCGGCGCCCCAGGTCGGCGCGAACCCCGTCGCGCTGGAGGACACCGTCCCCAGCGACGACGACACCGCCGCCGCCGAGGCCGAGGAGCACCCGGTCGTCAAGGCCAAGGGGCTGGACGAGCCGCAGCGTCCGACGAAGCTGGAGTACACCGCTCCGACCGTCGACGGTGAGGGCGGCGTCGAGCACCACAGCGAGGAGGCCGACGACCCGTACGCGGGCGTGGGCCGCAACGACCCCTGCCCGTGCGGCTCCGGCAAGAAGTTCAAGCGCTGCCACGGCGACCCCAGCAACAACTAGCCGCAGCTGAACGAAAGGGCCCCGGTCTCCGCGACCGGGGCCCTTTCGCTTGCCTTCGGGCGCGTACGGGATGTTCTGAGCAGCCGTGCCCGATCCGGGCGTCCAGGTCACGGTGGCCGCCACCGGACGGTCCGTGCCCAGCAGCCGACGCCGTGCTTCGTCCAAGCGGAGCCGCATCGAACGCGATGTAGCATGCCTCCGGTTGCCCGGCGGAAGCCACGTGCGAAGTGGGTGCTTTAGCGCAGTGGCCAGCTCTCTTACCGAAACGCCATCGACGCTCTGCGGAACTCGATGGCGCTGCGGGGTGGCAGGGACGCCTGGCGTGGCTCGCGGGAGGACGGCACGCCATCTAGGGTCTCAACCTGCATGAGCCGGGTGAAAGGCGAACGGCGGGGCGCGGGGGTCGCGCCCCGCCGTCGCGGGGGTGAGGCCGTCTCCCCGGTAAGGGGGTGGGGAGGGGCCTCGGGACGGCCGGACCAAGGGGCTGGAGGTCCGGCCTGGGTGTCGCTGTCGGGCCGTCCGGGATGCCGGTCGTGGCGGGACGGCCCGGGAGTTACTGGGTCGCCTTCTCGCGCTTGCGCGAGGTGGCGGGCTCCTCGGCGGGGGCGTCGACCGCCTCGTCCGGGTCCGGCTCGCGTCCCGGAGTCGCGAAGTTGAACTTCTCGATCAGGAACTTGAACACGAAGTAGTAGACGAAGAAGTAGATGACGCCGAGCCCGATGATCAGCCCGAGGCCCTTGGTGTTGCTCTTGCTGGCGTTCAGCAGCAGGTCGATGAGGCCCGCGGAGAAGCCGAAGCCGAGCTGGGCGTGCAGGGCCTCCAGGAGCGCCATCGAAATGCCGGTCAGGACGACGTGCACCGCGTACAGGACGGGCGCGACGAACATGAAGGCGAACTCGATCGGCTCGGTCACGCCGGTGACGAAGGCGGTGAGCGCGGCGGAGATCATGATGCCGCCGACGGCCTTGCGGCGGTGCGGGGGAGCGGCGCGCCACATGGCGAGGGCCGCGCCCGGCAGGCCGAACATCAGGACGGGGAAGAACCCGGCCAGGAAGCCGCCCGCGTGCGGGTCGCCCGCGAGGTAGCGGTTGATCTCGCCGTGCACCGCGGTGCCGTGGTCGTTGTAGGTGCCGAACACGAACCAGACCAGCGAGTTCGGGATGTGGTGCAGGCCGAACGGCAGCAGCAGCCGGTTGACGACGCCGTAGACGCCGGCGCCGAGCGCGCCCGCGCCGGTGATCCAGTTGCCGAAGTCGGTCAGCCAGGTGCCGAACACCGGCCAGATGAAGCCGATCAGGACGCCGAGGATCAGCGCGGCGACGGCGGTGATGATCGGGACGAACCGGCGACCGCCGAAGAAGGCCAGGTAGGTGGGCAGCTTGACCCGGTAGAAGCGCTGGTAGAGCAGCGCCGCGACGACACCGATCAGGATGCCGCCGAGCACGTCGGTGGGGTTCTTGGCGCCCCAGTCGATGACCGAGGCGGTCTTGCCGTCGGCCACCTTGTCGATCAGCACGTTCCCCTTGAGCTGCGAGGTGTGCGAGAACATGATCTTCGAGACGTGGTCGAAGACCAGGTAGCCGACGACCGCGGCCAGCGCGGTCGAGCCGTCCGCCTTCTTCGCGAAGCCGATCGCCACACCGACGGCGAACAGCAGCGGCAGGTTGGCGAACAGCGCGTTGCCCGCCTCGCCGACGATCTCGGCGACGCGGACCCAGCCGAGCCCGTCCTTGCCCAGCATGTCCGGCTGGCCGAAGCGGAGCAGCAGGGCGGCGGCGGGCAGGACGGCGATCGGCAGCATGAGGCTGCGGCCGATCCGCTGCAGGACGGCGAAGGCCGCCGACCAGGGCTTGCGCCCGGCCGAGCCCTCCGCCGCGGCGATGGAACTCATCAGGGGTGATTCCTCTCCTCGGTCAGAGCGGGGTGGTGTCGGCGCCGGGTCGGAGTGGCCCGGTGCCGCCGGAGGTCAGGAGCGGGTCGGGGGATGGCCCAGCGCCGTGTGGACCTGGTAGCGGTCGGCGCGGTACGTCGAGACGCCGAGCTCGGCGCAGGTCCCGTTGGTGAACGACCGGCGGCGCAGCAGCAGGACGGCGCTGCCGCGCGGGATCTGCAGGCTGCGGGCGTCGGTCGCGTCCGCCAGCCCGGCGTCGATCGTCTGGTCGCCCGCGTCGAAGACCAGCCCGTACACCGCCTCGAGGACGCCGTACAGGGACCGGTCGGCGAGCCGCCGGTCCAGCAGGTCGGGCGCGAGCGATGCGAGGATATGTGCTCTTTCGACCGCCATGGGCTCGCCGTCGGCGGTGCGCAGCCGCTCGATCACGTGGATCGGGGTGCCGAGCTCCACCTCGAAGACGCGGGCGAGCCGCGCGTCGGCGGGCACCGTGCGCCGGTCGAGGTCGATCGCGCCGGGCCGCATGCCGCGGGCCAGCATGTCCTCGGTGAACGAGACCAGCCGCAGCGGCATCTCGATCTTCGGGCGGGCCACGAAGGTGCCCTTGCCGGGCACGCGGTAGAGCCGCCCCTCCGAGACGAGCTGGTCGACGCCCTGCCGGACGGTCATGCGCGACAGCCCGTACCGCGCGCACAGTTCGCGCTCGGACGGTATGGGGGCGTCCACCGGGAGCTCGGCGCTCTCGATCATGTCCAGCAGGATGGCCCTGAGCTGGAAGTACTTCGGGACGGGGCTGTTCGGATCAATGGTCGTCACGGGGGATCCTCGGGGGAGCCCGGGCCGATGGCGGCGGAGTCCGGATCGACTCGGTATGTACTGGTCTAGTCCGGACTAGACCACACGATTTCGACGTGTGTCAACTCACAGATGCGTAACGCCCGGATCGCGGGCGGATCGCGAAAGATCGCTTGTCTCCGCAGGTCAGCGCGGTTTCCCCGGCGGGCGCGCGGTTTCCGTCCGCTAGGCGCGGACGCGTCGGCACCCCGGTTATCCACAGAACCGCGTTCGGGATGCCGGGGTCGGGCCGGGCACTGAAGGCTGGGACTCGGCCGTCCTTCCGGACGACGGACGGCCGATCGAGCCGAACGAGAGCGGGTGAGCAAGGTGAGGCGGATGCGCGGAGTGAGCTGGGCCAGGCGGGCGGCCGGGCTGAGCTGGGTGAGCAGGCTGAGGCGGACGGCCGTCAGCCGATGGGCGATGTGGGCCAGCGCGCTCCTGTGGGCGAGCGCGCTGTTGTGGGTGAGCGCGCTCCTGTGGGTGAGTGCGGTCGCGTGGGTGAGTGCGGTCGCGTGGGCGTCAGGTTTCGGGGGACGTCGCCGGGTCGTCCTCGGGTTCGCGGCCCGGGGTGGGCATGTTCATCTTGGTGATGAGGAAGTAGAAGATCGCGAAGTAGAGGACGAAGTAGACGACGCCCATGCCGATGATGAGCGGCAGGTGGCGGGTGTTGTCCTTGGTCGCGTTCAGCAGCAGGTCGATCAGCCCGGCCGAGAACGAGAACCCGAGTTGCGCGTGCACCGCGGCGAGGATGTACATCGAGATGCCCGTCAGCACCACGTGGATGCCGTAGAGCAGCGGCGCGACGAACATGAACGAGAACTCGATGGGCTCGGTGACGCCGCAGACGAACGCGGTCAGGGCGGACGAGATCATCAGGCCGCCGACGACGCCGCGCCTGCCGGGCGGGGCGGCGCGCCAGATGGCGCAGGCCGCGCCGGGCAGGCCGAACATCAGGACGGGGAAGAACCCGGCGAGGAAGCTTCCGGCGTGCGGGTCGCCCGCGAGGTAGCGGTTGATCTCGCCGTGCACGGCCGTGCCGTTGTCGTTGTAGGTGCCGAACACGAACCAGATCAGCGAGTTGAGGATGTGGTGCAGGCCGAACGGCAGCAGCAGCCGGTTCGCGATGCCGTAGATGCCGGCGCCGAGCGCGCCGAGGCCGGTGAGCCAGTCGCCGAACGAGTCGATCCAGTGTCCGAGCGTGGGCCAGATCAGGCCGAACAGGACGCCGAGCACCAGGCACGCGGCGGCGCTGACGATCGGGACGAACCGGCGGCCGCCGAAGAAGGCCAGCCACGACGGCAGCTTGATCCGGTAGAAGCGCTGGTAGAGCAGCGCGACCACGAGCCCGACGACGATCCCGCCGAGCACCTGCGTCGGGTTCTTCAGGCCGTAGCCGATCATCTCCTTGAGCGCGCCGTCCTGCTGGACCTTCTGCACCACCGTGTCCTTGAGCGTGGACGAGTGGGAGAACATCACCTTCGAGACCCGGTCGAAGACCAGGTAGCCGACGACGGCGGCGAGGCCGGTCGAGCCGTCGGACTTCTTGGCGAAGCCGATGGCGACGCCGACCGCGAACAGGATCGCGAGGTTGTCGAGCAGCGCGCCGCCCGCGGCGGCGAACACCTCGGCGATCCGGTTCCAGCCGAGACCGTCCTTGCCGAGCAGGTCGTCCTGCCCGAGCCGGAGCAGGATGCCCGCCGCGGGCAGCACCGCGATGGGCAGCATGAGGCTGCGGCCGATCCGCTGGAGCACCGCGAACGTGGCGCTCCACGCGCTCCGCGCTCCGCCGCCGCCGTCCGCCTGTGTGGCCGTGGAACTCATGAGCGGGTGACTCCCCCCGAGCGACATCCTCGCTCTATCGCTTTGTTGCGTGATTCGGGTATGTTGCGTACTGGTCCAGACCGGACTAGACCAGTCGTGCGGAACACGACCGGCGAACCCGGCGTCACGGAGAGTGCGCAGCGATGGCAAGACTTCTGATCACCGCGAACCGCATGATCACTTCCCCCGCGGAGGGTCCTACCCGCGTGGTCTCGCCGGGATACGTCCGGATCGAGAACGGTGTGATCGCCGAGGCGGGCGAGGGCCGTCCGGACGGCGCCGACGTCCACCTCGAGGACGGCCTGCTCGCCCCCGGTCTGGTCGATCTCCAGGTCAACGGCTTCTTCGGCTACGACATGGTGGACGCCGACGAGACCGGCTGGCGCACCGTCGTGGAGCGGCTTCCCGAGACCGGCGTGACGTCCTTCCTGCCGACCTTCATCACCGCGCCCGTCGAGGTTCAGGCCGCCGCGCTCCGCTTCGCCAAAGACCTGCTTCCGAGCCTGGAAGGGCGCGGCACGCGAGTGCTCGGCGTCCATCTGGAGGGCCCGTTCCTGTCGGAGAAGCGCAAGGGCGCGCACAACCCCGCGTACCTGACGGACCCGACGCCCGACAAGATCGAGACGCTGCTCGAGACTGGGCTGGTCAAGCTGGTCACGCTCGCGCCCGAGAGAGCCCACGCGCTGGACGCGATCCGCACCCTCGTCGGCAACGGCGTGCTGGTCAGCGTCGGGCACAGCGACGCGACCGCCGACCAGGTCGCCGCCGCGACGGACGCGGGCGCGCGCAAGGTCACGCACATCTTCAACGCCCAGTCCGGGATGAACCACCGCGAACCGGGCGTGGCCGCCCAGGCGCTCGCCGACGACCGGCTGAGCCCCGGCCTCATCCTCGACCTGCACCACGTCTCCGGCACCGTGGCCAAGGTCGTCTTCAACGCCGCCGCCGGGCGCGTCGTGCTCGTCACCGACGCCGCGTCCGCCGCCGGAATGCCGCCCGGCGTGTACGAGCTCGGCGGCGAACCCATCACCATGCCGGAGCAGGGGCCGCCGCTGCGCGCCGACGGCACCATCGCGGGCTCCGGGCTCCGGCTGGACGAGGCGATCGGCAACGCCCTGGCGATCGGCGTCGACCCGGTGACGGCCGTGGACGCCGCCACCCGGGTCCCCGCCGACCTCATCGGACGGCCCGACCTCGGCCGCATCGCCCCCGGCGCCAAGGCCGACCTCGTCTGGCTCGGCCCCGACCACCGCGCGCGTATGACGTGGATCAACGGGCAGGAACTCTTCGGAGGGGGATCATGACCACCAGTCGTATGCGCGCCGAGATCGGCGAGCAGCCCGAGGCGCTCCGGCGCACCATCGAGGCGCTGCTGCCGCGCGTGCCGGAGATCGAGCGGCTCGCCGCCGAGACCCGCCAGGTGCTGTTCATCGCGCGCGGGTCGTCCGACAACGCCGCCGTGTACGGCCGGTACCTGATCGAGTCGCACGCCGGACGGCTCGCCACGCTCGCCGCGCCGTCCGTCGCGACGACCTACGGCCGCAAGCTCGACCTCGACGGTGTGCTGGCCGTGGCGATCAGCCAGTCCGGCAAGACCGAGGAGATCGTCGAGACGCTGGCCTGGGCGAAGGACTGCGGCGCCCGCACCGTCGCGGTCACCAACGGCGAGGGCTCGCCGCTCGCGGAGACCGCCGAGGTCCCGCTGATCACCCTCGCCGGGGACGAGCTGGCCGTCCCGGCGACCAAGACCTACACCACCCAGCTCGCCGCGCTCGCGGTGCTCGGCCTCGGCATCGGCGTCGACTGCGACCCGGCCGACCTGCGCCGCGTCCCGGACGAGGTCGAGGGCCTGATCCGCGCGACCGAGGCGTCCCCGGCGCTGGGCCGGATCGTCGAGGCGCTGTCGGAGGTGCCCGGCGCGGTCGTGTCCGGGCGCGGCATCGCGTTCGGCACCGCGCTGGAGCTGGCCCTGAAGATCAAGGAGGCGTGCTACCTGCACGCCATGGGCCTGTCCTACGCCGACCTGCTGCACGGCCCGATCGCCGTCGTCGACGACCAGACCCCCGCGCTGCTCGTCGCGGCCGAGGGCAGCCCGACGCTGGCGGGCACGATCGCGCTCGCCGAGCGGGTGCGCGGCGCGGGCGCGGAGGCGTTCGGCTTCGGCGGCGGCAGCGGTCTCGCGCAGGCCAGCACGGCCGCGCTGCCGGGTCCGGACCTGCCCGAATGGGTCGCCCCGCTGGGCCTCATCGTGCCCGGCCAGATCATGGTCGAGAACCTCGCCCGGCGGCTCGGCATCGACCCCGACGTCCCGCGCGGGCTGAACAAGGTCACCCAGACGGACTGACACCGCTTCCGGGACCGGGCCCCGCGGTCCGGTCCCGGTCCGGACGAACAGAGAACGAGAGGAACCCCGCAATGGCCAAGGCCGAGGACATCATCGCGGCGCTGGGCGGCGCCGACAACATCGTCGAGATCGAGCCCTGCGCGACCCGGCTCCGCACCGAGGTCAAGGACGCGAGCGCCGTGAACGAGGCCGGGCTGAAGGCCGCCGGCGCGTTCGGCGTGATGCGCCAGGGCACCGTCGTCCAGGTGGTCGTGGGCCCCGAGGCCGACACGATCGCCACCGACATCGAGGACATCCTCGACTGATCCCGCAAGGAGGACCGATGACGCGCGTACTGTCCCCGGTCGGCGGGCGGGTCGTGGGGCTCGCGGGCGTGCCGGACCCGGTGTTCGCCCAGGCCATGGTCGGCCCGGGCACCGCGGTGGACCCGGCTCGCGAGCCCGGCCGGGCGATCGCCCCGGTCACCGGGAAGATCGTCAAGATGCACCCGCACGCCTACGTGGTGGTGGACGACGAGGGGCACGGGGTGCTGGTGCACCTCGGCATCGACACCGTCCAGCTCAAGGGCGAGGGCTTCGAGCTGCTGGC
Organism: Actinomadura gamaensis; assembly: GCF_042652125.1. Lineage (NCBI taxonomy): Bacteria > Bacillati > Actinomycetota > Actinomycetes > Streptosporangiales > Thermomonosporaceae > Actinomadura > Actinomadura gamaensis. Next base: position 215,147 of record NZ_JBHSIT010000007.1, on the reverse strand, counting down.
CGCCGAGGGCGACCGGGTCACCGCGGGCCAGCCGCTGGTCGCCTGGGACCCGGCCGCGGTCGAGGCGGGCGGCCGCTCGCCGATCTGCGCCGTGGTCGCGCTCGACGCGCCCGCCGAGGCCCTGTCGGACGTCGTGGAGTCCGGCACCGTCAACCAGGGCGCCGAGCTGTTCGTATGGAGCTGATCCGGCTGCCGGTCGGCGCCGCCGTCTTCGACCTGGACGGCACGCTGATCGACACCGAGCCGCGCAACCGCGTGATGTGGGCGCGGCTCTTCGACGCGCACGGCGCGCCCCACGACGAGGCCGTCCTGGCCTCCTTCGCGGGCCGCCGCGGGCGTGAGGCTCTCGTCGACCACCTGCACCTGTTCCCCGGCCGGACGACCGAGGAGCTGTTCCACGAGGTGCTGGCCTTCGGCGACGACCCGGACCTGCCCGTCCCCGAGCCCGTTCCGGGCGCGGTGGAGCTCGTTCGGGAGCTGCACGCGCTGGGCGTCCCGACCGCGGTCGTGACGTCCGGAATGCGGGGATATGCCCATGGCCTGCTGGACGAACTGGGCGTCCGGGAACTGCTGAAACTGATCATCACCGCCGACGACGTGATCGTCGGCAAGCCCGATCCCGAGGGCTTCCTGGCCGCCGCGCGCGGCCTGGGCGTCCCACCGCAGGAGGCCGTGGCCTTCGAGGACGCGCCCGCGGGCGTGGCCGCCGCGCGGGACGCGGGTATGACCGTCGTGGGGATCACCACCACGCTGCCGTCCGCCGCGCTGCGCGCCGCGCACCACGTGGTGGCCGACCTGCGCCAAGTGACCGTGACTCCCGGACCCGAACTCCGGATCCGGGACATCGAGGAGAGTTGAATCAAGTGACCGAGCGCAACGTCAAGATCGAGTCGAGGGTGGGGCTGCACGCGCGCCCGGCCGCGCTGTTCGTGCAGACCGCGGCCAAGGCGCCCGGCGACGTCACCGTGGCCAAGGCCGGCGGCCAGCCCGTCAACGCCAAGAGCATCCTGGCCGTCCTCGGCCTGGACGCCAAGCACGGGGAGGAGATCGTCATCGCCGCCGACTTCGACGGTGCCGACGCCCTGCTGGCCGAACTCGAAGAGCTGCTGTCCACGCCCGAGCCGGAGAACGCCTGACGATCTGATCGCCTGACCGGCCCACCGCTCGAACCCACGACCGTCCCAGCTCACCCGCCGAAATCTTGGAGGGTGACGCGCCCGCAGATCCGGCGGGTTCGCAAGGCGCGGTGAATCCGCACCTCGGAGCAGGCTCACAACTCGCGGCCAACCCGCAGGGCGGCAGTTCCGCAGCACGTGGCACGACCCGCGCTTCGCGGGAAGCCCGCAGCGCGTGGGACGTCCCCAGTGTGTGGGAGGCCCGCAGTGTGTGTGACGACCGCAGCGCATGGCACGGCCTGCACTTCGGCGGAAGTCCGTAGCGCGGGGCACGCCCACAATCCGCGGGAAGGTTCGCACCGCGGGACAGATTTGCAGCGTGTGGGAAGTCCGTTGGTGGCAGAAGGCCCGCAAGGCGGGGCAAGTCCGCAACGTGCGAAGCGCGCAGTTCGTGGGTGGGCCGCAGTCTGTGGCAGCTCCACAGCATGTGGCAGATCTACAGCGTGTGGCAGATCTACAGCGTGTGGCAGGTCCACAGCGTGTGGCAGGTCCACAGCGTGTGGCAGGTCCACAGGGTGTGGCAGGGCCGCAGCGTGTGGCAGGGCCGCGGTTTGTGGGAGAGGCGCAAGGAGCGGTCAGGGCCGGGGCTTGGGCGGGTCTGGTAGCTCGAAGTCGGGTCAAGTCGGTGGTGTGAGTTGGGACGGGAATCGGCCGGGGTTCGCGGGTTCTCGTGAAGGTGTGGTGCGGACGGGCTAGTGGCGTCCGTGAGGCTGTGGCTGTCGGCGGGCTGGTCAGTCCGCTGGACATGAGGAATGTGGAGGAACAGTCGTGACCGCAGGGACGTCGGCGTCTGGAGGGGCACGCGGTTCCGAGTTCGTGGAGTTGCGTGGGGCCGGGGTGAGCCCGGGAATCGGGTTCGGTCCGGTGCGCGGTATCGCGGGGGCCGTCCCGGAGCCGGGTGCGGACGACGCTCCCGCCGGGGACGCGGAGGCCGAGACGGCGGCGGCGCTGGCCGCGCTCGCCGCGGTCGCCGACGACCTGGAGGCGCGCGGCGCGATCGCCGCCGAGGTCGGCAACCGGGAGGGCCAGGACGTGCTGAACGCCCAGGCCCTCATGGCCCGCGACCCCGGACTCGCCGACGGCGTGCGCGCCAAGGTGGCCGAGGGACGCTCGGCGGCCCGTGCGGTGTTCGAGTCCTTCGGCGTGTACCGCGAGATGCTCGCGGGCGCGGGGGAGTACCTCGCCGCCCGCGTCACCGACCTCGACGACATCCGGGACCGGACGGTCGCCCGCCTGCTCGGCCTGCCGATGCCCGGCGTGCCCGAGTCGGACGAGCCGTTCGTGCTGGTCGCGCGGGACCTCGCGCCCGCCGACACGGCCGTGCTCGACCCCGCGAAGGTGGTCGCGTTCGTCACCGAGGAAGGCGGCCCGACCAGCCACACCGCGATCCTCGCCCGCACCATGGGCGTGCCCGCGGTCGTGGCGCTGCCCGGCGCCACCGACCTCGCCGACGGCACGCCCGTCCTGGTGGACGGCGGGGCCGGGACGGTCGTGGTCGACCCGTCCGCCGAGATCGTGCGCGAGGCGCGCGACGCCGCGGCCACGCGGTCCGCCGCGCTCGCCGAAGCGACCGGGCCGGGACGCACCAAGGACGGCCACTCGGTGCCGCTGCTCGCGAACATCGGCGGCCCGAAGGACGTTCCGGCGGCGGTCGAGAACGGCGCGGAGGGCGTCGGCCTGTACCGCACCGAGTTCCTCTTCCTCGATCGCGCCACCCCGCCGACCGACGCTGAGCAGGAACGCGCCTACCGCGAGGTCCTGGAGGCGTTCCCCAACGGACGCGTCGTCGTGCGCGCCCTGGACGCCGGGGCCGACAAGCCGCTGGCGTTCCTGCCGCCGCCCGGCGAGGAGCCGAACCCGGCGCTCGGCGAGCGCGGGCTGCGGATGCTGCGCCGCCACGAGGACGTCCTGACGGCCCAGCTGTCCGCGCTGGCCCGCGCCGCGTCCGGCCTGACCACGAAGTTGCAGGTCATGGCCCCGATGGTGACGGACGCCGAGGAGGCGGCCTACTTCGCCGCCGCCTGCCGCGCCGCCGGGATCGAGCACCCGGGAGTCATGATCGAGGTCCCGGCGGCGGCGCTGCGCGCCACGGACCTGGCGTCCGAGGTGAAGTTCTTCAGCCTCGGCACCAACGACCTCACCCAGTACACCTGCGCCGCGGACCGCCAGATCGGCGGCCTCGCCCACCTCCAGGACGCCTGGCAGCCCGCGGTCCTGGACCTGGTCGCGTCCGCCGCCTGCGCCGGCATCCCGTGCGGCGTCTGCGGTGAGGCGGCGAACGACCCGGCGCTGGCGTGCGTCCTGGTCGGCCTGGGCGTCACGTCTTTGTCGATGAGCGCGCCGTCACTGCCGCTGGTCCGCGCCGCCCTGGCCCGTCACACGCTGGACGAGTGCCGGGCCGCCGCGTCCGCCGCCCGCGCGGCCCGCAGCGCCGAAGCCGCCAAGGCGTCCGCCCGCCAGGCCCTCCCCGCCTTGGCGAGCCTGGGCCTGTAGCCGAACCGGGGTTCCCAGCCGAACCTTCGGGCTGGAGCGCAGTCTTGGGTTGTAAGCGGACTCGGGGTCTGGGGCGACTTGGGGCCGTAGCGGCGAGGGGTGGAGGCGAAGCGGGGGTGCTGCCGGTTGGGCGGGTCCCCGCTTCGTCGCGTTCTTCGGAGCGGGGCGCGGTCAGTAGGTGAGGCCGGTGCCGATGCGCTGGCCCGCCACGGGGACCGGGAGCTTCGCGGACGGCTTGGCCTGACCGGACAGGATGCGGGCCAGTGCGGCGATCGCGGGCGCGGTGGACGAATAGGTCGCCACCAGAGCCTTGGCGCTGTCGGCCTTGTCGAGGTCGTAAGGGGCGCCGAGCGCGGCCACGACGGTCGGCTTGGACGCCAGTTTGCGAGTCTGAGCGGCGGTGGCCGACGCGCCGGAGTTCAGCGTCGTGAGGAGCGCGACGTCCGCCTGCCCCAGAGAGCCGGTCGTCTTGACGCCCGCCGCCCGTAGGGCCGCGCCCACCTGGGAGCTCTTCGCCCCGGTGACGTAGACCTTGCGATTCTTCAGCGGAAGGACGTTGCCGACGTTGCGGATGACCGTCACACCGTGCTCGGCGACGCTGCGGGCGAGCGCGTGGTGCTGCGCGGTGTCCACCTGAGAGCCGGCCTTGGCGGGGTCGACGTTCGTGCCGCGGAACAGACCGCGGTGCTCTTTGAGACGCAGGATGCGTGCCACCGCGTCGTTCAGCCGAGCCTGGGAGATCCTGCCCGACTTCGCCGCCTTCAGCACCGCCTGGTAGGCGACCGGCAGGCTCGGTGGCATGAGGAGCTGGTCGGCTCCGGCGTTGATCGCGCGCACCGGGACCACCCGGTCGCTGTACTTCTCGCGGACGCCCTCCATCTGCAGCGAGTCGGTGACGATCACGCCCTGGAAGCCCAGCTTGTTCCGCAGCAGCCCGGTCAGCACGTTCTTGGACAGCGTCGCCGGGTCGCCGCTGCCGTCCAGCTTCGGGACGACGATGTGCGCCGACATCACCGCGTCCGCGCCCGCGGACTCGAACGGCGGCGCGTCGAGGCGTTCCCACGTGGCGGGGCTGTGCTTGATCACCGGCAGGCCGGTGTGGCTGTCGGTGGCCGTGTCGCCGTGGCCGGGGAAGTGCTTGGCGGTCGCGGCGACCCCGGCCTGCTGGTAGCCGGTGACGGCGGCGCGGGTCATCTTCGCGACGAGAGCCGGGTCCGCGCCGAACGAGCGGATGCCGATCACCGGATTCGCCGGGTTGACGTTGACGTCGGCGTCCGGGGCGTAGTTCTGGTTGATCCCGACGGCGCGCAGTTCGGCGCCGGTCGCCTGCGCGGCGGCGCGGGCGTCCTCGACGCGGCCGGACGCGCCGAGCGTCATGTTGCCGGGGAACCTCGTCACGAACGGCGTCCGCGACACGATGCCCTGCTCCTCGTCCACGCCGATGAGCATCGGGATCTTGGACGCCTTCTGCAGCGCGTTGGACAGCTGGGCCGTCGAGCGCGGTGTCCTCAGGTTCTCCGGGAAGTAGATGACGCCGCCCACGTGGTACTTGCGGATCATCGCCGTGCCGGCGGACGCGCTCCCGACCGTGGGCACGAAGAGCTGCCCGACCTTCTCCTCGGTGCTCAGCTTCGCCACATATCCGGGCACCCAGTCCGGCCGGGCGGACGCCGTCCCCAAGGACTTCTGCACCGGCGCGGCGTCGCGGCGTCCCGTCCGCGCGTTGTCACCGCACCCGGCGAGCGAGGCCGCCACCGCGACCGCCACCAAGATCCCGACCGGCCGTCCGACCCCCGCCACGGCCCGTTCCATCCCGGCGCCCTGCCGCGGCGTACCTGCGCTCGTGCCGGACGCGCTCGAATTCGACCTGGACGCGGTCGCATTCGTCCCCGACTCGCTCGCGTCCGGGCAGGGCGTGCTCGTATCCGGCCGGGATGCGCCCGTGTTCGGGCGGGATGTCTTTGGGGTCGGGCGGGGTGCGCTCGCGTGGGGGCGGGTTCTGTCCGGAGTTGGGCGCTGGGTGGTCGCGGTCGGGGAGGAGGGACGTGATGCGCGCACAGTGCTCCCGATGCCGTGACCTGGCCGTGACCTGACCTGGGCGACGGTAGCCGGAGCGTGGCGCGCTGTCCAAACTAACGGCGGGCCGCGTCGGTGATCCTCGGCTTCGGGGCGCGGGACGCCGGGGGCGAACCGGTCGGAACCCTCCCAGAGGAGTCGGGAGGCGACGCGGGGTGGACGGGGATGCGCGTGTCGGTCCAGTCGTAGGTGGTCCCGCTGAAAGCGGGCTCGTCGAACGCGCGGACGGGCAGCGACGCCGAGACGCGCGCCATGAAGGCGTGCCAGATCTCGGCGGGTGCGTCCTCGCCCGATATCGGACGGTTCGCGGCGTCCCGCAGCGTCCGGCCCCGGGTGTCGGCCAGCATGACCGCTGCCGAAAGGTTCGGGACGTACCCGACGTACCAGGCGGCGCGGTTGTGGTCGGTGGTGCCGGTCTTGCCCGCGCTCGCCCGGTCGGGGAGGGCGGCGCGGCGCCCGGTGCCCTCGGTGACCGTCCGCCGCATCGCCCAGGTGACCTGCGCGGACTGCTCGCGGCTCAGCACTCGGGCGCCCGGGCGCGTCCAGGGCAGCGGGACGTCCTTGCCCGAGGCGTCCACGACCCGCGTGACCAGGTGCGGGGCGACCGCGACCCCGCCGTTGGCGAACGCGGCGTAGGCGGCGGCCTGCCGCACCGCCGGGATCGTGGTGATTCCGAGCGTGACGCCCGCCTGCGCCCGGTAAGGACGCAGGATCTGTTCGGGAACTCCCAGGTCCTCGGCCATCCGGACCACGTTCCCGATGCCCGTCTCGAAGGCCAGCTTCATATAGCCGGTGTTCACCGAGAGCGCCGTGGCGCGGCCGAGGTCCACCGCACCGAGCGAGCCGATGTGCTCGTCGTTCTTGATCTTCATGCCGGGCGCCCTCATCGGGGTGAGCTCCCCGTTCGGCGCGAAGTTCAGCGGCGACCTGCCGTAGACCCGCGTCCGGACGCTCGTCCCGCGCCGCACCGCCGCCGCGAGGACGAACGGCTTGAACGTCGAGCCGACCTGCGCGACCGGGTTGAACACGCTGTCGTACTGGCTGCGCGCCGGATCCCCGCCGTAGAACGCCCGGATCGCGCCGTCCCGCGGATCGACCGCGATCAGCCCGCCGCGCACCGACGACGGCCACCGCGACTCACCCGCGCCGCGCACGGCGTCCTCGGCGGCGCGCATCCACCGCTCGTCGAGGCCGGTGTACACGCGCATCCGGCCGTTCACGACACTCTGCGCCGGAATTCCGGCGTCCTCCAGCTCCTCCAGGACCCGCTGCCGGACGAACGTCGCCTGCCCGCTGATCCCCACGCCCTGCCACTCCCGGACGGTCCGGGGGAACCGCTGCGCGCCGGCCTCGCTCCGGCTCAGCTTGCCCATGGCGACCATGCCGTCCAGGACGTACCGCCAGCGGTCGCGCAGCGCCCGGGCGGGTGCGTCGTCACCCTGCGTCCGGAAGTACGCCGGACGCTGGATCATCGCCGCCAGCAGCGCCGCCTCCGCGACCGACAGCTGCCACACGTCCTTGGCGAAGTACGCCCGCGCCGCCGCCTGCACCCCGGACGTCTGCCGTCCGAAGAAGATCGTGTTCAGGTAGAGGTCGAGGATCCGGTCCGGGTCCCGCCGCCGGGCCAGCTTGACCGAGATCATGATCTCCTTGACCTTGCGTCCCAGCGTCCGCCGCCGGCTCAGGCCCTTGTAGTAGTTCCGGGCGAGCTCTGCGTGATCGTCGAACCGCCCTGGGTGTCGCCGCCGGACGCGTTGTTCCACAGGGCCCGGAACGTTCCGCTCAGCGAGACGCCGTGCCCCGAGTAGAACCCGCGGTCCTCGGCCGACAGCACCGCCCACCGGACCCGGTCCGGAATCTGGTCGTGCCGGACCGTCTGCCGGTTCGCGCCCACCCGGAAGATCGGCGTCCGCCCGTCGTCGAAGTAGACCGTCGATCCCTCGTCCGTCACCCCTCGCTGCGGTTCCGTGGGCATCGGCGTCCACACGTAGAGCCCGAACACCCCGCCGATCACCGCCACCAGGAAGAAGGCCACCGTCCCAAGGGCCCACCGCAACCACCGCCGTCCCCGTCTCTTCCTACGAGCGCCACCGCCTCCTCTAGCCGAAGGCGCGGAGCGCGAGGGTGAGGCTGGGGCGGAAGGTGCGGAGGACGAGGGGCTGGCCGGGGTCGAAGGCGAGGCAGGTTCGGCTGCGAGGGGACGGGCGGGCGCGGATGGTGGAGGCGTCGTCGCGGGAGGTGAAGTGGGTGGGGTGACCGGAGCGGGGGCTCGGTGGGCAGGGGTGGGCCTGGTGGGACGCACGAAGATCACCTCGGTGGTGGGAGGAGTTTCGCCGCCGTCCGGGCGTGGCGGTTGGTGCCCGAATCAGGTATTCGGGCAGGGGTGGGCGTCCTTGAGGAGGGGTCGGCGGGAGCTTGGTCGCGTGAGCCTGACCCTGACGGACGCCCCCTTCGTCCTTTCGGACGCGCGGGGCCGGACGGCGCTGCGTCTGGGATGCGCAGCAATGCGGAACTCGCCACGAAGGTGGCCGGTGCGGCCAGTCGGGACCGGCACCATCGCGCCCACTCTAAGCATGATCACCCGGGCATGCGCAACTCGAGGGAGGTGGGGTGAGTGAGTGCCCGCTGGGATTCAGTGAGCGCTCACTCGTGGTTAGTGAGTATTCACTCACCAGCCGGAACGAAGATTGGCACGTTCCAGGAAGGGGGTGGGGTGGGCGCGCGGCTGGGCGCGCGTCATTCCGGCGGCGGGAAGCCCAGCCGGCGGATCGCCAGGGACGCGGCGCCCACGGCGCCGTCGCCCGCGCGTCGCGGGTCGGCGTCGAAGCGGACCCGCAGGCCCGCGCGCACCGCGTCGGCCACCGGCCCGTCCCGCAGCACCGAGCCGTGCATGACGACCGGCGCGGACGGGTCGGTCAGCGCGGCGCGGACGGCGTCCACGTCGCGCAGCAGCCACTCGGCCGCCTCCTCGGTGATCCGGCGGGCCACCGCGTCCCCCGCGGCGGCCGCTGCCGCGACCACCGGCCCGAGCCTGCCGAGGGCCGCGGGCGGGCGGCCGTAGACCTCCTTGATGATGGCCTGCGCGAGGGCAGGGTTCTGCGGGACGCGCGACGCCGGCTCGCGGGCCAGCGTCGTGGTGCCGCCCGCGCCGAGCGACGTCCCGTTCACCGCCGCCCCGGCGAAGGCCAGGGCGGGCGCGGGGGTCGCGGCGGGACGGTGCTGGGTGCACTGGTGGCGGGGGGTTGCGGCGCCCAGTTCGGACAGCACGGCCTGGCCGAGCAGCGCGCGCGGCACCGACTCGGTGAGCAGGGTGGGGCGGCTGCGGCCGTCCAGCGCGGCGAGCGCGGCGCGCACCGCCTCGCGGCCGAGCCACACCGCCGACCCCTCGTCCCCGACGAGCCAGCCGTAGCCGTCCGCCCGGCGCACGATCGCGCCGTCGCTGATCACCGCGGCGCCCGCGCCGGTGCCGGAGAACACCACGATGCCCTTCTGGGCGGTGGTGCCGGCCGCGAACGCCACGGCGATGTCGGTGACGACGGCGGGGGATCCGCGCAGGCCGCAGGCGTGCCAGGCGCGCCGGGCGGCCGAGACCGCCGCGGGACGTCCGGCCGAGCCCGCGCCCGCGATCCCGAAGACGCCGGTGAGGACGAGCGAGCGGTCCACGTCGCCGAGGGCCTCGCTCAGGGCCGTGGTGAGGGCACCCGCGGTGTCGCCTCCGGAATTGGGGTTCGCGCCGGGACCGGTTCCGGTTCCGGCCAGCGCGCCCCCGAGAGTCAGCACTACACAGCGGGTCTTCGTGCCACCCGCGTCTATGCCGATCACGTAAGGACCGGCCAAATGGGTCAACACATGGCGACCGTAGCCTTTTCTACCGTTGACGTGACATCGCGGGGGTAAGAAAATTTCTTCCATGAGGAAACCCACCGGCTCAGAGTCGGGGAGTAGTGGGGGTGGGGCGACCCGGGAGACAGCACGGGACGAGGCGACGTCGCAGACGCCGCTGAGCACCGTGGTGCGGGTGCGGTCGCTGCTGCCCTCGCTTCCACCGGCGGAGCGCAGAGTCGCGCAACGCGTCATCGACGACCCCGAGGGGGTCGCGAACTCGACCATCACCGAACTCGCCCAGAACTGCGGCACCTCCGAGACCACGGTCATCAGGTTCTGCCGGGCGATCGGGTTTCATGGTTATCCAGAGCTGCGGTTGACCCTCGCGACGGAGGCGGGGAGGGCCCAGAGCGCCACCGGCGGGCGGGTCATCGGCAGCGACATCAGTCCGGACGACTCCCTTGAGCAGATCGTGGAGAAGGTCACCTTCGCCGATGCGCGCGCCGTCGAGGAGACGGCGGCCCAGCTCGACATCAAGATGCTCGAGCAGGTCGTCGACGTCATCGTGGCCGCCGAACGCGTGGACGTGTACGGGGTCGGCGCGAGCGCCTTCGTCGCCCTGGACTTCCAGCAGAAACTCCACCGCATCGGGAGGGTCTGCTACGCCTGGTCCGACGCCCACATCATGCTCACCAGCGCCGCGCTGCTCGGCGCGGGGGACGTCGCGGTCGGGATCTCGCACACGGGCGCGACGGTGGAGACCATCGACGCGCTGGAGGTCGCCAAGAGCAAGGGGGTCACCACGGTAGCTCTGACCAACTTCCCGAAATCGCCCATCGCCGACGTCGCCGACCTCATCCTGACGACGGCCGCGCGGGAGACCACCTTCAGGTCGGGCGCGACGGCCAGCAGGCTCGCGCAGCTGACCGTGGTGGACTGCGTGTTCGTCGGGGTCGCGCAGCGCACCTTCGGCCCCACCCGCAAAGCCCTTGAGGCCACGTTCGAGGCGGTCCGCGGCCGGACCGTGCGACCCGACCGGAGGCGTCGGTGATCGAGGTTGATCTGCCCACCGAGGGGCGCAATCCGCGCACCCTCGACGTCGACACCCTCCCCACCCTGGAGGTGCTGCGCCGCATCAACGCCGAGGACGCCACCGTCCCGGCCGTCGTGGCGGCCGTCCTGCCCCAGCTCGCCCAGCTCGTCGACCTCGCCGTGGAGTCGCTGCGGCGCGGCGGCCGGGTGCACTACTTCGGCGCGGGCACGTCGGGGCGCCTGGCCGTGCTGGACGCGGCGGAGCTCCCGCCCACGTTCGGCATGTGGAACCGCGTCGTCGCCCATCACGCGGGCGGTCCCGGCGCGTTCACCCAGGCCGTCTCCGAGGTGGAGGACGACGTGGACCTCGGCGCGTCCGACGCCGCCGCGGTCGAGCCGGGCGACGTCGCGATCGGCGTCGCGGCGTCCGGACGCACCCCCTACGTCATCGGCGCCCTCCGCGCGGCCGCGGCCGCCGGGGCGCACACCGCCCTGATCTCCTGCAACCCCAACGCGCCGTACGGCGACGAGGTCGCCGTGCACATCCCGCTGGCCACCGGACCCGAGGTGATCAGCGGCTCGACGAGGATGAAGGCGGGCACCGCCACCAAGCTGGTGCTCAACTCGTTCTCCACCACGCTCATGATCAGGCTGGGGCGCACCTACTCCAACCTGATGGTCAGCGTGAACGCCCTCAACTCCAAGCTCCGCGCGCGCCTCGTCCGCATCCTCACCGAGGCGACCGGAATGGATTCCAGCTCCTGCGCCGCCGCGCTGGCCGAGGCCGGCGGCAACACCCGCGTCGCCCTGGTCAGCCTGCTCGGCGAGGTCCCCGCGGACCGCGCCACCGTCCTCCTGGAGGAGAGCGACGGCGGCGTCCGCGAGGCTCTGCAAAGGCTCCGCTCGGCCTGATCCGCTCCGCCTCGGGATCGTCCGCAGCTGCCCCCGCACCCGCTGCGACGATCACCCGGCACCGCCGGTACCGCCGGGCCGGGGACGCGCCGTCCGCGCGTCCCTCGGCCCGGACGGTCCCGGGCCACCTCACGTCCGTCCGGGCCGGGGATCCGGCGCGAGCGCAGAACGAGGTTCGGCCGAAAGGGGGCTGGGGCAGGAGGGATCCTGCCTAGACTGTGGCGGATATGACCGAGCTGAGCGGCGGGGAAGGCGTCCCGGACACCGGGCCGTCCGAGGCGTGCGCGGTGCGCCTGCCTGCGCCGACGCCTCCGAGCCCGCACGAGTCGGTGCCCCCGCACCCACCCGCGCCCACGCCCGCTGCCCCCTCCGCGTCAACGTTTGCGGGCTCGTCTGCGCCCGCAGGCCCGTCCGCCTCCGCGCCTGCGGGGCTCTCCGCGCAGGCGCCTGCAGAGGCGTCCGCATCCGCGCTTGCGCGTTTGGGCGCGTTCGGGCGGCTTGCCGCGTTCGCGCGGTCGGGCTCGGCTGCGGGTCTGTTCGCGCGGCTGCCTGCGCGGGGGCGGGTGGTGGCCGTGGCGCGGACGCACTGGATGTTCCTGTCGCTGCTCGTGGCGGGCGTCCTGCTGCGGGCGACGGCGATGCTCGGATACCGGTGGGTCATGTGGTTCCCGGATTCGGAGGACTATCTCTCCGGGGCGATCAACCTCAATCCGAACCTGGTCCGGCCGAGCGGGTACTCGCTGTTCCTCTGGCTGATCAAGCCGCTGCACAGCCTGGCCGCGGTGTCGCTGTTGCAGCACCTCATGGGCCTCGCGGTCGCGGTCATGCTCTACCTGCTGGCCCGGCGGGCGCGCGCGCCGAGGTGGCTGGCGGCGCTCGCCACGGTGCCCGTCCTGCTGGACGCCAACCAGGTGCAGCTCGAACACATGATGATGTCGGACACGCTGTTCGGCTTCCTGGTGATGGCGGCGGTCCTGGTCCTGCTGTGGCGCGGGACGGGACACCGGGTCCTCGCGCTCGCCGGGGCGGGCGGGCTGCTGCTCGGCCTCGCGACGATCACCCGGTCGGCCGGGCTGCCGCTGCTCGGCGTCGCGGCGGTGGTGATGCTCATCCGCCGGACGGGCTGGCGGCCACTGCTGGCCATGCTCGCGGCGGGCGCGGTCCCGGTTGTGGCGTATTCGGCCTGGTTCGGGATCGACCACGGGCAGTTCTCGCTGACCCGCAGCACCGGCGTCTTCCTGTACGGACGCGTCGCGCCGTTCGCCGACTGCAAGAAGATGGACGTCCCGGTCGAGCAGATGCCGCTGTGCCTGTCGAGCGATCCGAAGCACCGGTCCGTCCGCGAGTCGTACATCTGGGGGCCGCGCGCGCCGCGCTACCGCGTCGAGGCGACCGGGTTCACGCCCGAGGGGGAGCGGCTCGCGTTCGACTTCGCCGTCCGGGCGATCACCCGCCAGCCCGGCGACTACCTCGAGGTCGCCGCCACCGACCTCGGCCGGACGGTCCGCTGGGACCACCCCGCCTTCCCCGACCGGACGACCTACAAGCACTACCTCTTCGGCCCGGAGACCTTCAATCCCGACCCCAAGGCCGAGCCGTACGTGCGCGCGTACGATCCCGGCTACAAGCCGACCGTGGCGTCCGAGCCGTACGCGTCGTTCCTCGGCGGCTACCAGAAGGTCGCTTACCTGCCCGGCACCCTGCTCGGCCTGATCATCCTCGGGGCCGCGGTGTTCATGGTGCGGCTGCGGCGCTGGGAGGTCCTGCTGCCGTGGCTGATCGGGACGGTGCTGCTCGTCGTCCCGACGCTGACCGCGCAGTTCGACTACCGGTACGTCCTGCCCGCCGTGCCGCTGATGTGCCTGGCGTTCGTCCTGGCCGTGCGTCCGCCCGCGCCCGAACCGCGGGACGACCCGCCCATCGCGGACGAACCGGACACCGACGCCGAGGGGATGCGCCGTAACGGACGGATCGGACGTCTCCTAGCATCGAAGGCGTGACCCCCCGAGCAGTGATCACCGACTGGGGCGGCGTGCTGACCTCGCCGCTCAACCAGGCCGTGGACGCGTGGCTGGCCGCCGACCGCGTCGACGCCGACGGCTACCGCAGCGTCATGCGCGCCTGGGTGAAGCAGGCGTACGACGGCACCGGGACCAACCCGATCCACGGGCTGGAGGACGGCTCGCTCGCGCCCGACGAGTTCGAGCGCCTCCTCGCCGCCGAGCTGCGCACGGTGGACGGCGGCCCCGTCACCGCCGCGGGCCTCATCGAGCGCATGTTCGCCGGGTTCGCGCCGGTCGAGGAGATGTACGCGCTGCTGGAGGAGGTCCGCGCGGGCGGCGCGCGGACGGCCCTGCTGTCCAACTCGTGGGGGAACGTCTACCCGCGCGACCGCTGGACCGGGCTCTTCGACGCCGTGGTGATCTCCTGCGAGGTCGGCATGCGCAAGCCCGACGAGGCGATCTTCCGCCACGCCGTGGACCTGCTGGGCCTCGACCCCGCCGAGTGCGTCTTCATCGACGACATCGTCCACAACACGCGCGCCGCCGAGTCCCTCGGGATGCACGGCGTCCACCACACGACGGCGTCCGAGACCCGCGCCGCCCTGACCGCCCTCGGCCTCCTCCCCTGACCCACCCGCGTCCGCCTCGGCCCGCGTCCGCCTCGGTCCGCGTCCGCTCGGTGGGCGTCCGGCGCGGGTGGGGTGAGGCGGGGCGGGCGGGCTGAGCTGGGGGTGTGGCAGACTGGCGGGGTCATGCGCGTCTATCTGCCGTCCACACTCGCCGACCTCGCGCGCGTCCTGAAGGACCGTGAGGCCGGTCCCGCGCCGCTGAGCGGGTACGCGGTCACTCCGGCGCTGCGCGAGTGGTACGCCGCCGGTGACACCGAGGAGCTGGAGTACGCGGCGATGACGGCCGCGGCCCGGGCCTCGCTGCGGCTGCTGGCCGGCGATCCGGAGGCCGCGCCGCGCCGCGTGGTGCTGGCCGCCGAGGTGCCGGACGACGCGGTCCGCCCGGCGCGCGACGAGGACGAGCCCGCGCGCGTGGAGATCACCGCCGCCGTCCCGTGGAAGAAGATCGCGTCCGGGCACGTGGACGACGCGGAGGCCGAGGCCGACGTGCGCGCCGCCGCCCTGGCCGTCCCCGCCGCCGACGCGGGCGACGAGGACGCGTCCTTCACCGTGGACGGCGCGGAAGGCCACGAGCTCCTCTGGTACGCCACCCAGGAACTCGCCCACCTCCTCTGACCCGCGCCGCGCCACGCCACCGCGCCACGCCATCGCGCCACGCCATCGCGCCACGCCATCGCGCCACGCCATCGCGCCACGCCACCGTGTCGTGTTGCCGCGCCGCCGTGCCGGGGACTCGCGTAGGGAGGGCGGGGGGCGGGTAGATCTCCGGGACTGACGACGATGTCGGAGATCAGGGGAGCCATTGATGGACGCCGTCACGAACGTCCCGGTGCCGGTCAACGAGCCGGTGAAGGGGCATGCGCCGGGCAGTCCCGAGCGGGCCGCGCTGGAGGCGCGGATCAAGGAGCTGCGCGGGACGCCCGTCGAGCTGACCATGACGATCGGCGGTGAGCGGCGGCTCGGCGGCGGTGATCCGATCGAGCTGGTCGAGCCGCACCGCCGCGCGCACGTGCTCGGCACGATGGGGAACGCGACGGCGCTGGACGTGCGGGAGGCCGTCAGCGCCGCGCGCGAGGCGGCGGCCGGGTGGCGGGCGCTGTCCTTCGAGGACCGTGCGGCGATCTTCCTGAAGGCGGCGGACCTGCTGTCCGGGCCGTGGCGGGCGACGCTGAACGCGGCGACCGTCCTCGGGCAGTCCAAGTCGGTGCAGCAGGCGGAGATCGACGCGGCCGCCGAGCTGATCGACTTCTGGCGGTTCAACGCGTCCTACGCGCGGCAGCTGTACGAGCAGCAGCCGATCAGCTCGCCGGGCGTGTGGAACCGGATGGACTACCGGCCGCTGGAGGGCTTCGTCCTGGCGATCACGCCGTTCAACTTCACCTCGATCGCCGCGAACCTGCCGACCGCGCCCGCGCTGATGGGCAACACGGTGGTGTGGAAGCCGTCGCCGACGCAGCAGCTCGCCGCGCACCACACGATGCGGCTGCTGGAGGCGGCCGGGCTGCCGCCGGGCGTGGTGAACCTGGTCACCGGGGACGGGACGGCGGTGTCGGAGGTCGCCCTGGCCCATCCCGAGCTCGCCGGGATCCACTTCACCGGAAGCACGGGCACGTTCCAGCACCTCTGGCGGACGGTCGGCGAGAACATCGCGAACTACCACGGCTACCCGCGCCTGGTCGGTGAGACGGGCGGCAAGGACTTCGTGGTCGCGCATCCGTCCGCCGACGTGGGCGTCCTGAAGACGGCGCTGGTCCGGGGCGCGTTCGAGTACCAGGGGCAGAAGTGCTCGGCGGCCTCGCGCGCGTACCTTCCGCGCTCGCTCTGGGCGCGGATCCGCGACGACTTCATCGGCGAGGTCGAGTCGCTGCCGATGGGCGACGTCGCCGAGGACCTGAACCTGTTCCTCGGCGCGGTGATCGACGAGCGGGCGTTCGCCAAGCACAGGGCGGCGCTCGATCGAGCGCGGGCGTCCGACGCGATCCGGATCGTGGCCGGAGGGAGCGCCGACGAGTCGGAGGGCTGGTTCGTGCAGCCGACCGTCCTGGAGTCGTCCGATCCCGAGGACGAGATCTTCACGACCGAGTACTTCGGCCCGATCCTCGGCGTCCACGTCTACGACGACGGCGACTACGACGCGATGCTCAGGCAGATGGAGGGGATCGCGCCGTACGCGCTCACCGGCTCGATCATCGCCCAGGACCGCGCCGCGATCGCGGCGGCGACCGAGAGCCTGCGGTTCGCGGCGGGGAACTTCTACATCAACGACAAGCCGACCGGGGCCGTCGTCGGGCAGCAGCCGTTCGGCGGCGCGCGCGCGAGCGGCACCGACGACAAGGCCGGATCGATCCTCAACCTGACCCGCTGGACGAGCGCGCGGGCGATCAAGGAGACGTTCGCGCCCCCGACCGACTACCGCTACCCGCACATGGGCGGATGAACGACAGGTAGCCGCCAACGTGCTCGGCCGTCCGCCAACGTGCCCCGGCCGTTCGCCAACGTGCCCGGCCGTCCGCCAACGTGCCCCGGCCGTTCGCCAACGTGCCCGGCCGTTCTACGGCGTGCCCGGCCGTTCGAGGACGTGCTCGGCCGTCCGGTGTCCGCGGTGGCGAGGTTCGGCTGACCTCGCATGCCGGGGGCGCGGACGGTCGGCTAACCTCGCGCCATGCCGACGACGAACCGCCTGGTGCTCTGGAACGTGGACCACACTCTCGTGGATGTCGGGCGGGTCACCCGGGACGCCTACGCGGAGGCGTTCCGGCGCACGACGGGCCGTCCGCTGGTCCGGCTCGCCCCGACGCCGGGACGCACCGAGTCGGAGATCATCTTCGAGACGCTGGCGTTCAACGACATCGTCACGACCGACGACCACCTGCCCGTGTTCACGGCCGCGCTGACCGACGCGTTCGCGGCCCGCCGCGCCGATCTGGCCGCGCAGGGGCGCGTGCTGCCGGGCGCGCGCGAGGCCGTGGCCGCGCTGTCCCGCCTGCCGGGGACGGTGCAGTCGGTCCTGACGGGATCGCTCCAGCCGAACGCGGTGCTGAAGCTCACCGAGCTGGGCCTCGCCGACCATCTGGACCTTGAGGCGGGCGGCTACGAGAACGGTGTCTACTCCAAGGCGGCTTTGCTGGAGCTCGCGCGCACGCGCGCGGGTGAACGCCATGGCGCGGCGTACGGCGAGAAGCAGACCGTCTACCTCGCCGACCATCCCCGCGACGTCCAGGCCGCGCATATCGCCCGATCTCCGATCATCGGGGTCGCGACGGGCAGCGCGACGGTCGCGGAGCTGCGCTCGGCGGGGGCGGACGCCGTGCTGTCCGATCTGTCGGACAGTGATGCGGTCGTCCGCGCTGTCGTGGAGCTGACCGACGCCCCCTGAGCCGTCATGTGTGGGCCGCCCACACATGCCGTCCGGAATCGTCCGAAGTCGCGAGGGTTGCGCCGGACGGTTCCGGGGTCCGATCCTGGGAACGCCTCGTGAGGTGACGGGGCTGGAGGGGAGTTCACGCATGTCCCAGCAGGTGCCCGAGGGTCTTCCGCTGTGGGAGCCGTCCGACGAGGTGGTGGCCAACGCGCGGGTGACCCATTTCCGGAACTGGCTGATGGACCGGGGCGTGCTCACCGAGTCCTACGCCGAGCTCTGGAAGTGGTCCACCACCGAGATCGACGCCTTCTGGGACTCGGTCTGGGACTACTTCGGCGTGCTCGGCGACCGCGGGGACGGCCCGGTCCGCACCGGCGGGAAGATGCCGGTGGACGGCCTGCGCTGGTACCCCGGCGCGACCCTCAACTACGCGCGCAACGCCCTGGAGCTCGCGCCCGGCGAGCCGGACGACACCGCCGTGATCTTCCGGTCCGAGGCGGGCGGGCACCGCGTGATCGGCCGGCGCGAGCTGTCCGCGCACGTCGCCGAGGTCCGCGCGGGCCTGGCCGCCCTCGGTGTCGGACGCGGCGACCGCGTCGCGGCGTACATCCCGAACATCCCCGAGGCGCTGGTCTGCTTCCTCGCCACGGCGTCGCTCGGCGCGATCTGGTCGTCCTGCTCGCCGGACTTCGGGGCGTCCTCGGTGATCGACCGGTTCGCGCAGATCGAGCCGAAGGTCCTGATCGCGGTGGACGGCTACGCCTACAACGACCGCCGCTTCGACCGGCGCGAGGTCGTCCGGGACATCGAGGCCGCGCTGCCCACGGTCACCGCGACCGTCCTGATCCCGTACCTCGACCCGGCGTCCACGCCGGACGGCCTGCGCGCCGGGATGTCCTACGCCGACCTGCCGCGCCCGGGCGCGGAGCCGGAGTTCGAGGACGTCCCGTTCGACCATCCGCTGTGGGTGGTCTACTCGTCCGGCACGACGGGCCTGCCGAAGCCGATCGTGCACGGGCACGGCGGCATCGTCCTGGAGCACCTCAAGGCGCTGTCGTTCCACCAGGACCTCGGCCCCGGCGACGTGTTCTTCTGGTACACCACCACCGGCTGGATGATGTGGAACTACCTGGTCGGCGGCCTGCTCGTCGGCGCGACGGTGGTGATGTACGACGGCGCGCCCGGCGACCTGTGGCAGCTCGTCGCCGACAACGGCGTCACGTACATGGGCGTCGGCGCGCCCTACATCACCGCGTCGATGAAGCTGCGCCGTCGTCCGGGCGAGAAGTACGACCTGTCGCGGCTGCGCGGCATCGGCTCGACCGGCTCGCCGCTGCCGCCCGAGGGCTTCGCCTGGGTGTACGACGCAGTCGGCAAGGACCTGCTGGTCGGCTCGATGTCCGGCGGGACGGACGTGTGCACCGCCTTCATCGGGCCGTCCCCGCTGCTGCCGCTGTACGCGGGCGTGCTCCAGTGCCGCTGCCTCGGCGCCCGGATCGAGTCGTTCTCGGAGTCGGGACGGCCGGTCGTCGACGAGGTGGGCGAGCTCGTCCTGACCGAGCCGATGCCGTGCATGCCGGTGTCCTTCTGGAACGACGAGGACGGGCACCGCTACCGCGAGTCCTACTTCGAGATGTTCCCCGGCGTCTGGCGGCACGGCGACTGGATCAAGATCCGGCCGGACGGCGGCTGCGTCATCTACGGCCGGTCCGACTCGACGCTGAACCGCGGCGGGGTCCGCATGGGCACCGCCGACTTCTACCGCGTCGTCGAGGGCTTCGACGAGATCGCCGACAGCCTCGTCATCGACACCGGACGCCTCGGCGAGGAGGGCCGGCTCCTGCTCTACGTCCAGATGGCCGAGGGCGAGGAGTTCACCGACGAGCTGGCCGACCGGCTGAAGCGCGAGCTGCGGTCCGCGCTGTCGCCCCGGCACGTTCCGGACGAGTTCCACGTCGTGCCCGGCGTCCCGCGCACGCTGTCCGGGAAGAAGCTCGAAGTCCCGGTCAGGAAGATCCTCCAGGGGACCCCGATCGAGAAGGCCGCGAACACGGGTGCCATGGCGAACCCCGAAGTCCTGAAGTACTACCTGCGCGAATCCGAGAGCTGACCTTTAGGCGAAAGCCTCGGTTACTTGGCCGAACGGCTCTCGCCATAGGCCAGGACGTCGGAACGGCGGTAAAGGCGGCGGACGCGTCCGCCGCCTAGCTGCTCCTCGTGCGCGGGCGTAGGCCAGCCCGCAGGAGGACGCTTCGCGTAAACGGTGGCGCTCGACTGGGCGAGCCCGAGAATCCTCGCGGCTTCGGCGAGCGTCACCAGGTCGTCTGGGTCTTGCTCGTGCGCGGCGGCGTGCGCGGCGTTCGCGGTGTTCGCTTCGTATTCGGCGAACCAGGCGGACCATTCGGCGTCGTCCCAGTACAGCGCCTTGCCGACCTGGCGGGCGGGCGCGGGATGCCCGTTGCCTGCGCGCTCGCTCCACAGCTGCTTGAGGCGGTGGCGGCTCAGCCCGTGCTTCGCGCCGAGCTCGTCGCGGGTGAGCAGGCCGTCCGGGATGCTCTCGGACTCGCGTGCCGCGTACCAGGCGTCCCACGCGTCGGCGTCCCACGCCTTCTGCGAGCCGACCGTCCCCACGGGCTCGGGATGGCCGTTGGCGGCGCGCTCGCGGAACCACTTCTCCAGCGTGCTGCGCCCGATGCCGCGCTCGGCCATCAGGTCGGCGCGGGTGTAGACGCGTCGTCCGTCCAGGAAGCTCATGCGTTCGATTATCCGAGCCCGAGACGGGCGAGCCGTCCGCACGGAGGGCCGTGGCGTGTCCGCGCTGGCCGTCGATCCGCGGCGTCCTCTCCGGACACCGATCCGCGGTGCGTGGCCGACTCGCAACGGACGGACGCACCGCGGACCGGTGGACGGTCAGTTTTGTGCCGAGTCCTTCGGCGACGCCTCAGGCGGCGGGCCCGACTGCGCAGCGGGCTCCGAAGCGGGCCGCGCGGTGGACTGCGCGGTGGCCTGTCCTGCGGGCTCTGCGGCGGTCTGCGCCGCGGGCTGCTCGGCCGATGACGCGTCGGACGGCGCCGCGGACGGCGCGTCGTGCTGCGCGTCGTGCTTCGCCGCGGGTTGCGCGGCCTGCTGCTCGGCGGGCGGCCCGGCGTGCTGCTCGGTGGGCTGCGCGGCGGGCTGCGCGGCCGGGTTCGCGTCCGAGTCGGCCCCCGCCGGCGGCGCGGGTGGAAGGTGGGGCAACGGCACCCACCCGGGACGTGCGGCCCCGACGTAGTTCGCGCGGTACCAGCCGCGCAGCCGCTCGAACGTCACGGTCCGGCCGGTGTGGGGCGAGTGGATGAACAGCCCCTTCCCGGCGTAGATCCCGACGTGCCCGAGCCCGTGGAAGAACACGAGGTCGCCGGGCCGCAGCCGGTTGATCGGGACGTGCGGACGGGTCACCCGGTACTGGTCCGCGGCGACGCGCGGCAGCTTGACCCCGGCGTGCCGCCAGGCCTGCTGGGTCAGACCTGAGCAGTCGAAGCCCCTCGGTCCGCTGCCGCCCCACACGTAGGGACGGCCGATCTGCCACGTTGCGAAGCGGACGGCCTGTTCCGCGCGCGCCTGCCAGCGCCGCATCAACCGTGCGCGCTGCCGCCGGACGGCCTCGCGTCGCGCGACGCGCGTCCGGGCGCCGAGCTCGGTGCTTCCGGTACGCGTGTGCGGCGTCCGGGCCGCTTCGCGACGTGCGGGCCGTCCGGCCGGTCGTGCGGCGCGGGACGTTCTTCCCGATGCCCTCGCCGCCTGTTTCGCTCGCGCCACGTCCGCCGATGGTGCGGACCTGACGGTAATGGCCCGCCGTTCGACGGAACGTCGCGTGGTGGAAAGGTTCGGATTCGGTTGCTCTCCCGTCGGTCGTTCGTCCCCGGATCGCTCCGGGTTCGCCGCCGGTATCTGCTCCGGACTCGCGGTCGGGCCGCCGTCCCGCGCCGGGACCCCTGCCGGGATCTCCGCCGGGACGGGCCGCGCCTCGGCCACTCCGGTACCCAACGCGAGCGTCAGGGTCACGGTGAGCGGGACCGCGCCGGTCACGGCCTTTAAGGGGATGGACATGCCTGTCGTACCTCCTTGCAAGATCGTCAGGCGGACCGATACCCCGGCCGTGTCGATCACACTCATGTAATTCTTCGAAAATACGGTTCTCACCTGGGGAAATGTGGGATGGCGCCGGGATTGTGCGGTATCGCGGCCCGTCCCTTCCCACTAGGCTGGAGTGGACCGAAACCGTCCGATGCGGCGTGTCGGGTCAGATCGCGTCGTAAGGTCGCAGGGACGGGTGAACCTCCCCGGGTGCTGGGGCGTCCCACACTCACCGGGACCGCTCCGTGCGGTCGCGGCCCGTGACCGACCGAGGCGGGCGGGGACGCCGCGACGGCTCCGGAACGGTTCGGTCCGACGACGACACGAGAGGGGCGGTCTCGCGACATGGAGGTTGGGGCGCTGCGGTCCGGAGACCCGGAGCGGCTGGGACAGTACGCCCTGATCGGCCGGCTCGGCGAGGGCGGCCAGGGCACGGTGTACCTGGCCACCGGCGAGGACGGCCGCCGCGTGGCGGTCAAGCTGCTGCACGCCGACCTCACCGCCGACGACCGGGCCCGCGCCCGGTTCCTGCGCGAGCTCGACGTCGCCAAGCGCGTCGCGCCGTTCTGCACCGCGCAGGTCATCGACGCGGACGCGACCGGCGACCGGCCCTACATCGTCAGCGAGTACGTTCCCGGCCCGTCGCTGAACCAGCTCGTGCTGGAGGACGGCCCGCTGGCGGGCGCGGCGCTGGAGCGGCTCGCGGTCGGCACCGCGACCGCGCTCGCCGCCATCCACCAGGGCGACATCGTCCACCGCGACTTCAAGCCGCACAACGTGCTGATCGGCCCGGACGGCCCGCGCGTCATCGACTTCGGAGTCGCGCGCGCGATCAGCGGCTCCACCACGCTCACCAGCAAGGTGATCGGCACGCCGTCCTACATGGCGCCCGAGCAGATCCGCGCGGAGGGCGCGGGCACCCCGGCGGACGTGTTCTGCTGGGCCGCGACCGTGGCGTTCGCGGCCACCGGACGCCCGCCCTTCGGGCAGGACACCATCCCCGCCGTCATCAACCGGATCCTGCACGAGGAGCCGGACCTCGGCGGCCCGGACGAGCTCGGCGGCCCGCTGCGCGACCTGGTCGTCGACTGCCTCGCCAAGGACCCCTCGTCCCGCCCGCACGCCCGCCAGGTGCTGATGCGGCTGCTCGGCCACGAGGACTACAGCACCCAGGCCACGCCGATCGCGCCCGCGCCGGCGCAGGCCGACGACGAGACCTCGATCCTCGCCGCGGGCAGCGTCGTCGCCGCCGACTTCGCCGAGGAGAACGAGCGGCACCGGCGCCGGTTCGGCCGCCGCCGGACGAGCCCGACCCCGATCCCGGTCCAGCCGCCGGCGCCCGACCGGGCCGCGACGGCCGGCCAGGGGCCGTCCCGGCTGCCGACTCCCGCCGAGTTCGCCGCGCAGCAAGGCGGTGACGACCTCGGCAGCACCCGCGGCATCGCGCCGTTCGACGCGCGCACCACCCAGCCGAAGGCAGGCCCGGCGCGGCGCTCGTCGCTCACCGGCAGGCTCGGCACCGGCCGCGCCGCCGCGCTCGCGGGCGCGGTCGCGGCGCTGATCGCGGTGGTCATCGTCTCGGCGGTGCTCGCGCTGAGCCCCGGCGGCAACGGCGCGGCCACGCAGAAGGTCGGCGACAACGACCCGCAGCCGGGCACGAGCGAGCCGTCCGGCACGGCGCCGTCCCGTCCGGCCACCGTGCCGACCCGGCACCACTCGACCGGCACGGTCACCCCGACCGACGAGCCGACCGACACGCCGAGCGACACCTCGTCGCCGTCCCCGACCGACTCGTCCACGCCGACGCACCCGACGCCGACCGGCAGCGACACGAGCACGCCGACGCACACCGGCACGCCGACGCACTCGCCGCCGCCGTCCTCGCCGCCGCCCGTCACGCCGTCCTCGCCGTCCGGAGGCGGCAGTGGAAGCGGCGGAGGCGGAGGCAGCTCGAGCGGCCAGGGCAAGCCGTCGAACTCCGGTCACTAATCCCTTTGGCGGTCCGGCCGTAATCCGGCCGGACCGCGTTTCACCGTCGCCGCGAGGCCGCGTTCCGTCCGCGCGTCCGCGCCCCGCCGAGGGGCTCTTCCGCGCTCGGCCGAGCTTTCGCCGGGACGCTCGCGGACCCGCCCGTCCCACCGGCATCTCCGGTCCGTCCCTCCACGCCGCGACGCCCCTCGCCCTCCGGTGGTTCGGCGTGCCGTGTCCGCTCCGGGCCGTCCCGAAACGTGATCTTCGCCACGTCTCACCGGCCGGACCCGGCCATGCGCTGGGACGATCCACTTTCGGACGGCGTTCGCCGCGGGCCCCCGAATCGGCGTGTTGGCGTGTGTCCGCCGCGCGCCGGGACGCCGCGCCGTAGGCTGGAAGCCGCTGGAGACGGCGTCCGCGACGACCTCGCGGGCACTCTCCCAACCGGCCGAACGCGGCCGGAAACCACCGTGACCTCCGCCATGCGACCGCCAGGTGACCGGTGCGTCAGAACGGCGCTGTCCAAGTCGGCTTTTTGGTCATTCCTGGCTACGCTGACGCAAGTGAGCAGCGCCACAACGGAGTGGCGAGGTCTCTTCTTCGGGAGTTGTTTGATGGGCGGCAAGCTCGACCAGGCCAAGGACGACCTGTTGAGGAGGGCGGCGGAGACCTGTCTCCAAGGCTCCGCCTCGCGGGGGGACGATCTCGACGACGCGGTCGCCTACCTCCGCCTTTACTACCGGCACGTCGCGCCCGAGGACCTGCTCGACCGCGACCCCGCCGACATCTGCGGTCCGGCCATGGCGCACCGGACGCTCGGCGAGGAGCGGCCGCAGGGCCGGGCGAAGGTCCGCGTCTTCACCCCCACGCTGGAGGAGTGCGGCTGGGACCCCGGGCACACCGTCGTGCAGGTGGTCACCGACGACATGCCCTTCCTGGTGGACTCGGTGACGATGGAGCTGAACCGGCACCACTACACCACCCACATGATCGTCCACCCGCTGCTCGGCGTGGACCGGGACGTCGCCGGGCACCTGCGCGGCTTCCGCGCCAAGCTGGACAGCCCCACCGACATCGACGAGTCCTGGATCCACATCGAGATCGACCGGACCAGCGAGCGGGCCCGGCTGGAGGAGCTGGAGGCCGACCTCCAGCGCGTCCTGCAGGACGTGCGCGTCTCGGTCGAGGACGAGCCGAAGATGCGCGCCCGCGCGAACGAGATCGCCGAGATGGTCGGGCGGACGCCCCCGCCCGTCGCGGAGAACGAGCGCGCCGAGACCGTCGAGCTGCTCGACTGGCTCGCCGACGGCCACTTCACCTTCCTCGGCTACCGCGACTACACCCTCACCGAGGACGGCACCGCCCTGCGCCCCGTCCCCGGCACCGGGCTCGGCATCCTGCGCAACGACAAGCCCGAGTCCGGCGGCTTCGCCGCGCTGCCCCCCGAGGTGCGCGAGAAGGCCACCGAGAAGAAGCTGCTGATCGTCACCAAGGCGAACTCGCGCTCGACCGTCCACCGCCCGCTGTACCTGGACTACATCGGCGTCAAGAAGTTCGGCGAGAAGGGCGAGGTCGTCGGCGAGCGCCGGTTCCTCGGCCTGTTCACGCACGTCGCCTACAGCGAGTCGATCGCGCACATCCCGGTGCTGCGCCGCAAGCTCGACCAGGTGCTGGAGATGGCCGGGTTCACCCCCGGCAGCTACGACGGCCAGGACCTCGTCGAGATCCTGGAGACCTACCCGCGCGACGAGCTGTTCCAGGTCTCCGCCGAGGAGCTGCTGCCGATCGCGCTCGGCGTCCTGCGGCTGCGCGAGCGCCGCCAGCTCAAGCTGTTCCTGCGCAAGGACGCCTACGGGCGGTTCATGTCCTGCATGGTGTACCTCCCGCGGGACCGCTACACCACCAAGATCCGGCTGCGCATCCAGGAGATCCTGCGCCGCGCCTTCCACGGCGTCGCGGTCGACTACAGCGCCAACGTCACCGAGTCCCTGCTGGCCCGCCTGCACGTGGTCGTGCGCGGCGAGCGCGGCCAGGAGCTGCCGGACGTCGACGTCGAGGAGCTGGAGGCCCGGCTCGCCGCCGCGACCCGCTCCTGGGCCGACGACCTGGCCGACGCGATCGTCGAGCAGTGCGGCGAGGAGAAGGCGGGCGAGCTGACCCGCCGCTACGGCGACGCGTTCCCCGAGGGCTACAAGGCCGACTTCCCGGCCCGCACCGCCGTGCACGACCTGCGCCGCCTCGACGCGCTCGGGACGGGACCGTCCGCCGCGTCCGAGGACACCTCGATCAACCTGTACGAGCCGTACAGCGCCGAGCCCGGCGAGCGGCGGCTCAAGATCTACCGGCTCGGCGACCCGATCTCGCTGACCCGGGTGCTGCCGCTGCTGTCCAACATGGGCGTCGAGGTGGTGGACGAGCGCCCCTACGAGATCTGCACCTCCGACGGACGCCGGTACTGGATCTACGACCTCGGGCTGCGCTACGTGCCCGCCCCCGACGTCCCCGAGGACGACGTCAAGACGCTGTTCCAGGACGCCTTCGAGGCGCTGTGGCGCGGCGACATCGAGAACGACGGCTTCAACGCGCTCGTCCTGCACACCGGGCTGAACTGGCGGCAGACGATGATCCTGCGCGCCTACGCCATGTACCTGCGGCAGACCGGGACGTCCTTCTCCAAGCGCTACATCGAGGGCGTGCTGCTGCGGAACCCGGGCATCACCCGGCTGCTCGTCCGGCTCTGGGAGTCGCGGCTCGACCCGGCGCTCGCCGGCGGCGAGACCGAGCGGTCCGAAGGCATCACCGAGGAGGTCACCGGCCGCCTCGACGAGGTCGCCAGCCTCGACGAGGACCGCATCCTGCGCGCCTACCTCGCGTTGATCCAGGCGACCCTGCGCACCAACCACTACCAGAACAAGCCGTACCTGGCGCTGAAGCTCGACCCCGAGGGCATCCCGGACCTGCCGCTCCCCAAGCCCAAGTTCGAGATCTTCGTGTACTCGCCGCGGGTCGAGGGCGTCCACCTGCGGTTCGGGTCCGTCGCGCGCGGCGGGCTGCGCTGGTCCGACCGGCGCGAGGACTTCCGCACCGAGATCCTCGGCCTCGCCAAGGCGCAGGCGGTGAAGAACACCGTGATCGTCCCGGCCGGGGCGAAGGGCGGGTTCGTCGGCAAGCAGCTGCCCGACCCGTCCGACCGCGAGGCGTTCCAGGCCGGCGGCATCGCCTGCTACAAGGAGTTCATCTCCGGCCTGCTCGACCTCACCGACAACCTCGTGGACGGCAAGGTCGTCCCGCCGCCGGACGTCGTCCGGCACGACGGCGACGACCCCTACCTCGTCGTCGCCGCCGACAAGGGCACCGCGACGTTCTCCGACATCGCCAACGGCGTCGCCGCCGAGTACGGCTTCTGGCTCGGCGACGCGTTCGCGTCGGGCGGGTCCGTCGGCTACGACCACAAGGCGATGGGCATCACCGCGCGCGGCGCGTGGGAGTCGGTCAAGTACCACTTCCGCTCCCTCGGCAAGGACATCCAGAACGAGGACTTCACCGTCGTCGGCATCGGCGACATGTCCGGCGACGTGTTCGGCAACGGCATGCTCCTGTCGGAGCACATCCGGCTGGTCGCCGCGTTCGACCACCGGCACATCTTCATCGACCCGGACCCCGACGCCGCCCGCTCGTTCGCCGAACGGCAGCGGCTGTTCGCGCTGCCGCGCAGCTCCTGGGCCGACTACGACACGTCCCTGATCTCCAAGGGCGGCGGCGTGTTCCCGCGCACCGCCAAGTCCATCAAGATCACCCCGGAGATGCGCCGCGCGCTCGGCATCGCCGACGGCGTGCTCTCCATGACCCCGTACGAGCTGATCCACGCCGCCCTGCGCGCGCCGGTGGACCTCCTCTGGAACGGCGGCATCGGCACCTACGTCAAGGCGTCCACCGAGAACAACGCCGACGTCGGCGACAAGGCCAACGACCTCGTCCGGGTGGACGGCGCGGAGCTGCGCTGCAAGGTCGTCGGCGAGGGCGGCAACCTCGGCCTCACCCAGCTCGGCCGGATCGAGTACGCCCGCGCCGGCGGCCTGGTCAACACCGACTTCATCGACAACTCGGCCGGAGTGGACACCTCCGACCACGAGGTCAACATCAAGATCCTGCTCGACCAGGTCGTGCGGGACGGCGAGCTGACCCGCAAGCAGCGCGACAGCCTGCTCTACGAGATGACCGACGAGGTCGGCGACCTGGTGCTGCGCGACAACTACGCGCAGAACGTGGTGCTCGCCGCGTCCCGCGCGCAGTCTCCCGCGATGCTCCACGTCCACGCCCGCTACCTGCGGAAACTGGAGCGCGACGGCAAGCTCAAGCGCCGCCTGGAGTCCCTGCCGGACGACAAGGCCCTCGCCGAGCGCCGCCAGGCCGGGCTCGGCCTGACCGGCCCCGAGTTCTCGGTGCTGCTCGCCTACGCCAAGCTCACCCTGGACGACGAGCTGATCCGCAACGGGCTGCCGGACGACCCCTACCTGGCGTCCTGGCTGGTCGACTACTTCCCGACCCCGGTCCGCGAGCGGTTCCGCGAGCACATGGACCGGCACCCGCTGCGCCGCGAGATCATCACCACCGCCGTGGTGAACGACGTGATCAACAACTCCGGCATCACGTTCGTGTTCCGGCTCAACGAGGAGACGGGCGCGTCGTCCTCCGACATCGCCCGCGCCTACCTCGTCGCCCGCGAGGTCTTCGACATGCCGCGCTTCTGGCAGTCCGTCGACGCCCTGGACTACCAGGTGGACGAGTCGACCCAGATCGCGATGCTGCTGGAGGCCCGCAAGCTGACCGAGCGCGGCGCGCGCTGGCTGCTGCACCACCGGCGCCCCCCGTTCGACATCCAGGAGACGATCGACTACTTCGGCGGCGGCGCGGTCGACCTGTCGGCGCAGTTCCCCAAGCTGCTCACCGGCCCCGACCTCACCGCCTTCGAGCAGCGCCGCGACTCCTTCGCCGAACGCGGCGTCCCGGACGAGCTCGCCGAGAAGGCCGCCATGTTCGTCCCGGCCTTCTCCACCTTCGACCTGGTCACCATCGGCAAGGACACGGGCCGTCCAGTCGAGGAGGTCGCCGAGGTCTACTTCGACCTGGCCGACCGCCTCGACATCACCCGCCTGCGCGAGCGCATCATCTCCCTCCCGCGCGACGACCGCTGGCGCTCCATGGCCCGCTCCGCCCTCCGCGACGACCTGTACGGCGCCCACGCGGCCCTCACCCGCGACGTCCTGGTCACCTCCGCCTCCGGCACCCAGCCGGAAGAGCGCCTGGCCGCCTGGGCCGAGAAGAACCGCACGGCCGTCACCCGGGCCCAGCAGACCCTGACCGAGATCTGGGAGAGCGACAGCTTCGACCTGGCGACCCTCTCCGTCGCCCTCGGCGCGATCCGCACCCTCGCCAACGCCAGCGGCCTGTAGCCCCACCCGCCGAAGCCCCCGTCCCCTTCCGAGGACGGGGGTTTCCGCATGTCTGGAGACACGTCCTCGCCCGCGCGACGCCGCAGCGTCGCGCCGTCGTGCGCTGAGGTTATCCACAGCCTGGGCATCGACTTGTGACCCGGTGTCACGCGCCCTGAGGATGGTCGTGTCAGCAGTCCGTGACGAAGGGAACACAGTCATGCATCCGTCCCAGGTGTGGCCGCTCATCGCGACGGCCGTCGCCGTGATGGCCGCCATCCTCCGCAAGATGGGCCGCGTCCGCCCCGAAAGCGAAGCCGCTCACAAGAAACAGGCGACCGCGCCCCGCGCGAATCGCCCCACCCGCGAGCCCCCGCATCCCGAGCCGGCCACCACCCCGGCGAGCCCTCCTGGAGAGCGACCTCGCCCCACGGCGCATCCTCCTCGAAAAGGACCTCGCTCCACGGCGTGCCCTCCTCGAAAAGGACCTCGCTTCGCTCGGGCCGTCCTCATTGGGGCTCCCGCCCCAAAACCCGAGCTGGGGGCCCCGCCCCCAGACCCCCGAAAACCTTGGACCGCTCGGTGACCTCAGCGGAATCGTGCGGGGGCCGGAGTCTTCTTCTTCGATGACCCTCAGGGGATGAGGTTCTGGTACCTACGATGGCCCCATGAGCGCGCCGAACCTCGCGGAACGGCTCCAGTCCGTTCGCAAGCGCAGGGGATTCACGCAGAAGGACCTCGCCACCCGCTCCGGCGTCTCGCTCTCTTTGATCCGCAAGCTTGAGCAAGGGGAGCGTGAGGACACCCGGCTGGAGACCCTGCGCAGGCTGGCGGCGGCACTCCATGTCGCCACCTCCGAACTGATCGTCAAGGTCGAGCGGCCGGAGACGATGAGTTCGGACATCTGGAAGCCGATGAAGGATGCCCTGCTCCGGCCCGCACCGCTCGCCGTGACGGAGGAACCTCCCACACCTCAGGAGGTCCGAGCGGCACTGGAGGCGGCGATGCCCATGTTCTCCGGTGATCGCTACTCCGATCTGGCCGGTGTTCTGCCGCATCTCCTCAGAGAGGCGGGAGCCCTCGACGGCGAAGGGCGTTCCGTCCGGTCACGGGTGTTCCACCACGCGGGGTGGCTGCTCACGCAGACGCGACAGTTCGATGCGGCCGAGGTGGCTCTTCGTCGAGCGCTCGACGAGGCCCCGGACCGGCTCGACGGTGCGGCCGTGGTGAGCACCAGATGCTGGTTGCTGATGCGCCGGGGAGACCTCCGCGGCGCGCTCGACCTCGCGGTCGAATGGGCCGATGAGGTGGAACCCCGTATGTCCCGGGCGACCGCGGCGGAACTGTCCGCATGGGGATGGCTGCTGATCCGGTTGAGCACCGCGGCCGTCAGGGACAACCGGCCCGGGGA
This sequence comes from Actinomadura gamaensis, assembly GCF_042652125.1. Lineage (NCBI taxonomy): Bacteria > Bacillati > Actinomycetota > Actinomycetes > Streptosporangiales > Thermomonosporaceae > Actinomadura > Actinomadura gamaensis. The sequence continues at coordinate 184,711 of NZ_JBHSIT010000007.1, read as the reverse complement.
GGCGGAGGACGCGATCAGGCTGGCGCGGTCCGCGGCTGTCGCGATGGGCTCGGAGTACTCGCCCGAAGGAGACTTCCTTCGCGCGTTCGGTCCCCTGACGGTCGCGATGAAGCGGGCGGAGAACGCGATGGTCGAAGACCGTCCCGATCGTGTCATCGCGATGGCCGAGCACATCCCCGCGCGGGACCTTCGGCGGACCTCCAACAACCGGAACCGTCACCTGCTCGATGTGGCGAAGGCGCGCACGCAGCTCAGGCAGTATCCGGAGGCGTTCGAGATCTTGGAGGGCATCAGGCGGGACGCTCCGGAGTGGATCACCAACCAGCGCTACGCGAGGGATGTGCTCGGCCTGATCGTGGCCAAGAGACGGAGGTTGACGGCGGACATGCGGGACCTGGCCGATTTCGTCCATCTGGAGTACTGAGCTGGGCTCTTGGCCCTACGGGGTACTTCCGGCGGTCACTCTCCGAGAGTGCCAATGACACTGCGTCAGCCTCCTTCTAGCTTTCTGTCATGAGCTTCGACGGAGATCGGAAGGCTGGGGGTGCGGTGGATCGGCCGCTGCCCTCCAGCCAACGCAGGACCTTTCTGGAAGTCCTGCATCAGGTGGTCGGGGAGACGCAGCCGGGAGTGCGGTCCGGACTGGTCGCTCGCCAGGGATGTCCGGTGTTGTTCGTGTTCAACTCCGCGAACGTCGCGCTCTTCGCCGACGTCGGATGTGACTTCGACGCGGCCACGGGGTGGTCGTTCACCTGGGCTGAGAACGGCTGCTCCATCGGGCCGGTCGAAGACGCCTCGCGCGTCGCGGCGTCGATCGCGCGAGCGCTGCGCGTCGCCGCCGAGCCGCGCCCGTGATCGCGTCACCAGCGTCGCCACCGGGTCGCGCCCGTGATCGGGTCACCAGTGCGTCGTCGCCGGGTTGCGCGCGTGATCGCGTCACCAGGGCAGGGCACCGGTCTTGCCGACTCTCGTCTACAGCGACCGCTCGATTCGTTTCGGTATTCACCGCAGGAGGCGTGTGACATGGATGGCGCAACGGCGTGCCGGTCGGAAGCCGCAGCGATGCGGCTCGCCACCGAGGTCGTGAAGGCTGCTTTCAGCGATGCGATGCGGAGGCACGGGATGCTGCCGTCCACGATCGCGCTGATCAGCACCTACGCCGAAGAGAACCTCGCTGCTCTGGACGCCGAGCCCGGCGACGTCCCGCCGGCGGCACGAGCGTGGGGGCGTGAGGGAGGTGATCGTCAGGAGTCGTCGTGCGACTTGATCGCTGCGGCGAGGGAGCCCCAGGTCTCAGGGCGAAGCATCAGGCGTGGGCCGTCGGGATCCTTGCTGTCACGGACAGCGCGGGCGTGGGGCATGCTCGCGACTTCGACACATTGCCCTTTGCTGCTGCTGTGACTGGACCTGCGCCATTCGAGGGTGGGGGGACCGTCCACGAACATGAGTCACCTCAAGGGTTGAGACCGTCCTGCTTCAGGACTTGATGATCTCCGCGGTGTCTCGGTCAGAAGCGGAGGTGGAGTATTGAGATATCGGGTCTGCTGGGCGTACCCGTTAGGAGCCGGTTCATTCCTGGCGGCATTCAAGAAGACCGGCTGGCTGGGCCTGGCAAGGGCTGGTGCTGCGCTTGCTCAGACGATTGCGGTTGTTTCGTCTTGGCGTGGGCTGGGTGGACGCGGTTTTGCGCTTGCTCAAAGGTCGTGGACCCGGCTTTACGGCTCTCATGAGACTCGTCCACGCCTCAGGGCGTAGCGGTTCCTGAAGACATTCCTCACGGCAGGGCGTTCCGCGAGTCTCCGGAAGGGCTGAAGGGTGTTGCTCGGCGGGGATGTTCGTCGGGGTCGGTGCGAGTGTTTACTGAGCGTTCGTGGTCGATCACATTAGGGAGTGTGATGGGGAAGCATAAGAAGGAAGTGGACTGCTCGGGGTGTGGCGGTAAGGGCGGGACGTGGGCGTCAGACGACGGCAACAAGGTGTGGATGACGTGCGTCCTCTGCAAGGGGACGGGGAAGCAGTGAACGTTCGGGATGCGCTCAAGGCGGTCCGGCGGGAGATGTTCATTCCGGACGAGATCTTTGTGCGGGGTGAACACGGCTACCTGGTTCCGCTTCATCGGAAGGATGCTCCGGGCCGGTGGCGGAAGCACGTGGACGGGGACGAGCCGGTTGTCACTCGGGTTCGTCGTGATCCTGCAATTCCGGCTGAGTTGTGCGATCCGGCCACCGGGCGTGGGATGAATTCCACGAGTTCCAGCAGTGCGCCTTCGTTGATGGTCGAGATGATCGAGGCGTTGGAGCTGGAGCCTGGGATGCGGGTGCTGGAGATCGGCACGGGGACCGGGTACAACGCCGCGCTGCTGGCACACATGCTGGGCAGCGAGAACGTGGTCAGTGTCGAGATCGACGCGCAGGTGGCAGATCGGGCGCGGGACGCTTTGGGGCGGGCCGAGTATCCGGTGCAGGTCATCACGGGAAATGGGGAGCGAGGGTATGCGGCGGGTGCTCCGTATGACCGGATCATCGTGACGGCTGCCGCGCATACCGTTCCTTATGCGTGGGTCGAGCAGACTCGGCCGGGCGGCGTCATTCTCGTGCCTTGGGCTGAGACGGTGCACCCGGACGGACGGCTCGCGCGACTGGTCGTCCAGCCGGATGGTGTCGCGGAGGGGCGATTCATCGGGCAGGCGTTCTTCATGCCGTTGCGGGACCAGCGGCTTCTCCCGCGCGTCGGTTACGAGGCGGAAGAGCGTTGGAAGCAGGACGGACGTCCCGACTTCACACGATACGGAATCACCGTGGGCGCTGACGGGCAGAGCGTGTGGCTCGATTTCCCGGGCAATGTCGTCATCGGCGCTGAAATGGCGTGATGCCGTCCAGTGGCGATGGCCTGCATTTTTCCAGTTCGGCGGCTGCCCCATCTTTTGGGATGCACGGCTTGGGGAAGTAGCCGAGACCGATGTTGACGTAGCCGCCGTCGCGAGTGCGTTATGCCTGCGTCGTCAGCGGCCGTCACGGGCACTGATGGGAGACCGGGGGCTCGGGTTTTCGGGGCGGAGGGGCTGGACTAGGACTTGGCCGTGCCAGGGGCCTCGGGGGTGGTCGGCTACGACGAATTCCGTGTCTCGGGTGAAGCCTTCGCGTTCGTAGTAGCGGATCAGGGCGCCGTTCGCTCCGGCCCAGCAGTCGACGCGGAGTTGGGTGACGCCGGCGGCGAGTGCTTCGTCGCGGGCCTGCTGGAGGAGGGCCGAGCCGATCCCTCGGCCCTTGTGGGCGCGGTCGGTGACCAGGGCTTCGACGTAGAGCTCGGAGACCGTTGCGGGGGGCACGTAGTCCGGGGCCTTGCCGAGCGAGATCGAACCCACGATCCGGTCGTCGAGGACGGCGACTCGGGCGCCGCCGGCTGCGGTCAGGCGTTCGATGAGGGCCGTGCGGTCCGGGTCGCCCGTCCAGGGCTGGTCGCCCCACTGGCCGGTCTGGCCGCGTGCGACGAGCCACTCGACGGCGCGGTCGAACAGGCCGAGGACGGCCGCGACGTCTCCGGCGTCGGCCGGCCTGATCTCCAGCATGGGGTGAGGGTGCCGAAGCCGGGGCGAGGAGGTCAAGCGGTCTCGGTGGCCGAGCCGGTAGAGCTTGCGTGACGGTGAGTTGATGGTTGCCGCCAGGGGCGGGGCCGGGCGGCTGACGTGCGGAGATGCGGCGGCATCCGGAGAGGGTTGATGGAGTCGGGCCTGTAGTGGGCATGAGCGGAACTGGAGATCGAACTTCCTCGTCCCTTAGGGAAAGGGGAGGGACGCGTGTCTGGTACCCAGTTGGTCCTGGCGCCGGTGGTGGCGGTGATCGCCGTCACCGCGGTCGCGGGTGGCGTGGCGTATGTCCAGAGCCGCGAGGAGAAGGCCCGGATCCGCGGGGTTCGGGAGTGGGCGGACGCGCAGGACTGGACGTTCGCGGCCGGGGACCTGCAGGCGCCGTGGCTCGATCGGGTCGGGCGGCCCGACTTCAGGCTCGGCGTGCTCCTCGAAGGGCGGATCGACGGCCGGGACGCCGCGATCGGTGAAGGCTCCTACACCGTGCGGAAGCCGGTCGGCGCCGTCGCTGGAATCGGAGCCGGGGCAGCAGCCGGGGCCGCGGCCGACGCTGCGCCAGGGGCCGGTGCCGACGCTGGGGGCAGGACCGGGGCCGCCGAGGCTGGGAGCGGGGCCGCCGGGGCTGGGACGGGGCCTGCTGGAGTCGGGCGGAGTGAGGCGGTCACCTACCATCTCACCGTGCTGACCGTCCGGATCGGGGACGGGGCGGCCGACATGGAGGTCCGCGAGCGGGGGCTCGGGGCGAAGCTGATGGGATCGCTGGCGGGCACGCCCACCGACGCCGACGCCTTCGACGCGCGCTTCGAGATCGAGCCCGCGGAGGCGCGCGCCCGCCTTTCGGACGAGGCCGTCCAGGCCCATCTGGACAGCGAGGTTCCCGCGTGGAGCCTGCGTGACGGCGTGGTCATGACCGTCCTGCCGGGCAGAACGCGTCCGCAGGACCTCGACGGGCACATCGCCCTGCTGCGCCGCCTCGCCGAGATCGTCTGACCGTCGCGCGTGGTGGACCGTCGGGGACCGGTGCGCGACCGCTGCAGCGGTCAGGAAGAGCGGAGCGCACCGGCCCCGACGGGGTCTCAGTGGCCGGTTGCGGACACGGCCTTCCGGTACATGCCGGTCACGGTGGCCCGGCCCTCGGCGGGCACGGTCGCCAGGTACTGGATCAGCACGCCGGTGTCCATGCGGGTGGAGACGGACGACGGTGGGGCGAGCCCGACAAGGTCCCCCGTAACGGTGAGCTTGCCCTTCTTCACCGCGGAGTACGCCTCCTTCTGCTTGAGGACGTACCAGACGAGCGCGCCGCCGCCGCGGGTGCGCAGGGCGTAGACCTTCGCAGGGCCGTCGGGCTCGAACCGGGACGCGAGGGTGATGCCGTCCTTCTGCAGCCCGGATTCGGCCTGGCGCAGCGCCGCGAACGCCTCGGTCGTCTTCGGGCCGGGCGCCAGCTCGGACGCCCCGGCGGCCTTCGGGCCCTCGTTCAGCAGGGCGGCGTGGGCGGCGGCGATCCGGTCGGGCGCGATCGCGAGGCCGCCTTCGGACGGGTTGACGGTCGTCGCGTAGCCGTCCTTGTCCAGGGCGACGCGGGAGATCGCGGCGTCGGTGGGGAACGGGTCGGCGGTGAGCAGCCACGGCGCGCCCGCCTTCTGCTGCGTGAACAGCAGCGCGTGGCGCAGCGCGTCCTTGCCGGTGCCGCTGACCGCGTCGGCGGCGAACCAGCGCGGATAGCCGGAGATCCGCGGGACGGCCACGCTGACGTGCGTGAACTTCAGCGTGCCGGTCTTGGCCTTGGTGGCGCGGCGCAGCTTGACGGCCGCGGTGTCCATGGCGAGCTGCGGGTCGGTCTCCGCCTTCGGCAGGACGGACGCGTCGAGTTTGCTGCCCGCCTCCTCGGCCGTCCCGGCGTAGGACGTCACCACCTGGCGGGCCTGATCGCGCGTCAGCGCGGGCGGCCCGCTCGCCCCGGCGTCCGAACTCCCGCACGCGGCGGCCGGCGGCGCGACCGCCAGGAGCGTCACGGCCGCCGCGGCGGCCCGCCCACGGGGCGAGGCGGCGGCGAGGACGCGGGCGGGATGGTTCCGGGCTGGCGGCATGACGGCCCCCGAGGGGAGAGGTGACTCGTTCCACCCAACATCATCGCAGAGTCATGGGAGCGTCACGCTCTGAATGCGTTATGAGAGCAATGCCCGCTTTGCCTGCCCTGTCGGAGCGTGGCCTCCCGCCAGGAGGCGCCGGTCCAGGCTTCCCGTCACGAGGCGCCGGTCCAGGCCTCCGGTCAGGAGGCACCGGTCTGGGCCTCCGGTCAGGAGGCGCCGGTCCAGGCCTCCCGCCAGGAGGCGCCGGTCTCGGTCCCCGGTCAGGAGGCGCCGGTCTCGGCCTCCTGCTGGCGCATCCAGCGGATCTCGGCCTCGATGAACTCGTCGATGTCGCCGTCCAGGACGGCGGTGGGGTTGCCCGCCTCGACGCCGGTGCGCAGGTCCTTGACGATCTGGTACGGGTGCAGCACGTAGTTGCGGATCTGCGTGCCCCACGAGCTGGTGCCCTCGCCGCGCAGCGAGGCCATCTTCTCGGCCTCCTCCTGGCGCTTGCGCTCCAGCAGCTTGGCCTGCAGGACGTTCATCGCGGTCGCCTTGTTCTGCAGCTGCGAGCGCTCGTTCTGGCAGGACACCACGATGCCGGTCGGCAGGTGCGTGATGCGGACCGCCGAGTCGGTCGTGTTGACGCCCTGGCCGCCCGGACCGGACGACCGGTACACGTCGATGCGCAGGTCGCTCTCGTCGATGTCGACGTGGTCGCTCTGCTCGACGACCGGGACGACGTCGAGCCCCGCGAACGAGGTCTGGCGGCGGCCCTGGTTGTCGAAGGGGGAGATGCGGACGAGCCGGTGCGTGCCGTGCTCGCCGCGCAGCGTCCCGTACGCGTAGGGGGCCTTCACCACGAACGTGGTCGACTTGATGCCCGCCTCTTCGGCGTAGGACGTGTCGTAGACCTCGGTCGGGTAGTTGTGCCGCTCGGCCCAGCGCATGTACATGCGCTGGAGCTGCTGCGCCCAGTCGGCCGCGTCGACGCCGCCCGCCTGGGCGTTGATCGTGACGAGGGCCTCGCGGGCGTCGTACTCGCCGGACATCAGCGTGCGGACTTCGAGCTGCTGCACCGCCTTCTGCACCGCGGCCAGCTCGTCGTCGGCCTCGGCGCGGGTGTCGGCGTCGTCCATCTCGCCGGCCAGCTCGTAGAGCGTCGCGACGTCCTCCAGGCGCTGGCGCAGCCCGGTGACGCGGTTGTGCTCGGCCTCCAGGTGGGACAGCTTGCGCGTCACCGTCTGGGCCCGCTCCTGGTCGTTCCAGAGCTCCGGGTCGGCCGACTGCTCGCGCAGCGCGGCGATGTCGCGCTCCATGCCGGGCAGGTCGAGCACCTGCTCGATGCCGGAGAGCGTCGCGTCGAGCTCCTTGAGCTGATCTTGCGGGTCGATGGCAGCCACATCACAGAGCTTATCGCCGTCCGGCCAGTGCCCGAGCGATCGCCCAATACCCTGTGAATGGCACAATCACGAGGGGACGGCCGCGGGAGGCCGGCGGGCGGTTGCGAGGGGGCGCGGTGCCGAGGATCGACCGGGCGGCGACGGCCGTCCTCGCGTTGCTCGCGCTGGCCGCGTCCGCGTCCGCGTGCGGCGGCGGTGGTACGAAGGCGAAGGTCACCCCGGCCCCGCCGCGTCCGACGCCGACGCCCGTCCCGCTGACGCCGCAGCTCGCCGCCGACCGGTTCCGGTCGTGGTCGGTGAACGACGACGTCGCGCGCGCGTCCGGGGACGAGCGGCTCGCCCTGAGCTGGGTCGTGGACGGCCAGTACGCGCTGACGGCGGCCGAGTTCCGCAAGGCGTCGCACGACGGCGACCCGGTGCCGCGGTTCAGCTATGGCCAGCCGACGTTCTACGTGCCGAAGTTCCAGGAAGTGAAGACGTTCCCGCAATGGTTCGTCGCGGCCGTTCCGCGCACCGAACAGGGCAAGCCGAAGAGCACCCGCACGGCGCTGATGGCCTTCATCCTCCGCTCGCCCGGAGACCAGTGGAAGCTGAGCCTGGAGACCGACCTCGACCCGAAGGCGAAGCTGCCCAAGGTCGTCCTGGACGGCCAGGGCTACGCGACCGCGCTCCTGACGGGTGACACCTCGGTTCTGATCCGGCCGCGCGACCTGCCGGGCATCCAGGCGACGATCGCCGCCGAGGGGCCGTCCAGCGTGGCGTCCAAGGTGATGGCGTCCGGGCCGGTGACGACGGGGATGAACGCCGACATCCAGGCGGCGCGCAAGAAGGCCCGCCACCAGGGGCTCGGGTTCTCCAGCGTGGTCGTCGCCACGCCCTACCCGATCTTCGCGCTGCGCACCGAGCAGGGCGGGGGGCTGGTGCTGTACTCCCTGTTCCGCAACAACTCGCTGTACGTGAAGTCGAAGGACCGGCCGAAGCGCAAGCCGCCGATCCCGCCGGAGACCGCCCATCTGCTGGACGGCACCGTCCCCGGGTATGAGATCGACTACACCGAGACGCTCCAGCTCGCGGCGGCCGATCCCGCCAATCCCAAGAGCAACGCCAACCTGCCGAAGGCCGACGTCATCGGCTATTTCGGCACGATCAGCAAGGCCAACGCGCCCACCCCGAAGCCCAGCTGACGCCGGCGGAGTCCACGCGCCGGGAGAGCCCGTCGGCCGGGAAGCGGCGGGGGATAACCCTCGGCGGGGGCGCGTGGAGGGTCAGCCGTAGAGGCGCTGGAGCAGCAGCGCCACGAAGAGCAGCGCCACCAGCCCGGCCAGGACGAGGGCGGGCGGGACGGCGGGACCGTGCCGGTGCACCTCGGCGCGGGCGGCCCGGCAGGTCGGGCAGCGGCCCTCGACGACCGGCCCCGAGCAGTTCGCGCAGACCAGATGTTCGCAGCTCATCCGGCTGCCCCTCTCGATCGGGAACTATCTGTCACTGAGAACTTTAGGCGCGATTCTCCGGCAAACGCCCCGTCCCGGCTGTAAAGTCCTGGTGCCGGTCAGGGTCCGTGCGGTCGAGTCGGCCCGTTCCCGCCTCTACACTGCACGGGGCCACGCGGTCCGTCGAGCCGGTCCCGGTTCCGGCGGCGCGCGCGGCCGGACTCGTCGCAGGTGGGACGGGGTGCGCGGGCCATCGGTTACCGGTTCCGCGGATCCAGCCCCTAAGGTCGAGTGTTCCGAGCCCGATGTAGGTCCGAGGGCTACGCTGAGTGGTCCGTCCCCGGGTCCGCGCGGGTCCTTCGCAAGAATGGTGCTGAAACCGCCGTGATGCAGCCGTGATCCACTTCGACAACGTCACCAAGGCTTACAAGAACCAGAACCGGCCCGCCCTCCAGCACGTGAACGTCGCCATCGAGAAGGGCGAGTTCCTGTTCCTGGTCGGCCCGTCCGGGTCCGGTAAGTCGACCTTCCTGCGTCTGATCCTCAAGGAGGAGCGGCCGTCCCAGGGGCACGTCCACGTGGCCGGGAAGGACCTGAACAAGCTGAGCAACTGGAAGGTCCCGCACCTGCGCCGCCGCATCGGCTGCGTGTTCCAGGACTTCCGGCTCCTGCCGAACAAGAACGTGTTCGAGAACGTCGCGTTCGCCCTCGAGGTGATCGGCAAGCCACGCCGGTTCATCAACAAGGTCGTCCCCGAGGTCATCGACCTGGTCGGCCTGGAGGGCAAGGCGCACCGCATGCCGGACGAGCTGTCCGGTGGCGAGCAGCAGCGCGTCGCCATCGCGCGCGCCTTCGTGAACCGGCCGATGATCCTGCTGGCGGACGAGCCGACCGGCAACATCGACCCCGCCACCTCCATCGGCATCATGAAGGTGCTCGACCGGATCAACCGGACCGGCACCACCGTCGTCATGGCCACGCACGACGCCGCCATCGTCGACGCCTTCCGCAAGCGCGTCGTCGAGCTTGAGGACGGCCGGGTCGTCCGCGACCAGTCGCGCGGCGTGTACGGCCAGGCGTACTAGGCGTGTACGGCCAGGCGTGCCAGCGGAACGGCCAGGCGTACCAGCGGAACGGCCGGGCGTACTAGCGGACACGGCCACCGAACCCGACGGCGGGACGCCGCGTACCAGGGGTGAAGCCCCCGGTCCGGCCCGCCCGGCCCAGCGGTAGCAGAGCAGGTAGCCTGCACCGGCACTCGACGCTCCCACCGGGGCACAGGCGATCAAGGACAGCGAGGCATGCGCGCACAGTTCGTTCTCCAGGAGATCTGGATCGGTCTCCGCCGGAACCTCACGATGACGATCTCCCTCGTCATCACCGTCGCCATCGCCATGGCGCTCTTCGGCACCGGTCTGCTGCTGCACAACCAGGCCAACTCCTCGAAGAACTACTGGTACGACAAGATCGAGGTCTCGATCTTCCTGTGCGCCAAGACCTCGTCCAACCCGACCTGCGCGGGCAAGGACGCCGACCAGTCGCAGAAGGACGCGCTGAAGCAGCGGCTGCAGGGCCTGCCCCAGGTGTCCAAGGTGGAGTACGAGAGCAAGGAGCAGGCCTACGAGCGGTTCAAGGACCGCTTCTCCTCCACCCCCGGCTTCGTGCAGAGCACCAAGCCCGGCGACATCCCCGACTCGTTCCGCGTCCGGCTGAAGGACCCCAAGCAGTACAAGGCCGTCTCCCAGGCGATGCTCGCCCAGCCCGGCGTGGACCAGGTGATCAACGAGCAGGAGATCCTGAAGAAGTTCTTCCGGATCCTCGGCGGCCTGCAGAGCGCCGCGCTGATCATCGCGGGCATCCAGGTGATCGCGGCGGTGCTGCTGGTCGGCAACACCGTCCGGCTGTCGGCGTTCAACCGGCGCCGGGAGACCGGGATCATGCGGCTGGTCGGCGCGTCCAACACCTACATCCAGCTGCCGTTCATCCTGGAGGGCGCGATCGCCGGGCTCATCGGCGGCATCCTCGCGGCGGTGCTGCTGGTCTTCTCCAAGATGCTGCTGGTGGACCGGCTCGCGAGCAACATCCAGATGGCGTCCAGGCTGGGCTGGGGCTCGGTGTCCCTGGTGATCATCGTCGCCATCTGCTTCGGCGTGCTGCTCTGCGCCGTGGCGTCCTTCCTGACGCTGCGCCGCTACCTGCGCATCTGATCACCCGCCTACACTGGGCCGAGGCCCGGCGCAGCGATGCCGCCCCGTCCGCCTTCCCGGACGCGGGCGGCTCCGCGTTGGGCCGGTGTTCCCGACCGAGCGTCGGGCCGGCGTTTCCGACCAGAACCGAGGCTGAATTCCCGTGCCACGTGAGCAGGGGCGCAAGATGATCGCCCAGAACAAGCGCGCCCGGTACGACTACGAGATCGTCGACACCTGGGAGGCCGGCCTGGTGCTGATGGGCACCGAGGTCAAGGCCCTCCGCGCCGGCCGGGCCTCGCTGGCGGACGGCTACGCGCACGTCATGGACCACGAGGTCTGGCTGGAGAACGTCCACATCCCCGAGTACACCGAGGGCACCTGGACCAACCACGCCCCGCGCCGCCGCCGCAAGCTCCTGCTGCACCGCAAGGAGATCGCGAAGATCGAGCAGAAGACGGACGAGCCGGGCTGGACGCTCGTCCCGCTGGCGCTCTACTTCAAGGACGGTCGCGCGAAAATCGAGATCGGGCTGGGCCGTGGTAAGAAGGCGTACGACAAGCGCCAGGCCATCGCCAAGCGCGAGGCCGACCGCGAGATGCAGAAGGCGGTCGCGGCCCGGCTCAGGAGACGGTGAAGGGTGTCGATGAACCTCCGAGGCCGCAGCACGGCGCGTCGGACGATCTCGGCGGGGGCGTGCGTCCTCCTCGTCGGCGGCGCCGCCTCGGCGTGCTTCGCCGAGCGGTCGGCGATGCCCGCCGTCCGGGACTTCCTGGTCGCCTGGGAGGTCGGCAACTACCCGGCGGCCGCCGGGCACACCACCGGCGCGGACCGGGCGCAGGTCGCCGCGGCGCTCGGCGGGGTCCGCAGCCAGCTCGACGCCGCCTCGCTGAAGCTCGACATGACGAAGATCGTCAAGAACGGCAAGACCGCCACCGCGCAGTTCGCCGTCAAGATCGACCTCGGTGAGAACGGCGAGCCCTGGACCTACACCAGCTCGATGAACCTGCTCCAGATGGGCGACGGCTGGAAGATCCGCTGGGACCCGTCGATCATCCATCCGCTGCTGCGCCAGGGCCAGCGTCTCGCCGTGGTCACGCAGGTCCCGGCGCGCGCGTCCATCCAGGACCAGAACGCCCGGACGGTGCTCAAGGCCGTCCCCGCCGACCTCGTCGGCGTCGTCCCCGGCCAGCTGCGCAACCCGAAGGCCACCATCGACCAGATGGTGAAGACCACCAAGATCGAGGGCGGTCGGCGGCTGGACGGCGAGCGGCTGCTCGGCCGCGTCCAGTCCGCGCCGCCGCAGGCGTTCCTGCCGCTGCTGACGCTCCAGCGGTCCAGCGGCGACACCCTGATCGAGCGGCTGAAGCGGGTGGACGGCCTCCAGTTCAAGGTCGTCAGCGCGCCGATCCAGTCGCAGTTCGCGCCCGAGGTCGTCGGCGAGCTCGGCGCGGCCACCGCCGACCGGCTGCAGCAGGTCGGCGCGCCCTACCAGCCCGGCGACACGATCGGCGTCAGCGGGCTCCAGCTCCTGCTTCAGCGCCGGCTCGCGGGCACCCCGTCGATCGAGGTCGTCGCGCAGGACGCGAGCGGCTCCAGCGTCACCCCGCTGCACTCCTGGCCCGGCAAGGACCCGGCCCCCGTCGTCACCACCCTGGACCGCAAGATCCAGCCGCGCGCCGACCAGGCCCTCGCGGACGTCAAGTACCCGGCGTCCCTGGTCGTGGTGCGGCCCGGCACCGGCGACGTGCTGGCGGTGGCCAACCACCGCACGCACGGCCGCGACATGGCCATGGAGGGGCACTACCCGCCCGGCATGGCGTTCTCGTTCGTCACGGCCGACGCGCTGCTCCAGAACGGCGTCACGAAGGACACGCAGGCCGAGTGTCCCGCGACGGCGAACGTCGGCGGGCAGACGGTGTCCAACCCGTCCGGCAAGGCGGCCCGGACGAGCACCCTCGAACGCGACTTCTCGGTGACCTGCGCCACGACGCTGGCGCAGCTCGCCACCAGGCTCCCGCCGCAGGCGCTGACCCAGTCGGCGGCCCGGTTCGGCATCGGCAAGGACTGGGGCGGCATCTTCCCGTCCTACGGCGGGACGGTCCCGACGCCGTCCAACGACGGCCAGAAGGCGCTGGTGGCGACCGGGCAGGGCGGCGTCACGACGTCCCCGCTGGCGATGGCCGCCGCGGCCGCCGCCGTGTCGTCCGGGCTGTGGCGGCCGCCGTTCATCACCAAGGACCCGGTGGACACGCCGTCCGCGCAGGCCCAGCCGCTCAACCCGATCGCCGCAGGCGACCTGAAGCGGATGGTGCGCCGGGCCGTCCAGACCGGGTCCTCGAAGGACGCCAACGTCACCAGCGGCGGCCAGGTCTCGGGCGTGAGCGCGGTCGTGAACTACCAGGAGGGCGGCCAGACCAAGACCGTCTCCTGGTTCGTCGGCTTCCGCGACGACATGGCGTTCGCGATCGCGGTCGAGGGCAGGGTGAACGCGGCGAAGATCGCCGCGACGTTCCTCACCGGCACCACGCCGTCGCCGCCGAGCAGCACCAAGCCCCCGCAGGGCACGAACCCCGGCACCGGCGGTCCCCGGCAGCCGTCCGGCGGCGGCCAGAACCAGCCGGGCCGGAACCAGCCCACGGGCAACCCGACCACCCCGAGCACGGACCCCACCCGCCACCGCTGAGCGGCCCGCGTGGGCACACTCAGTGATCGGTCGCTGGCTTTTTGTCATTCCTTGACGCGGTGGACGCAACCTCCCGCGGCCTTCCCGGCGTCTTCCCGGGTGACTGAGATCCCGCTCGGGGGGTTGCGGGACTCGGTCGCCGTGATGAGACCAGAGCCTCGTCTCGGGGGAGGCTCTGCCGTCCGGACCGGCCCGACCCTGCCGGTCGGCCCCGGTGGGCGCGCGACACGTTCGCCGCCCACCGGGGCGTCACTTTTTCCCGTCCCCCGGGAATCCCGTTGGCATCCGGCGCGTTGACCTACTAGTGTCTGGTGATGGACGCCCCGGCGTCCGACTTCTTGACAAGTCAACATGGGGGTGACCGGTCTCGACTTCGGTAGTTCGGGACAGGGGAAGCGGGTCGAGGGTTGCTGTCGTGACCTCGTAAATCCTGTGACAGCAAACCTATAACTGCCAACAAGAAGCAGTCCGAGTTCGCTCTCGCCGCCTGAGGCGAGTAGCGACTCTGCCGGCCCGGGTACGTCTCCGCCCCGGGATCCGGCATCATCAGGAGACTCCACTCTTCCACCCGGTCGCGGGGTGGAAGAGAACATCCAACAGCGACTGAGCCCGTCGGCGACTCGCCTGCGAGAGCGCCGGGGCTGAGAAAACGTCAAGCAGGCTGCACCCGGAGAAGCCCTGCCTCATCACCGAAGGACGCGGGTTCGATTCCCGCCACCTCCACGAGATCAACTGGCCTCTGACCTGCATAGACAGGTCAGAGGCCAGTTGCGTTTCACGACCTCGCCGCAGCCGTGAGGGCTGGCGGGTGAGCGACGACCCGACGGTTACCTCCAGGACTGCCGCGGACGGTGGTTGCTTCCGCCCGAGGTGCCTGCTCCCGAGCCGTCGGGCCGCCGACCGGCCGCGTCCGGGAGCGCGGGCTCGTGCCGTAGCGGAAGTGCTGGTCGCGTCCCTGCCGCTTGTGGGGTCAGGGGGTGGGAGCGGGGCCGTAGAGGTGGATCAGGCCTCGGTAGTCGCCGAGGCCGAGGGTGGACGGGTCGGTGTTGCAGGCGGGGAGGACCGGGGCCAGCGACAGGGAGTCGTGGCCGCTCGGGACGTGGGCCAGGCCCAGCAGGTGCAGGGACTCGTGGGTGGCGACCGAGACGGCGTCGTAGTGGGACGGCGGGCAGGGCGTCTTCGGGGTGCCGGGCGGGGTCTCGGACATCCACCAGGCGACGCCGTCGGCGCGCATCGCTATGTCGGCCTCGACGATGTGGGTGCCGCGCCGCCACACGCAGGTGATGGCGAGCAGGCGCGACGCGGGGTCCGCGAAGTTCAGGAAGCCGACGGTGTTCACGCCGTCGGAGTCGCCGCAGGTGCCGCCGGCGTCGATGCCGGGCGGCTTCGGCGTCCGGGAGTCGATGGACGCCCTGATGTTCGGCGGAGGGGAGAACACGCCGCGCTTGTCGCAGTCCGTCACGGCGTGGGAGGCCCTGCGGATGCCCTCCGGCAGGGACCAGTCGAGCGCCGTGGAGTTCGGCGCGTACTGCTGCAGGTGGACCGTCGAGCCCTTCGGCCAGGAACCCCGGCTCACGTAGGTGGCGTCGGTGCAGGCGTCGTCGGTCGCGCGCCGTCGGGACGGCTCGGACGGCGCCGTGGCGTCGCTCGCGATGACGCGTCCGTCGGCGCGGTGGGAGAGCGTGAGCTGGGCTGTGCCGCCGGTCGTCGTGACGTAGGCGGTGACCGAGAGACCCTTGGCCGGGATGCGCGCGCGGGCGACGCCGTAGGCGGCGCTCAGCCTCCCGCGCGCCTCGCACTCCAGCTTCACCTTCGCGCGCGGGGGAGTGCTGAGCCGGAGCCGCCTGGCCTCCTGGGCGCAGGGTGTGCGGGCTTCGGCCGGACGGGCCGTCGCGGACAGCGTCGCGGCCAGGCAGAGCCCCGTGCCGATCGCCGCGGTCAGTCGTTGCGATTCCCGGCGCGCCGACATCAGGGACCAACTCCTTGCGTTCGTGGGTGTGGCCGCCGGTCCGGGAGCGACGGACGGAGTCGAGGAGCGGCGGAGACGGAGAGAGAGGTGGGCGGCGGGACGGAGCGAGGTCCGCCTCCGCCGCCTCGTCATGCCCGGAGCGCGCCGAGCGGAGCGCCGGGGAACCGCGCGGTGGCTAGTAGCGGGCCAGGTACGAGCGCGCCACGTACTTCTTCACCCACGCGGGCTTGACGCCGCCGTGCAGCTGGGCCCAGCCGTGGGCGGAGTGGCACCTGTCGGCGAACACGATCTTGCCGTTCGGCAGGGTGCCGAGGATCTTCCCGCGCGGTGTCAGGCGGACGTGCACCCCGTGCCGCGCGTGCACCGTGTAGCGGCAGACGGGCTCCGCGGCCGCCGTCCTGCCGGCCGCCGGGACGGCGGTGTGCGTCGCCGCCTCGGCCGCCCCGGACGCCAGCAGGGTCAGGCCCCCCAGGCCCAGCCCCGTGACCGCCAGGGCGATGCTCCGTCGTGCTGTCGCTCCCATGTATCTCCTCCTCGATCGCGCCGTCGCTTGGGCGACGTGCTTCAACGTGACTGGGAATTCCCGACATATGGCATGGCTAGGCCCGCAGTGCGCCAAGAAATGCGAAACATCTCGGGGCCGCGGAAGGCGCGGGCGGCGCGGGACGGGAAGGGCCACGCATTCGACGGCGTGTCGCGGCGAACGCGGAAGGCGCCGCGGCCGGATGGCGTGTTGATGCGGTTTGGCTGAGGAAAAGCAGATTTGTGTTATGAAGAAGTGTCATAGGAGCGTCAAATCTGAGTGATCAACGCGCTAAGGGGGCCGTTGAGGGTAGAACTCGGCGCGCGGTGCCTGTTGAGTGTCGCAAGAGCCGCGCTCACCGGAGTGGGGCTCGATCGAGATTCTCCTACTGTGTACAGAAGGGCTTCGGCATGAAGCGACTGGTGGCAACGGGTCTCCTGGCCCTCACGACCGGCGGCGTGCTGCTGAGCGCGTCCCCGGCGATGGCCGACTACGACGACAACGGCGCCGGCAACGGCAACTCGCAGAACGCTCAGATCCTGGGTGTCCAGACCTGCCGCGCGATCGACGTCGCCATCATCGGCGCGGCGATCCACAACATCCTGGGCCTCGACGACGAGTCCGGTGACTGCGCCAACGGCTCGAACTCCCGCTGATCTCGGCCTTTCCGGGCCGGGGGCGAGTTCGTGGCGTCCCCGGCCCGATCGCTTTCACCGGGCGGACGACCGCCCGGTGAAAGCCGCTTGAAAAACGGCGCCGCGGGCTCGTCCCGCGGCCCGTTCGCTTTTCCGGCCGTGCTCCCACCGCGCGGGTCCCTTTCCGGGGCGCCGACCGCGCGGACGGTCAACGCTCGTCCATCGTCCGCACGCTGTTCGACAAAGTGCGGTGGCGGTGCGCGCGCCCTTCACGGGCGGCGTGTGATGCTCGCCAGCAGATCGCGAACCCGAGCGAAGAGAACCCCCGGAGGGATGGGTGTCCCGAGTGTCCCGGCCGCCCGCGCCGCCCGGGCCGTCTCGCTCCCGGCCGATATCCGAAGGTGGCAAGACGGTGTGCCTGGCTTCCAGTCGTCACGCTGTTCCCGCGCATTCTCCGCGCGCCACCTGTTCGTACTACGAACGGTCGGTACGGCTCGTGCGCGAGCATTTTCGGGACGGTTCGCCGGAATGCCGTCCGGTACGGCCGGAGCCGGCGGTCCGTCCGGAATCGGCGCTGCCGGAGCCGACAGCGCTGCCGGAGCCGGCGGCCCGTCCGGAGCCGGCGGTACGGCGGGCGTTCTCCGCATCGTCCGCGCGGCCACTGCGCCTACCGCGCTCACCGCGCTCACCGCGCCCACCGCACTCACCGCGGCCACGCACGCGCTTGTCGCGCCCACCGCGGCCACGCACGCGCCCGTCGTGCCCGGCGCGCCCGCGGACGGCCCGCACGGCCTGGCTTTTCTGTTCCCGGGAAGGACGTCGATTTGGGAGCTCAGGGGCTTGCCGCCCTCGGCACGGCCGAGGAGACCGCGACTTTCCCGCCGGCCGTCCAGGACCCCGCGGCCGGCCCGGGAGCCCGGCGGTCGGCGCGGCGCCGGTTCCCGGCGCGCGCCTGGATCGTGTCGCGGCTGCCCGTCACCGGGTACCGCGTGTCGCTGGCGGTGCTGGACTTCGCGGTCGCCGGCGGGCTGGTGCTGCTGTGGAGTGACTCCGCCGCACGGGCCGTCCTCACCGGGACGTTCCTGGTGGCGTTGCAGGCCGCGCTCGCGGGATACCGGCCGCGCCGCGGCCCGAGCCTGGTCGACGAAGTCGCGCCTACCGCGTCCCGCGTGCTGCTGGCCGACCTCGCCGTCAACCGCGTCCTGCTGGCGCCCGGCCCCGCGGCGCTGCCTCTCGCGACGCTGCGGATGCTGGAGTTCGTCCTGGCCGCGACGCTGCTGTCCCTCGCCGGGCGCATGCTGGTGTTCGACGCCGCGCGGCGGTTCCGGCGCAGGCCCGGACGGCTCAGGGCGACGGCCGTCATCGGGGCCGGGGGCGCGGCCGACCGGATCGCCGAGCACCTCGACCGCAACCCGGAGCTGGGGCTGGCGGTCACGGCCCGCATCGACCCGCACGAGATCGACGAGCCCGGCCTGCAAGCGGCGGCGGCCGGGGAGTGGCCGCAGCTCACGCGGGCCCTGCGCCGGGCGCGGACGCGCGTGGCCGTCGTGGTCTGCGAGGGCGTCGACCCGGTGCGGATGGACGGCGCCGCCCGCGCCGCCGCCCGGATCTCGGGCGAGGTCTGGGCGGTCGTGAGCACGCCGGGCGTGGTGCCCGCCGGGGCGCGGGGCCGCGAGTTCCTCGGCGGCGTCCCGGTCGCCCGCGTTCGGGACGCCGCGCAGGTCACCCCCGCTCAGCGCGCCAAGCGGATGTTCGACTTCGCGGTGGCGTCCGCGCTGGTCATGGCGCTCGGCTGGCTCATGCTGGCCTGCGCGGTCGCCGTCCGGATCGAGGGCGGACGCGGCGTGCTGTTCCGCCAGCGCCGCGTCGGACGCCTCGGCCGCGAGTTCACGCTGGTCAAGTTCCGGACGGTCCGTCCGAGCACCGAGCACCACGGGGACACGAGCTGGTCGGTCGACCACCATCGGCTGGTGGGGCCGGTGGGCCGGTTCCTGCGCAAGACCTCCCTGGACGAGCTGCCGCAGCTGTGGAACGTCATCCGCGGCGACATGAGCCTCGTCGGGCCGCGTCCCGAGCGGCCCCACTTCGTCGCCACGTTCAGCTCGTCCGTCCCGAACTACGGGCTGCGGCACCGGATGCCGGTCGGGATGACCGGCTGGGCCCAGGTGAACGGGCTGCGCGGCGACACCTCGATCGAGGACCGCGTCCGTTACGACAACTACTACATCGATCACTGGTCGTTCGCCGCGGATCTCCGGATCCTGCTGATGACCGTCCGGTCGGTGATCGTGCGGGAAGGCCGGTGACCGGTCGATGAATCCGCCAGTACCCACCGACGATCCACCCGGTTCCGCATGACGGGCGCGCAGTCGCCGGCCGCGGCCCGGGACCGGCGTCCGTGCCACCGCACCCTCCCGCAGCAGATCCACCTCCCGCGCAGGCAGGGCCGGGGGCCGCGCCACGGCCGGACCTCGACGCTCCGCCGGCTCCCCGGGCCGCGCCCCTCGTGGCTCGTCGCGGCGACCGTGCTGAGCGTGGCCGCACCGCTGAGGGACGGCCCGGTCGGTTCCGGCACGCACGCCTCGACGGGTGACGCCGCCAGTCTCGTCCTCGTCGCGGTCGCCGGAGCGCTGTGGCTGCGGGACCGTCCCCGCACCCGTGCGCGCGTTCCCGTCGCCGTCGCGCTCGTGCTCGCGGCGCTGGTCGTCGCGGCGGCCGTCTCGACGATGTGCTCGCCCGACACCGGCACGAGCCTGGTGGGCTGGGTGCGGGAGACGCAGGTCCTCGTCCTGGTGCCGCTCGCGGTCGCCGTCTCGCTGCGCGACCGGCGGGACGTCGCGGTCGTCGCCGGGGCGATGATCGCGCTCGGCGCCGGCGAGGCCGCGTTCGGCATCTGGCAGACGGCCACCCGCCACGGCGCGTCGTACGGGGGACGGCTCGTCCGCGCCGTCGGGACGTTCGGGGCGCTGGACGTCATGGCGATGGCGACCGTCTGCGGCATCGCGCTCATCATGGCCGTCTCGCTCGCGGTCACCGCGGACGGCCGGCGGCGCCGCGCCGCGCTGCTCCTGGTCGCGGCCGTCCTCGGCGCGGGGCTGCTCTGCTCGCTGAGCCGGGGGAGCTGGATCGCGGTCACGGCCGGCGTCCTGGTCGTCCTGCTGCGGTTCGACGCCAGGCTGGCCCTGCGCGCCTGCCTCTGCGGCGTCGCGGCGCTCACCGTGCTCGTCGGCGGGTTCGGGATCGGCTCGGGGACGGTCGCGGAGCGCACGCAGTCCATCGTCGGCGCCGCCCGGAACCCGGACCGCTCGGTCGGCGACCGGTACGCGCTCTGGAACACCGCCGAAGCGATGTGGCAGGACCGCCCCGTCACCGGCGTGGGCGTCAAGAACTTCCCGGCGTTCCGCGACGCGTACGCGCCGCCGCAGCTCTCCGGGGCCAGCGACACCGACGACCCGGTCACCGGCTACGTCCGGGAGCCGCTGCTCTCGCCGCACGACCAGTACCTGCTGATGCTCTCCGAACAGGGGCTCCTCGGTGCGGGCGCGTTCCTGCTCCTCGTCGGCGGCGTGTCCGCCGGGCTGTGGCGCCGGGCCCGGCCCGCGGACGGGCACTGGCTGCTCTGCCTGGGCGTCCTGACGGCGACGGCGGTGAACTTCCTCTACGCCGACATGGGCGGGCCCACCACCGTCCTCATCGGCGTCGTGCTGGGCCTCGCCGTCCGTCACGCCGGTCCCGTCCGGACCGTCGCCACGGCCGACGTCCCCGACCGGCCGGAGCGCGCGCGGTGACCACCACCGGAACCCCCGCCGTCCGGACCCGGGACGCCGCGTCCAAGTCCGAGGTCCTCTCGGTCGGACGCGCCGCCGCGCTCTCGGCGGTCCTCGTCTGCGCGGGGACGGGCATGGGGTTCGTCCGGGACCTGCTGCTCGCCCACCACTTCGGCGCCGGTCCCAGCACGGACGCGTTCCTGGTGTCCTGGACGGTCCCGGAGACGGTCTCGCCGCTGCTCATCGAGGACGCCATGGCGCTGATCATGGTCCCGGTCGTGACCCGCGCGATGCTGCGGCCGAACGGCGTGTCGCGGCTGGCGCGCCGGGTCGCGCCGCGCCTGGTCCTCGTGCTGGCGCTGCTGTCGGCGACCGTGATGCTGCTGGCCCCCTGGCTGGTGCGGATCGCCGCGCCGGGCGTCCACCAGGCGTCGGCGGTGACGTGCCTGCGGCTCACGGCGGTGACCGTCCTGACGTTCGGCGTCACGGGGTTCATGAGCGCGACCCTGCGCCCGCACCACCGGTTCGGGCCGCCCGCCGCGATCTACCTCGCCTACAACATCGGCATTCTGGCGATGCTGCTCACGCTGGCGCACTCGTGGGGGATCACCAGCGCGGCGCTCGGCGTCGCCTGCGGCAGCCTGTTCATGGTCCTCGTGCAGCTCCCGGCGTTCGTCCGGGTGCTCCGGCGGGATCGCGGGGCGGCGCCCGACCGCGCCGCCCGGCCCCACACCGAGCAGGCCCGCGCGGCGGCGCGCGTGGAGGCGCGGCACGTGCAGATCGCGGCCGCCGCGCCCGTCGTGACGTTCACGCTGGTCCGGCAGTCGCAGGTGCTGGTCGAGCGTTTCTTCGGGTCGAGCCTCCCCGAGGGGACGATCTCGCACCTGAACTACGCGCAGAAGGTCGCGCAGGTGCCGATGATGCTGGCGCTGCTGGTCGCGACGGTCACCTTCCCGCGGCTCGTCCGCGCCCACCTGGACGACGACGCCGGACGGCTGCGGCGGCGGATCGAGGGCGACCTCACGGTCGTCGCGCTGCTGATCATCGCGGCCGTCGCCTACCTGTGGACGTTCGCGCCGCTGATCACGCGCGTGATGTTCCAGCACGGCGAGTTCACCCATGCCGACTCGGTGAGCACGGCGCGGATCCTGCGGGTCTACTCGCTCGGGCTGCTCGCCCAGTGCGCGCTCGGGGTGAGCGTCCGCGCCCTGTCGGCGGGACGCCGGCCGAGCTGGCGGACGCCGCTCGCGATGGCGGCCGGTCTCACCGTGACGTTCACCGTCGCCGCGCTGTTCAGCGCGAGCCGCGGGGCCGGGGCGCTGGCGGCGGGCAACGCCCTCGGGATCAGCGTCGCCGCCGTCCTGCAGCTCGTGACGGTGCGCCGGAAGGTCGCGCCCATCCGGTTCGGCCTCCTCGGACGGCGCCTCCTCGTGACCGCGGGCTGCGCCGTCGCGGCCGGGTTCGCCGCCGACCGGGCGACGCGGCTCGTGGCCGGGCACGCGGCCCCGATCGTCCGGCTGCTGGTGGGCGGCGTGGTGCTGCTGGCGGTCATGGCGGCGGCGCTGGCCGTCGCCGCCCTCGTGACCGGCGCCTTCCGGGACCTGCGCGGCGGGACGGCGGGCCCGGACGCGGCGGCGCCCCCGGACGCGCCGCAGGCCAGAACGGACGGAACAGGCAGAACGGGCGGAACGGACGAGGCCGGGTCGGCTCCGCCCGCGGGATCACTGCCGGCCATGCGAAGGGTGAACGGCTGATGGGCATCGTCTGGACGACCAGGATCCGGCTTCCCGGCAGGGCGCGGCCGAGCGGGGGAGGGCACCGCGCCGGCGAGGGCCGGACCGGGCCGGACACATCGCCGCCGCTCGGAAGCGCGGAGCCCGGCGCCCTCGCCGCGGACGAGCCGCCCGGCGACGAGCCGCCCGGCGACGAGCCGCCCGGAGAGGAGCGGCGCGGAGACGAGCAGCGCGGAGACGAGCAGCGCGGCGACGCGCCGGGCCGGATGCCGCCCGTGCTGATGTACCACTCGGTGGACCACTACCGCGAGGATCCGCACCTGATCACCGTCACGCCCGACCGGTTCCTGCGGCAGATGCGCTGGCTGGAGGCCAACGGGCTGCGCGGCGTCGGCGTCGGCGAGCTGCTCGCCGCCAAGGCCGCCGGACGGCACCGGCGGCTGGTCGGGCTGACCTTCGACGACGGCTACGCCGACTTCGCGGGCCAGGTCGTCCCGGTGCTGACGCGGATGGGTTTCACGGCGACGGTCTTCATGGTCACGGGGGAGATCGGCGGGACCAACTCCTGGGACGACGGCCCCCGCAAGCGCCTGATGAGCGCCGAGCAGCTCCGCGCGATGGCGGGGTGGGGGATGGAGGTCGCGTCCCACGGCGTCCGGCACCTGTCGCTTCCCGAAGTCGGCCACGGCGAGCTCGTCAGGGAGCTCCGGGAGAGCCGCAGTCAGCTCGAAGACCTCTTGCAGCGGCCCGTGACCGGATTCGCCTATCCGTACGGGAATGTCACGTCCCGCGAGGCGGCGGCCGTCCGGGAGGCGGGCTACGACTACGCCTGCGCCATCTGGACCTCGGGCGCCGACCGGCACGCGCTCGCCCGCACCTACGTCGGCGAGCGCGACGACCCGCTGCGGATGCGGCTCAAGTTCGCCCGCCACCGGTTCCGGCAGAGGAGGCTGGCATGACCCGCGTCCTGCACCTCATCACCGGGCTCGGCCTCGGCGGCGCGGAGCACCAGTTGCTGCTGCTCGCGCGGCACCTGCCCGTCCAGTGCGAGGTGGCGGTGCTGGCCGGGCCGACGACGCTGGCGGGCGAGCTGCGCGCGCTCGGCGTCCCCGTGCACGACCTGAACATGGCCCACAACCGGGACCTCTCGGTCCTGCCGAGGCTGGTGTCGCTGATCCGGCGCGGCGGGTACGACGCCGTCCACACCCATCTGTACCGGGCGTGCCTGTACGGCAGGGTCGCCGCCCGTGTCGCGGGCGTGCGGCGCATCATCGCCACCGAGCACTCCCTCGGCGACGACCACATGGAGGGCCGCAGCACGAGCTGGCCCGTGCGGATGATGTACCGCGCGACCGAGCGGCTCGGCCACACCACGATCGCGGTGTCGCCCACCGTCGAGCGGCGGCTGCGGGACTGGGGCGTGCCGGAGCAGCGGCTCGTCACCATCCCGAACGGCCTGGACCCCGCCCTGTTCGCGTTCAGCTCCGAGGCGCGCGAGCGCGTCCGGGCCGAGCTGGGCCTCGCCCCGGAGGACTTCGTCGTCGGGACGGTCGGACGCCTCGTCTCCACCAAGCGGATGGACGTCCTGATCGACGCGGTCGCCCAGGTGCCCGAGGCCAAGCTGCTGATCGTCGGGGACGGCCCGGACGCGCCCCACCTCCAGGCGCGGGCGTCGGCGTCACCGGCGAGCGCCCGCATCGTCTTCACGGGCGCGCGGCAGGACATCGGCGCGCACCTCTCCGCGATGGACGTGTTCGCCTCGCCCTCCGAGCACGAGACCTTCGGGCTCAGCGTCCTCGAAGCGCTGGCGAACGGGCTCCCGACGCTCTACACGACCTGCCCGGCCCTGGACGACCTGGAGAGACCGGAAGTCCTGGCCCGGCTCGACGACCCGGCCGGACGGCCCGCTCCCGACGACCCGCCGGCCAGGCGCGTGCCCGGCACCGCCGAGGACTACGCGGAGGCGATCGGCGAGCTTCGGGACGGGCCGCAACGGCCGCGCCCCTGCGCCGGCGCGGCGCGGGCGTACGCGGTCGACGGCCTCGTCGCCCGGCTGGTCACGCTCTACCAGGCCGACCACCCCGGCCCCATGACGACTCCCGAGGAGGCACACCCATGACCACCGCGCACACCGAGACGGCCGAGAACCGCCCGGACGGCGACGCCGGACCCCCGCCCGCCCGCCCGCGCGGCCCGCTGCGCGCCACCGCGCTGCCGCTGCTCATGATCGCGATCGGCGCGGTCGCGGGGACGGCGTACGGGCTGGCCACGCCCCCGACCTACGAGGCGTCCGCGCACGTGCTCGTGACGGCCGACCGGACCGGCGCCGGTCCGGACGCGGTGAACTACGCGCAGGCGTACGGGCGGCTCGCGAGCCTGCCCGAGACGCTGGCCTGGGCGCCGTCGCCGCCGTGGGGGAGGTCGGTGGACGCGGCGGCGCGCAGCGTCCACACCTCCACGTCCCCCGACACGCCGCTCATCCGGCTGATCGCCTCCGCGTCCCGGCCGGACCGCGCCGCCACGCTCGCGAACGCCGCGGCCGCCGCGCTCGTGCGCTACGGCAGCGTCCACCAGCAGGACACGGGCGTCCGGGTCGTGCTGATGAGCAACGCGCTGGTCCCGGCGGACGCCAGCTCCCCCAAGCCCGCGCTGGACATCGCCGTCGGCGCGGCGGCGGGCGGGCTGCTCGCGGCGCTCGCGGCGCTCGCGGGCGTGCAGTGGCCGCAGCGCGGGACCCGCCGCCGCACCGGCGACACCGCCCGGCCGTCCGGCCGCCGGCACCGTGCTGAGCAGGCCGCCGCGGAGGCCGGGCAGTGAGCCTTCACCCCTCCTCGCACCCCTCCTCGCTCCGGACGGACGCCGCCCGGTGGCACACCGGCGTGCACCGCGACGACTCCGCCTGGGAGGTCCTGCGCGAGGACTGGGACGACCTCTACGAGCGCAGCGGCGCCACGCCGTTCCAGTCGTTCGCGTGGAACGCGGCCTGGTGGCGGCACTACGGCGGCCCCGGACGGCTGCGGCTCGTCACGGTCCGGCGGGACGGCCGGCTCGTGGCGCTCGCCCCCCTGACGCTCCGGCGGCGCTACGGGCACCGCGTCCTCGCGCCGCTCGCCGCCGCCCAGAGCGACCACACCGACGTGCTGATCGATCCCGGCCACGCGGTGACGGCGGCCGGGCGGCTCGCCGAGGCGCTGCTGGACGAGCCGGGCTGGAGCGTCCTGGACTTCCCCGAGGTCATGCCGAACGGCGCGGTCGCGCGCCTCGCCGAGCACTGGTCGCCGCCGAGCCGGCGCGAGCCGTCCTCGGTCTGCCTGTGCCTGCCGGCGTGCGAACCGGCGGAGTTCACCGCCCGGTTCCCGCGCCGGACGGCGGGCAAGCTCCGCGCCCGGCTCCGCAAGATCGAGGCGCACGGGCTGGACGTCCGGCAGATCGCGCCGGACGAGGCGCGGCGCGCGGTCGGCGAGATGCTGCGCCTGCACCACCGGCAGTGGCAGGGGCGCGGGATCAACGCCGAGCACCTCCGGCCGCGCTTCGCCGCGATGCTGACCGACGCCGCGGCCTCGATGATCGCGTCCGGGCAGGCGGCGCTCACCGAGTACCGGCGCGGCGGCCTGCTCGTCGCGAGCGACCTGGTCGTCATCGGCCCCGACTGGGTCGGCGCGTACCTGTACGGCGCGGAACCGGGCCTGCGCACCGGCATGGACGTGTCGCTGATGCTGCTCACCAACGACCTGCGGCTGGCCTGCGGGCAGGGCCGCCCGTCCCTGAGCCTGCTGCGCGGCCAGGAGGAGTACAAGCTCAAGTGGCAGCCGACGCCCGTCCAGAACGAGCGGATCG
The DNA here is from genome assembly GCF_042652125.1 of Actinomadura gamaensis. Lineage (NCBI taxonomy): Bacteria > Bacillati > Actinomycetota > Actinomycetes > Streptosporangiales > Thermomonosporaceae > Actinomadura > Actinomadura gamaensis. The sequence goes on along the minus strand of NZ_JBHSIT010000007.1, from coordinate 158,884 downwards.
TCCTGTGCCGGTCCGCGCGGGCGGCGGGCTACCTGGGCCTGGTGGCGGGCCGGGGACGGCTCACCCGGATCCGCCGGGCGGCCCGCGCCCGCGCCGCCCGAGCCGCCGGCCCCCATGACTGACGACCTCGCTTCCGGCGAGACCTCCGCCGGGCTCGGGCCGCAGGGGCGGGCGCTGCGGGTGCTGCACGTGTCGCAGCCCACGACGGGCGGCGTCGCGGGTTACCTCGCGCAGACCGTCGCCGCGCAGCGCCGGCGCGGCTGGCAGGTCTCGGTGGCCTGCCCGCCGGACGGCACCCTCCCGCAGGACGCCGGCGACCAGGGCGCGCTCGTCGTGCCGTGGCGGGCGTCCCGCGCGCCCGGTCCCGGCACGCTGGACGAGGTGCGCGACCTGCGCCACATCGTCGGTTCGCTGCGTCCGGACGTGGTCCACCTGCACTCGTCGAAGGCGGGGCTCGCGGGACGGCTGCCCGGCGTCGCCAGGGGACGCCCCGTCCTGTTCCAGCCGCACGGGTGGTCGTGGCTGACCGGCAGCGGGACGTACGCGCGCGCGAGCGCGTGGTGGGAACGGTGGGCCGCGCGCCGCGCCGACGCGATCGTGTGCGTGGGGGAGGGCGAGCGTCACCAGGGACTCGAAAAGGGCATTCGGGAACGGATGTGGACGATCCGGAACGGCGTCGACCTCAGCCGCTTCCGATCCGCCGACGAGCAGGACCGCAGGCAGGCCCGGGACCGGCTGGGCCTTCCCCCCGGCGCGCCGCTGGTGGTGTGCGTAGGGCGCGTGACCAGGCAGAAGGGCCAGGACGTCCTGCTGGACGCGTGGGAGCGGGTCGCGGCGGCCTGCCCGGACGCCGAACTCGCGCTCGTCGGATCGGGCGACGCCCTGGACGGACTGCGGCAGCGAGGCGGGGAACGCGTGCGCTTCGTCGCCGAGGTCGCGGACCCGCGCGACTGGCTCGCGGCGGCGCACGTGGTCGCCGTGCCGTCCCGCTGGGAGGGGCTGCCGCTGGTCGCGCTGGAGGCCCTCGCGGTCGGACGCTCCGTCGTCGCGTCGCGGATTCCCGGGCTGGTCGAGGTCGTCACGTCCGAGGTGGGGGCCCTGGTGCCGTGCGAGGACGCGGACGAGCTGGCGCGAGCGCTCGCGCTTCGCCTCCGGGACTCCGATCTCGTCGCGTCCGAGGAGAAGGCGGCGGGCGTGCGCGTCCGCGACTTCGACATGGCCGAGACGCAGCGGCGCCTCTGCGCGCTCACGCTCGCCGTCGCGATGGGGACCGCCGGGGCCCCCGCGCTGGAGAGCCCCGTCCCGGTCACCTAGGAGCAGCCGCGCGCTCGCTGCGTGGACGTTCCGCCGACCGCGAGCGGCTTCGACGGCTGGGCGATGTAGGCGGACGCGCCGACCACGGCCTGCCCGGGCGGCGTCGGCGGCGCGAGGGCCGTCGGTGACGGCGTGGGCTCGGCCGAAGACGACGCGACCGCCGCCGTCGGCGCGGACAGCGCAGGCGGAGGGGTGGTCGCGCGCGGCGCGACCGGGCTCACTTGAACCATCACGGTAGGACGCTCCGGACACTGCGCGTTCGGCGCCGGTGACGCGGATGGCGCGTTCGGCGCGGGTGGCACGACCGGCGCGGGCGTTGCCGCCGCCGCGGGCGTGGGTTGCGTCGGCAAGGGCGACTGCGTGGACGGCCCCGGAGGCGGTGTCATCGGCGGTGCCGCAGCAGTCGCTTCCGACGACTTCGGGATCTGGGCCGTCGATGAGGAGTCGGCCGTCCCGGACGGCACGGGTGCAGTCGTCGGCGTCGGTGACGGTGTGGCCGGGGCCGCGGGCGGCGTCGCCGGGACCGTGGACGCGGGCGGCGTCACAGCCGCCGGCGGAGGAGCGGTCGCGCGCGGAGGAGCGGTCGGTTGCGGCGCCGGGAGCGTTCCAGGCGGGACGTGCACGTGCGGGATGTTCGGCACGTGCGGGATGGGCGGCACCGGCGAAATGGTCGGTATCGGCGGAATGGTCGGTATCGGCGGGATCAGCCCCGGCTTCGTCGGGACCTGCGAGCCCGGCGGCGGTGTCGGCGCCGTCGCCGGCGGGGTGGCCGGTGGCGTCGCAGGCGGCGTGGACGGCGGCGTGGACGGCGGTGTGGCCGGCGGCGTGGACGGCGGGGCGGGCAGGCCGCGTCCGCCGAACAGCTTCCGGTACACGGCGGACGAGCTGGGATTCCGGCGGCAGCCCCAGACGCCGTGCGGGCAGTAGTCGGTGACGGTCTGGTAGACGACCCGGTGCGTCGAGATCCAGTGGTACATCCCGGCCACGAAGGCGGGGTCGTCGGAGTTTCGGAACAGGCCCCACTCGGGGAACGACAGGGGCTTGCCGTGCGCCGCGCCGAAGCTCGCCTGGTCGGCCAGGCCGTAGGGCTCGTTGACGAAGTCCTGGAAGTCGGCGCCCTCGGGCTGGTCGTAGTTGTCCGAGCCGAGGATGTCGACGACGTCGTCGCCGGGGTAGCAGCGCGTCCAGGGGATGACGTCCCGGCCGCGGCTGGCCGTGAAGTCGAACCGGAAGCGGGCCCCCGGCACCGAGCGCATCACCGCGACGATCCGCCGCCAGTACACGCGCCACCGGTCGGGGTTCGGGGCGCACCGGCTGGTGTAGGTCTCGCCGTTCATCTCCCAGCCGGGGACGATGACGGCGTCGGCGCCGCCGCCGCTCACCATCCGGGCGGCGAGCTCGTGGAAGTGCCCGTCGTAGGCGCCGGTCGCGCCGATCGACAGCTGCGCGGACACGGCGCCGTCGCTCAGCCGCGCCTCGTTCCGCGGCAGCATCGGGACGTTCAGGACCAGGAGCTTGCCGGGATTGGCGCGCTTCCAGCCGAGCCACGGCCGCAGGACCTCGGGCGCGCCCTCGATGTCCTCCCACCGGTTTCCGGGAAGGTAGGTGTGGCCGACGTCCACCGGCGAGCCGAGCCACCGCTCGAAATCGGGGACCTGCCGCACCCCGTCGTCGCCCGACCCGAGGAACGCGCCGAGCGGAACCGCGTGCTCGGCTTGGCCGGCGGATTGCGTGGACCCGCGGAAAGGCGAGCCGACGCCAAGCATGAGGAAAACGGTCACCGCCGCGAGTGAGATCGCACCCCAAGTCTTCGGAGAAGTGGGTATGGGCGGAATAAAACGCCTGACACCGGTGCGCCCAGGGGGGAATCTCATGCATAGAATATGCCCGGCATCTTTGCCCGGCGAACCGCGGGTCCCGCCGAATTGAGAACTCTTTACCAACCTCGATTTGGGGTGAATCTTGGCGGAAGCGGCAAAACGGCTCACGCTTCTCGACTGCGGATCCGGGCCCGAATTCGACACCACGCTCCCGGTCCTTCTCTTCCGCACCAACCACTACCCGCTGCACCACGGCACGCTCGCCGCCGTCCGCTCGCTCGGACGCGCCGGGATCGAGGTGCACGCCCTGCTGGAGGGGCCGGCCAGCCCGGCGAGCCGGTCCCGCTACCTGCGCCGCCCGCATGCCCTGGGCCCGCGCCCGTCCGACGCCCCGGCGCTGCTGGAACACCTGGGCCGGACTGCCGACCGCATCGGCCGGCCGGCGCTGCTCGTCCCGCTGGACGACGCCGCCGCGCTCTTCTCGGCCGAGCACCGCCCGGCGCTGGAGGGCCATTTCCGACTACCCGGTATGAGTCCCTCTCCCGGTGAATTCGCGGACAAGTCACTTCTGCTCGAATCGTGCCTGCGAGCCGGAATTCCCGTCCCCGCGAGCCTGGTACCGGACGTGCCGGACGTGGCGGCGTCCGACCTCGCCGCGCTGGGATATCCGCTCATCGCCAAGTTCGCGCGGCCCTGGCTGCTCCCACCCGGAACCCGGAGCACCACCCTGGTGGGCGACTACCGGCAGGCGCGCGGCCTGCTCTTCCTTTCCTTCGCCCGCGACCACCGCGCCGCCGGGCCCCTCATCTTCCAGAGAATCGTCGGCGACACCGGGCACGACTGGTTCTTCCAGGGATATTTCGACCGGAACTCGGACCTCGTCTTCGGCGGCGCGGGCAAGAAGCGGCTCGCCTATCCGCGCCGGAACGGCGCGACGGTCGTCGGCGAATGGCTCCGCAACGACCGGCTGGAACGGCACGTCCGCGCGCTCGCGAAACGGCTCCGCTACTGCGGGCCCGCCGACCTCGACTTCCGGTACGACCAGCGGGCCGACGCCTACAGCCTGCTCGACTACAACCCGCGGCTCGGCGCGCAGTTCCGCCTGTTCACCGACCGCCGCGGCACCGACCTCGTCCGGGTGATGCACCTGCTGTCCTCCGGACGGCGCGTGCCGCGCCCGGAGCCGGTGTTCGGCCGCAGGATCCTCGTCGAGAACCACTACCTGCCGCTGATGGCGGCGGCGCCGGCCCACGGGCTCGCCGCGCTGCGCGAGGGCGAGCTGGCCTGGCTCGCGGCCGACGACCTCGCGCCGATGGCGACGCTCGTCCGGCAGAGCCTGCGCGTCGTGGCGGGCAAGGCGGCCCGGCGCGTCCCGATCCCGGCCGGCCTCGGACGGCGCCTCGCCCGCGTCCCCGCCGCCGCGCCCGCGCCGGCGTCCGCGCCGCCGGCCGTCGACGTCAACCAGTGAACGGAGCACAGCCCATGCCCACCTCCCTCGCGGACGCCGTCGTCGTCGGTGCCGGTCCCTACGGTCTCTCGGCGGCGGCGCACCTCCGGGGCGCGGGGCTGGACTGCCGGATCATCGGCACGCCCATGCACTTCTGGAACCACCACATGCCCGCCGGGATGTTCCTGAAGTCCGAGCCGTTCGCGTCCAGCCTCAGCTCGCCCGCGGACGGGACGTCCTTCCTCGACTACCGGCCGGGCTGGCGCGCCGGGCGGCCCATCCCGGTCGACACGTTCGCCTCCTACGGCGAGTGGTTCACCCGCGAGGCCGGGCTGCCCGCCGAGCCGGCCACCGTGACGTCCGTCGAGCGCGCGGACGGCCGGTTCGAGGTCGCCCTGGAGACCGGCGAGACGATCTCCACGCCGAACGTCGTCCTCGGTATCGGGATGGGCGTGTTCGCCGACCTGCCCGCCGAGCTGCGGCACCTGCCCGGCGCGCTGTGCGGCCACAGCAGCGAGTACCGCGACCTGTCGGTGTTCAAGGGCGCGCGGGTCGCGGTGGTCGGCGCGGGCCAGTCCGCGCTGGAGACCGCGGTGCTGCTCGCCGAGCAGGGCGCCGAACCGGTCCTCATCACCCGCACGCCCGCGCTGAAGTGGAACGCGGCGCCGTCCGACGGCTCGTCGCCCGCCGCGCGGCTGCTGCGCGGCCCGCAGTCGGGTCTCGGACGCGGCTACCGCACGTGGGTCTGGTCCGAGCGTCCGGAGATGACGCGGCTGCTTCCCGACCGCGTCCGCGCCCGGATCGTGCGGAACACCCTCGGCCCCGCCGGGGCGTGGTGGCTGCGCGACCGGTTCGCGACGGGCATCGCGGTCCGGACGGGCCAGCGGCTCTCCGGCGCGGACGCCACCGGCGACCGGGTGACCCTCACCACCGCCGACCGCTCCGGCGACCTGCGCGTCCTCACGGTGGACCACGTGCTCGCGGCGACCGGCTTCACCCCGGACGTCGATCGCGTCCAGATCCTCTCGCCGGAGATCCGCCGCGAGATCGCGCGCACCGGCCGCTCGCCGAAGCTGGACTCCGCCTTCGGCTCGTCCGTGCCGGGCCTGTACTTCACCGGCCTCGCGGCCGCCGCGAGCTTCGGCCCCGTGATGCGCTTCGTCCACGGAGCCGACTTCTGCGCCCGCCGCATCGCGCGCCGCCTCGGCCAGGACCGGCGCTGACCGTCTGACCGTCTGACCTGGCCGGACGCGGGTACGCGGGGCCGGGTAGGCGGGTACGCGGAGGCGCGGGGGCGCGGGGGCGCGGGGGCGCGGGTCAGCGTTTCACCCATCTCCTCGCCGCGCGGTCCCACTCGGCGTCGGTCTTCAGGCGGTCGAGGTCGGGGACGGCGCCGGGGGTGCCGGCGGGCACCTGCACCCAGCCGCGTCCCCGGTGGTCCCAGCCCTGCTCGGGGCCGGGGCCGTCCCAGCGCGTCCACCAGCCGAACTCCTCCGCCTCGGCCTCGCCCGGCCACTGCCCCGTCCAGCGGTCCCGGCCGCAGGCGTGGTCGAGGTCCAGGTCGGTCCGGTGGTGGCCCGCGCAGGTGAGCCGTCGCCCGCCGTCGTAGAGGCAGCGCGCGATCGCGCAGCCGTCGCCGTGCGGCCGGGCGATCCCGGCGCCGCAGTCCGGGCAGTAGGGGTCCAGCGAGCTCACTCGGCCTCCGCGGGAGAGTCGAACGACAGGCGCTTGCATGCGGTCGCGCCGTCCCTGGAGGAGCCGCGCGCGCCGCACACCGATACTGGCCTGACCGGTGGCCGCCACGTCCGAACGTCGCCGGAGGCGGCGGCCGAAGCCAGGGATATGTATCCGCGCTGCTAGGTGCGTCCGGCCATGAACGGTGTATTTCGCACGCCGAACGGCGCCGCTCGCCCGTCGAACGGTCCCGTTCGCTCGTCGAACGGCGTCGAGCGCCGTCGAACGGTGCCGAACGCGCCGGTCGCCCGGGGGTCCCTTCGGCCCTCCGGAGGCTCAGTCGCCCCGGGCCCGTCCCTCCGCGGACGCCATGGTGTTGATGACGACGATCGCGGCCTCGAACAGCTCGTGGACGGGACCGATCGGCCCGAGCCTCCAGGCGAACACGCACGAGGTGCCCGCGGAGGAAGGGGAGCAGCAGCCCGCGGCGCCGTCGGCGTCCCCGGTGCCGGACGGCCCGGCGGACGCGGGCTCGCACCAGACCACCTGCCGCGTCCGGACGGCCTCGGGGCGGCAGACGCTGAGGAACGGCGGCCCGTCGTCCGGGACTTGCAGGCTGCACCGGAGCCCGGACAACTTCAGGATGACCACCTGGAGCTCTTCGAGGTGCCGCGCGCCGCGCCGATCGGCGGGGTCGTCACCGTCCGGTTCCGCGCGGAGCCGTAGTGGCGCGGAGGCGTCGGCGGCCGTTCGCGCACCGGGATGGTCCGGTGTGAACGCGCCGCGCGGCTCCGGAGGAAGGAACCAGGAACGGAGCCGTGCGTGCGCCGGTATCCCGCGCACATCGGTCTCGACTGGACGTTCCAAAGGCCGCCGGAATCTCCGGTCGGAAATCCAGGACATGGATCGAACCCCCCTGTCGTTCTCGCGAACTCGGCCGTTCTCGGCCGTCCCTCGTGGCGCGCTCGCCGGTGGTCGTCACGGCGCGCGCGTGCGGACCGCCTGGAAAGGCGGCCGGGATCGGCCGGACGGAACTCCGCACGGCCGAGGGCGGCGCCGGGCGCCGGCGGTGATATCGGGAACTCGTTCTCGGAGTACGGGACCGGGAGAAGCGGCTGCAAGCGTCCCTGGGAAAAGAGCGGGACGGCGCCTCGGTCCGTTCTCGGTGTTCTATGCCGTCCGCCGGTTATGCCGAATCTGCTCCGGCGGCGGCGGACCTTTCGATCGCACTGTTCCGCGTGACACCCACCCCCCTGTGGGTCCTGCACGTGCCCTCGCATCGTATGCGAGCGGCTCCGAGCAGGAGTGGCGTTCCGGGAAATGGGGCCGGGGCGCGGAATCGCGGCCGGGGTTCAGTCGGGCGGGGTCCCGGAGGTGCCGGTTTCGTCGCCCGGCTCGCGGCGCGGGCGCAGAGCGCCGGTGACGGCTCCGCTGACCGTGACGGAGGCGGTCACGACGAGCCAGCGTTCGGCCGCGGTCGGGGGAGCGACCGGGGCGAGGTACCAGAGGGCGAGGGCGAGCAGCGCGAGCAGGAGCCCGCCGAGCACGCCCTCGCCGATCGCGTAGAGGCGCGTCCCGAACGGGTCGGGTCCGTCCGGGGGTTCGGTTGGGCCGGACGGCTCCGCCATGGTCGCGACACCTCCCCAACAGCGAGCGGTCGGATGGCCGGGGGGAGGGGGTGTGGGACGCGGGGGCCGGGCCCGAGGGCGGGAACCGGGGCGCGTGACGTCGGGCGACATCGCGCGACGCGGCGCGACGCGGGCGACGCGGGGCGACGGGTACGACGGGGCGCGACGCGGTGTGCGACGCGGCGCGACGGGGTGCGGACCGGACCCGGCGGCCCGCCCGCACCCCGGACCGCTAGCGGTGGCCGACCGGAGTCAGTGGTCGACCGAGCCGTTGACGCAGTCCCCCGATTCGTCGCTGATGCCCAGGATGTTGTGGATGGCCGCGCCGATGCCGGCGATGTCGATTCCACGGCAGGTCTGGATGCCGACGATCTGGATGTTCCCCGTGTTGTCGTTGTCCCTGCCGTTGCCGGCCATGGCCGGCGTGGCCAGGAGACTCGTGAACCCCACGCCGCTGAGGAGGGTCGCAGCGGCCAGTCGCTTGCGCATGAGTACTCCAATTCACTTGTCTCGTCGCCGACGGCGCCAACCGCGCCCGCGGCGTCCCGTTCATCGCATCCCACAACTTCGCCCGGCGGCACGTGTAACAAACGCGCTTTACCGAGTCCTTGCCGGTAACGGGAGTTCTCTTCGACCGCGGCGCCCGAGTATCGCCGTTCGGCAAAAGCGGGCACCGCTGTGCGGACGGCGCTCCGGACGGTCGGCTAACTTCGCGTGTTGCTCGCGCTAGCTCGAATTCAAGAAGGGCCGGCCCGGCTTTATCGGCGGATAGTGGATGGGTCGCGAGGTTCGGGAGGTTAAGCCGGGCGGTGGTGCTCTGTAAGGCACTGCGGTCGGTTCCGGCCATACGGCGCGTTGCCGGTCGGTCTGACACTCCGAATGACATGCTGGTCCTCTCGCGGTGCCGAGTTCCGGTGCTACGGTTCTCGGGCGCCGAACGAGAAGTGCGAAAGCGTGACTCCACTCGCTGCGGACCCTCGAAAGGCGCTGTCATCAGCGCATGCCACAGCCGAGTCCGCCGCCGCACCGGCCATTCGAACTCGATCTTGCGACGGTCGGCCATGGCCGCCCGGGACCCGCCATCAGCCGGGCATGGACGACGCGTTCGAGCAGACATTCCAAAGGAGCACAAATGCGCAACTGGGCCAAGAACGTGAGCCGCGCCGCGCTCGTCGCGGCCGGCCTGGCGGCCGTGGGAGCGGGACTGCCCACCGGCGCCGCCCTCGCCGAGACGACCAACGGCGACTACAGCGTGCTGGGCGGCAACCAGCTCTACGCGCCGATCTCGGTGCCGGTGAACTTCAGCGGCAACGCCCTCGGCGTCCTCGGCGTCGCCAACGCCAAGTCGGTCGACGGCGCGCACGTCCTCAACTTCCAGCCCGGCGACTCCCGCGACGGCGTGCAGACGTCCGGGGAGGGCTCGGTGGGCGGCGGCAACCAGCTCTACGCGCCGATCTCGGCGCCGCTGAACATCTGCGGGAACGACATCGCCGTCGCCGCGGTCACCAACGCGCTCTGCCGCGGCTCGGCGAGCGTCGACAACATCGTCGCCGGTCACCGCGCCGGTTACCCGGACGGCTCGCGCGGCGGCGACGCGGCGCTGAAGACCTCGGGCAAGTACAGCGTCCTCGGCGGCAACCAGGCGTACCTCCCGGTCAGCGTGCCGGTCAACCTCTGCGGCAACGCGGGCGCCCTGCTCGGGGCCGCCAACGGCCACTGCTTCGGCTCGGCGTCGGTGCGCAACTTCCAGCTCGGGGGCCACCGGGTGGCGCCGCTGCCCTCGACCCGGCGCGTCGCCGGACCGCAGCCGTCGGCCGCCCAGCCGATGTCGGCCCAGCAGTCCTCGTCGGCCCGGCCGCCGGAGGCGGGCGGCCGGCCCGCGCCGGGCAAGCAGCCGCTGAAGGTCGAGCAGCTCGCGGCGGGCAAGAAGCCGGCGTCGGCCAGGCAGATGCCGCCGGTCGCGCGCGCCCTGCGCAACGTCGTCCGCAAGCTCGGCATCCCGGTTCCCGGGCCGGACGCGCCCCCCGGCCCGCAGCCGTCGCTGCTGAAGGGCATGCCGATCAGCGTCGCCGGCCACCGGCTTCCGTTCCTCGGCGGATAGCGACCGGCCGGGCGTCCGAGCGGCCGCCCGGCCACCTCACCAGTCACCGGTCAGCGCACCGCCGCCCGGCCCCGGTCCTCCCGGCGCCCGGAACCCGGCGGTGCGCTGTCGCGTGTGGCGGCGTCCCGCCGGGGACGGCGGTCCCGCCGGGAGGCGGCATCACCAAGGCGGCGTCACCGAAGCGGCATCACCAAGGCGGCGTCACCGAAGCGGCGTCACCGAAGCGGCATCACCAAGGCGGTATCACCAAGGAGGAGTAGTGCGTTTCAGACGGCTTCTCGCCGGAGCGATGACCGGCGCCATCGGATGGGCGGGCGCGACCGGGCCCGTCCACGCCGCGCCGGACCGCGGCGTCCCGGGATCGGCGCGGGAGGCGCGCGCGTCCCGTCCCGCCGCGGCCGATCCGTCCCGGGTCGAACTGATCATTCCGAAGCTGCACGTGGACGACCCGGTCGGCGAGGGCGTGTCCGAGTCCGACCTCTGGCATGGCGTCGGGCACTATCCGGGCACCGCGGACCCCGGCCAGGTCGGCAACGCGGTGTTCCTCGGCCACCGGACGTCCGGCGCGGCCCCGTTCAGCGAGCTGGAGCGGATGCGGGCGGGCGACGCGGTGATCCTGGTCGTGGGACGGACCCGGTACACCTACCGGGTCACCGGGACGCGGATCACCGAGCCGAACGACCTCAGCGTGCTCGCGCCGGTGCCGATGGAACCGGGCCGGCGGGCGACCGGCGCGTGGGCGACGCTCGTGACGTGCCACCCGCGCGGTTCGGACCGCCAGCGTTTCGTGGTTTTCGCCCGCTTGACGCACTAGTGACCAACCCATCGCGCCCAGCGGTGTATGTCCAGGGACATTTCCGATCAGGAACGTTCATGGCTCGGGTTTCACTTCGAGCCGCCCAAACATCCCGGGCGGCAGCGTTCCGCCTGATCGGAAGGGGATTTCATGCTCGTGAAGGGCAAACTCGCGTTCGTGAAGGGGGCCGTCGCGCTCGGTTGCGCGGCGGCCGCCGTGGCGGGCACCACGGGGGTGGCCTCGGCTTCGGTCGGCCAGTTCTTCTACCGCGTCGACGGCGTGCCGAGGGTGCTGACCAACGCCCAGGACGGTGAGTGCCTCAGCCTGGAGGGCACCGGCACGAACTTCGGCAACTTCACCGACACGACCGTCCAGGTGTTCGCGGGGACGCAGTGCCGGGGCCCGAGCGTCTACCTGAACCCGTACTCCGGCGACAACGGCGCGCCACCGGTCGGGTACAGCCTCCGGTTCCTGAACTGACCGGCGGCACGAAGGCGGTCGCGGCGCTCGCCGCCCGACCGCCTTCTCCCTTTTCCGATGGGTGCGTCCCGCCGTCCGCCCCGGTCAGCGGGACGGGTTCGCGGACAGTTCCGCCGAGAGCCGTTCGAGGCACGCGCGATGGCGTTCGCGGACGAGGGTCCGCGCCTGGAGGCCGGCCGTCCGGGCCTCGGCCTCCCGCCTCCTGCGGGGATGGAGCAGCAGCCGGTGGTCGTCCTTGCCGATCACGGCGTCCGCGACCCAGCGTTCGAGCGTGGCGCGGCAGGCCCGCTGGTACCTCGCCCGCGCCGTCCCGCCCGCCGCCAGGACGCCGACCGCTCCCGCGACGAGCAGCGAGATCGTCGCCGCGTCCCCGAGGGCGAGGACGAGCAGCAGCCATCCGATCAGCGTCAGGAACGGCTGCGTCCATGAGGAGAGGCGCCGTCCGAGGAGCGCGGAGGCGGCCCCGGCGACGCTCAGCGCGAGGACGACGCTCAGGAATCTCATCAGCAGGCGTCCGAACGTCGCGTCGGCGGGCCACACGACCAGCGCCGGGGCGACCAGGCAGTAACCGAGGCAGACGCCCGCGCCGCCGAGCGCGCCCAGCATCAGCGCGGCCAGCGATTCGCCCGCGCCTCGCCGGTTGCGAGAGCCGCTCCAGACGAGGACGACACCGAGCAGCATCCCCACGCCGACGCTCGTCAGCACGCCCGCCGCGAGCGCGGCGGCGAAGGCGCGCCGGCTCACCGGCGCGAGGATCAGCCCGCGAGCGACGGCCGCCACCGCGAGGACGGTGAGGGCGAGGACCGGGCTCGCGGCGCACAGCCCGTCGAGCACCGCTCCGTGCGTGAGTTCGAGGGATCCCATGGCCGCCCCATCGCCGCGTCCGAGTGCCGACGTCCGTGATCACTGCCCGGGGCGGCCCCGCCTAAGGCGCGCTTCCCGCAAAGAGTCGGCCATCCGGATTCAAGATCGGTCCGTGCCGGGCCGGTCCCGCTTCCGGATCCAGGCGAGGACGGCGGCGAGGCACAGCATCGGGACCGCGGGAAGCAGGTAGCGGTAGTCGAAGTCGGCGGTGGCGGCCGGCAGGACGATCAGCGCGGCGCCGGTCAGCAGCGGCAGCAGCGCCGGGCTCCGCCACCGCCGGACGATCCCGGCCAGACCGGCCAGCAGGATCAGCGCCAGCAGCGGCCCGCGCAGGAAGACCAGCCGCTGGTAGTCGCGGATCCATCCCGCGAACGGCTCGACCACGCGCGGACGGGCGGTCGCGCCGCCGTACCGTTCGGACGCCTTCTCGGCCGTGACGGGCCGCTCGTAGCGGGCCGCGAACCGGTACTCGGCGACCGTCCGGGCGGTCGGGCGGTTCGTGCGATGCGGCGCGAACCCGCGCACGCTGTCCACCGCGACCGTCCGGAGGTAGTCGAGAGGCTGGGCGAGGACGGCCCGCTTGGCGAAGTCACCCGCGAGCTCGTTGCCCTTCCGGTCGGCGATGCCGGTGGAGAACGTCCGGAAGGGAGCGTGGACGCCCCACATGGCCGCGAACGCGGCGTCCATGCCGGGGGTGTCGTGCGTCCAGTCGCGGCAGAACACGCGCTCGTCGGCGGGCGGGCGGATCCTGTCGCAGTCGGCGAAGGCGGCGACGCGTCCGAAGAGGAACAGGCCGCCGGTGTCGGTGAGGCCCCAGTGCCCGTTCTCGGCGCGGTACCAGGCGGCGTACGAGCCGAGCACGATGGCGAAGGCGACGGCCAGGGCCCCGGCGGGACGCCATCCCGCCCGGCGCACGAGCAGGACGAGCAGGGCGACCGCGACCAGGGGGAGTCCGACCGTCCGGGTGACCGCAGCCGCGCCGAAGAGCAGCCCGGAGACCAGCGCGAGCGTCCAGGGCGGGGTGGCGCGCCACAGCAGCGCGACGACCGCTGCGACCAGGAGTAACTCGAACAGCGCGTCCGACAGGACGATGTGCTCCAGCTCGATCTGGTACGCGTCCAGCAGCGGCACGGCGGCGGCCAGGCAGCCGAGCAGGCCGGGCAGGACGGCGCGGTCCGGCCAGGCCGGGCGCGCCGTCCGGTAGGCGGCCAGATAGAGCAGGACGCCGATCGCCAGCCCGAAGAGGTGCTGCGCGAACGCGACCGCGCCGAGGTCGTGCAGCGGTCGCAGCGCCCACAGCAGGAGCGGGTAACCGCTCGGCCGCAGGACGGACGGCACCGGGTCCAGCGCGTCGCGCAGGTAGGTGCCCGAGTCGCCGAACCACAGCACCGACGGGTACCCGGCCATGGCGACCAACCGCGCCACGGCCGCCGCGACCAGCAGCAGCGCGAACGGCCCGTGCCGCCGCGCCACCGCCCGCAGTCCGTTTCCGTCCGCCGCACGCCCGTTGCCGAGCGGACGCGCCGACGCGTCCACCGTCACGATTACCCCTTGACGGCCCTACCCGGATGTCGCCGGGAGACACCGGAGAGTAAGGACGGCGCAGGGCGGAACGGCCGGAAGCGGACGCCCCGGCCGCGCCGGAGCGCGCCCTACCTAGGCTGTTGCCGTGAGCGTGCGACGGCCCCGCCGGGTGCCGCCCCGGCGGGGTGCGGGCGGCGCCGGAAGGCTCGGCCGATCCGACCGTGTTCGACGCATCCGACCCCCGATGAGGTGATCAAGCCGCGTTTGCGGCACGATATCCACCAATCGACACCGCCCGCGGTTCGGCCGCCGGAACGCCGCAGCCCCGCTGACTCGTCCGTTGACCATGGTCGGCGGGAGGAGTAGTTTCCGGCGCGGAACTCGTGCCTGGCCATGAGCAACCGGAGGACCCGCCCAGATGGAACGTGCGGCAGGGCCAACCGGGGGATACGCCGAGGACGCCGAACGGGCGGCGACCGAGGCGCTCGTCATCGTGGAACCGATGACCCCGGGCCGGGCCCGCCGCGCGGCCGGCATCGTCGGCATGGCGGGGCTGCTCGGCGAGGCCCGCGAGCACCTGGACCGGCGCGGCGGCACGGTCGTGCTGACCGGCCCGCCCGGCATCGGGAAGTCGACGCTGCTGGAGCGGCTCGCCGAGGGCTACGCCGGGCACACGGTGCTGCGCTGCGCGCCCGCCGAGTCCGAGAGCCAGCTCCCGTTCCTCGGCCTGATCGACCTGCTGTCCACGACCGGCGACGACGTGCTCGACCTGCTGCCGGGGCACCAGCGGGCGGTGCTGCGGTCGGCGCTGCTGCGCGGCGGCGACCCGCCGCCCGAGCGCGGCCCGCTGCCGCTGCGGCTGGCCGTCCTCGACCTGTTCCGGGTGCTGTGCGCGCGGTCGCCGGTGCTGCTGGTGATCGACGACGCGCAGTGGCTGGACGGCCCGAGCGCCGAGCTGTTGGCGTTCGTGGCGCGCCGCGCGGCCGGGCTGCCGCTGCGCGCGCTCGTGGCCGTCCGGACCGATCCGCGCGGACGGTACGACGCGGGCTTCTGCCCGGGGCCGGTGCACGCGCTGAACGTGCCGGGCCTGACCGTGACCGAGGTGTCGCAGCTGCTCGGCGACCGCTGGCCGCGTCCGGTGGTGGCGCGCGTGCACGAGGTCAGCGGCGGCAACCCGTTCTTCGCCCTGGAGCTCGGGCGCGCGCTGGCCGAGTCGCCGCCGGAGTCGACCGACGACGAGCTCCCGCTCCCCGACAGCCTGCGCGACCTCATGCTCGACCGCCTCGGCACGCTGTCGGAGGACGCCCGCCGGACGCTGCTGACCGCGACCGCCGCCGCCCGTCCGACGCTGCGGCTGCTGCGCGCCGCCGGGCGCGACGGCGCGGACGAGGACGTCGCCGCCGCCGTCCGGGACGGGATCGTCGAGATCGGGTCGGGCGAGGTCGTCCGGTTCACCCATCCGCTGCTGGCCGCCGTCGTCTACGCCGAGGCGGACCCGGGGGAGCGGCACGCGGCGCACGCGGCGCTCGCCGGTGCGGTCACCGACCCGGTGGAGCGCGCCCGGCACCGCGCGCTCATCGCCCCCGGCCCGGACGCCGAGCTGGCCGCGACCCTGGACGAGGCGGCCGTCGCGGCGCGGCGGCGCGGCGCCCCCGCGGAGGCGTGCCGGCTCGGCCGCCTCGCCGCCGAGCACACCCCGCCCGAGGACACCGACGGCTTCGTGAACCGGCTGCTCACCGCGTCCGAGGACGCGATCGCCGCCGGCGACCTGCCCGAGTCCCGGCGGATCGCGCACGAGGCGCTCGCCGTCGCGTCCGAGCCCGCGCAGCGGGTGCGCGGCTGGCTGGCCGTGATCGACTCGGCCGGGCAGGCGCTCGCCGAGTTCGGCGACATCTTCCCGCGCGCGCTCGCGGACGCCGGGGACGACCCGGCCCTGCTCGCGCCGCTGCACTACCGGCTCGCCTGGCGGGCCTGGCTCGTCGAGGGGTCGGCGTTCGAGGCGCACGAGCACGCGGCGCGCTCGGCGGAGCTGGCCGCCCGCGCGGGGGACCGGCGCACCGAGATCCTCGCGCTGGCCAAGCAGGCGCACCTGGCCTTCTTCCTCGGCCGCCCGGACGCGGAGCGGACGCTCGCGCGGGCGCTGTCGTCCCCGCAGGACCCGCGCGTCATGGTCGACCACAACGGCCCGGCGTTCCAGCGGTACCGGCACCACCTGCTGGCCGACCGCCTGGAGGAGGCGCGGGCCGAGCTGCGCTCGCTCATCTACCTGGTGCGGCGGCGCGGCGCGGTCGAGAGCCTGTGCCACTGCCTGCACAACCTCGCGCGCGTGGAGGTGCACCGCGGACGCTGCGACCGCGCGCTCGACGTCGCGCGGCAGAGCCTGCGCCTCGCCGAGGACAGCGACCTCAGCCAGGGACCGTCGTGGTTCTCGCTCGCGCTCGCCGAGGCGGCCGGGGGCGACCCGGAGCGGGCCGCCGACGCGGCGCGCCGGGCCGAGCAGCACAGCGCCGACGACGGCGACCTGCTGTTCCTGCCGCAGGCGTGGTTCGTGGCCGGGCACATCCACCTGATGGCGGGGCGGAACGAGGCGGCCGTGGCGCTGCTGCGGCGCGTCCGGCGGTCGGAGGAGGCGCAGGGGCTCGGCGACCCGGCGATGCGGCGCTGGCACGGCGACCTCGCCGAGGCGCTCGCCCTCGCCGGGCACCTGGACGAGGCGGCCGAGCTGATCGAGGAGACCCGCGCCCGCGCGACCCGGCTGGAGCGCCGCGTGATGGTCGCGGTGATGGACCGGGCCGCCGCGCTGGTCGCGGCCGGGCGCGGCGACCACGCCACCGCGTCCGCGCTCGCGCGCCGGTCGGCGATGGCGCTGGCGGAGCTGCCGTTCCGGCTGGAGGAGGGCCGCTCCTGGCTGACGCTGGGACGCCTCCGCCTCGGCCAGAACGACGCCCGGACGGCGCGCTCGGCGCTGCGGGAGGCGCGCCGCGTCTTCGCGCACGCGCACGCGCGCCCGTGGCTGGCACTGGTCACCGCGGAGCTGGACCGCGTCCGCGACCTGGACCGGGCGCAGGCCCCGGCCGCGCCGTCCGCGGCGCTCGGCGACCTGAGCGCGATGGAGGCGAAGGTGGCCGCGCTCGTCGCCGAGGGCGCGACCAACCGGGAGATCGCGGCGCGGCTGTTCATCAGCGTCAAGACCGTCGAGGCGGCGCTCACCCGGACCTACCGGAAGCTCGGCGTCCGCTCGCGCGTCGATCTCGCGCGCCTGGCCTCGTCCCCGCGCACCCCGGTCCAGGACCCGCCGCCGGACGACGCCTGACCCGTCCGGCAGGGGCGGCGCGTCCGGGAGGGACGGCGCGTCCGGCGGGGGCGGCGCGTCCGGGAGGGACGGCGCGTCCGGGAGGGGCGGCGCGTCCGGCAGGGGCGGCGCGTCCGGGTTCGGCCTCCGGCAGGTTCGGCGCGGGGTCGCCGGTGCCGGATCGGCCGTCAAGGGACGCCTGTCGGCGCGGACTCGGCGGTGGACGCGTCGTCGCAGGTCGTGGCCTCCGTCATGCCGGTCAGGAAGCGGTTACCGGGGTTCACCCGGCGGTGTCATCTGGGCGTGGCGTCCGGTTCATGTGCATGTCCGTAGGGATATCCCTAACGTTCGGGCTTCGGTCTTCCTTGGACGAGTTGGTGCGCTGAGACTGCCGTTGATCCGAGATGCGGCGAATTACCCCGCTCATGCCGCGAAAGGAGCGCACCGCCAGTCCCGTGTTCGCCGCCCTCGTCCCCCCGTTCTGAACACGCCCGCCGTCCCCCGCGGCGGGCCACCCTGCCCACGAGGCGAGAGGGAACCGATCCACATGACCCCACGTCGTATCGTGACGGTGTCGAGCGCGGCCGTGATCGCCGCGGCCGGCCTCGTCGCCCTCCCCATGGCGGCCCAGGCCGGGCCCACGCCGAAACCCGGCATGCCGGCCGGACCGTCGTCGTTCGCCAAGGACGACTTCACGACCGACCCGTCCCCCAGCACCCGCAGCAAGGCGGTCAAGGACGCCGAGAAGGCCCTCGCGGCCCACCCCGGGCAGGCGCACGCCCAGTCCGGGCACGCGTTCGTCCCGCGCACGGTGGTCGTCGACAGGAACGGCGCGGCCGACGTCCGCTTCGACCGCACCTACAAGGGACTGCCGGTCTACGGCGGCGACCTGGTCGTCCACCTGAAGCCGGGCGGCTCCTACAAGGAGATCGACACCGCCGCCAAGGCGACCCCGACCGTGCCGACCGCGCCGCTCGTCAGCGCGAAGCAGGCGCAGGCCGCCTCCCGCGGCCAGGTGCGCGGGAAGGTCAGCTCGGTCGACAAGCCGCACCTGGCGGTGTGGAACTCCGGCCGGTCGTCCCAGCTCGTGTGGGAGACCGTCGTCCGGGGCGTCCGCTCGGACCGGACGCCGACCGTCCTGCACGTCCTGGTGGACGCGCGCAAGGGCAAGGTCATCACCAAGCGGGACGAGATCAGCTCCCTGCTGTCGCCCGCGCAGGCCGCCAAGGCCGCCAAGGCGAAGCAGCAGCCGAGCACGAACATCCTGACCGCGGGCACCGGGAACTCGATCTACAGCGGCTCGGTGTCGATCGACCTCACGCAGTCGGGCAGCACGTGGTCGATGAAGGACCCGTCGCACGGCAACGGCTACACGACGAACATGAACCACGGTACGAGCGGTACCGGCACGATCTTCAGCAACTCCACCGGCACGTTCGGCAACGGAAGCAACAGCGACCCCGCCTCCGCCGGTGTGGACGCCCACTACGGCGCGGCCGAGACGTACGACTACTACAAGAACGTGCACGGTCGCAGCGGCATCTTCGGCGACGGCCGGGGCGTCCCCTCCCGCGTGCACTACGACAACGCGTACGTGAACGCCTTCTGGGACGGCACCCAGATGACCTACGGCGACGGGCAGAACAACGCCCGCCCGCTCGTCGAGCTCGACGTCGCCGGCCACGAGATGAGCCACGGTGTCTCCGGAGCCCTCACCAACTGGGACGAGAACGGTGAGACCGGCGGCATGAACGAGGGCACGAGCGACATCTTCGGGACGATGGTGGAGTTCTACGCCAACAACCCGGTCGACAAGCCCGACTACACCATGGGCGAGCTCATCAACATCAACGGCGACAACCAGCCGCTGCGCTGGATGTACAACCCGTCGCTCGACGGCAACTCCCCGAACTGCTACAGCAGCAACAACGGGAACCTCGACCCGCACTACTCGCTCGGCCCGCTCACGCACTGGTTCTTCCTGCTCGCGGTCGGCTCCGGCGACCACGGCTACGGCAACAGCCCGACCTGCAACAACTCCACCGTCACCGGTCTGGGCAACAGCAAGGCCGAGAAGATCTGGTACAAGGCGCTCGCGTCCTACGCCAACAGCAACGAGAACTACGCGCAGGCCCGCATCGACTCCCTCAAGGCCGCCGCGGACCTGTACGGCACGCACTGCACCGAGTACAACACGGTGAACTCCGCCTGGGCGGCGGTCAGCGTCACCGGCACCGACCCGGTCCCCGGCACCTGCGGCGGCCAGCCCGGCTCGCCGTCGGTGACCAACCCCGGCGACCAGACCAGCACGGTCGGGACGGCCGTCAGCCTGCAGATCAAGGCGACCGACCCGAACAACCAGACGCTGACCTACAGCGCCACCGGGCTCCCGGCCGGCCTGTCGATCAACGCCTCGACCGGCCTGATCTCCGGCACCCCGACCACCGCGGGCACCTCCTCGGTGACCGTGACCGCCAAGAACACCTCCGGGAACACCGGCACCACCACGTTCAACTGGACGGTCAACCCGGTCGGCGGCGGGTGCTCCAGCCCGGGCAACAAGGTGCAGAACGGCGGGTTCGAGTCCGGGACCACGCCGTGGACCACCACCTCCGGCGTCGTGTCGGCCAACGGCAACGGTGAGACCGCCCACACCGGCACCTACTTCGCCTGGCTGGACGGCTACGGCACCACCCACACCGACAGCGCGTCGCAGTCGGTGACGATCCCGGCCGGGTGCAAGGCGACCCTCACCTACTGGCTGCACATCGACACCGACGAGTCCGGCAGCACCCCGTACGACACGCTGACGGTCAAGGCCGGCTCCACCACGCTGAAGACGTACACCAACGTCAACGCGAACACCGGCTACGCGCAGCAGACGGTCGACCTGTCGTCCTTCGCGGGCAAGACCGTGACGCTGTCCTTCAGCGGCACCGAGGACGCCGGTCTCCAGACCAGCTTCGTCATCGACGACGTGGCGGTGAACGCCTCCTGAGTCGCCGGGCGCCGGCCGCCGTTCCCCCGGCGGCGGCCGGCGCCGCATGACGGAGCCGGATGACGGTTCCACCCTTCGTCCCGGGCGCGGCACCACCCGGTCGCGCCCGGGACCCGCCCGCGAGGGAGAACCCCGTGACACGCACATCCCCTGGCGCACGACCCCCGGTGCGCCGCGTGAGAAGACTCCCCGGAAGACGGCCGCTCGGAAGAGGGCTCCCCGGAAGAAGGCTCCTCGCCCTCGGCGCCGGCGTCGCGCTCGCCACCGCGAGCCTCGCCGCGCCGTCCGTCCCCGCCTCGGCCCAGGCGGGCCCCGCGAAACCGAAGCCCCGCACGGCCGCGGCGGACTGCGCGCCCGCGCAGGTCGTCGGCAACGGCGGCTTCGAGAACGGCACCTCGCCCTGGACGGCGTCCAGCAACGTGATCTTCACGGGCGGCGGCGAGACCGCGCACTCCGGCAGCCGGTTCGCCCGGCTCGGCGGCCTCGGCCGCACGCACACCGACACGCTGTCCCAGTCGGTGACGCTGCCCGCCGGATGCTCCTCGGCGTCCCTGTCGTTCTGGCTGCACGTCGACACCGACGAGACCGACCAGGTCGCCTACGACAAGCTCACCGCCAAGATCGGCACGACCACGCTCGGCACGTTCTCCAACCTGGACGCCGCCGACGGGTACGTGAAGAAGACCTTCGACGTGTCCGCCTACGCGGGCCAGACCGTCACGCTCACCTTCACCGGCGCGGAGGACCCGAGCCTCCAGACCAGCTTCGTGCTGGACGACGTCGCGCTGGACGTCTCCGGCGGGACCACCCCGCCCGGCGGCGACTCCACGCGCACGCCCGCCGCGCCGTCCTACACGGTGAACCTGACGAGCGACTCGTCCGGCGGGACGTGGACCGGGCACGAGTCGGCGTCGTTCACCAACGCGTCGGCGACCCCGCTGTCGGAGGTCTACCTGCGGCTGTGGGACAACTACCACGGAAGCTGCCCGTCCAGCACGCCGATCACCGTCGGCAACGTCACCGGCGGCACCGCCGGGTCGCTGGAGGTCGGCTGCACCGCGCTGAAGATCACCCTGCCCGCGCCGCTGAACCAGGGGCAGAGCGGCACGGTCGGCTTCGACCTGAAGATCGTCGTGCCGTCCGGGGCGGACCGGTTCGGCCGGGACGGCTCCTACAACTTCATCGGCAACGCGCTGCCCGTGCTCGCCATCCGGGACGCCTCCGGCTGGCACCTCGACCCCTACACCAACAACGGCGAGTCGTTCTACTCGCTGGCGTCGGACTTCAAGGTCACCCTCGACCACCCGACCTCGATCGCGGTGCCCGCCACCGGCACCTCGGTGGACACGCCCGGATCGTCCGGCCGGACGGTCACCACGGCGACCGCGGCCAAGGTGCGCGACTTCGCCTGGGGCGCCGGGCCGTTCCAGAAGATCTCCGGCACCTCGTCCGGCGGCGTGAAGGTCAACGTCTACTGGGTGAGCGGCATCTCGTCCTCGTCCGCGCAGTCGATGCTGAACACGGCGACGAACGCGCTGGACGTCCACTCCTCGCGGTTCGGGGCCTACCCGTACGGCGAGGCCGACGTGATCCTCGACAACAACTTCTGGTTCGGCGGCATGGAGTACCCGGGATTCGTGCTCGACCTGGTCAGCTCCACCGCGCTCGCGCACGAGTTCGCCCACCAGTGGTGGTACGGGATCGTCGGCGACGACGAGTACAACAGCCCCTGGCTGGACGAGGCGTTCGCGGACTACTCGACCGACCTGTACTTCGGCGACGACGGCGCGGGCTGCTGGTCGAACGTGTCCTGGGCGTCGTCCGCCGAGAAGATCACCAACTCGATGGCGTACTGGGACGCGCACTCGTCGCGGTACTCCACGGTCGTCTACGGCTACGGCAAGTGCGCGCTGCACGACCTGCGGCGCGTCCTCGGTGACACCGCCATGGCCACGCTGCTGCGCAACTACGCGCAGTCCCACTGGTACGGGGTCTCCACGACGGCGGAGTTCAAGGCCGCGGCGCAGGCCGCGACCTCGACCGACCTGACGTCGTTCTGGTCCCAGCACCGCATCGAAGGCTGACCGCGCCGGGCCGGGGTCTGCCCCCGAGCCCCGGCACCGGCGCGGTTGGAGGACCCGCCCCCCGCCCGCGTCCGCCCCGTCCACCCCCCCGGACGGGGCGGGCGCGCGTCCGGCGTCCGCGACCGGCTTTTTTCCGGCTCGTTCTCGCGGCCTGTTGCGCGGCCGATCTCGGGGTTCGGTTTCCGGCTCGGACACCTTCCGGAAAAGGGATGTTCGGGAATTCCCGTCCGAACGTTCGTTTGGGTCTTCCACTGTGACGCAGGTCTCCGGGAGGCTGGGCCCATGGAGGACAAGATCGCGCTCGTGACCGGGGCCACGTCGGGGATCGGGAAGGAGACCGCGCGCGAGCTCGCCCGGCGCGGCTTCCGCGTCGGCATCGTGGCGCGCAACCCCACCCGCGCCGAGCGCGCCGTCGCCGAGCTGGCCGAGAGCGTGCCCGGTGCGATCTTCGACCTGTTCCCGGCCGACCTCTCGGCGCTGGAGGACGTCCGGCACGTCGCCGAGCGCGTCCACGCCGCCTACGGCTCGCTGGACGTCCTGGTGAACAACGCGGGCGTGCACCTGCCCCGGGCCAAGACCAGCGCGGACGGCTACGACCGCATGATCGCCACCAACCACCTCGGCCCCTTCCTGCTCACCGAGCTGCTGCTCGGCCCGCTGGAGAAGGCCGGATGCGCGGGGGGCGCGCGCGTGGTGACCGTGGCGTCCGAGGCGCACCGTCACGCGGGCCGCCTCGACCCCGACCGGTTCGCCGAGCCCACTCCTTACGGGCCGTCCGGATCGTTCCGCGTGTACGCCCGGTCCAAGCTGCTCAACATCCTGTTCACGCAGGAACTCGCCGCGCGCCTGGACGGCACGGGCGTCACGGCCAACGCGGTGTGCCCCGGAATGGCCGCCACGGGCCTCGTCCGCGACCTCCCCGGCACCGGACGCGTCGCCGGGCTGCTGTCCCACACGCCCGCGCTGCGCACTCCGGCGCAGGCCGCCCGCGTCGTCGTCCGCGTAGCGACCGACGCCGAATTCGCCACCCGGACGGGCGAGTTCATCACGTCCACGCCCGGCCTGCGCTTCCTGCCCCGCTCCGGCCCCCTCAAGGACGAGACCCTCCGGCGTGCCGTCTGGGACCGTTCGTCCGCGCTTGTCGGCCTTCCCACCCGCTAACGTTGCCCCCGTGAGCCACCCGCACGACCCCCGCACCCCACCCCCGCACCCCTCCACCCACCCGCAGAACCCCGCCTACGGCCAAGCCCAGCCGTACGGCCAGAACCCGACGTACGGCCAAGCCCGGCCGTACGGTCAAGGCCAGCCGTACGGCCAAGGCCAGCCGGTGGTCCGAGGACGCGGGTTCAAGGATGTCGGCGCGGGGATCGTGTACTTCCTGCGCGGGCTGGCGTGGGTGGCCCGGCGGCCGGGGATGTGGCTGTTCGGCCTGATCCCGGCGCTGATCGTGCTGGTGCTGTACGCGGCGCTGTTCGTCGCACTCGCGTGGAACCTGGACGACGCGGCGCGGTGGGTGACGCCGTTCGCCGACCACTGGTCGTCCGGGCTGCGGAGCGCGACGCGCGTGATCGCGGGGATCACGCTGTTCGGATCGGCGGCGTTCCTCGCCGTGCTGACGTTCACCGCGCTGACGCTGCTGGTCGGCGACCCGTTCTACGAGCGGATCGCGGTCGCGGTCGAGGACTCGATGGGCGGCGCGCCGCCCGAGCCGGACGTCCCGCTCTGGAGGCAGATCGCGCGGGCCGTGAAGGACGCGCTGATCCTCGGCCTCTACGCGGTCGGGTTCGGGCTGCTGTTCTTCGTGCTCGGGTTCCTGCCGGTCGTCGGTCAGACGGTCGTGCCGGTCGTCGCGGCGTGGGTTTCGGGATACTTCCTCGCGGGCGAGCTCACCGCCGTCATGCTGGAACGGCGCGGGCTGAGGCGCCGCGACCGGTTCGCGCTCCTGCGCGCGCACCGGTCCCTCGCGGTGGGTTTCGGCGTGTCCGCATTCGTGGTCTTCCTCGTTCCTCTGGGTGCGGTGCTGGCCATGCCGGGCGCGGTCGCGGGCGGCGCGATCCTGGTGCGGGAACGGCTCGTGCCTGCGATTCCCCCGGGCAATGGCGATCACGTGTCAGCGGCGCATCACTGAGGCGATAGAAAGATGTGTCCTGAGCGTAATTACCGGCCGGTCCATAATGAGTGATCTTCGCGTAACGTGTGCCGCATGTCCGATCAGGGGGAGCGCGGAACGCGCTGGACCGACATGAGCGAGAACGGAGCCGGGGGAGAGATGGCGGAGGCGCCGACCGGCCCGCTGCCCGCCCAGCCCGCCGCCGGACGGGCCCCTCGGAAGGGCGCCGGATCCCCGTCGCGGATGTCGTTCCCCGAGATCGAGGTCAAGGTCCCCGAGGTCGCCATCCCCGAACCCACGGGCCGCACGGAGTTCTCCGAATCCCCCTTCGCCGAGCCCGAACCCGAGCCCGAACCCGAGCCGGAACCCGAACCCGAACCTGAAGCCGAATCGGCCGGGTCCGTGCCGGAACCGGAGCCTGAACCGGCTCCCGCGGCGGCGCCCGAGTACCACGACGTCTGGGGCAAGGTCGAGGCCCCGCACCTGCACAAGCCGCCGCCCGCGCCGCAGGCGCCCGCGCCCCGCGCGCCCCGTACGCAACAGCCCGAGCCGCCGGAACCCGAGGAGTGGCGGTCCGAGTCCCGCGAGCCCGAGCAGCGGGAGCCGGAGATGTGGCGGCCCGAGTCCCGCGAGGCTGAGCAGCGGGAGCCGGAGGCGTGGCGGCCTGAGCCGCCCGAGCCCGCCGTCGCCGAGGAGCCGTCCGCGCCGGAGCCGCTGCCGACCGTCGAGGCGAAGACGCAGAGCACGCAGGACCTCGCGGCCGTCGTCGGCCCGGTCGAGTTCGACGTCGAGCCCCGGGAGCGGGACGAGCCCGAGACTGGACCGCCGTCCGCCGGCCCGTGGTGGCACGACGAGCCGCGCGAGCCCGTCCCGGCCTGGGAGGAGCCCCGGCCGCCCCGGCACCAGGCCCCGGCTCCGGTTCCGGCCGACGCGTCCGCGCCGCCGCGGCCCCGGGCCGCGGACGTGAAGGTCGCCCCGGTGGACGAGCCGGTCGGCGGCCAGGCGGCCTGGGAGGGCTCGCTGTTCGAGGGCGACGCCGGGAGCGGCGGAGAGGACGGCCGGTACGCGCCCGTGGCCGATCCGACCGCGGCCTCGGGCACGGCGCGTCCGGGACGGCCGAGCAGCGGCAACTGGCAGATGCCCGGCTGGATGGCGGACGAGAAGACCGCCGACGAGATGCTGGCCGGCGGGGACGGCGGCGACCGCCGCCGGTCCGACGGCTTCGGCGACGACGGCGGGGGCGGCCGGTCCCGCGTCGCGCTGTTCGGCGGCGTGGGCCTGCTGGTCGTCGCGCTGCTCGCGGCGGGCGGCGTGTACTTCATGAAGGGCGGGAAGGGCGGTTCCGAGGCGTCCACCGCGGCCGACGGGCGGCAGAAGCCGCCGGGCGCCGCGCACCGGACGAACCGCCCCGAGCCGCCGAAGGCGCAGCTGCCGCCGGACAAGCCGCTGGCGAAGTTCGCCGGCCACCCCGGCAAGATCGCCGGACGGGCGACCGACGCGCGGTCCGGGCTGTCCTATCCGCGGTTCGCAGAGCCGTGGCAGGCGCCGAACAAGAAGAACAAGCTCGCCGTGCCGGGCTGGTCGGGGCAGCAGGTCCTGGTCACCGAGAAGCACGGCGACCGGGTCTGGACGGGCCGGATGCTCACCGGCTCGCTGGCCCCGGAGCTCCAGTCGCGCTATGACGGGCCGAAGAGCCTCAAGGAGGTCGCGGTCCTCGCGGCCAAGGGCTTCGACAAGGAGTTCTACGACTTCGAGCACGTGTCGAGCCCGCTCGCGTCCGAGGAGATCGAGGTCGGCGCCCGCAAGGGCCGGCTGGTCGCGAGCTACGTGAAGTACAAGCGGCCCGGCGTGAAGGCGACCGGCGAGGTCGCGGTCACGGTCGTGGTCGACACCGGCCACAAGGTCCCGGCCGTCGTGTTCGCCTCGATCCCGAACACCGACCGCAAGCTCTGGCCGGACCTCAACGCCTTCGTGGACGGGCTCAGGGTCGCCTCCTGACCAGCGTCCCCGGGGGGCCGGCATGCGCGCCCGGGACAACCGAATATCGTTCTAATAAGCTGTGGCTTACTCCCGAGCGAGAGGTGCGGCCATGGCGATCGGACTGACCGAGGAGCACGAGGCGCTCGCCGCGTCCGTGCGGGGACTGGTCGAGCGGCACGGCGTGGACCGGACGGTCCGCGCGACCGTCGAGAACGGTCCCGAACGCCGCCCCGCCTTCTGGGACGCGCTGGCCGAGCAGGGCCTCCCCGGGCTGCACCTGCCCGAACGGCACGGCGGCCAGGGCGGCGGCCTGCTGGAGCAGGCGGTCGCGCTGGAGGAGCTGGGCCGCGCGCTCGCCCCCGGCCCGTACCTGCCGACCGTCCTGGCGTCCGCGATCATCGCGCGCGGGGACGGCAAGCTCGCCGGCGAGCTGCTCCCCGGCCTCGCCGACGGTTCGCGCACGGCGGCCGTCGCCCTCACCGGCGAGCTCTCCGAGGACGGCGGGACGGTCGGCCCCGTGCTGGGCGCGTCCCTCGCCGACGTGCTCGTCCTTCCCCTGAGCGATGGCCGATGGGTCGTCGTGGACGCCGCCGACGTCCGCGTCGAGCCGCTCGAATCGCTCGATCTGACGCGTCCGGTGGGGGAGGTCGCGGTCGCGGGCCTCGCTCCGCTCGACGAGAGCCGCGTGGTCGACGGCGTGGACGTCCGGGCGCTCGCGACCGTCCTGCTCGGCGCGGAGGCGTGCGGCGTCGCGGCCCGCGCGCTGGACGACGCCGTCGCCTACGCAAAGCTGCGCGAGCAGTTCGGCCGTCCGATCGGGCGGTTCCAGGGCGTCAAGCACCGCTGCGGCCGGATGCTGATCGCCCTCGAACGCGCCCGCGCCGCCGTCTGGGACGCCGCCCGCGCCCTCTCCGAGGACGACCCGGACCAGCGCGCCCTCGCCCTCGCGGTGGCGCGCGCGCTCGCCGCCGATGCGGCCGTGACCTGCGCGGAAGGCAACATCCAGGTGCACGGCGGCATCGGCTACACGTTCGAGCACGACGCGCACCTGGTCTACCGGCGGGCGCTGACGCTGCGCGCGCTGCTCGGCCGGGCGCGCGGCGCCCGCGCGACGATCGCGGAACTCGCCGTCCGGGGCGTCCGGCGCGAGATGGACGTCGAGCTGGCCGAGGACGCGGCGCCGCTGCGCGCCGGGATCCGCGCCCGGGTGCGCGAGCTCGCCGAAATGGAGGTCTTCGAGCAGCGCGCCGCGATGGCCGCCGAGGGCTGGGTGACGCCGCACCTGCCGAGGCCGTGGGGACGGGACGCCGGTCCGCTGGAGCAGATCGTCATCCAGCAGGAGCTGCGCGCGGCGGACGTCCGGCCCGTCCCGCTGATGATCGCGGCGTGGGTGGTGCCGTCGCTCGTCCAGTACGGCACCGAGGAGCAGCAGGAGCGGTTCCTGGGGCCGACGCTGCGCGGCGAGATCGTCTGGTGCCAGCTGTTCAGCGAGCCGGGCGCGGGCAGCGACCTCGCGAGCCTCGCGACGCGGGCCGAGCGCGTCGAGGGCGGCTGGTCGATCAGCGGGCAGAAGATCTGGACGTCCCTCGCGCGCGACGCGCAGTGGGGGATCTGCCTGGCCCGCACGGATCCGGACCGGCCGAAGCACGACGGGATCAGCTACTTCCTCGTGGACATGGCGTCGCCCGGCATCGAGATCCGGCCGCTGCGCGAGTGCACCGGCGACGCGGTGTTCAACGAGGTCTTCCTGGACGGCGTGTTCGTCCCGGACGACCTGGTCGTCGGCGCGGTGAACGAGGGCTGGCGGGTCGCGCGCAACACCCTCGCCAACGAGCGCGTCGGCCTGACCAGCTCCTTCCAACTGGGCGGTGACCTGCGGAAGCTGGTCCGGCTCGCGCGGGAGCTGGACGTCGCGGACGATCCGGTCGTCCGCGACGAGCTCGGTCGGCTCGCCGCCGACGAGCACGCGTTCAACCTGCTTGGGCTGCGCGCGACGCTGAAGCAGCTCAGCGGCACCGACCCGGGCGCGACCGCGAACGTCCGGAAGCTGGTCGCGATGGAGCACGGCCAGCGCGTCACCGAGTACGGCTTCACCCTGCTGGACGCCGAGGGCGCGCTCACCGGCGGCTGGCGCGACGACCTGCGCCGCCGCTGGACGCGCTACCTGCTGGCGTCCCGCGCGATGTCGATCGGCGGCGGCACGACCGAGGTGAACCTGAACGTGATCGGCGAGCGCATCCTCGGCCTGCCCCGCGACTGACGGTCCGCGTGGCCGTGCGGGAGCGACGGCTCCCGCACGGATCGCGCGGCGTCAGCAGTGGGTCTTGAGGAACCGGCTGAGCGGCACGCCCTTCAGGTACGAGTACTTCTTGCCGTTGACGGTGACGATCCCGGCGCCGCTGTATCCGGCGAAGGTGTGCAGGGCCTTGGACCGGCACTTGTAGGCGGCCGTCACCGAGTTCGCCTTGACGTTCTTCTTCAGGTTCTTGGCCCGGACGGGCGTCTTCTTCGCGATGCCGACGCCGGCCTCGACGCCGAGCGCGTACACCTTCTTCGAGCAGGTCACCTTGGTCGTCAGCTTCACGTAGCCGCCGGACCGGTACGGCCCGACGGTGCTGATCCGGCAGTACGACGGGAGGCCCTTGGCGGCGGCGCCGGTCCGCGGGGCCGCCGAGGCGGGCCCGGCGAGGCTCGCCGCCAGCGTGGCGGCTCCGGCGGCGACACCGGCCAGGGTGAGGGTCTTGCGCGTCCGCATGCGTCTCCTCGCGATGATCGGTCGATCCGTGGATCGGTTGAACGTGGCGGGCGGGCGGCAAGATCCTGGCAGAGGGAGGCGGTCCGGCGGGCGTCCGCTTGCGGTCACCGAGCGAGGCTCACCGGTCCCGCGCCGGGACCGACGCATTGTCATGGATTGTCATGATTTCGCTGATCGTCTGGTCATTTGTTACCTCGGGCACTACTGTGACGAGACACATCCCTCGCATCCCCCGACGTGGAAGGTACCCCTGATGCGCATAGCGATCGCTGCCATCGCGGGCGTGCTGCTGGCGCTGTTGACCTCGGTGAGCGTCATCCATTACGAGAACGCGTCGCAGCAGGACCCCGTCCTGAAGCCGCTGTACAACTACGGCTCCCGGTAGGCCGGGCTCCGCCCCCGCGATGGCCGTCGTCCCCGCCCAGCCGACCGGCGCGCCGCCGACCGTCGAGGTCGTCGTGCCCGCCTACAACGAGGCCGTCCGGCTGCCGGGCGGCCTGGACGCGCTGGGCGCCGGGCTCGCCGCGCTCCCGGTGGCGGCGTCGGTCCTCGTGGTGGACAACGGCAGCACCGACGGGACGGCCCGGATCGCGGCGTCCTGGCGCGGCCCCGTCCCGGTCCGGGTGATCGACTGCCCCGAGCGCGGCAAGGGCGCGGCGGTCCGCGCGGGCCTGCTCGCCACGAGCGCCCGGTACGTGGGGTTCTGCGACGCCGACATGGCCACCGACCTCTCCGGCCTGGACGCCGCGCTCGCGCTGCTCCGCGCCGGCCGTCCGGTGGTGGTCGGCTCGCGCCGGCACCCGGCGTCCCTGGTCGAGGACTACAGCCATCCGCTCCGCAAGGTCGGGGCGATCGTGTTCAACCGGCTCACCCGCGACCTCGCGGGCGGCGTCACCGACACCCAGTGCGGCTTCAAGTTCTTCGACGGCCCGCTCGCCCGCGCGGCGGCCGCCGACCTCACGACGACCGGGTTCGCCTTCGACGTCGAGCTGCTGATGCACTGCGCGCGGCGCGGCGCGGAGATCACCGCGATCCCGGTCCGCTGGCGGGACGTGCCCGGCTCGACGTTCTCGGTGCGCCGCCACTCCGCGCGCTGCCTGCGGGACGTGGTGGCGATCCGGCTGGCCGCCCGCCGCCGGGCCGTGGTCGCCGAGCCGGCCGCCTCGCAACCGGACGCCGGCGTCGTCCCGCTGCCGCTCACCGAGATCAGCGGGGCCGGGTCCGGATGACCGAGGGCGTCCGCGCGCTGCGCGTGGCGATCGTGAACTGGCGCGACCCCTGGCATCCGGCCGCGGGCGGCGCCGAGCGGTACGCCTGGGAGATCGCCCGCCGGTTCGCCGCAGGCGGGGCCGCCGTGACGTACGTCACCTGCCGCGCCCCCGGCCAGCTCCGGCGCGAGCGGGTCGAGGGCGTCGACTTCGTCCGGCTCGGCGGCCGGTTCACCGTGTATCCGCTGGTCCTGGCGTGGATGCTGGCGCACCGGAGGCGGTTCGACGCGGTGCTGGACTGCCAGAACGGCATCCCGTTCTTCACGCCGTGGGTGCTGCCGCGCCGCGTCCCGGTGTTCTGCGCGATCTTCCACGTGCACGACGAGCAGTTCGGCCTGTACTTCCCGGCCTGGCTCGCCTGGATCGGCCGAACGCTGGAGGGCCCGGTCGCGCGCCGGACCTACCGGCGGCACGCCTGCACCGCGATCTCGCCGACGACGGTCGAGGCGCTGCGCTCCCGGCTCGCCTGGACGGGCCCGGTCTACCTCGTCCCGGTCGGCGTGGACCGGCCGCGCGACGACCCGGCGCCGCGCCCCGCGCCCGACCCGTCCGCGCCGCGGCTGGTGTGCGTGACCCGGCTCGTCCCGCACAAGCGCGTGGACCTGCTGCTCGACCTGGTGGAACGGGAGCTGCCCGGGCGGCCCGGGCTGCGGCTGCGGATCATCGGGCGCGGCCCGGAGCAGGACCGGCTCGCGGCCGAGATCGCCGCGCGCGGGCTCGGCGGCGCGGTCGAGCTGCTCGGCTTCGTCCCGGAGGACGGGAAGGCCGCCGCGCTCGCGGACGCCGACGTCCACCTGAGCGCCTCGCGCGGCGAGGGCTGGGGCCTGGTCGTCGCGGAGGCCGCCGCGCTCGGCGTCCCGACGATCGCCTACGACGTGGACGGCCTGCGCGACGCGGTCCGGGACGGCACGACCGGCTGGCTCGCCGCCGACACCGGCGACGCGGCCGAGCTCGCCCACACCCTCGACCGGGCGCTGAAGGAGCTCGCCGACCCGGACCGCCGCGAGGCGATCGCGGACGCCTGCCGCGCCTGGGCCGCCGAGTTCGACTGGGAGCGCACCGCCGCCCGGATGGGCGAGCTGGTCGGCGCGGCCCGGCGCCGCGGCGGCAGCGGCACCGGCCGGACGACCGCACCCGGGGCGGACGCACACGTCGTCCGCCGGTACCGTGACGGTCACCTCCGGGTCGTGGAGGGTCCGGTCCGGGACGAGCTGCTGGACGCGGGCGAGGCGGAGGCGCTGCGTCCCGCCACGCCCCTCGAACGCCTGCTCGGCCGTGTCGAGGCCGCCGCCGTGAACACCGGCGACGGCGTCGGCAAGGCTGACGGCGACGGCGACGGCGACGGCAAAGGTGTCGGCGGCGGCAAGGCTGTCGGCGAGGGTGTCGGCGACGGCTTCGCGGACGCCGCCGGACGCTGATCCGGCGGTTCGAGGGTCGGTACGGGTCGGGTCCGGGGGGAGGCGAGCGCCATGGTGGTCGGCGACCCGTCCGCGACCGTGCCGGACGGCGTGTCGATCGTGTCCGCCGAGGTCGCGGTCGATCCGCGGCTGCGCGACCGGCTGCGCCTGCTGGTGTGCTGCCTCGCCCTGACCGCGCTCGCGGTGTGCGCCGAGCCGGGCCTGCTGCTCGCCGACACGAAGATCGACATGGTGCTGGACCCCGGCGCGTTCCTCGGCCGGGCGCTGCACCTCTGGGACGCCGAGCAGTTCGGCCAGCTCCAGAACCAGGCGGCCGGCTACTTCGTCCCGATGGGCCCGTTCTACTGGCTCGGCCACGCGGCCGGGATGCCCGCCTGGATCGTCCAGCGGCTCTGGTTCGCGCTGCTGATGTGCGCGGCGCTGCTCGGCGTGCGGGCGCTCGCGGCGCGGCTGGAGGTGGGCGGCCCGACGACCCGCCTCGCCGCGGGCATGGCGTACGCGCTCAGCCCGCACGCGCTGTCGTCGCTCGGCCAGAACTCCTGGGAGTACCTGCCGCTCGCGATGCTGCCCTGGACGGTCGTCCCGCTCGCCACCGCCGCGCGGCGCGACGGCGGCCGGATCCGGGCCGCCGCGCGCTCCGGGCTGGCCGCCGGGCTGTGCGGCGGCATCAACGGCACCGCGACGGTCGCGGTCCTGGTCGTCCCGTTCCTGTTCCTGCTGACCCGGCCGCGCGGGACGCGCCGGTTCCGGCTGCTGGCCTGGTGGACGGTCGCGACGGCGTGCGCCGTCGGCTGGTGGCTGGTGCCGCTCGTCCTGACCGGCCGGTACGGGTTCTCCTGGCTGGGCTACACCGAGCAGGCCGACACGACGACCGCGACCACCGGCCTGGTGGACGTGCTGCGCGGCACCGAGCGCTGGATCAACTACCTGCCGCAGGCGCTGCCGGTCGGGTCGGCGCTGGCCGGGCACGCCTGGCTGGTCGTCGTCACGGCGGTGCTGGCCGCGCTGGGGCTCGCCGGGCTCGTCCGCCGGGACCTGCCGGACCGGACGTTCCCGCTGCTCGTGCTCCTCGGCGGCGTCGCGATCGTCGCGGCCGGGCACGCGAGCCGGATCGAGGGCCCGCTCGCTCCGCACCTGCGCGACCTGCTGGACGGCCCGCTCGCGCCGCTCCGCAACCTGTACAAGTTCGACGGGATGGTCCGGCTGCCGCTGGCGCTCGGCATCGCCCACCTGCCCGGCACGCTGCGCGAACGGCGGTTCCGGGTCGGCGTACTCGCCGCCACGGTGCTGACGCTGTTCGCGGTAGCGACGCCCGCGATGGCGAACGGCCTCGCCGCGCCCGGCGCCTTCCCGGACGTCCCGCAGTACTGGCGGGACGCGGCGTCGTGGCTGAACAAGCGGGCCGGGACGCAGTCCGTCCTGGCCTTGCCCGGCTCGCGGACGGGCAGCTACACGTGGGGCCGTCCGATGGATGACGTCGTCCAGCCGCTGCTGCGGACGCGCTGGGGCGCCCGCCAGATGGTCCCGCAGGGCTCGCCCGGCTACGCGCGGATGCTGGACGCCATCGACCAGCGCGTCGCGGCGGGCCGCGGCTCGGCCGGGCTCTCGGAGGTGCTGGCGCGGTCGGGCGTGCGGTACCTGCTCGTCCGCAACGACCTCTCGCGGGGCGACCTGAGCGGCGCGTGGCCCGCGCGCGTGCACGAGGCGCTCGACACCTCGCCGGGCGTCCGCCGCGTCGCGGCGTTCGGCGACCAGCCCGGCGGCTGGAGCGACGACGCGGTGAGCGCGCTCGACCAGAAGTACCCGGCGGTCGAGATCTACCAGGTGGACGGCGCCCGCCCGGTGGCCGGCCTGCTCGACGCGGACGGCGCGGTCCGGCTGCGCGGCGGCCCCGAGGGCCTGCTCGACCTGGCCGACGCGGGCGGCCTCAAGGGCCGTCCGGTGCTGGTCGGGGACGACGCGTCCGACCTCGGCGGGGCGCCGGTGGCGTCCGACGCGGCGCGGCTGCGCGACCGGGCGCGGTCGGAGATCCGCACGCAGATCGGCCCGACGCTGACGGCCGGGTCGAGGATCGAGACCGAGAACGCCCTCGGCCCCGATCCGGGCGACCCGGCCTGGGACGGCGCGCAGACGGTCGCCGAGTACGACGGGATCAGGAACGTGACCGCGTCGTCCTCGGCGTCCGATCCGGTGACGCCGATCGGGATCCAGGACCCGGCCGCGATCCCGTACGCGGCGCTCGACCGCGACCCGGACACGCAGTGGATCACCGGCGGGACGGCCGGGCCGGTCGGGCAGTGGCTCCGCGTGGACCTGCCGTCCCCGCTGGATCCAGGCTCGATCCAGGTGACCTTCACCCGCAACGACCTGCTCGGCCCGGCCCCGAGCCGCGTCGCGGTGGAGACCGAGCGCGGCAGCCAGGTGCAGGACGTCCGGCCGGTCGCGGGCGCGCAGACGCTCGCCGCGCCGCCCGGCCCGACGTCGTGGGTGCGGCTGCGGATCCTCGCGGTCGCCGGGAAGGCCGGGGAGGGCTCGCGGGTCGGCGTCCGGGAGCTGTCGATCCCCGGCGTGACCGCCGACCGGTACCTGCGGCTCCCGGCCGTCCCGAAGCGGCCGGGCGGCGGCACCGCGGCGCAGGTCATGGGCCGGGTGACGCCGCCGCGGCCGGAGTGCATGCGCGGTTCGGCGCGCTGGGTCTGCTCGCCGGAGCTGGCGCGCGGCGACGAGGACGGCGCGACCCTGCGCCGCGTCTTCACCGGCCGCGGCGGCTCGGCGGCCGTCACGGGCCGGGCGGTCGTCACCGATCCGGACCTGATCGACAAGCTCACCCGGAACGGATCGCAGACCAGGGTCGCCGCCAGCTCGACGTGGACGAAGGAGGCCCCGGCCCAGCCGCGCGCCGCCGTGGACGGCGACCCCGCCACGACCTGGATCGCGGCGGGCGACGACAAGAAGCCGACCCTGACCCTCGCGTGGGGAAGGAAGCTGAAGCTGGACGAGCTGACCGTCACCCGGCCGCCGGGCGCGCGGTCGGCGCTGACCGTGACCGTCCTCGGCACGCACGGCGAGGCCCGCGAGGGCCTGGTGGACGGCAGCGGCAAGCTCCGGTTCGCGCCGATGCGCACCGACCGGGTGACGCTGCGGTTCGCGACGTCGCAGGTGCCCGTCCAGGTGTCGGAGGTGGCGATCCCGGGCGTGCCGACGCTGACCCGGTCGGGTTTCCTGCCGTTCACCACGTCCTGCGGGACGGGGCCGGACCTCGCGGTCAACGGGCACGCGGTCAAGACGAGGATCACCGGGACGGTCGACGACGTGCTCGGCGGGCGTCCGGTGGCGTTCCGCGCCTGCCGCGCCGTCCGGCTGGCGGACGGCGACAACCGGGTGACCGCGGGCGGCCGGTTCCGCGTCGACTCCCTGGCCGTGGACCCGGACGGCGCGCTCGCCGCCGCCCCGGCGGGCAAGGCGCGGCCGGTGACCGTCGAGTCGTGGGGGCCGGGCGAGCGGCGGCTCCGGCTGAGCTCGCCGCGCCGGTCCTTCCTGGTCGTGAACGAGAACTACAACACCGGCTGGAAGGCCGTCACGGCGAACGGCGACGAGCTGCGTCCGATCCGGCTGGACGGCTGGCGGCAGGGCTTCGAGGTCCCCGCCGGGACGTCCGGGACGATCACGCTCGAATACGCGCCCGACACCGCCTACCGGGGCGCGCTGTTCGGCGGCCTCGGCCTGCTGGCGCTGCTGGTGCCCGTCGCGTTGCGGCGTCCGGGCCGGGGTGCGTCGCCGCCGCCACCCGCCGCTCCGGTCGCGCCGCGAGCACCCGGCGGACGCGTCGCCCGGTCCCTGCGCGTCGCGGCCCCGGTCGGTCTCGCGGCGGCCCTCGGCTTCTGGCTGGCGGGACCGCTCGGCCTGGCCGTCGCGGCGGTGTCCGCGCTGGTCGGGGCGGTCCCGCAGTGGTCGGGCCGGCGGGCGGCCCGGCGCGTCCGGTCGGCCTGGATCGCCGCGTTCTTCATGCTGGTCGGCGGCGTGTCGGTCGCCGTCGCGGCCTGGCTGGCGCAGCGCGGCGTCGAGGGCGACCTGTTCTCGCTGCTCCGGGACGTCCTGCCGCAGATCTGCGGCCTGGCCGTGCTGGGACGGCTCACCGCCGCCCTCACCGCGCCGGACGCCCCCGACGCCTGGCTCGCGGACGGCGTGGAACTGCGCTGGTCGGCGGCGATGCCGCGGTCGACCCCCGGCCGCGACCTCGGCTGGCCCGGCCCGCCGCGCCGCTAGCCGCCCTGCCGACCGTCCGCCGCGCCGCTAGCCGCCCTGCCGACCGTCCGCCGTGCCGCTAGCCGCCCTGCCGGCCGCCCGCCGCGCCGCTGGGCGCCGGCCGTCCGCCGCCGGCAGCCCGCCGCGACGCCAGCCGCCCGCCGAGCTTCCGGACGGGCTCCTCGACCACGTAGTGGCTGACGGTCGCGACGGCCACGGTCAGCGCGAAGCAGACCGGGAAGTCGGTGAGCAGGTTCCCGCTGAACGGCGCGTGGCCGGTCAGGTCGAACCACACGAAGATCACCACGAACTGCCAGAGGAAGATCCCGTACGAGACCCGGCCGAGGAACGCCAGCACCGGGTTGCCGAGCACCCGGCCGACCACCGGGTCGCCGGCCGGGGCCAGCGCCGCCGGGGCGACGAGCAGCACCGCGACCAGGCCGTACAGGACGACGGAGAACCCGGTCGTCCAGCCGTTGGCCGAGTTCAGCCGGGAGATCCCGGTGATCGGCGTGGACGCGATGACGTACACGAGCGCGCACGCCGCCCAGCAGACCACCGCGGAGTCGGCGACCGTCAGGGAGAACCGGGCCGCCGGGCCGAGCGGCGCCGCGTTCGCCCAGACCGTCACGACGGCCAGCGCCATCCCCGCGCCGAACCACCCGAGGTACTGCGGGAGCATGCTGCCCCAGTACGGCGGATCGGACGTCTGGAGCACCGCGATCGCGTACCCGACCGACCCGACCGTCATCGCGCCCAGCGCGTACAGCAGGCGACGCGCCCGGACGTCCACGGACCGCCCGCGCCGGGCCCAGCGGTCCAGCGCGAACGCCAGCACGGGCAGGGCGACGTAGTAGGACGCCTCGACGCTCAGGCTCCACATCTGCCCGAGCCCCTTCGGCCCGAGATGGTCGGTCCACCAGGGATGCGGATCGAAGCCGTAGGCGAGGGTCGCGAGCCCGACCAGGCTCGGGACGTCCGACAGGTGGTCGCGGCTGTAGAGGCCGAGCGCGACCGCCATGACCACCCAGTACGCGGGCATGAGCCGCAGCACGCGCCGCCACAGGTAGCGGCCCGCGCCGGGCGGGCGCCGGACGCCGAGCACGGCGGCGGCCCACGGCCGGTACAGCAGCAGCCCGGACAGCACGAAGAAGATCGGCACGCCGATCTCGCCCCGGGACAGCAGCCGCAGCGGCATGGTCGGCGGCCGGAGCAGGTAGCCGGTGCTGGCGGCCACGTGGAACAGCAGGACCATCAGCGCTGCGATGGCCCGGACGCCGTCCAGCGCGTCCTGCCGTCCGGAGATCACCGGCAGCCGGGACGCGGCGGGCGCGGGCGAGGTCTCCGTCGCGGTCACGAGGCGTCCCTTCCGGCCGCGCGGGCGCCCGCGAGGAGCCCCGCCGCCTCGGTCGCCTTCAGCACGATCACCCCGGCGGCGGTGACCGGCGAGCTCAGCAGCGGGAGCCTGCGGAGCGTCCCGCCCCGGCCGAACGAGCGCGCGGTCGGACGGGTCCGGTAGGCGGGCAGCCAGCGTCCGTAATAGCGCCGCTTCCGGTAGGCGGAGCGCAGCGTGATGCGGCCCTCGTCGTGCAGGACGCCCGACGGCGTCCGGCCGATCCGCAGCCCGGACGCGGCGACCCGGTCGGCGAGGTCCCAGTCCTCGAACGCGCTGAGGTCCTCGTCGTAGCCGCCGACCGCGTCGAGGGCCGTCCGGCGGAAGATCCGTGCCGCCTCCACGGCCGGATCGCCCAGGTAGGCGCGCTTCTCCACGGCCCGCACCCGCGCCCAGAACCCCTGCCCGAACGACTCCTCGGGGATGACCAGCCCGCCGAGCCCCGGATCGGCGTCGAACGCCTCGGCCGCCTCGGCGGCGATGCCGGGGGAGGCGACCATGTCCGAGTCGACGAACGCCACCACGTCCCCGGACGCCGCGCGCCAGCCGATGTTCCGCTGCGCGCTGCGCTCGGGTCCGCCCGCCAGCACGGTGTCGGCGTAGGCGGCGGCGATCTCCGGCGTCCCGTCCTCGGACGCGTTGTCCACGACGACCAGCTCGACCGGCGCGGACTGGGCGCGCAGCGACGCCAGGCACCGCTCCAGCGTCCGGGCGGAGTTCCGGGTCGGCACGACGACGGTCACACGTGCGGGGCTCAGCGCGACCTCCCGGGGTGGACGTGTCGGAGCAGGCTAGCCCGGATCGCCCGGAACCGGGACGACCTCCCACCCGGCTCCCCGTCCGGGTCCGCCCAGGGCAGGCGGCGCGGCAGGAACGACGCGAGCGCGGCGGCGACGAGCAGGACGGCGGCGGCCATGGCCAGCGTCCGCGCGGTCGCGTGCGGTGCGGCGACATCCTGCACCCTGGTGAACACGACGTCCGGGCCGTCCGTCGGCGGAAGGGCGTTCTCAAGGACCTTGTCGGTCAGGGGCGGCGAGGCGTCGGCGGCGCCCTCTCCGGACGTGCCGTAGAACGCGATCCCGGCCGCCGCGACGCCCAGGACGCCCGCGAACTGCGTCACCGAGTTGTAGACGCCGGACGCCGCGCCCGACGCGTCCGCCGGGACGTCCGCGAGGACGGAATTGGCCAGTACCGGCAGCGCGAGCCCCATCCCGAGCCCGGCGCAGAACAGGCCGGGGAGCAGGTGCCAGGGACGCAGGTCGGTCCCGGCCGCGGCGAACGCGCCCGCGACGGCCGCGACCCCGCACGCCATGATCAGCAGGCCCGTCCGGACGAACGCGCGGGCGCGCGGCGGTCCGAGCCGGTGGGTCGGCTGCGCGGTGCAGGCCATCCCGGCGGGCCAGGCCGCGCCGGTCAGCGCGACCTTGAGCGGCGACCAGCCGAGCCCGGTCTGGAGTCCCCAGGTCAGCGCGATGAAGCAGGCCGCGACCGCCCCGAACAGCGCCGTCGTCACCAGCAACCCGGCCGAGAACGAGCGGCGGCGCAGCAGCGACGGCGGGACGAGCGGGCTGCGCCCGAGCCGTTCGCGCCGCCGCTCGACCGTCGCGAACGCCACCAGCGCCGGGACGCTCGCGGCCGGCAGCACCAGGCTCCACAGCGGCCAGCCGCGCTCGCGCCCCTGGACGAGCGGCAGGGTCAAAGCCAGCGCCGCGGCGCCGACCAGCACGACCCCGGCCGGGTCCAGCCGGGGCGGCGGTGTCGCGCGCGAATCGTCCATCCAGCGCGCGGCCCCGGCCAGCGCGAGCAGCCCGATCGGCACGTTCACCAGGAAGATCGCGCGCCAGCCGAGCCCGGCGACGTCGAGGTGCAGCAGGATCCCGCCGAGCAGCGGCCCGCCGACCTGGGCCGCGCCGAGCAGCATCCCGTAGAGGGTGAACGCGCGGGCGCGGGCGCGTCCGGGCGGGAACTGGACGCTGATCACCGACAGCGTCTGCGGGACCATCACCCCCGCGAACGCGCCCTGCGCGGCCCGCGCCGCGACGAGCATCCCGGGAGAGCCGGCGGCCCCGGCCGCCGCCGAGGCCGCCACGAACCCGGCGAGCCCGGCCAGCAGCACCCGGCGGCGGCCGAGGATGTCCCCGAGCCGTCCGCCCGTGACCAGCAGCAACGCGTAGGCGAGGGCGTAGGCGGACACGGTCCACTGGCCGAGCGCCGGACCGGCGTCCAGGTCCGACTGGATCCGGGGGAGCGCCACGTTCACGACCGTCACGTCCACCAGGTCCATGAACGCGGCCGCGAGCGCCACCGACAGCGCCAGCCAGCGGCGTTCCGGGACGCGTGCGCGAAGGGTCATGGGGCGTTCCTGCCGGGGGCGGACGAGGGAGGGGGACGGGACGGCTGATCCTGTAGGGTAACCGGACATGCCGGGCCGATGGCCTGGTCAGGGCCCGTCCGGCCGACCTGGCAGCGCGTCCGGGCCGGACAGGGGCCGAGCGGACCGGGGACCGGTCGTCCGGGAGGTGTGATGCGGCGTTCTCTGGGACTCGTGCTCGTCGTCGTGGGCGCGTTCCTGACCACGCTCGCACCGATGATCCGCTTCTACGTGGCCGGGCAGGTCATCCAGGCCCCGCTGAACCGCTACGAGCGCGTCCGGCTGGAGGCGTCGAACGCCAGCGTCTTCGACATGGCCTCGCTGAAGGTCCGCAAGGGCATGACCCTGGTCGCCGACAGCACCATCCGCGGCGACGTGAAGGCGAACGGCGGCAACGAGCGGATCGCCGTCTGGGACTCCTCGACGTCGATCACCGACAAGTCCACCGGCAAGCAGATCGACCTCCAGGCGTTCCGGATGGCCTTCGACCGCCGCACCGCCCAGCTCGTGAACTGCTGCGCGGCGAACGTCGGCGGCGACGTCAACGTGAAGATGTTCGGCTACGGCCTGCTGTTCCCGATCGCCGACGTGCACAAGCGCGACTACCCGTTCTACGACACGACCACCCGCCGCACGCTGCCGATGAAGTACAGCGGCGAGGAGGACGTCGCCGGGATGAGCACCTACAAGTTCGTCCAGCAGGTGCCGCTCGCCAAGGTCGAGTCGATGGACGTCAAGCTGCCGGGCGACATGCTCGGCCTCGGCAAGAACTCCGTCCCGCAGCGCGTCGACCGCTACTTCGAGGCGGTCAACACCCAGTGGGTGGACCCGCGGACCGGCATCCCGGTCAAGCAGGAGCAGAAGATCACCTCCTCGCTGCGCAACCGGGACGGCACCGGCCGCCTCATCGTCGCGGACGCCGACCTGGTCACCATCCCCGAGGACCAGAAGCACCTGGCGGACCTGTCGAACACCTCCGCCATGGAGATCGCCTGGACCCGGATCTACGGGCCGGTCCTCGCCCTGGTCGTCGGCCTCGGCCTCCTGGGCACGGGCTCGGCGATCACGCTGCTGAGCAGCCGCCGCGTTCCGCCGCCGCCCCCGGCCCCGCGCGGCCCGGACGGCCGGTTCGGCGGCCTCGCCGCGGGCACGCCGCCGAACACCCGCCGCCGCGCCCACCCGCCCGCCGGCTCCGCCCGCGCCCGCCGCCAACCCCGCCGCCTCGGCCGCACCTGACACCAACCCCGCCGCCTCGGCCGCACCTGACGCCAACTCCGCCGCCTTGGCCGTACCTGACCCCCGGACGACGCACATCGGACGGCACGGAGCGCCTCACTCCTCGTCCGGGCCCGGCGGGATCTCTTCGTCCGGCGCGGCGACTTCCAGCACCGACCGGGCGGTGAGGCGCGCGGCGGCCGACCCGTACGCGCGGCTCAGCTCGGGCGGGGACGGCGGCTGCCGCAGCATCTCCCGGGCCAGCGCGAGGACGAGCTCGCGAGCCGGCTCGCGAGCCTCCTCGCCGCCTCGCGCGACGGCGCCGTCCGGGGACCACCAGTGGTCGAGCGCGATCCCGACGGCCGCCACATCTCCGCTGGTGAGCATCGTGCGCATGGCCTCGTGGTACGAGGCGTCCACCGTGGGGAGGCGCAGCCTCCGGTGGGCTCGGTAGAGGACGGGGTCCCGGAGGCGATGGCCCTCCCAGTGGACGCTGTGCGGCGTCCCGAAGACCTGGTCGACGGGGTTCCGGCCCCAGGGGCGCGCCGGAGGGGCGTCCTCCCAGCGTTCGGCCGTCTCCTCCATGGCCGCGCGGTGGCGTTCCAGCCCGCCGGTGCGCACCAGGTAGTGGAGCGCGTACGCCTGGAGTTCCGGCTCCGCGTCGCGGAGCGCGCGCAGCAGGACGTCGTCGGCGGCGGCGCCGAGGCCGTCGGCGAGGATCCGGATCGCGGTCTCCCCGGCGCCGCGGGCGGACGGGTCGAAGATCACGCTGCTCACCGCCTCGACGAGCCGGGGGTCCGCCGTCTCCGGGGACGACTCGCCGAAGAGCCCGTACGCCGTCCAGATGGCCTTCTCCCGCACGGCGTCGGAATCCGCCCGGTCGAGGACGTCCACCAGGAGCGCGGCGTCGCCCGGCTCGGCGTGCTCCGCACCGATCACGTTCAGCGCGCTCAGTTGCGCGGCGGCGGGGACCGGACGCCGCAGCACCTCGCGGGCGCGCGCCAGGACCTCGGGCAGGTAGGCGTCGGCCAGGCCGGGGTCGTCCAGGGCGTGCCGCAGGCCCTCCCAGTGCTCGTAGTGGTCGAACGCGATGCCTATGGCGGCCGGGTCGTCGCTGCGCAGCAGCGTGGCGAACGCCTCCAGGCACGAGTCGTCGCCGAGCGGGAACCGCAACTCGTCGTGCGCGTGCCGCAGGACCGGATCGTCCAGCTCGGCGTCCTGCCAGTACGTGCTGTGGAAGCCCGCGAGCGCGCGACGGACGTCCCCGGAGAAGGGGCCGGCGTCCTCCGGCCAGGAGTCGACGAGCCGCTGGAGCACCTCCCGGTGCGCGCGGACCTTCTTCGGGGACGTCAGCTGCCCGGCGGCCCGGACCTGGACGCGCAGGTCGCCGGACTCCGTCAGGCGGACGAGGAGGGCCTCCACCTCGGGACCGCCGAGACCGCTGAGCGCGCCGATCGCCTCACCGCGGTCGCGGGCGTCCAGGCTCTCGTCGAGGGCGATCGCGCGGACGGCCGCGAAGAGGCGGGGGTTCGGCTCCGGGCCGTCCGCGAGGGCGGTGGACGCGGCCATCAGCGCCTCCTCCCGCAGTCCGGGATCGGAGATCGTCTCCAGGATCCCGGCGATCCGGTCGGCGTCCTCGTGCTCGCCGAGGTGCCACACCATCGTGAGCGCCCAGGAGAGCGCCCGGTGCCGGTCCTCCTCGTCCAGGGTGGACGACCGGTCGAGCAGGTCGCGGGCGACGAAGAGCACCTCGCCGTCCAGCGGGCGGTACGGGTTGTCCACGCCCCATCTGGTGTCCGCCTGAGCCTGCTGGTAGTCGCTCAGCGCGTCGCACACGACGTCGATGTCGTCGCTGTGCAGCCGCCGGGCGAACACGGCGAGAACCGAGGCTTCGTCACCGTCCGGCAGGGGCCCTCCTCCATGTAGTACGCGTTCTAAGTCACTCGCCTCCCTGGCCCGAGATCCCAGCGATCTCCGTAACTAGAACCTGTTGCAGTTTGCGGGGGCGGGGGGTTATGTTCGTCGGGTGCGGACACGAGTCACCGAACTTTTCGGCATCGAGTATCCGATCTTCGCATTCAGTCACTGCCGCGACGTGGTCGCCGCGGTGAGCCGCGCCGGCGGCATGGGCGTGCTCGGCGCCCTGTACTTCACCCCCGAGGAGCTCGAACTCGAACTGAAGTGGATCGACGAGCACGTCGGCGGCAAGCCGTACGGCGTGGACGTGGTGATGCCCGCCAAGTACGAGGGCGCGGACGCGGGCGACGCCGAGGAACTTCTCGGCCGCCTCCAGGCGATGATCCCTCAGGGCCACCGCGACTTCCTGGAGGGGCTGCTCGCCGAGCACGGCGTCGAGCCGCCGTCCGAGAAGGCCAACCGGACGCTGCTCGGCTGGACCGACCAGACGGCGCGTCCGCAGGTCGAGGTCGCCCTCCGGCACGACATCGCGCTGCTGGCCAGCGCCCTCGGCCCGCCCCCGGCGGACGTCGTGGAGCTGGCGCACGAGCACGGCGTCAAGGTCGCGGGCCTCGCGTCCACCGCCCGGCACGCGGGCAAGCAGGTCGCCGCCGGGGTGGACATCATCGTCGCGCAGGGCACCGAGGCGGGCGGCCACACCGGCGAGGTCTCGACGATGGTCCTGATCCCCGAGGTCGTGGACGCCGTGGGGGAGGACACGATCGTCCTCGCGGCCGGCGGCATCGGCCGCGGACGCCAGGTCGCCGCCGGGCTCGCGCTCGGCGCCGAGGGCGTCTGGACGGGGTCCATCTGGCTCACGGTGGAGGAGGCGGACACCCCCGAGCGCGCCCTGCCGAAGCTGCTGGACGCGACGTCGCGGGACACCGTCCGGTCCCGGGCCTGGACGGGCAAGCCCGCGCGGTTCCTGAAGACCGCGTGGACGGACGCCTGGGAGAGCGAGGCGTCCCCCGGCACGCTGCCGATGCCCATGCAGTTCATGCTGGTGTCGGACGCGCTGCCGCGGATCGCCCGGTCCGGCGACGGCGAGCTGGTCACCTTCCCGGTCGGGCAGATCGTCGGCAGCATGAACAAGGTCAAGCCCGCCGCGCAGGTCGTCTACGACCTCATCGAGGAGTACGTCGAGGCCGTCGACCGCCTGACCGGCCTCACCAACGCCGAGTGAGACGCCGCGTCCCCCGTCCCGGAGTTCGTCCGGGACGGGGGACGCCGCTTCTCACACCTCGGGCGCGATCACACGTCCGGCGCGATCACGCGTCCGGCGCGGTCACGCGTCCGGCGCGGCCGTGTCGCATCGGACGACGGTCACGCGTCCGGCCTGACCGTCACGTTCCGGGCGACCGTCACGCGTCCGGCCAGAATTCGTCACGTGCCGGGCGACCGTCACGCGTCCGCGGACTCGGAGAGCATGACCCCGGCCCGCGCGAGCGCGACCAGGCTCAGCTCGGCGGTGGCGGGGAAGGCCGCCTTCCGGTTCGAGAGCATCACGCTCGTGACGAACGTCCGGCCCTTGGCGGTGCGGGTCAGGTAGTTGGCGGTGAGCACGCCGGGCTCGCTGCCGCCCTTGAACCAGACCGTCCGGTGGGTCTTCGGGTCGAGGTCGATGACGCCGTCGTTCAGCGACAGCGCCCGGTTCACCT
This sequence comes from Actinomadura gamaensis, assembly GCF_042652125.1. Classification (NCBI taxonomy): domain Bacteria; kingdom Bacillati; phylum Actinomycetota; class Actinomycetes; order Streptosporangiales; family Thermomonosporaceae; genus Actinomadura; species Actinomadura gamaensis. The sequence goes on along the minus strand of NZ_JBHSIT010000007.1, from coordinate 114,493 downwards.
CGGCCTGGCCCGGCGCGGCGGCGCGGTCGCTCAGGCCCTTGAACGCCGCGCACATGTCGGTCGGGGACGCGAACCACTCGATCGAGTCGATGTCGCGCGGCTCCTGCCAGGCCGTCAGCTTCGACGGCGGGACGGTGTCCAGCCCGGCCAGCGCGCCGTACCGCTTGGCGCGCGGCAGCGCGAGGTAGCTCTTCGCGGTGGCGGGGTAGTTCGAGCCCTTCAGCGCGAACATCTCGCGCGTGGTCAGGAACGGCTGCGTGTGCTGCGGGCGCCGGTTCCCGAGGACGGGCAGCTCGCGCTCGACGGTGTCGCGTCCGAGCCGGTTGATGAGGTGGTCGGCGGCGGTGTTGTCGCTGATCCCGATCATGTACTCGGCGTACTGGGCGAGCGTCAGCTTCGTCCCGGCGGGCCTGGTCTGGAGCGTTCCGGACGGCAGGCTCTTCCACTCGTCCTTGATCGCGAGCGGCGTGTTCCAGGAGACCTGGTGCTTGGCGACCGCGTCGGACAGCGCGCCGAGCACGTACAGCTTGAACGCCGAGCCGAGCGGACGCGCCGTGCGCTCGTTCACGCCGTGCAGGACCTTGCAGTCCCCGCCCTTGCCGATCTCGGCGGACGCGAACGACACCTCGGGCGCGAGGCGGTGCATCTCGGCGTCGAGCTCCGACCAGGAGCCGGGCTGCCTGGCGAAGAACAGGCCCACGATCCGGCCGTTCGGGTTCGTCGAGGCGGTGCCCAGCAGCGTCGCCTTGCGCGCGCCGGTGAACCAGCCGACCGACCGCGACTTGGTGCCCGCGGCCGGAACCTGCGGGCTGAGCGGACCGACCCGCTCCAGCGCCTTCGTCAGCCCGGCCGCGCCGCCGAACGCCTTCAGCGTGGCCGGCTCGACGTGCGCCTGCGCGTCGGCGTCGCTGATCGGCAGGTGGTGGGACGCCTGGACGATCCACTGGAGCTGCTTGTCGGCTCCCGTGCCGATCACCTTCGGATGCGCGTTGGAGGCGTTCTTGACGTCCGAGGTGCCGCCGCCGCTGCACGCGGTGGCCCCGCTGAGCAGCACGACCGCGAGAGCGGTGACCCGCCTGGCCCGCCTCGTCCCGCCGACGCGCGTCACGTCGCCGGTGCGCCTCGTCCCGTTGGAGCACGTCACTTCGCTGATCCGCCTTGTTCCGTTGGAGCGCGTCACTTCGCTGATGCGCCTCATCGCTTGACCTCCGCCGGTGTGACGTAGAGCCCGGCGACCTTGCCGTCGCGGTCGTAGGCGACGCGTCCGGTCACGTCGCCCGCCTCGAAGAACATGGGGACGTCCACGACGGTGTGGTCCCCGGCCTGGTGGACGACCGGACGGTCCATCCGCTCGTAGGCGCCGACGGTGCCGATCACCCGCGCCCACACGGACGCGAGCCGGTCGGGAGTGACGGACGACCGCATGGCGTCGTCGAAGTCGCGGGAGGCCGCCTCCCAGTCGCCCGCGGCCAGTTCGGCCAGCAGGGCGACCGCGAGATCGGCCGCTTGGGGCAGCACGTTGGTCGACATCGGAGTCCCCGTTCTCGGATCGATGGGACGCCCGAACCGCTGGAACGCCGCCTGCCGGGTGATGCCGAGGGCGTCGCCGATCTCCTGCCAGGTGCGGCCGGAGATCCGCGCCGCCTCGACGGCCGCGCGCAGGTGGTCGTCCGCCCGTCGGACGGCCTCGGCGGCGGCGGCCACCCGGGCCAGCGCGTCGCCCGCCGCGCCAGGCGTTTCGGGCACCTGCCCCAAGCTGTCACCGCCGGGAATCGATGTCAAGCGTTCGTTTACGCTTTGCGAAGCCTTGGCACGCTTTCCGTCCCGCGCCCTGCGCGCCGCGCTGCGGCAGGTGGCATCGCAGAACCGCCGCCTTCGCCCTGGTCCCGCGTGCTGTGTCAGGGTTCTGCCGCAATGCTCGCAGGCGTCCGTCATGAGATCACCCGATTTCCGTGCCACCGAACAGCACGAAAATAGCACGTTTCAGAACGAGGCCGCGCCGGGGGAGCGAAGGGACGGCGGCCCGTAGATGCGGAGAAACGCGCGCACGCCGTCCCGAAGGACGCGCTCGGTCTCCTCGGCGGGGAGCGGCAGCGCCCCGTAGAAGCTCCGCTGGATGATCGTCGCGACGGTCAGCTGGCCGAGGTGCAGCGCCGCGGTCACCGGGTCGTCCAGGACGAGCAGCCCGCGCTCGGCGATCCTCGCCAGGTACGGCGCGAGCCGCTCGTGCGCGGTCTGCGGCCCCGCCGCGATCCACCGCTCCAGCACCGGCCCCGGAATGCGGGTGACCTCCGCCTCCAGCGCCCGGACGAGGGCGAAGTGGTCGGGGAACTCGGTGATCGTCGCGGCCCGGTCCCGGCTGAAGGCGAGCAGGTCCTCCTCCAGGTCGAGGATCTTGAGCAGGTGCAGGTCCATCAGCCGCCTGATCGCGTCGGTGACCTGCTGCCCGCCCTCGACCGCCACCGCCTGGAAGAGCTGCTCCTTGTCGGCGAAGTGGTTGTAGATCGTCCGCTTGGACACCTTCGCCTCGTCGGCGATGGCGTCCATGCTCGCCCGGGTGTAGCCGTCCCGGCCGAACACCCGGCGCGCGCCGTCCATGATCGCGCGCCGCTTCTCCGGCCGTCCGGTGGACGTCACGCCGGCCTCCTCCGCCTGAACCGCACCGACCGGTGCAGTTTAGGCCCGGCCGGCGCTCCGCCCCCCGGGCGCGGGGCCGTCGCCGAGGTCGATGAAGTAGCTGTCGTGCGCGAGGAAGAAGTCCTCGCGTTCCCGCTGCGAGAGGGCGGCGAGATGCCCGACCCCCTCGAAGTACTCCTCGCGCGGCGCGCCCGGCGCGAACAGCATCAGGAACGAGACGGGATCGTCCGACCGGTTGGTGAACGAGTGCAGCCCGCCCGCCGGGACGTACAGGAAGTCCCCCTTGGACGCCTCGCGCCACCGCTCCCCGTCGAAGACGGCGAGCGTGCCGTCGGTGACGAAGAACGATTCGGACATCGTCCGGTGGAAGTGCGTGCCCGTACCGGCGCCGGACGGGAGGTTCCGGACGTGGTAGAGCCCGAACTCGCCGTCCGTGGAGATGTCGTGCTCGCGTCCGGTGGGCCTGCCGGTCGCGAGGTAGTACGTCTCCATGCCGGACGGGCCCGCCAGCTCCGGCTTCGCCGCGGCGGACCGGAACTCCGCGCTGACCTCGCCGTTCTCACCGTGGTACCGGTCCCGCGGATAGGACATCCCAGCCCCCTCGTCAGCCTCCGCGACCCCGACCGGCGCCGCGACCTCGAAAGTACACCACCCAGTGCAATAGATAAACCAGTGAGTGCAAAATGGAAGATCGATAGGGTCGTCCGTATGGCAGAAAAGGGGGACAGGGACGGCACGGTGACCGTCGTGCGGCATCCGGCATGGGAGCGGCTGCTCGTCGCGACCGGCTTCCCGCTGCTGGGCGCGCTGGCTGGATGGCTGCTGAAACTGCTGGCGAACTGGGCGGAGTCCTGGCCGTGGATTCCGTGGGAGGGACCGGTCAAGCTGATCGACGGCGCCCCGGAGCCATGGGCGACGATCGGCGCCCTCGTCGTCGGCGCGGTCGCCGGCGGCGTGATCGTGCTCCTCGCCGAGCACGGCTACGTCACGGTGACCGTGGCGGACGACCAGGTCACCCTCGCCCGCGGCGACTCGCGGCAGACCGTGCCGCGCAGCGCGGTCGCGGGCGTCTTCCTGGACGGCAAGCGGCTCGTCGTCCTCGGCGCGGACGGCCGGGAGCTGGCCGTCGAGAGCAAGAACGAGGGCGCCGACCTGCCCGACGCGTCCCTGCTCGCGGCCGGGTTCCGGGCGCACGGCTATCCCTGGCTCCCCGACGGCGACCCCCACAAGGACGAGTACATGCGCTGGGTCGAGGACGTCCCGGGATTGCCGCCCGCCGGGAACGCCCTGCTCAAGGCACGTGCGAAGGCACTCGACAAGGGCGACGAGAAGGAGATCGCCGAGCTGCGCGGGGAACTCGCCAGGCTCGGCGTGGTCGTCCGCGACGACGGCAAGCGGCAGTGGTGGCGCGTCATCGACGGGGCGGACGCGCGCTGAGCTGGTGTTCCTTGCGCCTGTGCTGAAGTGGTCGCTCTGGGCGCTGGAACTGGGTCTGATCGTGCTGGCAGCGGCCTGACGATCGTCTCCGACCACGGCCCCCACGGCAGCCTCCTCGGAACGTCGTCCGCCACGTTCGACGTGAACGTCCTCACCTCCCCGATGCGCCGCAAGGTCGCCGCGCACAGCGTCCTGGGCTTCTTGTTCCACGCCGTAGTCGTGGCCGTCGCCATCGACTGGATCAAAGCCTGACCACCCCGCGCTCCCAGCCCTCGACCCACCCACCACCCACGGCCCCGTCTACAGCTCGCCGGTAGCCGTGAAGGGACGGCCACTGTGGGTAACCGATCGCTATGGTCGGAGCCTGGTGTGCTGGACCCATGACGGAGGTGTCACGCATGTCCATCGCCGCTCGCCGTGTGGCCCGTCAGCCTGCCGAGGCATCGGCTTCTATGCTGAAGAGGCAGCCGCGAGAGGGGTGTGACATGACGGCCGAGACGGCGCCGGACCCGAACGACGAGGGCCGAGTGCTGCTCGAAGGGTTCCTGGAACTCGGCACTCCCGAAGGGTTCCGTGCGGAGCTCATCGAAGGAGAGATCGTCGTGACGCCACCCCCCTTGGGAGATCACGAGGACATCCTCGACTCCCTCAACTGGCAGATCGGTCAGCGGTCCTCCGTCCGAATGTCCTGGTCGGGGACCAAGGGGCTGGTGCTGAGGCGGGGCGGGAAATGTCCGAAGAACCATGTGATCCCGGACGCCGTGCTGGCCCCCCGCGAGTTGAGGCTGTTCCGCGGGGCCGGCGAATGGATGCCGCCTGACGAGGTGACGATGGTCGTCGAGGTCACCTCGTCCAGGACGGACATCGACCGCAAAGCGAAGCGGCATTGCTACGCGAAGGCGGGACTGCCGCATTACCTGCTGATCGATCAGCAGAAGCGGACCGTCACCTTGTACAGCGCGCCGGACGAGCGGGCCGAGGACTATATGGAAGACCAGCGAGTGCTGTTCGGTAAGCCCATCGATCTGCCCGAGCCGTTCGGGTTCGCGCTGGACACCGCTGAATTCGAATAGTCAGAAGCGGGTGAGCCAGGAGAGGACGCGGGACAGGACGTAGTAGACGCCCGCCGCGATGCCCCAGTTCAGGTAGAGCTGGTGCTTGGGGTTCGGGCGCGGGAAGACGTCGTGGAACGGGGTGGCGAGCCAGCTGCCCGAACGCAGTGTCGCGTGGACGAGCGTGTTGGACGGGTTGGCATCGCCCCAGGTCAGCAGGATGCCGAGCACGAGGATCGCGGCGGCGGCGATCCCGGCGGCCAGGATCAGGAGGCTGATCGGGTTGTGCCGCATCCTGCGCCAGCGGCCGGGACGGCGCTTGACCACGACCGTGCGCGTGGGTCCCGTTTCGGACGCGGGGCGCGTCCAGGGCCGGGTGCCGTCGGGGCGGGGAGACCAGGGCCAGCGGCGGGGCGGGGCTTCGGTGGTCGCCTTCTCTCTGCGTCCCAGATGGAGGGCCATCGCCTTTCACTCCTCATAGATGCCGACGCATTCGCCCTACCGCGCGCCCAGAGCACGAAACGGCACCTCCGTTTTCGGACGGCCCGTCCGACCCAATGCGGACGCAACACCTCGGAAATACCGCCACCACTTTCCGTGAACACCGGACACGGACCGGAATGGTGGAGTTACGCTCAGCGAACAGAAGGGCGTCCCAGAACAATCGAACCGAGGAGCCGACGATGCCTCCGCAGCGCAAGGACCAGGACGGTGACGAGCAGGACCGCCGTGATTTCGACCCCCGTTCGAGCAACCACGCGCTCTTCGCGTACAAGCTCCGCACCTACCGCGAGCGCGAGGGCCTCAGCCAGACCGAGGTCGGAGCGTTCTGCAACGTCTCCAACAAGATGATCAGCGCGATCGAGAACCTGTACCGCATCCCGAACGACCACGTCGCCGCGAGGCTCGACCTGCTCTTCGGAGTCGACATCTTCGCGGACCTCTACTGGCTCATCCTCCGCGAGCTGCGGCTGACCCCGGGCTTCCTCAGCTACACCAGGGAGGAGACGCGGGCGGACGTCATCCGCATCTTCGCGCCCATGCTCATTCCCGGTCTGTTCCAGACGGAGGCTTACGCGCGCGCCGTGCTCAGCACGGAAACTCCGGAGGGTGAGGTCGAGCAGGCGCTCGCGGTACGGATGGCTCGCCAGGGCATCCTCGACCGGGAGACTCCGCCGTTCATCATCGCCGTGATCAAGGAGTCCGCGCTCCGCGAGCCGGTGGGGGGACGGGAAGTCCACCGGGAGCAGCTTGACCACCTGCTCGAACTCGCCGGTCGTCACCACATCACCGTCCAGGTGCTCCCTGACGGCGCGCCCGTGTACATCACCGGCATGCTCGCCGTCTTCGGCTACACCGAAGAGGCCGATCTCGCGTACGTCGAGGCGCCCGTGGACAACGGGCACATGGTCGAACCTCCCGCCCTTGTGCTCCGGCTCGCCATGGCGTTCGATCGTGCCAGAGGCGAGGCTCTGTCCGTGGCAGAGTCCGAAAGGCGGATCCGCTCGATCAGGGAGGGTTTGTGAGCGAACACGCTCCCCGGTGGCGTAAGTCGAGCCATTCCGGGGCGACGGCCAGCAGCGATTGCGTCGAGGTGGCCGCGTTGGAACCGGCGGTCGGAATTCGCGACTCCAAGGCCCCTGACGAGCCGCATCTGCGTGTGAGTCATTCTGCGTTCGCGGAGTTGCTGGGGCGCCTTCGGTAGCGGTCTGGTGTGGCGGCGTCCCGTCCTGGGCGGTTGGGGCGGGGCGTTCGGGGGTGGCGGGGCGGGTGGATGGGAAGATCGAGAGGGTCGTCCCGTCCAACCGAGGAGAAGCCCGGCATGGCCGTCATCCACAACACCGAACTCAAGCCGTCCAAGCTGGAGCTGCTGGCCGTCTGGCTGCCGTCCCGGGCCTGGTACCGGGGCACGGACGAGCCGGAGCTGGCGAAGGCGGGCGGGTTCCGGCTGGACGACCCCGAGGGCGAGGTCGGCATGGAGTTCATGGTGGTCACCGACTCCTCGGGTGATGAGCCGGTCACCTACCTCGTCCCGCTGACGTACCGCGGTGCGCCGCTGGACGGGGCCGAGGACGCGCTCGTCGGCACCATGGAGCACGGCGTGCTCGGTCGGCGCTGGGCCTACGACGGCTACCAGGACCCGGTGCTGGTCGCGCAGTTGCTGGCCCTGATCGAGGGACGCGCCGAAGCCCAGCACCAGAACCAGAGCGACACCCCCGACCGCGAGGTCACCCGCGCGTACAGCGGCGCCGGTTTCGACCCGGCGGTCCTCACCGCGATCGACGACGAGGACGGCACGGAGCTGCGCGGCCCGCAGGGGACGGCCGTCCGCCTGAACCGCGTCCTGCGCTCCACCTCGGACCTGCCCGAAGGCGCCACCGGTCACCTCAGCGGCGCCTGGACCGCCCCCGACGGCACCGCCACCCACGGCCTCTTCGCCGTCACCCGCTGAACGGGAGGCCCGTCTCGGCGTGAGAGGCGGCCCTTATCCGAGCCACGTGATGTTGAGGATGATCAGCGTTCGGCTCTCCTCGTTCACGTGGAAGTCGAGGAGGCCGTGGGGGCCGAACTGGGTCTCGCGGTACTCGAGGCCGTTCTTGGGGCGGACGAGCCAGGCGTCCCACGGCTCCTGCTGGAGACGGATGATCCGCTCCATCAGGAGTTCGTAGGTCGGCTCGTCCGTCAACAGGTCGTTGAACTGCTTGGCCGCGAGAGTGGTCAGCCGCAGGTCATAGCTCACCGCCGGGTCGGGCGCTGCGGGAGGGGGTGGAGGTCCTCGGGACGGGCCGACCAGGCCTCTTCGACCGAGGCGTCGAAGCCTGGGGTCGAGTAGGCCGCGGCCCGTAGACGCCAGAGGTGCAGGAGGTCGCGGAGCTGCTTCCAGCGCCACACTTCGTGAGCGGCCTCCAGCGCCTCCCGGTACTCGGCGAGGAAGGCCTCGTGCCACTGCTCGGGCAGCGTCTTGAGGATCTCGGCGGGATCGTCGGGATCCGGGCTGCTCAGCGGTTGCGCCGTCATGTTCCGAAGGTTACCCGGACGGGTTGCGTGATCACTCGCCCTTGTAGACGGGTGGGCGCTTCTCCTTGAAGGCGAGGGAGCCCTCCTTGGCGTCCTTGGAGCCGATGACGGGCCAGCCGATCTCGTCGGAGATCTTGAGGGCCTCGTCCTCGGGGAGGTGGACGGTCTCGCGGTAGGTGCGGAGGATGGCCTGGACGGCGAGGGGGCCGCAGGCGGCGATCTGGTCGGCCAGGGCGCGCGCCGCGTCCAGGGCCGTGCCCGAGGGGACGACCTGGTTGATCAGGCCCATCGCGAGGGCTTCCTGCGGCGTCACCGAGCGGGCCGTCAGGAGGATGTCCATGGCGTTCGCGTAGCCGATCTGGCGGGGGAGGCGGATCGCGCAGCCGCCCATGGGGAACAGGCCGCGTTTCGCCTCGTAGAGGCCGAGGGTCGCGTCCTCGGCGACGACGCGCAGGTCGGTGCCGACGAGGAGTTCGGTGCCGCCCGCAACGGCGTAGCCCTCGATGGCGCAGATGAGCGGGACCGTGGGCTGGCCTTCGCGGAGCAGGCCCTTCCAGTGGAAGTTCTGGATCTGCTGCATCCGCTCCTGGACGCGCGGGTCGGACGGCGGCGTCCCCATGGCCTTGAGGTCGGCGCCCGCGCAGAAGTGGCCGGCGGCGCCGGTGAGGATGCCGACGCGGACGTCGGGCGTCTCCGACATGTAGGCCCACGCGTCGGCGAGGCCCACGAGCATCGCGGACGACAGGGCGTTGCGCGCCTCGGGGCGGTTCATCGTGACGATCACGACGTGGCCGTCCCGCTCGACGGTGCAGTGCTCGGTGCTGATCGGCAGTGCCTCGGCCATGGCCACCCTCCGCGACGTCCGGAAAACAGGAACAGATTCTAGTGACGATCTGCTGCCGCCAACAGGTCTTGCCGGACAAAACGAGAACGTGATCTACTTTGGCCGTGTCGGAGGTGACACTCCGGCGACGCATGCGATCACCGAGGGAGAGCCGATGGGATCGTTGGGCTTCTGGCGGCTGGCTCAGGCCGACCCGGAGTGGGTCGCGGCCGTCGATCCGGACGGAACCGAGTACCGGGCGGGAGACCTGCTCGCCCGCGCGAACCGCGTCGTCCACGGTCTGCGCGCGCTCGGGCTGGAGAAGGGCGACGGCATCTGCGGGCTCGTCCCGAACGGTGTCGAGGGGCTGGTGCTGTACCTCGCCGCGCTCCAGGCGGGCTGGTACTACACGCCGATCAACTGGCACCTGACCGGCCCGGAGATCGGTTACATCGTGGCCGACAGCGAGGCGAAGGCGTTCTTCGTCCACGAGCGGTACGGGCAGGCGGGCGCGCAGGCGGCCGAGGAGGCGGGCCTGGAGGCGCGCCGGCGGTTCGCGTTCGGCGACGTGCCCGGGTTCCGGCCCGAGGCGGAGCTGGAGGAGGGGCAGCCCGATTCGCTTCCGGACGACCGGAGCAACGGCGCGACCATGCACTACACGTCCGGGACGACCGGACGGCCCAAGGGCGTGAAGCGCGGCCTGCACGGCATCGACCCGGACGACGCGGCCGAGCTGATGACGTTCCTGCTGGGCATGTTCGGCATCCCGCCCGGACGTCCGGCCGGGAACGCGCCGCAGGCGCACCTGATCACCTCGCCGAACTACCACACGGCGGTGACGCAGTTCGGCGGGACGGCCCTCCAGATGGGCCACACGCTGGTGTACGTCGACCGCTGGGACGCCGAGGACACGCTGCGCCTGATCGAGAAGTACGGGATCACGAACACGCACATGGTGCCGACGCACTTCAAGCGGCTGCTGTCGCTGCCCGAGGAGGTGCGCAAGCGCTACGACGTGTCGTCCATGAAGTGGGCGATCCACGCCGCCGCGCCCTGCCCGGTGCCGCTGAAGAAGCAGATGCTCGACTGGTGGGGCGACTGCATCTGGGAGTACTACGCGGCGACCGAGGGCGGCGGGACGATCGCGTCCCCGCAGGACTGGCGCGCGCATCCCGGGACGGTCGGCAAGGCGTGGCCGATCAGCGAGCTGCTGCTGGTGGACGACGACGGCGAGCCCGTCCCGCCGAACACGCCCGGCACGATCTACATGAAGATGGCCAGCGGCGACTTCGAGTACAAGGGCGACAAGGCCAAGACGGAGCAGTCGCGGCTGAACGGCTTCTTCACGGTCGGGGACGTCGGGTACCTCACCGAGGACGGCTTCCTGTTCCTGTCCGACCGCAAGTCGGACATGATCATCTCGGGCGGCGCGAACATCTACCCGGCCGAGATCGAGAACGAGATCATCCTGCATCCGAAGGTCGCGGACGTGGCCGTGTTCGGCATCCCGGACGAGGAGTGGGGCGAGCAGATCAAGGCTGTCGTCGAGCCCGCCGAGGGCGTCGCGCCCGGCCCGGAGCTCGCCGCCGAGATCCTGGCGTCCCTCGAAGGGCGCCTCGCGAAGATGAAGTGGCCGCGCACGATCGACTTCATCGAGACGATGCCGCGCGAGCCGAACGGCAAGCTCCTCAAGCGCAAGCTCCGGGACCCCTACTGGAAGGACCGCGAGCGTGCCATCTGACCAGCCGAACCACATCCTGGAGTTCCCCGGCGGCTACACCCGCTCGGTGGGCCCGGTCATCGGACGCTTCCTGTCCGAGCTGCGCGACGGACGCCTCAAGGGCGTGAAGACGAAGACCGGCCGCGTGCTGTTCCCGCCGGTCGAGTACGACCCCGACACCGGCGACGACGTGACCGGGGAGTTCGTGGACGTCGGTCCGGTCGGGACGGTCACGTGCTGGTCGTGGGTCCCGAACCCGCGCAAGACGCACCCGCTCGACCGTCCGTTCGCGTGGGCCCTCATCCGCCCGGACGGCGCGGACACGGCGATGCTCCACGCGCTCGACATGGGCGTCTTCGAGCAGGGCGCGAAACCGCCGCGCCAGTTGAAGACGGGGATGCGCGTCCGGCCCCGCTGGCGGGCCGAACGCGCCGGCGGCATCGGCGACATCGAGTGCTTCCAGCCCGAGGTCACGATGATCAACGCGCCGAGCCGGCTGGAGTACCGCCTCCAGGGCGGCCGGGCGCTCGACCGGTTCCTGGAGGGCATCGAGCAGGGCCGGATCCTCGGCCACCGCTGCGGGGTCTGCGGGCAGGTCATCGTCCCGATGAAGGGCCTGTGCCCCAAGGACGGCGTGCCGACGTCCGAGGAGGTCGAGCTCCCGCACACCGGCACCGTCACCACCTTCGCGGTGAACAACCTGCCCGACCCGCGCGCGCCCGAGGTGCCGTTCGTGTCCGCGTACGTCCTGCTGGACGGCGCGGGGCTGACGATGCTGTCGCTGGTCGCGGGCATCCCGGCGGACCGGGTCCGGATGGGCATGCGCGTGAAGGCGGCCTGGCGTCCGCGCGAGGAGTGGACGCGGTCGATGTCGAACATCAAGTGGTTCGAGCCGCTCGACGAGCCCGACGTCCCCTTCGACGAGATCAAGGACTACCTCTGATGCGTCCCGTAGCCGTGGTCGCGTTCGCGCAGACCCGCCACGCGGGCGAGGACGCCGGGCTCTCCGAGACCGAGCTGCTCGCCCCGATCATCACCGAGATCAAGGAGCGCACCGGGATCGACCGGTTCGGGTTCACCTGCTCCGGCTCCAACGACTACCTCGTCGGCGCGCCGTTCTCGTTCGTGTCCGCGCTGGACGCGGTCGGCGCGTGGCCGCCGATCTCCGAGAGCCACGTCGAGATGGACGCCGCGTGGGCGCTGTACGAGGCGTGGGTGAAGCTCCAGCACGGCGAGATCGACACCGCCCTGGTGTACGGGTTCGGCAAGACCTCGCAGGGCGACTACCCGGAGATCTTCACGCAGGGCCTCGACCCGTACTACCTCGCGCCGCTCGGCGTGGACCAGGTGTCGCTGGCCGCCCTCCAGGCCCGCGCCCACCTCGAAGCCTCCGGCGCGGACGAGGACGCCCTGCGCGCCGTCGCCGTCCGGGCCCGCGCGGCCGGACGGGACAACCCCTTCGCCCTCCACCTGGACGAGCCGTCCGACGCCGCCGAGTACGAGGTCGCGCCGCTGCGCCCGCACGACGTCGCGCCGGTTACCGACGGCGCGGCGGCGATCGTCCTCGCGGCCGGGGACCGGGCCCGCGAGCTGGCCGAACGTCCCGCGTGGATCGCCGGGATCGACCATCGCAGCGAGCCGCACCAGCCGGGCTTCCGTGACCTGACCCGCTCCCCGTCGGCGGCGCTCGCCGCCGAGAAGGCGGGCGGGACGGCGGGCGTGGAGGTCGCCGAGCTGCACACCCAGTTCAGCCACGAGGAGCCGATCCTCCGGGACGCCCTGAAGCTCGGCGACGACGTGGCGGTCAACCCGTCCGGCGGGCCGCTGTCGGCGAACCCCGTGATGGCGACCGGGCTGATCCGGATCGGCGAGGCCGCCGCCCGGATCGCCGACGGGACGGCGGCGCGCGCCCTCGCGCACGCCACGTCCGGACCGTGCCTCCAGCAGAACCTCGTCTGCGTCCTGTCGGGAGAACAGCAGTCATGAGCAACCCGTGCGCCGTGATCGGCGTGGGCCAGACCGCCTACAAGACCAAGCGCCCGGACGTGTCGATGGCCGGGCTGCTCCGCGAGGCCGCCCGCCGCGCCCTGGAGGACGCGGGCCTGACCTGGACCGACATCGACGCCGTCGTCATCGGCAAGGCGCCCGACCTGTTCGAGGGCGTGATGACGCCGGAGGGCTACCTCGCCGACGCGCTCGGCGCGGCCGGCAAGCCGATCATGCGGGTGCACACCGCCGGGTCGGTGGGCGGCTCGACCGCGAACGTCGCGGCCAGCCTCGTCCAGTCGGGCGTGCACGACCGCGTCCTCACCGTCGCGTGGGAGAAGCAGTCGGAGTCGAACGCGACGTGGGCGCTGACCGTGTCCGGGCCGTACACGACGTCGCTGGTCGTGGGGGCGGGCGGCTACTTCGCGCCGCACATCCGCGCGTACATGCGGCGCAGCGGGGCCCCCGACCACATCGGCACGCTCGTCGCCGTCAAGGACCGGCAGAACGCGCTGAAGAACCCCTACGCGCACCTGAAGATCCCCGGCATCTCGCGCGAGATGGTCGAGTCGACGCCGATGCTGTGGGAGCCGATCCGCTACCTGGAGACCTGCCCCTCGTCGGACGGCGCGTGCGCGATGGTGCTGGCGTCCGAGGACGCGGCGCGCAAGGCCCCGAACCCGCCCGCGTGGGTGCACGGCACCGCGATGCGGTCCGAGCCGATCTTCTTCGCCGGGCGCGACACGGTGAACCCGCGCGGCGGCATCGACTGCGCCGCCGACGTGTACCGCCAGGCCGGGATCACCGACCCGCGCCGCGAGATCGACGTCGCCGAGGTCTACGTGCCGTTCTCCTGGTACGAGCCGATGTGGCTGGAGAACCTCGGGTTCTGCGGCGAGGGCGAGGGCTGGAAGCTCACCGAGGCCGGCGCGACCGCGCTGGACGGCGACATCCCGTGGAACGCGTCGGGCGGCGTGCTGTCGTCCAACCCGATCGGCGCGTCCGGGATGATCCGGTTCGCCGAGGCGGCGCTCCAGGTGCGCGGCATGGCGGGGGAGCACCAGGTGGACGGCGCGCGGCGCGCCCTCGGGCACGCCTACGGCGGCGGCGCGCAGTTCTTCGCGATGTGGATCGTCGGCAGCGACAAACCCTGACAAACCGGCCCGTCCACCCCCGGAGGCCACGATGGAGTTCAACCACGCCGATCTGTTCGAGGGGGTCTCCGACGCGATCGGGGACCGCGTCGCCGTCGTCTGCGGCGACCGCCGCCTCACCTACGCCGAGCTGGACGCGCACGCGAACCGGCTCGCGCACCACCTGCGCGCCGCCGGGGTCGGGCCGCGCCAGCACGTCGCGATCCAGCTCTACAACGGGATCGAGTACGCGGCGGCGATCCTGGCGGCGCTGAAGATCCGGGCCGTCCCGATCAACGTGAACTACCGGTACGTCGAGGACGAGCTGCGCTACGTCTACCGCGACTCCGACAGCGTCGCGCTGGTCTACGACGCCGAGTTCGACGACCGGGTCGCCGCGACCCTCCCGGACGCGCCGGAGCTGCGGCACCTGATCGCGGTCGGCGACTCCGCGATCGAGGGGGCCGTCCGGTACGAGGACGCCGTCGCCGCGCAGCCCGGCACCCGCGACTTCCCGGCGCGCTCCGCCGACGACACCTACATCATCTACACGGGCGGCACGACCGGGATGCCCAAGGGCGTGATGTGGGGCATGGAGAGCATGCTCCGCGCGTTCTGGAACCCGACCTTCCCGCCCCCGGACAAGCCCGAGGACGTGGTCGAGCTGGCCCGCTCGTCCGGGCCGATGGTCATGATGCCGATCGCACCGCTCATGCACGGCGCGGCGCAGCAGGCGACGTTCATCTCCTGGTGCATGGGCGCGACCGTCGTCTACACGCGCCGCTTCGAGCCCGCCGACGTCTGGCGGACGATCGAGCGCGAGCGGGTCAACTCGCTGACGATCACCGGCGACGCGATGGCGATCCCGCTGGCGGACGAGCTGGCGCGCGGCGGCTACGACACCTCGTCGCTGCTGGCGTTCGTCTCGACCGGCGCGATCCTCACCGGGACGGTCCGCGACCGCATCGCCGCGCTGCTGCCGAACACGATGATCCTGGACCGGTTCGGGTCGACCGAGTCCGGTTCGACCGCCGAGGCCGTCGCGGGCAGCTCGCCCGAGAAGGGCCTGCGGTTCCACCCGGACGTGCCGGACATCGCCGTCCTGGACGACGCGCTCAAGCCCGTCCAGCCGGGGTCCGGGGTGATCGGGCAGCTCGCCCGCACCGGCCACATCGCGCGCGGCTACTACAACGACCCGGAGAAGACGGCCCGCACGTTCCCCGAGGCGGAGGGCCGCCGCTGGCTGCTCACCGGCGACATCGCCACGGTCGAGGCGGACGGCACGATCGCCGTCTTCGGCCGCGGCTCGCAGGCGATCAACACCGGCGGGGAGAAGGTCTTCCCGGAGGAGGTCGAGGCCGTTTTGAAGGGCCATCCGGACGTCTACGACGCGGTGGTCACCGGCATCCCGGACGAGCGCTGGGGCTCGCGGGTCGCCGCCGTCGTCCAGGCCGTGCCCGGCGCGACGCCCGACCGGGACGGCCTGGACGCGCACTGCCGCAAGCACCTGTCGGGCTACAAGGTGCCGCGCACGTACGCCTTCGTGCCGGAGATGAAGCGCTCCCCGGCGGGCAAGGCGGACTACCGCTGGGCCCGCGAGATCGCCCAGAACGCCTGAGCCGCCGCGCCCGGGACGCCTGAGCCGCCGCGCCCGGGAGATCGCCCAGGGCGCGCGATCGGGAGTGCGGGGCGGGTCAGCCGAGGCCGCGGGCCGCGAAGGTGAGGGTCAGGTCGGCCTCGTCGGCGGCCGGGGCGTCCTCGGCGAGGTGCCAGCAGATCTGGTAGGTGACCTCGTGGGTGTCGCCGTCGCCCTGCGCCCGCCAGTTGCCGAAGCCGCGCTCGGGCCGCTCCGGGCTGGTGCAGTCGGCGAGGGAGCCGGTGAAGACCGGGTAGGGGAGCTGGCGGCGGGACGACTCGTAGATGCCGACCCGGATGTGCTCGGCGCACGGGGACGGGGCGTCCTCGCGCCGGACCCGCATCGCGACGACCGCGTCCCGGTCGCCGGTGTAGCGGACGGTGACCGCCCGGGTGCCGCGTTCGCCGGGGGCGACGCCGCTGAGGCGGAGGTGGACGGCGGCCTCGTCACCGGAGGAGAGGCCCACGGTCTCGGTGGAGAGGATGTTGGTGCTCAAGAGTCTTGCCCCCGCGCGGAATCGTGTTCGTCTCGCGCGCGCCGCGTCCGGGCACGGGTTCGCCCTGGTACGGCACGGATCGCCGGTCAGTGGTCCAGACCACTGCCGAGTATAGATCGTGTTCCGTGATGCTTTTCACGTTTCGTTCCGGATCGGCCCGGAGAAAAAGTTCCGGTGCGTCCGCAACCTTTCGGCGCGCCCCGTGGTCTCATGGCGCGTGACGAAAATGATCCGGAGGGGAGCGGCCGTCCTGCTGGCGATGGCTCTGGCCTCCCCCGCCCTCACCGGCTGCAGTGATTCCAAGTCCGACGGCGACGCGAAGGCGACCGCCTCCGCTCCCGGGGCCGCCTCGCCGAGCGAGGTGACCGGCGCCGGCACCGCGTCCCCGGGCGCGGACGGCTCGACCGCCGGGGCCACCTCGTCGCCCAAGCCGAGCGGCTCGCTCAAGGCGGCCAAGCTGCCCGTCCCCGACGATCTCCACGGCGCGCTGGAGGACACCTACTTCGCGTCCGCCAAGCACACCTATCCGAAGGCCAAGCAGGAGAACGTCGTCCCGCCGAGCCACGTCCTGTTCGGCAAGGTGACCGGCGCGAACGGCGGCGTCGAGTTCTACGCCGCCGCCGACATCGGCTTCAAGGACATCCCGCTGTCCCGCCAGGACGGCCCGCACGTCTGGAAGAAGGACGACAGCCAGACCGCCTGGACCTACGCCGGCGACACCGGCGGCAACCTGTGCGGCAAGGTGCCGCCCGCGCTCGTGCAGGCGTGGGGGAAGACCTGCCACTGACGACCCGGCGGCGGGCGTCCGGTGCCGGACGCCCGCCCGGGATCTTCCGGAACGGGTAGCGTTTGCCCAGGAGAGACGCCGTGGAGGTGATCGGTGACCCCCGAACGGGCCCGGATGGCAGAGGAGCTGCGCGCCGCGATGCAGCGCAGCACGATGTACACGGTGCTGCTGCACCACGCCACGGCGGCCAAGGCGGGGCTCAACGTCACCGACGCGCAGTGCATCAACGCGCTCGTCCTGGACGGCCCGCAGACCCCGGGGCAGCTCGCCCAGCTCATGGGCATCACCACCGGCGGCGCGATCACCGCCGTGATCGACCGGCTGGAGCGGGCCGGGTACGTCAAGCGCAGCCGCGACCCCGCCGACCGGCGGCGCGTGATCGTCGAGCCCGTGCGGGAGCGGGTCGCGGCGTTCGGCGCCTACTTCGAGCCGATCGCCCGCGCGTTCGGCGGGCGGATGGCGGGCCTCGACGACGACCAGCTGCGCGTCCTGCTCGGCTGGATCGAGGAGAACAACCGGATCATGCCGTCGGTCATCGAGGAGATCCGCGACATGGCCTAGCCCCGGCTGCCGGGCGGCTCGCGTGCTCACGCGGCTCGTGCGGCTGCCGGGCGGCTCACGTGGCGATGCGGCCGCGGAGCAGGTCCATGAGGGTGGCGTGGACGTCGTCCAGCGGGCGGTCCGGCTGGAGCGTGCGCCAGTCGAGCGCGACCGTCAGCACCATGCCGAACACCGCCGACGCGGCCATGTCCACGTCGAGGTCGGCGCGCAGGTCGCCCGCGTCCACCGCGTCCCGCAGGACGTCGCCGACCGCGCCGATCGTCCGCTCCCGGATCAGCCGGGCGGCGTGCGGCCAGTCGCCGCCCGACCGCCACGTCTCGGCGAGCAGCAGCCGAGCGAACGGCTCGTGCTCGCCGATGAACACCAGCTCCGCCCGGACGACCGCGGCGAGCGCGTCGAGCGGCGCGAGCCCGGCCGCGGCGTCCCGCAGCGCGGTGCCGAACCGCTCGACGCCGTACTCCAGCAGCGCGGTGAACAGCGCGCTCTTGCTGCCGAAGTTGTAGTAGACGGTGCCCTTGGCGACCCCGGCGCGCTCGGCGATCTGGTCGACCGAGGCCGCCGCGAAGCCGCGCTCGGCGATCAGTTCGATCGCGGCGGTGAACAGCCTCTCGCGCGTCGCCGTCCGGCTCACCTGTGGTCTCCGCTCAGAGCTTGAGGACGGGGTGCAGCCGCTTCATCGTCCACACCCGGTTGCCGCGGACGGCGAGGGCGGTCAGCGCGAGCGCGCCGGCCAGGAAGGCCGCCAGCACTCCCGTACCCTGCCACACCGGGGTCAGCTCGCCGCCGCTGATCAGCCGCCGGACGCCGTCCACCACCCAGGACATGGGCAGGAACGGACGGATCGCCTGGAAGAACCCGGGGCTGGTCTCGATCGGGTAGGTGCCCGCCGCCGAGGTCAGCTGGAGCATCAGCAGCGCCAGCGCGATCACCCGCCCGACCGGCCCGAACTTCACGTTCACCCACTGGATCACGGCGAGGAACGCCGCCGACGCGAGCGCCAGGAACGCGATCAGCCCCGGCCACCGCTCGGCGTGCAGGCCGAGCGCGGGCGCCCAGCGCAGCACCGCCAGCACGACCGCGACCTGCGCGACGCCGATCGCGGCGGCGGGCAGCCAGCCCGCGAGCGCGACCCGCCAGGCGGGCGCGGTCCCGGCCGCGGCGCGCGGGTTCACCGGCCGCAGCAGCATGTAGACGATCATCCCGCCGACCCACAGCGACAGCGGGACGAAGAACGGCGCGAACCCGGTGCCGTAGTTCGGCACGGCGTTCTCGGTCGTGCTGGCGAGCTTGACCGGGCTGCTCATCATGTCGGCGCGGGCGTTCCGCTCGTCCGAGCCGTAGTCCGGGACCTTGTCCGCGCCCTCGCTGAGCTTGCCGTTCAGCTCGCCGCCGCCCTGCGCGGCCTTGGCGTTGCCGGCGCTGATCTGCCCGATCGCCGTCTCCAGCGTCACGGCGCCGCCCGAGAGCCGCCCGATGCCGGAGGTGAGCTGCGTCGAGCCGTCCAGCAGCTTCCCGGACCCGGCCGACACCTTGGACGATCCGGTCGCGAGCTGCCGCGCCCCCGCGTTCAGCTTGTCCACGTTGCGGCGGGCGGACTCGACCTTGTCGGCGAGCGTCGGCGCGTCCTTGGCGATCTTCTGCGCGACGGCCTTGAGTTCCTTCGCGTTCGCGGCGAGCCGCCTCAGGTCGCCGGTGTGCGTCCGGACGAACGTGTTCACCCGCCGCGCGATGTCGGTGACGCGCTCCGCGGAGTCGGTGAGCCGCTGCCGGACGTCCGCCGGGATCTCCGGGTGCGCCGCCAGGTACTTCTCGAGGTCGGCCTGCGCCGCCTCGGCGCGCCGGAGCGCGTCCGCGGACTGGGCCGGGAGTTCACCGGCGGCCCCGGCCAGCGCGTCCGCGCCGCGCGCGACGAGCAGCGCGCCGTCCCTGATCTCGGGCGCGTGCCGCCGCAGCAGCGGGACGACCGTGTCCGCCGCGTTCCCCACGGCCGTGTCGAGCCGCTGGACGCCCGCCGCGAGCTTCCGGTTCCCCGCCGCGACCTGGCTCGCGCCGTCCTGGAGCGTGCCGAGCCCGTCGGTGATCTGCTGAGACGCGCCGTGGGCCTTGCCGATGCCCTGCGCGAGTTCGCCCGCGCCGCTGTGCACCTTGCCGCCCGCCTCGGCGAGCTTCCGGTTCCCCTCGGCCAGCTCGCCCGCGCCCTTCGCGGCCTTCTCCAGCTGCCCGTGGAGCGTTCCGAACGACACGAAGATCTGGTCGAGGTACTCCTTGGTCGCCGAGTCCCCGGCCGCCGCGCTGATCTCCTTGAACGCCGCCTGCGCCAGCGTCCCGACGACGTAGTTGTTCGAGTCGTTGATGCGGACCTTCAGATCCGCCGGGCTCGGCAGCGACTTCCCGGACGCCCCCGCGATCCGGGCGCTGAAGTCCGCCGGGATCGTCAGCGACATGTAGTACTTCCCGTCGCGGACGCCCTTCTCGGCGGTCGCGCCGTCCACGGTCCTCCAGTCGAACACCTGCCGCTTCTTCAGCTGCTCGGCCAGGTCGTGCCCGGCCTCGACCTTCCTGCCGTCCGCCTGCGCGGGTCTGTCGTCCACGACGAGCGCGACCGGCAGGTTGTGCAGCCGTCCGTACGGGTCCCAGAACGACCACAGGTACAGCCCGGCGTACAGCAGCGGCAGCAGCACCATCCCGACCAGCGCGACCATGGTCAGCGGATGCCGGCGGAACCGCCGCAGCTCCAGTTCACCCGTCGTCAGCGAGGGGAGTCTCATCGGGGGTTCTCCAAGTGCAGGTCGAGGGCGAGGCCACGCGCGGGGGCGGGATCCTGGCAGGACGCGACGACGGTGACGCCCGAGTCGGCGATGGCGCGCAGCCGCTCCCAGAGGGCGCGCTGCCGGTCGAGGGGGAGACCCTCGTCCACGTCGTCGAGCAGCAGCAGGCCGGGACGTCCGACGAGCGCGCACGCCGCGCCGAGCAGCCGGGCCTCCTCGGGGGCGAGCTCGTCGGCGGTCAGCGTGACGTCGAGGTCGCCGAGCCCGACCCGCTCCAGCGCGCGCCGCACCCGCTGCGCCCGCCCGCGCCACCGCCCGAACAGGCCCTCGTGCAGGTCGAGCGCCTCCCCGACGTGCTCCCGGACGGTCAGCGCCGGATCCAGCTCGTTCACCCCCGCCACGATCCCGAGCGCCGAGATCCGCTGCACCGCCCGCAACCGGTCCGGCAGCCGGAACGGCCCGACGACGGCCTTCCCGCCGGTCGGCTTCATCCGTCCGCCGAGCGTGAGCAGCAGGGCCGTCCGCCCCGTCCCGCCCGCGCCGCTCACCGCGAGCAGCCCGCCCGCCGGAAGCGTGAACGAGACGTCCGCGTAGACCATGCCGCGCCTGCCGCGCATCGACAGACCGTCCGCGGAGACCCGCACCGGCTCACCCACCCCAGCCGTCCGCCCGCGCCGCGCGCGCCTGCCCCCCTCTGAAGCGCGCACGGCCACGGGCCCGGCCGACCCGCTCCGGGCCTCCGCCCCGCTCCGGGCGTCCGTTCCGTCCGACCCGCTCCGGGCCTCCGCCCCGCTCCGGGCGTCCGTCCCGTCCGGGACGACCGGCCCGGCGGCGGGCGCCTCGATCCCCCCGGTCGCACCGCCCGCCGCCGGAGTCCTTCCGAGCTCGTCATCCGTCGCCATCGGATCCCTCGCCACTTTTGAACTGACCGGTCAGTACAAAAGTACCCGGCAGGCCTCCGGTCATGTGCCCGATTCCGCGTGAGCTTCACCACCGGTCCCACTGGCCGCACGGAAGGCGCTTTGGCAGGATCTGCCCGAGGAGGTGCGCTGTTGGAACCGTTGCGCCCCGGCGATCCGGCGGAGATCGGCGGGTACCCCGTGCTGGCCCGGCTCGGCGAGGGCGGCATGGGCCAGGTCTATCTCGGCGTCAGCGGCGGCGGACGGCACGTCGCGCTCAAGATGGTCCGGGACGGCCTGGACGACCCGCAGTCCCTGGCCCGCTTCCGCCGCGAGGTCGCCACCGCCGAGCGCGTCCGCAGCCGCTACGCCGCCGCGATGGTCGCCGCCGGGCTCACCGCCCCGCCCTACTGGCTGGCCACCGAGTACGTCCCCGGCCTCACCCTGCGGCAGGCCGTCGAGCGCCGCGGCCCGCTGCCCCCGCACCTGTGCCTCGCCCTGCTCGCCGCCCTCGCCCGCGGCCTGGCCGAGATCCACGGCCAGGGCGTCCAGCATCGCGACCTCAAACCGGGCAACGTCATCCTCGCCCCGGACGGCCCGAAGCTCATCGACTTCGGCATCGCGCGCGGCTCCGACCAGACCCAGATCACCCGGACCGGCGCGTGGGCGGGCACCCCCGGCTACGTCGCCCCCGAGGTGATCCGCGAGCAGGCCCAGACGACGGCCGCCGACGTGTTCTCCCTCGGCGGGACGATCGCGTACGCCGCCACCGGACGTCCGCCGTTCGGCGGCGGCCCGGTCGAGGCGCTCCTCCACCGCACGCTGACCGGCGACATCGACGTCGCGGGCGTGGAACCGCGCCTGGCGTCCCTGATCCGCATGTGCGCCGAGAAGGACCCGGCCCGGCGCGTCCCGCTGGGCCGCCTGGTCGAGCTGACGGCCGACGCCGCCCCGCTCGCCGCCGACCCCGCTTACCGCGGCGCGCTCAGCACGGCCGAGCACCTGCCTCGCAACCGTTCCGAGGCCGTCACCATGGGCCTGGCCCCGGAGCCGCCTCGCCGCCCCCGGCTGCTCCTCCCGGCCCTCGCGGCCGGAGGCGTCGGCGCGGTGGCCGTCGCCGTGGCCCTGGCCGTCCAGTTCCTGCCCGGCGGGCACGGATCACCCAAGGGCGGGACGGCGAACCAGGCGGGCGCGCACTCGTCCGACCCGTCGGCGGGCCGGACGGGCGCGACGGGCCGGACGGGCGGGACGGCGCCGAACGGATCGGGCTCGCCCTCGTCCGGGAGGCCGTCCGCGCCGTCCGCGCCGTCCGCGCCGTCCAACGGCGTCCCGCCGGAAAAGATCACCGTCCAGCCGCTGGACGAGCACTTCAAGGACCTCCAGTGGAAGGACACCAACACCGGCTGCCTCCCCAACTCCCGCACCGAGCCCGACACGCCGCCCGAGATCCAGACCGCGGCCCCGCGCTCGGCGGCCGACGTCAAGGCGGGCGGCTCGGCCACGCTGTCGCTCCGGTTCAAGTACCAGTGGCCGTCGAACTACTACGTGGCGGCGCAGGTGCGCGAGCCCGTGTCGCTCCAGGGCAGCGACGCCAGCGGGATCGTCGTCAGCAAGCCGAAGCCGCTCCCGACCAACGGCGAGTTCCGCGACTTCACCTTCCCGGCGGACTTCACCGGCGAGGCAGCGACGACGGCCGCGCTGGTCAAGGGCAGCTACACGGTCGTGTGGCTGCACGTCCATCCCAACGGGGACGCGTACTACATCAGCTGCGACGGCTTCGCCGTTCCGTGAGCCGTTCCGTGAGCCGGGTCGTAGGCCTCGGCCGTGAGCCGGGGCCGTGAGGCCGGGTGGGTTATTGGACGGGGTGTTGGATATGGGATGCTGCGCGGCATGAGTGACTCGTCCGCCGCTGTGCGGGGGCTCGCGGGGCTGCTGGTGTCGGCCGGGACGATGCATCTGCTGGCGCCCCGGCCGTTCGACGCGATCGTGCCGCGCTCGCTGCCCGGGCCGGCGCGCGCGTGGACGTATGCCAGTGGGGTCGCCGAGATCGCGTGCGGGGTCGCGGTGGCCGTCCCGCGGACGCGGCGGGCCGGGGCGCTGGCGACGGCCGCGCTCTTCGCCGGCGTGTTCCCGGCCAACGTGAAGATGGCGCGCGACTGGCGTGACAAGCCGCTGCCGCTGCGGGCCGCCGCCTACGGGCGCCTTCCGCTCCAGGCTCCGCTGGTCGCCTGGGCGCTCAGGGTCGCCCGCCGGGCGCGCTGACCGCAGCGGACGCCGTCCGGCTCAGCGGACGGCGACGATCGCGCTGCCGTGTCCGAAGAGGCCCTGGTTGACGGCGATGGCGGCGCGGGCGTTCTCGACCTGGCGGGACTCGGCCCGGCCGCGGAGCTGCCAGGTCAGCTCGCACACCTGGGCTATCGCCTGCGCCGGGATGGCCTCGCCGAAGCAGGACAGGCCGCCGGACGGGTTGACCGGCACGCGTCCGCCCAGCGTCGTCGCGCCGGAGCGCAGCAGCGCCTCGGCCTCGCCCTCGGCGCACAGGCCGATGTCCTCGCACCAGTCGAGTTCGAGGGCCGTGGACAGGTCGTAGACCTCGGCGAACGAGAGGTCGGACGGTCCGATCCCGGCCTCCTCGTAGGCGGCGTGGGCGATCGCGGCGCGGAACGGGCGTTCGGGCGGCGGGACGGTCATCGCGGAGTCGGTCGCGAAGTCCGGCAGGTCGAGGACGGTCTTGGGGAACGTCGGGGTCACGGTCGAGAGGCCCGCGATCCGGACGGGGTCCGTGACGCCGCGGCGGCGCGCGAAGTCGGCCGAGGCGAGGACGAGGGCCGCGCCGCCGTCGCTGGTGGCGCAGATGTCGAGCAGGCGCAGCGGGTCGGCGACGACGGCCGAGGCGCGGACGTCCTCGACCGTGACCTCCTTGCGGTAGCGGGCGTTCGGGTTGGCGAGGCCGTGCCGCGCGTTCTTGACCTTGACGGCGGCGAAGTCGTCGGTGGACGCGCCGTACAGGGCCATGCGGCGGCGCGCGTACAGCGCGAAGTAGGTCGGGTTGGACGCGCCGAGCAGGCGGAAGCGGAGCCAGTCCGGGTCGTCCGGGCGGTCGCCGCCGACGGGCTTGAAGAAACCCTTGGGCGTGGTGTCCGCGCCGACGACGAGCGCGACGTCGGCGAGGCCCGCGAGGATCTGCGCGCGGGCGTTCGCGATGGCCTGCGCGCCGGACGCGCAGGCGGCGTAGCAGCTCGACACGCGCGCGCCCGACCAGCCGAGCGCCTGCGCGAACGTCGCGCCGGACACGAAGCCGGGGTAGCCGTTGCGGATGGTGTCCGCGCCGGCGACGTACTGGACGTCCGGCCAGGTCAGCCCGGCGTCCGCGAGCGCGGCGCGGGCGGCGGCGAGGCCGTATTCGACGAAGTTGCGGCCCCACTTGCCCCACGGGTGCATCCCCGCGCCGAGGACGACGACGTCGGTCATGAGACGGGCCTCCACATCCAGATCGTGTAGACGGCTTCGTCGTCCTCGTAGAGGACGCCTTCGGTGAGCTCGACGTCCATGCCGACGGACAGGTCGTCCACGCCGATCTCCGGGACGGCCTGCCCGAGCACGACCATGCGCTCGGCCTCCAGCTCGACCGCCACGATCGCGAACGGACGGAACGGGTCGGCGGCCACGTAGGGCGGGGGCGGCTGGTAGCGCGCGTCGGTGTACGACCACACCTTGCCGCGCGCCGAGAACTCGTGCGGGACGAGTTCGGAGCCGTCCTTCGGCCCGGCGCAGCCGGGGTTCCGGCAGGCCAGCTGGTTGCGGGGGAAGTAGGGGGTGCCGCAGGACGAGCAGCGCGTGCCGAGCAGGCGCGCGGTGCCGTCCGCGGCGGTGAACCATCCTTCGGCGGCGGGCCGCCGCTGCTTGGTGCCGCTCACCCGCGCAGCTTACCAACCAAGCGCACGCTCAAATCAAGGGTGAATCCGGCTCCGAACGCCACGGCGTAGAGGACCAGCACGTAGAGCGCGGTCGCCGTCCAGTGGCCGTGCTCGAAGGCGACGCCGCCCGCCGACCCGCCGATCGACGAGCCGAGGTAGTAGGCGGACAGGTACAGCGCGGACGCCTGCGCGCGGCCGGTCTCGGCGCGCAGCCCGACCCAGCCGCTCGCCACCGCGTGCGTCCCGAAGAACCCGCAGGTGAAGATGAGCAGCCCGACGCCGACGAGGACCAGGACCGGCGGCAGCGTCAGCAGCAGCCCGGCGGCGGCGAGGGCGACCGCGCCCAGCAGGACGGGCCGCCTGCCGATCCGGTCGGCGAGCGTCCCGGCCCGCGCCGACGCCGCCGACCCCGCCAGGTTCATCACCGCGATCAGCGACACGACGGCCATCGGCAGGTGGAACGGCGCGTCCAGCAGCCGGTAGGTGAGGAAGTTGTAGACGGTCACGAACCCGGCCATCGCGGTGAGCGCGATCAGGTAGAGGCGGCGCAGGCCGGGGTCGCGCAGGTGGGTGAGCAGGCGCCGGTAGTCGACGCGTCCGGGCGTGAAGAAGCGCGACGGCGGCAGCAGCGCCCAGAACGCGAGCGTGAAGCCGAACGCGACGACCGCGGTCGCCGCGAGCGCCCAGCGCCAGCCCGCGGCGTCCGAGACCAGGCCGGGGACGAGCCGTCCGAGCACGCCGCCGATGCCGGTCCCGGCGACGTAGCGTCCCATCGCGCCGCCGAGCGACTCGGCGTGCACCTCGTCGGCGAGGTAGGCCATCGCGACCGCCGGGACGCCCGCGAGCGCGACCCCCTGGACGGCCCGCACGACCGCCAGCTCGGCGAACGTCGAGCACAGCGGGATCACCAGCCCGACCAGCGCGGACGCCACCGACGACACGAGCATCACGCGCGTCCGTCCGAACCGCTCCGACAGCGAGCTGATCGGGATGACCGCCAGCGCGACCGCGCCCGTGGCGAGCGACACGAGCAGGCTCGCGCGCGCAGGCGAGACGTCGAACGCCTCCGACAGTTGCGGCAGGAGCGCCTGCGTGCAGTAGAGCGACATGAACGTGGTGAGCCCGGCGGCGAAGAGGGCGAGGTTGATCCGGCGCAGCCCGGCGGAGCCCGTCCGATGCCGTTCGAGAGGGGAATCGAGGGAGGATCCGAGTACGGCGGTCATGCCGGAAAGCGTGCGTCGGGCGGGAGTGATGCGTCCAATGACGTTCCTGGCGGTGATCAATGCGTGGTACGCATGACGCCATGGACCTGCAGACCGTGCGATGGTTCCTGGCCGTCGCCGCCCACGGGCATGTGACGAACGCCGCACAGGAGCTCCGCGTCTCGCAACCGGGGCTGTCGCGCGCGATCGCCCGCCTGGAGGCCGATCTCGGCGTCCCGCTGTTCGACCGGGTCGGGCGCGGCGTCGAGCTGAGCCCGTTCGGCCGCGTCTTCGCCGAGCACGCGCGCCGCCTGGTCGCCGAGGACGAGGCGGCGCGGCGCGCGCTCGCGCAGGCCGCCGACCCGTCGCACGGCGAGGTCGCGCTCGCGTTCCTGCACACGCAGGGGCCGTCGTTCGTGCCCGATCTCGTCCGGCGGTTCCGGGAGACGCGGCCCGGCGTGACGTTCCGGCTGATGCAGGACCGGTCGGCGCGGCTCGCGGCGGCCGTGCGGGACGGACGCGCCGACCTCGCGATCACGAGCCCGCGCCCGTCCGGGACGGATCTGGAATGGCGTCCGCTGGTGACCGAGCGGCTGCTGCTGGCCGTCCCGGAGGGGCACCGGCTGGCGCGCCGCCGCCTCGTCCGGACCGAGGAGCTGGCGGACGAGCCGGTCGTGGCGTTCCGGCAGGGCACCGGGTTGCGCGCGATCGCCGCGGAGATGTTCGCGCGGGCCGGGATCGCGCCGGAGATGCCGTTCGAGGGCGAGGAGTCGGCCACCGTGCGCGGGCTCGTCGCTGCCGGGCTCGGCGTCGCGATCGTCGCGCCGCCGCTGCCGGGCGAGGCGCACGGGGTCGCGCACGTCCGGCTCGCCGACCCCCTCGCGGTCCGTACCATCGGCCTGACCTGGTCGGACGGCCGGACCAGGCCGCCGGTCGCCGAGGCGTTCCGGCGGTTCGTGCTGACTCCCGGACTGGCCCGGGAGCCCGCTAACTGACTCGTCAGTTACTTCGCTACAGTGAAACCGAGCCAGATTCGACCGAGGAGTGCTGCACATCATGCGGACTGGACTTGAGGGCAAGACCGCGCTCGTCACGGGCGCGTCCCGGGGGATCGGCAAGGCGATCGCCACCGCGCTCGCCGCCGAGGGCGCCAACGTGGTGCTCTCCTCCCGCAAGCAGGAGGCCCTGGACGAGGTCGCCGCCGAGATCCGGGCGGCGCACCCGGGCGCGGGCGTGCTCGCCAAGGCGGCGCACGTCGGCGACGCCGAGCAGGCCGCCGCCTGCGTGGACGCCGCGGTCGCCGAGTTCGGCGGCGTGGACGTCCTGGTCAACAACGCCGGCACCAGCCCGCACTTCGGGCCGATGGTCGACATCACGCCCGAGGCCGCCGCCAAGACCGTCCAGGTCAACCAGTTCGCGGTCGTCCAGTGGACGCAGCTCGCCTGGAAGGCGTCGATGGCCGAGCGCGGCGGCTCGATCATCAACATCGCGTCGGTCGGCGGCCTGGTCACCGAGCACGGCATCGGCTACTACAACGCCACCAAGTCCGCCGTCATCCACATCACCCGCCAGTTCGCGATGGAGCTGGCCCCGAAGGTCCGGGTCAACTGCATCGCCCCCGGCCTGGTCAGGACCGCCCTCGCCCGCGCGCTGTGGGAGAACAACGAGGAGCAGATCAACAAGTACATGCCGCTCGGCCGGATCGGCGAGCCCGAGGACATCGCGAACGCCGCGGTCTTCCTCGCCGGGTCCGCCTCGTCCTGGATGACCGGGCAGACCATGGTCGTCGACGGCGGCGCGATCATCCGCCCCTCGATCTCCTAGCCCGCCCGCGCCCGGACCGTTTCCCGACCGTCCAGTCCGCCCCTCGAACGCCTGGAGGCACGATGTCGCGCTGGGGACTCACGATCCCGCTCACCGGCGTCCCGCTCACCGAGCACGCCGCGCTCGTCGCCGAGCTGCCCGCGCTCGGCTACACCGACGCGTGGTCCGCCGAGACGAACGGCACCGACGCGTTCACGCCGCTCGCCCTCGCCTCGCAGTGGGCGCCCGAGCTGCGCCTCGGCCCGGCCATCGTGCCGGTCTACACCCGCGGCCCGGCGCTGCTCGCCCAGCAGGCCGCGACGCTCGCCGACCTCGCGCCCGGACGGTTCGTCATGGGCATCGGCACGTCGTCCGACACGATCGTCCAGCGCTGGAACGGCATCCCGTTCGAGGAGCCGTACAAGCGCGTCCGCGACACGCTGCGGTTCCTGCGCGCCGCGCTCGCGGGCGAGAAGGTCAAGCAGGACTACGCGACCTTCTCCGTCAAGGGCTTCAAGCTGGAGCAGGCCCCGGCGGCGCCGCCGCCGATCGTGCTCGCCGCGCTGCGTCCCGGCATGCTGCGCCTGGCCGCCCGCGAGGCGGACGGCGCGATCACCAACTGGCTCGCGCCCAAGGACGTCCGGCGGGTGCGCGGCGAGCTCGGCGACGAGCCCGAGCTGATCGCGCGGCTGTTCGTCTGCCCGACCGACGACGCCGAGGAGGCCCGCGCGATCGGCCGCTGGATGATCGCCGCGTACATGACCGTCCCGGTGTACCGCGCGTTCCACGAGTGGCTCGGACGCGGCGAGGCGCTCGCGCCGATGAACGAGGCCTGGGCCGCGGGCGACCGGAAGAAGGCCCTGGAGGTCATCCCGGACGAGGTGGTCGACGACCTCATCGTCCACGGCTCGCCGGCCGCCTGCCGCGCCAGGATCCGGGAGTACGTCGCGAACGGCCTGACGACGCCCGTGCTGGCCGTCGTCCCCGGAGGCGGCCTGTCCCCGGCGGACGCGGTGCGCGCCCTCGCCCCGAGCAACGACTGACCCCGGGACACCGGCTGACCCCGGGACACCGGCTGACCCCGGGACACCGGCTGACCCGGGGACACCGGCTGACCCGGGGATACCGACTGACTCCGAGTGACCGCTGTTCCCGTCGGCGCCTCGACCCACCGCCGACGGGAATTCCGGTTCCGCATGACCCGCCCTTTTCACGGGGTGTTCACGCCGGATTCGGTTGCCTTCCCTAGTCTCACGCTGCACCGTCGGGCGGTGCGCACTTTGACGGGGGACCGATCCGAATGTCGCTGCTGGGCTGGCCGCTGCTCGTCCTTTTCATCCTGCTGGCACTGGCGGCCCCGGTCGGCTGCCTCGCGGCGTGGAACCGCGTCCCCGGCCCGGACGCGGTGCGGGTGGCCGCGCGGCTCGGGATGATCGTGACGTGCCAGGCGACGGCCCTGCTGCTCGTCGGCACGCTCCTCAACCGCAGCCTGCACCTCTACCCGACCTGGGCCGACCTGCTCGGGACGGCCGGACGGGGCGGGAACATCGAGGCCGCCGGGCCGAACGGCGCGACGCTGACCCGGCCCGCGGGCGGCCGCGGCCTGGACGAGGGCGGCTTCCGCTTCGACCGCAGCAGCCGCACGCACGTCGGGCACCCGTTCGGCGCGGCGTCGGGCATCCGCGCCGAGGTCCGGGTGTGGCTGCCGCCGCAGTACGACGACGCCGCCTACCGTGGCCGCCGGTTCCCGGTGATCGAGCTGCTGCCGGGCTTCCCCGGCTCGGCCTGGACCTGGTTCGGCGCGCTGCACGTCGCGGGCGAGCTGGAGAAGGCCATGAAGAACGGCCAGGCCAAGCCGTACATCCTGGTCTCGCCGACGATCACCGTCCAGCCCGGCCGGGACACCGAGTGCACCGACATCACCGGCGGTCCCCGCGTCGCGACCTGGCTCACCACCGACGTCCGGACGGCCGTGACCCGCGACTTCCGGGCCCTGCCGGACGCCGCCTCGTGGGCGACGATGGGCTACTCGACCGGCGGGTTCTGCGCGGTCAAGCTCGCCGAGCAGCGGCCCGACCTGTTCCGCGCCGGCGTCAGCCTGGCGGGCTACTTCAAGCCGACCTCGCCCGACATCACCCGCGACCCGACCGCCGTGCACGCCAACAGCCCGCTGGAGCTGCTCGCGACGCGTCCGGCCGTGGACCTGCTGCTCGGCGGCACCCGCACCGACCGCGGGACGGCCGCCGCGATCGAGGACATGATCGCCCGCGTCCAGCCGCCGACCAAGGCGTTCACCTACATC
Organism: Actinomadura gamaensis; assembly: GCF_042652125.1. Taxonomy (NCBI): domain Bacteria; kingdom Bacillati; phylum Actinomycetota; class Actinomycetes; order Streptosporangiales; family Thermomonosporaceae; genus Actinomadura; species Actinomadura gamaensis. Next base: position 84,316 of record NZ_JBHSIT010000007.1, on the reverse strand, counting down.
CTGGACAGCGGCGGGCACCTGCCGAAGATCTGGGAGGGCATGCTGCCCAAGTCGTTCGAGTGGCTCACGCAGCGCGTGGCGGGACCGAGCTGAGTGTTTACCGGCATCGGACCGGGGCAGGGGGTGCGGGTCCGAACCCGAAGGTAAAGGAAGTACAGCTCTCATGCTCACGCTGACCAGCGATGCCGTCCAGGTGATCCGGACCGTCACCGCCGATCCGCAGCTGCCGCCGGAGAGCGGCATCCGGATCCAGGCGGGGCTGAACGGCTCCGACACGCTCCAGCTCTCGGTCGCGCCCGCGCCCGAGGCCGGGGACCAGGTCGTCGAGGACCAGGGCGCGCGCGTCTACCTGGAGCCCACGACCGCCGCCATGCTCGACGAGATGACCCTCGACGCCAAGGTCGACCCGAAGGGGGACGTGGCCTTCACCCTCGCCGACAGCACCACGGGCGAGAGCTGACCCGTCCGCCTCACGGCGCGCCCGCGACGTCATCCGGAGGTCGCGGGCTTTTCGCATACGCGGTCGTGCCTTGAGTCCCGCGGGTCCGTAGCGCGGTCTGAGGGGCTCTCAGCGCGATCCCCGGGCCTCTCAGCGAGGCCTGAGGGCCTCTCGGCGCGGTCCGAGGGGCTCTCAGCGCGATCCCAGGGGCTCTCAGTTCGGTTTCAGGGGCTCTCAGCGGGTGACCGCGAGGACGATCGCGAGCACGACGGCGCCGAACGCGAGCGTCGTGAGCAGGCAGAACGCGGCGACGACGGCGCAGGCCAGCCCCTTGGGCTGGTCGCGCCAGTTGCCGTAGTGACCGCGCACCTGGCGGTTCAACTCCTCCCGGTCGCCGCCGTCCGCGCGTTCTCCGGCGTCGGCGCTCTCTCCGGCGTTCGCGCCCGCTTCTCCGGCGTCCGCGCTCTCCGTGTCGCGTGCGCTCTCTCCGGTGTCCACGGCGGTCAGTCTGGCAGACGGGCTACTCGGGGAAGCTCGGGTGCGGGCCGAGGGCCCAGTACTCGAACAGGCCGTAGCCGGTGCGTCCGGAGCCGTCCTGGTACTCGAAGCGCGCGACGGCGTCCACCATGCCCCACATGCGCGCCGCGTCGTCCGGGACGCGGGTGTCGTACGTGACGCCCTGGACGACCGTCTCGGGCCCCTGGTACATGCCGTGCTTCCAGTCCGGTTCGAGGCCGTAGCCGGTGCCGACCATCAGGTGGACGGGCAGGATCGGCGTCACCCTGATCTCGAACGGCTTGCCGGCGGGCGGGTGGAACGCGAGCGTCGCGGTGACGACGTCGCGGGTGCCCTCGGCGTAGACGGGACGGTAGTCGAGGCGTCCGAGGTGCTCGGGCTCGCGGTCGGGATCCGGATGGACGCGGACGGCCTCCTCGAGGACGCGGCGTCCCTTCTCGTCCTCCTGCAGGATGCAGAGCACCGAGTGGTCCTCGAACTGGAACGGCGCGTACATCCAGTAGAAGGTGCCGACGTTGTTGGCCTGGATGCCGGGCGGCTCGGGCTCGCCCACGGGGCGGATGCCCCACGAGCGGTCGCGCGATCCCCAGTAGGTCTCGGGGGAGACGTCGATGCGCTCGCCGTCCAGGAGGATGTGGCCGGTCCAGCGGCCGGTCTGGGCGAGGCGGCGCGAGTCGAACATGACGCGCTCCTGCCAGCGGATGTAGTGCGGCGGTTCGAGCTGCGCGGGGATGGACGCGTCCCAGGTCAGGTCGAAAGACAGGCCGTGCTCGGTCTCGTCCAGGACGACCCGCAGCCGCTTCAGCCCCTCGATGACCTCGACGCGGAACGGGCCGACGCCGGTGTTCATCCGGTCCGCGCCGAGCTCGCGCGACGCCCGCACGACCTTGTGCAGCGGACCGCGCCTGATCACCGCGAACGCGTCCGTCACGCCCAGGTTCGGGTACTGCCCGACGCCGATCAGCATCATCAGCTCGCCGGAGGTGTCGTGCACGTTGAAGTAGTACCGGTCGTAGAAGTTCCGGTCGGAGGTCGCGACGTGCCGCATCACCTCCGGCGCCTGGTGGACGGGGTAGTCGTCGAGCGGCGAGAGGGTCATCCGAGACCTCCGAGGATGCGCGCGAGGAGCTGCGTGCAGTTGTTGTCGTGCGGGAACGGGTCGTCCGGGCCGATCCAGCCGAAGTCGATCATCGCCTGCCCGATCCGCGCCATGATCACCGAGAACTTGAAGCCGGACAGGACCTCGTAGTACTCCATGTTCCGCATCGGCCGGTCCAGAAACTCCGCGTAGCGCGCGACGGTGTCCTCGTAGGACGGGAAGCCGGGCAGGCGCGGGTAGCCGATCCCGTCGCTGTGGTGCCTGTCGATGAACATGAACCAGGCGAGGTCCTCTTCGGGCGCGCCGAGCACGGCGGTCTCCCAGTCGAGGACGGCGGCGGGCACGCCCTTCTGGAAGATGACGTTCCCGATCCGGGCGTCGCCCCACAGGACTCTCGGCTCGTCCGGTTCGTCGGGACGGTGGGCGCGCAGCCAGTCGAGCGCGCGCAGGGCGACCTCCTGCGGGCCGCCGTACGCCCAGTGCAGGTAGTGCTCGTAGTAGTTGAGCCGCTGGTCGAGGCCGGTCGCTCCCCATTTCGGCTGGTCCAGGAAGCCGAGGTCCAGCGCTTTCGGATCGAGCCGGTGCAGGCGAGCGAGGATTTCGAGCGTGGACCACCACATCGCGGCCCGCTCCTCTTCCGGCACCTCGGTGACCCAGCCGTCCATGTGGTAGGGCGGCATGTCGGTGGGGACGCGGCCGTCGATGCGTCCCATCACGAAGAACGGCGCTCCGAGCGTCCCGTCGGACGGCTCGTACCAGCGGATCGGCGGGACGGGGATGTCGGTCCGCTCGTCCAGCGCGCGCATCAGCCGGTACTGCTCGGCGAAGCGCGGCTCGGGGAAGACCCGGTACCGGGCGGGCGCGACGCGGGCGACGAGCGGCTCGTGCCGCTCGGTCCCGTCCGGGCCGGTCCAGGCGGCGTCGAAGATCAGCGTCTCCGAGGAGAACCCGCTGGTCTCCGGGGTCTCGATCATCGGGATCCGGGCGCCGGGCAGGCGCTCGCGCAGCCATCCGGTCAGGGCGCTCCGGGTCACCTCGGGATCGCGTTGGTCGGGTACCGGCACGGGCACCTCCGGAAAGTGAAATTAGAACGTGTTCTATCAACGCCCGCGGAGCCGGTCAATGCTCGCGCCCCGCGGGGTGGCCGGCGCGTGACGGGGACCGGCGTGGAAAAATCGCGGGATGCGTCTCACCAAACTCGGCCACGCCTGCGTGCGGCTCCAGAAGGACGACCGGACCCTCGTCATCGACCCCGGCGCGCTCACGCCCGAGACCGACGCGCTCGACGGCGCGGACGCCGTGCTCATCACCCACGAGCACTTCGACCACTTCGCCCCCGACCGGCTGCGCGCCGCCCTCGCCGCCGACCCCCGGCTGGACGTCTGGTGCTCGCGCGCCGTCGCCGAATCCCTCGCCGACCTGGGCGGACGCGTCCACCAGGTGGGGCACGGGGACGCCGTCACCGTCGCCGGCTTCGACGTCCACGTGTACGGCGAGGAGCACGAGATCCTGCACCCGGACGTCCCGCCCATCCCGAACTGCGGCTACCTGATCGACGGCGAGGTCTTCCATCCGGGCGACGCGCTGACCGTGCCGTCCGAGCCCGTCCGGACGCTGTGCCTGCCCGGCAACGCGCCCTGGATGAAGATCCCCGAGCTGTACGCGTACGCCCGCGCCGTCGACCCCGAGCGCGCGTTCGTCGTCCACGACGGGCTGCTCAACGACGCCGGGCTCGGCGTGATGAACAACCACGTCGGCAACGCCGGCAAGGAACTCGGCCGCGACTTCCGCCGCCTCGCGCCCGGTGAGTCGGTGGACCTGTGACCGGCGTGCGGATCGACGCCGTCTTCTTCGACATCGGCGAGACCCTGATCGACGAGGGCGACATCTACGGCCGGTGGGCGGACTGGCTCGGCGTCCCGAGGCACACGTTCCTCGCCAAGCTGGGGGCGGTCCTGGCCCTCGGCGGGACGAACATGGACCTGTTCGAATACTTCCGTCCCGGTTTCGACCTGGAGACCGAGGAGAAGGCGCGCGCCGAGGCGGGCGTCCCCAACGGTTTTGGACCGTCCGATGTATATCCGGACGTGCGCGAGTGCCTCGCCGGGCTGCGCGCCCAGGGCCTGTTCGTCGGCATCGCGGGCAACCAGCCGGTCGAGGCCGCCGAGCAGATCGCCGCCCTCGGCCTCGACGCCGACGTCGTCGGCATCTCCGACGTCTGGGGCGTCGCCAAGCCCGAGCAGGAGTTCTTCGAGCGCTGCGCCCAACTCGCCGACGCGCTCCCCGAACACGTCCTCTACGTGGGGGACCGGCTGGACAACGACGTCCTCCCCGCCGCCGCGTTCGGCATGCGCACGGCCTTCCTGCGGCGCGGTCCGTGGGGCCACATCCAGGACGACCCGGACGCCGAAGCCCAGGCCACCTTCGTCCTGGACGACCTCGCCTCGCTCCCCGCGCGCGTCGCGGAGTTCAACGCCCCCTAAGGGATGGCCCCTAGGCCCGGGGTATGGGGCGCGAACCCGCCGAACGGGCGATGTGGTCCGGGCCGCCTCGTCCGTAGCGTCTCCGGTGTGGCCGCGGAACCGCGGCCGGCCTCACCACCAGGGAGAACAACGACATGAACGGCCTCTACCGTCCCCGCCGCGGTCGCGTCATCGGCGGCGTCTGCGCCGGCCTGGCCCGGCGCTTCGGCCTGAGCCCGTGGACGGTCCGCCTCCTCGCGCTGCTGTCCTGCCTCCTGCCGGGCCCGCAGTTCGTGGTCTACATCGTCCTGTGGATCATGCTCCCGGGCGAGCGCCACTGACCTCACCGCGGGGCGCCTGACCTGCCCGCGTTGACCCGCGCCTGTCAGGACACCGCGCGCATGCGCCCGGTTCGGCTGGAACGGCGGCCCGGCGGGGTGTTAGATCTGGGGGTACTTCCGGAAAGGACGTCCCCTGTGCCGGATCTCCCCCCGCCGTCCGCGACCGGTGCGCCCGCCGCCCCGGACCCGCTCGCAGTGACGCGCGCCCTCCTACGCCACCTCGCCGACCTCGCCCAAGCCCGCTCCCGCCCCGCCCCCGCCCCTGAGCCCACCGGCCACCCCGCCCCCACGCCGCCCACGTCCCCCGCACCCACCACCGGTGCCTCCAGCGCACCGAACCCTGGCGTCCAGGCCACACCCGCTCCAAGCACCCAAACCGCCCCGGCCCCCGACGACACCGCCCGCCGCGACGCGGGCGACCCCGAAGCCCTCAGCGGACGCGCCCCCGCCCCCGAAGGCCCCCGACCGAGCACAGACGACCCCGCCGAGGGCAGCGAAACCCACCCGTCCACCCCCGCCTTGGGCAATTCGCCGCGTTCGTCGGGAAGTCAGGCTTCCGAGGGACGGCGTGGGCCGGATCTCGGTGGACGCGCGGGCGGCGCTCATGCGTCAGACGCTCAGGCTGCGAGCGGGGGCCCGGGCGTGCGAGCGTCCGGCGGCGGGCGCGTTGGCGGGAACCACGCGTTCGGCGGCCGAGGTGCGAGTGGCGGCGTGGAGCCGCAGGGGGCTGACAGCGGCCTGGGAGATTCGCCGCGTTCGTCGGATGGTGGGGGGGCTCGGGGGCGGCATGCGTTGGATTCCGGGCCGCGGGCGTCGGCTGGGTGGCCCTCTGGGGGACGGGCGGGGGAAGAGCCGGGCGGCGCAGGGCTCGGGGGACATGCGACTGGCGCGGCGCCGGCCGACGAGGCGGGCGGGCGGCATGTCGCGGAGGCCGCGCGGGCGCCGGCTGGTGAGGCGGGCGGACGGCATGTCGCGGAGGCCGCGCGGGGGTCGGCCGACGAGGCGGGCGGGCGGCATGTCGCGGAGGCCGTGCGGGCGTCGGCTGGTGAGGCGGGCGGGCGGCATGTCGCGAAGGCCGTGCGGGCTTCGGCTGGCGACGTGGGCGGGCGGCATGTCGCGGAGGCCGTGCGGGCTTCGGCGGAGCGGGCGTCGGGCGGGGACGGGATCCACTGGCTGGCGGAGCTGCCCGCCGAGGTGTTCGTGGAGGCGGAGGCCGGGCCGGGCGAGGTGCTGTTCAGCGTGCCGCTGATCCCGCTGCGTCCGCCGTCGGTGCCGGTCGAGTTCGACGCGTGGCTCGCGATGCGGCACTGGTACCGCGCGCTGCGCGACGTGGCCGACCAGGAGGTCGTGCTCGTCACCGGGCTCCTGTCGTGGCGTCCGCCGGACGGGCCGCCCGTGCGCGGGCACCTGCTCTCCACGCCCGTCCAGATCGTGATGGACGACCGGACCGAGCGCGTGGACGTCGTGCTCGCGGGCCCGACGTCCCCGCGCGACCGCGAGCTGCTCGCCGGAGTCCCCGGGTACCAGCCCGCGCGCGCCGACTGGGTGTGGGACGCCGTCCAGGCGGGCCAGGGCTTCGCGCTCCAGGCCTCGACCTCGGACGTTCTGCGCAAATGGTGCGCGGTCGCCTTCACCGCCGAAGGGGAGCGGGACCGTCCGCGCGGTGGTGAACCGGCGGTCGCGTACCGGGACGACTGGACGCCCGGCGGCGCGCCCGGCGAGATCCCCGCCGTGCGGCTCGCCCCGGCCCTGGCCGTCCGGCGGCGACCGCGCAGGACCGGCCTCGCCGGACACTACGACCTGCTGATCTCGCAGCTCGCCGACCCGCCGCCGGACGGCCTGGTCCGCTTCCTGGCCGCCGACCTGCGCGTCCTGCACCTCCCCGAGCCGAAGCCGGACGCCGCCGCGGAGCTGGTGGCCGGGATGACCGCGCAGGGACGGCGCGTCCTCGTCGTCCGCTCCGAGCCGGAACCGGGCGGCATCCCGCCGCGCGCCGACCTGCCCGAAGTGCCGCCGCTCACCGGCGGCGAGGCCGCCGAACTCCTGCGCCTGCTCACCGAGCGCAGGCTCGCGCCCCCGGCCGACCCCGCCGCGCTGCCCGACCCGAACCGGATCCGAGCACTGATCAACGTCGAGCGGGCCGTGCCGCCCGAGGCGTCCGGCGAGGTCGCGCGCCGCCTGCGGCAGTTCGACCCGGCCGTCCTGACCCGCCTCACCGGACGCGTCGCGCAGGTGGACGGCATCCTCAACGAGCTCGGACTCGGCGGGCACCCCTCCCGCTGGCCGAGCGGCGACCCCGCCGCCCGCGCGTTCGCCGACATCCTCGCCCGCCGCCGTCCCGCCGTCTGGGAGCGCGTCACCGAGATGACCGTCCAGGCCGAGCGCGCCCACCGCGCGGCGCGCTCCCTGCGCGGCCACCGCGTCGTCCTCCCGCCGGACGCGTCCCCGCGCGACCTCGCCGACGCCGCGCACGAACTCCGCGCCCACCTGCTCACCGGCGGCACCCTCAAGCGCGGCCCGATTCGCTCGTCCGCCCAGCGCAGGGCCGAAACCCTCCTCACCACCGTCACCGTGGACGGCCACCCGCCGACGACGCCCGCCCTGCTGGAGATCGTCCTCACCCACCTCACGGCGGAGATCACCTGCCAGGAGCTGCACTACGTGTGGGAGGCCGCGGGCGTCCCGTTCCGCACCGACCTGCCCCTCGCCGACCGCGCCGCCCGCTTCGCCGAGGCCCACGCGCGCCTGGCCCGCGTCCGCATCCTCACCCCCGTCCTCTCCGAAGTTGCCGAACTCGGCATCCCCCTCACGCACCCCCTCCAGTGGCACGGCCTGACCATCGGCCTCGCCGCCGCCCACCTCGCCGCCGAGGCGGACCGCGCGACCGCCGCCCTGACCGCCCTCCGCGACGCCGTCGACCCGGCCCTCACCGACCTCCGCGCCGCCCTGGACGCCCGTGACCCCGACGCCTACACCCGCGCCCTCCACGCCGTGGCGGACTCCCACCGCATCCGCGCCCGCCGCGACACCCTCCTGGCCCGCCTCCGCTCCGTCCACCCGGACCTGGCCGCCCGCATGACCGCCGACCCGTCCGCCTTCGAGCCCCTCGCCCGCACCTGGACCACCGCCTGGGCGACGGCCCGCCGCACGACCCCGGGCGCCGTCCCCCTGTGGGACGTCCCCGCCGCCATCCCCCCGACCCCCGACTCCCTCGACGCGATCATCCTCGACAACGTCCAGAACGCCGGCCCCGAAGCCCTCTTCCTGCTCTGGTACACCCCCCGCGTCATCCTCCTCGGCCCCCCGGGCCCCGGCCTCCCTCCCGTCGACACCCCCCGTCCGCCCCTCCCGCAAGACCTCCACGACTCCCTAGCCCCCACCACCCCCCTCTACGAATCCCTCCTCTCCAGAGCCCTCTCCCAACCCCCCACCCCGACCCCGCGCCCTGAGCCCTCCGCCCCCGCCGAGCCCGCCGCGCGTGCGGAAACTCCCACGCGCCCCGAGCGCCCCACGCCCGGTGAGGACCTTGCGGATGCGGGAACTTCCGCCCGTGGCGAGCACCGCAGGCATGGTGAGGACCTTGCGCGTGGAAGGACTCCCGCGCCCGGTGAAGACCTCGCCCGCAGGGGAACGCACACCCGTGGCGAGCCCCCTACGCCCGACGAAGACCGTGTGCAGGGGAGACCTCCCGCGCGTGGTGACCGCGCCGCGCACGGTGAGTTCCTTGTGCGCGGGGGAAGCGCGCTCCACGAAATCCAGGGCCACGGCGCGTCCGCCGAGGATTCTGCGCGGGACGAGCCCTCCGCGTCCGGGAAGAGTGCTCAGCGCGCGCGAGGTGACGAGCGCGCGTCCTCCGCCGCGTCGCGGGGTAGCGAGGCCCCCGCGAATGAGAAAGATGCCGCGCAACTCAAACCCCCTACGGACGCTGAGCCCTCCGCGCCCGCGAGGGTTCTTGCGGACGCTGAGCCTTCGGGGCCCGCGGGGATTCGCGCGCAGAGGGAGGACGTCGCGCGTGCGGCGGAGGCAGAAGTCGTGGGCCCGCACGCACGCGCGTCTGGCTCGGCCCCCGCGCGCGACGCTGGGGGCGTTGAGCGCGCCGACCGTCAGGGGGACGCTGCGTCTGGGGAATTGCCCGCGCAGGGTGAAAGCCCTACGCAAAATGAGGCCGGCGTGCGTCGGGGGAGCACGGGTCCTGCGCGCGGCGGGGCGTCCGCTGGGGCTTCCGCGCCGGGTGGGGAGGGGGCGTCCCCAGGGGAGGTCGTGCCGGCGGTTCGGATTGAGCCGGGGCGGTCGATCGTCAGTTATGCGCGGGAGGATCTGCGGATTCTGGTGGCGCGGTTGTTGCGGGCGGATCCGGGGCTCTCGGAGGACGAGGTGGTGGCTCGGGCGACGCGGTTGCTGGCTTGTCCGGCGGACGAGGCCGAGCTGGTGGAGGTGCGGATTCGGTATGCGTTGCATGAGGGTGATTGACTCCAGACGTGGTGGATCATGAGGTGTTGCGGGTCTTCTGTAGTGCGGACGGGCGGTTCGGGAACCGGCTCGGGGTGGTGCTGGACGGCCCGGCGGTGGCGGCGCGGGACGAGCGGCAGGCGGTCGCGGGCAAGCTGGGCTTCAGCGAGACCGTGTTCGTGGACGATGCCGAGCGGGGGCTGATCGACATCTACACGCCCACGTTGCGGCTGCCCTTCGCGGGGTATCCGTGCGTGGGCGCGGCGTGGCTGCTCGGCGTGCCGGAGCTGGTGACGGCGGCCGGGACGGTCGCGGTGCGCCGGGACGGCGAGGTCACGTGGATCGCGGCGCGGGCGGACTGGGCGCCGCCGCGGACGCTGCGCGAGTACGGGTCGTCCAGCGAGGTGGACGGGCTGGAGGTGCCGCCGCCCGGCGAGTGGATCTACGCCTGGGCGCGGACGGACGTTCCTGGTGACGCCTCCTTCGGTGCGGACGTGGTTGGGGTCCGCGCCCGGGGCTTTCCCGGACGGGCGGACGGGATCGACGAGGACGAGGCGACCGGCGCCGCCGCGCTGCTGCTCACGGCCGAGCTGGGGCGGCCGCTGGTCGTGACGCAGGGACGCGGCTCGCAGATCTTCACGAGGCCGCGCGCGGACGGGCTGATCGAGATCGGGGGCCGGGTGTCGCGATGAGTTTTCGCGGTGCGCTCGAATCTCACCTCCTGTGAACGAGGATGACACTGTGACCGGACTTGCGGAACTGCTCGCCGAAGCTGTGGATAACTCCGCCGTCCCCGGTGCCGTGGCCCTGGTGACGCGTGGGAAGAAGTCCGAATTCGCGGCCGCGGGTAAGACGGCGGTGGATGGTGGGGTGCCGATGGCGCGGGACACCGTTTTCCGTGTCGCGTCCCTCACCAAGCCGGTGACGGCGGCGGCCGCGATGCTGCTCGTGGAGGACGGCCGCATCGCGCTGGACGACGCCGTCCGCGAATGGCTGCCCGAGCTGGCCGCGCCCATGGTCGTCCGGACGCCGCGGAGCCCGGTGGACGACGTCGTACCGGCGAAGCGCCCGATCACGCTGTATGACCTGCTCACTTTTCGGTCCGGTTACGGCTTCCCCACGGACTTCTCGCTCCCGGCGGCGATGATGCTCCTGGAGACCTGCCAGCGGCACATTATGGAGCCCCAGATCGCCCCGGAACCGGACGAATGGCTGGCGGCGCTGGCGACCGTCCCGATGCTGGCCCACCCCGGAGAGGCGTGGCTTTACAACGCCAGTGCGGACATTCTGGGCGTGCTCATCGCGCGCGTCGCGGGGCGTCCCCTCGACGAGTTCCTCGCGGAGCGCATCTTCGCGCCGCTGGGAATGGACGACACGGCGTTCTGGGTGCCGCCGGAAAAGATGCACCGGTTCGTCCCGCTTTATAGGCGGCGGCCGGACGGCGCGCTGGAGCTTCGCGACGCCCCGGACGGCCATTGGAGCAAGCCGCCGGCCTTCCCGTCCGCGGGCGGCGGGCTCGTCTCGACGGCGGACGACTGGGCCGCGTTCGGCCGGATGCTGCTCGCGGACGGCCTCACCCCGGACGGCCGTAAAGTCCTGTCACCCTCGTCCGTTACGGCCATGACCAGGGACCACCTCACGGCCGAGGAGCGGGATTCGGTCCGGCTCTATCTCCGGGGACAGGGCTGGGGTTTCGGCGCCGCGGTCGATGTGAACGCCGACGCCCCCTGGTCCCGTCCCGGACGGTACTGGTGGACGGGCGGCACCGGCGCGACGGCCCAGATCGACCCGTCCACCGGCACCGTCGCGGTCATGTTGTCGCAGGTCGAGATGGAGAACCCGACGCCGACCCCGCTCATGGCCTCGTTCTGGACCTACGCCGCCGGCTTCTGATTCCGCGCTCTCGACACCCCCGACGCCGAACCCGTCCTAGGTCGCGCCCTCCCAGGTCAGCGCGCCCGAGCGGAGGTCGTCGATCACTGCGAGCAGCCAGGCGTGCTCGGCGGCGGCCATGGTCCGCGCGTACTCGGTCTCGATCCCGGCCACCCGGCCGTGCCCGTCGCGCGCGTTCGCGGCGAGGACCTCGTCGTGGTCGGCCAGCGTCGCGGCCACCCGTGCCGCGCGCCGCTCCAGCGCGGAGAGCGCCTCCCGCGGCGCGATCATCAGCAGGTGCGAGAGCGCGGCCGGGAATTCGGGGAAGTCCCGCCGCGGTGTCGCGAGCATGTCGTCCAGCCAGGTCCGCGCGGTGGCGCGGCCCTCGTCGGTGATCTCGTAGACCGTCCGCTCCGGGTACGCCTGGTCGCGTTCGGTCGCGCGCACCCGCACGAGCCCGGCCTCGGTCAGCCGGTCGATCGTCCGGTAGAGGCTCGTCCGCTGGCCGACGTTGACGACCTGGTCCTTGCCCCAGTCCTTGATCAGCCGCTGCATCCCGTACGGGTGCAGCGGCCTGTAGTGCAGCAACGCCAGGACGGTCAGTGCGAGCGGGGAACTTCGAACGGCCATGCGGCCAGCCTAAAGCAGGCGACTAGTTGACACAACACTAGTTGCAGTGTGACTATCGCTCTCATGACGAACACCACCGAAGTGCGGACGGCCCTCGTGATCGGCGGCGGCATCGCCGGACCCGTCGCCGCCCTCGCGCTCGCCAAGGCGGGCATCGAAGCGACCGTCTACGAGGCGCACGCCGAGGCCGCCGACGGCGTCGGCGCCATGCTGAGCCTCGCGCCCAACGGCCTCGCGGCCCTCGCCGTCGTCGGCGCGGACGAGGCCGTCCGAAAGGTCGGGCAGCCCGTCCCCGGCGTGGTCATGCAGGACGGAACCGGACGAACCCTCGCCGACTTCCACGGCTTTCCGGGCCTGCCCGAAACCCAGGCTCTCCGCCGCGCCGACCTCTTCCGCGCCCTCACCGACCACGCCGTCTCGAACGGCGTCGCCTTCCAGCACGGCAAGCGGCTGATCGACGCCGTCGAGAGCGAGGACGGAGTCACCGCCCGCTTCGCCGACGGCAGCACCGCCACCGCGGACATCCTGATCGGCGCGGACGGGATCCGCTCCACCGTCCGCACCCTCATCGACCGGGACGCCCCGGGCCCCGCGTACGGCGGCGTCCTCAGCTTCGGCGGCATCGCCCCCGGCGCCGCATCGGACGTCCCCGTCGAGCCGGGCATGATGTATTTCGCTTTCGGACGGACCTTCCTCGGCTTCTGGGGGCTTCCGGACGGCCGAATCGTCTGGTTCGGCAGCCTGCCGAGCGAGAAGCCCCTCACGTCCGCCGAGGTCCGCGCGATCCCGAACGAGGAGTGGCTCGCGCGCCTGCGCGACCTCTACGTCGGCCACGTCCCCGGCGAGGCCCTCGTCGGACGCACCGCGCCGGCCGACCTGATGGCGGTCGGACCGATGGAGTACATGCCGGACGTCCCGAAATGGCACACCGACCGGATCGTCCTGCTCGGCGACGCGGTGCACGCGCCGTCCTCCAGTTCGGGGCAGGGCGCGTCCCTGGCCGCCGAAAGCGCCGTCGAGCTCGCCCGCTGCCTCCGCGACCGCCCGACCGCCGCCGAGGCGTTCGCCGCCTACGAGGCCCTCCGCCGCCCTCGCGTCCAGGCCGTCACCGGGGACGCGAAGGCGAAGAACAAGGCCAAGGCCGGCAAGTCCGGCGACAAGCCGGCCTTCCCGACGCCCGAGCAGATGTTCGCCCCCCTCCACAAGTTCCAGATCGACTGGACCGCCCGCGCCTGACCCCCACCCGGCCCGACGCGCGCCTGACGCGCGCCGGGCCCCCACCTGACACGCCCCCCGTGTCCGACGCGCGCCTGGTCCGCGTCTGGGGCGTGTCGGGGGCGGGTTCGGTTGGCGTCGGCTCAGGTCTGGCTGCGACGACTACCTGGTGTTGTGGACACGGGTGGAGACGGTTGTTTGAGCGGCGGTTCCGTGCGGGTGTTGGATCCTGGCCGTGGGTCTTCGGTTGTCGCTCGGGCGAGATTTCGGTTGGTTGTGGCGGGCGTATTCGGTCAGTGCCCTCGGGACCTGGCTGGCGCTGGACGCCTTCCCGATGATCGCGGTGCTGGCGCTGCACGTGAGCGCGGCGGAGGTCGCGCTCATCGCGGTGGCCGGCGGGGCGGCGGCCGCGCTGCTGGCCCTGCCGCTCGGGCCGTGGGTGGAGTTCCGGCCGAAGCGGCGGCTGATGATCCGCGCGGACCTGGTGCGGTGCGGCGTGCTCGCCACCGTCCCGGCGGCGTATCTCGCGGGCTCGCTCACCTACGTCCAACTGCTGGTCGTCGCCGTGGTGGTCGCCGTTTCGGACATCGTCTTCACCGGGGCGTCCGGAGCGCACCTCAAGGCGCTCGTCCCGCCGGAGCGGCTCGGGGACGCCAACGGCAGCTTCGAGTCGGCGAGCTGGATGGCGACCGCGATCGGCCCGCCGTCCGGAGGCGCGCTGATCGGCCTGTTCGGGCCCGTGGTCACGGTCGTCCTGAACGCGCTGAGCTTCCTCGGCTCCGCCCTCGCCATCCGGCGGATCGAGGCGCCCGAGCCCGCCCCGCCCGCGCGCCGGGCGGGGACGTCCCGCCGCGCGGAGATCGCCGAGGGCTGGCGGGTGATCGCCGCGAGCGGGGAGCTCCGGAGGCTGTTCGCGGTCACCGTCCTCGGCAACTCGCTGATCATGGCCGTGGCCCCGCTGATGACCTACCGGATGCTGCACGACCTGGGCTTCTCGACGCTGGAGTACGGGCTCAGCATCGGCGTGCCGTGCCTGGGCGGCTTCGTCGGCGGGCGCCTCTCCCGGCCCCTGGTGGCGCGTTTCGGACTCCGCCGCGTCCTGGTGGCCGCCGGGATCGGACGGCTCCCCGGGCTCCTCGGCCTGGCCTTCGTCGGCCCCGGCCTTCCCGGACTGCTCACGGTGATGGTGTCGCAACTCGACCTCATCGTCGGCTCGGCGATCTTCAGTCCGGCCTTCGCCACCCGGCGGCTCCAGCTCGCGGGCGAACGCACCACCGCGCGGGTCATCACGGCCTGGAAGATCGCCTCGCAGGTCGGCATCGCCTCCTGCACCCTCCTCGGGGGCATGCTGGCGTCCGGGGCCACCGCGCGGACGGCGATCGTCGTCGCGGGCGCCGCCGCCCTCGGCACGGCCGCCTTCCTGCCCTGGCGAGCCCCCGAGACCGGGGCGTCCGAAACCGTGGCCGAAACCGCCGCCGCGCCCGCGACGGGCAAGGCGAGCGGCGGAGTCGCCGCGCGCTGACCCGGGCCGCGCCGCCCGGCCCAACCGGATCGTTCCCGTTCGGGACGGTCTGGGAGGTCGGTTTTCATGCTGAGGTTGGGCATCAGCGCACACTCTGGGTAGCCGGTCCGCCACACTGCCTCCCGAAGGGTCATCGTGCTCTCCGGCGCACCGCCGTGCGGTGTCGCGCGGACGACGGTGGGTCCGGGGGTGGTCCGCCGATGGCGCCGGGCCGTGGACCGACACGGGGCCGGGTCATGCGCGGGCCCGGGAATCGTCCGGGGAGTACAAGGCCGGGGGGACGGACAGCGGGGCGCGACCGGCGGTGGCCGACGATGACCGCTCAGCGGGACGGTCCGCTGTCCGGAGCGTCGAGCCCGTCCGACGGAGGCGGTCATGAGAAGCAGCGCCACGCGGCGGGAGCGGCGGTGGATGGAGCGCCTGTGCCGCCGCCTGCTCGTGCTCGGCTGGCAGGTCGTGCGCCGCTACGAGGACGAGCGTCCGCTGATCCGCGTGCTGTCGCCGGTCAGCACGTGCATCGGCGACAGCGTGGTGATCGACGGCGGATGGTTCCGCTCCGGGACGGGCGTATGGCTCGCGCCGTGCCGCGAGGCCGACCGCGCCGCCGAGGCCGTCGCGCAGCTCCTGGCGCCGTACGTGATCGCGATCGTGATGGCCCGCCAGCAGGAGGACGACTGAGCGGCCCCACCGACTGAGCCGTCCCACCGACTGAGCGGCCCCACCGACTGAGCGGCCCACACGACCGAGCTGAGCGGCCCCCGCGACTGAGGCGATCGCAGGACCGGGCCGGTCGACGAGGTGGGCGGGGTCGGCCTCCGGGTGGACGCGGGAAGCTCCACCCGCCCGCCGATGTCCGGCCGTCCCCGCCGCGATTACCGTCCGTGAGAGTCGGACGGACGATCGGCGGTGGAGGACATGGGTGTCTGGATTTTCAACGCGACGGTGATCCTGTGGCTGGTCGGCGAGATCGCCGTCCGGATCCGGCAGCGGCGCAAGGCCGACGAGGCCCGGACGAGCGAGTACCGGACGCTCTGGCTGTTCGTCCTCCTCGGCGGCGGTGGCGCCTTCGTGGCCGGACGCGTCGGACGGGCCCTGCCGTCCCTCGACTGGCCCAGGGGGACGGCGCTCTACCTGGTCGCGGCGGCGATCGTGCTGGCCGGGCTCGCCTTCCGGCTCTGGGCGATCCACACGCTGGGGCAGTACTTCCGCAGCAGCGTGCACGTCCAGGTCGGGCACCGGGTGGTTTCGGACGGCCCGTACCGCGTTCTGCGGCACCCGTCCTACACCGGCCTGATGGTGATCTTCATCGGGGCCGGGCTGAGCTTCGCGAACGGCGCGGCCATGGCGGTGTTCCTCGGGTGCGTCACGGTCGCGCTGCTGATCCGCATCCGGGTCGAGGAACGCGTCCTGTCGGACGAGCTGGGCGACGCCTACCGCGAGTTCGCCGCATCCCGCGCCCGCCTCGTCCCGTACGTGTGGTGACCCGCACGGCTCGTCCCCTACGTCGGCTGACGGCGCACGGCTCGGCCCCGTACGTCCGGTGACGGCGCCCGCCTCGTGCCGTACGTGTCGTGAAGGGTGTGCGGCGAATCGTCGGTGGGTTGCCGTAAGGTGCGCCACGACCGCATTCCGCTGGAGGACGGGGCTGGGGTCTGTGGCGAGTTGGGACGCGGACGCGCTGTCGGAGCTGCGCGCGGCGGTCTTCCGGGGGGACGGGGCCGCCGCGCTCGGCGTGCTCCGAAACCGTCCGCTGGCGCCCGTCCTGCAGTTCGCGGGCGACGCGCTGGCCCGCGCCCTGGCCGAGGGCGAGCGGGACGCCGAGCCGCTCGCGCGCAAGTGCCGGGAGGCCCTGGAGAGCCGCGCGGCACCGGGCGACGCCGTCCTGGCCCGGAAACTGGCCCGTGCCCTGGGCGACGCTCCCCACGACGGCACCGAGATCGTCCCGGTCGATCTGGGCGCTCTGGCTTACGCGATGGAGGAGGGAGACCCGCTCACGATCCTCGACCTCCGCACCGGCGATCTCCTCACCGAAGACGAGCTGGATGAAGTAAACGAACTAGAGGAACCGCAGGAACTAGGCGAACCGGAGGTCCTCGATGAAGATCACGATCGCGTCTTCAAAGCCGTCCACCGGAATGCGTCGCCCGCGTACGACGACATGCACGACTTCGCCGAGGCACGCCCGAACACGCCCGCCCCCATGCAGGACGTCCGCGCCTACGAGGACGCTCTTGCAGGCACCGACCTGGAGTTCGCCTGGCGGCTCTTCCACGAGGAACGCCAGCGCGGACGAGCCCGCCAATGGCTGGCCGAAAACGGCCTCGAACCAGGCCCGAAACCCGTCCTCTAGCCAAGAACCGAGGCCCCGGCATGGACGACGCCACGCCGAGGCCCCGAGAACGCCGTCACAGCCCGGGACGCACCAGCGGGAACGGCACGGTCTCCCGGATCGACTTCCCGGTGAGCGTGATCAGCAGCCGGTCGATCCCCATCCCCATGCCGCCCGCCGGAGGCATCGCGTACTCCAGCGCGCGCAGGAAGTCCTCGTCCAGCTCCATCGCCTCCGGGTCGCCCCCGGCCGCCTGGAGCGACTGCTCGGTGAGCCGCCGCCGCTGCAGGATCGGGTCGATGAGCTCCGAGTACGCCGTGCCCAGCTCCAGTCCGAAGACGATCAGGTCCCACTTCTCGGCGAGGCGCGGGTCCTTGCGGTGCGGGCGGGTGAGCGGCGACGTCTCGGCCGGGTAGTCGCGGACGAAGGTCGGGAACATCAGCTCGCCCTCGACCAGCTCCTCGAACAGCTCCTGGACGATCCGTCCCTGCCCCCACTCGGGCGCGTAGCCGAGGTCGATCCGGTCCGCCAGGCCCCGGACGGCCGGGAGCGGCGTGTCCGGGGTGATCTCCTCGCCGAGCGCCTCCGACACCGAGCCGTAGACGGTGATCTCCTTCCACGGCTCGCCGAGGTCGTACTCCACGCCGTCCCGGACGACGACCGTCCCGCCCGTGGCGGCCCGCGCCGCGTTCACGACCAGGTCGCGCGTGAGGACGGCCATCGTGTCGTAGTTCCCGTACGGCTCGTACGCCTCCAGCATCGTGAACTCGGGGTTGTGGGTGGCGTCCACGCCCTCGTTGCGGAAGTTGCGGTTCAGCTCGAAGACCTTGCCGACGCCGCCGACCAGCAGCCGCTTCAGGTACAGCTCGGGCGCGATCCGCAAGTAGAGCTGCATGTTGTAGGCGTTGATCCGGGTGGTGAACGGGCGGGCCGTCGCGCCGCCGTGGATCGGCTGGAGCATCGGCGTCTCGACCTCCAGGTACCCGCCCGCGCGGAGCGTGTCCCGGACGGCGGCCACGGCGTCGCCGCGCATCCGCAGCATCTTCCGCGAGTCGTCGTTGACGATGAAGTCCACGTACCGCTGCCGGACGCGCGCCTCCGGGTCGGACAGCCCGGAACGCTTGTTGGGGAGCGGCCGGAGGCACTTGGCGGTCAGCTTCCACGTCGAGGCGAGCACCGACAGCTCGCCCCGCCGGGACGTCACGACCTCGCCGGTCACGCCCACCTGGTCGCCGAGGTCGATCAGCTTCTTCCACCGGGCGAGCGAGTCGTCGCCGAGCTCGTCGGCGGTGAGCATGATCTGGATGTCGCCCGTCTCGTCCCGAAGCTGGACGAAGACCAGCCGCCCGTGCTCGCGGGCGAGGATGACGCGTCCGGCGACCGCGACGAGCGCGCCCGTGCGCGTGTCCGGTTCGAGGCCGGGGTGCGCGGCGAGGACGTCCGCCACGTAGTCGGTCCGCTCGAAGCCGAGCGGGTACGGCTCCATCCCCGCCTCGCGGATCTCGGCGAGCTTGGCGTGCCGCACCCGCTCCTGCTCCGACAGGCGGCGCTGCGGGGCGCGCGCGGCCTCCGCGGCCTCCTCGATCTCGGCGATCTTGGCGACCAGCTCGGGCGTCGGGACGCGGTTGGCGGCCCGCTCCAGCTTGATCCGGTTCAGCGACGGGACGAACCCCTCGGCGCGCGCGTACGCGAGGCCGAGCCGCACCAGGTCGCGGGACTGCCGGTAGCAGATGAACCGGGGCCGCCAGTGCGGCAGGTACTTGGAGTTCGACAGGTACAGCGACTCCAGCTGCCAGAACCGGGACGCGAACGACAGCAGCTTGTAGTAGACCCGCGCGATCGGTCCCGCGCCGATCTGCGAGCCGCGCTCGAACGCCGACCGCAGCATCGCGAAGTTCAGCGAGAGCTCCTGCGCGCCGACGGCCGCCGCGCGCTCGGCCAGCTTGGCGACCATGAACTCGTTCAGGCCGTTCTCGGCGGCCCGGTCGCGGCGCATGAGGTCGAGGGAGAGCCCGGCCCGTCCCCACGGGACGAACGACAGCAGGCCGCGCAGCTCGCCGCGGGCGTCGAACGCCTCGACCATCACGCAGCGCCCGTCGGTCGGGTCGCCGAGGCGGCCGAGCGCCATCGAGAAGCCGCGCTCGGTGGCCTCGCCGCGCCAGGCGTCCGCGCTGCGGATCAGCTTGGCCATCTCCCAGTCCGGGATCTGCGAGTGCCGCCGGACGCGCACGGTGTACCCGGCCCGCTCGACCCGGTGGACGGCCTGCCGGACCTGCCGCATCTCGCGGCCGTCCAGGTTGAAGTCGGTGAGGTCGAGGATCGCCTCGTCGCCCAGCTCCAGCGCGTCGAAGCCGTGCCGGGCGTAGATGTGGGCGGCGCGCTCCCCGACGCTGACCGCCCCCGGGATCCAGGAGTGCGTGCGGCACTCGTTCAGCCACGCCTCGATCGCCTGGTCCCACGACTCGGGGTCGCCGAGCGGGTCGCCGGACGCGAGCGACACCGAGCCCTCGACCCGGTAGGCGATGCCGGCCTTGCCGTTGGGCGCGAGGATGAAGTCCTTGTCGCGGCGCAGCGCGAAGTAGCCGAGGGAGTCCTGGTCGCCGTACTCGGCGAGCAGGCCGCGGGCGGCGAGCTCCTCCTCGGGGCTGAGCACCGCGTCGCGCCGTCCGGGGCGGAACAGCGCCCACATGGTGACGATCAGCAGGCCGGTGCCGAGCACGCCGATGATCACGTCCACCCAGCCGGGCACCCGGACGTGGATCGGCTCCCCGGTGATCCCCGCGCCGAGGACGGTCTGGAGGACGACGTACCAGGGGTGCGTCCAGAGGCCGCCCTCCGGGTCCCGGTCGGTGACCGTGACCAGGAAGGTGCCGATGCCGCCGCTCAGGATGAGCAGGACGGAGAAGACCACGGCCGCCAGGCGGCGGTTGGCGCGGTCCGGCAGCGAGGTGAACTGCTGGCGCGAGGCGAGCGCGAGGGCCAGCACCAGCGTGTAGGCCCCGGTCGTGACGACCTCCCCGATGGCCGTCGGCTGGCTCGGATCCAGCAGCGTGTGCAGCAGGAACGCCATCGAGAACGCGGTGTACAGGCCGAACAGGAGCACCAGCAGCCGCCAGGCCGCCTTCTTCCGCCGCCTGATCCCCATGGACAGCAGGATGAACAGCAGTCCCCATGGGATGCTGGGGAAGACCGCCAGGTAGTACAGCCAGCGCAGGGCCCAGATGTCCGCCAGCCGGACGATCAGGTCCGACGACAGCCAGGACAGGATGGACACGATCCCCGAAAGTCGTGTGTACCAGAAGAAGACGGTCGGCGCCGCCTCCATGAGTCTTCGCCAACCGGTGCGCAGGCTCCCCGTTTCGCCTGTTGCCGCCATGGTTCTCCCGTCAGGACTGTCGAATGTAGGGATATTTGTACCGGGTGACGCCTTGCTCACGCCCACCGCCGACGATAGTCACCGTCCCGTCCGGTCTGACCCTTATGTCTGCTGGGTAGGGGGACGGGCGGCGCGGCAGTGCGACGGCTGAACCCCCGAGGTTCGCCGTCCGTGCCGCCGGGTAGTGAGCAGGTCGTTCGCGGGCCGGGTCCAAGATTGTCATCAAAAGTCGATATGGTCGCGGATATGCCACAGGAGACCCCCGGGGAGCGGTTGCTCGCCCGCCGCTACCGACTGGTGACCCATGTCGGTCGTGGTGGCATGGGTACGGTCTGGCAGGCCCATGACGAGGTGCTCGGCCGGGACGTCGCCGTGAAGGAGGTCATCCTCCCGCATGGTCTCACCGACGAGGAACGCTCCGTCCAGTACAAGCGGACGTTCCGCGAGGCCCGCACCGCCGCCCGGCTCGGCCACCCCGGCGTCGTCACCGTCTACGACGTCGTCGAGGAGGACGGGCGGCCCTGGATCGTCATGGAGCTCATCCACGCCCGCTCCCTCGACCAGGTGATCAAGCAGGAGGGCGCGCTGCCGCCCAAGCGCGCCGCCGACATCGGCCGCCAGATGCTGGCCGCCCTGCACGCCGCGCACGACGCGGGCGTGCTGCACCGCGACGTCAAGCCGTCCAACGTGCTGCTCGCGGACGGCGACCGGGCCGTCCTCACCGACTTCGGCATCGCGACCGCCGCCGGCGACGCGACCCTCACCCAGACCGGCCTGGTCATGGGCTCGCCCGCCTACATCGCGCCCGAGCGCGCCCGCGGCCGCACCGCGGGCCCGGCGTCCGACCTGTGGTCGCTCGGCGTGACCATGTACGCCATGGTCGAGGGCCGCTCGCCGTTCGAACGGTCCGAGCCGATGGCCGCGCTCGTCGCGGTGATCTCCGAGGAGCCCGACCCGCCGACCCGGTCCGGCCCGCTGACCCCGGTCATCCAGGGCCTGCTGCGCAAGAACCCCGACGAGCGCATGGACGCCATCGAGGCGGGCCGCCTGCTCGACGACATCGTCCGCGCGCCCACGGTCGACACCCAGCGCACCATCGCCGTCGAGTACACCGAGGCGCCCCCGCCGCCGCCCGCCCGCGCCGAGACGACCCCGCCGCTCCCGGCCGGGCCCGAGCGCACCCGCGTGACGCCGTCCGTCGAGACCGGCCCGTCCCCGGACGGCCGTCCCGCGCCCCGGCCCCAGCTCCCGCCGTTCCTCGCCGGCGTCTCGCCCCGCCGCGCCCTCCTCGTCGCCGCCATGGTCATCGTGATCATCCTGGCCATAGCGGGCATCGTCTGGGGCGCCACCCGAGGCGGCGGCGACCCTAAACCGTCCAGCCGCCCCACCTCGCCCCCGAAGCCGACCACCACCACGACCACCCCGGTCAAAACGACCTCCTCCAGCACCCCACCCACCTCCCCCTCCTCCCCGTCGGCTCCGGCGGGGACTCATCCCTACAAGGACCCCGACGGCCACTACACGATGCTTCTGCCGGACGGTTGGAAGCCGAAGTCCCAGGACTCCAACGGCGACTACTTCGCGTCACCGGACGGCTCGGCCAAGGTCCAGATCGCGCGTCAGGAGCACGCGAACAGCAGCGCCCTGAAGGACTGGGAGGAATACGAACCTGCCCTTCGGGGCCAGTACTCGGGGTACAGAAGGGTCAACCTGGGACCCGTGGCGTCCGGTCGGCCGGTCGCCGACCCGTCCGGCCGCAACGCCGCCGACCTGGAGTGGACCTACGACGCCAAGGGCGGCCGGATGCACGCCCTGGACAGGGGTTTCGTCATGGACGGCCACGGCTACGCGATCGCCGTCTACGCCCCCGACAAGGACTGGAACCGGACGCTGGCGGAGCTCCAGCCGCTGTTCGCGTCGTTCAAATCGACCTGACCCGTACGCGCCGAAAAGGTGGTCCTTCGCCTGTCCGTTACCCGGTGTCGGTAAAGTCGCTGCTCATGGCGGAGGGTGATGTGACGGGACCGGGGACCGACGTCCCGCTCGCCGGTCGGTACCGGCTGCTGTCCGTGCTGGGCAGGGGCGGTATGGGGACGGTGTGGCGGGCGAGCGACGAGACGCTCGACCGCGAGGTCGCGATCAAGGAGATCCGGCTGCACCCGTCGCTCACCGACGAGGAGCGGAGCACGGCGCACGCGCGGATGATGCGCGAGGCGCGGGCGTCCGCGCGGCTCGGGCATCCGAGCGTGGTGACCGTCCACGACGTGGTGGTGCACGACGACCGGCCGTGGATGGTCATGGAGCTCGTCCCGTCCCGGTCGCTCCAGGACATCGTGGACGAGGACGGTCCGCAGCCGCCGCAGCGGATCGCCGCGCTCGGCCGCCAGGTCGCCGCCGCGCTGCGCGCCGCGCACGCCGTGGGCATCCTGCACCGCGACGTCAAGCCCGCGAACGTCCTGATCACCGCCGAGGACCGGGCCGTCCTGACCGACTTCGGCATCGCGCAGCTCTCCGGCGACGCCACCCTCACGCGCACCGGCATGGTCATGGGATCGCCCGCCTACATGGCGCCCGAGCGGGTCAAGGGCGAGGCGGCGGGCCCGGCGTCGGACGTGTGGGCGCTCGGCGCGACGCTGTACGCCGCCGTCGAGGGGCAGGCGCCGCACCATCGCAGCGACGCCATGGCCGTGCTCGCCGCGATCATGACCCTGGACGCGCCGCCGCCGCGCCGCGCCGGGCCGCTGGCGCCCGTCCTCACCGCGATGCTCGACCGGGAACCCGCCAACCGGCCCAGCATCGACCAGGTCGAGCAGGAGCTCGGACGGATCGGCGCGTCCTCCGGCGCCGGTCGGCCCACCGCGATGGACGCCCAAGTCCCTGTGCCGCCCGCCTGGACCGAGAAGGCCCAGCAGGTTCAGGAGCAGGGGGTTCAGCACGTTCAGACGCATGATGTCCAGCCGCAGCAGCTCGCGTTTCCGGACGACTCCACCCGGTCGGTCCAGTCGCGCTCGGGCGGGCGCAACAAGATCGTGCTGGCGGTGGTCGGGGCCGTCGCCGCGATGGCCCTCGTCGCCGGCGGGGTCTACTACGCCTTCGGGCGGAACAAGGACACCGCCGCGCCGCCGCCCACGAACCCGGCGACCGGCGGTGCCACCGATCCGGGATCGGAGTCCCCGGCGCCCACGGCGTCGCCGTCCAAGCCCAAGCCGAAAGGCCCGCCCCCCGGCATGACCTTCCAGCGCCTCGGCGGTCTCCGCGTCGCCGTCCCGGTCGGCTGGAAGCGCCAGAACGACTCGACGTTCATCGATCCGGCCACGCACAGCTACGTCCAGGTGGACGACCGCGTCTGGACGGGCACCCCCGACGGCCACTGGCGGACGTGGATCGCCGACCCGAAGACCCAGGAGGCCCTCCGCGGCTTCACCAACCTCGGCATCGAGACGACCAGCGCCAAGAACGGCGAGCCGGCCGCCGACCTGGAGTTCACCTGGCTGCGCGGCAACGAGCTCACCCACGCGCTGGACCGCGGCTTCCGGAAGGGCGGGAAGCCCTACGCCGTCATCGTCGTCGCCCCGCAGCAGCAGTGGCCGCTGATGCGTCCGGCACTCCGCCAAGTGCTCGAAAGCGCCGGTTAAAGCTGGTCCAATGAACCGGGGCGCGCTCCGGCGCGTCCCACTCAGCAGCATTTGCTCCGACGGGGGACCATTTGGTCATGGGAGAGGGTCGTCTGCTCGCCTCGCGCTACCGGCTGGACGCCGTGGTGGGACGGGGCGGCATGGGCACGGTGTGGCGGGCCCGGGACCTCACGCTGCACCGGGAGGTGGCGGTCAAGGAGGTCGTGCTGCCGCCCGGGCTGACCGACCGCGAGCGGGAGGTCCTGTACGAGCGGACGCTGCGCGAGGCGCGGGCCTCGGCGCGGCTCAACCACCCGGCCGTCGTCGTGGTGCACGACGTGGTCGAGGAGGACGGGCGGCCCTGGATCGTCATGGAGCTCGTCCTCGCGCCGTCGCTGCAGGACGTGCTCGACCGCGAGGGCCCGCTGCCGCACCGCCGGGTCGCCGACATCGGGATGCAGATGCTCGGCGCGCTGCGGCACGCGCACTCCAAGGGCATCCTGCACCGGGACGTCAAGCCGTCGAACGTCCTGCTGTGCGAGTCGGGCCGCGTGGTGCTGACCGACTTCGGCATCGCGCAGATGGAGGGCGACGCGACGCTGACCCAGACCGGGCTGGTCATGGGGTCGCCCGCGTACATCCCGCCGGAGCGGGCGCAGGGGGCGCGGGCCGTCCCCGCGTCGGACCTGTGGTCGCTCGGCGCGACCATGTACGCGGCGCTGGAGGGACGATCGCCCTACGAGCGGTCGGACGCGATGGCGTCGCTTCAGGCGGCGCTGCTGGAGCCGGTGCCGCCGCCGCGCAACGCCGGGCCGCTGCGGACCGTCCTGGACGGCCTGCTCGCCCGGCAGCCGATGCACCGGATGAACGCCGAGCAGGCCGAACCGCTGCTCGCGCGGGTCGCCTCGATGCCCGCGCCCGCCCCCGCGTCCGAGTCGGCCGCCGGCGTGACGATGAGCGACGAGCCCCGCACCGCGCTGGACGGCCCGTCCGAGACCGTCAGCGACCCCGCCGACCTGCTGCGGAGGCCGGCGCCGGGCCAGGACCCGCAGTCGGTGCGCCGCGAATCCCCCTCGGTGCGCCGCGAGCCCCCTTCGGGACGCGGCGAGCCTCCTTCAGGGCGCCGCGAGCCGCCCTCGGTGCGTCACGAGTCGCCTTCGATGCGCCGCGAGCCGCCTTCGGCGCGGCGCGACCTGCCGTCGGTTCGGCGGGACCCCTCCACGGTGGGACGCAACACGCCGGTGCCGCCCGCGTCCCGTGCCCGGACGTCGGCGGACGTGCCGTCCACGTCGCCGGACCGGGAGAGCGCGCTGACCGGCGAGACGATCGACCAGGAGCCGTACGGGCGCGTCCCGGCGCCGCCGCACCCGAGCCGGGCCCAGACCCAGCGGAGCGCGGGCGGCGGGACGCCGGGCGGGCACCGCCGCCACACGGTGCTGGTGGCGATCATCGTGCTGCTGGTCGTCGCGGCCGTGCTGGCGGCGGCGTACCTGATGCGGCAGCAGCTCCGGCACGCCGACGCGCTGCCCGGCTACCGGTCGTTCCAGAAGGACGGCTACACGGTCTCGCTGCCGAGCGAGTGGAAGTGGGGCATCTCGGTCAACGGGACGCCGCAGATCCAGTCCCCGGACGGCCGCAGCTTCCTGCTCGTGGACACGACGTCCTGGCCGGGGCAGGACGCGACGCCCTGGATTCAGGCCAACAGGTCGGAGTCGGCGGCCCCGAGGATGCGGAACCTGCCCGGCTACACGAAGATCAGTGTGACGCAGACGACCTACCAGGGCGCCCCTGCCGCCGACTGGGAGTTCACCTTCACCCCGAACGGCGGCCAGATCCATGTGACGGACCGGTTCGTCCAGCTGAAGGGGCATCCGTACGCGCTGTACTTCCGGACGCCGGAGACCAACTGGACGGCCAGCCAGAAGATCCGCGAGACGATCTACTCGACGTTCCACGTCGCCTGAGCCGCCCGTGGGGGGCGGACGGGCTCAGGCGCTCCGGATCGAAAGCGCGGCGGCCTCGGCGTCGCGCGCCGACACGGCGGGCTGCTCGGACACCACGTCCGTCATGGTCATGCTCGGCAGGACCAGCGGCGGCGGGCTCTCCGGAGTGAAGGTCAGCGGGATGCCGAGCAGCTTGGACGACATCTTCGTCGTGTACATGACCACGTCGCCGGTCAGGGTGAGCCGCGGCGTGGTCAGGCCGGCGGCGGCCGAGCCGCGCCGCACCTGCTGGTCGACGTCCTTCAGGACGGCCTTGTCCATGCTGAACTTCAGGGCCTTGACCGTGCCGTCCGGGGTCTGGAGGTCGGCCACGCCGTCGTAGCTGAGCCCGGACATCGCGAGCGAGCTGGCCCGGAGCGTCGCGACGTCGGAGTACGCGCCGGGGACCGTCCCGGCGGACTTGGCCTGCGGCTGCGGCTTGGCCGTCGGCTGAGCGGACGGGTTCGCCGACGGAGCCGACGGGCTAGGCGAGGCACTCGGGGCGGACGGGCTCGGCGAGGCGCTCGGGGCCGGCGGCGTGGGGGAGGGGGACGGCGCCGCGAGCAGATGCCCGCCCAGCAGCGCCGGTGCCGCGGCGAGGGGCAGCGCCAGGCCGAGGATCTTCCCGCCGCGCGGGGCGGCGTGGACACCGCGTCCCTCGAAGGGGTCGTTCTTGGCGTCGACGAGGACGGCGGCGTCCGGCGAACCGACCGCGTCAGCCGAACCGGCCGTGCCGCCCGAGCCGGCCGCACCGGCCGCGTCCGGCGGGATGGCGCGGCGGCGCTTGGTGGCGCCGGGCGTCCACGCGAAGCCGAGCGCGCCGCCGAGCAGGCCCAGCAGCATGCCGAGCAGGAACCCGCCGAAGTTGGACGTCAGGAACGACCCCAGCGACAGCAGGACGGCCAGCACGCCGAAGAAGGTCCGCTGCGCGGGCTGGAACCAGAGCAGCAGGCCCGCGACCACGAGCAGCGCGCCGAACAGCCAGCTCGCGATCCCGGCGAGGCCCTGGTGGATGACGACCGGCATCGGCGCGAGCGGGATGGCGATGATCTCCAGGCCGCCGAGGACGGCGAGCAGCCCGCCCCAGAAGGGACGCGTGCGCCGCCAGCGGCGGAACCCGTGCGGAGTGGAGGAGGTCATGCGCGCCTCAGAAACATTCCTTGCCGAGCTTCATCGACAGGTGGTTGAGCTTGAAGGTGCCGGCGGTGGTGGCCCAGGCGACCTGCTTGACGTCCTTGAGGTGGATCTCGTCGGCCTGCTGCCCGAACATGCCGCTGCCCGCCCGGCCGAGCGCCTGCTCGTTCTTGTCCATCGTGGACGCGTCGCGCCCGATCTCGATGTTCTTGAACACGGCGTCGGCGTCGAGCTGCGCGACGTCCAGAGTGAGGTTCTCCGCCTCGACCGGCGTGCCGTTGTCGCCCGCGGTCAGCCGCAGCACCACGCCCGGCATGATCTTCACCGACTGGCACATCTTGGTGATCGTCGCGTTCTTGATGCCGGAGATCTGGACCAGGTGCTTGGCGCCGCCCTTCTCGGCGTCCGCCCCGCCGTACTGGACGAAGCCGGTGCCGTCGAGGGAGTCGGCGTGCACCTTGAAGCTGCTGCCGGAGACCGCGAACGAGGACGCGATCGAACCCTGCGCGGTCATGAACACCAGCGCTCCCGCGCCCACGACGGCGGGCCCGGCGAGGGCGGCGAAGCGCTTCCAGCGGACCCGGCCGAGCGCGGCCTCGGAGGAGTCGGTCATCAGCTCTCCCTAGGGGGACGAGGGGTGGGGACGGTCATCCGGTGACGGGGGTCACCTCGGTGACTCATCGTGCAAGTTACCCTCAAGTACTTACTTGCTCAAACCCAAAACCGACATTAAAGGTAAAATTCGACACGCGCCTGAGCTGGGAAGTTATTCGGATGATCGTGTAATAGGGGTGACCGAAACCCATTACCCAACGTGATCATGAACGCTTCGGAAGCCCTGCGCGACCGCGGCGCATCGCCCGTTCAGGATCGGCGGCCGGCGGACTCTCCCAGCAGCGGATCGAGCGCCTCCCGCAGCGCCCGCACCTGCGTGCACAGCGGCCGGACCGCCGGAACGGACGGATGCAGCGACTCGGCGAGGCCCTCGACCTCGCGAAGCCGCGCGTCCACGTCCAGAAGCCGAGCCTCAGACGGCGCCCCGCCGATCCCTCCGCCGCCCGTCTCGCCGAGAACCGCGCCTTGCGTCTTGCCGGGCGTCGCGCCGAGTGTCGCGCCGGGTGTCGTGTCGTGCGTTGCGCCGAGTGTCGCGCCGCGTGCCGCGCCGGGTGTCGTGTCGTGCGTTGCGCCGAGTGTCGCGCTGGGCGTTGCGGCATGGGTCGCGTCATGCGCGGCGCCGTGTGCCGCCGTCTTCGCCGCGGGTGGGGTGTCCGCCGCGTCGCGCAGGCGGACGGCCTGGCGGCGCAGCGCGCGCCGGTGGCGGTCCAGCTCGCGCCGGTGCTGGTCCAGCTCGATGAGGGTGGACGCCTTGGCCCGCAGCAGCCACGGGTCGAACGGCTTGGTCAGCATGTCGGCCGCGCCGACCGCGTACGCCTGCGGCGCGAGCTCGCCGTCCCCGTTCGCGGTCAGGAAGACGATCGGGACGTGCCGCGTGCGCGGCCTGCCGCGGATGTGCCGGGCCGTCTCCAGGCCGTCCATCCCGGGCATCACGAGGTCCAGCAGGATCAGCCCGAACTCGTCGTCGAGCAGCGCGCGCAGCGCCGCCCGCCCGGAGTCGGCGCACACCACCTCGACGGGCAGCGCGTCCAGCACCGCCCGCAACGCCACCAGATTGTCCGCCCTGTCGTCGACCGCGAGAACCTTGGTCACGTCGGCCACCGCCAACCCTCCGACTCACCCCTCGACCAGCGTTGCCTCCCCCCTGGTCCTCACCTTCGCACGGTGGCACCGCCTGCGACAGAGGAATGTCACAGAGTGAGAATCTCCCTCCGATCGGCGGGTCAGGTGAGCCAGCCCGGCCGGACGAGCCCGGACTCGTAGGCGTGCACCACCAGCTGCGCCCGGTCGCGCGCTCCGAGCTTCACCATCGCCCGGCTGACGTGCGTCTTCGCGGTCGCCGGGCTGACCACCAGGCGGGCCGCGATCTCCTCGTTGGACAGTCCCTCGCCGACGAGGCCGAGCACCTCCCGCTCGCGGTCGGTCAGGTCGTTCAGCCGGGGCGAGACGTTCGCCGGACGGGTCCGGGTCGCGAACTCGGCGATCAGCCGCCGGGTCACGCTCGGGGACAGCAGCGCGTCGCCGCCCGCCACCACCCGCACCGCGTGGATCAGCTCGACCGGCTCGGTGTCCTTGACGAGGAACCCGCTGGCCCCGCCGCGAACCGCCTCGAAGACGTACTCGTCCAGCTCGAACGTGGTGAGGATGACGATCCGGACGTCCGCCAGCCGCTCGTCGGAGGCGATCCGGCGGGTCGCCTCCAGACCGTCCAGGCCGGGCATCCGGATGTCCATGAGGATCACGTCGGGGCGCAGCCGGCGCGCGTCCGCGACCGCCTCCTCGCCGTCGCCCGCCTCGCCGACCACCTCGATGTCGGGCTGGGCGGCCAGCAGCGCCCGGAACCCCGCCCGGACCAGCGCCTGGTCGTCGGCCAGCAACACCCTGATCATGCCCGCTCCTCCTCGCCGCCGACCGGCAGCACCGCCTCGACCCGGAACCCGCCGCCGGGCCGGGGACCGGCGCGGAACGAGCCGCCGAGCGCCGCCGCCCGCTCACGCATCCCGCGCAGGCCGCTGCCGCCGGACGGCGGCGCGTCCGGATCCGGCGGATCGGACGGCGGCGCCGCGCCGCGTCCATCGTCCTCCACCCGGACGGTCAGTTCGCGCTCACCGTAGGAGACGCGCACGCGGACGGTCACCGGCCCGGCCCCGCCGTGCCGCGCCGCGTTCGTCAGCGACTCCTGGACGATCCGGTAGGCGGCCAGGTCGAGCGCGGCGGGCAGCGGCCGGACGGCCCCGGTGGTCTCCGCCTCCACGCGCAGCCCGGCGGCGCGGGCGCGGGCGGCCAGCCCGTCCAGCCGGGCGAGCCCGGCGGTGGGAGAGCGCGGCGCGGACTCGTCCTGCTGGCGCAGCGCCCCGATCACCGACCGCATCTCGGTCAGCACCTCCTTGCTGGCCTCCTTGATCGCGGCGAGCGCCGCGCGCGCCTCCTCCGGGTCGTCGTCCAGCAGGTGCAGCGCCACCCCGGCGCGCACGTTGATCATGGACACGTTGTGGGCCAGCACGTCGTGCAGCTCGCGCGCCATCCGCAGCCGCTCCTCGCTGGCCTGCCGCCGCTCCAGCTCGGCGCGGGACCGCTCGGCGGCGGCGGAGCGCTGCGCCCGCATCCGCAGCAGCTCCCCGGTGACGAGCCCGACCAGCGCCCACGCGAGCGCGAACATCGCCCCGGAGAACCCCGGCCGCTGGATCGGGAAGAGGTGGCCCGGCGCGCCGCGCTGGTCGGCGTCCACGCCGATGGCCTGCGCGACCGCGAAGAAGACGGTGAGGCCGCCGAGCGTCCCGGCCCAGGCCGCCCTCCGGTGCCCCGCGTACAGGGCGGCCAGGATCGCCACGAACGCCGCGACGGGCACCGGGCCGTAGGGATACGCCCGCAGGAAGTACAGGCCCGTGATGAGGCCCGTGGCGGCCAGCGTGGCCACCGGATGCCGGCGGCGCAGCAGCAGGACGGCCGGGCCGCCGAGGACGAGCGCGAACGCGAACGCGTCCAGCGGCGTGCCGGGCGGCATCGGATGCCCGTCGTGCCGCCACCGGTTGTGCGCCGCCCCCTCCGTCCCGACGGTCTGGAAGAAGGCCAGGAACGCGGGCACGACCCAGACGGGCCAGGCCGCCGGACGCAGCCGGGGACGCAGCCGCCGGGGCGCGGCGGACGGTGCGGAGACGCTCACCCTCGCACAGTAGGACGGCAGCGCGCCGTCCCGCGTCGCCCGCCGGAAGGGATCACGCCTACTCCCGGCGCGGTAGGCGTACCGGTCCGCCTACCTTCTGCGGATCACTGGAGTTCGCCCTGCAGCCGGGAGCTCAGCCAGGCGACGATCTGCGGCATCTGGCCGCGCCAGGCGGCCAGGGTGTCGCCGGCGACGGGGACGATCGACTTCTCCGCGTGCAGCGGCGGCTTGGCGAGCGAGACGAACCGGTCGGCCTGCTGGGCGGGGCGCCCGCCCGTCCCGGCGGCGACGAGCATGGAGACCGGGGGCGGCGGCATGTGGTCGAGCCGCCAGAAGAGGTCCTGCTCCTGCTTGAAGGCCGGGCTGCCGCCGAACGGGTCGGCCGGCTTGCCGCCGGACTGGCCGTCGTCGGCGGCGAGGCCCGCCGGGACCTCGGCGGACAGGTCGAAGATCCCGTTCAGCGTCACGGCCGTGCCGAACCGGGCGGAGCCGGTCATCGCGAGCCGCGCCGCGCACTGGCCGCTGCTGCCGAAGCCGATCACGCCCCAGCCCTTGTGGTCGGTGGGCAGGTGGTAGACCTCGCTGAGCGCGAGCGGGACGTCCTGGGAGTAGAAGGCCAGCGCCTGCCCGGTGCCCTTGCCCGGCACGTTCAGGCAGGACGCGGGGTGGCTGCCCGCCGACGACGGGGGCTTGACGCCGCCGCCGGTCGTGCCGCCGCCCGCGGGCCGCTCGGCCGCCTGGGTGAGGCCCTTCACCGACCGCATCAGCACGTAGACGACCGGTTGCGACCGGTTCGCCGCGACGGCCTTGGCGGCCTCTTCGGGCAGGTGCGCCTGCTTGATCCAGGCGAGCTTGTCGTCGGACGGCCCCGTCCCGCCGGAGATCGCCAGCACGACGGGCAGCCGCTTGCCGCGGTTCTGCGGCTGGAACACCTGCGGCGGCAGGTAGGCGTACGCCTCGGTGGTCAGCCCGGTCGTCGCGCCGGTGATCTGGAGCCGGTCGACGCGGCCGTCCACCTTCGGGTCGGCGGCCCGGCCCGGACGGTGCGGCCCGAGCGCCGTCGGGGTGCGCTTGACCAGCTTGCCGAGCGTGGACTCCTTGCCCCGGCTCGGCTGGACGGTCTGGACCTTCGCGTTGGACCGCACCGGGCCGAACAGGTCGTCCCAGGTGTTGTAGAACACGAACCAGCGGTTCACCAGCAGGGTGATCGCGAGGGTGAGCGCGAGCTGGGTGCCGACCAGCAGGGCCGAGCGGGCGGCGAGGCGCTTCAGGCCGGGTCCGGCCAGCCGCGACCACAGCCACAGCGTCGCGACGACGAGGACCGCGGCGAGGAGGCAGACGAGCCCGATGAACGAGAGGTTCGACGGTTCCACGTCACTCCCCCTGAAGATGGTCGCTCAGCCACGAGATCGTGGGAGGGATGTACTTGCGGAACGCCTTGAAGTTGTGGCCGCCCGACGGCAGCATCCACTTGTCCACGACCAGCGGCGGACGCACCGCCTCCATGAACTTCTGCGCGGACGGGAACGTCTTCTCGCCCGACAGCGCCGACGCCACCAGGATCGAGACCGGCGGCTGCGGCAGGTTCTTCAGCCGCCAGGTCAGGTTGTTGCTGTTGCGGACGGCCTTGCTGCCGCCGTAGAGGTCGCGGGTAGTGGTGTCGAGCAGCGCGTGGAAGTGCCCGGCCATGCTGGACGCGGCGGAGAACCGGTCCGGGTGCAGCATCGCCAGCTTCGTCGCGCAGTAGCCGCCCGTCGAGTACCCGGCGAGGCCCCAGCCGCGCCGGTCGCGGGCGACGCGGTTCTTGTAGGTCTCGGTGATCGCCTCGGGGACGTCCTGGGAGAAGAACGTCTCGACCTGCGGGCCGCCCGGCACGTCCGCGCACTCGGTGTCCCAGCCGTTCTCCACGGTCGGGCGCATCATCACGTAGATCATCGGCTGCGCCTTGCCGGACGACATCTGGAGGAACGCCTCCTCCGGCACGTGCCCCTTGTCGATCCAGGTGAGCCGGTCGGCGGCCGGGTAGCCGGCGATGAACAGCACCACCGGGAACCGCTTGGCGGCGTCCTTCTTCTGGAAGTACTGCGGCGGCAGGTACACGTACGCCTCGGACTTCAGGCCCGTCCGGACGCCCTGGATGTCGAGGTGCTGGATCAGCCCGTCCTTGGCCGGGGTGCGGCCGTGGCCGGGGCCGAGCTGCGCCGCCGGGACCACCGTGACCTGCGAGGTCGCGGCGGCGTGCGGGTTGGCCGGCGGCTTCTCGACCACCCGGGAGTCGCCGCCCGCGGCGCCGAGCAGGTCCGACCAGCTGCCGTAGAACAGGTAGTACTTGTTGACGGCCGTCAGCACGAGCGCGACGATGACCAGCTGGACGCCGGCGAGCACGCCGATCCGGCCGGCCCAGGCGAGCGGCCCGGTACCGCCCAGCCTCGTCCAGCCGCGCAGCGCGACCAGGGCCAGCACCGCCGCCAGGATCACCAAGAGCAGGACGATGAGCCCCCAGCTCGTCAATCCCAGCATGTGCAGGTCCCCCTAGGTGGTTCACTTCGCGTCGGCGTACGGGCGCCCTTGGAGAACTCGGCGAACATGCGGCAGAGTTCCAGCGAAGATTCAGAATCTGGATCGTAATGGGCGCACCTGGGTGCCCCGGGCGATTCCGTGCGGTCACCCTACCGAGCTGAGGGTTAGCCGCACGTTTACCCTGTGTCCAAGATCACGTGATCCGCCCGAGTGCTCCGGGTCACCTTCGCGGCCCGGCCCGCGACGCGTGAACCGCGCGCAACGGGCCGTGAACGGAGCGTCGGCGCCGCGGACCGCGCATCGGCGCGAACGGCGCGTCGCCGGCCTCGACCGGCGCGTCGCCGGGGTTGGACCGCGCGTCGGCGGGGCCGAGCGGAGCGTCGGCGGGCTCGAGCGGCGTGTCGGCGGGCTCGACCGGCGCGTCGGCGGGGTCAGCCCGCGAGCCATTCTCCCGTCTCGACGCTCACGAGTCCGTGCCGCGCGGCCTCGATCACCGCCTCGCGCTGCGAGTGCACGCCGAGCTTGCTCAGCACGGACTGGACGTGGCTGCGCGCCGTGCTGCGGGTCACGCCCATCGCCTTGGCGAGCGCCTGGGTGGACTCGCCGCGGGCGAGCCGGGTCAGCACCTCGCGCTCGCGCGGCGTGAGGAAGCGCGCGACGCGCTGCGCCTGCGTCCGCCCGGGCGCGTCGGGCCGCGCGTCCGGACGGCGCGGCGCGCCCGCCTCGGCGACGATCTCGCCGCGCCCCACCCGGCGCAGCACCGCGAGGATGTCGCACGCCTGCTGGCCTTTGTGCGCGAACCCGCTCACCCCGGCGGTCAGGCCCGCCGCCAGCACCGGCGGTTCCAGGTAGCCGGTGAGCACCACGAACCGGGTGGACGGCGCGGCGGCGCGCAGCCGGGGCATCCACTCCAGCGCGGTCGTGCCGGGGAAGTTGAGGTCGATCAGGCACAGGTCGGCGCGCCGGGCGCGCAGCACCGCGAGCAGTTCGGCGGGGGAGTCGACCTGCCCGACGACCGCGTATCCCGCGTCGGCGAGCACCAGCGCCAGCGACTCGGTGAACACCCGGTGGTCGTCGCACACGACGACCGTGACGGCGGTGCCGCTCATGCCGTCCCCCTCTCCGCCGCGGCGCCCACGACCGCGGGGCTCGTGGTCATCCCACCGGCCCTGTGATCCGGCCGGGCGCGCCATCCCACCCGGTCGCCTCGTCCGACCGGCCGCCTCGTCCGACCGGTCGCCTCGTCCACCCGGCCGCCTCGTCCCACCGGCCACGTCATCTCACCGGCCGCCTCATCCGACCGGCCGCCACCCGTCCCAGTCGCCGCCGGGGCCGTCCGCGCCGCCGGGCGGGGGTGCGGACGGGAGGAGCAGCCGGACGCGCGCGCCGCCCATCTCGCAGGTGCGGATCTCCAGGCTGCCGCCGTAGCCGGACACCAGGTCGTGCACGATGCCGAGGCCGAGCGAGGCGAGGCCGCCGGGGGCCTGGCCGAAGCCGGGGCCGTCGTCGTCCACCTGGAGGACGACCCAGCCGCGCTCGACGCCGACCCGGACGTTCACCCGGCGCGCCGCGACGCGGCAGGCGTTGTCGAGGACGTTGCGCAGCGCGCGCCAGAGCGCGACCGCGTCCATGTGCGCCCAGGCGGGCTCCCCGGCGAAGCAGACCTCGTGCGGCGTGGCGAGCCGGATGCCGGTGACGACCTCGGCGGCCAGGCCGTCCACCCGGAGCCGCTGCGCGGGCGCGGGGGCGGACGGGTCGTCGCCGTCGTCCCCGGCGGCCTCCTCGTCGAGCTGGCGGAGCAGGTGGTCGAGCCAGCGCGTCTCGCCGAGGATCTGCTCGACCCGCTCCCGGCTGGCGGGGCCGATGTCGTCGGCGACCGCGACGGCGGACGCCAGCATGATCACGGTGCCGAGCTCGTGCCGGATGTCGTGCCGCAGGCGGCGCCGCCAGAGCACCGAGTCCCGCGGCACCGAGTCCCGAGGCACTGCGTCCCGCGGCACCGAGTCCCGCGGGACTGCGCGCGCGCAGGGGGAGGCGGCGGTGGAACGGTCCGGTCCCGGCGTGCGGGGCGGCGGGTCCTTGGGTGGTGAGGACCGCGGCTGCCCGTGTTTCATCGGAGGACCCCCGTCCGTAATACCGGCACCTCTCCCGGATACTGCCGGGCCGCTTCCCCCGTCCGGCCCGTATACCGACGGTCACCCCGCCCGCCCGCCCTGTCCAGTCAATTGACCGCGACTGACCGGCGGCTGACCGGAAGTGGACATCCGTATTATCGCCGTCAACCCAGCCCATTGTCGGAACGTCCCAGGGCGGGTCGGCGGTCACTCGAAGGTCATTTCCTTCGTCCCTTCGGCGTAGCGCCCTTGCGCATTCCGGTGGGTGCGCGCCAGTAGCGCGGCGGGCACAGTCGCGGTATGCCCAAGGTCACCTTTCTCGGACATGCCGGAATCGCGGTGCACGCGAGGGCGTTCCGCCTGCTCGCCGACCCGTGGCTCGCTCCCACGGGCGCCTTCCTCGGGGCCTGGCACCAGTATCCGAGAAACGATCACCTCGACCTTCGGGAGTTGCTCTCCGCCGACTGGGTCGCGGTGTCGCACGAACATCTCGACCACTTCGACCCGTGGGTGGTCGAACGGCTTCCGGAGCGGACTCGAATCCTCATTCCCGGATATCCGGGTCCGGCCTTCCGGGAACGGATGCGAAGGGCCGCGGGTTCCCGTCAGGTCATTGAAGTGTCACCGTGGGAGAAATTCCCTTTGGACAATCGCGGCTCGTGGATCACCGCGATTCCCGAACTGTCGCCGATGTGCCATGACGCCGCATTTCTGGTCGTGGCGGACGGCCGCGCGGTGCTGCACGGCAACGACGCCCGGCTGACCGCCGCGCAGGCCCGCCGCGCCAAGCACCTGGCGGGCGGACGGCTCGACCTCATGGCGGTGCAGACGTCCGGCGCGTCCTGGCACCCGATCTGCTACGAGTACCCGCCGGAGGAGATGGCGCGGGTCGCGGCGGCCAAGCGGGTCGCCAAGCTGCGGGCGGCGCACCGGCTCGTCCGGCAGACGGCGCCGGAGCTGGCCGTCCCGTTCGCCGGGCCGCCGTGCTTCCTGGACGAGGAGGTCGCGCACCTCAACCGCGTCCTCGACCAGGAGACCGGCGCGTTCTGCGACCCCGAGGCGTCGGTGCGCTGGCTGCGCGAGCACCTGCCGGGCCAGGCGTTCGAGTACTTCCAGCCCGGCGACGCGATCGACCTCGGCACCGGCGAGATCACTCGCGATCCGGTCTCGGCGCGGTTCTCCTACGCCGACGCCGACCGGCCGGCGTACCTAAAACGGTACGCCGCCGACCGCGCGGAGCTGATCGCGGGCGTCCTGGCGTCCTATCCGGAGCCCGGCCCCGACCTGTTCGCGCGGTTCCGCGACCACTTCGGCCGGCTCGGCACGCTGAGCGACTACTTCCTCGAACGGATCGCGATGCTCGTCCGGTTCGAGGTCACCGGGCCGCACGGCGGGACGTGGGACGTGGACCTGCGGCCCGGCGGCGTCACCGTCGGCGAGGCCCGGCCGGACGTCCGGCCGCAGTACCGGATCACGGTCGCCGGACGCTGGCTGGACACCGTCCTGACCGGACGGCTCGCCTGGGAGGACCTGCTCATCTCGTTCCGGCTCAGCCTCTACCGCGACCCCGACGTCTACAACGACCACCTCGTCGGCCTGCTGAAGCACGCGAACGCGCAGGCCCTGCGCGCGGTCGAGGAGTACGAGACCGGACGGGACGAGTCGGAGCGCATCGTCGTCCGCTCCGGCGGCCGGTCCTTCGACATCCCGCGCTACTGCCCGCACGCGGGCGAGGACCTGTCCATCGGCGCGGTCGTCCGGGACGGGCGGATCCACTGCCTCGCGCACAACTTCGCCTTCGACCTCGCGACCGGGCAGTGCGTGAACGCGCGCGCGGCGAGCCTGGGCAGCCGTCCGCTCGACTGACCGGCCGCCTGCCCCGGCCGCCTGACCGTCGGCTGATCGCGCGACTGATCGGCCGCCTGCCCCGGCCGCCTGACCGTCGGCTGATCGCGCGACTGATCGGCCGCCTGCCCCGGCCGCCTGACCGTCGGCTGATCGCTCGGCTGGCCGGGCGGCCAACCGGCCGGCTGACCGGCGCGATCTGGTGGAACGTGGCAATGAGTGATCCGCGAATCCTGTAACGTTTCCCCTGCTTCACGGGGGTTGAGGGGAATTGCGGATGGGCCAGGGGAAGATCCGGCACGCGGTGGCGAAGGTCCGGCCGGTCGTGCGCAAGGTGCGCCGGGACCGCCGCCGCCAGGCCGTGGTGGTCGTCGTGTTCGCGCTGCTCGTCAGCGGTATGGAGCTGCTCGCGCTCAAGCTCGGCTCGTTCAACGTGCCGTTCGCCTGAGCGGCCGGAAGGTCCCGCTCAGCCGGAGCGGTGGCGCGCCTTCAGGATCGACTGGAGGTCGGCGGCGTCCGAGAGCGTCGGGCAGGCGTACTTGTCCTGGTGGCCCCAGGAGTAGGCGATCTCCAGCGGCGGGTTCGGGACGAGCCGGTCCCACCGCGCGAGGATGGCCTTGAACTGCCCGCTCGTCGGCATCCAGTACTGCTTGTCGCCGTCCGAGCAGCCCTGCCCGAACGTCTGCAGGACGGGCGCGACCGAATCGCGCGGAATTCCGGACTCGTCCGCCAGCCGCACCATCCGGTCGATCGCGCCGAGGTCGCAGTCCGCGCGCGGGCTGGTGCCGCCTTTGCACGGGTACGGGTCGAGTCCGACGACGTCCACGTTCAGCTTGGCGGGCGTCGCGTCCCGCATGGGCCAGTCGGTGAGCGACACGAACGCGATCTGGCCCGGCGCCTCCGCCTTGACCAGGTCGGCGCGGCGGCGGATCTCGCCGAGCACCTTCGGGCACTCGCCGGGGTTCGGCTCGTCCGAGAGGTACCAGCCGTACACGCGCGGATCGCGTCCGTACTTCCGCACGGCCGCCGCGAAGGCGTCGAAGGACATCGAGAAGGCGTCGCAGGTGAAGTTGCCGACCCAGAGCATCGCGCGCATCCCCGCCGGGATCCTCGCGAGCGCGGCGTCGTCCGGCTGGACGTCCACCAGGTCGAAGCCGAGATCCCTCAGCCGGGGGTAGTCGGCGGGCGCGGTGTTCAGCGCGATGCGGCGGGTCGCGACCTGCCGCGCCGCGGGCGTGCCGGGCGTGGCGGTGGGCCCCGCGTACGGCCGGTACTCGTCGGACGTGCGCGCCCGCACGGCGAACACGATCCCGGCGACCACCGCGATCGCCGCGACCACTGTCAGGATCTTGAACCTCACCGTCGCCTCACGCCGCATCCGGTGCATGGTCGCCGGCGCCGTCCCCGGCACCGTCCCCGGCACTGCCCCCGGCGGCACCCGCCTCGCGGACGGTGCCGTCCGGGGCGACCGCGAGCGGCGGGACGGTGAAGCCGAGGATGTGCCGGACGGTGTCCCACAGCGCGCGCAGCGTCGCCCGCACGGACGGGTCGCGCAGGTACACCGCGTCGACCGCGACCCGCGCCGGGACGATCCGCTCGATGTAGTTCACCACGTCCACCGTCTCGCCCGGCCCGAGCACGTCGAAGTCCCGGAACCGGACCTCCGAGACCCCGGTCAGCCCGGGCCGGTGGTCGAAGATCCAGCGCGTGTCCGGGCCGTAGCGGACGGCCAGGTCGTAGGTCTCCGGACGCGGCCCGACCAGCGTCATGTCGCCGCGCAGCACGTTCCACAGCTGCGGCAGCTCGTCCAGGGACCACTCGCGCAGCATCCGGCCGAGGCGGGTCAGCCGGGGGTCGGCGTTCGCGGTGACGGTGAGGCCGCCGGCGCCGGTCCGCATCGTCCGGAACTTCAGCATCGTGAACGGGCGCCCGCCCTGCCCGACGCGCGTCTGCCGGAACAGGCCGGGGCCGGGGCTCGACAGCCGCACCGCGCACCAGACCAGCGCGAGCGGGACGGCCAGGAACAGCAGGCCGAGCAGCGCGCCGCACACGTCCAGCGCCCGCCGCGCGCCGGAGGGCGGGACGCCGTCGGACGGGTCGACGGGGTGCACCGGAAGGTCGGTCATGACGGAGCCGCCTCCGCTTCGAGAGCGGTCCGGCCGCGGACGCGGGCGAACCAGAACAGCAGGACGAGGGTGGTCGTGGTGTAGGAGACCGCGGACGCGACGGCCGCGCCCGCCGCCCCGTACCGGGGGATGAGCAGCAGGTCGAGGCCGACCGTGACGGCGAGCCCGGCGGCCTGCGCGACGGAGGTGAGTCCGGGCCGTCCGACGCCGTACAGGTACGCCTGGAGCAGCCCGGACACGCCGAACGTGACGAGCCCGCAGAGCAGCAGGTAGGTCGGGTCGCGCGCGCCGTCGAACGCCGACCCGAACACCCGCGGCAGGACGGTCCCGGTGAGCAGCGCGAGCGGCAGCGCGGCGAGCGCCGACACCGCGAGCGCGGGCGCGATCAGCCGCCGCGTCCGCTCGGCCGCGACGTCCCGCGCCTCCTTCGCGAAGTCGGGGTACAGCACGTAGTTCATCGCGAGGCCGGGCAGCTGGACGAGCTCGGCGAACTTCGAGGCGACCGTGTAGACGCCGAGCACCGACGGCCCGGCCATCGCGCCGAGGAAGGCGACGTCCAGGCGGAGGTTCAGCAGGTCCACGAGCTGCCCGAGCTGGCCGCGCAGGCCGAACCCGGCGATCTCGCGGCCGAGGGCGGCCGACGGGCGTCCCCAGCCGGCGAAGAAGCCGCGCCGGGCGAGGCGGCGCGCGATCCACGCGGCGGCGGCGACGTCGGCGAGGACGAGCGCGGTGATCAGCGCGCCCGGCCCGTACCAGAGGCCGAGCATCCCGACGTAGAACGGCAGGAACACGAACTCCTCGACGGTGATCGCCAGGCTCGCGCCGCGCAGGTCGCCGGTGCCCTGGAGCAGTCCCTTCCCGACCGACACGAACCCCTGCGTGAAGGACGGGACGGCCGCGGCGAGCGCGATCCAGAAACCGAACGACCGGAAGAACAGGACGTAGATGCCGGGGGACAGGACGAGCCACGCGACGCCGCCGACCACCGCGCCGCCGGCCGTCAGCCACGCCACGGTCGGCCGCACGCGCCGCTGGTCGTACTGGTCACCGGCCAGGTAGTAGGGCGCGGCGCCCATCAGACCGGCGTTGGAGAGCTGGCAGACCATGCCCGGCAGGATCCGGACGAGCGTCAGCGCGCCCACGAGCTCCGGCCCGCCGATCCGCGCGACGAGGATCGTGGCGATGCCGAGCGAGGCCAGCGCGCCGAGCCGTCCGGCCATGTTGCCCGCGACCAGCGCGACCAGCCGTCCGCGCAGCCCGCTCCCGCTGCTGCTTCCGTTCTCATTCCGGCTGCCGCTTCCGCGTTCGTGGACGGCGGTCATGAGCGGACCTCCTGACGGCGGCCGTAGAGGTCCACGGCCGCGATCAGGCCGAAGAACGCCCAGCCGTGCCGGTAGTGCAGGGTCTGGTAGAACAGCGCCGACACCAGGAACACCACGACCAGCGCCCCGAACAGCTCGGGATGCGGGACGAGGTCGGCGTACTCGCGGTCCAGCGCGCCGCGCCGCGCGATCCGGACGCACCGCAGCAGCAGGACGAACACGAGCGTGACCACCGCGACGCCGCCGAGGAACCCGCGCTCCAGCACGGCCGCGATGTAGTCG
Organism: Actinomadura gamaensis; assembly: GCF_042652125.1. Taxonomy (NCBI): domain Bacteria; kingdom Bacillati; phylum Actinomycetota; class Actinomycetes; order Streptosporangiales; family Thermomonosporaceae; genus Actinomadura; species Actinomadura gamaensis. The sequence continues at coordinate 43,349 of NZ_JBHSIT010000007.1, read as the reverse complement.
TTGTGCGCCTCCCGCACGTAGGAGTACTGCTCGTCGTAGCTGTGCCGCCTGACCTCGTTCGGCCCGATCCCGAACGGATGGCGCTGCTCGCGCAGCATCGTGAGGGTCGTGTTGAGGACGGTCCCGCGAGACTCGGTGCTCTCGCCGGTCGTCCGGCCGATCGAGTCGCGCAGGATCGGCGCGGTATCCCCGACCTGCTCGACGAGCGTGCCCACGTTGACCTGCGACAGGACGGCGACCGTCCCGCCGCTGAGCAGGACCGCGAGCGCGCCGGCCGCGACCGCGTAGTGCGCCTTGCCGTCCCGGACGAGCCGCCACAGGTACCCGACGACGAGCGCGACGACCAGCGCGAGCGCCCCGCCGTTCGAGCCGGTCAGGAACTCGGCGGTCAGCAGGACCGCGCAGACCGTCCAGCGCGCGCCCTTCCGGCGCGGCACCTGAGCGGCGCGCGCGATGAAGAAGACGCAGATGAACCAGTTGGACGCGTAGTTGGCGTCGCCGAAGGTGAACATGGCGCGGGCGCCGTCCACCTGCTTGCCGGACAGCGCCTCGATGCCCGCCGCCATCCCGGCGATCTCCAGGACGGCGTACAGCGTGCCCAGGTAGACGTAGGCGCGCAGCGCGATCCGCGTCATGCCGGGTTCCTGGCAGAGCGTCGCGATGCATACCGCCCACAGCAGGACGAAGACGTCCTTGATGAGCGGCAGCGCGCCCGCGCCGTCGTTCACGACCGACGCGATCGTCCCGGCGAGGACGGCGAGCAGCGTCGGCACGAGGAACGGCCAGTGCACGGGCCTGCGCTGGGACGTCGCCCAGAGCAGCGTCGTGCCGGTCAGGAGCACGAGCAGCACGTCCGGGATCGCGGTGTTGCCCGGACCGGGGCCCATGCCGAACGGCATCAGCATCGGCAGCGACGCGATCGACAGCACGAGGACGACCGCCGTCACGCGGACGCGCCGCCGCCCTCGCGGAGACGACCCCACCTCCGGTGCGGCGACGTCGGGCGCGGTCGTGAGCATCGTCGTCACCGCTGGTAGGGACGCTTCGAGGTGCCCCGGTACGTCTCGTCCAGGACGGTGCCGAGGTAGGCGGGGGAGAACCAGTCGCCGACGCGCCCGCGCGCCCGCTCGGCCATCCGCGCGGCGGCGACCGGATCGTCCAGCAGCGCGGCGGCGGCGACCGCGAGACCGTGCGGATCCTGCGGCCGGACGAGCATCCCCGACTCGCCCGCCAGCACGAGATCCTGGTTGGACGGCACGGCCGTCGCGACCAGCGGGATCCCGGCCGCGATCGCCTCGACCAGGACGCACGGCAGGCCCTCCCAGCGGGACGCCATCGCCATCACGTCGAACGCGGGCAGCAGCTCCGGCACGTCGTCGCGGTGGCCGAGCCAGCGCATCCGGTGGGTGAGGCCGAGCGCGGCCGTCAGCTTCTCCACCTCGCCCGCCATCGGGCCACCGCCGATCCAGAGCCCGAACACGTCGTCCGGAAGCTCGGCGAGCGCCCGGACGAAGATCTCCGGCCCCTTCTGGAACTGGAGCCGCCCGACCGACCCGACGACCTTCACGCCGAGCGGCAGGTCCAGCCGCCTTCGCGCGCGCGCCCGCGCGCCGGACGACGCGGCGGCCTCGAACGCCGACACGTCCACGGCGGGCCATGACAGCCGCACCCGCTCGGGCGTCGCGAGACCCAGGCGCAGCGCGGTCGTGACCGTCTCCGACCCGATCGCGAGGAACGCGTCGGTGTGCTTCGCCGCGGCACGTTCCAGCCGTATGTACACCGCCCGGCGCAGCCGCGACTGGAACTCGTTGAACGGGAACCCGTGCCAGGTGTGCACGATGCGCGGCACCCCGGCGCGCGCCGCCGCGATCCGCCCGATCACGCCGCCCTTCGCGCTGTGCGTGTGGACGACGTCGTACCGTCCCTCGGCGAGGACGGTCGTGAGCGTGCGCAGCGCGGCGAGGTCGTCGCGCGGCGAGATCTGCGGGACCAGCGGCCGGACCTGCGTGATCTCCATTCCCGCCGCGAACGCGCGCGGCGTCAGGTCCCCGGCGGCGGCGTTCTCCACGGCCGCCTCGCCGTGCAGGACGTCCACGTCCGACACGGCGGCCTCGCTGTCCATGCCGACGCCGCCGGTGATGACGGCCCGCTCGTACCGGTCGGGGTCCAGCGCGAGCGCGCCGTTCAGCGCCACGTTCCCCGCGCCGCCGTTGAACCGCGTGATCACCGTGGCGACCCGCAGCTTCCGCCCCGCGTCCCGCGCCGTCTCCCGCGCTCTGTGCTGCGCAGCCTTCCGCGTTGTGTCCCGCGCTCTGTGCTGCGCCGCCTCCCGCGACCTGTCCCGCGCCGCCTCCTGCGTGGTGTCCCGCGTCTCGTTCTGCGCTGTGTGCTCGGCTGCGTTGCGCGGTGTGTCCTGTGGCGTGTTCATGGCGCACCCCTTCACAGGCCGGGCGGGTCGGCCGGCGATCCCGGCTCGCGCGAGCGGGCCGCGGCGGACGGCTCGGGCCGCCGCGCCGGGTGGTACTCGGGCAGCAGCCGGCGCAGGATCCGCCGCACGGCCGCGGCGTCGTCCGCGTCCGCCGCGTCGCCGAGCTCGTCCAGCAGGGCGGGCAGGCCGGCGGCGGGCGGCGGCACGGGCCGGGTCGCCCAGATCTTGGGGTGCGCGGTGCGCAGCCGCGCCTCGCAGTCCGCGAACGGCTTCTCGGCGAGCTTCTCGCCCGGCCCGAGACCGCAGAACCGGATCGTCACCTCGGGCAGCCGGAGCTGCTCGGCGTACCGGTGCACCAGCTCGACCACCGGCACCGGACGGCCCATGTCCAGCACGAACGTCTCGGCCTCCTCGGCGAGCGCGGCGGCCTCCAGGAGCAGGCCGGCGGCCTCCCCGGCGGTCATGAAGTGCCGCGCCACCTCCGGATGGGTGATCGTCACGGTCTCCCCGGCGGCGATCCGGTCGGCGAGCAGGCCGAGCAGCCGCCCGCGCGGGCCGAGCACGTTCCCGATCCGGACGGCCGCGAAGAGCGTCGGCCCGCCCGCCGCCGCCTGGAGCAGGAACTCGCCGAGCCGCATCGTCGCGCCGAACACCGAGGTCGGGTCGGCGGCCTTGTCGGACGACACGAACACCAGGTGCCGCGCGCCGTGCAGGACCGCGCCGTCCACCACGTTCCGCAGCCCGAGCACGTTGTCGGCGACGCCCCGGCACGGGTCCCGCTCGACCTGCGGCAGGTCGTGCCGTCCGGCGGCGTGGAAGACCAGGTCGGGGCGGGCGGCGGCCATCAGCGCCGCCACCGCCGGGCCGTGCCGGACGTCGGCGGGCGCGGCGACCACCCGGGCCGCCGGCAGCCGCGCGGTCATCTCGTGCCGCAGCCGCGCCAGCCCGGACGCGTCGATGTCCACCAGCGTCAGCGTCGCCGGGTCGAGCCGCTTCAGCCCGTGGCACAGGGCCGAGCCGACCGTCCCGCACGCGCCGGTCACCAGCACCCGGCGGTCCCGGACGAGCCGTCGCGCGCGCGGGCCGGTCACCGCGACCTCGTCCCGGCCGAGGAGCGTCGCGAGCGGCGTCGCGAGGGGCGCCGCCTCCCCGGCGGCCTGCCGCGCCGCCGGTTCCGGCGCGGCCTTCGGCCTCGTCCTGGACCGTCCGGGAAACCATCGCACGGCTAGCCCGCCAGCGCCGTCCGGCGGCGCAGCGCGCCGGCCAGGGTGGTGACGACCCGCTCCTGCCGGTCCGCGCCGAGGCCCGGGAACAGCGGCAGCGACAGCAGCTCCTCGGCGACCCGGTCGGTCACCGGCACCGACGCGCACTCGTCCGGGCCGAGCAGCGCCCGGTAGGCGGTCATGTGGCTGACCGGGACGAAGTGCACCGACGTCCCGACACCCGCCTCGGTCAGCTCCGCGATCAGCGCGTCCCGGTCCGGGACGCGGACCTGGTAGAGGTGCCAGGCGTGCGTGAGACCGTCGAGGTCCCGCTGCGGCAGGACGAGGCCGGGCAGCCCGCCGAGCGCCTCGTCGTACCGCCGGACGAGGTCGGCGCGCTCGTCCTGCCAGCCGGGCAGCGCGCCGAGCTGCGCCCGCCCGATCGTCGCCTGGATGTCGGTCATGTTCGCCTTGAGGCCGACGTTCCGCACGTCGTAGCGCCAGCTTCCGCCGGGCAGGTAGCGCTTCCAGGAGTCCTTGCTCATGCCGTGCAGCCGCGTCGAGCGGATCCGGTCGGCGAACTCCGGGTCGTTCGTCGCGACCGCGCCGCCCTCGCCGATCGGCATGTTCTTGGTGGCGTAGAAGCTGAAGCACGCCGCGTGCGAGTCCGCGCCGACCGGCACGCCGCCGCGCGCCGCGCCCGGTCCGTGCGCCGCGTCCTCGACGACGCGCGTCCGGTCGAGCCCGGCCGCGCGGGCCAGCGCCGCGACGTCCACGGGATATCCGCCCTGGTTCTGCGTGACCATCGCCCGGGGCCTCGTCCGGGCGGCGGCCCTCGCGACGGTCTCGGCGGACGGCACGAGCGTGTCCTCGTCCACGTCCACCAGCACCGGCCGCAGCCCCGCGTGCAGGATCGCGTTGACCGCGCCGCAGAACGTCAGGCTCGGCGTGAGCACCGGCGCGCCCGGCGGCAGGCCGAGCGCCCGCAGGCTCAGCTCCAGCGCCGCCGTGCAGGACGCGACGGCGACCACCGTCTCGGCGCCGAGGAAGGCGGCGAGGTCCCGCTCGAACTCGGCGACCTGCGGGCCGGTGGTCACCCAGCCCGAGGTCAGCGTCTCGGTCACCCGCTCGGCCACGCCGTCCGCGAAGGACGGGACGGCGAACGGCACCCGCTCCCGGCCCATACCGCTACCCCCTGATCTTCCGGCTGGTCGCGACGACCCCGAGCAGCGGCCAGCCGGACGCGGCGACCAGGTCGCGCACCGACTCCAGGCCCGCGACGGGCGTCACCGGCCCGGCCACCGCGACCACCCCGAACCGCTCGTCGGCGGCGGGATCGACGTCCTCGAACGCGTGCACCAGCGTGAGCGAGCGCAGCTCCACCGGCTGGGTGACCTCGGTCGGCGAGGCGGTCTCGCCCGAGTCGCGGGTCAGGACGGCCCGTCCGCCGGCCCGGACGACCGACGTGGACGGCGGCTCGTCCGGCGGCGGCGCGACCTGTGCCTTCCCTCCGCCACCGGAGCCCTCGCCGTTCTCGGTGCCGCCGTCACCTTCGCCGCTGTCGCCGTTCCCTTCGCCGCCGTCCTCGTCGGCGCGGGAGTGGCTCTTGCCGTTCAAGGCGCTCCTGGCCGGTTCGGGCTCGGGGGCCGGGCGGGGCACGATGCGCGTCTGGTCGCCGTACACCGCCTCGGCGACCTGCGACACCAGCTCGGCGGGCAGGTGCCCGCCCGCCGCCGGCACGACGGTCACCTGAGCGACCCCGGCCTTCCGCGCCGCCAGCCGGACCGTCCGGCCGAGCGCCGCCGTCTCGGCGGGGGAGCGGTCCAGCCACCCCAGCAGAGGGACGCCCAGCCTGCGCGCCACCCGGCGCTGCCCCGGCACGGTCGGCCGGACCAGCTCCGCCAGGACGGCCAGCAGGATGCCCAGCACCAGCCCGCCGAGCCCCGCGACGACCGCCGTCATCACGGTCGGGTCGCTCTTCGGGGCGAGGATCGCGGGCTGCGCGACCGAGGCGTTCCCGGCGTTGGCGAGCTGCGTCTGGAGCTCGGTCCGGTTCGTCCGCAGGTCGGTGAGCTGCGAGGTGATCCGGTCGTAGGAGGTGCTGCCGGGCGAGGCGTCCGCCTGCTGCCGGGTGAGCGTGCCGATCTGCTGGTTCACCTGGCCGAGCTGGGCCTGGATCGCGCCCTGGTTGGAGGTGTTGATCTCGGCGACGGCCTCGTCCGCGATCGCCCGCGCCAGCTTCAGCGCGACCGCCGCGTCCCGGTCCTTGACGGTCAGCTCGACCACGGTGGACGTGCCGAGCCCCTTCGCCGTGATCTGCTTGGCGACCTTGTCGGGGGTGCGCGCGAGATGCCCGTCCCTGATCACCTTCGCGAGCAGGTCGTGCCCGGTGGCGAACGCCTTGGCCGTGCTGACCGCCGCGCTCACCCCGTTGTCCCCGGCCGCGCCGGCGGCGGCGCCGCCCGGCACCACGATCCGGGCCTGCGCGGCGCTGGGCTGCGCCCGCCCGCTCATCAGCGCGAACACCGCCAGCAGCGGCACCAGGGTCGTGACCAGCAGCAACGCCCAGTAGGTGCGGATCACCCGGGCGGCGACCTCGTCGATCTCCACGGCAACGGCCCCCTCGGCTGAACTGACACCGCGAGCGTAGAAAGGCCGCATAGAGATCGAATCGCCCACAAAGACGACCCGGCTACGTCGTTTGCGGGTCAGCGCCGCGCCGGTGCCGGAAAGGCGCCGGTCAGTGCCGGGTCAGGCCGGGTCGGTGCCGGTTCAGTGCTCCTCGGACGGGCGCATCCCGGCCCGCATCGCGAGCGTGATCGCCTCCAGCGCCGAGTGCAGGTCGAGCTTCGCCAGCAGGTTCTGCGTGTGGGTGCGGACGGTGTTGGCGGACAGCCCGAGCCGTCCGGCGATCTCCGCGCGGTTCAGGCCGTCCACCATGCACTGGAGGACCTCGCGCTCGCGCGGCGTGAGGTCGGCGAGCAGCCGGTCCGCGCCGTCCGGCTCGGCCTGCCCGGACAGCAGCCGCCGCAGCACGTCGCCGAGCAGCTCGGGCGGGATCCAGCCGCCGCGCCGCGCCGCGTGCCGGACGACGTCCGCGACCCGCTCGGCCCGCTCGGTCTTCGACAGGAAGCCGACCGCGCCGCGCCGCACGCAGCGCACGATCGTGTCCACGCCCTCGGCGGCGGTCAGCACGACGACGCGCACGTCGGGATGGCGCTCGCGCAGCCGGGACAGCACCTCCAGGCCGTTCTCGGGGCCGAGGTCCAGATCGAGCAGCACGACGTGCGGGCGCTCGGTGGCGGCCAGCGACAGCGCTTGCCGCCCGGACGCCGCGACGGGCAGGACGACCAGGTCCGGTTCGCGCCCGAGCCGGGCCGACAGCGCCTCGGCGAACAGCGCGTGGTCGTCCACGATGAGGACGCGGGTGGGCTGCATCCCGCCACCATCACCGGTACCCGGCGGTAGGGAATCCCGCAAACGCTGTAGACCCGCGTCCGGCTACGGACACGCCCGCGGGTGTCGCGCGCGGGCGCGCGAGGGCGCGGGAGGCCGCGCGAGGGCGTGGGAGGCCGCGGGCGCGGAAGTCGCGGGAGGGCGCGGGCGGGCGCGGGCGCGGGAGTCGGGCGCGCGAGCGCGGGCGGTTCCGCGTGCGCATGCGCGTGTGCCCGCGGACGCCGCGCGAAACGCGCGGGTTGGCATCGGTCCGGTGCCGGTCAGTTGGTAAACGCGGCGTTGACCTTGTGCGGTGCCTTGCGGATTCTGTCCGTACCGAGCCACGGGGAGCAAGAGATCGGTAAGGGGAAGTCACAGTGAAGGTCCTGATCACAGGGGGCGCGGGGTTCATCGGAAGCACCATCGCGTCGGCCTTCGCCGAGCGCGGCGTCACGCCCGTCGTGCTCGACAGCCTGGTCACCGGCCGGCCGGAGTTCACCGCCGGAAAGATCTTCTACCAGGGCGACATCGGGGACGGCGCGCTGGTGGACCGCATCTTCGCCGAGCATCCCGACCTGGTCGCCGCGGTGCACTGCGCGGCGCTGATCGTGGTGCCGGACTCCATGAGCGACCCGTCCCGCTACTACCGCGTCAACCTCACCCGCACCCTGGAGTTCGCCGAGCACCTCCGACGCAACCGCTGCGACCGGATGGTGTTCGCGTCCACGGCGGGCATGTACCGCCCGTCCCCGGATCTCTCGGTCACCGAGGCGTCCGAACTCGACCCGCAGAACCCCTACACGCGCTCCAAGGCGATGGCGGAGGCCGCGCTGCGCGACCTCGCGGCGGCCTACGGGCTGCGCGTCGTCTCGCTGCGCTACCTCAATCCGATCGGGGCGGACCCGAGGATGCGCACCGGCCTCCAGTCGAGCCGGCCGACCCACGCGCTCGGCAAGATGATCGAGTCCTACGAGTCGGGCGTCCCGTTCCGGATCACGGGCGTGGACTGGCCGACCCGCGACGGCACGGCGATCCGCGACTACATTCACGTGTGGGACATCGCGCGCGCGTTCGCCATCGCCGTGGAACGTTTCGACGCGATCGTCCCGCCCGCGCGTCCGGCCGGGGCGCCGCCCGGCTACCAGGTCGTCAACCTCGGCACCGGGGACGGCACGACCGTCCGGGAGCTGGTCGACGCGTTCCGCGAGGTCGTCGGCGACGGGTTCGCCGTGGAGGAGGCCCCGGCGCGTCCGGGCGACGTGGTGGGCGCGTTCGTCGATCCGGCCAAGGCGTGGGAGGTCCTGCGCTGGAGGCCCGAGTACACGATCGGCGACGCCATCCGGCACTCGCTCCAGTGGGCCGAGCGCCGCCGCGCGCTGGACGTGGTCGCCTAGCCTCCGCCGAGCGCGCCTCCGCCGAGCGCGCCTCCGCCGAGCGCGCCTCCGCCGAGCGCGCCTCCGCCTAGCGCGCCTCCGCCTAGCGCGCCTCCGCCTAGCGCGTCGGCGCCGAAGAGGGGCTCGAACAGGGCGCGGTAGTCGGGGCCGCGCCGCAGGTGGTGGCCGCCGTCGACGTCGATGACCTGGCCGGTGATCCAGGACGATTCGGGCCCGGCCAGGAAGCTCGCGGCCGCCGCGACGTCCTCCGGGTCGCCGACCCGGGAGATCGGCATGCAGGCGAGGTAGTCGTCCAGGACGGGACCGGGGCCGGCGATGCCCGCGACCAGCTCGGTGCGGACGAGCCCCGGCCGGATCCCGTTGACGCGGACGCCCGCGGCGCCCAGCTCGTCGGCCGCTCCCCGGACGAGCTGGTCGACCGCCGCCTTGGACGGCCCGTACGCCCCGAACCAGCGGTGCGTGGTGGACGCGGCGATGGACGATATCGCCACGAACGACCCGCCTCCGTTTCGGGCCATGTGCCGCGCCGCGTGCTTGAGCGTCAGCATCGTCCCGGTCGCGTTCAGCTCGAACGTCTCGCGCCACGCGGCGGCGTCGAGGTCCTGGACCGGTCCGATCGAGGTCGAGCCGCCCGCGCTGTGCACGACCGCCTTCAGCGGCGCGTCCCCGGCCGCCGCCGCGACCGCCCGCTCGACCTGCTCCTCGTCGGTGACGTCCGCGACCACGTAGGGCAGGCCGCTCGCCTTGAGCTTCGCCTCGGTGCGCCCGCAGACCGTGACCCGCGCGCCGTCGGCGGCCAGCCGCCGCGCGCAGGCGAGCCCGATCCCGCTGCCACCGCCCGTGACCAGCGCGGACGTTCCCGACAGTGAACCCACGATCGCCTCCCGAGCACGGACGCCGGTCGATGCGGCGCCGGTCCAGGCTAGCGACCCAACCAAGCAATTGGTAGGTCGCCGGTGGCCGGACCGCGGGAAGATGGGGGTCCCCCTCGACCGGGCAGGAGGAGCCATGCGGGATCTCCAGGGACGGGTCGCCGTCGTCACGGGCGCGGCCAGCGGCATCGGACGCGCCCTCGCCGAACGCCTCGCCGCCGAGGGCATGCGCCTCGCCCTCGCCGACATCGAGGAGAAGCCGCTGGACGACGTCCGGCGGTCCCTCGGCGACCGGGACGCGCGCGTCCTCGCCGAGGTCGTGGACGTCGGCGACGAGCGCGCCGTCCACGCCTTCGCCGACCGCGTGTTCGCCGAGTACGGGACCGTCCACCTGCTGTGCAACAACGCCGGAGTGTTCACCGGCGGCCGGATCTGGTCGCGCCCGACCTCCGACTTCGCCTGGGCGCTGCGGGTGAACCTCTGGGGCGTCCTGTACGGCATCCAGGCGTTCGTCCCGCGGATGATCGACGGCGGGGACGAGGGGCACGTCGTCACGACCTCGTCCGTCGCCGGGCTGTTCGCCGCCCCGTTCACCGGCCCCTACACGATCTCCAAGACCGCCGCCTACGCCGCCACCGAGTGCCTCGCGCACGAGCTGGCCGTCTCCGGCTCCCGGCTGCGCGCCTCGGTGCTGTGCCCGGGCGGCGTCGCCACCCGCATCCACCACTCCGGACGCAACCGGCCCCCGGACGCGCCCGCCGAGCCGTCCGAGGACCAGGCGTTCGTCGACCAGATCATCGCCGACACCGTCGCGGGCGGCATGGCGCCCGAACTCGTCGCGGAGCGCGTCGTCCGGGCCGTCCGGGACGAGGAGTTCCTCATCCTGACCCACGACGTCTACCGCCCGAGCCTCGCCGACCGCGCCGCGGCCCTCGCCGCCGGACGCCTGCCCGACCTGCCCGACCACGAGTTCCGCGACTGAGGGTCTCGATTCGAACGCGGCCCCGGTGGCGGACCCGGATCTGCGGGACAATGGGGACGTCGATCGAGGAGGCGCGTTGAGCGGCAGTGCGAGTGGCGGCGTGCGGATCACCGTCACCAGGACGTTGACGAAGGATCAGCAGGCCCGCCGGGAGCGACTGCTCGAGGCGGCCCGCGAGCTGGCGGACGAGGGCGGCTACCAGGCCGTCACCATGCACGACGTCGCCGACCGCGCCGGGGTCGCCCGCGCCACGGTGTACCGGTACTTCGCCACCAAGGACCACCTGCTCACCGAGGTCGCGGCGACCTGGGCGCACCGGGTCACCGCCGACATCGACGCGCTCGCTGTCGGCGACACCCCGATCGAGCGGCTCACCTCGCTGCTGGAGCGCATCGTGGAGGTCGCGGCGGGGGAGCTGACCCTGACCTCGGCCATCATCCAGGCGGTGACCTCGGACGACCCGTCCGTCGAGGACGCCCGCACGGTGCTGTTCCTGTTCGTCCGGGACCGGCTGTCCGCCGCGATCGGCGACCCCGTCCCCGACCGGGACGCCGTGGAGATCGTCCTCGGGCACACGCTGCTGGCCGCCCTCGTGGCGCTCACCTCGCTGCGGCGTCCGTTGGAGGAGGTGACGTACATGGTCCGCACGTCCGGCCGGCTCGTCCTCGCCGGAGCGTTCGCCTCCGAGACGCAGGCCGCTCCGTAAAACCTCCTCGCTCCTGCCACACGACGCGAGCCGGTCCAGCCACACGACCCGAGTCGGTTCTACGACGCGACGCGAGTTTGTTCTGCAACGCGACGCGAGCCGGTTCTACGACGCGACCTGTGCTGGTCCTGTCGCGCGCACCTGTGCTGATCCTGTTAAGCGCACCTGAGTTGGTCCTGTTACGCGCGCACGAGTTGGTCCTGTCGCGCGCGCACGAGGCGTCCTACGGTGCCGGGATGAGCAACCCCTGGCTGTTCCTGCTGGCGGCGACGACGCTGATCGCCATCCCCGGCCCGAACCACCTGTACATCGTCACGCGCAGCGTCGCCGACGGACGGCGCGCCGGGATCGTCTCCGCGCTGGGCGTGGAATGCGCGACGCTCCTGCACGTGGGCCTCGCGGCGGCCGGGCTGTCGGCGCTGATCGCCGCGTCCGCGACCGCCTTCGCCGTCCTGCGCTACGCGGGCGCGGCCTACCTGGTGTACCTCGCGGTGCGCACGCTCCGCTCTCGCGAGTCGCTCGACGAGGTGCGCGTCGCGCCCGCGCCGCTGCGCCGCGTCTTCCTGGACGGCCTGCTCGTCAACCTCTTCAACCCGAAGGTCGTGCTGTTCTTCCTGGCCTTCCTGCCGCAGTTCGTGGACCGCGGAGCCGGGGCCGTCCCGCTCCAGATCGCCGTCATGGGCCTCACCGTCGGCGCGATCGGCCTGGTCAGCGACGTCGTGTACGCCGTCGCGGCCGGCTCGATCGGCGGCTGGCTGCGCGCCCGCCCGGTCTTCCGCCGCCGCCAGCGCTACGCCACCGGCCTCATCTACCTCGGCCTGGGCGCGGTGGCCGCCTTCGCCGCCCCGTCCGCCCGCACCCGCTGACCCGACCCACCCGAACGCCGACCCACCCGAACGCGCGGTGACCCCGAGCGCGGGGTGAGCCGAGCGCAAGGGCAGCCGAGCGCGGGGTGACCCCGAGCGCGGGGTCAGCCGAGACGGGTCAGGCGGTCCAGGAGGGACGGCTTGCTCAGCGGACGATCCAGGCTCAGCGGGACGCGCGTCGCGCCCGCCGTCAGCGTGCCGACCTTCGCGTTCTGCGGGGCGGTGCCGGGCGGGGCGCCCGCGACGCCGAACGGGACGGTCAGGCCCGGCCAGCCGACCACGGTGACCGGCTTGGCCGCGCGCAGCGGAGCACCGCCGCCGAGCCCGTCGTCCACCCGCGCGACCCGGCTCCCGGACGGCGCGACCGTCGCGGCGACCAGCGCGTTCTCCGCGGCCGCGACCAGCGGCTGCGCGGCGTTGATCGCGCCGATCGCGCTCGGCGACGGCTGGTTCATCACCGCGCCGAGGATCAGCGTCTCCACCCCGCCGACCTGCTTGCGCGCGGCGAACACGAAGTTGCCGCCCGCCTTGTCGGTGTAGCCGGTCTTGCCGCCGACCACGCCGTACTGGCCGAGCAGGATGTTGCCCGCGTTGCGCGGCTTGCCGCCGCCGTCCGGCACGAACTGGCGCTGCGCGACCGACTCGGCGAACCCGGGCAGCCGCATCGCCGCGCGCAGCAGCTTGACCTGGTCGGCGGCCGTGCTGACGGTCGCCGAGTCGTAGCCGCTGGGGTCGGTGTAGGTCGTGCTGGTCATGCCGAGCGACCGCGCGGCCTCGTTCATCTTCACGACGAACGCCTGGTCCGAACCCGCGTCCCAGCGGGCCAGCTCGTGCGCGACGTCGTTCGCGGAGATGATGAGCAGCGCCTCCAGCGCCTTGCGCTCGGTGAACTGCTGGTTGGGCGTGATGCCGAGCAGTGACTCGCCGCGCGCCTTGCGCCCCGCGACCTCGGACGCGCCCTGCGGCGTCACCGTGAACGTCGGCCCGTTCTCGCCGCTGCGCAGCGCCTTGTCCCGCAGGATGACGTACGCGGTCATCACCTTGGCGACGCTCGCCGTCGGCGTCGGGGTCGACGCCCCGGACGACCCCATCGTGCCGAGGCCGTCCACGTACACGGTCGCCTGCCCGGCCTTCGGCCACGGCAGCACGGGCTTCTGCCCGCCGAAGGTGTGGCTGGAGGACCCCATGGCCAGCTCCAGCGACGGCTCCGGCACCGGCCGGACGAGCTGCCCGGCCACCACCCCGGCCACCAGCACGAGGACGGCCACCAGCCCGATCACGAGCCCCCGCCGTCCCCGCTTCGGCTCCTCCTCGTACGAGGGCCCGTCCGCCCGAGGCCCGGTCGCCCGAGGCCCGGTCGCCCGCGGCCCCGCCGCCTGAGGCCCAACCGCCCCCGGCCCCGCCGCCGCGTGAGGTCCGCCCGCCCGGGGCTGGACGCCCACCGGGAGCTGCGAAGGATTCAGCGGCGCGTCCATCCGCGTCGCATCGCCGTCCCATGCCTGCGCCTGGGCCTGAGCCCGCGCCTCGGCCTGGGCCTGAGCACTGAACCGAGGCACGATCGCCCGCTCCACCGGCGGCGCCGTCCCGGCCCACTGCTGTCCGCCGGCCTGAGGCGCCCCCTGCTGCGTCCCGCCAACCTGAGGGGCGGCCTGATGCTGCCCGCTGGCCTGCGGATTCGCACGGTACTGTCCGCTGTCACGAGGCGCACCCTGCTGCGGCCCGCCCGCCTGGTACACGGGCTGCTGCCCACTCGCACGCGACGCGTCCCACTGCGGCGCCCCGCCCGCCGGCGGCCCAGCGCGATGCTGCCCACTTCCGCCGCCCTGCGCGCCCTGCTGCGCCCCGCCCGCCTGCGGCGTGGCGCGATGCTGACCGCTCGCACTGGAAATGTCCTGCTGCGACCCGCTCGCCGGGGGCTCGGCGCGATGCCGGCTCACGCGCTGCGCGTCCTGCTGCGGAGCGCCCGCTTGAGGCGCGGCGCGATGCTGCCCGCTAGCGCTCGGCGCGTCCTGCTGCGGCTCGCTCGGCTGCGGCGCAGCGAGGGGTTGGGCGCTGATACGCGGCGTGTTCTGCTGCGGACCGCTCGGCTCTGGCGCGGCGCGGTGCTGGCCGCTTCCGCGCGGCGCGTCCTGCTGCGCCTCTCCTGCTTGCGCCGCGGCGCGGTGCTGTCCGCTCGCGCGCTGCGCGTTCTGCTGCGGAGCGCTCGGCTCTGGCGCGGCGCGGTGCTGGCCGCTTCCGCGCGGCGCGTCCTGCTGCGCCCCTTCCGCTTGCGGTGCGGCGCGGTGCTGTTCGCTCGCGCGCTGCGTGTTCTGCTGCGGAGCGCTTCTCTGGGGCGTGGCGCGGTGCTGCCCGCTGGCGTTCGGTGCGTCCTTCTGGGACACGCTCGCCTGTGGCTCGGCGCGATGCTGGCTCACGCGCGGCGCGTCCTGCTGCGGACCGCTCGGCTCTGGCGCGGCGCGGTGCTGAGCGCTCTCGCGCTGAGTGTCTTGTTGCGGCTCGCTCGGTTGCGGTGCGGCGGCGTCTTGCTGGGAGGTGTCCGGGTGGGACGGGTGGGAGCCGCTGGTGTGGGGGGTGGTCGGATGCGGGCCGCTGGTGCGGGGGGCGTCCTCCGCGGGAGCGTTCTGGTTCGCGGAAGGGACGGCCGGGAGCTTGTCCTCGACGGTCGGGGACGCGGAGCGGAAGGGTTCGGCGCGTTCGGGGGCCGAGACCGTCCACTGACCGGACGACCTGGACGCCTGCACCGGGTGCGCGCCCGACTCCTCAGAGTCGCCTTCGCGGTCGGCGGCGTCCTCGGTGCCGGCATCCTCGGAGTCCCGGGCCGGGTGCGCGGGCACGGCGAACTCGATGGTCTCCGACCTGGCCGGCTCGGTGTCGTCCGGCCGGTTCTGGGCGTCGTCCGTCACGCCGCGTCCTCCTGCTCGCCCCGGTGCCACTGGAGAGCGCGCCACTGGCCGGAACCCCCGTGCGAGTCCCCGCGCTCCACTGGAAAGATGCGCAGGTTATCCGGAAAGTTCACTTCGTTATCAATTGGTGATCTTGAAAGCGCGAACTCCCCGGGGCCCGGACGGCAAGACACCGGCGAGAACGAGGCCCCTACTTCCGGGAAGGCCGTGGTGTCCACGATGACCGCACCGCCCGCCGTGACGGCGGACGACGCGGAACTGATCCGCCGGTCGCACGACGACCCGGAGGCGTTCGCCGTGTTGTTCGACCGGTACTCCGGGATGCTGTACCGCTACGTGTCCCGCCGCCTCGGCCCCGAGACCGCCGAAGACCTGGTGGGGGACACCTTCCTCGCCGCGTTCGGCGGACGGCACCGCTACGACCCGGCCCAGCCGGACGCGCGGCCGTGGCTGTTCGGCATCGTCACCAAGATCATGGCGCGGCACCACCGCCGCGAGGCCGCGCACTACCGGGCGCTGCGCCGCAGCCCCGTGGACGGCCCGGACGACGGCCCCGCCGAGCGGGTCGCGGCGGGCGTGGCCGCCTGGGAGTCGCGCACGGCGCTCGCCGAGGCGCTGGCCGCGCTGCCCCGCCGGGACCGGGACGTCCTGCTGCTGGTGGCGTGGGGCGACCTGTCCTACGAGGAGGTCGCGCGCGCCCTCTCGATTCCCGTCGGCACCGTCCGGTCGCGGCTGAACCGGGCCCGCCGCAAGGTCCGCGCCGCGCTCGGCGGCGTGGACCCGACCGCCGTCGATCCGGCCGCTGAGGAGGGCTGAGCCGTGGACGACCTCTCGAAGCTGCGCGACCTCGGCCGCGCCCTCGAACACGACCCGCCGCCGTCGCTGGCCCGCCAGCGGTCCCGGCTGACCGACGCCGCGCGCGCCCCGCGCCGCCGCCGGCGTCCGCGCGGCTGGACGGCCCTGGCCCTCGCCGCCTGCGCGGTCGCGGCGCTGCTGCTCGTCCCGGCGGCCATGCTCCGCCCCACCGGCGACCGCGAGCAGACCGCGAACGGCCCCAGCCGGATCGACAACCGGCCGCTCACCCTGCTCCTGCTCGGTTCCGACTCGCGCGGCGCGGCGCAGGACAAGCGCTACGGGGCGCGCTCGGACACGATGGTGCTGATCAGGCTGCCCGCCGACCGCAAGCGCGTGACCGTGGTGAGCCTGCCGCGCGACCTGCTCGTCCAGCGGCCGTCGTGCCGCCGCGCGGACGGCAAGACGGTCCCGGCCGCCATGGGGCAGATCAACGCGGCCTACACGGAGGGCGGCGTCCCCTGCGCGATCAAAACGGTGGAGGCGGTCACCAAGGTGCGCGTCGACCAGTCGGTGGTCGTCGATTTCCAGGGTTTCAGCCGCATGGTGGACGCCCTGGGCGGCGTGACGATCGCCCTCCCGAAGTCCGTGAACGACGGCGCGTCGGGCCTCCACCTGAGTGCGGGCAGGCACAAGGTCGACGGCAAGGTCGCCCTCGCGTACGCGCGCGTCCGGCACGGCATGAACGACGGCTCGGACCTCGCGCGCATCAAGCGTCAGCAAAGCCTCATGGCCGAACTGTCGCGCGAGGCCGTCAGCGCGATGCACAACGATCCGGTCCGGTTCGTCAGGTTTCTCAACGCGTCCTTGGGCTCGCTGAAGACCTTGCCCGGCCTTGACCTCGCGAGCATGAAGGCACTGGCCGAGAGCCTCAGGCGCACGGATCCGTCCGAGGCGCGCTACCTGACCCTCCCGAACCGGCCGGCCGCCTCGGACCCGAACCGGCTCGAAGTGGACGAGGCCCGGGCGTCCCGGGCGCTCGCCCCCTTCCGGTGATTCAGAGGACGGACAGCAGCCGCTCGATCTCCTCCTCGTCGTTGTAGTAGTGCACGGAGGCCCGGACGACCGCTTCCTCGGCGTCCGGGTCGTATCCGTGCCCGCGCGGCTCGCTGACGTTCACGTTGACGTCCCGTGCGCGCGCGGCCTTCACGATCTCCGCGGGCGTGCGGCCGTCCACGGTGAAGGTGACGATCCCGGCGCGCAGCACGCCCCGGTCGTGGACGGTCACGCCCGGCCTGGACGCCAGTTCCGCGCGCAGGCGGGACGCCAGCACGTCGATGCGCGCCGTGATGGCGTCGATCCCCAGCCGCGTCGCGTAGTCGGCGGCGACGCCGAGCCCGATCTGCCCGGCGACGTACCGCTCCCAGGTCTCGTACCGCCGCGCGTCGGGACGGATCTCGTAGCGGTCGGGCGCATGCCAGTCCGCTGCGGCGTTGTCGAGGAACGGGGGCTCGATCTCGGACAGGACGTCCCGCCGCGCGTAGAGGAAGCCGGTGCCGCGCGGCCCGCGCAGGTACTTGCGGCCGGTGGACGACAGCAGGTCGCAGCCGATCTCGCCGACGTCCACCGGGAGCTGCCCGACCGACTGGCAGGCGTCCAGCAGGAACAGCGCTCCCGCCGCCCGGCACAGCCGCCCGACGTCGGCGACCGGGTTGACCAGCCCGTTGGACGTCGGGACGTGGTTCAGCGAGACGAGCCGCACCCCGCCACGGCGCAGCTCGGTGTCCAGAGCGTCGAGGTCGATCGTGCCGTCCGGTCCGTCCGGGACGACGTCCACCCGGACGCCGCGCTGCCGGTAGGCGATCGCATTGGACGAGTACTCGCTCGTCGTCGTCAGGACGCGCTCGCCCGGAGCGAACCTGATCCCGTAGAACGCCATGTCCCACGCGCGGGTCGCGTTCTCCACATAGGCGATCTCGTCGCGCCGCGCTCCGATCAGCCCGGCCACCGCGTCGTAGAACCGTTCGATCGCGGCCTGGTTCTCTTCGGCGGCCTCGTAGCCGCCGGTCATGGCCTCCAGTTCGAGATGCTGCGCCACGGCCTCGATGACCGGGGACGGCGGCAGGGCCGCGCCGGCGTTGTTGAGGTGCGCCACGCGCGCGCATCCGGGCGTCTCATGACGGACTTTCGCGACATCGATCTCCATGGGTCGGACCGTACCCGCGCGGGAATGCCGGACCCCTCGGGTCGTGCCCGCGCGGGAATGTCGGACCCCTCGGGCAGAGTGGTGCCGCGGCCGGAGTTGACCTCAAGCTTCGTTGAGGTTCCAGGATGGGTCTCCGACGCATCTCGACGACTCGACCCCGGGGCGGACGCACATGGACATGGAAGTGACCGCGTGGCACTCGCTGCACCACGCGATGAACGCGAAGGACGAACGCCGGTCGTTCTCGCGGGCGACGCTGCGCCGCATCGGCGCGTTCGCCCGCCCGCACGCCCGGCGGCTGGCCGGGTTCCTCGCCGTCAGCGTGGTGCTCGCGGTGATCGCCGTGGTGACGCCCGTGCTCGCCGGACGGGTCGTCAACGCCATCGTCGGGCACCGGCCGGCCGGCGTGGTGGTCGGGCTGGCGGTGCTGATCGCCGGGCTCGCGCTCGCCGAGGGCGGTCTCGGCCTGCTCAACCGGTGGCTGTCGGCGCGCATCGGCGAGGGCCTCATCCTCGACCTGCGCACCGCCGTGTTCGACCACGTGCAGCGCATGCCGGTCGCGTTCTTCACCCGCACCCGCACCGGCGCGCTCGTCAGCCGCCTCAACAACGACGTCATCGGCGCGCAGCGCGCGTTCTCCGACACGCTGTCCGGCGTGGTCAGCAACCTGGTGACGCTGCTGCTCACGCTCGCCGTCATGGTCAGCATCTCCTGGCAGGTCACGCTGCTCGCGCTCGTCCTGCTGCCGGTGTTCGTGCTGCCCGCGCGGCGGATGGGCCGCCGCCTCGCCGGGCTGCGCCGCGAGGCCGCCGCCAACGACGCGGCCATGTCCACGCAGATGACCGAGCGGTTCTCCGCGCCCGGCGCGACCCTGGTCAAGCTGTTCGGACGGCCCGCCCGCGAGTCCGCCGAGTTCGCCGTCCGGGCCCGCCGGGTGCACGACATCGGCGTCCGCACGGCCATGCTCCAGCACGTCTTCATCACGTCCCTGACGGTCGTCTCGGCGCTCGCGCTGGCCCTGGTCTACGGCCTCGGCGGGTACCTCTCGCTGCGCCACCAGCTCGACGCGGGCGCGGTCGTCGCGCTCGCCCTGCTGCTCACCCGCCTCTACGCGCCGCTCACCGCGCTCGCCGGCGCCCGCCTGGAGATCATGAGCGCGCTGGTCAGCTTCGAGCGCGTCTTCGAGGTGCTCGACCTGGAGCCGCTGGTCAAGGAGAAGCCGGACGCGCGGCCCGCGCCCGAGGGACCCGTCTCGGTCGAGTTCGACCACGTCCGGTTCGGCTACCCGTCCGCCGACAAGGTGTCGCTCGCCTCGCTGGAGGAGGTCGCCGCCCTCGACGCGCGCGGCGGGGTCGAGGTCCTGCACGACGTGTCGTTCCGCGCCGAGCCCGGCCAGATGGTCGCGCTGGTCGGGTCGTCCGGCGCGGGCAAGTCCACGATCGCGCAGCTCCTGCCGCGCCTGTACGACGTGGACGAGGGCGCCGTGCGGCTCGGCGGCGAGGACGTGCGCGACCTGTCCTTCGACGCGATCCGCGACACGCTCGGCATGGTCACCCAGGACGGGCACCTGTTCCACGACTCGATCCGCGAGAACCTGCTGCTCGCCCGTCCCGAGGCCGGCGAGGACGAGCTGTGGGACGTGCTGCGCCGCGCCCGCCTCGACGACCTGATCCGCTCGCTCCCGGACGGCCTCGACACCGTCGTCGGCGAGCGCGGCTACCGCCTCTCCGGCGGCGAGCGCCAGCGGCTCACCATCGCCCGCCTGCTCCTCGCCCGCCCGCGCGTGGTGATCCTGGACGAGGCGACCGCGCACCTCGACTCCACCTCCGAGGCCGCCGTCCAGGAGGCCCTCGCCGAGGCGCTCGACGGCCGCACGTCGATCATCATCGCGCACCGGCTGTC
This sequence comes from Actinomadura gamaensis, assembly GCF_042652125.1. Classification (NCBI taxonomy): domain Bacteria; kingdom Bacillati; phylum Actinomycetota; class Actinomycetes; order Streptosporangiales; family Thermomonosporaceae; genus Actinomadura; species Actinomadura gamaensis. The sequence continues at coordinate 23,661 of NZ_JBHSIT010000007.1, read as the reverse complement.
CACGATCCGCGCGGCCGACCAGATCCTCGTCGTCGAGGCCGGCCGCGTCGTCGAGCGCGGCACCCACGACTCCCTGCTCGCCGAAGGAGGCCGCTACGCCGAGCTGTACGAGACCCAGTTCGCCGACCAGTCGCCGACCGTACCGCCCGCGGCGGCCGTGCCCGCCGTGCCCGCCGTGCCCGCCGTCTAGGAGGCCCTCGCCTGACCGCACCTCGATGACCGGGCGGCGCCCCGCGAGCCGCGCCGCCCGCAGCGGATCCGGTCCGTTCCACTTCCCTGGGGACGGGCCGGATCCGAAGAGCGTCCGCCCGGGACCGTGCGAGATAGCCCGAGACCCGGGAGTCCGACCGAGACCGGGGAGCCCGACCGAGACCGGGGAATCCGACCGAGGACGGGGGAGACCGCCCGGGGCCGCCTGGGACCGGGCGGTGGCCGCCGTCCTGCGAAGCGACGACCACCGCCCGGGGGCTAGGGGACCAGCCTCTGCGCCAGCACCGCCGCTCCGTGCATGCCCGCCAGCGGGCCCAGCTCGGCGGGGACGAGCGGCGGGGGAGAGCGGAACGTCAGGCGCGGGACGAGGCGTTCGGCGAGCGGCGGCAGCAGCGCGTCGCCCGCCTCGGCGAGCCCGCCACCCAGGACGATCCTGGACGGGTCGAGCATGAGCGTCGCGGCCGCGAGGGCGTCCGCGAGCGTGTCCAGGGCGAGCGTCCACACCTCGGCGCAGCGCTCGTCGCCCTCGGCGGCGCGCCGCACGACCTCCTCGGCCGGGATGCCGCCCGCCCGGCGCGCGATCGACGCGGCCGACGCGTAGGTCTCCAGGCAGCCCCGGTTCCCGCACGCGCACGGCTCGCCGCCCGGCCGGACGACCACGTGCCCGATCTCGCCGCTCCACCCGGACGAGCCGGGGTAGGGCGTCCCGCCGAGCACCATCGCCGCGGCGATGCCGGTGCCGATCGGCAGGAACAGGAAGTCCCCGCCGGACCGGCCCGCCCCGCGGATCGCCTCGCCGAGCCCGCCGGTGCGGACGTCGTGCCCGAGCGCCACGGGCAGCCCGAGCCGCTCGGCCGCGAGCTTGCGCAGCGGGACGTCGCGCCAGCCGATGTTGGACGAGTTGACCGCCGTGCCGGTCGCCTCGTCCACCAGGCCGGGCACGACGATCCCGGCGGCGGCGACGCCCGGTTCGCTCGCGGCGAGCTCGGCCGCGAAGTCGAGGATCGCCGCCACGACCGTGTCCGGCCCGTGCTCGCGCCCGGTGGGACGGCCCTCGGTGCGCAGGACCGTCCCGTCGGGTTCGATCAGGGCGCCCTTCATGGACGTCCCGCCGACGTCCAGCGCCACGACCGTCATTTGATGGAGCCCGCGGTGAGGCCGCCGACCAGGTACCGCTCGATCACGACGAACAGGATCACCACCGGCACGATGGCGATGACCGAGGTCGCGAAGAGGAACTGCCAGTGCGCCTGGTACTGCGTCACGAAGGACGGCGCGACCACGGTCAGGGGCTTGCGGTCCGGCGAGACGGTCACCGTCAGCGCCACGATGAACTCGTTCCACGCCGCGATGAACGTGTAGACGACCGCCGTGACCACGCCGGGCATCGAGATCGGCAGCGTGACCCGGGTCAGCGCGCCGAACCTGCCCGCGCCGTCCAGGAACGCCGCCTCCTCCAGCTCGCGCGGGATCGACGAGAAGTACCCGTGCAGGATCCACACGCAGAACGGCAGGTTGAACGCCGCGTTCACCAGGATCAGCGCGAGCAGCGTGTCGGTCAGGTTGAGCGCCACCATCTCCCGGTAGATGCCGATGACCAGCGCCGTCGGCGCGAACATCTGCGTCACGAGGACGAGCAGCAGGAACGCCCCGCGCCCCCGGAACCGGTTGCGCGCGGTGTAGTACGCCGCGGGCAGCGCGCACAGCAGCGTCACCAGCGTGGACGCGACCGCGACCTCCAGCGACACGGTGAGCGCCTGGCCGACGCCCGTGCCCTTCCACACGTCCGCGTAGTTCGACCACTGCCAGTGGGACGGCACGTACGTGCCCGGCGAGTGCGTCAGGTCGGACGGCGTCTTCAGCGACGTCAGGAACATCTGCAGGTAGGGCAGCACGAACAGCAGCCCTACCAGCCATCCGACCGCGGTCAGCAGGACCGTCCGCAGCCGGATCGGACGGCGCGACCGCCCCTCGCGGCGCGCGGGACGCCTCCGGCCGGGCGCCGCGACCGTCGCGGCCTGCTCGCTCATTGCGTCTCCTCCCGCCAGCGCGAGAACCGCAGGTACAGCAGCACCATGAGCAGCACGAGCGCGAAGTTGACCACCGACATCGCCGCGGACTCGCCCACGTGCTGGTCGGAGAAGGCCAGTTTGTACATGAACGTGGTGGTGGTGTCGGTGTCGTTGCCCGGCCCGCCGCCGGTCATCTCGTAGATGATCGGGAACGAGTTGAACACGTTGATGACGTTGATGATGCCCGCGATCAGGATGGCCGGGCGCAGCAGCGGCAGCGTGATCTGGAAGTAGGACCGCCACGGGCCCGCGCCGTCCACCCGGGCCGCCTCGTACACGTCCGCCGGGATCGTCTGGAGCCCGGCGAGGATCACGAACGAGGTGAACGGCAGCGACACGAACACCGCGACCCACATCATCCAGATCATCGCCTGGTGCGGGTCGCCCAGCCAGTTGTGCGGGTGGCCGATCACGTGCGTGTCGAGCAGCACCCGGTTGACCAGGCCGGAGAAGTTGTCCAGCATCCACTTCCAGATCAGCGCCGTCATCAGGACCGACGCCGCCCACGGCACGATCACCGCCCAGCGCACCACGCGGCGGCCGGGGAAGCGGGCGTTGAGGAGCTGGCCGAGCGCCAGCGACAGCAGCAGCGTGACGACGACGACCCCGGCGACCCACAGCACGGTGCGCAGCAGGACCGGGACGAGCGCGTCCTCGTCGAACAGGTCGGAGTAGTTCACGACCCCGTTCCAGCCCGCGGTGAGGCCGGACGAGGTGATCTTCTGCAGCGAGGTGCGGGCCATCTCGACGACGGGCCACAGCACCACGAACGCGATGAGCAGGATCGACGGGCCGAGCCACAGCAGGGGCACGAGCTTGCGCAGGCGCCGCAGCGCGGCCGAGGACGCGCCCCCGGAGCGCGAGGCTCCGGGGGACGCGTCCGGCAGGCTCACGTCGTCCGCGTGTTGGACGTCGTGCACGGCTCGATCAGCCGGCCTTCTCGGCGGTCTTCTGGATGTCGTCCAGGACGGCCTTCGGGTCCTTGTTCGCGACGGCCGTGCCGAGCTGCTGCTTCACCGCGCCCGCGACCGCGCTCCACGCCGGGTTGCTCGTCGGGGCGAACTTGCTGGTGGGCAGCGCGTCCACGAACTGCTTGAAGTACGGGTCGGCGCTCAGCGCGTCCCCGGCGGACTTGGTCACCGGCAGGAAGTTCTCCAGCTTGAGGAACTTGCTGGTGTTGTCCTTGGTGTAGAAGAAGTCGAGGAACTTCTTCACCGCGTCCTTGTTCTTGCCGTCGTTCTTCTTGAACGCGGCGAGCACGTCCATGACGCCGAGCGTGTTGTGCTCGGTGCCGCCCTTGCTGGGCAGCGGCGCGATGCCGTAGTTCAGGTTCTTGTTCACCGGGTCGATGAACCCGGCGCGGGTGAACGGGCCGCCGATCGACATGCCGACCCGGCCCTGCGCGAACTGGTTGAACACCGTCTTGCGGTCGGTGCTCTCCGGGTTCGGCTGCGTCAGGCCGGACTTGTTCAGGTCCTTGAGGAAGTTCAGCGTGTCCACGTTGGCGGGCTGGTTGATCGCCCACTTCCCGGACGCGTCGACCCAGCCGCCGCCGTTGTTCATCGCCCAGGAGTAGAACTCGGCCTGCGCCTCCTCGGGCCCGAGCGGCAGGCCGTAGCCGATCGCCCCGCCCGACTTGATCTTCTGCGCGTCGCTCTTGACGTCCGCCCAGGTCTTCGGCGCGTCGGCGATGCCGGCCTTCTTGAACAGGTCCTTGTTGTAGAACAGCAGCCGCGCGCTGGAGATGAAGGGCAGCGCGTACTGGGTGCCGTTGTACTTGGCCTGCTCGACGAAGGTCGGCGAGAAGTCGCTCAGCGTGTTCGGCGACACCACGTCGGACGCCTGGTAGATCAGGCCGTCCCGGGCGAAGTCGGAGAACGCGTTGTAGTTGAGGATGTCGGGGACCTGCTTGGTCTGGACGTAGGTCTTCACCTTGGCGTCCATCTGGGTCCAGTCCACCATCTCCAGGTCGACCTTGTACCCCGAGTTCTTCGCCTCGAAGTCCTTGATCAGGCCGTCCCAGTAGCCCTTGGTGTTGTCGTCGTAGATGGCCGCGACGAACTTGATGGTCTTGTCCGAGCCGCTGTCGCTGCTTGACGAGCTGCCCTTGCTGCAGCCGCTCACGCCCACGGCGACCGTGAGGCCCGCGGCGATGGCGACGGTGAGATGCCGTTTCATCTGGTCCCCGCCTTCTCCGGCGCACATGAAAGAATGTGCGCGGTACGAATGCTCTGTGAGCAGAAACGCGCGTGGCCCGACGATAAGAGCTGGTCCGTACCAGTTCAAGAGGCGGATTACCCACGAGTCTCAACCGTTATCGGCCGTCGTGCCCTGGTCTGTGCTGGTACGTGCCGTACGCAGGACTGGTCCGGTCCCGGGCCGCCGTCCGCCCGACGTTGCGGCCCGGCACCTAACCCTCATTGCGTCCGCGCCGCCATCCCGCGCAGCTCAGCTGAGCGCGGTGGCGTCCAGGAAGCGGGAGAACACGAACGGTCGCAGCACGTCGTCCCGCCGCCACACCGGCGCCGGAACCGCGCCCTCCATCCTCACGTGCGAGCGCACCTCGAACCCGCATTCCCGGACGAGATCCTCGGCCTCCCCGGGCGTCAGGAACGTCCGGTACGGCTCGCCGCTCTCCACGACCGCCCGATCGGCGATCTCCCCGTACGCGCGCCCGACCTCGTCCCGCATCTCCGGCGGAACCATGTAGTCCATGACCAGCTCCGCCCCGAGCCGCCGCACCTCGCGCACGACCGCCTCGATCGCGTCCCGCGACAGGTAGACCGTCACCCCGAGCCACCCGACGAGCGTCCTCCGCCGAGGATCGAACCCGGCCGCCCTCAGCCCCTCGGTCAACCCGCCGGCCTCGAAATCGACCGGCACGAATTCCAGTCCCTCCGGAACCCCGAGCCCCGCCGCCGAGACCAGCGACCGCTTCCAGGCCTGCGTCTCCGGACGATCGACCTCGAAAACCCGAATCCCCGTCTTCCGGAACGCGAACGAATCCAGCCCCGCCCCGAGCACCACGTACTGCTCGACCCCGGCCGCCGCGATCCGATCCTCGACGAACCGGCCCCGAGTCACCCCGAGCGCCCGCGTCCCCCACAGCACCACATGGTCACCGCGCACCCGGTGGTACCCGACCATCTCCTCCGCCGCGTCCCCGAGCAGCACTCCCGCGACGTCGTCCCGCAGGATCACCGGCCCCGAATCCACCACCAGATGCGCGGCCCGCCCCGCCGCCACCATCATCGCCGTCCGGCTGCCGACCCCGTCCACCATCTCGCCTCCAGAATCTCTCCCGGACGGCGACTGTAATTCACCCACCCATTCCCGCAAACCCATCATAACAGCCCGAAATAAATTCCTCATAACCATTCAACGGCAATTCGGAACGGCTAAGGGAATTGATCGGGAGCTGCGCTCTCCGTTCCGTATGTCGGCTCCGGGCCTCCGCCGACGACGCGACTCGCAGGTGACGCGCCGTCTCTCCTTCGACGGCGCACCGAAGCCGCGGGCCGGGCGCGGGAATCGGAAGGCGTTGTGGCGCGGGACGCAGGTGCCGTGCCCGGTTGTGGCCGGGACGGCGAGTTTGCTGATCTTGGTCAGGGCTTACATATCGGGACATAAGGTGCTCGGCCGTCCGGCGTCGCACCGTGCCCGGACCAACCCTGGGGGCTGATCGGCGTGGCGGGTCGCACCGAGGGACGCGAATGGCCCGGCGCGCTGGACCTGGCGGCGCTGCGCGCGTCGGGCTGGCGGCCGACGCCGTTCCGGCAGTTCATCCTGAAGATCCACAGCCGCTGCAACCTGGCGTGCGACTACTGCTACGTCTACGAGATGGCCGACCAGCGCTGGCGCGAGCAGCCCCGGCGGATGGACGCGGACGTCGTGGACGCCACCGCGCGCCGGATCGGCCGGCACGTCCGCGCGCACCGGCTGGACGAGATCGAAGTGGTCCTGCACGGCGGCGAGCCGCTCCTGGCCGGTCCGGAACTGATCCGGCACGCCGTCACCGCCGTGCGGAACGAGGTCGGGACGGCCGCGCGCGTCCGCATCGGCGTGCAGACGAACGGCGTCCTGCTGGACGAGCCGTTCCTGCGCCTGTTCGACGAGCTCGACGTGCGCGTGAGCGTCAGCCTGGACGGCGACCGGCGCGGCCACGACCGGCACCGCCGGCACGCGGACGGCCGGGGCAGCCACGCGCAGACCGCCGCGAACCTGCACCGGCTGGCGTCCGGGCCGTACCGGCGCCTGTTCGCCGGGCTGCTCGCCACCGTCGACCTCGCGAACCCGCCGGTCGAGACCTACGAGGCGCTGCTGGAGTTCCGTCCGCCCGCCGTCGACTTCCTGCTGCCGCACGGCAACTGGGAGAACCCGCCGCCCGGACGCGACCCCGACACCGACGACGCCCCGTACGGCGACTGGCTGACCGCCGTCTTCGACCGCTGGGCGGGCGCGCCGCGCGGGGAGACGCGCGTCCGGCTGTTCCGGGAGATCATCGGGCTGAGCCTGGGGCGTCCGTCCGGCAGCGAGATGGTCGGCCTGTCCCCGGCGGCCATGGTCGTGGTCGAGACCGACGGCACGATCGAGCAGGTCGACACGCTCAAGTCCGCCTACGAGGGCGCCACCGCGACCGGCCTCCACGTCGGCCGCGACGGCTTCGACGCCGCGCTCGCGCTGCCCTCCACCGCCGCCCGCCAGATCGGGCTGGAGGCCCTGCCCGCGACCTGCCGCGCCTGCGCCGTGGGCACGCTGTGCGGCGGCGGCCTCTACGCGCACCGGTACCGCGCCGGCAGCGGCTTCCGGAACCCGTCCGTCTACTGCCGCGACCTGTTCCGGCTGGTCAGCCACATCCGCGACGCCGTCGCCCGGGACGTGGCACGAACCAAACGCGCGCGCACGAGGAGCGAACCGATGCGCCCGGAACTGAAGCGACTGACCATTCCCGAGAAGGTCTTCCTCGGCCTCGCCCAAGGCGGCGGTGGAGCGTACGCCGTGGACGAGCTGTGGCGCGTCCAGCGGTCCAAGCGGCTGCTGCTCCTGCGCTGGGTCCGGGAGGCCGCCAGGTCGCGCGATCCCGCGCGCGAGGCGCGGGCCCGCCAGGCGTACGCGCTGCTCGCCGACGTCCAGGGCCGCGCGCCGGACGAGGTCCGCGCCGTCCTCGACCATCCGACGGTCGGCGTGTGGGCGCACGCGGTCGCGGACGGCGACGCCGACACCGACCCGATCACCGCGCTGGCCGCCGCCGCGGCGATCCGCGCCCGCGACCCGCGTCCCGTCGAGGTCGTCGGCGGCCCGGACGGCCTCTACCTGCCGACGCTCGGAACGGTCGAGCGGTTCGCGGGCACCGGCCTCGTCCGCGCCGCCCCGGACGCGCCGGTCACGATCGCGTCCGATGCCGGCACGGTCATCCTCCCCGACGACCTCCACCGCGACGCCCCCGGCTGGCGCGGCCTGCGCGGCCTCGAAGCCGAGTACCACGGCATGGCCCTGCACCTGCTCCTGGACGACTGCGACCCGCTCCGCGCGGCCGGCGGCGACCCGTCCCCCCGCCTCACCCCGGCCGAAGCCGAGCACTGGCGCGCCACGCTCCGCCGAGCCTGGCGTCTCCTCGTCCGATGGCACTGGACGGTCGCCGAAGAATCCGCGCGCACCCTCCGCGTCCTCACCCCGATCGCCCCGCCGCCGCAGGGGATGCGCAGCTCCACCGTGCACGAGGCTTTCGGCGCCGTGTACGCGTCACCTCCTCCGGACGAGCGGGACCTCGCGGTGACCTTCGCGCACGAAGTGCAGCACGCCAAGCTCGGCGCGCTCAACGACGCGATCCCGCTCACCCGCCCGGACGACGGCAGCCGCTACTACGCGCCGTGGCGAGACGATCCCCGTCCGGCCGCCGGACTTCTCACGGGCGCCTACGCGCACCTGGGCGTGGCCGGGTTCTGGCGCAGGCAGCGCCATCACGAGCAAGGCGCGGCGGCGTTGCGGGCGCACACCGAGTTCGCGCGCTGGCGCGACGCGTCCGCCCTCGTCTCGGGCATCCTCGCGCGCAGCGGCAGGCTGACGGCCGAAGGGGAGCGGCTGGTCGCGGAGATGGACCGCACGCTGCGGGCATGGCGGCGCGAGCCCGTCCCGTCCGCCGCGCTCGACCAGGCGCGCGCCATCGCGAACGAGCACCGGGAGCGCTGGCGCGCGCGGCACGGCGAGCCGGGCGGCGCCGCGCGGCGGGCCTAGATCGGCGGCGGGTCGAAGTCGCAGTCCAGGTGCCGCCGCTCGGTGGCGACGGTCGCGTCGGGGTGCGCCAGGCCGAGGACGCGCGCGTACCGGTGAACGGTGTCCTCGTACAGCTCCTCGCCCTCCTTCTGGACGGCGTCGTTCCGCTGCTCGCGCCCTTCGCGCTCCAGGTCCACCGAGAGGTTCGCGGCGCAGGCGAGCGTCATCGGGTGGTCCAGCCCGAGCAGCCCGCGGAGCCGCCGGAGCGTGCCCCGGCCGAGCCCGATCGCGCCGCTGAGGTCGCCGAGCTCGGCGAGGTCGCTGGCGAGGTTGGTGGCCACGGTGAGCGAGTAGTGGTGGTCGCGGCCGAGCGTGTTCTCCAGCCCCTCCAGGGCCTTCTCGTTCATCGACCGCGCCGTCGTCGCCTCGCCGCGGATCCGGTGCAGCAGGGCCAGGTTGCCGAGCGCGCCGAAGGCGTACGGATGCTCCGGGCCGTACATGTCCGGGTAGAGGTCGGTGACGGTCTTCGCCAGCTTCACGGCCTCGTCCTGCTTGTTCATCGTCCGCAGGATGTTGACCAGGCTCGTCGCGGACGCGAGCGTGTCCGGGTGGGCCTGCCCGAACACGCGCAGGCACCGCTCGTGCGTGGCCCGGGCGAATTCCAGCGACTCCTGGTAGCGGCCGGCGCGGCGCTTGGCGATCGCCAGGTCGGTGGACGCGCGGATCGTCACCGCGTGTTCGAGGCCGAGCTGCTCGGTGGCCAGCGCGAGGGCTTCCTCGCCGAAGTCGATGGCGTCCCGGAACTCGCCCAGCAGCCGGACGGCCCGGGCGAGCCCGTTCAGCGAGTTGGCCTCCTCCATGGCGCTCATGCCCTCGGGGCGCGGGCGCCTGCAGGCCATCCGGTAGCAGCGCTCCTGGAGCTCGCGGGCTCGCACGTAGTCGCTGACGAGCCCGTAGTCGAGCGCGAGGTTGTTCATCACCCGGATGGTCCTGGCGTGGTCGGCGCCGAAGAAGTTCTGGTGCTCCTGGAGGGAGAACTCGTCCTGCTCGCGGCCCTGCCGGAACTCGCCCCGGGCGCGCAGGTCGGCCCCGCTGCTGTCGATCACGGCGAGCAGCAGGTCGCGGAACTCGTCGTCCTCGCGGCCGCTGGCCCGCATGATCCGCAGCGTCTCCTGGTTGAGCCGGTGGGCCTCGGCGTACTGGCCGCGCTCCCGGATGAGGATGGCGCGCAGCCGCCGGGCGCGCAGGACGTTGAGGTCGTCGGGCGGGGAGACCTTCGCCCAGCGGTCGTGGACCTGCTGGGAGAAGCTCGCGCCGCCGGCCTGGTCGCTCGACACGTACAGGTACCGCGCGAAGGCCAGGACCATCGTCCGGACCCTCGGCTCGGTGCTGTCGATCGCCTTGGTCGGGCCGATGTGGGCGTAGAGCGCGGCGAAGTCCCGCCAGGACTCGGTCTGGTCGGGGTCCTTCGGTGTCGCCTCCGCGAGCAGGAGGTGAACGTCCCGCTGGCACCGGGCCCCCTCCTCCTCGGTCAGGGCGTTGCGGACGAGTCCCTGGATCAGCCGGTGCATCTGGAGGGTGCGGTCGTTCTCGATCTCGACCCGGATGAGCGCGTACCGGCGCAGGCCCGCGATGGCGCGGTTGGTCTTGATGGCGTCGTCGAGGATCTCGGCCAGTTCGGGGGAGACCCCCTCGGTGGCCGCGCGGAAGACGTCCCGGGGGAAAGGCTCCGGTCCGAAGTAGGCGCAGCAGCGCAGCAGCGGGACGGCGTTGGGATAGTTCCGCTCCAGCTCCTCCACGGCGAGCCGCCACGCCGCCGTCATCGGCCGCGGGTACTCGTTCGCCTCACCCTCCAGCAGCAGGTCGCCGATCCGGTCGCGCAGCAGGTCGAGATAGCCGTCCACCGACATCGCCGACTCCTGCAGCACCGACGCGGCCTGCTCCAGGGCCAGGGGAAGGTCGCCGAGCGCGTCGGCGAGGTGGTCGGCCTCCTCCTCGCCGAGCGCGCCGGACAGGCGCTTGCCGAGGAACTCGATGCTCTCCGCCCGGGGGAACACGTCCACCTCGACCGTGGCGACGCGTCCGCGCCCCTTCCAGTTCGGGTTCCGGGAGGTGATGAGGACGTCTCCCGGCCCCTGCGGAACGAACGCGTTGATGTCCTCCGGCTGGTCGGCGTTGTCGAAGATCAGCAGCCACCGGCTGTAGGGCGCCCCGCGCTCCAGCGCCTGCCGCACCGAGTTGGCGGCCTCCTCGACCCCGACCTTGCTCGCGGGCGGCAGGTCGAGGCGCGGCGCGAGCCCGGCGAGCGAGGACCGGACGAGGCTCTCCTGGGCGGAGGGGATCCACCACACGAGCTGGTATTCGGTTCGGAAACGGTGCGCGTACTCGATCGCGAGCTGCGTCTTCCCGACTCCGGCCATCCCGTGCAGCGCATAAGGGACGACCGCCGCGGCGACGTTGTTCTTGATCCCTTCCCGAAGTGCCGTGAGCAGATCTTTGCGACCGGTGAAATTGTGGTTGCGGGCGGGAATCCTGGCTCCCCAGATCTGGGGGATTCCCGCGCTCGCCGGGGTCTCGCCGACTGGATCCGTCACGCGGCTCGCCTCCGCACGTGGTCACGGCGTCGATCTCGATTGGCATCCTATGCCGCGGACGACGCTCTCGGCCACGGGTGAATTTCCCGAGCAGTTCTGCTGCGCGGCCTTTTTGTGGAGACGCATAATCCCCCGCGGCGGGCGATGTCGCAATGCCGGACGGCACAGTGGCACGATGCGGTCAGGTTGCCCCATCGGACGACGGGAACATGCAGAATCACAGGGAAGCCCCGACCGCCGGAACAAGGAGCCTTCCGATGCGTGACGAGGTGGATTTCCGCAGCGACCTGCCGGATCTGTCCGGGGCCTCCCTGGAAGAGCTGAGCCGCGTGGGCGGCATGACTCTCGCGGGCGAGATCGAGTCGGTCGTCGCGCCGGAGCGCAGGCCGACGACGGTGTGCGCGGGTTTCACCTCCTTCATCGGTGACATGCGGGTCGGCTGAACTCGTCGGGCGGATCGGGGACGGACGAGCCGAGAACACCGGGCTGAGGAGTGGGCGACGTGGACCAGTTCACGGCCCGTCCCGACCTGAACCCCTATCCCGGCCTCAGGCCGTTCACCGAAGGGGAACGGCACCGCTTCTTCGGCCGCGCCGCGGAGTCGCGCCTGCTCGCGGAGCTCTGGACGCACCGTCCCGTGACGGTGCTGCGCGGGCCGAGCGGCTGCGGCCGGACGTCGCTGATCCGGGCGGGGGCCGTCCCGCTGCTGGAGGACGCGCACCGCGCGCCGGCGCCGGTCGCGGACGTCAGCCCGCTGGCCGTCGAACCGCAGGGGCGCGTCCTGCCGAACGCGGGGTTCCCGGAAATCGATCCCTACCTGCTGGCGCTGCTCGCCGCGTGGCGGGAGCCGCCCGGCGAGGTCGATCCGGTCGGTGCGTTACTCCGCCGGACGCGGCGTGGCCGCCCCGGCGTGATGCGACCGGTGCTCCTCGCGGTGGACCGGGCCGAGCGCTGGTTCACCGGAGGCGCCGCGGTCAGCAGGGCGAACGGGTTGCGGGAGCTGCTCGCGGCCGTGGCCGCCGATCCCGGCGTCCGGTTGCTGCTGTCGGTCCGTGAGGAACACGCCGAGGACCTGCTCGGCGTCGTCGCCCGGCACGGGCTTCCGGCCGCGGAGCTCCATCTCGCGCCACTCGCGCGCGGCGCGGCGCTGGACGCCGTCGTCGAACCCGCGCGGCAGGCGGGCCGGGCGTTCGAGCACCGCGCGGCCGAACGGCTGGTCGACGAGTTGAGCGCGGCGCACGAGGACGCCGCCGTCGAACCGGCGTTGCTCCAGAGCGTCTGCCGTGCCCTGTGGGATCGCCTGGGTGACGCCGGCGACGCCGTCCCCGAGCGGATGGTCCCAGGGCTGGACGACATCGTCACCGACTTCTGCGCCAGGGCCGTCAGTGACATCGCGGACGATCTGGACTCCGCCGCCCGTGCGGCGGGTTCGGGAGCCGAGGACGACCGGTCCACGCTCAGGAGGTGGGAACGCACGCCCGAGGACGTCGCGCGTCGAGCGGCCGGGATACCGCCGCACCCCAAGGGGGTCGGGTCCGTCCACGGAGACGGTGTCTTCGGACGGCCACGCGCCGAACCGTCCGACGCCGCGCTGCTCCTGCTCAGGGAAGCGCACCTGGTGAAGAGCACCTGCGACGACGGTGCGCCGACCGACGTTCTCCAGCATCCCGAACTGGCACCGGCGCTGGTCCGGCTGGGCGAGCGGCCGGAACGCGGACATCCGCGTACGAGAACCGACCCGTGGCGACGGCTGCGCGCGGCCGAGGCGGCGCTGGCCGACGGCCAGTCGCTGCTCGCGCGGAGGCTCGCGGACTCGGCCGCCGGGCATCCGGACACCGGCGCCGGGTTCCAGGCGGACGTGCAGACCGTCCTCGGCAACATCGCCTACCTGCACGGACGCTTCGAGGAAGCGGGGCGTTGCTATCAACGCGCGGGGGAACTCCTCCAGACGATCGACGACAGCGCCGCGGTCGTCCGGCAGCTCGCCGCCGAGGGGTGGGCGAGGTTCGCCGCCGGGGACGTCGAACGCGGCGTCGGGCTGATGCGCAGCGGCGCCGACCTGGCTCCCGGCGACGCGTCCGTCCAGGTGGGGCTGGGGCGGATGCTGTGGCGCGCGGGACGTCCCGAAGCGGCGCTCGCGGTGCTCAGCGGCGTGCTCAACCGCCACGGGGACGTGCCGGAGGCGCTGGAGATCCGGGGCGAGATCCTCGCCGATCGCGGCGAGTCCGAGTCGGCGCTGCGCGACCTGGACCGGCTCGGCAGCGCCGCCGACCCCGCCGCCCGCGCCGCCCGCGCGCTCGCCCTGGCCCATCGCGGACGGCTGGACGCGGCCCGCGAGGAGATCGGCGAGGTCGTCGCCGCGGGCGCGGAGAGCGGCCCCGCGCTGTACCGGGCGGCCCAGGTCGAGCTGATGACCGGCGACACCGGCACCGCCACCGACCTCGCGACGCGCGCGGTCGAGGCGCGGCACCCGCCCCTGCCCGAGCATCTGCGCGCCGAGGCGTGGCGATTGCTGGCAGACGTCTGACGACTTCCGTGCGGCACCGAGTCGGGCGCGGCATGCCGTGCGGGAAGTGCGACGGGTGTGGCATGTGACGCGGACGGACGCCCGTCGAGAACGGATGATCGCGGTATGGGCTCCACTGCCACGGCGCTGGTGACGGGCGGGACCGCCGTCGTCACCGGGGCGCTCACCGCGGTCGTCGGCGTCGTCACCGCGCGGCTCGGCCACTCCTACGAGCGGCGGCGCGCCGCGGACGCGCGCGACGCCGAGCGCGCGAACGCCTCCGAGCAGCGCGTCCGCGAGGCGTTGCGGTCGATGAACAACGCGATCGTGGACCTCGGCGTGACCGTCCGGCTGATCGAGCACCTCCGCGGCCTGGACACCCTCAAGGACGATGAGGAACTGGCGAGTGGACGGCGCGTCTCGGACGAGTACCGGACGGCCGTGCGGGAGATCCAGGCGTTCCTGGACGCCGCGGGCCAGGACCCGGAACTGGCGGACCCGGTCGACGCGCTGCGCGCCGAGGTGCGCCGGGCCTGGCTCCACGGCCTCGGCGACGCCGGGAAACAGGATCGGCGCAGTGCCGCGCAGGTGGACGGCGACCTCCACGAGCTGATGGGCAAGGTCGGGCGGGCCCTCACGCGGGCGCCATCGGCGCCCGCACCGCGTCCCGGCGGAGCCGTCGCCGAAGCCGCCGCCGAAGGCGGAGCAGCCGGGCCCGCCGGGCCGTCCACAGCAGGACGCCGGTGGCGGCGATGGCGGCCGGCACCGCCCACGCGACGGCGGGAGCCCCCACCGTCGTGATCGCGACGCCGCCGACCATCGTCCCGATCGGGGCGACGCCGAGGGTGACGAACCGGTTCGTCCCGGCGACGCGTCCGCGCAGGTCGGCCGGGGTCCGGCTGGCCTGGTACGTGGACAGCGCGATGTTCAGCCGGGCGCCGACGAACCCGACGCCGCCCCAGGCGACCATCCAGGCCCCGGCCCACGGGACGGCGGCGAGCAGCACGGTCATCCCGAGCCACGCCCCCATGCACAACCGGACGAGCCGGATCGGCCGCCTTCCGTAACGGCGCCTGTGCGTGACGGCCACATAGCCGGAGACGAACGAACCGCCCAGGCCGGGCGCGGCGAGTAGCACGCCGACCCCGGCGAGAGGGAGTCCGGCCTCGCGCGCGCGCACGACCAAGAGCAGCGTCACGATCTGGAAGAGCAGATTGGTGGCCGTACATGCGATCAATGTCGTGCGTAGGAAACGGTACTGCCACAGCCATTTCAGCCCTTCGAACATCTCGGCCGTGAGCGACCTGCGTTGCCGGTCGGTCGGACCGTCCGCGCTGACCGCAGGGGTATGCACCCAGCGCTCAGCGGTGCTGTGGCTGTGGCCCGTTCGTCCCCGAAGCCATGCGGAACGCAGCGTCAGGATCGCCACCATGGACGCGAGCCCGAAAATCGCGTCGGCGGCATACGGGACGGCCGTCCCGACGGCGTGCAGGACGCCGCCGAGGGGACGTCCGAGCAGCATCGCGCCGTTCGCCCGGCCCTCGTTCTGCGCCATGGCGGTCTGGAGCCGCTCCGCCGGGACGACGCGCGGGACGGCGGTCACCTCGGCGACGTTGTAGAACGTCGTGCACGCCCCGCTGACCAGCGCCGCGAGCACCAGCACGGAAGGCCGGAACACCCCGGCCGCGAGCGTCGCCACGACCACCACCGACATGAGCGTCCGGACGGTCTGGCTGACCAGCATCGTCCGCCAGTGGTCCAGCCGGTCCACGAGCATTCCGGCGGGGACGTGCAGCAGCAGCCCGGGGACGGTGCCCGCAGCGACCACCCAGCTGACGAACGCGGGCGACCGGGTGAGCGTGAACGCGAGCAGGGGAGCGGCGGTCGTGACGCTCATCGCGCCGAGCAGCGAGGCCGCCGAACCGGTCCAGAGCAACCCGAACCGCAGCTTCCAACCCGTCGGCTCGGCACAAGGCGCCGGTTCGGGCAGAGCCGTACAAGGCGCCGGTTCGGGCAGAGCCGTACAAGGCGCTGGTTCGGGCAGAGCCGTACAAGGCGCTGGTTCGGGCGGAACCGCCGGATCGGTGCGAACCGGGAGATGCGGCATGACGAGGGGGCATGGGGGCGTCGGTCGCGCTGCGGTTGCGGACTCGGTCCCGAGGGTGAGTTTCGAGACGGCCGCGTCCCCTGCCAATGCCATCTGTGTCGCCCATGAGGAAAGAAACGCACGGTTCATACGGGGTGTACGGATGAGGGCGAACAGAATGCCCAACACGGCCAGCCTAGGGGGTGTCGGGTAATGCCCTCCCCAAGGGGGCGGTTATCGCGAAGTTGATCCTTGAAAAAGCAATTGTGGGGCCTTTGTTGTCAAGGGTGGCGGTGAGGGGTCGGGGGGAGGGGTTCGGCGGCGGGGAGGAGGAGGGTGAAGATGGGCGGGGAGGGGCGGCGGAGGACGAGGCGGCCGCCTTCGGCCTCGGCGAGGGAGCGGGCCAGGGCCAGGCCGATGCCGTGGCCGTCGGCGGAGGCGGAGTGGCGGCGGGCGAAGATGTCCTCGGCGTCGTCGGTGACGCCGGGGCCCGCATCGGAGACGTCGATGGCGAGGCCGCCGCCGATGTCGCTGGCCTCGACGGTGATGCGGCCCGCGCCGTGGGTGACGGCGTTGTCGATCAGGACGTCCAGGATCTGGCGGACGGCCGAGGACTTCACGTGCAGCTCGGGCAGCGGGTCGTGGGCGGTGACCGACAGCGGGCGGTCCACGCCGGCGAGCGTCGCCGACCAGCGGGAGCGCAGGTCGTCCAGCAGGTCCGGGACGTCCAGGACCTCGGCGTCGGGGCCGGCGTCGCGGGCGAGGCGGAGAAGGTCGTCGATGATGTCGCGCAGGTGCTCGCCGCGCCGGACGGCGGCGCGGATCGCGGCGGTGAGGTCGGCGCCGGGCCGTTCGAGGGCGGACTCCAGGCCGAGCAGCAGGCCGGTCAGCGGGGTGCGGAGCTGGTGCGAGACGTCCGCGCTGAAGGCGCGTTCGCGGTCCAGCATCGAGCCGAGGCGGCGCGCGGTGACCTCCAGGGCGCGGCCCGCCTCGTCCGCCTCGCGCACCCCGGACGGCTCGGCGCGGACGGTGAAGTCGCCGTCGCCGAGGGACTGCGCGGCGCGGGTCAGCCGCTCCAGCGGGCGCGCCAGGCGGCGCGACTGGTAGAACGCGGCGGCGGCGGCCAGCCCGATGACCACCACGGCGAACACGCCCATCAGCAGCCAGGCCCGGTTGCGTCGGTCGTTCACCTCGTCCTGCGGCATGCCGACGCGGGCGATCGAGGTCACCCCGACCTCGGACGGGATGGGCGCGACGACCGTGAGCGTGCCGTCCTCGACCGACTCGTGCAGCCGTCCGTTGGCCGCCTCGGACGCCAGCGGCGAGATCCGCGGCCCGTCCCCGACGATGCGGCTGCCGTCCACCCGGTAGATCCCGACGACCAGGCGCCTGTTCAGCCCGACCGGCTTGGCGAACGGCCGGGGGTTGTGCGCCTCGTCGTCCGGCGCGGTAGCGGCGACGCGGGTGGCGTCCCGCTCCAGCTTGGTGATCGCCTCGCTGTGGTACAGCCGCTGGACGGCCACGGCCAGCAGCAGCGCCAGCACCAGCACCGCGATCGAGGTGATGCCGACGATGGTGACCAGGAGCTGGCGGCGCAGCGGCGTGCTCGCGGCGCGCGTCTTCCCGACCGGCATCGGCCTCCCCTTCCCGCCCGGGCACCCGCGTCCACCGGTGCGCCCGGTGTTCACCTGCGCGCCCAGTGTTCACCTGTGCGCCCGACGTTCACTTGAGCGCCCCGCGTTCACCTGTGCGCCCGGTGTTCACTTGAGCGTTCGGTGTTCGCCTGTGCGCCCGGCGTTCAGCTGGGCGGCCGCGCCCACCCCGGGCACCGTGCCCACCTGGGCGCCCGCGCTGACCGGAGGATATCCGGGCCGGTTCGCGGGGAAGGTAAACGCAACCATAACCACGACGGGAAGGACTTCTCACCCGGCGGCGACTAGCCTGGTCCGGCGAGTCGGAACGTCACGTGCCGGGAGGCCCCACAACATGCGCAAGGTGCTCGTCGGAGTCCTCGCCCTGGCGGTGCTGGCCACACTCGGGCTCGGGCACGTCGCGCGGTCGCCGCTGTCCTCGGCGTGCGCCGCGGAGCCGCACAACGGGTCCCGCCTCTCCAAGGTCGTGGACACCGTCAGCGACACGCTCCAGATGACGTCCCGCAACACCTACTGCCGCCAGCCGGAGCGCGGCGGCGTGAGCCGTCCGGCCCCCGAGTCCGGCCACGACGCACCGGCGTAGCGGGGCCGCGCGCCGATCGGGGGGAACGCGTGTTGACCGGGGTGAACGCCCGGTACGGGTGTGAACGTCACGCTAACCTGGCGGCACCTACGCTAGGTGCCATGGCGGGACCATACGTACTCGTCGTCGAGGACGACGAGGTCATCGGCACCGAGCTGGGCGAGGCGCTGGCGGCGCAGGGATACGAGCCCGGCTGGGCGGCCACCGGCAAGGACGCGCTGGAGCGCGTCTCGGCGCGCGCGCCCGACCTGATCCTGCTCGACCTCGGCCTGCCGGACATGGAGGGCGTCACGCTCTGCCGCCGGCTGCGCTCGGTCCTCACCGACACGGTCATCGTCGTCCTCACCGCCCGCACGCAGGAGTTCGAGGTGGTCGTAGCGCTCGACGCGGGCGCCGACGACTACCTGACCAAGCCGTTCCGGCTCACCGAGCTGATGGCGCGGCTCCGCGCCCACCTGCGGCGCAGCAGCGCGTCCAAGGCGGACGAGCGGTTCGTCGGATCCGGCAGCCTCAGCCTGGACCTGGCCGCCCGCCGGGCCACCTTCGACGGCACGGAGATCGCGCTGCGGCCCAAGGAGTTCGACCTGCTGGCCTGCCTGGTCTCCCGGGCGGGCGAGGTGGTCACCCGCGAGGAGCTCATCGACCAGGTCTGGGACGTCAACTGGTTCGGCCCCACCAAGACCCTGGACGTCCACATCTCCGCCCTGCGCCGCAAGCTCGCCCAGCACGGCGCCGATCCTCGCGCGATCACGACCCTCCGCGGCCGCGGCTACCGCTACGAACCCGCCTGACCCGCCTAACCCGCCGCCGCGGCGGCCTGGCTCGTCGCACGGCGGCGACCCCCGCCGGACGCGCCGGCGGCGTCCGCTGAAGCGGCCAAGTGGAGGCGTCCGCTGAAGCGGCCGGTTTGGCGTCCGCTGAAGTGGCGGGGCGGCGGCGGGGGGCGTGCGGGCGCTGAACTTCGGGGTGTTCAGCGCCCGCACGCCCCCGCCGGCACGTCCGGCCTCTCGGCGCTGCGCGCCGCCGGCTCGGTCTTTCAGCGATGCGGGCCAGTTGGCGCACGTCCGGTTTCTCAGCGTTGGGCCACGCCGCCCGCACGTCCGGCCTCTCAGCGTTGGGGGCTGTCGGCGCGCGTCCGGCGGTTCAGCGCTGGACCTCGTAGGCGAGGTGCGTAACGCCGTGGCCCTCGATGACGACCGGGTCGCCGAGCCTGACCGGGGACTTCGCCAGGTTCTCGAACCAGCGGACGCCCGAGCCGAGCAGCACGGGGACGAGGTCCACGTGGATGGCGTCCAGCAGACCCGCGTCGAGGCACTGCTGCGCGATTTTCGCGCTGGCGACGACGACGTTCCGGTCGCCCGCCGCCTTCTTCGCCTCGGCGACGGCCTCCGCCACGTTCCCGGCGAAGGTGAACGCGTCGGACGGGGCCTCGGCGTCCAGCCGATGCGTCACGACGAAGACCGGCACGCCCAGCGGGTGCTTCCCGCCCCAGCCGCTCGTGATGTCGTAGAGGTGGCGGCCCGTGATCAGCGCCCCGGCGTTCTCCAGCGCCTCCTTCATGTAGGCGGCGCTCGCGGGCGACATCCGGAACGTGGCCCATTCGACCGCGGTCGGGACCTCGATCTCGCCATTTCCCATCCAGCCGAACAGATTGTCGATTCCGTCCGCGGTGTCGGCGATGAATCCGTCCAGCGACATCGACATGTTCGCGATGACCTTGGCCATTGTCCTGCTCCCTTTTTCGTTTCCGTCTTCCTGATGTCTCAAGACTGCCGTCCGGGCCGGGGGCGGAACATCTGCCAGGTGGCCGATATGCGCGTCGCCGGTGGCCGACCCGACGGCCGCGCGTCTAAGGTCGAGACCCGCACGTGGCAGACGCGCGCGGCGCAGACGCCCGCGTGGCGGATATCCGCGGCGCAGACGTCCGCGGCGCAGACGTCCGAGGGGCAGGCGTTCGCGCGCTGATGTCCGCAGGGCAGACGCGCGGCGCGGGCAGACGCTCGCGGCGCGGGCAGATGCGTGGTGCGGATGCGCGCGTGGACGGAGATCGGAGGACGATGGGGAGCGACCGGCCGCCCGTCCAGCTGACCGGGTTCGTGGGCCGCGGGCCGGAGCTGGAGGCTCTCGCCGCCGCGCTCGCGGGCGCCCGGCTGGTCACGGTCGCGGGTCCCGGTGGCTGCGGCAAGACGCGGCTCGCCGCGGAGGCCGCGCGCCGGTGGGAGCACGCCGTGCGCTGGACGGACCTGTCCGCGACCACCGATCCGCTGGTCGTCCCCGAGCTGGTCGGGGCGGCCGGGATCCCGCCGGACGAGCCGGTGCTGATCGTCCTGGACAACTGCGAGCACGTCCTGGAGGCGGCAGCCGACGCCGTCCTCGACGTGCTGCGGACCCGTCCGGACGCCACGGTCCTCGCGACCGGGCGCGAACCCCTCGGCCTTCCCGGCGAGACCGTGTGGCGGGTGCCGTCGCTGCGTCCGGACGACGCGTTCGGCCTGTTCGAGGCGCGTGCGGGCCGGCGTTTCGAGGACGCGGGGGCGCGCCGGGCCGTCCGGACGGCGTGCGCCCGCCTGGACGGCATCCCGCTGGCGATCGAGCTCGCGGCGGCATGGTCCGGGACGCTCTCGCCGGAGGAGATCCTGCACGGCCTGGACGACCGGTTCGACCTGCTGGTCAGGGGGCCGCGCGGCGTCCCGGCGCGCCAGCAGACGCTCGCGGCGTCGATGGCGTGGAGCCACGGCCTGCTGGACGAGCCGGACCGGATCCTCTTCCGCCGCCTGGGCGCCTTCCACGGCGGCGTGACCCTCGACATGGCCCGCCGCGTCTGCGCCTTCGGCGTCCTCGGCGACGCGGCGATCCTTCCCGGCCTGCGCTCCCTGGTGGACAAATCGCTCCTGACGGCGGAAGTCGGGGAGACGAGCCGCTACCGGATGCTGGAGACCGTCCGGCAGTACGCCGCCGCCGTGCTCGCGGACGCGCCCGACGCGGCCGAGGTCCGGGACCGCCACCTGTCCGCCTGCCTGGACCTCACGGCCGCCGCCGCTCCGCTGCTCGACCGCGACAAGGACGCCTGGCGCGCCGCGATCACGCCCGAGCGCGAGAACCTGCGCGCCGCCGCCGAACACGGCCTGACCTCGGACGATCCGTCCCGTGGCCGGGAGCTCGCCGCGCGCCTGCCCTGGCTCTGGCACCTGGGCGGGCGCGGTCCCGAGGGCCTCGTCCTGCTGCGCCGCGCGATCGAGACGCGCCCCGACGACCGTTCGGCCCTCCAGGCGCGCCTCCTCACCGGCTTGGCGCTGGTCGCGGACACCAACCATCCGCGCGGACTCGACTACGACGTGGCCGAGGCCGCGCTGGAGATCGCGACCGAGGCCGGGGACGCCGAGACCGCCGCCCTGGCCCGCCTGCTCTGCGCGCTCGGCCTGCTGGGCCGGGATCCGGACGCGGCGCGAGCGACAGCCGAGCACGTCCGGAACTCGGCGTCCGGTGCGGGCTTCGTCGCGGACGGGGCGACCGCGCTCCTCGGCATGATCCACCAGCTTCGCGACCGCCACGACGAGGCCGTCCCGCTGCTGCGCGCGGCCGTCGCCGGCCTCACCGGACGCGGCGACCGCGGCGTCGCGTCCACCGCGCTCGCCTTCCTCGCCGAGAGCGCCCTGCACACCGGCGACCTCCCGGAAGCGCGCCGCCTGGCCGCCGAGGCGGTCGAGGTCGCCCGTCCGCTGGCCGAGCAGCACCGGATCGGCCTGGCCGCGTCCGTCCTCGCCACGGTCGAGATCACCGCCGGGCGGACGGACGCGGCCCGCGCCGTCCTCGAACCCATGATCAGGATGCTGGAGGAGGCCAGGCCGCCGTTCGTCCCCGGCCTGCACCGCGCCATCGGCCGCCTGCACCTCGCCGAAGGCGACCCCGAGGGCGCCCTGGCGTGGCTGACCCGCGAGACCGTCGCAACCCCGCAAACTCTCGTCGTCATAGCCGCGGCTCAGCGCGCGCTAGGCGAAGCCTCGTGCGCACGCGCGACGGAAATCGCGCGCGCCGCCGCACGCGCGTTGGAAATCGCGCGCGCCGCCAACCTCCCCCGAACGATCGGGGACGCGCTAGACGAATCCGCACACGCCTCTCCGTCCCGCGCGGAAGAGCTGCGGCACGAGGCTCTGTCGCTCCGCATCGAGCACGGCCTATGGCTGGACGCCGCTCTGGCCCTTCCCCATCTCACCGACGATCCGCGCCTGCTGAAGATCGACGTCCCAACCGCAGGAAGAACCGAACTCCGCGAAGCAGTGGAGTCCGTCCACCGGATGCGGGGGAGACGCGGCCGTCCGTCCAGCGGCTGGGCCAGCCTCACCCCGGCCGAGCTGAGCGTCGTGCAACTCGCCGCCGAGGGCCTCAGCAATCCCGAGATCGGCGAACGCCTGTTCATGAGCCGCGGCACGGTGAAGACCCACCTGTCCCACGTCTACGCCAAACTCGGCGTCGCCAACCGCACCGAACTGGCCGCCCTGGCCAGGGACCACCTCTAGCTCAGGGCTTGCGCGCGACCGCGCAGTAGCCGGCGACCTCGTCGGCGCCCTCGAACTCCGGACGCCACCGGGTCATCGACACCACGCCCGGCTCCAGGACGTCCAGCCCCTCGAAGAACGACTCGACCTCCGCCTTGGTGCGCGGCCGCATCGGGTTCGCGGACTTGGCGTTCCAGTCGCTCTGCGCCTCGGCCTGCGCGGACGGGTCCCGGTCGAAGTCCAGCGTCGAGTGCGTGAGGACGACGAAACTCCCGGACGGCACCGCGTCCAGCAGCGTCCGGACGATCGAGTGCGCCTCGTCCAGGTCGTGCACGAAGTGCAGGATGCCCAGCAGCATGATCGCCACGGGCCGGCCGTAATCGAGCGTCTTGCCCGCCCGCTCCAGAATGGTCTTCGGGTCGCGCAGGTCGGCCTCGATGTAGTCGCACGCGCCTTCCGGCGTGCTCGTCAGCAACGCGCGCGCGTGCACGAGGACGAGCGGGTCGTTGTCCACGTAGACGATCCGCGACTCGGGCGCGATGCGCTGCGCGACCTCGTGCGTGTTGTCCATGGTCGGCAGCCCGGTGCCGATGTCGAGGAACTGCCGGATCCCCAGGTCGGCGACCAGGTGCCGGACGGCCCTTCCGAGAAAGGCCCGGTCAGCCCGCGCGATCGCGAGGATCGCCGGGAACGTCGCGATGAACCGCTCCGCCGCCTCCCGGTCCACCTCGTAGTTGTCGTTGCCGCCGAGCAGGTAGTTCCACACGCGCGCCGAATGCGGAACCGACGAGTCGATCCGCGAGCCCCCGACCTCAGTGCCGCCCACGACAACTCCCCTCACCCAAGGACCTTTCGGCCAACATTAGTCGTTCCGCCCGTCCCCGGACCTCCAGCCACCAAAAGCCGCCAGTCGGGCATCATGGACACATGTCGCAGAACGAGTGGATCAGGATCGCCGGCTGGGAGAACGTCCCCGGCTGCCCGCACCCGATGACCGCCGTCCACGCTTGACTGCGTGACCGCGGCGTCCACTGCGTCCCCTTCGAGGAACACGAGATCCGCATCGACCTCATGTGCGGCCCGGACACCACCGGCCGCTGGCACGGCTGGTACGGAATCCACCTCCACGCCGACGCCCTCCGCCGCCTCTCCCTCCACCCCGACCAACCCCCCACCCCCTACCTCGGCCCACCCCCACCCCCGTGGTGGCGGGGTTTTGGGGGGTGGGGGCGGGAGGGGGGCCAAGTCG
>NZ_JBHSIT010000006.1:0-620336 GCF_042652125.1 Actinomadura gamaensis | reverse complement strand
TGCTCACGTGTTACTCACCCGTTCGCCGCTCGAGTACCCCCGAAGGGGCCTTTCCGCTCGACTTGCATGTGTTAAGCACGCCGCCAGCGTTCGTCCTGAGCCAGGATCAAACTCTCCATCAAGGTCCCAACGACAAGCCCCGGGGGCGAACCCGGAACCCGCCAAACCTCATGAAGGATCCGAAGATCCCAGCATGCGATCCGAAGACCGCTTGCCTCAAAGAAATCCCCACCCCGAACCACAAGGATCCGAGGCCACGGGGTGACCAGGCGCATCGCCTGATCTATAAAGGCACTGGCTTTTAACACGCTGTTGAGTTCTCAAGAAACGGACACCCACCGAACTCCCCCGCGGACTTCCTCCGCGGCTTCGCTCCGTGGCGACTCGCTTACTTTATCAGTCCCGCCCGGCTTGTCAATTTCCGGCCGATTCCGATTCCGCAGTTCCCGTCCGCTTTCGCGGCCGTTCCCTGCGGCCCTTCTATTTCACCAGATCCGATCCGATTCGCAAAATCGAGCCTTTTCTGGCGCCACCACTCGCAGGGCACGACTGAGCGCCGTGTCCTGATGATCGTGGTGGGTTTCCCCCGGTCGGCCGCGGCGACAGCGCGCGTCCTGCATCCCGTGGGGACGAGGTGCCAACTTACGCGCTCCTCCGCGCGCATGTCAAACCGGTCCCGTCCGGAATACCTCCGCCCCGGTCGGCGCTGCCCGGACACATGGCTACAAGTGATCTTCGGGAGGACCCCGTGGCGGGACGGACGGCGCTGGTGCTGGGCGGTGGCGGTGTGGCGGGCATCGCGTGGGAGGTCGGCGTGCTCGTGGGGCTCGCCGAGGCCGGCGCCGACGTGCTCGGCGCCGATCTCCTCGTGGGAACGTCCGCCGGTTCGTCGGTCGCCGCGCAGGTGGCGGCCGGGCTCGCGCCGGACGAGCTGTACGCCCGGCAGACCGACCCCGCCCGGCAGAACCGCGAGTTCATCCCGGAAGGCGTGTCGCTGGAGCGGGTGTGGGAGCAGTTCACCCGCTTCCAGGCCGAGTACTCCGACCCCGGCGAACTCCGCCGCCGGGTCGGTGCTGAGGCGCTGGCCACCGAGACCGTCCCGGAGGAGGAGCGGTACGCGGTGATCGAGGGGCGGGTTCCGGTGCGCGCGTGGCCGGAGCGTCCGCTGCTGATCACCGGGGTGCACGCCACGACGGGCGAGCCGGTGGTGTGGACGAAGGAGTCCGGCGTGCCGCTGGTGGACGCCGTGGCGGCGAGCTGCGCCGTCCCGGGGATCTGGCCGCCGGTGACGATCGACGGCGCCCGGTACATCGACGGCGGGATGCGGACGATCGTGAACGCGGATCTGGCGGCGGGTTCCGCGCGCGTCCTGGTCGTGGCGCCGCTCACCGATCCGGCGCTGGACGAGCAGGTCGCGGCGCTGCGGGAGGCGGGCGCCGTGGTCGATGTGATCGTCGCGGACGAGGCGTCCGTCGCCGCGTTCGGGACCGATCCGCTCTCCCCCGAGACCCGCGTGCCGTCCGCCGAGGCGGGCCGTGCGCAGGGACGGGCGGCGGCGTCCGAGGTCGCCGCGCACTGGGCGGCCGAGGCCTAACGCGCGGGCCGCCGCCTTCCCGACCGGGGGGCGGCGGCCCGTTCGCGTCTCAGCGAGGAGAGGCCGTCTCCTCGCGGATGCGGTTCCAGGCGGCGAGGATGTGGCGGCGTTCGGTCTTCGTCCCGCCGATCGCGACCCGCATCAGGACGCGACCGTCGACCTTGGTGTGGGTGAGCAGGAGGTCGCCGGACGCGTTGAGCCGGTTCATCGCGTCCAGGGTGGCGGCGTTGGCGTCCTCGACGCTCAGGCCGTCCCACCGGGGACGGAAGCAGACCAGCCCGAACGGGTGGTCGGGGCGGACCTCGTACCGCGGATCGGCGGCGATCAGGGCGGCGAGCTCGTCGGCGAGGCGGGAGCCCAGGCGGATGTGCTCGCGCAGTCCCTCGGCCCCGTACCAGCGGATGACCGACCACAGTTTCAGTGCCCGGAAGCGGCGTCCGAGCGGGATCTGCCAGTCGCGGTAGTCGATGACCTCGCCCGAGGTGCTCGCCTGGTTCCGCAGGTACTCGGGGAGGATCGACAGGGCCTCCAGCATGGGGGCGCGGTCGGCCATCCAGAGCAGGGTGCAGTCGAAGTTGGTGAGCATCCACTTGTGCGGGTTCGTCGAGTAGGACGCGGCGTACTCGGCGAGCCCGTCGTTGACCCAGCGGAACTCGGGGCAGACGGCGGCGACGCCCGCGTAGGCGGCGTCCACGTGGAGCCAGACGTCGTGCCTGCGGCAGATCTCGCCGATCGCGGGGACGGGGTCGACGGCCGTGGTGGAGGTCGTGCCGACGGTCGCGCAGACCATGGCGGGCGTGGCTCCGGCGGCGACGTCCTCGGTGATCAGGGCGTCCAGGTGGGCCGGGTCCATGGCGAGGGTGACCGGGTCGACGTCCACGACGCGGACGTTGGCCGCGCCGACGCCGGCGACGCGGGCGGCCTTCTCCAGCGACGAGTGGGTCTGCGAGCTGATGTAGAGGGTGTAGCGGCGGTCGATGCCGTCGCGTCCGGGCGCTCCGCCGCCCGCGCGGTGCAGGGCGGACAGCAGCGAGACGAGGCAGGCGCTGGACGCCGAGTCCTGGATGACGCCGTTGCCGCGGAAGGCGGCGGGCAGGTCGAGGAGCTCGGCCGTCCAGTCGGCGACGCGGGTCTCCAGTTCGGTGGCGGCGGGGCTGGTCGCCCACATCATGCCCTGGACGCCGAGCCCGGAGGAGAGCAGGTCGCCGAGGATGCTCGGCCCGGTGGCGTTGGACGGGAAGTAGCCGAAGAACGAGGGGTGCTGCCAGTGGGTGAGACCCGGCACGACGTCCCGTTCGAGGGCGGCGAGCAGGCCGTCGAAGCCCTCGCCCTTCTCGGGCGGGTGCTCGGGGAGCGCGGCCAGCACGTCGCCCGGTCTCGCCCGCGACATGACCGGCCGGGACTCGATCGACTCGTGGTAGTCGGCGATCCAGTCGATGACCTGCTTGCCGTACCGCCGGAACTCCTCCGGTGTCATGTGGCCCGCCACCACACCTCCTCAGCTCGGACGAACGCTCCGCGCGCCGGATCTGCCCCGGTTCGTGCGGGCGTGGGCAGCATACGCAGGCGACGTCCCGTGCTTCCAGAGGTGGGCGGCGGGCCGCGGGGTCAGCAGTTGCCGGTGACGGGCCTGCCCTGGAAGCGGTCGTTCAGGAAGTTGGTCATGTCCGGCCATCCGTCGACCATGCCGAGGACGTGCTCGGCGAGCGGGTAGGTCTCCCAGGTCAGGTTCGCGCCGGCCTTGCACCAGGCCTTGTGCAGCTCGTCCGCCTGGGCGTAGGGCACGAGCTCGTCGGCCGCGGCGTGGCCCTGGAAGACCGGCATGGACGGCTTGACGCCGCCGAGCCTGTTCTCGGCGAAGCGCGCGAGCCACGCGGGCGAGTCGAGCGGGTTCTTCGTCGTGAAGTCGGTGATGTGGCGGAAGGCGGTGTTGGTGATCGCGCCGACGCCGTCCACGCCGACCAGGCACACGTTGCTGTTGGCGGCCAGGAGCTTGCGGCCGGCGTCGTTCAGGTAGTCGTCGAGCTTGAGCTCGGGGTAGGCGGTGTCGTAGCCGACCGCGGACAGGAACGCCAGGCCCATGCCGACGCTGCCGTCCAGGAACCTGCCGACCGCGACCAGGTCGCCGGGGACGCCGCCGGCGCTCGCGCCCTTGATCTTCAGTTCGGGCGCGTAGGACGCGGCGAGCTCGGCGGCCCAGCCGGTGGAGCCGCCGCCCTGCGAGTAGCCCATGAGCCCGACGGGGGTGTCGGCGGACAGCCCGGCGGCCGGGAGGCGCTCGGCGGCGCGGGCCATGTCGAGGACGGCGCGGCCCTCGGACTGCCCGACCGTGTAGGTGTGGATGCCGGGGGTGCCGAGGCCCTCCATGTCGGTGACGGCGACGGCCCAGCCCTTGTTCAGCAGGTCGTTGATGAAGAACTGCTCGTAGTCCAGGCCCTGGGAGAGGGTGTAGGACGGCGCGCACTCGTCGCCGATGCCGCGCGTCCCGACGCCGTAGGAGATCAGCGGGCGCGCGCCGCCGCCGTTCCAGGGGGTCTTCGGCACCAGGACGGTCCCGGAGACGGCGATGTCCTTCCCGGTCGCGTTCACCGAGCGGTAGAGCACCTGGGTGGACGTCACGGACGAGGACATCGGGTAGTTCGCGGCGCGGGAGCGGATGACGTCGCCGGGTCGTCCCGGCGGGAGCGGGGCGGGCGGCTGGTAGAAGGCGTCCTTCTCGGGCGGGACGGTGTCCGCCCGTGCCGTTCCGGCCGGGAGCGCGGCCGTGGCGGCGGCCAGGACGGCCGCGATCACGGCCAGCGCGCGGGGGGTTCTCACCTGGGCCTCCTCGGGGTGGGCCGCCGGACGGCCGGCGCCGTCCGGCGTGTGCCCCCGCAATGTGACAGCAGTCACGGCTGCGGCATAGGTGCCGGATGATGAAAAAAGGCCGGGCCCTGTCAGACGGCTGACAGGGCCCGGCCGGTACCGGTCAGCGCGCGGCGACCGGGGCGGTGCGACTCAGCGGGCGGCGACTGGGGCGGGTTCCTCGACGGGGGCCGGGGGCCTGCGGGTGAGGACGTTGAAGACGAGGTTCAGCACGATCGCGGTGATGCTGCCCAGCGTGATGCCGCTGTTCAGGATGGCGGCGACGTCGCGGGGCATGTGCTCGCCGAACGCGGGGATCGTGGCCGGCACGAACGCGATGCCGATGCTGGTCCCGACGACGAGGGCGTTGCGCTCGTCGCGGAGGTCGGCCTGCGCGAGGGTCTGGATGCCGACGACCGCGACCATGCCGAACATGGCCATGGCCGCGCCGCCGAGGACGTCCGGCGGGATGGACGCGACGTAGGCGGCGGCCTTCGGGAACAGTCCGAGGACCATCATGATGAACCCGGCGGCGACCACGACGAACCGGCTGCGGACGCCGGTGAGCCGGACGAGCCCGACGTTCTGCGCGAAGCAGGTGTAGGGGAAGGCGTTGAGCGTCCCGCCGAGGACGGTGGACAGGCCGTCGGCGCGCAGGGCGCGGGTGACGTCGCCGTCGGTGACGTCCTTGCCGACGATCTGCCCGGTGGCCTTGGAGTCGCCGACGGTCTCGACGACGGTCACCATCATGACCAGCAGCATCGCGACGACCGCGCCGATGTGGAAGGTCGGCGCGCCGTAGTGGAACGGGGTGGTGACGCCGAGCCAGTGAGACCGTCCGACCTGGTCGAAGGTGGTGTCGCCGAGCAGCCACGACAGGGCCGTCCCGCCGACGAGGCCGAGCAGGACGGCGACGCTCGACAGGAACGGCCGCCGCAGCCGGTACAGCAGCAGGATGAAAAGGACCGTTCCACCCGCGTACGCGAGGTGCTTCCAGCTCCCGAACTCGGGCTTGCCCTTGAGCGCGGCGCCGCCCGCGGCGTCGGTGAGCGCGTTCGGGACGAGCAGCAGGCCCATGATCGTCAGCACGGTGCCGGTGACGACGGGCGGGAACAGCCGCAGCGCGCGGCCGAGGAAGGGCGCGGCGAGGAACATCACGACGCCGGAGGTGATGGTCGCGCCGTAGATGGCGAGCAGCGCGGCCGTGGGGGTGGCCGCGCCCTGCCCGATGGCGATCATGGGCGCGACCGCGGTGAAGGTGACGCCCTGCACGATGGGCAGCCGCACGCCGATCTTCCAGAAGCCCCACGCCTGGATGATCGTGGCGATGCCGCAGGTGAACAGGTCCGCGTTGATCAGGTACACGAGCTGCTGGGGGGACAGCCCGATGCCGCTCGCCACCAGGATGGGGACGACGACGGCTCCGGCGTAGAACGCCAGGACGTGCTGGAACCCGTAGAGGGCCAGCCTGGGCAGGGGGAGCACCTCGTCCACGGGGTGCTTCCGCGTGCCTTCCTCCGACATGCCTGCCTTGCCTTTCGAACGGTAGGTGAATGACATGCGTCGCGGCCCCGGCCGGGGGCGGGGTGCCGAGGCGGAGAACCTATCGTCCGGTTTGCCCGGAGTTATCGGTGGGGGCCGGTTGACCTCGGCAAACGCCGGGCGGATCATGGCGGCATGGAGCTGGAGCAGCCGGAGCGGGACGAGGCGCTGGCCGCCTACGCGGGCCTCCCCGCCGACGAGGCCGAGGACCGGGCGCGGGGCAACGGCTGGACGGTCGTCCGGCGGCTGCCGCCGGGCGCGGTGGTGACGATGGAGTACCGGCAGGGCCGGATCAACTTCACCGTCGTGGACGGCCGGGTCACCGAGACCTGGGCCGGGTGACCCGCCCATTCGGCGCTGCCCGGAGGGGCGGGCGGGTCAGGACGGGCGGCGGAGGCCCTCGAAGAGCAGGCGGGCCAGGCCGTCCGCCACGGCGTCCCGGGTCATGCCGCCGTCGGGGCGGTACCACTCGGTGAGCGAGTTGACCGCGCCGAACAGGACGCGTCCGGCGAAGCCCGGGGGGACGTCGTCGCGCACGCCGC
Organism: Actinomadura gamaensis; assembly: GCF_042652125.1. NCBI lineage: Bacteria > Bacillati > Actinomycetota > Actinomycetes > Streptosporangiales > Thermomonosporaceae > Actinomadura > Actinomadura gamaensis. The sequence continues at coordinate 613,814 of NZ_JBHSIT010000006.1, read as the reverse complement.
CCTCGGCGGCGGCGCGCGCGACCAGCTCGGCGACGCGGTGGTCGAACTCGCGGCGGCGTTCCAGGGCGCGCCGCTCGACCGCGGAGTTGCCGCGCACCCGCAGCAGCAGCGTCACGTAGGGCTGCTCGTCGACCAGGACCCGGACCGCTCCCCGGACGGTCCGCTCCAGCCGCTCGGTGGCGGTGACGGGCCGGTCGAGCTCGGCGTCGAGCACGGCGAACAGCGCGTCCAGGGCGCGGTTGACGGCCAGTTCGAGCAGCTCCTCCTTGCCGGACACGTGGTGGTAGATCGCGGACTTGGTGATGCCGAGCCGCCGGGACAGCTCCTCCATGCCCGTGCCGTCGTAGCCGCGCTCGTTGAACGCGGCGACGGCGACGTCCAGCAGGGTGGCGCGGTCGTAGCCGGGGCGTCCGCGCCGTCCTCCCGTGACCGGTGTGGTGCTCATGCCCGTCACTGTGACACAGCCTCGGGACCGTTCCCGCGGCGGGCGAGCTCGCGCGACCGGCCGCGGAACTCGGCGACGATCTCGTCCCCGCGGCGGATCGTGACGTCGTAGACGCCGCTGCGGCCGTACCGGACGCGCTCGCGGGCCTCGGCGTGCAGGACGTCCCCGGCGTAGGCGGACGCGACGAAGGTGATGTCGGCGCCGGCGGCGACGGTGACCGGCCCGTGGCTGTTGCAGGCGCACGCGAAGGCGGTGTCGGCGAACAGGAACAGGTACCCGCCGTGGGCGAGGCCGTGCCCGTTGACCATGCTCTCGGTGACGGTCATCCGCAGGTCGGCGGTGCCGGGGCCGGCGTCCAGCAGCTCGATGCCGAGTTCGGCGGAGGCCCGGTCGGCGTGCATCATCGCCCGCACCGGGCCTTCGTGCGTGTCGGTCATGTCCGGTCCCTCCGGGGGTGTCTTGCCGTGGACGGGTGCCATCCCCCAGACTAATTACTGAACGAATGGTCGGTAAGGAAGTGGGGCCGATGACGCAGACCACGACCGACGCGGGCGGCGGGCCGGGCGGCGGAGCGGGCGGCGGGGCGGACGCGGACCGCCTCCAGGCGCACTTCGACGAGGTGATCGCGCACGACCGGCGGATCGAACCGCGCGACTGGATGCCGGACGCGTACCGGAAGACCCTCGTCCGGCAGATCGCGCAGCACGCGCACTCGGAGATCATCGGGATGCAGCCGGAGGGCGCGTGGATCACCCGCGCGCCGTCGCTGCGCCGCAAGGCGATCCTGTTCGCCAAGGTGCAGGACGAGGCGGGCCACGGCCTGTACCTGTACGCGGCGGCGGAGACGCTCGGCGTGGACCGCGCGGACCTGACCCGGCGGCTGATCGAGGGCCGGCAGAAGTACTCGTCGATCTTCAACTACCCGACCCTGTCGTTCGCCGACGTCGGGGTGATCGGCTGGCTGGTGGACGGCGCGGCCATCTGCAACCAGGTGCCGCTGTGCCGCAGCAGCTTCGGCCCGTACGCGCGCGCGATGGTCCGGATCTGCAAGGAGGAGTCGTTCCACCAGCGGCAGGGCTACGAGCTGCTGCTGACGATGATGCGCGGCACCGAGGCGCAGCGCGCGATGGTCCAGGACGCGGTGGACCGCTGGTGGTGGCCGTCGCTGATGATGTTCGGGCCGCCGGACGAGGCGTCCCCGAACTCGGCCCGGTCGATGGCCTGGAAGATCAAGCGGCACAGCAACGACGAGCTGCGGCAGCGGTTCGTGGACATGACCGTCCCGCAGGCGGAGAAGCTGGGCGTCACGCTGCCCGATCCGGAGCTGCGCTGGAACGCCGAGCGCGGCCGGTACGACTTCGGCACCCCGGACTGGGACGAGCTGAAGCGCGTGATCAGCGGGGACGGCCCGTGCAACGAGGAGCGGATCGAGCGCCGCCGCCGGGCGCACGAGGACGGCGCGTGGGTCCGCGAGGCCGCCGCCGCGCACGCCGCGAAGCAGGCCGCGAGGCGGGACCGGGACCGGGACCGGGACCGGGGACACGATCGGGACCGGAAACACGATCGGGAGGCGTCGTGAGCAATGCGGACTGGCCGCTGTTCGAGGTGTTCGTGCGCGGCAAGCGCGGCCTGAACCACGTCCATGTCGGGTCGCTGCACGCGGCCGACGCGCGGATGGCGCTGACGCACGCGCGCGACCTGTACACGCGCCGGAACGAGGGCGTGTCGATCTGGGTCGTCCGCTCGTCGGACATCACCGCCTCGACGCCGGACGAGAAGGACCCGTTCTTCCAGCCGAGTGGCGACAAGGTGTACCGGCATCCGACGTTCTACGACATCCCCGACGACGTCCCGCACATCTAGGGAGGCGACGATGCGCGAAGACGACCACGTGTACCTGTCGCTCTCGGAGGACCAGGACGACTCGCGGTGGGCGTTCGGCACGGGCTTCGAGGACCCGCTGCACGGCGTGGACACCGCCGTCCCGGACGGCGTGGACGCCGCCGAGCTCGCCGCGCTGTGCCTCGGCCTCGGCGACGACGCGCTGGTCGCCGCGCAGCGGCTCGCGGAGTGGTGCACGCGCGCGCCCGAGCTGGAGGAGGAGGTCGCGCTCGCGAACATCGGCCTGGACCTGCTCGGCCAGGCGCGGCTGCTGCTGACCCGCGCGGGCCAGGTGGACGGCTCCGGACGCGGCGAGGACGACCTCGCCTACCTGCGCGAACCGCACGACTACCGGAACGTCCGGCTCGCGGAGCTGCCGAACGGCGACTTCGCGTTCTCGATGGCGCGGCTGCTGGTGTTCTCGGCGCACCGCCTGGCGGTGTTCGAGCGGCTCGCGGCCGGGCATCCGGACCCGGTGCTGCGGGCGGTGGCGGCGAAGGGCGTCAAGGAGCTGGCCTACCACCGTCAGTACGCCGCCGAATGGGTCGTCCGGCTCGGGGACGGCACCGACGAGTCGCACCGCCGCATGCAGGAGGGCCTGGACGCGATCGCGCCGTACGTCGAGGAGCTGTACCGGGCGGCGGACGTGCGGGACGAGGTCGAGGCCGTCCTCGCGCAGGTCGTCGAGGCGGCGGCGCTGACGATGCCGTCCGCCGAGCCGATGGCGGGCGACGGGCGGGCCGGGCAGCACACGCCGTGCCTCGCGCCGCTCCTGTTCGAGATGCAGGAGGTCGCGCGGGCCCTGCCGGGAGGCCGCTGGTGAGCGCGCGCAGACCCCCGGCGCGGGCGGTGGCCGAACGGGTCGTGGACCCGGAACTGCCGATGCTGACGCTGGCGGACCTCGGTGTCCTGCGGGACGTCGCGGAGGCCCCGGACGGCTCGGTGACCGTCGCGCTGACCCCGACCTACAGCGGCTGCCCGGCGATGGCCGAGATGCGCGCCGGCGTCGTCCGGTCGCTGCGCGAGGCGGGGTACGCGGACGTTCGGGTCACGACCGTCCTCGACCCGCCGTGGTCGTCCGACTGGATCAGCGCGGAGGGCCGCCGGAAGCTGGCCGAGCACGGCGTCTCGCCGCCCGGTCCCGCCTCGCATGGTTCGGCCTCGCGCGGGGCGGGCTCGCGCGGGGCGGGCTCGCGCGAGGCGGCGGCTCGGCGCGGGCCGGTGCCGCTGGTGCTGGGGGCCGTCCGGGAGGCGCTGACCTGCCCGAACTGCGGGTCCCGCGACACCGAGGAGACGTCCCGGTTCTCCTCCACGGTGTGCAAGGCGCTGTGGCGCTGCCGCTCCTGTTCCGAACCGTTCGAGCACGTCAAGGAGATCTAGGTGACCTCACCGGCGACCACCGTGCCCGTCCGGCGCCGCCGGACGTTCCACCGGCTGCGCATCGCGGGGATCGAGCGGCTGTGCGCCGACGCGGTGGCCGTGACCTTCGAGGTGCCGCCGGAACTGGCCGGGGAGTTCGCGTTCCGGCCGGGTCAGGCGCTCACGCTGCGCCGCGTCGAGGACGGCCGGGACGAGCGCCGCTCGTACTCGATCTGCGCGCCCGCCGGGAGCCCGCCGCGCATCGGCGTCCGCGAGGTGCCGGGCGGCCTGTTCTCGTCGTGGCTGGTGAACGCGGCGCGCGCGGGCGACGAGGTCGAGGTCATGGGCCCGACCGGCACGTTCACGCCGGACCTCGGCGAGCCCGCGCACCACGTGCTGGTCGCGGCCGGGTCGGGCGTGACGCCGATGCTGTCGATCGCGGCGTCCGCGCTGGCCGCGCATCCGGACGCGCGGGTCACGCTGCTGTACGGCAACCGCCGCACCGACACGGTCATGTTCACCGAGGACCTCGCCGACCTGAAGGACCTGCATCCCGCGCGGTTCCAGATCGCGCACGTGCTGTCCCGCGAGCCGCGCGAGGCCGAGCTGCTGTCCGGACGCCTCGACGCCGACCGGTTCGCGGCGCTCGTCGAGGGTCTGGGCCTGCGCGACGCCGCGCACTGGTGGCTGTGCGGGCCGATCGGGATGGTCGAGGACGCCCGGCGCGTCCTGGCCGGGCTCGGCGTGCCGGACGAGCGCGTCCACCGCGAGCTGTTCTTCGCCGAGGACGAGCCGGTCGCGCCGCTGCGGCACGAGGACGCCGCGCCGGAGGGCCCGGTCAGCCAGGTCACGATCACCCTGGACGGGCGGTCCACGACCGCCGCGCTCCCCCGCGACCGGACCGTCCTGGAATCGGCGCAGCTCGTCCGCCCGGACCTGCCGTTCGCCTGCAAGGGCGGCGTGTGCGGGACGTGCCGGGCGCGGGTGACGTCCGGCGAGGTGCACATGCGGCGCAACTTCGCGCTCGAACCGGCCGAGGTCGCCGCCGGCTACGTCCTGACCTGCCAGTCCTTCCCGGAGACCGACGAGCTGGCCGTCGACTACGACGACTAGGCGCTAGGCGGTCTCGCTCGCCGCGTCGCCGGCCGTGTCGCGGTCGGCGAGCCAGCCGTGCAGGCACTCGTACACGCGCGGGTGGTTGAGCAGGTCGAAGTGGTGCAGGCGCGGCAGGCGGCGGACGTGCTCGTCGGGGAACGGCATCCGGTGGTCGTCGCGGGTGTCGCCGCACGCGCTGTCCGGCTGGACGAGGCCGTCCCCGAGCAGGTCGGCGAGGCGCGACCCGGGGCGCGACGCGACGGTCGCGAGGACGACGAAGTGCCGCGCGCCCTCGTGCAGCGGGACGGGCCGGTGCTCGCCCGCCAGGAGCGTCCCGCGCCGCAGGTCCTTGATCCCGCCGCTGCGCGCGTCGATCACGGCGGCGACGGCGCGCGTCTCGCGCCAGCGGCCGAGCGTGCGGGCGGCGTACTCGGCGCCGCGTTCGAGCGGCGCGCCGAGGTGCGGGCTGCCGAGCGTGACGGTGTGGCGGACGAGCGTCGGCCAGTCGGATCCGGACTGGGCGAGCGCGCTGCGCACGACGAGTCCGCCCATCGAGTGCCCGACGAGCAGCAGTTCCTCGACCTCGACGGGCCACTGCTCGATCAGCCCGGTGAGCAGCTCGTCCAGGCGCAGGCCGTTGTCGTGGACGCGCAGGCCCGTGTTGTAGCGGATGTAGACGGGCGTGTAGAAGAGGTCGTCGCGCAGGCGGCGGCCGAACGTGACGCCGGGACGTCCGTAATGGGCGGTCGACTTGTAGGACCACGCGCCCTCGGTCTCGCTGAGCCCGTGCAGGAACACCGCGACGCGGCCGGTCGCGTCCGGGTGGGCCTCGGCCAGCGCGTCCGGTTCCAGCCGCACGGGCCTGCCCTCGGCGCGGACGGTCATCGCGAGCGCGAGCGGGCTTCCGGAGCGGTCCAGCTCGTCGCCGCACCAGGCGTTGAGGATCGCCTGCGCGACGCGTCCGCGCGGGGCCTCGGCCACCGAGTCGGCGTCGGCGTCGTCCCCGGCGCGGACGGCGGCGATCGCCCCGGCGGCGCGCCCGCCGGCGGTGAGGGCCGCGGCGACGCTCGCGTAGACCGCGCCCGCGATGCCGTCATGGGCCGCGCGGACGGGCGCGGACACCGGCCCGACCTCGGTGAACACCCGGTCGGCGATGCTCTCGTGCAGGTCCTGGACCCGGGCGGCGACGCCGCCGAGCCCCGTTCCGGCGAGGTCGCCCAGCGCCCGGATCTCGCGTGCCCGCATCGGCCCTCCCGGCTGTATCGGTCCAGCGTTCAGGAGGCTACGGGCCTCGCGGGGCGAAAGCTTGTCACCCGCTGCCAAGGACGGCGGCGGAGAGGTAGCGCGCGGTGCGTCCCGGCCCGGCGGCGACGGCCGCCGGGGTGCCCTGCGCGACGATCCGGCCGCCCGCGGCGCCGCCGCCCGGCCCGAGGTCCACGACGTGGTCGGCGGACGCGACGACGTCCATGTCGTGCTCGACGACCACGACGGTCGCGCCCTCGTCCACCAGCGCCTGGAGCTGCCCGACCAGCACCTCGGTGTCGGCGGGGTGCAGGCCGGTGGTCGGCTCGTCCAGGACGTAGAGGGTGTCGCCGTGCCGGGCCCGCTGGAGCTCGGACGCCAGTTTCACCCGTTGCGCCTCGCCGCCCGACAGTTCCGTGGCGGGCTGGCCGAGCCGCAGGTAGCCGAGGCCGACGGCGCGCAGCGTCCGCAGCGACCGGGCCGCCGGGGCGACGTCCGCGAGGAAGTCGCCGGCCTCGTCCACGGTCATGTCGAGGACCTGCGCGATGTTCACGCCCCGGTAGGTCACCTGGAGCGTCTCGGGGTTGTAGCGCGCGCCGCCGCACACCGGGCACGGCGCGTAGGTGCTGGGCAGGAACAGCAGTTCCACCGAGACGTAACCCTCGCCCTGGCAGTTCTCGCAGCGCCCGCCCGCGACGTTGAACGAGAACCGCCCGGCGTCGTAGCCGCGCGCCTTCGCCTCGTCGGTGTCGGCGAACAGCTTCCGGACGGTGTCGAACAGGCCCGTGTAGGTCGCGAGGTTGGAACGCGGGGTGCGTCCGATGGGCTTCTGGTCGACTCGGACGACGCGTCCGGCGTCGGGGGCGTCGGCGATGGCGTCCAGCAGGCTCGTCTTCCCGGATCCCGAGACGCCGGTGAGCGCGGTGAACGCGCCGAGCGGGACGTCCACGTCGAGGTTCCGCAGGTTGTGGCGGGTGACGCCGCGCAGGCGCAGCCACCCCTTCGGTGTGCGCGGGGTGTGCTCGGGCCGCTTCGCCTCTCCGAACAGGTACCGGCGCGTCACCGACTCCGGGACGTCGCGCAGGTCCTCGACCGGGCCGCTGTGCAGGACGCACCCGCCGTGGACGCCCGCACCGGGGCCGACGTCCACGAGCCAGTCGGCGCGGCGCATCACCGACAGGTCGTGCTCGATGACGAACAGGCTGTTCCCCGCGGTCTTGAGCCGGTGGAGGCTGGCCATCAGCGCCTCGGTGTCGGCGGGATGCAGCCCGGCGGACGGCTCGTCCAGCACGTAGACGACGCCGAACAGGCCGGAGCGGAGTTGCGTCGCCATCCGCAGGCGTTGCAGCTCGCCGCTCGACAGCGTCGTGCTGGAACGCGCGGTGCTGAGGTAGCCGAGGCCCAGCTCGGACAGCACCTCGATGCGTCCGATGAGGTCGCGCGACAGGACGGCGGCCGGGCCCGTCCCGCGCGCGTGCGGGCGCAGGACGGCGGCGAGGTCGTCGAGCGGCAGCGCGGCCAGGTCGGCGATGTCGCGTCCGGCGAACGTGACGGCGAGGGCCTCGCGCCGCAGCCGCTTGCCGCGGCAGACCGGGCACACGGCGCTCGTCATGAAGCTCGCCGCCTTCTCGCGGCGCTTCTCGCTCTTGGACTCGGCGTACGCGCGCAGGACGAGCCGCTTGGCGCTGTGGAAGGTGCCCTTGTAGGTGCCCTGCCGCCGGTGGGCCTCGCGCACCGGGTGGACGGTCACGACGGGCTGCTCGTCGGTGAACAGGATCCAGTCGCGGCGCTCCTTCGGCAGGTCGCGCCACGGCCTGTCCACGTCCACGCCGAGCTCTTCGAGGATCTCGCGCAGGTTCTTGCCCATCCAGCCGCCCGGCCAGGACGCGACGGCCCCCTCGCGGATCGACAGCGACGGGTCGGGGACCAGCGACTCCTCGGTCACGTCGTGGACCTCGCCGAGCCCGTGGCAGTTCGGGCAGGCGCCGACCGGGGTGTTCGGCGAGAACGCGTCGGAGTCCAGGTGCTCGGCGCCCGGCGGGTAGTCGCCCGCGCGGGACAGGAGCATGCGCAGCGAGTTCGACACCGCGGTGACCGTCCCGACCGACGACCGGGAGGACGGCACCGACCGGCGCTGGCCGAGCGCGACCGCCGGGGGCAGGCCGGTGATCTCGTCCACGTCCGGCGCGCCGACCTGGTGCAGCAGCCGCCGCGCGTACGGCGCGACCGACTCCAGGTAGCGGCGCTGCGCCTCGGCGTACAGGGTGCCGAACGCCAGCGACGACTTGCCCGACCCGGACACGCCGGTGAACACCACCAGCGCGTCGCGCGGGACGGCGACGTCCACGTTCCGCAGATTGTGCTCGCGCGCGCCCCGCACGCGCACGCACGGATCGGCGGCCCCGGCGCCGCCCAGACCGGTCCCCGCCGGAGCGGCCCCGGCGCCGCCCGGACCGGCCCCCGCCGGAGCGGCCCCGGCGCCCGCCGGACCGGCCCCGGCGCCCCCCGCTGAGTCCATGATCCTCACATTACGGCAGCTCGGTGGCGCTGGTTTAGCATGGCCCGTTCGGAGGGGGTGGAAGGCGGATGGGCACGCTCGTTCTCGGCGCGGCCGGACCGGCGCTGGTCGCGGTGCTGGCCGCCGCCGCGCTCGGCAAGCTCCGCGATCCGCGCGGCCTCGCGCGCGCCGTCTCCGGATACCGGCTGGTACCGCCCCGCCTGGCCGCGCCGACGGCCTGGGCGGTGATCGTCGCCGAGATCGCGGTCGCGGCGCTGGTCGTCCTGCCTCCGGCGCGGCGGCTCGGGTCCGGGCTGGCCGCCGCGCTCTTCCTCGGCCTGCTGCTGGCGCAGGTCTCGGTGCTGCGCCGCGGGCTGCGGGTGGCCTGCGGATGTTTCGGACGTCCGGGGCGGACGACCCTGGTCGGACCGGTGAGCGTGGCCCGGACAAGCGCGATGCTCACGCTCTCGGTCATGACGGGCTCCGCGCCGGAGCCCGCGCGAGGATTCGGCTCGGGGGACGCGCTGGGGTTCCCGGTCTCCGAGCTGCCGCTCGCCTTCGTGTACGTGTCGGCCGTCGCGGGGCTCGGGCTCGTGCTCAGGCCGGGTCCGGTCCCGGTGCGGAGGGTTGGCGAAGGGGGCGGACGCGGGCCTCGGGTCGGGGAACCGTTCGTCCTGGCCGGTGGGGCCGCCGCGCAGGGCGAGACGACGCTGTTCGCGCTGGTCGCGCCGACGTGCGGTACCTGCTTGGACGCGCTGCCCGCCTTCGCCGAGGCCGCCGGACACGTGCGGGTCGTCGTGGTGACCTCGCTCGAAGAGTCCGCCGCACTCCGTCGCGGCGGGCTCCCCGTCATCGTCGATCCGGACGTGTTCGACGCGAACGGCCTGCCGCTGCCGCCCTACGCGGTGCTCGCCGACGCGTCCGGGACCGTCCTCACGGCCGGGCCGGCGGACTCTCCGGAACGGCTGGCGGCGCTGCTGCACGAGGCGAGCGCCGTCCCGGCGACCACCACGCCCACTCCCCCAGCAGGCGCATAGCGGCGGGCACCAGCAGGCCGCGCACGACGGTCGCGTCCACGACCACGGCCAGGATCAGCCCGACGCCGATGACCTGCATGAACAGGATCCCGGACGCCAGGAACCCGGCCACCACCACGACCATCAGCAGCGCCGCGCTGCTGATCACCGTCGCGGTCCGCCGGACGGCCGCCGCGATCGCCTCGGCCGGGTCGGCGGCGCGGGCGCGCTCCTCGCGGATCCGCGCGAGCAGGAACACCTCGTAGTCCACGGCGAGGCCGAACGCGATCGCGACGATCAGCACCGGGAAGTCGGCGTCCACCGCGCCGACCGGGGTGAAGCCGAGCACGCCGGAGAGCCATCCGTCCTGGAAGACCAGCTTGATCGCGCCGAACGCGGCCGACAGCGACAGCAGGTTCAGCAGCATCGCCTTGACCGGCAGGACGACCGAGCCGAACGCCGCGAACAGCACCAGGAACGTCACCAGCGCGACGAACGCGAGCATCCACGGCACGCGCGCGCCGATCATGTGGACGATGTCCACGCGGGACGCGGGCATGCCCGTGAACAGCGCCTTCGTCCCCGGCGGTGGCGGCGTCGCACGCAGCTCCTTCACCGTGCGGGCGGCCTCGCGGGACATCGGGTCGAACGCGTAGCCGAGGGAGATGCGCGCCTGCTCACCGCGGGTGCCGGTGACGGCGGCGCTGCGCACGCCCGGGACGCCGGCGAGGCGGCGGGTGTAGGCGTCGAGGGCCGCCCGGTCCCCGGTGCCCTCGACCACGGCGGTGATCTGCCTGGCCGGGTCGGCGGCGAAGCGGTCGCCCAGTTCGCGGGTCACGACGCGGGCGTCCGCGTTCGCCGGCAGCACCCAGTCGCCCGGGCGCGCCCAGTTCACGCCGAGGAACGGCGCGCCGAGCGCGAGCAGCACCGCCACCAGCCCGACCGTGCTGAGCAGCGGGCGGCGCATGACGAGGTGGGCCGCCCGGTACCAGCGCTCGCCGGGCCTGCGGGTCCTCGGCAGCGGGACGCGGAGCGCGTTCACCCGGTGCCCGGCGAAACGCAGCAGCGCGGGCAGCACGGTCAGCGAACCGGCGACCGCGAACACGACGACGGCCGCGCCCGCGTACCCCATCGAGCCGAGGAACCGGGACGGGAAGATCGTCAAGCCGGCGAACGACACCGCGACGAGCAGCCCGGACACCGCGACCGTCCGGCCCGCCGTCGCGACCGTCCGGGCGACCGCGCCGTCGAGGTCGCCCGGATCGGCGCGCAGCTCGTCCCGGAACCGGGTGACCATCAGCAGGCCGTAGTCGATCGCGAGGCCGAGCCCCAGGATCGTCACCACATTGATCGAGAACGTCGAGACGTCGGTGAAGAACGTGACCGCCCGCAGCACCGCGAACGAGCCGAGCGCGACGAGCCCGCCGACCGCCAGCGGCAGCGACGCCGCGACGAGGCTGCCGAACACCACCACCAGCAGGACGGCCAGCAGCGGCATCGAGACGCTCTCGGCCCGCGCGACGTCCCGGCTCGCGCGGGCGTTGACCTGCTCGGTCATCGAGGTCACGCCGCCGAACCGCACGGTCGTGCCGGGCGCGGAGAACGCCGGCTCGATCCGTTTCAGCGCCTGCACCCGCTCCTGGTCGTCGCCCGACGCGAAGCGGACGGTCACGTACGTCGCGCGCCGGTCGCGGGACACGAACGCCGGATCGCCGGTGGACCAGAACGTGCGCAGGTCGGCGACGCCGGTGCGCGGGACGGCGTCCACGGCCCTGCGGATGGACGCCGCGACGCCCGGATCGTCCACGGTGCGCGTTCCCGCGTCGTACAGGACGACCACGTCGGGCGCGTGGCGTCCGAGGGGGCCTTTGAGGATCTTGTCAGCGGCGACCGAGTCGCTGTTCGGGTCGTCGAAACCCGCACCGCCCGTCAGCGAGCCGAACACGCCGGTCCCCCAGACCCCCGCGAACACCGCGAACGCCACGGCGGCGACCGCTACCCAGTGCCGCCGCCGAGCCGCGAACCGGCCCAGCGCGACGAACATCGTCGTGTCAGTCATGCCGGCCAGCGTCGCGAGCGCACCGCGCGCCGCGCCTCGCCCGAAAGGCCCGTCCCCGCGACCCGGTGGCCGCAACGCGGCGGCCATCTGGCCCGGTCGTGGCGGCTCGGCGGCCGGACGCGCCAACCCGGTGGCCCGGACGCGGCGACTCAGTGGCCGGCCGTGGCGCCCTAGTGGCCCGACCGCGGCGGCCCGCTGGCCCGGACCCGGCGGCCCGCTGGCCCGGACCCGGCGGCCCGCTGGCCCGGCCGTGGCGGCCCGGGGGCCGGAACGCGGCGGCCATCTGGCCCGGTCGTGGCGGCGCGCGGAGCCGCGCGGGCGGCCGGGTGGAGGAGGACGGGTCGTTCCGGCGGAGGAGCGCGCGCCCGTTCCGCCCGGTTTAGGCTCGACCCGTGGCCGGGACTTGGGGACGCGGGCGGGTGGCGCGCCTGCTGGTGGTGGCCTGCGCGGTCGGCTACCTGCTGCTGATGCGCGGGCCGGGCGACCCGCACGCCCTCGTGGACTGCTCGATCGCGTCCGCCTCGCTCGGCGTGCTGCTCGCGGCGGTGCGGTGGCCGATGGCGGCGGCGTTCGTCCAGCCCGTCCTGCTGGTGCTCGCCGCGCGGTACGGGTCGGGCGCGCCGGTCGTGGAGAAGGTCGGCGCGAGCGTCGCCGTGTTCGAGGTGACGCTGCGCCGCGACGGACGCTCGGCGGCGCTCGCCCTCACCGCGCTCGCCGCCGGGTACACGGCGATGTGGGCGGGCGAGGCTCCGCAGGACATCGCCTCGCTCGCCTACAAGGGCACGGTCATGCTGGCCCTGCCGGTGCTGCTGGCCGCCTACCTGCGCTCGGTGGAGAACGAGGCGCGGGCGGCGCGCGAGCGCGCGGCCGAGGCCGAACGGCGCCGCGAGCTGGCCGAGGAGGCCACGCGGATGGCCGAACGCACCGCCATCGCCCGCGAACTGCACGACATCGTGGCCCACCACATGGCGTCGATCGTCCTCCGCGTCGGAGTCGCCCGGCACGTCTTCGCCGAAGCCAACCGTCCGGTCCCAGACGCGGGGGTGGCCGACGAACTCCCCGCAGGGGCGGTGAACGCGCCTCGGCCAGGCGCAGCGGACGCAGCTCGGGCGGACGCGACGGGCGCGGCTCGGGCGGGCGCGGCGGGCGGGGCTCGGGCGGGCGCGGCGGGCGCGGCTCGGACGGACGCAGCGGACGCGGCTCGGGCGGACGCGGCGGACGCGGCTCGGGCGGACGCAGCGGACGCGGCTCGGGCGGACGCAGCGGACGCGGCTCGGGCGGACGCGGCGGGCGGGGCTCGGGCGGGCGGGGTTCGGGCGGGTGGGGGCGGGGCGGACTGGCGGGTCGCGGAGGTGCTGGACGACGTGCACGGCAGCGCGACGACGGCGCTCGCCGACCTGCGGCGGCTGCTCGCCGCGTTGCGCGCCGATCCGGGGCGCGACCTCGGCGCGCTGATGACCGATCCCGGCGACCTGCCCGCCGCGCTCGCGGGGATCGTCGACCGGGCCGAGCGCGCGGGGCTGAAGGTGGACGCCGAGGTCGGCGCGGAGCTGACCCGGCTCGACGCGGTGCGGGCGCTGACCGTGCTGCGGCTCGTCCAGGAGGGGATGACGAACGTGGTGAAGCACGCGGGGCCGGGCGCGGCCGTCCGGCTGGAGGTCGCGGCCGACGGCGGCGGCCGGGTGCGGGTGGAGCTGGAGAACGACCTGCCCGGCGGGGCGCCCGCCGAGGGGTCCGGGCACGGCCTGCCGGGGATGCGGGAACGCGTCGAGCTGGCGGGCGGGACGCTCACGGTCGGGCCGTCCGGCGGCGGCTGGCGGCTGGCCGCGCTGCTCCCGGCGGGGGCCGCCGCGTGATCCGGCTGATGATCGTGGACGACCAGCACCTCGTCCGGTCCGGGCTGCGGATGCTCTGCGACTCCGCGCCGGACCTGGAGGTCGTCGGGGAGGCCGCCGACGGGCACGAGGCCGTCCGGCTGGCCGCGCGGCTCGCGCCCGACCTGGTCCTGATGGACCTGCGGATGCCGCTGATGAACGGCACGGTCGCGACCGAGCGGATCCTGCGCGACCGGCCGAGCACGGTCGTGGTCGTCCTGACCACGTTCGACGACGACGACCACCTGTACCCGGCGCTGGCGGCGGGCGCGCGCGGGTTCCTCGCCAAGGACGTCGAGCCCGCGCAGCTGCTGGACGCGGTGCGGCGCGCGGCGGCGGGCGACACCCCGTTCAGCCCGCGCGCCCTGCGCCGCCTGGTCGAGCAGGCGGTCGCCGCCCGCGACGCGCGGACGGCCGGGCCCGAGATCCCCGCGCCCGACCTCACCGACCGGGAGCGTGAGGTGCTCGCGCTGGTCGCCGAGGGCCTGGCGAACGCCGAGATCGCCGCGCGGCTGCACCTCGGCGTCACCACGGTCAAGACGCACCTGGCGAGCCTGCTCACCAAGACCGGCTGCCAGAACCGGGTCCAGCTCGCCGTCCACGCCGCCCGCCACGACCTGGTCGGCTGACACCTCACGCGGACGCCTCGGGCCTGACGGCTCAGGCGGACGCCTCGGAGCGGACGGCTCAGGCGGACGGCTCGGAGCGGACGGCTCAGGCGGACGGCTCGGGGCCGGTGCGCGGCAGGTACGGGGAACGGCCGCGGAAGCCGGCACGGAAGCGCGGTTCGGCGCCGGAGTCGATCCCGGCGTACTCGGCGAACCAGGCGCGGTGCTCCAGCTCCTCGTTGAGGAGGGCGCGCACCAGGTCGTGGGTGCGGTGGTCGCGCCCGGCCGTGCGCTCGCACAGCCGGGTGTAGGTCTCGATGGCGCGCCGCTCGGCGACCAGCAGCTCGGCGACCGGGTCCGCCGCGGACGGCGGCGGCGCGGGCCGGACGAAGCCGAACAGGTCGTCGGGCAGGCGGCCCTCCAGCTCGCAGATGCGGGCGGCGAGCGCGTCGAAGTGGTGCCGGTCCTCGGTCCGGACGTCCTGGACGATCTGCCGCAAGGGGCCGTCCATCCCGGCGAGCGGGTGCGCGGCGAGCACCCCGTACCGATAGAAGTCGCTCAGCTCGGCGCGGGCGGCGTCGGTGAGGGCGGCGATCAGGGCCGGCACGTCGACGCCGGCGCGCTCGACGATGTCCCTGGCGATGCGGACCATGGTGCCCTTTCCGGTGGCTGCGGACGGCGCGGTCACGTCGCGGTCACGTCGCGGCGGGTTCGGCCGGGCTGGCGGCCTCGCGCGCCGCCGCGGGCTGCTCGTCGGCCCGGTCCTCCGGGTTGAGCAGCAGGAACACGGCGGCGGCGACGGCCGCCCCGGCGAGGTCGGCGAGCAGCCAGATCCAGATCTTGGACCAGGCGAACAGCCCGCCGGACGCGGCGGCCAGCGCGACCGCCGGGTTGAACGCGCCGCCGGAGAGCCCGCCGACCGCGAACGCCCCGGCCGCGACGGTGAACCCGATCGCCAGGCCGAAGAACCCGTTGCCCGCCTGGTCGCGGCTCGTCGCGACGTTCAGCACGACGTAGGCGAGCGCGAAGGTGAACAGCCCCTCGGCGAGGAGCGCGACGCCGATCGCGCGTCCGGACGGCGACAGCGCCGTCACGTGTCCGGGGTTCACCAGGTACTTGGCGGTGAGCGCGCCGAGGATGCCGCCGACGATCTGCACGACGGCGTAGGCGGCCGCGTCCACGGGCCCGATCCGGCCGCGCAGCAGGACGGCCAGCGTGACCGCCGGGTTGTAGTGGGCTCCCGAGATGTGGCCGCCCGCGAACACCATGACCATCAGCACCGCCCCGATCGCGAGCGGCGCCATCGCCGCCTTGCCGAACACGGTGCAGCCGATCGTGAGGACCAGGAAGAACGTCCCGATGAACTCCGTAGCGTAACTCGTGTAACTGCGCACGGCCGAACCTCCGAGCCGACGGGGAAAAGCTCTCGTCCTCGAATGCTGGAACGCGGTCATCCCCGCGACCACCCCGCTGACCAGCAGCGGACCGGATTGAACCGGGACCCGTTCGGATCCGTTTCCCCAGTGAGACTGCGTTCGCCATAACGAGGCCGACTCGCCATGCCCGAAAACAGCCGGGCGCTCTCGGGAATGGCGAATTCCGAAAACCGGATGACCGTGCGCCCTGTCCGGATCATGATGGTGCATGGCCTCAGTCCAGGAATCGATCACCGCGCAGTTCGACTACGCCTGGCGGCGCACCCGTGACCGCCTCGACGGCCTCACCGACGCCGAGTACCTCTGGGAGCCCGTCCCGGACGGCTGGACGCTGCGTCCCGACGCGTCCGGCCGCTGGCAGATCGACGGCGAGGGCGGCGGCGGCCCCGCGCCCGACCCCGTCCCGATCCCGACCATCGCCTGGCGGATGGGCCACGTCGCGCTGGCCTTCGTCGACTACGGCGAGCGCCTGTTCCACGGCCGCAACATCACCCTCGACGACGTGGAGTTCCAAGGCACCGCCGAAGGCGGCACGGCGCTCCTGGAGGACGCCTACCGGCGGCACTGGCGCGAGCCGCTCGGCGCGCTGGCGCCGGACGACTGGTGGCGCGCCGCCGGGCCGGCGTTCTTCGCCCACGCCGAGAAGTCCGCCCTGGACGTCGCCCTGCACGTGCTCGACGAGTTCGTCCACCACTCGGCCGAGATCGGCGTGCTGCGCGACCTCCACGGCCGGATCGGCGGCGCGGGCTCGTAGGATCGCTCGAGTGGTCGCACCTGTCCGGACCTCGGTCACCGAGGACGCCATCGAACGCATCAAGGCGATGATCGTGGGCGGCGAGTTCGCGCCCGGGGAGCGCCTGCCCACCGAGCGGGAGCTGTCGGTCCGGCTCGGCGTGTCGCGCAGCTCGCTGCGCGAGGCGATCCGCGCCCTCACGCTGGTCGGGGTGCTGGAGGCCCGCCAGGGGGACGGCACGTACGTGACGAGCCTCGCGCCGCACCTGCTGCTGGACGCGGTGTCCACGCTGGTCGAGCTGTCGCCGGACGCCACGGCGCTGGAGCTGCTGGCGGTGCGGCGGGTGCTGGAGGCGTCCGCCGCCGCGCAGGCGGCGAGCCGGATCACCGCCGCCGAGCTGGCCGAGCTCGCGGCCTGCCTGGAGGTGATGCGGCACGACCCGCAGGCCGGGGACGGCGACCTGGACGCGGCGATAGCGGCCGACCTGCGGTTCCACGAGATCATGGTGCGGGCGTCGGGCAACGCGGTGCTGGCCGCGTTCTGCACCGCGCTCGGCAGCCGGACGCTGCGCGCGCGGGTGAAGCGCGGGCGGCTGGAGCGCGGCGCCTTCGGGCAGAGCCTGCACGAGCACGAGGCGATCTACGAGGCGCTGCGCGACCGGGACCCGTCGCGGGCGGCGGCGGTCGCCGCCTCGCACATCGCGTCGGTCGAGGCGTTCGTCCGGCACGCGCCGACCGCCGTCGACTAGCGCGGACCCGGCAGCACGGACCCGGCAGCACGGACCCGGCGGCGCGGGTCCAGTAGCGCGGGCTCGGTAGGGCAGGTTTGGTAGCGCAGGCTCGTAGCAGAGGTCCGGTAGCGCGGGTCCGGTCAGGCCGTGCGGAGGCGTTCGGCGGCGTCCTCCGGGCGGACGTCGTTGAGGAACGCGCCCGTTCCGGTCTCGACCGAGGCGAGGTACTTGAGCTTGTCGGCCGTCCGCTGCGGGGTGTAGACCTCGACCCACAGGTGGGCGCGGTCGCGCGCGGCGGGCGGGGCCTGGTGCCAGCCCGCCATGTACGGGACGGCCTTGTCGTAGAGGCGTCCGAACCGTCCGAGGACGTCCGCGTAGAGGCGCATCAGCTCGACGGACTCGGCGTCGCCGAGGGCGGTGACGTCCGGGACGTGCTCGCGCGGGACGATCTGCGCCTGGTAGGGCCACCGCGCGGCGTGCGGGACGAACGCGACGAAGTTCGCGGTCTGGGCGATGACCCGCTCGCCGTCCGCCTCCCGCCGGACGATGTCGCAGAGCACGCAGCGGTCCTGCGCGAGGATCCGTTCCGTGCGCGGCGTCAGGTAGGGGAAGGCGTAGATCTGCCCGTGCGGGTGCGAGAGCGTCGCGCCGATCTCCGCGCCCCGGTTCTCGAAGATGAAGACCTCCTCGACGTCCGGGAGCGCGCCGAGCTCGCGGGTGCGGTCGGCGAAAGCCCGGGCGACGGTCGCGAGGCGCTCGGACGGCAGCCCGGCGAACGTGGCGTCGTGGTCGTCGGTGAAGCACACGACCTCGCAGCGTCCGCCGGCCGGTCCGCCGAGCGCCGGGAACCGGTTCTCGAAGATCGCGACGTGGTAGCCGTCCGCCGGGATCTCGCTGTCGGGGTGGCCCGGGCAGAGCGGGCAGGCGGCGCGCGCGGCGGCGTCGGCCTGGGGCAGGAAGGTGCGGGTCTGCCGGTGCGCGGCGATCACGACGTGCTCGCCGGTGAGCGGGTCGAACCGCACCTCGGGCCGCGGCTCGTACGGCGGCAGGACGCGCCGGTCCGGGGTGGTCCGGTCCAGGCCCGGCACGTCGTCGAAGTAGATCAGCTCGCGGCCGTCGGCGAGCTTCACCGAGGTGCGGGCGGGGTCCGGCATGGGTGCTCCCTCAGGTGCGGTGGACGGTCACGCCGGCCTCGGCGAGCGCGTCGAGCTCGGCGGCGGACGCGGCGGCGTCGGTGAACAGGTGGGCGACGCGTCCCGCCGGGACGGTCTGGAACAGCGCGTTCGTGCCGACCTTGGTGTGGTCGGCGAGCACGACGGGCCGCTCGGCGGACGCCGCGATCGCGCGGTCGGCGGCGGCGACGGCCAGGTGCGGGGTCGACAGGCCGCGCTCGGCGGTCAGCCCGTTCCCGGACAGGAAGGCGTGCCGGACGCGGACGGTCCCGAGGAACCGCTCGGTCTCGGCCCCGACCAATGCGCGGATCGGGCCGCGGAGCGTCCCGCCGGTCAGCACGACCTGCGCGGTGCGCGAGTCGGCGAGCGCCTCGGCGACGGCGAGCGAGTTGGTGATGACCGTGAGGCCGGGCACGGCGGCCAGGCGCAGCGCGAGCTGCCGGGTCGTGGTGCCGGGACCGATCACGACGGCGTCGTCCGGGCCGACGAGCCGGGCGGCCGCCTCGGCGATGGCGGCCTTCTCGGCCACGGCGACGGTGGCCTTGTCCCGCTGCGTGGGCTCGTGCGCGAGGCCGCCGACGGGCGCAGCGCCGCCCCGGCTGCGGGCGAGCAGCCCGCGCGCCTCCAGGGTGCGCAGGTCGCGGCGGACCGTGGCCTCGGACGCGGACAGCTCCTCGGCGAGCGCGTGGAGCGGCATCGCCCCGCGTTCGCGCAGCAGCCGGAGCAGCCGCTCGTGCCGCTCGGCCGCGAAGCGCGGTTGCGCCGCTTCGGTCACGGTTCACCTCCTATCGATCACTAACTTACCAGTTCCGATCGAAACCGGTCAGACGGCCCCAGAGGCTGTTCGTAGCTGATGGAAAGTGAGGTATTGCGCACACTTTCGAGCATCTCTACGCTGCGATCATCCAGCCCCACGCGTCCCGGAGACCGCATGCGCACCCGCTTCGTCCTCACGCTCGGCGCCGCCGCCCTCGGCACGACGGCCCTCAGCGCCCTCCCCGCCTCCGCCTCCGCCTCCGCCTCCGCCTCCGCCTCCGCTTCCGCTTCCGCGCAGTCCCGCGCGGATCACTACGTGGACTGCTCCGCGCCGTCCGGCGGGCACGGCACCGCGCGCTCGCCCTGGAACACGCTCGCGTCCGTCAACGCGCACACCTTCGGGCCGGGCGACCGGATCCTGTTCAAGCGCGGCGCGACCTGCACCGGAACGTTCGCCCCGCACGGCTCGGGCCGCCAGGGCGCGCCGATCCGCACGGACGCCTACGGGCGCGGTACGGCCCGTCCGGTCATCGCGGGGGCGGGCGCGCCGGACGCGGTCGTCCTGCACAACCAGCAGTACTGGGAGCTCCGGAACCTGGAGGTGACGAACACCGGCGGCACGCCCGGCAAGCGGCGCGGCGTGCGGGTCAGCGGCGGGGACGCCGGGACGCTCCGGCACATCGTCCTGTCGGGGCTGGACGTCCACGACGTGAACGGCGACGACAGCAAGGACGTCGGCGGCTCGGCCGGGATCACGGTCTGGGTCGAGGGCACGGCGACCCCGACCGTCTTCGACGACCTGCGGATCACCGGCAACACCGTGGCGCGCGCCGACCGGTCCGGGATCTTCCTGTTCTCGACGTGGAACCGGTCCGGCTGGGGCGGCGGCGCGAAGGGCGCCCACCACCCGTGGACGCGCGTCGCGGTGAGCGGCAACCGCGTCTCCGACATCGGCGGCGACGGCATCGTGGTCGCCGACGTGACGGGCGCGATCGTCGAGCGCAACCGCGTGGACGGCTTCCAGAGGCGGTCGGCGGGCTACAGCGCCGGGCTCTGGACGCACAACTCCGACGACGTCGTCCTCCAGCACAACGAGGTCTCCGGCGGGCGCACCACGCGCGACGGCATGGCCTTCGACGTCGACCAGGACGCCTACGGCACGGTGTTCCAGTACAACTACAGCCACGACAACGAGGGCGGCTTCCTGCTGCTCTGCAACGCCGACGGAGCCGTGAAGAACGCGGTCGTCCGCTACAACGTGAGCGTGAACGACCGGTTCCGCGGCGTGGAGAACTGCGGCGGGACGATCGACAGCGCCGCGATCTACGACAACACCTTCTACATCGGCGACGGCGTCTCGCAGAACGTCGTCAACGAGAACAACACCAACCTCCGGAACGTCACGTTCGCCAACAACGTCGTCGTGAAGCAGGGGTCCGGGACGGCGGCGTTCAAGCTGATGTCAGGCGGTTACCGGATCCAGAACAACCTGCTGAACGGGCTTTCCGCGCCGTCCGGGGCGACCGGGACGATCACCGGTCCCGTGCGGCTGGCCGCCCCCGGCGGCACGCGCCCAGCCGACTACCGCATCCTGCCCGGCTCGGCCGCGCAGCGGGCCGGCCTCCCGATCGTCGGCAACGGCGGACGCGATTACTTCGGCAACCACGTGCCCCGCACCTGCGCGCCCGACGTGGGCGCCCACCAGCTCAGCCACGGCTGCTGATCCTTCAGCACGCCAGAAGGCGGCGGTCCGAAAGGGCCGCCGCCTTTTAACGTTCCTCTACGCGGAGAACATGCGGAAGTCGTAATCACTGGGGACGGGACGATCCGGGTAGACCGCCTCCCAGAGGGCGTCTAGTGAGACCTCGCCCTCCTTGAGGTTGTCCACCTCCAGGCCGGCGTCCAGGATCGCGCGCGCACGAGGCAGATCCCCGGTCGCGACCGCGGCACGAGCTTCCAGCAGCCGGACGCGGCCGAGCGCGCGGAGCGGCTCGCCGAGGCCGTCGATCAGGGCGAGCGCGTCGCCGGGACGATCGGTGCCGAGCAGCATCGTCAGCGCTTCCACGGCGAACGGGCGCGACTCGGGAAGCAGCGCGTACGCCTCGACCAGCAGGTCGGCGTCGCCGTCCACCTGGCCGAGCGCCCGCAGCACCCATGGCGTCCGGCGCAGTTCCAGCGAGCGCTTCCAGGCGGATCGCGCCGCGTCCGGTTCGTCGTCGGCGAGGCGGACGAGTCCCAGGTGGTAGAGCGCGTGCCAGTCCTCGGCGTGCCCCTCCAGCAGCCCGCGCCACGCCTGGCCGACGATCGCGGCGGCCGGCGGTTCGCTCGCCGGGAGCGTTCCACTGCTGAGCAGCTCCAGCCAGGGCCGCTGCTCGTCGCCGACCTCGCCGGGCGGCAGTCCCGGATCGGGCAGCTCGGCACGCGCGGCGACCTCCAGCGCGAGCCATCCCGAACCGTGCGCGAGCGCCCGCTCCGGATGCCCCACCGCGGCCTGCGACGCCCGTTCCAGATCGTCGAGCGTGACGAGGCGTTCGAGCGCCTCGGCGGCGGCCGTGCGCGCCTGCTCCCACGTCCCGTGGACGCGCTCGGGGTCGGCTTCCAGCAGGCCGTACGCCTCCGTCCACTGCCAGGTCGTCCGGCCGGGCATCGGCAGGTGTTCGAGCTGCGTGCGGGCGAGCCCGGCCTGGATCTCCAGGTAGCGCGCGTCCGGGCCGCTCAGCCACTCCTGCCAGCGATCACCGCCCGCGCCCGTCCCCCAGTGGAACAGCTTGCGCCCGCGCAGCCGGGCCGTGGACGCCTGGACGAGCCCGCGTCCCTCGCCGTCCAGCGCGGCGATCCAGGGACGGCGTCCGTCGGGGATGTCGAAGAAGTAGTCGGCCGAACCCTTCACGCGCGTCGTGTAACTGCGGTCCACGCCGTCCAGGAGCGGGAATCCGACGCGGCGCAGCGAACCTTCGTAGCCGAAGTAGAACGCGTCGTCGGCGGGCGCGAGGACGCGCACGTCCGGGGCCTCGGGGACGGCGATGTTCGACCACCAGTAGACCGGCGTCTCCTCCTCGCACGCGTTCCGGATCCGCACCCGCACGTACAGGACGGGCGAACGTCCAGGGAGCCACGCGTCGATGACCAGCGTGAGGCGGCGCTGGCGCTCGTACTCGTACATGCGCAGCACGGGCGTGCCGTCCTGCGCGGTCATCCGGACGGCGTGCAGCGGCTCGCAGGTCAGCGGCCAGTGCCCGGTCGTGCCGAGGTTCCACTCCACTCCCCCGGCGAACCACGCGTCGCGCAGCGCCAGGTTCGCGGGCTGCAGGATCGGGTTGCGGTGCAGCAGCTCCCGCCCGGACGGCCGGTGGACGAGCGACCAGAGCCGTCCGCCGAGGCCGGGCAGGAACGTCGCGGTCAGCACGTCGTTCTCCAGGACCACCGACGGGATCTCCCGGAGCGTCCGCCGCCGGTCGTAGCCGTCCTGCCGGGTGTAGGGCAGCAGCGTCGGCGGCTTGCCGTACACCAGCTGCGCGGCCATCTCCGGGTCCGCCTCGGCGATCTCGGTGGGCGGCGCCGACACGGGCGCGGGCCGGTGCACCATGGGGAGCGTCCCCGCGCCCGGAAGGGCCGCGGGGACGCGCACGGTCTCCAGGCGGAGCTCCATCACTTCCCGACTCGCCATCGCTTCCCGACTCGCCATCACTTCCCGATTCCGACGGTCATGCCCTGGATGATGCGGGTGCCGAGCCAGGAGAACAGGGCGACCAGCGGGGCGAGGATGATGGTCATGCCGGCGAACAGCGCGCCCCAGTCCATGCCGCTGAACTGCTGCGACTGGACGAACCCGATCAGCGCGACGGGCAGCGTGCCCTTGTCGCCCTGCATCAGCACGACCGCGAACAGCGTCTCGTTCCAGTTGGCGATGAACTGGAGCAGGAACGCGGTGATCAGCCCGCCGCGCACGACGGGCAGGACGACCTGGACGAACGTCCGCACACCGGACGCGCCGTCGATCGCGGCGGCCTCCTCCAGCACGCGCGGCACGCTGGCGAAGAACCCGGTGAGCAGGAAGACGGTGAACGGCAGCGCGAGCGCCGTGTAGACCAGGATCAGGCCGGTGTAGCTGTTGGTGAGCTGCGCCTTGGACAGGCCGACGAACAGCGGCACCACGAGCACCTGCCCCGGCACGCCGAGTCCCATCGCGAACACCATCGTCAGCGCGTTGGACGCCCGGTTGCGGCGGCGCACCAGCGCGTACGCGCACGGCGCGGACAGCACGATCGCCAGCACGGACGCCACGGTCGCGACGTACACGCTCGACAGCGCGGCCTTGGAGAAGCCGCCCTCGTTCCACGCCTTGGCGAAGTTGTGCCAGCGCGGCGAGGTCGGCAGGCCGAACGGGTGCTCGAAGATGTCCCTGGTGTCGCGCAGGGCGGTGAGGAACACCCACGCGAGCAGCAACAGCGTGATCGCGACCAGCAGCCAGACCAGGCCGCGGCCGACGATCCTCAGCGGCGCGACGCGCCGCGGGAGACTCTGCACGGGGGGCTCCTAGAACTGGATCGGGTCGCGGCGCATCAGCCGCCGCAGCACGGCGGTGAACACGGCCACCATGAGCAGGCTGACGATCGCCGCGGCGGCGGCGAGGCCCAGCTTCGGCACCGCGCTCTGCGGGAACGCCGACTGGTACACGTACATCGCCGTCGTCCACGACTTGACCGACGGGTTGGTGTTGGCGGTGCCGAACAGCAGCACGATCTCGAAGATCTTCACCGAGGAGACCGTCCAGAGGACGGCGCAGACCGACACCACGTCCCAGGAGAGGGGCAGCGTGATGTGCCAGAACTTGCGCCAGGCGCCCGCGCCCTCCAGCTCGGCGGCCTCGTAGAGGTAGGGCGGGATCTGGTCCACGGCGGCCATGATGATCGTGGTGTAGTAGCCGGTCGCCGACCAGATCACGATCGCGGTGATCATGCTGAACGAGTTGTCGGTGGACAGCCACTTCGGCGGGTCGTCCACGCCGGCCCAGCGCAGCGCGGTGTTCACCGGCCCGGACGGGTGGAAGATGAACCCGGCGGACGCGCCGAACACCATCGCGTTCACCAGGCACGGGAAGAACAGCGTGGAGCGGGCGAACATGCGCCCCCACATCTCGCGCAGGGCCAGCGTCAGCGCGAACGCGATCCCGAACGTCACCAGCCCGCCGACGACCAGGATCGTCAGCGTGTTCTCCAGCGAGATGTGGAACGTCGGGTCGTCGACGAGGGTCCGGTAGTTGCCGAAGCCCTTCCAGGTCTTCTCCCCCATCCCGTCCCACCGGTACAGGCTGATGTAGACCGTGTAGGCGATCGGGACGAGGAACAGCGCGGCGTAGAACAGCAGCGCGGGCGCGGCGAACGGCCAGAAGAGGCGGCGCTCCTGCCGCTCCAGCGGGTCGCGTCCGGCGCCGGAACGGCGGGACGCCCCCGCCCGGGACCCACGGGTCCGGGCGGGGGCGGGCACGGTCACAGCCATTGACCGAGGCATCAGCCGGTGGCCTTCACGTAGGTCTCGTGGGCCTTCTTCACGGCCGCGACGAACTGCTCGGGCGAGGACTTGCCGTGCAGCAGGTCGAGCCACGCCGGGTAGAGCACCTTGTCGCCGTAGTCGCCGTCCATGTTGTCCTGCATGGCCCGGGACGGGTTCTTCTGCAGGATCTTCTGGACGTCGGCCAGCTCCGCCGGGGCCGGGATGTCGTCGCGCGGGGTGATGTTCTTGGCCTCGGTGGCGATGCCGGACAGGTTGTCCTTCTTCACGAAGTCGGCGATGAACTTCTTCGCCGCGTCCGCGTGCTTGGCGCGCTTGGGCACCGAGAACCCGAACATGATCGCGTTCGCCTCGGCGGGCCCGCCGGGCCTGGCGGCCGGGAAGTTGATCGCGGCGAACGTGAACTTCGGCGAGCGCTGGGTGGCGGTCTCGCCGTCCACCCACGACCCGTTCAGGAAGAACGCGGCCTTGCCCTGCGCCCAGTTGGTCTCCTGCGCCGGCAGCTTGGACGCGTCGTACCCCTTGAGGAAGTAACCGGCCTTGACGAGCTTCTCCACGTTGCGCGCGGCGGCGAGCACCGCCGGGGAGTCCCAGCCCGCGCCGGACTTGTCGGCAGAGATCTTGCCGAGGCTGCCGCCTTCCCGAGCGAGCAGGTAGTCCAGCCACAGCGAGCTGGACCAGCCGTCGTCCCCCTCGGTGGTGAAGCACGCCTTGCCCTTGGCCTTGAGCGCGTCGCAGAGCCTGGTCAGGTCGTCCAGCGTGGCGACCTTGGACGCGTCGGCCAGCGCCGGGTCGGCGGCGTCGTAGAACAGGTTCGCCGAGACCAGCTCGTAGGGGACGATCCACTTCTTGCCGCCGTCCGGCCCGGCGGGCAGCGTGGCGGTGTACTTGGCGGTGATGACGTCCGAGACTTTCCTGCCCTCGCCCGGCACCTGCGCGTCGTACACCGAGGACAGGTCGGCGGCCTGGCCGTTCTTCACCGTGTTGGAGAAGATCACGTCCGCGCCGTTGTCCCAGAGGTCGGGGGCCTGGTTGGCGGCGATCGCGGGCCCGATCTTCTTGCGGATGTCCCGGCCCTGCCAGACCACCTTGACCTTGGCGCCGGAGTCCTTCTCGTACCGGTCGATCGCGGCCTTGATCACCTTGGCCTGCGGTTCCTCCTGCCGCCACATCGACCAGTAGGTGAACTCGCCGCCCTTGCCGCCGCCGTCGCCGGATCCGCCGCACGCCGCGAGGGCGAGGCCGCCGGCGAGGGTCAGGGAGAGCAGCCCTGCCGACGCCTTGGTCTTGCGCATGAGGTGCACCTTTCGGGGGGTTCGCGTGCGTGCACGGTAGGACGGAACCGATCAGCAGAGCAAGACCTGATTGCAAAATGTTGCACGCTTTACCGGTCATAGATGCAGCACCGCGCAACCCGTGCGCACCACGAGTCACACCGGCAACACGGACACCCGGGCATGCCGCGGACATGACTCAGGCCCGGCACCCGGCCGGGCCTGAGACTGGAAAGCGTGGGCGGGGGTCAGGAGCCGCCGAGGGGGTCGAGGGCGGCGATCTGCCAGTGGCCGTTGCGGCGGACGGCGTCCACGGCGAGCATGGCGCCCACGTCGGTGGACTTGCCGGTGGCGCCGCTGGCGCTGCGCTGGTCGAGGAAGAGCAGCAGGCGGGCGCGATCGTTCTGGAGAGTGCGGACGGCGGCGTCCGTGACGGTCGTGGTCAGGACGAGCTTCTGGGCGGGGGCGTCGCGGCGGACGGCGGCGAGCATCGCGTCGTACTGCTTGACGGCCTGACCGACCAGGAGGGACTTGGCGGCCTGGTCGGTCTTGGCCGGGGCGGCGGCGTTGTAGGAGAACAGCGTGTTCGCGGCCTCGGTGATCTGGCCCTTGACCTCGGCGGTCCGGGCGCCGTCGGCGAGCGCGGCGTTGCGGGCGGCGGGCGTGCCGCGGAGCGAGCCGGTCTCGGCGTGCGCCCAGGCGGCGCCCGCGCCGAGGGCGATCGTCGCGGCGGCGAGCAGGGCGGGGAGTCGGGGGATGCGCATCGCGACCTCAGCTTCCGACGGGGGCCTGGCCGAGCGCGCTGATCTTCCAGCCGCCGGGCGTGCGGGTGAGCTCGCCGATGAGGCGGCTGCGCTTGACCACCGGGTCGCCCTTGGGCGGCGTCACGGTGATCTGGATGGCGACGATGACGCGGGCGCGGCCCGCGTGCTCGTCCAGCTCGGTGACCGCGCCTTCGAGGACCTTTCCGGACGTCACCGTCTGCGCCTTCTGGACCTGCTGCGCGAACTGGGAGCGGCCCTGCGAGATGTCCTGGTAGAGGTCGGAGGTCGCCGAGTCCTGCCACGCCTTGAGCGACCGGTCCACCTGCCGGTAGTCGAGGGTGTTCAGGTTCTGGATCTCCTGCTCGGCCGTGTTCAGGACGCGGTCGCGCAGTTCGGCGTAGTGCCGGGCGTCGTCGTGGGCGGCGTCGTACCAGGTCCAGGACGTCCAGGCGAAGGCGACCGCGGCGACCGCGCACAGGGCCAGGGACACCGGGCGCAGCACGTCCCGCCCGGTGGACGCGGAGGCCGTCTCCGCCTCGGTCTTCTCTTTTTCGGGCTTCGGCTCGGACGTGGTTCCGGGCTTCGGCTCGGGCTTCGTTTCCGGGTCGGTTCTCTCGTCCGGCGGGGTCTCGGAGGTGGTCTCGGCGGG
Organism: Actinomadura gamaensis; assembly: GCF_042652125.1. Classification (NCBI taxonomy): domain Bacteria; kingdom Bacillati; phylum Actinomycetota; class Actinomycetes; order Streptosporangiales; family Thermomonosporaceae; genus Actinomadura; species Actinomadura gamaensis. The sequence goes on along the minus strand of NZ_JBHSIT010000006.1, from coordinate 586,713 downwards.
CATGGCGGGCTCCGGAGGGTCAGAGGGACGTGAGGGCGCTGATGCGCCACTGCCCGTCGCGCAGTTCGGCGGTGACCGCGAGCTGCGCGGGGGCGGGGGTGCCGGCCGGCTGCCCGGCGCGGGTGGCGGTCTGGTCGAGGAAGACGACCAGGTGCGCGGTGCGGCCGGTGAGGCCGGCCAGCCCGGCCCGGACGACGCGGGTCCGCAGCGCGAGCCGCTGCTCCGGCGCCTGCTGCTTCACCACCGAGAACAGGCGCCGGTAGTCGGCGGCGGCGCGTCCGGTCAGGGTCTCGGCGGCGGCGCGCTCGGCGGTGGCGGTGTCGTCGGGGCCGTAGGTGAACACCCTGGTCAGGGCGTCGCTGACGTCGCCGATCGCCTTGGTCGTCGCGTCGGTGTCGAGCAGCGCGCGGTTGGCCGAGGCGTGGCCGCCGCCCACGCTGCCGCGCGCCGCGAGCAGGCCGCAGCCTGCGAGGACGAGCACGAGCGCGACCGCGAGCGTCCGGTACGGACGGCGGCGGCGCGGCGCGGGGTCCTCGGCGGCTTCGTCGTTCTCTTCGTCGATCTCGACGATGGAGGTCACGGGGGTCCTTCCTAGCGGGCGCTGACCGGGATCACGGTGAGCGACTGGAGCCGCCAGCCGGCCGGGGTCCGGGCGAGGCCCGCCTCGTAGCGCTTGCGCTGGACGGTCGGCGCGCCGCCGCCGGACGGCGTGAGCGTGATCCGGACGGCGGCGACGAGCCGGGCGACGCCGGACCGGTCGTCCAGCGAGGTGACGGCGGCGGCGTCCACGCTCGCGGCGGCGGCCGTCCGGCCCTGGACGATCTTCTGCCTGTCCGCGGCGGCCTCGCGCTGGAGCTGGTCGCGGAGCGGGCCGGTCGAGGCGTCCTGCCAGCGCTTCAGGCCGTCGTCGGGACGCGTCCAGTCCATGCTGTTCAGCGCGGCGACCTGCGCGGACCCGACGCGGAGCACGGTGTCGCGGTCCTTGCCGAGGTCGCCGAGCGGGGACCGGTAGGCCTGCCACAGCGACCAGCCGGCCCAGCCGAGGAACACGACGGCGAGCGCGAGCAGCACCCGCGCGGCCGGGCGTAGCACTTGGGCGGTCGGGCGCATCAGTTCCCTCCCTGGATGCCGAGGAGCCCGGCCATCCCGGTCGGCGCGCCGGACGGCAGGCCGGGCAGGCCGAGCGCGCCGGGCAGCGAGGCGTCCACCGCGCCGCTCAGCACCGAGCCGGGCCGGGCGGGGGTGGGGACGCCGCCGGACGGGCCGTTCGCGGGTCCGCGCACGTCCACGCCGGACGAGGCGGGCAGCGCGCAGCGCGCGGCGGTGTTGAGCGGCGGCCCGGCCGAGGTGTCCAGGCCGTTGCGGTAGCGGGTGCCCTCGTAGCCGCGGGTGCAGGGCAGCGGCTGGAAGAAGGTGGTGACCATGCCGAACCGGAGCCGCCCGTTCCGCAGGACGGTGTTGCCCGCGGCGACCGCGCGCGGCGCCTTGACGAGCAGTTCCTCCAGGCCGTCCACGCGGGTGACGAGCAGGTCGGACGTGGTGAGCAGGTTGGCGATCACCACGCTGAGCTGCGGGTCGAGGTCGCGGACCAGGCCCGCGAACTGCTCGCTCGCGCCGGGCGCCGCGGCCACGACGCGGCGGAAGTCGCCGTCGGAGTCGCGGAGCTGCCGGGCGAGCAGGCGGGCGCTGCGGCCGAACGACTTCAGCGCGTCCGCCTCCTGGTTCTGGGTGCTGAGGACGGTCTCGCTGTCGGTGATGAGGTCCTTGGTCGGCTGGACGTGCTCGTCGGCGGCGCGGGTGAACGCGCCGCCCTGGTCGAGCAGGGCCTGGAGGTTCTGGCTCTGCCCGTTGAACGCGACGCCGAGCTGCTCGACGACCGTGCGCAGGTCGTCCAGCGGGACGGATCCGGCGAAGTCGTTCAGGCTCTTCAGCACGTCGGTGACCGGCGCGGGCGTGCTCGTCTCGGCCCGCGCGATGTGCGCGCCGTCCGCGAGGTAGGGGCCGCCGCCGCGGGACGGGCGCAGGTCGAGGTACTGCTCGCCGACCGCCGACCGGTTCGCGACGGTGGCGGTCGAGTCGGCCGGGATGCGCGGGGCGCTCTTCTTGATGCGCAGCTCGGCGACCACGCCGTCGTCGGTGAGGCGGATCGGCCCGACGCGTCCGACCGAGACGCCCCGGTAGGTGACGTCGGCGTACCGGAGCAGGCCGCCCGCCTGGGCCAGCTCGACGTTCACCACGTAGTAGTCGCGGTAGCCGACGTAGGCGCCGAGCGCCGCGTACTTCACGCCGACGAACGCCAGCGTGACCAGCGCGATCACGCAGAACGCGAGCACCTTGGCCCGGGTGGCGAATGTGATCATGACTTCCCCCCGACGGGCGGCACGACGGTGGTGCCCGGCACGGCCGTCACCGACAGGTAGGTGTTGAGGTAGTCGCCCTTGACCGCGGGCATCACCGAGTCGGTGAAGGGATAGGTGAGCAGCACCTGGAGCGCGTTCGGCAGGTCGTCGCCGGACTGGGCGAGGCGGCGCAGCGTCGGCTCCAGCGCCTTCAGGTCGGCGACGAGGTCGGCGCGGCTGCGCTCGACGGTGTTCACCGCGACCCCGGACAGCCGGTCGAGCGCGCGCAGCATGTCCACCAGCGCGCCGCGCTGCTTCTCCAGCACCTTCAGGCCGGGCGTGAGGTCGTCGATCGCCCGGTTCAGCTGGTCCCGGCGTCCGTTGACGGTCGCCGAGAGGCGGTTGAGGCCGTCCAGCGCGTCGGTGATGCCGTTCCGGTTGGCGTTCAGGGTGGAGCTGAGCGTGGCGACCTGCCCGAGCAGGTCCCGGACGCGCGGCTCGTTGCCGTTGAGCGCCTTGTTCAGCTCGGTCGTGATCGTGTGGAGCTGGTTGAGGCCGCCGCCGTTGAGCAGCAGCGACAGCGCGCCGAAGACCTCCTCGACCTCCGGGTTCCGGTTCGTCCGGTCCTCGGGGATGACCGCGCCGTCGCCGAGGCGTCCGGCGGCGGTGCCCTGCGGTGGCGCGGTCAGCGCGATGTACTTCTCCCCCAGCAGGCTCGACTGCTTGAGCTGGGCGTAGCTGTTGGCGGGCAGGTTCACGTCGCCGTTGACCAGCAGCGTCACCTCGGCCGTCCAGCCGTTCCTCGGCAGCGACACCTTGGTGACGCGGCCGACCGCGACCTCGTTGACCTTGACCGCCGACTGCGGGACGAGGTTGAGCACGTTCGCGAACCGCGCCTTGATCGTGAAGGGGTGCGAGCCGACGTCCGCCCCGCCGGGCAGCGGCAGGCTCGTCACGCCGCCGGACGCGCAGCCCGACAGCGTCCCGGCGGCGAGGATCCCGGCCATCACGCGGCGGATCATCGGCCGCCCCCGTCCGTCGGCGCCAGCGGCACGGGCGGCGCGCTGAGCTCGTTGAGGTCGCCGCGTCCCATCAGCGTCTTCGTGGTCGGGTCGTAGGCGTTGAGGACGTTGCCGACGTTGAGCGCCTGCGCGTCCAGCGCCTCGCCCAGGGACCTGCGCTGGTCCACGAGGAGCTGCGTGATCGTCGCGAGCTTGTCCACGTTGCTGCGCACCAGGTCGCGGTTGTCCTTGATGAACGTCCTGACCTTGGTGAGCGCGTCGGCGAGCTGCCGCAGCGCCGACGCGAGCGTGTCGCGGTCGGCGGCGAGGTAGCCGGTCACGTCCGACAGGCTCTGCTCGGCCTGCCGCACCTGGTCGTCGTTGGCGCGGAGCATGCCGGTGAACTTCTGCAGGTGGTCCACGGTCGAGAACAGGTCGCTCTGCGTGCCGTTCAGCGTGCGGGCGGCCTTGCCGAGCTCCTGGACGGTCGTGCCCATCGCCTGGCCGTTCCCGGCGAGGTTCGCCGCGCCGGTGTGCAGCGCCTGGCCGAGCACGCCGTTCCGGTTCAGCCCGTTCGGGCCGAGGTCGTTGGCGAGCTTCCCGACCGTCGCGTACAGGGTGTCGATCTCGATCGGCACGCGCGTGCGGTCCTGGGAGATCACGGCGCCGGAACGCATCTTCGTCCCGCCGGTGTAGGCGGGCGCGAGCTGGACGTACCGGTCCGCGACGACGCTCGGCGCGATGATCACCGCGCCCGCGTCCGCCGGGACGTCCACGTCCCGGTCCACCCGCAGGACGACCTTCACCCGGGACGGTTCCGGCTTCACCGACCGGATCGTCCCGACCTTCACGCCGAGGACCCGCACGTCGGAGCCGGAGTAGACGCCGACCGCCTGCGGGAAGTAGGCGGTGACGTCGTAGCCGGGCGTGCCGAGCGGCACCACCGACAGCCCGGCGGCGAGCGCGACGGCGACCAGCGCCGACGCCCCCGCGAACAGCACGCGCTGCGTGCGCTTCCCGGCCATCAGCTGCCTCCTTGCTTGGGCGGCATGCAGCCCTTCGCCGGCGGCGTTCCGGGCGGCAGGTAGTTCTTCGGGACGACCCCGCACAGGTAGCCGTCCATCCAGCGGCCGTTCCCGAGCGCGTTGCCGAGCAGCCGCGTGTAGGGGCCGGCGAGCGCGAGCGCCCGGTCGAGGTCGGCCTTGTTGCGCTCCAAGAGACCGGTCACCTTCTCCAGCGACCGGAGCGCCGGCGCGAGCCGCGCCTGGTTGTCGTCGACCAGGCCGGAGAGCTGCTCGGACAGCTTCTGCGTCCCGACGAGCAGGCCGTGGACGGCGTCGCGGCGGCGGCTGAGCTCGCCGAGCAGCAGGTTGCCGTCCCGCAGGAGCGTCTGGATCTGCGACGTCTGCCCGGCCATCGTGCCGGAGAACGTGTTCGCCGACTGGAGCAGCTCGCGGAGCTGCGCGTCCCGCGACGAGATCGTCTTCGACAGGCCGGTGACGCCGGTCAGCGCCGTCCGGATCGCGGGCGGCGTGTTCTGGAACGTCCCCGAAAGGCTCTGCAGGCTCTGCGCCAGCTTCGCCGAGTCGAGCTGCTGGAGCGAGCCGCTGAGGTCGTCGAACGCCTCGGTCACGTCGTAGGGGGCCATCGTCCGGTCCGAGCCGATCGGCGTGGACGGCTTCTGCGGGCGGTTCCCCAGCGGGTCGAGCGCCAGGTACTTGTCCCCCAGCACCGTCTTGATCGCGATCGCGGCGGTGCTGGCGTCCCCGACCCAGGTGTGCCGGACGCGGAACGCGACGCGCACCTTGCCCCGGTGCAGCTTCACACCGGTGACCGTGCCGACCTTCACCCCGGCGACCCGCACCTCGTTGTCGGGACGGAGCCCCGCGGCCTCGCTGAAGTCGGCCGAGTAGGTCGTCCCGCCGCCGATGACCGGCAGGTTCTGGGCCTGGAACGCGGCCACGCCGATGAGCGCGAACAGCGCCATCCCGACCCCGAACACCAGGATCGGGTTCCGGTCCCGGACGGGCTTGAACAGCGGCTTGCGGCGGCTCATCCGCGGCACCTCGCCTCGGTCAGCGGGATCCCGGTCGGCGGCGGCCGGTGCGCGTCGGGGTACTGCGCGTACGAGACCCCGGACAGCGTCGCCTGGCACATGTACAGGTTCAGCCAGGACCCGTACGAGCCGAGGCGCGCCAGGGTCGCGGTCTTGGTGGGCAGCATCCGGATGAACCTCTCGACGGTGCCGGAGTTGTCGGCCAGGTTCTTCGACAGGGCCCCGAGCCGGTCGATGTCGTCGCGCAGCGGCCGCCGGCCCTCGCCGAGCAGGCCCGCGGTGCTGTTGGTCAGGTCGTCCAGGGCGCTGACCGCGTCCCCGATCGCCTGCCGGTCGGACGCCAGCCCCGACACGAGCCGCCGCAGCGTGGTGACGAGCTCGACGAGGCGCCCGGAGCGTCCGTTCAGATCGGACAGGACGGCGTCGAGGTTCGTCACGACCTCGCCGATCACCTGGTCCCGGTTCGCGATCGTCCTGGTCAGCGACCCGACCGTGGTGAGCAGCGTGTCCATCGTCGGCCCCTCGCCCTGGAACACCTGGACGAGCGAGTCGGCGAGCTTGTTCACGTCGCCCGGCGACAGCGCCTGCATCAGCGGCTTGAACCCGTTGAACAGCTGCGTCAGGTCGAGCGCGGGCTTGGTGCGGTCGAGCGGGATCGTCGAGCCGGGCTTCAGCTCGCCGGCGCCGCCCGTCCCCCGGTCCAGCTCGACGTACCGCTGGCCGACCAGGTTCAGGTACTTGATCGTCGCGGTCGCGGTGAGCGGGACGCCGCGCCCGTGGTCGATCGAGAACTTGACCAGCGCCACGCGGTGGTCGGTGACCGTCACCTTGTTCACCCGCCCGACCTGGACGCCCGCGATCCGGACGCTGTCGCCCGCCCGCAGCCCGGACGCGTCGCTGAACCGGGCCTTGTAGGAGTCGGTCGCGCCGACCTGCGTTTGCGCGATGCTGACCGCGAGGATCACGGTCGCCAGGCCGGTGAACGCGACGAACAGCAGCGACTTGACGAGCGGCTTGATCAGCTTGCGGTTCCTCATCGCACCGTCACCTGCCGTCCGCGGTAGAGCGGGCCGAGCAGCAGGCTGCTCCAGTCCGGCAGGTTGCCCGGCACCTCGTCCAGGCCCGGCGCGACGAGCTCGTTGACCAGCTCGTTCTCCTCCGGGGAGTTCGGCAGGCCGAGCCCGCCGCGGCGCACCGACGCGGTCCGCGCCGTGCTCCCGGAGTACGGGACCGGGTAGCAGTTCGGGCCGTCCTTGGCGGTGAAGCGCGGCGCGTCCCTGCCCGGCTTGTACCAGCCCTTGGAGCGGAGGGTCGTGACGTCCACGTGGAGGCCGGGCTCCTTGGTGCCCTTGCCGAGCGCGCGGTCCATCATCGGGATGAACTCGTTCAGCATCCGCAGCGTGCAGGGCATCTCCGGCGAGTACCTCGCGAGCAGCTGGAGGCTCGGCTTGCCGTCCACGCTCAGCCGGATGATGTTCGCCGAGTTCTCCTTCAGGAAGTCGTACATGTCCTGCGACGCCGACGTCACCGAGGAGTACACCGTGCTCAGCCCGGCCTGCTGGTCGACGAGCGTCCGGCTGGTGTAGGTCGCGTCGTCCAGCGCCTGGAGGATGTCCGGGACGGCCTCGGTGTAGTTCTGCGTGACCTGCGCGAGCTCGGTGATGTCCCTGCTCAGCGTCGGCACCGTCGGGTTCACCTTCTTCAGGTAGCCGTCGAGCTGGACCATCGTCCGCCCGAGCTGCGTGCCGCGGCCGTCCAGGGCCTGCGAGATCGCGCTCAGCGTCACCGACAGCTCGGCGGGCTTGACCGCGGTGAGCAGCGGCAGCAGCCGGTCCATGACCTGCTGGAGCTCGATCGCGTTGGACGAGCGGTCCTGGCTGATCACGTCCCCCGCGCGCAGCCGGCGGGGGCCGGGCGACGCGGGCGGGATCAGCGCCACGTACCGCTGCCCGAACAGCGTCGTCGGCATCATCTGCGCGCTGACGTCCGCGGGCACCAGGTGCAGCTTGTCCGGCTGGATCGCCAGCGTCAGCGTCGCGCCCGACCCCGTCGCGGTGATCTTGCGGACCTCGCCGATCGGCACGCCGCGCAGCTTCACGTCCGCGTACGGGTGCAGCCCGTTGCCGGTGCTGGAGGTGCGCAGCGTGACGGTCGCGACCGTCGTGAACTCCTTGTCGTAGACGGCGACCGACAGCCCGACCAGCAGCGCCGGGACGAGCAGGAACACCACTCCCGCCAGCCGCCGCCGCACCGTCTCGGCGTTCTCACCGGGCCTCCGCCGCCGCCCGCTCCGGCGGATCATCCCGCCACCTTCACCGTGGTCGTCGTCCCCCAGACGGCCAGGCTCATGAAGAAGTCGGTCAGGCCGATGAGCAGGATCGACGTCCGGACGGCCTTGCCGACCGCCTGCCCCACCCCGGCCGGGCCGCCGCGCGCGCGGAACCCGTAGTAGCAGTGCGAGAGGATCACCATGACGCTGAACACGAAGACCTTCAGGAACGACAGGAGCACGTCGATCGGTGACAGGAACAACCCGAAGTAGTGGTCGTAGGTGCCGGCCGACTGCCCGTTGAACAGCACCGTCACCAGCCGCGCCGACACGTACGACGACACCAGCCCGATCCCGTACAGCGGGATGATCGCCACCGTCCCCGCGACGATCCGGGTCGTGACGAGGTAGGGCAGGCTGGGGATGCCCATCACCTCCAGCGCGTCCACCTCCTCGTTGATCCGCATCGCGCCGAGCTGCGCGGTGAAGCCCGCGCCGACCGTGGCGCTCAGCGCCAGGCCCGAGACCAGCGGCGCGATCTCGCGGGTGTTGGCGTAGGCGGAGGCGAAGCCGGTGAACGCGGCCGACCCGATCTGCTGGAGGGCCGAGTAGCCCTGCATGCCGACGACCACGCCGGTGGCCAGCGTCATCGCGATCATGACGCCGAGGGTGCCGCCGACCACGCCGAGGCCGCCGCTGCCGAACGCCACCTCGGCGAGCAGCCGCTGCACCTCCTTGAGGTAGCGGCGGATCGCGCGGGGCGTCCACAGCAGCGCCTTCAGGTAGAAGACGAGCTGGTCCCCGGGCTGGTCGAGCCAGGCGAACACGCGGCCGGGGCTCGCCAGCGTGCGGCGGAAGGAGCTCGGGAGGAGCGCCATTCACCCTCCCTTCGGCGGGATGATCTGGAGGTAGACGGCGGTGACGACCATGTTCACGACGAACAGCACCAGGAACGCGAAGACCACCGACTGGTTCACCGCGTCCCCGACGCCTTTGGGCCCCTTGCCGGGGTTCAGGCCGAGGTAGGACGCCACGACCCCGGCGATGAAGCCGAAGATCAGCGCCTTGAACTCGCCCACGTACAGGTCCGGGAGCTGCGCCAGGGCGGAGAAGCTCGCCATGTACGCGCCGGGCGTGCCGTCCTGCAGGAACACGTTGAAGAAGTAGCCCGCGGCGACGCCGACGACCGAGACGAGGCCGTTCAGCAGGAACGCGACCGCCATGCAGGCGACCACGCGCGGCACGACGAGCCGCTCGACCGGCGAGACGCCGAGCACCTTCATGGCGTCGATCTCCTCGCGGATCGTCCGCGACCCCATGTCCGCGCACATCGCCGACCCGGCCACCCCGGACACCAGCAGCGCCACCACCATCGGGCTCGCCTGCTGGATGATCACCAGCACGCTCGCCGCGCCGGTGAACGACTCCGCGCCGAGCTGCTGGATCAGCGACCCGACCTGGAGCGAGGTGACCGCGCCGAACGGCACCGACACGAGCGACGCGGGCAGGATCGTCACGCTCGCGATGAACCAGAACTGCTCGACGAACTCGCCGAACTGGAACCGCGTCCGGAACAGCAGCCCGATGACCGTCGCGCCGAGCTGGAACACCTGCCCGATCGTCCGCATGGCGTTCAGCGGGAACGCCACGGCCCGGGCGATCAAAGCTTGTTCGCCTTGCAGCTCGGCGCGGCGTCGAAGGCGGAGTTGAGCTCGGCGTTGGTGCGCAGGTCCTTCACCGGCCCCTGGTAGGTGGTGAAGCGCGACATCGCCGGGCTCGCCTTCGCGACCGCCTTCTGGAAGACCGCGACGTTGGTGGCCGGGGCCTTCCCGACATCGGTGCGGACGCCGGTGACGGCCGTCTGCGCGGAGCGCAGGTTGCTCAGCGCCAGGTCGTAGGTCTTGCCGCCGTTGTCGACCGGCGGCCGGCCGGCGCCCCTCAGCGCCAGCTCGACGCGCTGGAGCCGCAGGTTCAGGCCGTCGAGGAAGGACAGGTAGCCGGTCTTGACCGACCTGGCGTTCTTGCCGTTGCCGAAGTTCGGCATCGGCAGCTTGTTCTGCCCGACGGTGTCGCAGACCTTGGCCGCCCAGGCCGTCGCCTTGGAATCCTTGTCGCCACCGCCGCCGCATCCCGCGGCGGACGCGGCGAGCACCGCGGCGAGGACGGCGGAGGCGAGGAGTCGGCGTGTCATGAGGACGCTCCTGGTGGGGTGGTGGGAGGTGGGGTGGTGGGAGGTGGGGTGACGGGACAGTTCGAAGTCGCGGGGACGCCGTTCAGGCGGTCGGAGAGGAAGGCGAGCGCGTCGGCGTTGCCGCGGCCGACGAGGGTGATGTGGGACAGGCCGTCCCAGGTCTTCCAGGTGAGCTTCACGCCGAGCGCGCAGTACTTGTCGCGCAGCCGGGACGCCTGCGGGTACGCCACGATCTCGTCGGTCGTCGAGTGGTACTGGTAGACCGGCACCTTGATCGCCGTCGAGCCGAGCCGGTTCTCCTTGGCGTGCGTGAGCCAGGCCGAGTCGCCGAGCGGACTGTTGGTGAAGTAGTCGTCCACGGACTTGCCCTGGTGGTCCAGGAGCAGCTCCAGCGTGCACGAGTCGCCTTCGAGCTGCTGGCGGGCCTGCTTCCCGGCGTCGTTCAGCACGCTGTCGAACTTGACGTCCGGGTAGGCGTTGTGCAGGCCGATCAGTGCGTAGAAGAGGAAGCCGAACGCCTTCGAGCCGTCCAGGGCGAGCGCGACCGAGACGATGTCGCCGGGCACTCCCCCGGCGCTGATGCCCTGGAGGTTCAGTTCAGGCGCGTAGGTCGGCTGGAGCTCCCCGGCCCACATCGCCGCGCCGCCGCCCTGCGAGTAGCCGTGGACGAGGACCTTGGCGTCCTTGCTCAGCTTCGCCTCGGGCAGGCGCTGCGCGGCCCGGACGGCGTCCAGGACGGCGTGCCCCTCGGAATGGCCGGTGATGTAGGTCGTCGTCGGGTTCTGGTGGTAGCCCTCGTAGTCCGGGACGGCGACGGCCCACTTCTTCTTGAGCAGCTCGTTCAGCATCGCCTGCTCGTAGAAGATGCCGCCGTCGATCATCTTGGACGGCGCGCACCGGAACGCCGGGCCGGACGTGCCGGGCGCCATCGCGACGATCGGCATCGACGCCGTGTCCGCGCCCTTCGGGACCAGGATCGTGCCGGTCTCGGCGATCGGCTGGTCCTGCGCGTTCTTCGACAGGTACATGACCTGCCAGGCGTCGGCGAGCGAGCGCGCGGTCGGCGGCCCCGCCTTCGCCGGACGGGCCCGGACGACGTCGCCGGGCTGCCCGGCGGGCAGCGGGCTCGGCGGCGTGTAGAACGCGTCCCCGGGCGGACCGGGGTCGGTGCCGGCGGGCTGTGCGAGCGCGCCCCGCGCGCGCGCCTGCGCGAGCGAAATCCGCTCGGCGGCGTCGGCGAGCGCGCCGGGGGCGAAGGCGACCAGGGCCAGCGCGGCGAGGACGGCCAGCGCGGACGCGACGATCGTCCGGAGCGTCCCGGCGCGGAGCGGGTCGTCGTGCGGGCGGGTCACTTCGTCCTCCCGGTCAGGGGCGAGACGGTCACGGTCGGCGAGGTCACCGGCGTGGCGGTGAGGGTGAGCGTGTTGCCGGGTCCCGTGACGAGCGGACTGAGGAGGGGTGTCAGCGCGCCGCACCCGGTGAGGGCGGGGAGGTCGTAGGCGCCGGTGAGAGCGCCGCCGTCCGTCCGGCTGAAGTTCGGGGAGGAGAGCGCGACGTCGGCGGGCACGCTCGCGTGGCAGTCCGCGCCGCCGCCGAGCTCGAGACCGAACACCTTCACGGACGGCACGGCCACGCCGGTCTTGAGGGCGCCGGTGAGCTTCCCGTCGGCCGCGAGCGTCCCGGAGGCGGGCCCGGCCGGCCGGAAGGCGAGGTCGGCGGTCGCCGGGACGAACCCGAGCAGGGTGACGGCCGCGGTGGCGGCGTCGAGCGCGAGGTCGCCGGTGAACGCCCCGGTGTCCTGGAAGGACGGCTTGAACGAGCCGGCGAGCGGCGCGACCGCGCCGGTGGCCTTGAGCGTCGTGGCGCCCTTCAGCGCGAAGCCCTTGCCCGAGTCCGCGGACACGATCTCCGGCTCGGCGAGGACGTTGTTCTGGCCCGGATCCTGCGTGCACTCGGACTCGAACGTCAGCAGGCCGGTCTCGGTGCCGTCCGCGAGTTTCGGATCGAGCGTCAGCAGCAGGTCGCCGACCAGGATCTTCGCGTGGCCGGGCTCGTCGAAGGTGAGCGAGGGCGTCGAGCCGTCCGCCTTGACGGCGAACTCGCCCGAGTCGGGGATCGGCGTGCCCGCCAGCGGCAGGAACGCGCGGACCTTCAACCCGTTCGGGTAGCCGGGCGCGACGACGCTCGCGTACGCGGTGGCGGTGCCCTCGAGCTTGCCCGCGTAGACCGCGCGGAGGCCGCGCGTCGCGGCCGCGTTCACGGTCGAGACCGAGGAGATCGTGAACCGCGGGGTCGGCTCGCCGACCTTGATCGTCTTGGGGATGTCGGCCGTGACGTCCACCTTCACCGACTGGGATCCGATGAGCGGGTAGTTGCAGTGGTAGTTCAGGGTCAGCGAGACCTGGTCGGCCCGCGCGGGGGTCGCGGGGGCCACGGCGGGCAGCATCGCCACCGTCGCCAGGGCGGCCGCCCCGAGGAGTCGCTCGATCATGGTTCTCGCTTCCGTCGGGCACGGGGAACGGAGCCGGTGGCCGGGTGCGGTGGACCCCCGCCGCCGCAGGTGGGTGCGGCGGCGGGGGCACTGCCGGGATCGGTCACCGGAGCGGGGCTCAGCCCGCCTTGGTGAGCTTGACCGCGACGGTGTTGCCGGACCCGGCGGTCAGGGCGCTGATCAGCGGGGTGAGCATGCCGCACCCGCTGACCTGCGGAAGGGTGTAGGTGCCGGTGAGGTTCCCACCGGTCGCCTGGTTGAAGTCGGTCGACTTCAGGTCGATCTGCGCCGGGGCGGTCGTCTGGCAGGTGGCCCCGCCGCCGACCTCGAACCCGAACACCTTCACCGAGGGCAGCTTGACGACCATCTTGGAGGTGGAGGTCAGGCTGCTGCCCGACAGCGTGCCGGTGGTCTGGCCCTGCTGGACGAAGTCCACGTCGGCGGTCGCCGGGATGAAGCCGAGCAGGTTGAACGTCCCGCTCGTCTTGTCCAGCTTCAGGTCACCGGTGAACTTGCCGGACGCGTCCAGGTTGCCCTGGATGCCGCCGGTGAGCTTCACGGTGCCGTTGGCGGCCTTGACGAACGACGAGCCCGCCAGGGCGTAGCCGAACTTGCCGCCCGGGTTGCCGCCGCCGGTCGTGATCTCGAACGGGGTGGGCTTGGACTTCCCGTACTTGTTCACCGCGACGATCGAGACGGTGTAGTGGCTGTTCGCCGTCAGGCCGGTGATCGTGTACTGGGTCCCGTTGACCGGGTAGGTCGTGCCGTTGACGGTCACCTCGTAGGAGTCCGCGCCCTCCGACGGGTTCCACTTGATCGTGGCCGAGCTCGCGGTCGGCGCGCCGACCAGGGTGATGCCCGTGACGTCCGCGGGCGCGTGGCCCGGCTCGTCCGCCGTGGTCACGTCGAGCGTGACGGGCTTGGACTGGCCCGCGTCGTTCACCGACACGACCCCGAAGGTGTACTTCGTGCCGGCCTTGAGGCCGGTGACGGTGTACTTGGTGTCGGTGACGTTCTCAGCGATCTTGGTGGAGCCGTTGTAGATCGTGTAGGTCTTGGCGTCCTTGCCCGCGGTCCACTTCAGCGCGACCGAGGTGGTGGCCGGAGTGCCGTCCACCGCCAGGTCGGTCACCGGCTGCGGCAGCGCGATGGGGGTCTTGCCCGTGGTGGCGTCGATGGACGCCGCGTCGGACCTGCCGTTCACGTTCACCGCGTAGACGGTGATGGTGTACTTGGTCTCCGCCTTGAGGCCGCTGACCGTGTACTTGGTGTCGGTGACGTTGTCCGCGACCTTGGCGCCGTTGACGTCGACCTCGTAGGAGGTCGCGTCCGCGGACGCGTTCCACTTCACCGGAATGGTGGTGTCGGTCGGGTCGCCGTCGGTGGCGAGCCCGGTGACCGCCGCCGGCGGGGGCTTGGGCGTGTCGGCCGTGGTGACGTCGATCGTCGTGGCGTCGGCCTTGGCCGTCCCGTTCACCGCGACCACGCCGAGGGTGTACTTGGTCTTCGGGGTGAGGCCGGAGACCGTGAACTTGGTGTCGGCGGTCTCCCCGACCTTGGTCGAGCCGTTGTAGACCTCGTAGGACGTGGCGTTGGCCGACTTGTCCCACTTGAGGGCGACCTGGGTGGTGCCGGGGTCGCCGTCGGTCGCCAGGCCGGTCACCTTCGCGGGCGCCGGAGGCTGGGTCTTGCCGGTGGTGGCGTCCACGGTCACCGGGTCGGACTTGCCGTCCGAGTAGACCGCGACGACGCCGAAGGTGTACTTGGTCTCCGGAGTCAGGCCCGTGACGGTGTACTTGGTGGTGCCGGCGGGGACGTCCGCGACCTTGGTCGAGCCGTTGTAGACCTCGTAGCCGGTCGGCGTGCCGCTCGACGGGGCGTTCCAGCTGAGCGGGACGGTCGTGTCGGTGGGCGTGCCGGCCGCCAGACCGGTCGCGGGCAGGTGCGTGGGCGGGGGCGGGCCGCTGTCCACGATGTCGAACGAGGCGATCGTGTTCTGCTGGCCGGCGTCCTGGACGCAGGTCTTGGTGAACGTGCCGATGTCGGGCTGCGGCGAACCGTCGGCGAGCCGCGGCGTCATCGTCAGCTGGATGTCACCGACCTTCAGGTAGCCCTTGCCCTTGGTCTTGAAGACCATCTTCGGAGCGTCGCCCTCGGCCGGGATCTCCAGATGCCCGGTCGCGGGAATCGGGGTCTTGGCGATGGGCAGGTTGACGTAGGCCTTCAGGCCGTTGTCCGGGTAACCCGTGATCTCCGGGACGATCAGCGTCGACGTGGCCTTGGCCGAGCCCTCGATGGTGGCCGGGGCCGGGTCGAGCGAGTTGAGGCCCTCGACCGTACCGTCGTCGGTGGTGCTCAGCGACTTGATGTGGATCGGCGGCGCGTACTCGCCGACGTGGATCGTCGCCGGGTAGTCGATCGTCGCCTTGACCGACAGCGGGTGCTTGCCGATCAGGGGGTAGGGGCACATGTAGGTGAGCGTGATCTCATGCGGGTTCGACGGGTAGGTCGGGCTCGGGTACTCCGTCGGTCCCTGGACCGGCTTGTCGACCGGGTCCGGCTTGGGCGGCTTCGGCGTCTTGCCGTCGTCCACGTAGAACTGCTTCAGGACGTTGTGCTGCCCGGGCTTCTGGTAGCAGTTCACCGTCAGGGTGCCGAGCGCGGTCGGGTTGCCCGCGGCGTCCTTCGGCGTGACGGTGAGCGTCAGGTTGCCGACGTTGATGGCGCCCCAGCCCGCGGTGTCGAACTCCAGCGCGGGGGTCTTGCCCGCGGCGTTGACCGCGAAGGACCCCGTGGCCGGGACGTTGGCCTTGTCCAGCGTGACCGTGGTGTTGGCCCCGACGCCGTTCGGGTAGTCGGGCGAGTAGACCTTGGCCTGCGCCTTGGCGGTGCCTTCGATCGTGGCCGCGCCCATGGTGTTGAGACCGAAGGTGGTGTCGGCACCGATCGTCGACACGGCCTTGATGTTGAACGCCGGGTTCTGCACCCCGGCGGTCGTGGTGTCCGGGATGTCGGACGAGATGTCGACATGCACGTCCTGCATGCCGATCAGCGGGTAGTCGCAGCGGTAGTCCAGCGACAGCTGCGGCGTGTCCGCCGAGGCCGGGCCGGTCGCGAAGGCGACCAGCCCGGTCGCGACCGTCGCCGCGGCGGCCACTACCGCCGCGACTCTACTTCTGTGGCGTTTCACCTGCTGCCTCTCGTTGGGAGGAGGAACTCTGGGGTGGTTCGGGAGCAGGGGCGCGCGGGTCCGTCCCCGCCGCCGGGCGGGGACGGACCGCGTTCACGCGCGGAGAGGAGCCGGGGCGTCAGACCCCGGGTGCGCGGTCGGCCGTCAGGCCGACGGGGTGAGGTTGGCGTCGATCGTGTTGCCGGAGCCGGCGGTGAAGATGCTGAGGATCCCGTTCAGCGGACCGCAGTTCACGATGTCCGAGATGACGTAGTTCGACGCCTTGTAGGGGCCGCCCTTCTTCGGGTCGAAGAACTGGCCGGGCGTGGAGAACATGTCGATCGCGGACGGCTTGCTGCTCTGGCACTGGTCGCCGCCGCCCAGCGGGATGCCCATCAGGCTCATGACCGGGAGCTTGATGTACATCGTCGAGGTGGTCTTGATCTCGCCGTTGGCGTAGGTGCCGACGGTCTGGCCCACCTGGGCGAAGTCCACCGTGGCGTCCACGGGCAGGAAGCCGAGGATGTTCATCTTGCCGGTGGCCTTCTTCAGCGTCAGGTCACCGGTGATCGCGCCGGTCGCGCCGTCCACCTTGACACCGATGCTGCCGTCGAGCGGCATGGTGCCGTTCGGCGACTTGATGAAGGAGCTGCCCTTGAGGTTGAAGGCGTAGCTCAGCTGGCCGGGGCTCACCGGCGCACCCGTGTACGGGAAGTACGAGGGCGGCGTCACCGGCGTCGGCAGCGTCTGGTCGCCGTCGACGACCTGGCCGCTGGCGACCGTCGCGTCCTGGCCGGCGTCCATCGTGCAGGGCGCCTTGAAGGTGCCGAGCGCGCCCGGCGTGCCGTCCTTCTTCTTGAGCAGGACGTTCAGGTTCATGTCGCCGAGCTTGGCGGTGACCTGCCCGGCCGAGTCGAACGAGATGCCGGGGGCCTCGCCGTATCCCTTGATCTGGAAAGATCCGGAGGAGGGGATCGGCGTCGGCTGCAGCGCGTTCTTGGTGGAGACGTTGACCCCGTTCGGGTAGCCGGGGCCGACGACCTGGGCCTTCGCCTCGGCCGAGCCCTCGATGGACGCGCCGTCCACCGCGTTCAGGCCCGAGGTGGTGTCGTCGCCGAGGGTGGCCGTCCAGCTCACCTGGATCTTGCCGGTGTTCTGGCTGACGCCCAGCTTCTCCGGGATGTTGGTGTCGATCGCGACCTTGAGCGGCCGCTTCCCGATGAGCGGGTAGGTACACGTGTAGTTGAACGTGTGCGTGCCGGCCAGCATGGGCCGCGCCGGCGATGCCGGGGCCGCCGAGGCGGTTCCGGCGCCGAGCGCCCCGGCGAGGCCGACCACGACCCCGGCGGAGGCGCCGATGGCCGCTCCCTTGCGGAGCGCCCGAGACTTGCTGCTCACTCGTTACCTCTCAGTTACGACCAGATGCATGATGCGCATCGACGGATTTTCACCCCCGATTCGAGCTCACCTCCGGATTTGCGTTCGGCACGGTGTTTCACGCCCGTAAACTACGCTCCGGATGTGGCGTCGTTCTCAGACCCGCCTGACAAACTTTCCGGGTTCCGCGCTCACTTGGTTCCAATACTTCTGAGCAGTTCGCCGGCGCATTTGCGAGCGGCCGCCGACTCCTTGTCGCTGAGCGGTCGCCCGCTCGGCGGAATCGGCCGGACGCCCGCCCGTTTCAGGCAGTCGTCCAGCTTCCGCTTCGCCTCGGCCGATTTCTTCACGGCGTCGGGCGCGGTCGTCACCTTGCTGGACGGGGCGGGCTTCCCGCTGGTCGAAGCGCTGGACGGAGCGGTCGCCGGTGCGGCGGACGGCTGCGTCGGCGAGGCGTCATCCTTGCTCCCGCCGCATGCCGCGGCACCGAAAAGAACTGCCGCGCCAAGGGCAGAGACGGCTACCCGCCGCATTCTGACGTTCACTTATGGCTCCCTTTTTCAGCGTTGCGGCTCGACCGGCGGGCATTCTTCGGACTCGACCTTGCAGATCGGCCCCTGCCGGATCTTCAGGAGGTTTCCGGGGCCGGAGATGGCATGGTTGAACAGCCGGTTCATGTCCTCACCGACACCGCACCCGGAGAAGGCCGGGATGGTGACCGTTCCGGTGAGGAGGCCGCCGTCGAGGATGTCCTTGAAATCGGCCGACTTCGCAGTCAGCGTGATCTTCATCGGGGTCCGGCTCCGGCAGCGCGGGCCGACGTCGACGACCGCGCCGTTCGCCTTCGCGTCGTAGATCCGCACCCGGACGGTCGCGGTGGCTGTGACGTCGTAGCCGTCGCCCTTGTAGGTGCCGTCCATCTCGCCGTCGCCGATCTGGTCGAGCTCCATCGTCGCGGTGGTCGGCATGAACCCGAACGTCAGCAGCGTCGTCTTCGACCGCGGCGGGCTCGCGAACCGGAACCGCGCCTTGATGTACTTCTGCTCCACGGTCTTGAACGCGACGTTCGCGAACACCGGATCCTGCTTGGGATCGTTGACGATCGCCGCGCCGTCCAGCTTGTTCACGTTGTTGAAGCCCGCCATGTACAGGCATCCGTGCGAGGACAGGTCGGCCGGCGCCCCCGGATAGACACCGCACCCGCTGGGCGGCCCCTTCCCGGTGTGCACGGTGATCGCGTTGGACGGCTGCGACACGTTCCCGGCCGCGTCCCGGGCTCGCACGGTGAACGTGTAGGTGCTGAGCGGCGTGAGTTCTTGCACCCACCCCCACGGCTGGTCGGTCGCGGGAGCAGTGGCCACGACCTTGCCGCCGCTGAGGATCTCGTATTCCGCCACGCCGACGTTGTCGGTGGACGCCGTCCATTCGAGCCGTGCCCACGTCCCGCCCACCAGGGGCTTGGGCGGATCCCCGTCCACGGGCACCCGCAGCCCCGTCGGCGCGGTCGGCGGAACCTTCTCGGGAATGTCCGCACCGATCTGCACCGTCGTCGGATCACTCGCCGCCGACGGGTTGTCGCCGAGATCCAGCGCCTTGACCGTGAAGTCGTGCGGTCCCGCCGCCAGGCCGTCGACTTCCACGAGCGTGTCGCCGTCGTACACGCTCGCGACCCGCTTCGTCCCGTCGTACACGTTGTAGCCCTTGACGCCGACGTCGTCGGTGGACGGCGTCCAGGCCAGCGTCGCGCTGGTCGGCGATTGGGCGACGACGGCCGGAGCGCCGGGCTTCGTCGGCGGCACCGTGTCGGACGCCACGACCTTGAACTGCGCGAGGACGTTCGACCCCCTCGTCTGCGTGCAGGCGACGTCGAAGTCCTTGCCGAGATCGGTGAGGCTGCCGTCCGCCTTCAGCAGGAGCGGCGTCAACGTCAGCGAGGTCAGCTCGATCCTGCCGTCGCCCGGATCGTCCGACTCGAAGCTCGGCGCGGTTCCGTTCGCCTGGACGCGGAAGCCGCCCCCCGGCGGGACCTTCGTCTTCACCATCGAGGCGGAGCTCTTGATGTGCACCTGCTGCGTCGGCAGGACGACCGTCGCCTTGGCCAGCGCGGTGCCCTCGATCGTCGCGGCGTCCTGGGCACGGAGCCCGGTCGTGGTCTTCGGGCTGACCGTGGCGACGGTGTCGAACCGGGTGTGGTCGCTGAAGTTGCTGCCCGCGACCACCACGCGCGGCACGTTCAGCTTGATCGTGACGTCCAGGTCCTGCTTGCCGATGAGGGGGTAGTCGCAGGTGAAGCCGAGCGTCACGCCGTCCGGCGCGGCGAGCTTGGGCCCCGGCGACTGCGCGGACGCCGGGTCGGGGCGGCCGGCGGACAGGACGGTCAGGAGCGCGCCCAGCAGGACGGCCGCGACGACGGCGGCTCGGGCGCGCCGGGGGGTGGGAGAAAGTCTCATCGCCGCCTTCCGTTCCGTCCGCGGGCATCCGCCCGTGGGCTGCCGGACACGATAGGAAGGCGAATTGCCGCTGCGTAATACCCGAAACAAGCATTTGACGTTCGATGAGCACATCCCCTCGGGGCGTTGTCATCGAGTGCTATCCAAAGGCTTTGTCCGCAGATGACAAAGATCGCCGGAACGTTGTCATCGGGCGCCAGAACGGCGTTCATATGCACGTCGGGAAACGGCCGGGAAGTTCGTGCGGGTGGCGGGACGGGTGGTTTCTGTGAGCGGGACGCACATTCGGAGCGGTCTGTTTGGCAGCCGTTGAGTATGGGATCGGCCACCGCTGTTCTAGCTTCGGGTCAGTCCCGGACCGCGGTGGGACGGCGCGCAGGGGTTCCCCGCTCGGCGCGTCCCGCCCCGTCCCGCGGTCCCGTGCCGCACTCGGCGCACCGGCTCGTTCCCACCCCCGCGGACCCCCGCGGAGGCGGGGCGGGAGGGGCCGGACGCCGACGGCGAGGAGGTTTACCGATGACGCAGACGCTCGACCACCAGGAGGGACGGATCCCGGCCGGGCCGGTGCCGCCGCTTCCGCGCGAGCTCGCCATCATGATGCGGCCGGAGCTGCCCGGCCTCACCGACGAGATCATCGCCGAGATCCGCCGGCACATCCCCGAGTACGCCGGGCCGATCGACAGCCCGTACGGCCAGGTGCTGCGCGCCAGCGTGGAGCGCCAGCTCTCGGTGTTCGTGGACCGCGTCGAGGGCGGCGCCGCCGGGCGCGCGGCGTCCGCCGACGAGGACGCGTGCCGGCGGCTCGGCGAGCTGGAGGCGCGCGAGGGGCGCAGCATGGAGTGCCTCCAGGCGGCGTTCCGGATCAGCGGCCAGACCGCGTGGCGGCGGATCATGAAGGTCGCGCCGAAGCACGAGGTGTCGCCCGCCGTCATGGCCCGGCTCGCGGACGCGGTGTTCGACCACATGGACCGGCTCGCCGCGCTCGCCCTGGACGGATACGTGCAGGCCAAGCGCAGTCCGGCGGCCGTCACCGAGGAGCGGCGGCGCCGGCTGCTGCGGCTGCTGCTGGACCGTCCGCCGGCGTCCCCGGCCGCGATCCGCGAGCTGGCGTCGGCCGCGGGCTGGACCGTCCCGCAGGAGGTCGTGCTGGTCGCGATCCAGCCGCGCGGACGGTGCGTGCGCGGCGCGCTGGACGGCGACGTCCTGACCGACCTGGACGATCCGGCCCCCCACCTGCTGTTCCCCGGCCCGGTGACGCCCGGGCGGCTGGCGATGCTGCGCGCCGCGATCCCCGAGCACCGGGCGGCGGTCGGGCTGCCGGTCGTGCCGTCCCGCGCGTCCGACTCGCTGCGCTGGGCGCGGCAGGCGCTCGCGCTCGCCGCCCGGGACGTCCTGACGGCCGGGCCGCTGGTGCAGTGCGAGGAGCACCTGTCCACGCTGTGGCTCCTGTCGGACGTCCAGCTTCTCGACCAGCTCGCGCGCCGCCAGCTCGCGCCGTTCAACGGGCTCACCCCCGCGCAGGCGGACCGGCTCACCGAGACGCTGCGGGAATGGCTGGTCACGCGCGGGACGGCGGCCGAGATCGCCGAGCGGCTGCACGTCCACCCGCAGACGGTGCGGTACCGGATGCGGCAGCTCGAACGCATCCTCGGCGACCGGCTGCGCGACCCCGACAGCCGCTTCGGTATCGAGGTGGTGCTGCGCGCGATGCGCTACCGCCGCCACCCGGCCGAGTGACCGCGACACGGCGACAGGGACGCCGCGCGCCTCGGTAGCGGCGACGGCGATGGCGGGCGACGCGCGTCCGGTGACAATTCGGGGCGCGCGCCGCAAAGGCTGTAAGCGGTTGGTTATAGAACGGCCGGTAACCGGTTGCCGCCGGTACGGCCGCGTGATCCCATCCAAGGCGTTCCCCGGCTTCGGACATCGGCCGGGACGCCCCGGAAGAACGGGCGAGACGCCTTCGGAGATTGGCGGAGAAAATGCGCGTGCCTCGAAGCGCCCGGGTCGCGGGACCCGTCCTGGTGATCGGACTCGGCACGGCCTGGATCGTCCCGGTCGCGGCGAGCCTGGACGGCGGCGGACGCCATCCGGGCTCCGGGCGGACGCCCATGGCCCGGTTCAGCGGCGTCGCCGAGCCGGTGTCCGACAGCCCGACGCCCACCCCGACGACGACGCCGTCCTCGACGCCGACCCGGTCGGAGAGCCCGACGCCGACGCCGACGACGTCCTCGCCCACCAAGACGCCGCCCTCGTCACCGCCGCCGTCGCATCCGCACTCGCCGGACCCGACCGGTCCCGCGTCCCCGCCGCACGGACGGCCCGCGCACCCGGCGCTGGCGGTGAGCGTGCAGGTGTCGTCCACGTCGGTCGCGGCGGGCGGTGTGCTGGTCGCGACCGTCCGGGTGACCGCGTCGGGCGCGACCGCCGAGAACACCGTCGTGCGGATCTCCGCGCCGGGCGTCTCGGTGTCGCCCTCGACGACGTCCCTCGGCGCGGTGCGCGGGCCGCGGAGCGCGATCACGCAGATCGTCGTGCCGTCGAACGCGTCGTCCGGGACGATCACCGTGACGGCGCGGGCCTCGGCGAGCTACGCGTCCTCGGCGTCCGGGTCGGCGTCGTTCACGGTCACCGGCTCCTCGTCGTCGGTGCCGCCCGGCTCGACGGGCAACCAGCCGACGCTGCCGTCCGGCACGCTGCCCACCGGGACGCTGCCGACGAACACGCCGCCGTCCGACTCGGTGGCCCTGCCCCAGGTGGCCGCCCCTCCGGTCGCGCCGCCGCAGATCGCGCCGGGCTCCCTCGCCCAGCCCGGCCCGGCGCTCGTGCTGCGCTCGTCCGCCACCGAGGACCACGGCGACCTGACGTCCGCCCAGGCCGCGTGGCTCGCCGCGCTGGCCTGCAGCTGCGGCCTCTCCCTCCTCAAGCTGCGGCTGACCCGCCGTGACGGGCGCTCCGGGCGCCGGGTCGGCCGCGTCCAGGTCACGGTCCCGGCGAAACCGGTCACCGTCACGCCCCGCCCGGCCCCCGCCGGAAGTTGACCGCTCCGCAACGTCCCGCCGGCCCCCGGCGGGACGTTCGCCTTTCACTCCGCTTCGTCGGGCGTCATCGCGAGCCAGGCCCGCAGCACCATGTGCAGCTCCAGCTGGACGGCCGGCTCGTGCAGCACGGGCCCGAACAGGTCCTCCAGCTTCCGCAGCCGGTACCGGACGGTCTGCGCGTGCAGGCTCAGCCGCGTCGCCACGACCGTCGCGTTGAACCGGCACTCGATCAGCGCCAGCAGCGTCTCGGCGAGCACCCGCCGCAGCGCGGGCCGGACCTTCCGCAACGGCGCGAGCCGCCGGTCGGCGACCAGCGCCACCAGGTCCCGCTCCCCCGTCATCACCAGCAGCGGCATGTGCTCGGTCGCGACGATCAGCTTGTCGTCGCCGATCACGCCCTCGGTCGCCAGCCCCAGCGCGCGCCGCGCCCACCGCAGCGACCGCGCGACCCGGTCCGTCCCGACCGCGGGGCCGACCGCCGCGACCCACCCGTCCAGGCCGGTCTCCAGCTGATGCCGCCGTCCGGGCCCCTCCGGGTCCGGCATGATCACGCACGGCTCCTCCAGGTGCAGGCCGACCAGCGCGTCCGGCGGCAGCGCGGGCCGGTGCGCCGGATCCCGACCGGACAGCGCCAGCGCGACCGCCGCGACGGTCTGCGGCAGCGCCCACCCGGCCCGTCCGGCCGCCTCCCGCAGCTCACCGGCGTCGGGCTCGTCCGTCAGCAGCAGGTCGATCAGCCTCCGGCGCCGCCCCTCCCGCTCCCCCTCCGCGCGCGCCTGGGCCTCCGCGTGCCCCTCTCCGACGACCTCCGCGATCCGGTCGGTGTAGGCGAAGACCTCCCGCGCGATGTACCCGACCTCGCTGACGTTCCCCCCGAGCCCGAGCTTCTCCGCCTGCTCGGTCAGCCGTCCGATCGCGATCCCCGCCCCGATCCGCACCGACGCCTGCCACACGTCGAGCGACCGCCCCTCCCGCGCCTCCCCCGCCCCCAGCTCCCGGAAGTACGCGAGCACCTCGTCCGACGAGACGTCCCGCTCCCCCATCAGATCGATGAAGTGCCCGATCAGCTCCTCGACGGCCTTGCTCACCGCCTGCCCGTACCGCGGATCGTGCGGCCGTCCGTACTGCGGGATCTCGCGCCGGATGCTCTCCGCCGCCTCCCCCGCGATGGCCGGCACGTAGGGCCGCAGCTCGTCCGCCGCGTCCGCCAGCCGCCGCCGCTGCTCGGCGGCGAGCCCGGAGAAGTCCACCAACCTGGACACGCCCATCACCTCCGACACGAGCCACGAACGCATCAGGGAACGACAAACCTACCCAAGCGTAACCTTCATCTCCCCCGGCCACACCCTGAATACCAGGACCAGCGTCCCGACTTTCAGACCACAGCGTCCGTGCGCGAACACCCCCGCACATGCGCTAGAGTTCTTCCTGCCGGGAACGCCGCAAGGCCGACCAGCACGGGCGATTAGCTCAGTGGGAGAGCGCTTCGTTCACACCGAAGAGGTCACTGGTTCGAACCCAGTATCGCCCACCAGAAGTACCAGCTCAGAGGCCGGTTCCTGAAGATCAGGAACCGGCCTTTGATCGTTTGTCCGCCATTCGTCCGCGAGACCGAACATCAGCGTCCGGCACCGTCCGTGCCCAGCAGAGGGTCCGGCGACCAGATGGAGGGCACTCCGCCCTGACAGCGCAGCCCCTCCTACAGCAGTCGAAGAGAGCAACCGCGACGGCTCAGTGCCATGGGGTGGGCACACCTCATCACCAGTGGGGCGGCCTGGCTGACGGCCGTCTCCCTCACGTCCCTCACGGAGGTCACTGAGGTGACCAAGCGATTGACGACTTGCGCCCTCGTCGTCGAGTTCACCTCGGAACTCGCATGGGTGGAGATCGTCGGTACAGAAGGCGGTGTACGGGCACCACTCAACGTCTCCGACCAAACAAGACACGTGGGGAGCCGCTTCGCGTGCAGGCCCATAAGCGCGGCAATCTCTTGGGCGCCGAGTCAGCCGATTCAGCTCGGGACCCGCTCAAGAGTGCTGTCTGCACGCTCAGCGATTGGCGCCGCAGGAGCTCGCCACCTGAGCCTGACGTTCCGCATCCCGTGGCTCCGAGCCCGGCTGGGCTGACCGCCCATCGGGCGGCCAGCCCACTATTCAGTCGGATCAGTGACCGGAGCTTGTTCCAGTAGCCGCTGGAGGTCCGCAGTGACGACACGGTAACTCACCCCGACACGAATGACCCTGTAGGGGAAACATCCGTCCTTCGCGAGTTGACAGGCGCGGGTTCGTCCGAGCCCGAGGGCGCGTGCAGCGGTCTCGATCGTGGTCGTGGGAGGCAGGGAGAGCAGTTCGTCACGAGTCATGGGTTGCATGGTCAGGCTCCCTTCGGTGTGGGCGACCGCCCCGGTTGATCATGACGGCTGACCTGGCCATTTGGCTTCCATCGAGGCAACCAGCCAGCCACACCCAGGAGTTTCAATGATGGTGTCAAGCCGCTCGCACCATGAGCGACGGGCTGGCTTGGAACTGGCGACCGTCGCGCAGGAGTGCTCAGATGACATCGACCAGGCGGCGCGCCAGAGCGATGAGCGCCTGGGTGTGCATCTTCCCTTCGCTGCGCTTGCTGTCATTAAAGTGGCGGGAGGGCCGTCCTTGACCTTGATCGAGGACAGGGGCGGTCATGTAGAACACTGCGCGCAGGCCCCGGTGGTAGCGCTGAGGTCGCTGCAAGTTGCCGGTGACGCGTCCGGAGTCACAGGGGGACGGGGGCCAGACCGGCGTAGGCGGCCAGTCGTCCGGAGTTGCCGAAGCCGGCCTTCAGGTCACCTCCGGTATCGGCCAGGAGCTGGGCGCTCAGCACAGCGCCGAACCCGTCAACCGAGGTTATGAACGCCGCGTGGGGGGCTGCTGACCCGCTGGGCGAGTTGCCTGGTGAGGTCTTTGATCTAGCGGTCCTGGTTCAGGAACTGGCCGGCAGCTCAGGCAGGACCATGGTCTGCTGACCGGCGCAGGCAGCGGCCTTCACGGGTGCCCCTTTCCCCCGACCGCCGACCCGCGCGCGTCGCTGTCCGTCCCCACCGGCAGCTCCCGCGTCGTCCCGATCGAGCTGCCGGCCCGGCCCGACGGGCAACCCGCCGACCTGGTCAAGCCGACCTCGTCGGCCTGGTACGTCACCGGCTACGACCTGGTCCGCCGCGTGCTGGGCGAGAGCGACACCTTCTCCCGCGAGCACGGCGACGACGTCCACCCCTACCTGAAGCTCAGCCCCCCTCATCATGGGCTGGGACGGCGACCACCACCGCGCCCTGCGCTCGCTGGTCGCCCGCGAGTTCACCCCCGCCGCATCGCCGAGCAGCGCCCCGCGCTCCAAGCGCTCACCGACCGGCTCCTCGACACGATGGTCGCCGACGGAGAACCCACCGACATCGTCGAGGCCCTGGCGATGCCGCTGCACGCCGTCGGCGAGGTCCTGCAAACCCCGGAGCAGGACCGCGGGCAGTTCCGCGCCTGGGGCGACATGTTCATCTCCACCGGCCCCAACCGCGCGTTCGAGGCCGAGACCGCGCTGCGGGAGATGACCGCCTACGTCGCCCGAGGTGCGAGCCTGTACCACCACCTGTGCGTCAATCCCGACGCGATCCCCGGCGCCATCCACGAGACGCTCCGCACCATCCCCAACGGCACCCTCGAGACGGCCCAGCCGCGCCGTGCGATGCGCACCGTCGAGCTGGACGGCGTCACCATCGCCGCCGGCGACATCGTCGTGCCCGCGAGCCCAAGCCGCTGCTGGTGTTCGGGCACGGCCCGCGCGTCTGCCTCTGCGAGTACCTGGCCGTCCTCGAACTCCAGATCGCCGTCGAGAAACTCACCACCCGCTTCCCGGCGCTGCGCCTGGCCGTCGCACCCGACGACGTGAAATGGAACGCGACGACCGTCCGCCGCTCGCTAGAACTGCCCGTCGCCTGGACCCCCGCGTCCAGCTAGACACCCGCGTCAGCGCGGACCAGACTGCCCCGGCCCCCGGCAAAACGGCATCCTGGGAGGCCGGGGCACAGGCCCCGCGAGTCGAACCGGGACGAGCGCAGCGTCACCGCACGCTCGAACCGGGGGCGCGGCTCGCGGGGCCACCATCCCAACGCCCCAACCGAACAGAACGCGAATTCGGTCGTCTTACGGGTTCTCTGCACCATTCGCCCATGATTGTTCTGGGCCCAGGCGACGTCCTGCCGCCCTCGGCTCCCGCGTCAGTGCGCCGGTCGACCGCTTTCCCGCGGCGGGCCTCCGATCGCCGCTGGGTGTAGCTCGAAGTCACACCCAGCGCAGTTCCACAGAGCCTCGCTATGCCTCGGCATGTCCTGCGCCCGTGGTCGCGAGGTTCATGGCGAGGTCGCGCAGTTCTTCAGCTCTCAGCACTTGGTTAAAGCCGGGGAGCGGCACGTGCAGGAACGTGGTCCACCGCTCAGGTATCGCGGCCTGGCCATAGATTGAGCCGGCGACGGCACCCTCAACGGCGTGCCCGATGAAACGAATCAGGGGATCATCGCCAAGTCACCTCTCAGACCGCTCCACAGATCACCGATGAGTTCGACTGGCACCCCGAGTCAGTCCCAGCACAACGAACCCACCGATAAGGGGCTATCCCATGGCCGAGCTGAACGCCGACCTCGCCCGACGCGCGATCGTCGAGCACACCCGACACCTGGCCGAATCAGCCGTCGCGGCCGGACCCGCCGCCGTCGTGCCGACAACCCCGGAGTGGAGCATCGCCGAGCTGGTCAAGCACGTGGGCCAGACTCAGAACTGGGTCGCGGAGATCGTCGAGCGGCGCATCACCGACCCCACCCAACTGCCCTCCGAGCTGGCCGAGTTCCCCACCGACCCCGGTCAGTGGCAGGCGTGGCTGACCGAATCCGCACGGCGGGTCGCGAACGCGTGCTCTGATGAGGCGCTGGTGGCTCCGGTGTTCAACGCCTCCGGGGACCAGCGGTCCGGGGGACGGTTCTGGATGTCCAGCATGCTCAACGAGGCGGTCGTCCACGGCTTCGACGCGGCCGCCGCGGCGGACCGGCCGACCGAGGTCGATCCCGAGGTCGCAGCCGCGCTCATCGGCAACCATTTCGCGATGCTGACCTCTCCCACGTGGGAGATTCAGCGGCCGAAGTCGGCCCACGCAATCCGGGGCACCGGGCAGACCCTGCAGTGGCTGGCCACCGACGCCACCGACGGCGCGAACGCCTGGCTCGTCGAAAGGCGGCCCGACGGGGCCAGGTGGCAGCCTGGAGTCCGGCAGGCCGATGTGACGGTGAGCGGCCCGGCGCAAGCGCTGCTGCTGACCCTGGTCCGGCGGCTCCCCCTCACCGACGGCCGAGCCCACAAGATCAACATCGACGGCGACACCGACCTGGCCCAGCACTGGCTCGACAACACCGCCCACGCCAGCAACTGACCGGCGCTCGAACTCACCGGCGACACCATGACTGTGACTGCCTCCAACGGCGACGACACCATCAACGTCCAGGACGGCGTGGCCGACTCCCTCGCCGACGCGCCAGCTACGCCAAACCTGCATCGCCGTGCTGAGTGGCCTCGCGCTGGGTGTGGAGACGCTGGAGAACGGCGAGGAGGTCGACTACGGCACTTCACCACCGGCCACGGCATCCACGAGCTGGCGTCATCGGCGATGGGCCGCAGCTACATGGTGTGACGGCTCCGGCGGCGGGACCAGTCCGCTGCCTGAGTAAGAGCCTGTGAACGAACTGATCGGTCAGGGTGGGAGGAGTGGGGTGATGCGGGCGAGGCGTTTACTCATCACCATGATCATGGCCCAGACCCATGGCCTCGTGGGGGGTGGGCAGGCGTTCGTAGTCGCGGACGCAGCGGCGTCTGCAGGTGATCCAGGCCAGGGTGCGTTCGACCACCCGGCGGCGGGGTAGCACCACGAACTGGTGGGTGTCGGCGGGGCGGCGCATGACCTGGATGGCCAGGCCCACGGCAGTGTTGGCCCAGGTCACCAGCTTGCCGGCGTAGGCGGTGTCGGCCCAGATCAGTGAGGTCTTGTCGAACCAGTCCCGGAGCCTGGTCAAGGTTAGGCGGGCACCGTCGCGGTCTTGCACCGACGCGGCGGTGACCACCACGACCAGCAGCAGCCCCAAGGTGTCGACCACGAGGTGGCGTTGGCGGCCGTTGACGTTCTTGCCCGCGTCGTAGCCGCGGGTGGCGGCCCCGACGGTCTCGGCCGCGCGTAGCGACTGGGAATCGATGATCCCGGCGGACGGGCCGATATCGCGGTCGGCGGCCACGCGGACCTGGTCGCGCAGGTCGCCGTGCAGCGCCAGGACCTCCCCGGCCCACCACCGGGCGAAGCAGGCGTACACGGTGCGCCAGGGCGGGAAGTCGGCGGGCAGCTTCCGCCACTTGATCCCGTTGTCGGCCACATAGAAGATCGCATCGACGATCTCGCGGCGGCAGTACTCCTCGGGACGGCCACCGTTGCCGTCCAGCCAACTCGGCCACGCCATCCGCGCACAGATCACCGCCCACTCGGCGTCGGTGGGGTCGCTGGTGTAGCGGTGGGTGGAACGCGTGCCGGTTCGGGCACCGTGCCCGAACCGGCACGCCACACACGCACAGACCGATCGGGCCGTCAGGGTGACAGCGGCGACCTCGGGAGCGTCCAACATGGACGGGCCTTTCTGGACGAAGAGGTGACACCTTCGTCGTAACCAGAAGGCCCGTCTCTGTGCCCGGAAACCACCCGAACCGGTCTACCCCACACCAAACCCACGATCAGTTTGTTCACAGGCTCTAAGTCCAAGCTCACGTGTCTAACGGAAGTGGCTCAACCCGCCACCGGCGCACGTTCACTGTCGCCGGGGGCCGCCACAGGAAAGAGTCCGGAGTCGGGGAAGGTGAACGCGGTCTGTTGCGGGCGCGTCTGACAGGCATGGGTGAGGCGACGCCGCAGCGCGCAGCAGACGACTCCGACCTCTCCGAGCGTGGCGGTGAGCTTGCGCGAGAGCGGGAGGCGGCGGCGGGGCTGTGGCCGATACGCCGTTCACTGACGGCCGCGGCGATCGCGGTCGTCCTCGGGCTGGCCACCCTGATCACGGCGGCGTTGGCTGCGCTGGGCTTCCCACAAGTGCAGCACGCTGACAGTCTTCCGCTCGCGCAACTGCTCGACGTGCTCAAGGTGATCCTCGGCACGGTCGCCGGCGTCGGAGCCCTGTTCGCGTTGGTGACCGCCTACCGGCGTCAACGGCTGGCCGAAGCCGCCCACATTCTCGCCGAAGCCACCCACACGCACACCCGCCAAGTCGATGCCGCCCAGCAAGCCCACCAAGAACGGCTGGCGCGCAACGCCGAACACGACACCGCCGAGCGCCGCATCACCGAGCTGTACAACGCGGCCGCCGAGCAACTGGGGTCCCCACAGGCCGTCGTGCGGCTCACCGCGCTGTACACCCTGGAGCGGCTGGCCAACAGCAACACCGGCCACCAGCAGACGATCGTGAACATCATCAGCTCCTATCTACGGATGCCCTACACGCCGCCAGCCGCACCTGATCCGGCCGCCCAACACCGCCAGGAACTTCACGTCCGTCTCACCGCCCAACGCATCCTTCGCGCCCACCTCACCCGGAACGCCGCGACCCGGTGGACAAGCATCGCCCTGGATCTGTCCGACGCCACTCTCACCGGCTTCGACCTGCGCGACTGTGCACTGGACAGCGCCGACTTCACCGGCGCGACCTTCCTCGGAGTCGCTCGGTTCGACCGCGCAACATTCGCTGAGACCATCTCCTTCGCCGACACGACGTTCCGAGACAGCGCTGTGTTTGTTCACGCCACCTTCAGCGGCATGGCCTCCTTCACCCACGCGAGCTTCGGTGGCGGCGCGGTGTTC
The DNA here is from genome assembly GCF_042652125.1 of Actinomadura gamaensis. Taxonomy (NCBI): domain Bacteria; kingdom Bacillati; phylum Actinomycetota; class Actinomycetes; order Streptosporangiales; family Thermomonosporaceae; genus Actinomadura; species Actinomadura gamaensis. The sequence goes on along the minus strand of NZ_JBHSIT010000006.1, from coordinate 556,427 downwards.
GGCCGCGTGGTCTTTCAGGGCAGCGCCTTCTTCGAGAACGCGACGTTCACCGGCGACGCCGCCTTCGGCGACGCACGGTTCTGCGGCAGCGCCGTCTGTACCGGCGCGACCTTCAGAGCCGGCGCCGCCTTCACCCGCGCGAGGTTCGACGGCAGCGCGGTGTTCGGCCGTGCGGTGTTCAGCGGCAGTGCCCACTTCGACCGAGCGAGATTCAACGCCGCTGCCTTCTTTGATGACGCGACCTTCAGCGGTGGCGCCTTCTTCGGTGACACGACCTTCGGCGACGACGCCGTCTTCAGCAACGCCGAGTTCGCCGTCAGCCCCTCCTTGGACGGGGCACGCGTGGCCGACCGGTCACGACGGCTGCTGCTCCCCACCGGATGGCAGGTGCAGGCGGCGCAAGACACCGGGGGCCGACTGGTCAAGGACGACAGGTGAGCGGCGGGCACCGCGGGGCGTGCTCCGGTTTCGAGCGCGCTACCTAGGACGCAGCTCACCTACCGGGTTGGCCCTCCTAACCTTGGGGCTGCTGCTGGTCGTGGTGGTCACCGCCGCGTCGGTGCAAGACCGCGACGGTGCCCGCCTGGCCTTGACCAGGCTCCGGGACTGGTTCGACAAGACCTCACTGATCTGGGCCGACACCGCCTACGCCGGCAAGCTGGTGACCTGGGCCCACACTGCCCTGGGCCTGGCCATCCAGGTCATGCGCCGCCCCGCCGACACCCACCAGTTCGTGGTGCTACCCCGCCGCCGGGTGGTCGAACGCACCCTGGCCTGGATCACCTGCAGACGCCGCTGCGTCCGCGACTACGAACGCCTGCCCGCCCCCCACGAGGCCATGGGTCTGGGCCATGATCATGGTGATGAGTAAACGCCTCGCCCGCATCACCCCACTCCTCCCACCCTGACCGATCAGTTTGTTCACAGGCTCTAAGGGAGCCCGGCCGTCCCTCCTGGACGGTGACGGGTTCCCGCATGGTGGAAGGTCTGCTTCACATATGACGTTCACGCTCGTTCGCGCGATAAGGGACCTTATGTCAACCTAGGTTGACGTAACGGTGCTCAGCACCACGGCCGTGCCGACCAGGCTGTGCTTGACTCTCACGCGGGATTCGCTCCAAAAACTGGAGATCCGCAACCCCACGATGGCGTGGGCGCCGCGACCGGCCGCGTCCTGAGCGAGCTGGTCGAGCCCGCGCCCGATGTCGTCGACCTCATTGACCCAGGCGGGCCAGGCTTGCAGGACGGTGCCCGCGCTCGCAGCGATCGGGATGGTGTCGGTGGTGTAGATCGGGATCACTGGCGCATTATCCCGACTTGATATCCCTCGGTTACGGCTTGCCCCTGAGCTGCGCCCCTCTCGCGCGAGGATCGACTGCGCGATGGACTCTGCATCACGGCCATGATCACTTACGGCATGATTACGGCGTGCCTACTCGTGCGGATCTGTACCCGGTGCGGTTGCCGGGATATGACGGCGGCCCCCTCGTGCACCGCCCCGAGCTGCTCGACGACCGGTTGTTCTGGCTTGGGCATCTGGCCTCTTGGGCGCATGACGACCGGGTGGGTGCGTTGCTGTTCGGCGCCGATTACGAGGCGGCCGAAGACTTCTACGAGCGGGTCTGGGCATCGGCGGAGTGGCCCGCCTTCACGATCCCGCTGGCGGGCGGCGCCCGCTGGCACATCGTCTACCGCACCCTGCCGGGTGATTTCGGGATCGACTATCTCCTGCACCATCCTTCCTGGGAACGAGCCGAGTCCCTGGCCTCCGACGAGGGCCACTTCATGGGGCCCGCGCTGTCGTGGCCCGAGCTGGTGACCGCCGCTGACGGCTCTCCCCCCGGCGGCAGCACGTCCGATCCGGACGCGCGGCTGCTCCTTCTTCTGCCGGCGTTGGGCGACACGGCCGTGCCCGGCGATGATCCGTCAGCGGTGGCTCGGTTGGCGGAGGCGTTGCGGGTGCGCGCGTGCGTCGATGAACCGCTACGGCTTGCCACCGCACTCCTCGACGGGCAAGGCCTGTGGGGCCCGGTCCCCTGGACCACCACCCACGCCGGCGTCCGAGTGAACGCGGGCGGCTACTCCTACCGGAACCCCACCAACGAATTCGCCCTACCGCTCCCCCGCATGACCCGCGTCGCCGACACGCTCGCCCACAAGACGCCGAACTAATCCGCACCAGGGCGGGGGAATACCGGCAGCTCGCAAATCAGAGGTTCCCAGTGATCGCCCACGGCGTCAGAAGAGTGGATCGTCGCAGCACCCTTTGTCGGCTGCGGCAGCAGGATCTGCGGGCTCTGCGCGGACACGCGCGGCGAACCTGCGACGATGAGGATCGGCGCTGCTCGCCAGGATCGCACTTGCCCGCTCGTTCAGCGCCTCGCGCTGGGAGGTGAGCGAGGGGTCCTGCGCCAGTGGCAGAAGCGCCAAAGCGGCGGCTTCGCGTACTTGCACGTCGAGGTCGTCCAGGAGCAGCAGCACGGACGGGATCAGCGCGGGACGGATCGCGCGGACTTGCAGCGCTTCACGGCTCAGTGTGAATCCGTGACGGAGTGTGGCCGCTTCGGTTTCGTTACCGACATCGTTGAGGACGCTGGCCATGAGCAGTAGCAGCCCGGCCCGTAGCGGTATCGGCGAGTCAGTCCAGTGCGGGATGGTGGGCAGCGTCACCCGATCGGTGTCCGGATCGGTCAACAGTGCCGCGACTGTGATCAGCGCCGGGGCGGTTGCCTCCGCGATGGAGTTCTGATGGTTGATCGCCTCGCTCAGGTCATACAGCGCGCGGGACCTGACCGGTGCTGCACCGTGCCGGAGAGTGGTGAACAGCTCCGGGACGGTCGGGCAGCCCTGGGAGGGGCCGATCATGACCTTGAGATGCGCCCAGTCAATGTCGCCGATCAGCCGATCCAGGGGCGAAGGTCCGTTGGAAGCGTTCGCGGCGGCCACCCGGTGAGGATCCCGGCTGCTCGGCCAATCTGCAAGTCAGTATGCAGGGCGGCGTCCCCATCAAAGTGGTCCGCCGTCGCCTCGGCCACGCCTCCACCGAGACCACCTAGTTCTCCACGCTCCTCGCCGATAGCGAGAGCCGCGCCGCCCGCCGACGCCACGACCGTCGCTGACACCGCGATCCTCAGCTTGCTACGAATCGTGGGCTTTTTCTGCGTGGCCAGTCAGCAAGCAGGTGCTCTAGCGCAACGGCGGCAGCGTCAGGGGTCCTCGTTGTGGTCACGAGTTCAGCCCGATCGGCGTAGGCCGCGATTCCCGACCAAACCAGGTAACCGTGCTGACGTGTCCGGGAGACGAAAGCGGGTGCTATCTGTCCGCCGCCAGGCCTTGCCTGCCAGAAATCGGCGCTGTCACTCAGACAGAGCACCGCATGCGAGGTGAACGGATACAGCCTTGCCAGGCTCGTAAACCTGACCGCGCGCACAAGGCCGCCCAGAGTGGGCGGCACCCATGTTCGAGCGGGATCGGCACAGCCGAGGCCCTCCTGGTCAGCAGCGGTCACCAGTTCGTTCCACCAGGCGGCAAGATTCGAGGCCACGACGCTCATCATCCAACGAGTCCTGAGGTTCCCCCCGTAGCACGGCCATCTGGGGTGAGATGGGTCAGCCGGTGGCAGCCTGCCGGGCGTGGTGTTGGTCCTCGTAGGCGACCGGGCTGAGTATTCCGAGGCTGGAATGTCTTCTGAACGGGTTATACCAGCACTCGATCCATTCAAACACCGCCGCCGCCAGTCCCGCCCTTGTTGCCAATTTCTTGGTATCGAGGAGCTCGATCTGCAACGTTCCCCAGACCGATTCCATCATGGCATTGTCGTAGCAGTCGCCGATCGTGCCCATCGATCCGAGTAGCCTTGCGTCGCGGAGTCGTTTCCCGAACACGAACGAGGTGAATTGCGTTCCGTGATCGGAATGCAGGATGGTTGCGCCGGCGACCGGGTCACGACGGGCGACCGCTGCCGCCATCGCGTTCACCACCAGTTCGGTGTTCTGGCGGACGTCGATGGAATGCCCGATGATCCTTCGAGAAAAGCAGTCCAGCACGGCGGCGCAGTACAGTTTCCCGTCACCGGCAGGATGCTCGGTGATGTCGGTGCACCACAGCCGGTCGGGCGCGGTGGCGGTGAACGACCGCTGCACCAGATCCTCGGCCGTGGCGGTGTTGACCAGGTTGCGGCGCCCGCGCCGCCGGTGGATCCCCTGGATCCCGGCCTGGCGCATCAGCCGCTCGACCCGCTTGTGGTTCACCGGCTCACCTCGTCCGGCCACCAGCTCAGCGTGCACGCGCGTGCCACCGACCGCGGCGGCCGGCACGGGTACGACGGGGCCAAGAAGGTGCCCGGGATCAAGCGGCATCTGCTGACCGACACGCTCGGCATCGTGCTGGCGGCCTGCGTCAGCCCGGGAGATGTCAGCGACCGCGACGGGGCCAAAGTGCTGCTGGCCCGAAGCTGCGATCGCTTCCCGCGCCTGGGCCACCTGTGGGCCGACCAGGGCTATCGCGGGCAGGAGTTCATCGGATGGGTACGCGACCACCTCGACATCACCATCGAGATCGTGACGCGCCGAGATGGTGGCCGTCGCGGCACTTGGGCCAAGGCCGGGACACCACCCCCGCCGCCGGTTCCCCGGTTCGCTCTGGTGCAGCGCCGGTGGGTGATTGAGCGGACCTTCGCCTGGCTGGGCAAGTACCGACGCCTGTCCAAGGACTACGAGTACCTGGCCGCCACCTCCGAAAACCTCATCTACCTGGCGATGAGCATGACCTTGCTCCACCGCATCACCGGCACCCCGACCTGACCCTTCTCAAACACCCTCTAGCGCCCCCAACCGCCAGCGCACCGCGCACCCACCGCCCGTGCCCACGATGCCGACCTGACTCAGCCCCGCCCAAGCGGGTTCTGGGGCTGGGCGGGTCGTGGTTTCTCGGCAGGACTATCGTCATCCAGGCACCGGCCGACGGGATGGACGTCACGACTTTCAGCGGCGGTCGGACGCCCGGCGTTGCGGGTGCTCGTGCTGTGCGCGAGGACCTGAGCCGACTGGACGAGCATGGCAGCAGGTCACCAGGGTCATCAGCCCGAGGCCGAGCGCCCGGCCGAGGGCCGCGCCGACCTGGTCAGAACACGAAGGGGATGAGCCGCGCGGTGTGCTGCTGGTACTCACGGTAGGCGTCGCCGAAGGTATCGGTCAGCATTCGCTCCTCCGACCTGATCCGGTAGGAGTAGGCGAGGACCATGAGCGCGGTCACCACGATGAACGCGATCCAGTTGCCGACGCCGAGGCAGTACCCGGCCCACACCAGCAGGCTTCCCGCGTATCCCGGATGCCGGACGGCGCGGTAGGGGCCGTCCTGGACCACGCGCTGGTCATCGGTCACACGAAGCGTCCTGGTGTAGAACCTGCCGAGCGTTGCCATCCCCCACGCGCGCAGTGCCAGCCCGCAGACCACCACGGCGACGCCGATCCACTGGACCGCCACCGGAAGGGTGCCGATCCCGGCGCTGCCCAGCACGATGACCAGTACGACGGCGAGCACATAGGACAGGATCAGCAGCGGCGTGCTGCGCCGGTCGCTCTCGCCACCGTGCCAGTCCGCCGCGTCGGCATCGGCGCGGCGGCGGAGCAGGATCTCGTATCCGGCCCACACCAGGACGCCGGCGATCGCAAACCAGGTCGGCAGGTTCATACTTCGGGTTGTCTCCCCCACCTGCCTCTCTCATTCCCCCGACCCGCTAGGCCGCCTCAGTATTGGGGCTTCGTATGACGGCCGCCGGGATCGTGATCACCGCTGACCTGGTCCGCGACCTGCTGCGGGAGCAGCACCCCGACCTCGCGGGGCTGGCCGTCCGCGAGGTGGCGGGCGGCTGGGGCGACCAGATGTGGCGTCTCGGGGACGAGCCGGCGTGCAGCGCATGGATCCCATCCCGGAGCACCAGCTCGAAGAGCGGCGGTGGCTCCCCGAGCCGATCCCGCTGCCGAGGTCGTGCCGTCCGGGACGACGCTGTCGCGGCCCCGGCGTGGCAGGGCCCGCCAGTATGGGGGCACGGCGACCTCCACCCGGCGGACGTCGTCGTCTCGGGCGGAACGCTCGCGGGCATCGTCGAACCGCTGGGGTGCCGCGGGCCGGACAGCCCTTCACCGCGTCCTCGACGACGCCTGACCGCGCGCCTCTGGTGTCAGTTGGTCGTGGGGAGGACGAGGTGGGAGGTGGAAGCTATTCGGTAGGTGGTGGGGCGGAGGTCGGCGGAAGTGGCGTCCGGGGTTCCGGTGCCGGGGTTGCGGGCGAAGCGGGGGTGGGCGCCGCCGCTGACCTGGACGCGGAGGCGGTGGCCGGGGGCGAAACGGTGGGCGGTCGCGAGCAGGTCGACGGTGACGACGGTGTCCAGGGGGTCGTCCCCGGTCAGGCGGAGGATGCCGTCGCAGAGGTTGCGGGACCGGCCTCGGGGATCGACGTCGCACAGGCGGACGAACAGGTCGGCGTGCGGGTTGTCGCGGGTGACGGCGATCTGGGCGGTGACGGCGCCGCGCACGTCCAGGGGTGCGGTCAGGGGCGGGCCGGTGAAGACCAGGACGTCGGGGCGGGCCTCCAGGACGCGGTTGTCGCGGGCGCCGCCGCCCTGGAGCATGATCGCTCCGCCGACGGACGGGGTCGGGTCGGACGGGTCGTAGCGGAAGACCGCGGGATCGCCGGCCCGGTGCTCGGCGGAGAGCGCTCCAGCGGGGTCGAGGTACCAGCGTCGCCCGTCGGCCTGCGGGGGCCAGTCGGTCTCCTGCCAGCCGACACCTCCGCCCGTCCAGATGCGGGCCGAGTGGCCGCGCGGCGGGGACGTCAGGCAGCGGTCGAGCCAGTCCAGGCTCTCGGCGGTGACCGTGCCCGCCTTCATGACGGCCTGCTCGTGCGTCCACGGGCCGACGAGGAGGCGGGTCGGGACGCCGCGCGAGGACAGCACCTGGTACTGCTCGAGGGTCTGGGCCAGGAAGATGTCGTGCCAGCCGCCGACGAGCAGTGTCGGCACGCTGGTCCGGGTGAGCGCGTCGCCGCATTGCAGCGGCGTCCAGAACGGGTCGGTGGTGTCGGGGTGGTCCAGCCAGCTCTCGAACCAGGGGGCGCGGTCGCCGAGCAGGGCACGGGCGCCGGCGCGCAGCGGCGATCCGGCCACGGCCGCGGTCAGGCGGGCCGCGGGGCGGAGGGTCCGCAGGCCGTGCCGGATCCGGTTCGGGCTCTCCTGGCCGCCGACCATCTCGCTCCAGCCGAGGAAGTTGGCCAGGTCGAACGCCCCGTTCCGGTAGGCGGACCGGCTGAAGTCGTGCGGGCCGACCTGGACGACCGCGCCGAGCAGTTCCGGCGGCGGGTCGTCGCGCAGCAGCGCCCACTGGACGAACCCGAGGTAGCTGGCGCCGTAGGTGAGCAGCCGCCCGTCGAACCAGTCCTGCTCGCGCAGCCACGCCACGGTGTCGCGTCCGTCGGAGATCTCGTGCCGCATCGGCTCGAACTTCCCGCCGGACCCGAACGTGCCGCGGCAGCTCTGGAGCAGGACCTGGTGGCCGCGCTCGGCGAGGAGCTGCGCGTTCAGCACGCTGAAGGGCGCTTTGCGGCCGTAGGGGCAGCGCACCAGGACCGTCGCGGCGGGCCCGGCGGTGAGCGGCGTGTAGTGGTCGGCCAGCAGGACGGTCCCGTCCGACATCGGCACGCGGACCGCGCGCCGCACCTTCACCCGGGCACGGCGCGGCGGGAGCCGCCACGCCTTCTCCAAACCCCATCCCGCCAGCCGGGCCCCCGGCCCCAGCGGGCGCCCGCCGTCCACCACGATGGAAGTCATGTCACGCCTCGCTCGGCTCGGGGCACACGTCCCGGGTGACGGTGCGCCGTCCAGGGCACCGGCCCGCTGCGTCGATCTTCCTCTGGCCGGGGGCGCGCCGCCAGAGTCCGCGAAGGGAACCTAGCCTGCGGTCCGGAGCCGCGGTCCGGCTCCGGCGGGGATCTCGCCGTGCAGGTGCGGGATGTACACCAGCTTGTGGGTGCGGCCGTCCAGGACGGTCGACTCGACGAGTTCCAGGTCGAATTCCGCGCCGTCCCGGAACAGGGCCGCCCGGCCGGCGCGTCCGGAGACGGCGGGGAACATGAGGATCTCGAGCCGGTCGACCAGCCCGGCGGCGAGCAGCGCGCGGTTCAGCGAGACGCTGCCGTGCGAGCGCATCGGGACGTCGGTGGTGCGCTTCAGTCGCTCGACCGCCGTCACGGCGTCCTCGTTTAGGATCGTCGAGTTGTGCCATCCCGGTTCCTGGAGCGTGCTGGAGAACACGAGCTTCGGCAGTTCGGTCAGGCTGTCGAAGTAGGGCTCGTCGAACTTCCCCACGAACTCGCGGAACTGCCGGAACGTCGTCGCGCCGAACACCAGCACCTGATCCTGGGCGAAGGTTTGCACGCGGTCCTGGCGGACCTCCGGGCCCTCCTTGCCCCAGTAGCCCGGCCAGCCCTGGGCCATGCCGTAGCCGTCCAGGCTGCAGAAGTAGTCGACGGTGAAGGTCGCGCTCATGGGTGGTGCTCCCTGGTTCGGCGCCGCCCCCGTCGGGCGGCCTCACCACTTCCACGAACCCGGTCGCCGCGATCCGACACCGTCGACGGAAGAATTTCAGGGATGCATGCGCCGGGCCAGGCCGGGCGGCTGGCTGGCTGGCTGGCTGGCTGCGATGGCGAATTCTCCTCCCCACTTCAGTGTCTAGCGTGGACGGGGGCTTGCGGCAAGAGCCTGGTCAGCGGGGAGAATCGCTGCTCGCACGCCGAGAACCGGCGCGCGGAAGGGGGATCGGCATGCGGTTCCTGCTGTCGACGGTCGGTTCGCGCGGCGAGGCCCAGCCGGTGATCGCGCTGGCGGTGCGGCTGCGCGCGCTCGGGCACGACGCGGTGGTGTGCGCGCCGCCGGACTTCCAGGTCTGGGCGGAGTCGCTCGGGGTGGAGTACGTACCGGTGGGGCCGGAGGTGAAAGGGACGGCCAAGGCCGCCAGGGGGTCGGTCCCGACAGTGCAGGAGCGACGGCGGATGATCGAGGGGACGGTCGCCGAGCAGTTCCGGGCCGTCGGCGCAGCGGCGGCGGGCGGATGCGACGCCGTGGTCGGCGGCGGCGCGTTGGCGATCGCGGCCCACTCGGTCGCCGAGGCGCTGGGCGTTCCGTACGTGTACGCGGCGTTCGCGCCGATCACGCTGCCGTCCCCGCATCACGCGCCGCCGGTGTTCGGCATGCTCGGGCAGAGCCGTACGGACGGGCCGGTCGACGCCGCGGCGCTCTGGGCCGAGGACGAGCAGCGGTGGAACGCGCTGTGGCGGGATCCGCTGAACGCCCAGCGCGAGCGGCTTGGTCTCACGCCGGTTGAGGACGTGCGTTCGCACCTGTTCACCGGACGTCCGTGGCTCGCGGCCGATGCGACCCTGGCGCCCTGGCCCGACCCGCGCGACCTGCCCGACCCGCGCGACCTGCCCGACCTGCCCGACCCGCGCCACCTGCCCGAGCCGCGCGACCTGCCCGAGCCGCGCGACCTGCCCGAGCCGCGCGACCTACCCGACCCGCGCGACCTACCCGAGCCGCCCGGCCTGCCCGAGCCGCGCGACCTGCCCGCTGGGGCCAGCCCGAGCGACATGTCCGGTGCATCCGGGCTGGACGTTCTGCAGACGGGCGCATGGCTGCTTGACGACGACCGTCCGCTGGAGCCCGAGCTGGAGGCGTTCCTGGAGGCGGGCGAGCCGCCGGTCTACTTCGGGCTCGGCAGCACGCGCGCCCCGGACGGCATCGCCGCCACGATGCTCGAGGCGGCCCGCGCGCTCGGCCGCCGCGTTGTGGTCTCGCGCGGCTGGGCGGACCTGACCGACTTCTCCGACGCGTCCGACTGCCTCGGGATCGGCGAGGTCAACCAGCAGGCGCTGTTTCCCCGGGTGGCGGCCGTCGTGCACCACGGAGGCGCGGGGACGACCACCGTCGCCGCCGGCGCCGGGACGCCGCAGGTGGTGCTGCCGCAGATGTTCGACCAGCACTACTACGCGGAGCGCGTCCGCAGGCTGGGACTGGGCGCGTCCGTCCCGCCCGCCGCCGACCTGCGCGACGCCCTCGCCCGGGCGCTGGACGCCGCCCCGGCCGCCCGAGCCGTCGCACCGACGATCAGCCGCGACGGCGCCCAGACGGCGGCCGACCACCTGCTCGCCCGCGCCGCATCCGCACCGACGCCCGACGAGCGGGCCGGAAGCTAGGACGTCGGCGAAGACCCAGCCGATGTGCCCGTGCACCTTCACCCGCGGGCACTCGAAGCGCCTCCCACGTTCACGCATGGCCCCTCCTCAAGGATCGAGGAAGAGTCCCTGGCCAGCTAGAGGCATCGTCACGAAGTCCGGCCACCCGGGCCATAGCCGACGAGGGCCATGCGCCTTGCCCGCGCGCCCACTCGACCGAGCCGAGCATGAACATCCTCCCGACCCGCCCCACCCAGCGGCGCGGACCTGCCAGGAAAGGCGTGAAGAACCTCAGTCCGACGGGCGCCGACCCCGAACCGGACGTGCGATCGGGGCGGAGCCGGTGCGGGTGCGGCTCCGGCGTTCAGAGCCAGCCGTTGCGGGTGGCGATCCGGAGGGCGTCGGTGCGGTTGCGGGCGGAGAGCTTGGCGATGGCGCTGCTGATCTTGTTTCGGACGGTGCCCTGGGAGAGATGCAGCAGTGCGGCGATCTCGGGGACGGTGGCGCCGCCCGCCGTGGCGCGCAGGACTTCGCGCTCGCGTGGGGTGAGGGGGCTGGGGCCGGTTCTGCGGGCGGCGGCGGCGAGGCCGGGATCGATGATCTTGTGGCCTTCGGCGCAGCGGCGGATGGCGTGGGCCAGGGCGTCGGCGGAGGCGTCCTTGAGGATGAAGCCGACCACGCCGCTGTCGATCGCCCGCTGGAGGTAGCCGGCCCGCCCGAAGGTGGTCACGATGAGCACCTTGCACCGCGCGCCGTGCTCTTGGAGCGTCCGGGCGGTGTGCAGGCCGTCGCCGTCGGGCATCTCGATGTCCAGGACGGCGAGGTCGGGATCGTGGGCGCTGATCTGGTCGAGGGCCTGGCGTCCGGTGGCGGCTTCGGCGACGACCTCGATGCCGGGCTGGAGTCGGAGGAGGCTGCGGACGGCTTCGCGGAACAGGCGCTGGTCGTCGGCGAGCAGGACGCGGACGGTGTTCATCGCAGCCCGTCCTCGGGCCGGGTCAAGGGGATCTCCACGGCGACCTCGAAGCCGCCCGCCGCGTGGTTGGCGGCGTCGATGCGGCCGCCCGCGCCGCGGACCCGGTGGCGCAGGGTGGTGAGGCCGGACTCGGCGAAATGCGGCGGCGCGCCGTGGCCGTCGTCCTGGACGGTCAGGGACGCGGCCCGGTCGTCGCTGCTGATCTGGATCCGGCACGTGCATTTCGATCCCCACGACACCGCCACGGCCGCCGGCACCTTCGACCCCCGATACGGTGGCGCCCCACCGCGGCCGATGTACCCCGCCGCCCTCGCCACCAAGGTCCACAGCTTCTGCCGCCGGCACGACCAGATCTGCCAGCACCACGACCCCCACGCCGACAAACTCCAACACGCCCTCTACGCGCCCCAGCAAACCTGCCAAGCCGCCGCCCTCCTCGAAACCACCCACGGACTCCCGCCCAGCGGCTGCAAAGAGGTCGGCCCGGTCCCGTAAGCGGCGTGCGGCCACCGGATGCGAATGGGCTTCATGCTGGCTCCTCACGCGCCTTTCGTACCGCCTCGATCGACATGACCTTCAGGAGAGCCCTTACTTGGACGTCAGGGTGGCGAGGTTGTTCGGGCTGCTCCTGGGCGGGAACACGGTGCGTGCTGTCCTTCTGGGTGCGATACGTGGGACGAGCGCGCGCGTAACGGCTGGTATTACTGGGACATGCAGGAAGAGGCCGCACGCTCCGCGATCGACACGTTCATCTCCGCGTTCAACGCACCGGACGACGGCGATGTGCCTGCCCTGCTCTCCCAGGCCTTGACCTCCGACGTGGTCTTCTGGGGGCCGCTGGGGCGCAGCGAGGGAATCGGCGCGGTCGCGCGGTTCGTGCTGGATCTCCGGCGCCACCCGGCGGGGACGGGCACGATGACGCGCTCTTCAGCGGTCGACATGCCTGACGAATGGGCCCGGTACCAGTAGGTGTTCACCACGCCTGATGGAGGCCCCCGCCTGGCGGGAACGGATGTCGTCCACCTGCGACGGGGCCTCATCGACCAGGTCATCGTCTTCGCGGGAGAGATCAAGCCGCTCGACTCCTGAGTCGTCCTCCTCGGTTGCGCGATGATGCGGACATGACCGGCGCCTCACGAGCTCACTCGTTCAACTCGGCTGCTCCGCGGTACGCGGCGAGTCGGCCCTCGTATCCGCCCGCGGTCTTCGACTTCGTCGAGGAGTGCGCGGGGCGGCCTCTCGCGGGGCTGCGCGTCGCCGACGTCGGCGCGGGCACCGGCATCGCGTCCGGGCTGCTGCGCGAGCGACGCGCGAGGGTGATCGGTGTCGAGCCCGGGGAGGCGATGGCCGCGGAGTTCCGACGGACGCTGCCGGACGTGCCGATCGTTCGAGGAGACGGCAACGCCCTTCCGCTCGCCGACGGCTCGCACGACCTCATCACCTACGCCCAGTCCTGGCAGTGGACCGATACCTCCCGTTCCGTCCCCGAAGCGCTGCGCGTGCTGCGTGCCGACGGGGCGCTGGCGATCTGGTGGAACACCACCGCCTTCGACGTGCCGTGGATCAAGGACCAGCACGCGCGCATCGCACGGCACTGCGGGATACCGGCGCGTTCGGCGGTCCGGCTCGGCGACGGCGAGGCCATCCGGCGCGCGGGCCTGGCCGGACTGCGGGTCGCGCGTCGGCACATACGCTGGCAGCGGCGGGTCTCCCTCGACACCCACCTCGCCAACATCAGCAGCCGCTCGGCGTTCCTGGTTCTCGGTGAGGACGCCAACCGGGCCTTTCTGGACGAGGAGCGTCGGCGTCTGCAGGCGGTCTTCCCTGACGAGACGGTGGAGGAGACCTACGTGGTGGATCTGCTGGTCGCCACTCGCCCGTGACGCGGTCAACGCAGGGGTGGAGGGCACGACGCCGCGGCGGCCGGGCTGGGCTGTCCGCGGCGGCCTGCCCGGTCGGGTCAGATCCTGCGTAGCAGGGACGAGGGGCTCTCGATGGCGTCGGCGACCAAGCGCACGAAGCCGCCGTAGTTGTTGAGGGTGAAGGTGCCCGCGGCGAGTTCCTCCCGGATGGAGCGGCCCTCCCTGGCGCGGCCGGTGACGTCGCGGACGGCCGCGTCCAGGTCGTCGGTGGTCAGGGCGCGCGCGTTGAGCACCGCCGGGACGACCAGGCCGCACCGGCCCTGGACGGCGAGACCGAGGTGGATGTGGTCGTACTCGACGATCTCGTCGCGTTCGGTGTCAAAGCGCGGGTTCAGCACCGGTTACCAGCGCAGTCCGGCGACGACGAAGCGGGCGAGGTAAGCGAGCAGCCCGGACCGGGGTCGGTGGGCGTGCGCCGGCTCTCGCCCATTTCCCACAGCGCGGTCGCGTCGACGTTGACCCCGACCGTCGCCTCGGGGACCTCGCGTCTGCCGCGCGACAGCGACGCGGCCACGGACTTGCGGAAGCCGTTGAGCGGCGTCCGGCGCTCGCCCTGCGCGGAGGGCGTTCCCGGCTTGGCGATGGCCGCGGCGGCGCGCAGGACGTCGGCGCGCGTGATCAGGCCGTCCGCGCCCGTGGGCACGATGTCGGCGAGCCGCAGGCCGCGGTCGCGGGCTGGGCGGCGCACGAGCGAGGAGACGACGCGGTGGACGGTCGTCCTCGCTCGGTCACCCGGGCGGCGATCACGGAAGCGACCGAGGCGAATCCGGCGGCCTCGTCGACCACGACGGCGCGGCCGGTGCCGCGGACGGCGGCGCAGACCGTCGCGTCGTCGAAAGGCACGATCGAGTGGACCTGCACACCTACAATCACTACCGCGGCCACACCGCGCTCGCAGGCCTCCCACCCGCAAGCCGCGTCCCCGACCAAGAGCGCGCCTCGGATTGAGAACCCACTGAGCCTTCGGAGCGCCCTCATCCCTCACGCCGCCCGCAGGCGTTCGAGGGCGGACTGAGGTCCCCCCGTAGCACGGCCGTTTCGGGTGAGATGGGTCAGCCGTGACAGCCTGCCGGGCGTGGTGTTGGTCCTCGTAGGCGACCGGGCTAAGCATTCCGAGACTGGCCCATCGATCCGAGTAGCCCTGCGTCCCGGAGCCGCTTCCCGAACACGAACGAAGTGAATTGCGTTCCGTGGCCGGAATGCAAAATGGTGGCGCCGGCGACCGGGTCACGTCGGGCGACCGCGGCTTGGGGCTGGAGACGCTGCTGGAGGAGATCGTCAAACTCGGCCGGGCCGAGGCGGTGGGCCTCGCGGCGGATCTGTTCGGCGGGTACTCCGACAAGCTGGTGGCCGCCTGGCGAGCGTGGGCATCGGCGTCGCACCCGTCGGATTTCGCGGCGAACCCATCCGAGACCCGGTTGACGTTGGGGGCGGCGCTGGTGTGGCGCGCCTCGGAGATCACTGACGCCTTGGTGGACCTGCCGATCGGGCTGATCGCGAAGGTCGACACCAAGGCGGAGCGGCGGGTGGAACAGGCGATGTTCACCGAGGCGTGCTGGGGACACGGCAAGAACTCCAAGCTTGTCTCCATCGCCCAGGCCGCCCTGCAACACCCGGACGACCCGGACGACACGGTGCGGCAGGTGGTGTATCCGGTGGTGGGACGAGCCGACGCTGCGCGCCCTGGTCGCCGAGGCCAAGGCCGACCAGCGGGCTTGGCAGTCGCGGGCGCGGACGGCGCTGACCAGCTCGTATTCGTCCTAGCGGCCAGGCTGAGCGGGTGCCCTATGACCTCGCACCCGGCTGTCGTGTGGGCCCCTGGCGAGAGTGCTCGGGCCGGTACGCGCCGAGGCCAGCCGTCGCGGCCGAGGCAGTGCGGGCACGGCAGCACACGATGTCCGCGCCGCATCCCCGGGCTGCTCCACGCAGGGCGGGCAGCCGCCCGGTCTCGGTCGACCTTGTGGTCAGGTCGAAGAGGGCCGTTGACCGGTACCGGGCGGCCGCGCCGGCGAGATGACCAGGAGGGTCCGGCTCGCGTCGTCCTTCGCGTCCCCGGGGAGGCGTCCTCAACCGCTGGTGGGCGGTCCGGTCGGCGTCTCGGCGGTCAGGAGGGCGTCCAGCCGTTGCAGGGCTCGGGTGTGGAAATCGTCCAGGAGGGTGAGCGCCTGGCGAGCGGAGCGGGTGTCAGCAGTCTCCCACGCGGTGATCATCTGGTCCCACCACCACAGGTGCTCGGCCGGGTCGGCGTACAAGGCCTGAAGGATCTGGGGGATCTCGCCGAGCATGGCGCCCAGGGAATTGAGGACGGCGAGGGCGATGCTTCCGTTGACGGCGGCCAGGCCGGTGCGCAGCACCTGTAGGACGGCCTTGTGGGTGTCGGCCGGACTGATGTCGTCGCGGGCCGCCAGGTGCTGAAGGCGCTGCAGGGCACGCCGGACGGGTGCAGGGTCGTACGCCCGGGGATCGGCCTCGATCTTCGTGAGCGTGGTGTCGTAGAACATGCGCAAGGTGTCGAGGATCTCCTGCACGCTGCGCAGCACCAGGTCTGGAAGGTGCGGGGACAGGCGCAGCAGGTAGCTCCAAGTTTCGACGCCGCCGTAGAGCTGGATGTCGCGGACGACGACGCCCACACCGTGGCGGGGTTCGACGAATCCCGCGGCGTGCAGCCGGGCCAGCACGAACTGGATCGTGCTGGGGTTGACGCCGTGTTCGGTGGCGAGCTGGCGGATCGACGGCAGACGCTCGCCCGGTTCCAGCTGGCCGGAGGCGATCTGGCGGGCGATGTGATCAGTGACCTGGTCGATGACCGTGCTGCGTGTCATGTCGTTGAACGCGCTCCCTGCTTCGACCTGGCCGCTGCCCGCCCGTGGCCCTCGGCCGCGAGATCCCCGACTCAGCGCCACAGTGTACGGCTCACGCAGCGGCACGACCTGCCGGCGCGGGACGCGCAGAACGCGCTCGTTCCGTTCCGGGCGGAGCGCGGCCGGCGGCTGAGGATGAATCGGCGTACGAGAGACGACCGTCCTCACTTGTCACTGCGTGACCATCGCCTGACGGCGGATGCTCACTGGCACTCTAGTGAACCATGCAGTGTGTGGTACAGACTGTGGCTCGCCCAGGCGGCGGAGGCGGGCGCGCTTCCCTCGGAATGTCCCTCGGCATGTCCCTCGCGTCCGCCTTCCGGCCGCCACCCACCCCCGTCCACGGAGGTCTCCGCACATGCGGTTCCCGAGCACGGCCACCGCGCGCCTGACGACCGGCGCGCTCGCCACCACCGCCGCGCTGGCCCTGGTCTGCCAGCCCGCCCACGCCGCCCCCCGTGAGTACGACTACAGCGGGACGGTCCAGACCACGATCACCGGCCTGGGCGCCGACATCGCCTTCACGCCGACCACCGCCAAGGTCGACGCCGACCTGGACACCGGCCAGGTCTCCTCGGTCAAGATCTCCCTGCCCGAGGCGCGCAGCAGCTTCAACCTGTTCGGCGTCCTGCCCACCAACATCAAGGTCAAGATCACCCAGGCCGGTGACTTCACCGGCACCGTCAAGGCCGGCGCCGCCGACATCACCGGCGCGGTCGACATCCAGATCCTGGAGACCGGCCACTTCGGCATCCCCATCCCGCTCCCGGACTGCAAGACCACCAAACCCGCGCAGCTCCACCTCACCTCGCAGGGCACCTTCGACCCTGCTACCGGCGGCACCCTCACCGCCAAGTACCAGATCCCCGAGGTGTCCTGGGGCTGCCTCTTCGACACCCCGGTCATCAACGCCCTGGTCGGCGGCAAGGACAACTCCCTGACGGTCAAACTCACCGCGCAGAACTAGACCGCCGTCCTCCAGGAGTTCGCCTGAGCGCGCGATCGGCGCCAGAAGCCAGCGGCGGCTGAAGGCGCCGCCCGCCTCAGGTGAAGGCGAAGGGCCCGCCGCCCGCCGGCGGGCCCTTCCCTGCGCCGCCCATCGCCTCAAGCGAGAATCCTCCGTTGGAGCGCACCCCGGCCGACTACGAGCGGGTGCTGGACGCTGAGGATTCGCTCACCCAGACTGTGCGGGCGAATCTGGAGGCGGGCCGAGGGTAGGCCGTCTGGAAAGGCGCACTTCCCCGGACACCCGAGCGGACGTGCACCGACACCGTCCCGAAACCGCCGTCCAGAAACCGGCCGCTCCTCTCTGGGGCTGGGGGCCACGTTCGGGAGAACCCCGCCGATCTGGCCGCCTGGGGGGCGCGCGCTCGCCTCCAGAACCCTCGCCCCGGACCGGGCGCCGGGCCCGGGGCGAGAGCGGCCCTACCGGAGGTGCCGCCTGGACGACGTCCCCTCACCGCGTCGCGGACGCCCTCACCCGGCCTGGCGGTGGCAGTCGGCGCCCTTCACCTGCGCGTCGCGGACCACGGCGCGAGCGCACGTGAAGGTGAGCGGCGGGTGATGATTCGGCACGCTGATGACGACGTCCTTGAGGAACTCCTCCCCCGTGGTCCCGCAGTCCTGGCCCGTCACGTACTTGAAGTGGACGGTGCCCCTGAAGCTCTTGCAGCTGAAGTGATGCTCCACAGCGGCAGCGCGTGCCGAGGCGGGCGGGCCGGTCGTTGCCGCGACCGCCGCCACTGCGGCCGCCGCCAGGGCGAGGGTCCTGCGCATGGGCGTCTCTCCTTCGGGTCCGGAATCCGGGCGCACTCCTCACTTTCCCTCTCCGTAGCCAAGTAACTACTAGAAGTAGTCACGACATGGCCGCTTTGCGCCCTCCGGACCGAGGGACGGGAACCCGCGCTTCCCGGCCTGGAGCCCTCGCCCCGACCATCCGAGGTGGCGCATCGTCGATGGAATGGGACTTTTCGGTGCGCAACATCGACAACAGCGAGAACCGATCGGCGGGCACCAACCTTGGGGGTGATCGGGCCGCCGCCCCTTCTGGCCTGTGGCCTGGCCGATCTGTCCATGCTGCGAGCGAGAGCACGGGATGAGCAGACCTCGGGGAGCGTGCAGGTTCCTCATCGTCGCCGCGGCCTTGGTCAAAGGTCGTGAAGCCGAGGAGGGAAAGCGCCGAGCCGCAGCCGGGGCCAGGCGGCGCGAGTCGCCGCGAGTCGACGCGGTCGGCAGGCGAATATCGCGGTTGGGAGCTAACAGAGCGCTTACGTGGGCGTCGCAGCGGTGAAACGAACGCGGCCCAGTCTGCGGGCATGACCGGCGAGCTGGAGTTCCGGGACATCCATGGTTACCGGCGGGCGTTCCGCAGGGCCGGTGACGGCCCTGCGCTGCTGCTGATCCACGGGATCGCCGACAGCTCGGAGACCTGGCTACCGGTCTTCGAGGCGCTGGCCGAGCGGTTCACGGTCATCGCACCGGACCTGCTCGGCCACGGAGCATCGGCCAAACCGCGCGCCGACTACGCCGTCGCGGCGTACGCCTGCGGGATGCGCGATCTGCTGACCGTCCTGGGCGTCGACCGGGTGACGGTCGTCGGCCATTCCCTCGGCGGCGGCGTCGCCATGCAGTTCGCCTACCAGTTCCCCGAACGCTGCGAGCGGCTCGTGCTCGTCGCGAGCGCCGGGATGGGATCGCAGGTGCATCCGGTGTTCCGCCTGGCGTCGGCTCCGGGCGCCGGGCCCGGGCTGGTCCTGCTGTCCAGCGCCCCGGTCCGCACCGCCGTCCTGACGGCGGCCCCGCTGGTCAAGCTGCTCGGCGCCGCGGGACTGGGCCCGGACTTCGACTACGTCCTCACCCGGTACGCCCAGTTCGCCGACCCCACGGCCCGCCGCGCGTTCCTGCGCACGATCCGCGCCGCAGCCGACGTCCGCGGCCAGGCCATCACGATGCGCGACCGCAGCTACCTGGCCGTCAACCTGCCCACGCTGATCATCTGGGGCACTCGCGACCGCATCATCCCCGCCTCCCACGCCGAGATCGCCCACCGATCCCTCACCGGCAGCCGCCTGGAACTCTTCGAAGGCGCCGGCCACTTCCCCCACCACCACGACCCCACCCGCTTCGCCGACCTCCTCACCACCTTCATCGCCACCACCGCTCCCGGCGTCTACAACCGCCGCACCTGGCAGAAGATCCTCCGCGAAGGCCACCCCCCGCCTTCCACCACCCCCTCCAGCGGCACCTGACCAACTCCAACCCCCAACGCTTCACGCCATCCCGTACCCGGGAAGAGGACGGAAGGCATGAGAACTTGCGTTCTTCGGACCGTGGGCTGAAGGCGCGCTCAGCTGGGCGGCGTCCTGTGGGTTGGGCGTCCGCACTGCCCCCAGCAGGTCGCCAGGGTCCGGGCCGCTCACCCGTTCGCCGCTGCTGCCACTTCTCTGGGCTCGGGCCGTGCGAGTTCGGCGGCCGTGCGACGGCCTGCGCTCCGCAGGAGTGACCGACGGCGTTCCCGTGGTCCAAAAGATTCGCCAGACGCGCGCCGCCGCGTCCACCTGCCACGGGGGCGCCCCCCGGAGGCGGGGCCGCGCGGCCGGGTCAGACCGCGTAGTCGGGGTCGTCGGCGACCGCCCGAGGGGCGCCGCAGCATGGCGCGGATCAGGACGTAGTCGATCAGCTCGGCGGCGCTGGTCGGCACGGTCTGTAAGGGCTCAGTTGAGTTGCCATCTGACGGCGCCATGAGCTGCGCGGATGGCGGTTGTCTCTGCCTGCTGTCGTCGTGATTCGTCTCAGGGTGATGTCACCTGGCCGGGCCTGCGGACGGTCCCTAATTCCCCGCCGCAAAGTTCACGGTCTTCCCCACCTGCGGTTCTACGCCGAACCTGATCAAGCAGAGCTTGTGTCCTCGAAGTAGAACCAGTCGTCGCCGGTCTCTGCCGAGGAGCCGGAGCCCTGGCTCCACTCCCCGGTCTTTCCCGCGGCCGCGATCTGGATCGAGGATGCGGTGTCGTTGAATCCTTCGAGCCAGGGCGTGTCGCTGGTGTAGGTCTTGCTGGCACCTTCGCCGTTGTAGTCGGCGTAGAGAGTGACCTCGTAGCCGGCGGCGACCTTCAGCGAGGAGATGACGTCGTTCCCGACCGCTCCGGTGTTCAGGCCGAAGTTGTAGCAGCCTTCCTCCAGGGTCGCGGAGGCGCCCTGGTAGTCCTTGTCGGCGAACACTTGGGCCTTGCCTGCTGCTGGTGGCATGACGAACGCTCCTTTGGCTGGGCCGACAGGTCCGGCTGCCTCGCCGGGAAGCAAGCGCTATTACGGCGAGTGTCAGCCCGTTCGCTGTCAGCGTCCCCCACCGTTCAAGGGAAGACAAGTGCCACTTTCGGCACGATGCCCGTAAATCCATGCCTCTGGCTGCGCGCTGTATGAGGCCGGCTACCGCTCACAGGGGCCAACCAGCGCTCCCGGGCACAGCGGCGCGCGTTCTGCTCCCGGGCCGAGAGTTCATGCGAGCTGAGGAGGCGTCACGATGAACCCAGTGCGGGTGGAGATCTTACCGGCGAAGATCCGGGTGATCCCAGCGGTGTTGAGGGCGGCGGGCTTCCGCCTCGTTCCGTACTCGTGTGCGCGACGGTGGGGTCCTGGGGCATGGACGGCGGACGGCGAGGGTGTCGAGCGGGGCGTCCTTCGCCGGGCAGCCACACCTCGGGCCCCGCGTTTTCCCCGGTACAGAAGGGGGGCTGGCTACACCATCGACCGGCCTATTGCCCGGGTGGTGCAGCAGGTTTCGGACAACGAGGCTGAACGCATACGGATCCACCAAGCAAGAGGGAACCTTCTGTGTTCAGCTTCAAGCCGCCGCGCCGCCGTACCGCCCGCACCGCTGCCGTCGGCGCTGTCGCCGCCGCGGTCTGCGCCACCATCATGACCGGCAGCGCCGGAGCCGTCGTCAACGGGCCGGACCACACCAGCGCTCCGTCGGCCGCGGCCAAGGGCGCCAAGGACCAGCAGGCCGCCGCGCTGCGCGCGCTGGAGCGCGCCGCCCACCAGCTGCGCTCGACGGAACCGGGCGGTGGCACCTCCGACCTGCGGGCGCTGGACGCGATGATCGGCGACGCCGAGGTGGTCGGGCTGGGCGAGGCGACCCACGGTTCGCACGAGTTCTTCGCCATGAAGCAGCGCGTCTTCAGACACCTCGTCGAGGAGAAGGGCTTCACCACCTTCGCCCTGGAGTTGAGCTGGACGGCCGGTCTGCGGATCGACGAGTACGTCCAGGGCGGACCGGGCGACGCCCGGCAGGTGGCCAAGGAGGCTCTGGCCGGATCGCCCTGGGAGCGCGAGGAGTTCGTCAGCCTCATCAGCTGGATGCGGCAGCACAACGACCGCCACCCCGACCGCAAGGTCCACTTCATGGGGAACGACATCGGGGCGCCCAGGCTCGGCGACGCCGTCTTCGACCGGGTGCTCTCCTACGTCCGCGCGAACCGCCCCCGGGACGTCGCGCGCCTCGAAGAGCTGTACGCGGGCCTGCGGCCCCTGGACGACGTCTTCGCCTACCTGCGCAAACCCGTTGCCGAACGCCGCCTCGACGCCACCACCACCCGGCAGGCGTTCGACCTGGTCACCGCGAACAAGGGGGCCGGCGGCGACGCCTACGAATGGGCCGAGCAGAACGCCCGCAGCATCGCCCAGACGTTCGCGTTCACCGCCCTCGACCTCTCCGACCCGGCGTCGGTCACCGCAGCGGAGCACCTGCGTGACCGGGCCATGGCCGACAACACCGCCTGGTGGCACCGTCGCACCGGCGACAAGATGCTGCTCTCGGCGCACAACGGCCACGTGGGCTACCTGTCCACCGACCCGGTGATGTACCCGACGACGCAGGGCGTCTTCCTGCGCGAGGCCCTCGGACGGGACTACGCCGCCATCGGCTTCACCTTCGACCGCGGCTCCTTCCTCACCGCGACCACCCTCGGCAGCCCCTGGAGCAAGGTCACGGTCCCCGCCGCCACCCCCGACATGCAGGAGTACACCCTGGACCGGGTGCGCTACCGCGACTACTACCTCGACCTGCGCACCCTGCCCGCCGCGGGCCGCACCTGGCTGAACGCTCCCCGTCCCACCTACGAGGCCGGCTCGTCCTTCAAGAAGGACCCCCTGCCCACTCTCGCCATCACCCGGGCATACGACATCCTGATCCACCTCAACCAGGTCCACGCGGCCACCAGCCTCTAAGGCGCACGGTGCGAGTGAGTGCACCCGGTTCCGCACGGCCGGGGGGCGCAGACTACTGGGGCATGGGAACTCGGGCGTGCCGCAGCGCGCCTTGCGTGCGGTTTTGTGGCGGCTGAGTCATTCGGTGCTCCAGCCGTCGACGCAGGCGAGCCATCGTCCGTTGTGGTGGATCGGGTCGATGTGGTGCATTCCGCCTTGGTTCCAGGGTTGGGGCGGGGCGTGGTTGAAGGGGTCGGTGGGGGTCTGGGTTTCTTGGTGGTCATGGGACGTGAGGTGGGTGACGGTGAAGGCTCGAACGTTCCTGCCGTAGCCGCCTCGGCAGTCCTGGGCGTAGCGCACGAGCTGGTGGTTCCAGAGCACGGGTCTTCCGGCGGGGCGGGCTCTGCCGGGGTCGCCGGAGACCAGGGGGCTGGCCGGGTGTTCGGTCCAGGGGCCGAAGAGGGTGTCGGCGTGGAAGAGGTGCAGGTGGTCGTGGTTGTGGGGGCCGCAGGCGTACATCCACCACCGGTCTTCATGGCGGATGAGGGTGGGGTCGGCCAGGGGCCGGTGCAGCAGGACCGTGGCCAGTCGCCAGCCGGTGGGGAACGGATCGGCCACATACAGGCGCACCTGCCCGGTGCGTCGCGTCTCGGGGACCAGGTAGATCTGCCCGGCGTGGGTGAAGACGAACGGGTAGGACAGATGGAAGTCCTCGGCCAGGACCACGCCGTGGTAGGTCCAGGAGCGGTGGTCGGCGCTGTCGGCGTGACCGATCCGTCCCCGACCGGTGGCGCGGTCGTAGATCTCAAAGAACATGTGCGACCGGTCGCCCACGCGCAGGGCGAAGGGGTCGGCCACGAAGGCCGCGTCGAGGTCGTGGATGTCGGCGCGGGTGAGCACCGGGTTGGCGACACCTGTGGCCGGCCGCAGGTCCAGTGGGGAGCGCCCTTCGAAGATGCCGATCGACCAGTCCTGCACGGCTCACCCTTCCCTTGGTCGGTCATCGACGGGAACCGGCGCCGGCCACCGCGCTGTTCTTGGCGGCCACCAGCCCGGTCAGGAGGTCGTCCCAGCGTGCGCCGATGATGTCGATGTCGTACTGCCGGGCGGCCTGAAGCGCGTTGGCCGCCATGCTGCGCCGCAGCGGTTCGTCGTCGATGAGCTCGATCAGCGCGGCGGCCAGGGCGTCGACGTCGCCCGGGGGGACGAGCAGCCCGGTGCGGCCGGGCGTGATGATCTCTCGGGGGCCACGCGGGCAGTCGAAGCTGACCGCGGGGACGCCGCAGCCGAACGCTTCGATGATCGTTCTGCCGAACCCTTCGTTGTCGGAGCTGACCGCCAGGATCGAGGCCTGTGCCAGCGCGGTTTCGATGTCGTCGGCCGGTCCCATGAACTGCACGTCGGCGCTGAGCCCCAGCCTGACGGTGAGCGCACGAAGGTCGTTCTCCAGCGACCCGCCGCCGTAAAGTCGCAAGGTCCAGTCCGGCCGGGCCGCTTTCACCTTGGCGAAGGCAACGATCAACCGGTCGTAGCGCTTGACGCGGACGAACCGGCCGGCCGCCACGATGACCCGCTGGTCCTGCGAGGACCGCAGCCGCCGCCGCGCGGGCAGTTCCCCGGGAAGCGCGACCACCGACGCGGCAGCACCCAGCATCCGGACGTAGTCGCGGCGGTCGCTTTCAGTGCGGGTCACCAGCGCGTCCAGCCGCGGATACCAGCGGCCGATCTGCTCCAGCATGGCTTCGTCGTGGAACCCGAAGTTGCGGTGCTCACGTCCGACGACCACGACACCGCGCGGCGCGAAACGGGCGGCGAGCAGGTTCAGGCCGCTGCGCGTGGCGACCAGGACGTCGGTCCGCAGCGTGCGCAGCGCCCGCCACAACCGCGGGTCACCGCGGAGCGGAACCTCTTGGCGCCGAGGGTCGGCACGCGAGATCAGCCGACTGCGGTA
Organism: Actinomadura gamaensis; assembly: GCF_042652125.1. NCBI lineage: Bacteria > Bacillati > Actinomycetota > Actinomycetes > Streptosporangiales > Thermomonosporaceae > Actinomadura > Actinomadura gamaensis. The sequence continues at coordinate 532,286 of NZ_JBHSIT010000006.1, read as the reverse complement.
GCGGTCCAGCCAGGCCACCCGGCCCGGCCCGACCCCGTCGCGGACATCGACCAGTGCGCGTAGCCCGACCCGGGCATCGATGGGGTAGAACGGCTCGTCCCGACTGCGCAGAACCGTGATGATCTCTACCCGGTGCCGCTCGGCGAGATGGTTGGCAAGGATGATGTTGGACCGGAAGGTGCCGCCCATCTCGTAGGCGCTGTGCAGCAGGAATGTGATCTTCACCGAGGGCTCGCGGTCCCATCCGCTCGTCTCCCACGCCGAAAGCACGGCCACGGCGACCGGACCCGGCCCATCCAAGCGGCACAACATGATCTTCACCATGGCCATCTGGCCACATACGCATTACCCAGCCCGAGCGCCGTCCCTCTCCCGGGCCGTCTGGCGCTGCCGTCGGCGACGTGGTCCGAGGCGGCTGCCTGCCCGACCGGCAACCCGCCGAGCGGGCGGACGGCCCGGCCCCCCCGGCAGCAGGAAAGTGGCGGGCTCCACATGCGCGGCATGGAGACGGCGGTAGTCGGCCACGGTGCGGCGGTCGGCGTCCACCTGGGTGGCCAGGTACTCCAGCACGACCTCACCGAAGCCCAGCTGCTCCGGCCCCGGCTCGGAGTCGGGGTCGAGGTCGGGCTCGGCGGTCATCTCGGAGTCGCAGGTCTCGCTGTCGGTTCGGCCGGTACGGACCCCGCCCGCATCAGCGCGGGCCCGGCGAGCGCCCGGACGTCCTGGCCGGGCTCCCCGAGCCTCCACTGGAGTTCCGGGTGAACGATCTCCACGCCGTGCTTCCATTGGCCTGCCTACCGTCACAGGGCGGTCACAGGCTCGGCTTGGTCGTCCGGAAGCGCCTCGCCGGGGCGCCGGCATCCCCTGATATCCGTTCCGCCACACGAACCTGACCTGGCGGCCACCCAGTCCTCGCGACTTCACCCGCCGACCATCCCTGAATTGTTGGATCCGCGCAAACTCGCGATCCGAAACGCCACCGACGGAAGACGTAGCGTAATTACGTATTATTACCCCTTGACATCGGAATAGACGTATTCATACGATCAATTCCGTGTTTGCGATCTTCGAGCAAACCCTACCCCCTTCTCCGGCCCCCGAACTGCCCTCGATACCGTAGGCCATCGGAGACAACGTGGAAATCCAGGTACTGGGCCCCCTCGCCCTTTCCCACGAGGGGCGCCGACTCGCCGTCACGGCACCCAAGCCCCGCAAGGTGCTGACCCTGCTCCTGCTGAACGCGGAATCCATCGTCCCGACCAGCGCACTGATGGCCGAGGTCTGGGGCGACCACCCGCCGCGCAGCGCCTCGACCACCCTGCAGACCTACATCCTCCAGCTGCGCAGGGCCCTGCGGGCGGTCCTCGGGCTCCCCGCCGAGACGGTCGCGGACAAGATTCTCATCACCCGGGAGAGCGGTTATGTGCTGCGCACCCCGGGAATGCGCTTCGATCTCTTCGAGTTCGAGAGGCAAGCCCGCGAAGGACGCTTCGAGTTCAAGCGTGAGAATTACACCGAGTCCATTCAGATCATCAGCGGAGCACTCGATCTGTGGAAAGGACCGGCGCTCGTCGACGTGGCCGCCGGCCGCCTCATCCAGGCGGAAATCCTGCGCCTCGAGGAATCGCGACTCACCCTGCTCGAACTGCGCATTGAAGCGAGCCTGAGACTGGGCCGCCACCACGAAATTCTGAGCGAACTGACGGCCCTGGTCGCACGTCACCCGCTACACGAGGAACTGCACGCCAAGTTCATGCTCGCCCTGCACCGGTCGGGCCGCCGGTCGCAGGCACTGGAGGTGTTCCATCAGCTCCGCCGCACGCTGATCGGCGAGCTCGGCCTGGAACCCGCCCCGAGGCTCCAGGAGCTCCAGCGCCGCATCCTGTCCGGCGACCCCGTGCTCGACGTCGGCCCCGCTCACGAGGCACCCCCGCGGAAAGTCATACTCGCCTCCGATGCATAGCAGGGAAGCTGTCATAGCGGCGGCATGCCGTCAACGCCGCCGGCGTCCGCGCCGCACCCGCTCAAGCCACGCCCGAGGCCGGTTCGACCGGCCTCGGAGAGGCTGAAGCCAGCCATCGAGAGGAGCCGGGCATGTGGATGCGGACGCTGGAGGTTCTCGCCCTGGTCGGAGCGGGCACCGCCACCGGAATCCTCGTCATCGGGGCCGTGGCGCTGGTGCCGTGCTTCCGGGCCCTCCCGGCGGACCGCTACGTCGAGGTCCACCAGCTTCTCGACCGCCGTATCGACCCGCTGATGCCCATCCTCGTCGCCCTCTCGGCGGTGCTCGCGCTCGTCCTGACGTTCGCCGCCGACAGCACTTCCCGCAGCGTGCTCTTCGCCGCCGGGGCCGCGCTGCTCGTGGGCGTGGCGGCGGTGTCGCTGAGCACGGCCGTGCCGCTGCTGCGACGCCACGTCCGCCAGGTGGACGCCTCGAACCTGCCGGCCGATTGGTACGACCTGCGCCGGCCGTGGCAGCACTGGCACCTCGTCAGGACGCTGCTCGCCGTCGGCGCGCTGTTCGCGATCGCCTCGGCCTCGGTCGCGAGCTGAGCGAGCCGAGCGAGGCCGAGCGAGTCGAGCGAGTCGAGCGAACCGAGCAGGTCGAGGCCGCGCCCCGCCCCACCGTTCTCCGAAGGGAACCGCGCATGCTCGCCGAAGGCCGCAACGGCCGTCCCACGCCCCCCGCCGTCGCCGAGGCCGGACGCGTGGCGGCCGAACACGCCGAGAGGGCCGAGTCCGAACGGCGGATGCCCCCGGCGGTCGTCGACGCGATCGTCGGGGCCGGGTTCCCGTCCCACTTCGTGCCGCGCACCTGGGGCGGGCGCGAGGGCAGCTTCATCGACTTCCTGGACATCGTCAGCGTGGTCGGCGAGGGCTGCGCGTCGGCCGCCTGGTGCGCCGCGCTCTACGCCACGCTCGGCCGGATGATGGCGCACCTGCCGCTCGCCGGGCAGGGCGAGGTCTGGGCGGGCGGTCCCGACACCCTGATCGTCGGCGCGATCAGCCCGAACGGGCAGGTGGAACGGACCGCCGGCGGCTGGCGGCTGACCGGGCGGTGGCCCTTCACCAGCGGCGCCGACCACTCCGACTGGGCGCTGGTCGCCGCGCTCGCCCCCGAGGGGGACGGCCGGGCGCTGCGCTACTTCGCCGTGCCGCGCCGCGAGTACAAGGTGATCGACACCTGGTTCAACGTCGGCATGCGCGGCACCGGCAGCAACACGCTGGTGCTGGCCGGCGTCGAGGTCCCCGAGCACCGGGCGTTCGCGGGCGACGACCTGTGGTCCGGGAAGGGGTCGCCGTCCGAGGCGTCCTGCCACAACATCCCGTTCAAGGCGGTCAACGGGCTGTCGTTCGTGGCGCCCGCGCTGGGGGCGGCGCAGGGCGCGCTGACGGCCTGGGGCGCGTGGATCGCCGAGAAGCGGGACACCACCGGCGGGGCGACCCGCGAGCGGCTGACCGTCCAGATGGCGCTCGCCCACTCGGCGGGCGAGATCGACGCCGCGCGGCTGCTGCTCGGCAGGGCCGCCGCGGGCGCCGACGCGCCGGGCGCCGAGCCCGCCGACCTGCGGACCGCCCGCAACTCCCGCGACTTCGCCCTCGCCATCAACCTGCTCGCGAGCGCGGTCGACCGGCTGTTCCGCGCGGGCGGCGCCCGCGGCCAGGCCGAGTCGCAGGCGCTGCAGCGGGCGTGGCGGGACATCAACTGCGCGGCCGGGCACGTGGCGCTGCGGTTCGAGACCAGCGCCGCCGAGTACTTCGACGTCGTCACCGGAAGCGGCTCCCGGCTGCGTCCGGACTACCGCTCCCCGTCCGCCGGAGGCTCCCGTGCCGATGCTGCTCGACCGTGACGCCCTGCGCCCGCTGTTCACCGAGCCGCACTGGATCGAGGAGTCGTTCGGGGTCGTCGAGCGGGCGCTGACCGCGGCCGCCGGCCGGTTCGCGTGGCTGCACATGCCGCTGTCCGGCGAGGCGGGCGACGACGGGGACCAGCGGGTGAACGTCCAGGTGGAGACCGTTCCCGACGGCGGCGGCTACGTACGGGCCTATCCGGGCCGGTCGGCCGCCCCGCCCGCCGGGCACCCCGCCCTGCTGCTGGACTCGGGCGGGCGGCTGCTGGGCCTGCTGGCGGCGGACGACCTGAACGCCTGGCGCACCGCCGCCCCGGTGGCGGTCGCGGCCCGGCACCTGGCCCGGCCCGGCGCGCGCACGGTCACCGTCCTCGGCTCCGGACGGCAGGCCGAACACCTCATCCGGGCGCTGCGCGTGGCGCTGCCCGCCGTCGACACGATCCACATCCACAGCCGGACGCCCGAGCACCGCGAGCGCCTGGCGACGGCCGTCCACGGCCGGGCCGTGGCCGACCCCGCCGACGCCCTCGCCGCCGCCGACGTGATCGCGGTGACCGACGGCGGCCACGGCGACCTGCTCGCCGCCCACCCGCCGTCGCCGGGCGCGCTGGTCACCGCCATCATGCCGCTTCCGCTGCGGACCGACCGCCTGGTGGTGCCCACCTTCGACGGCCCCGAGGGCCGCCCGTCCGGCTGGGACCCGCCGCACGGCCCGCCCGGCGCGGCCGCGGGCCGCGAGCCCGGCGAGGCGGACGCCACGCTCGCCGAGGTGGTCGCGGGAGCCGCCGCCGCCCGCACCGACCCCGGCCAGGTCGTCCTGTACGACCAGCGCGGCCAGTTCGGCTGGGACCACGCGCTGCTGCTGTGGGCCTTCCGGCGGATGACCGAGGCCGGGAGAGGCGTGCCGTTCGAGCTCGCGTGACCGACAGGGAGACGGAACTCATGCCACAGAAGATCATCGATCTTTCGGCGCGCGTCGACGCGGCCGCCTGGGAGGCCAACCCGGTCGAGCACCGGGTGCTCTCCCCCGCCGAGGGCGCGCGGCACATGGCCGACGGGATGCGCGAGCACTACGGCGTCGACTTCGACCCCTCGGTGCTGCCGGACGGCGAGCTGCTGTCGCTGGACACGCTGACCCTGACCACCCACACCGGGACCCATGTCGACGCGCCCTCGCACTACGGGACGCGGGCGGACTACGGGGTGCCGCGCCACATCGACCAGATGCCGCTGGAGTGGTTCCTCGGTCCGGGCGTCCTGCTGGACGTCTCGGACGAGCCGGTCGGCGCGGTCGGCGCGGACCGGCTGGCCGAGCGGTTCGAGCGGATCGGGCACGCGCCCGGCCCCGGCGAGATCGTCCTGGTCCGCACCGGGGCCGACGCGCTGGCCGGGACGCCCGCCTACTTCACCGACTTCACCGGCCTGTCCGGCGCGGCCGTCGACCTGCTGCTCGACCTCGGCGTCCGGGTGATCGGGATCGACGCGTTCAGCCTGGACGCCCCGTTCGGCCACATGATCGCCGAGTTCCGGCGGACCGGCGACCGGGGCGTGCTGTGGCCCGCCCACTTCGCCGGACGGCGGCGCGAGTACTGCCAGATCGAGAACCTGGCGCACCTGGACGAGCTGCCCGCGCCGACCGGCTTCACGGTCAGCTGCCTGCCGGTGAAGATCGCGGGCGCCGGCGCGGGCTGGACCCGTGCCGTGGCGCTCCTCGACGGCTGAGGTCCGGGTGCGGGAGCGCTCACCCCGCTACCACTGTCAGCCGGGGCCCCCGGCCGCGGCGAGCCGCTCCAGGTCCGTGACCAGCGCCGTCGGTGGGCGGCGGGCGAGCTGCTCGGCGCGCAGCCGCTCGGCCGCCTCCCGCCGCGCGGCGTCCCGGACGAGCTCATGGACCGCCGCGCGGATCCGCTCCCGGGACGCGACGAGCGCCGGCAGGGACTCCGCGGCCCCGGTGGCGGCGAACCGGTCCCCCATCACGATCTGGTCGTCGGTGAGCGACAGCGAGAGCTGCGGGACGCCCCTCAGCGCGGCGGCCATGAACGGGTTGGCGCTGCCGTGGTGGATGAGGGCGTCCGCCGAGGCGAGCAGGGGGTCAAGCGGGAAGTCCCGGTACACCCGGACCCGGTCGGGCAGCTCACCGAGGGCCGCGACCTGGTCCGCGCCCGCGGTGAGCGTCAGATCGGCGCCCTCGTCCAGGACCGCGTCGACGGCCCACCGCAGCACCGGCAACCGTACCCCGAAGGCGCTGGGCGCCGAGCGCCCCCACAGCAGGCAGACACGGGGCCGTCCCGAGTCCGGTCGCAGCTCCGCCAGCACGCGTGCCGCGTCCGACGGCAGGGCTCCCGAACCGTTGTAGGGGACGTGCCGCACCGGGATCCGCTCCGCCTTCCCGCAACGTGCGGCCACGGCGTCCGGCGAGGGGTCGATGACGTACTCGATCTGGTCGCGGCCCCACTCGGGCAGCCCGTGCCGCGGGAAGGCGCGGGACGGGTCGGCGGGCCCCAGATCGATCTCGTCGTCCACCGTGCCGAACAGGCCGGGAGAGCAGTAGACCGCCGGGACCCCCAGCAGCCGCGCCGCCAGGGCCCCTTCCGAGGCCATCATGTCGTGGACGACCAGGGACGGCCGCCACGCCTCGGCGAACTCCACGGTGACGTCGTTGTCGTGGAGCATCGCCGCCCCCGCCTCGGTCCGGAGCCGGCGCACGGCGGCCGGGACGTCGAAGTCCGCGAGCGACGCCAGCGGCTCGCCGTCGAGCGGGTTCAGCGGGAGCGGCAGGTCCGGCAGCGTCCGCCTCCCCTCCAGGCTCCTCATCAGCAGCCCGAACCGGAGCATGAAGGTGGTGTCCGCGCCCTTCAGGATCGGGACCGGTGTGAGGCCCGCCACGCGGACGGTGTCCGACTGCCGCGCCGGGCAGAGCACCCTGACCTCGTGCCCGGCGGCCTGGAGGGCCCAGCCGAGCGGGATCATGCAGAGGTAGTCACCCGTCCAGTTCGCGATGTTGAATTGCACGCGCATGTTCGTCTCCCTCGCCGAACTCGAGCCAGAGGTCGTGCAGCGAGTCGCGGAGCGACCGCCGTGGCCGCCAGCCGAGCACGGCCCGCGCCCGGGAGGCGTCCACCCTGATCCAGGAGGCCGCGTCCCGCGGCTGGGCCCGCCCCGCCCTTGCGTCCGCCGGCTGCCGCCGTCCCGCCGCCGCGACCGTCGCCGGGACTCCGCTGATCTCCACGAGCAGGTCGACCAGGGCGCCCACCGGCACCGCCCGCCCGCTGCCGAGGTTCAGGGCCGGGCCGTCGGCGATCGCCGCGGCCGGGACGCGGGCCGCCGCCAGCACGGCCCCGGCGACGTCGCGCACGTCCAGGTAGTCGCGCCGGTCGGCCAGCGGCCCCAGTTCGAGGACGGCCGGAAGGCCTCGTGCGCGCGCGGCGGCCAGCTCGGCGGCGACGGCGCCCGCCAGGCTGGCGGCGGGCGCGCCCGGTCCCACGACGTTGGGCAGCCGCAGCACCGCGCCCGTGACGACGCCGCTCCGGAAGGCGCGTCGCACGGCCCGGGTCGCGGCCAGCTTCGTCCGTCCCGCGGGGCCCGCCGGACGCGCCGCGCGGTCCTCGCGGAGGACCGTCCCTTCGGGCAGCGGACCGAACTCCAGGACCGAGCCCAGATGGACGAGCCGGGGGCGGGCGGGCAGCAGGGCGAGCGCGGCGAGCGTGTTCCGCGTCGCGTCGGTGTTGGCGCGGCGCATCTGGTACCGCGTGACGTTCCAGTTCGCGCCGACCGCGTTGACGACCACCTCCGGGCGGTGCGCGGCGAGCACGCCCGCGATCTCCGCGGGCCGGCACCCCGCCAGGTCCAGCGCCGCGAAGGACGCCCCGCGCTCCGCGGGCGGCCGGGCGCGCCCGACGACCAGCACGTCCCAGCCCTCGGCGGCGAACGCCGCGGACACGTGGCGGCCGACGAACCCGGCACCGCCGAGCACCGCCACGGCGTGAGCGGACATCATCGGCCTCCCCGCGACGCGTCGTGCCAGGAGCTCCAGGATGGGCCGCGCGGCTGGACCCGCGATCGAGTCGCGGTCAAGCGGCGCCTGCCATCCTCGCCGTCATGGAGTACACCACCCTGGGCCGCACCGCCCTGCGGGTCAGCCGACTGTGCCTGGGCACGCTGAACTTCGGCCCGAGGGTCGACCGCGACGGCAGCCACGCGCTCATGGACCGGGCGCTCGACCACGGCGTCAACCTCTTCGACACCGCCGACAACTACGGCTGGCAGATCCACCGCGGGCACACCGAGGAGATCCTCGGGTCCTGGTTCGCCCGGGGCGGCGGGCGCCGGGAGAAGGTGGTGCTGGGGACCAAGGTCTTCAGCGAGATGGAATCCTGGCCGAACAACGGGGGGCTGTCCGCGCGGCACATCATCGCGGGCTGCGAGGACTCCCTGCGACGCATGCGCACCGACTGGATCGACCTCTACCAGATGCACCACGTGGACCGGAGCGCGCCCTGGGACGAGGTCTGGCAGGCGATGGAGGTGCTGACGGCGCAGGGGAAGATCCGGTACGCGGGCTCGTCCAACTTCGCGGGCTGGCACCTGAGCGCGGCGCAGGAGGCGGCCGCGCGGCGCGGGTTCCTCGGGCTCGTCTCGGAGCAGTGCGTCTACAACCTGGTGACGCGGCACGTGGAGATGGAGGTGATCCCGGCGGCGCAGGCCTACGGCCTCGGCGTGCTCGTCTGGTCGCCGCTGCACGGCGGCCTGCTCGGCGGGGTGCTGGCCAAGCAGCGCCAAGGCACGGCGGTGAAGAGCGCGCAGGGACGTGCCACCGTGGCGCTGCGCACGCTCGCCTCGGAGGTGGCCGAGTACGAGGACCTCTGCGCGGAGCTCGGCGAGGACCCCGCGCGGGTCGGGCTCGCCTGGGTGCTGTCGCGGCCGGGCGTGACCGCCCCGGTCATCGGCCCCCGGACCGCCGAACACCTGGAGGAGGCGGTCGCCGCCCTGGACCTGCGGCTGTCGGACGCCGTGCTGGAGCGGCTGGACGCCCTGTTCCCCCCGGTCGGCAACGGCGGTCCCGCCCCCGAGGCCTGGTGCTGGTGACCGCGCCCCGGCGGTCACCCGGCGGACGGGCGGCCACCCGGCGGACGGGCGGTCACCTGGCGGGCGGCCACCCGGCGGACGGGCGGCCACCCGGCGGACGGGCGGTCACCTGGCGGGCGGTCACCCGGCGGGCGGGCGCATCGGGGCGGCGGCGAACTCCTCGATCCCCGTCCGGAAGTCGACGGCGGCCCGCCAGCCCAGCTCGCGGGCCGCCTTCGCCGGGGACGCGAAGATGTGCCGCACGTCGCCGATCCGGTACTCACCCGTGACGGTCGGTGCCGGGCCTCCGCCGGCCCGGCTGAGCGCCAGCGCGAGCTCGTGGATGCCGCGCGGCTCGCCGGACGCGATGTTGAACGGGTGGAACCCCGGCTCCTCCCAGGAGAGGGCGGCGACGTTGGCCGCCGCCACGTCCCGCACGTGCACGAAGTCCCTTCGCGGTAGCCCGTCCTCGTACACGCGCGCCGGAACGCCCTGTTCCACTGCGGTCCGGAACACCGCCGCCACACCGGAGTACGGGCTGTCGTAGGGCATCGCGGGCCCGTAGACGTTGTGATAGCGCAGGGCCACCGCGACACCACCGGTCTCCCGCGCCCAGGCCGAGACCAGCAGCTCCTGAGCGAGCTTGGTGACGGCGTACACGTTCCTCGGCGGGTCCGGCAGGTCGTCCTCTTCGACCGCCGAGGCGACCAGCTCCAGGGCGCATGAGGGGCAGCGCGGCTCGAACCGGCCGGCGTCCAGGTCGGCGGCGGCCCGCCGGAGCGGCCTGACCCGGCCGTGCTCGGGACAGGAGTAGCGGCAGTCGCCGTACAGGACCACCGAACTGGCCAGTACCAGCCGCTCCGGCCCGGTCCGGGTCATGGCCGCCACGAGTACGCCGGTCCCGAGGTCGTTGCTGTGCGCGAAGGCGGGGGCGTCCAGGATCTCCTGGCCCCGGCCGACCATCGCCGCCTGGTGGCAGACCAGGTCGACGCCGCTCAGCGCGCTCGCCACGGCGGACCCGTCCGCGACGTCGGCGTGCCGGAAGTCGACGTCCGTCCACGGCGGGCGGGCCCTGCCGGAGGCGTCCGGGAGCCGCCGGTCCAGGACCCGGACCTCGTGGCCGGCGGTCAGCAGTTCCGCGACGACGCGGCTGCCGATGAACCCCGAGCCGCCCGTCACCAGGATGCGCATGCTCACTCCGATCCCCGATTCGCTCCGGTGGCGACCCGGGCCGCCAGCTCACGCCAGGTGAGCGCCACCCCTTCGGCCAGTGTGGTGCGCGGCCGCCAGCCCAGTTCGGATGCGGCGAGCCGGATGTCGAGCGCGACGTCGCGCCGGTCGAAGGCGCGGGCGGGCCGCGTCTCGAGGACGAGTTCCGCGCCGACGACCGAGCGGATCACCTCGAGCAGCGTCTGGAGCGACACGCCCTCCCCCGAGCCGATGTTCAGCACCGGGGCCGGCGTCGCGTCCGGGCGGAGCGCGACCAGCGCGTCGACCACATCGTCCACGTACACGTAGTCCCGCAGCGCGGCCGTGTCCCCGTAGATCCGCAGCGGGCGGCGATCGGCGATCGACCGCAGCCAGTGCGCGAGGACCCCCTGGCCGGTGCCGGTGCGCTGCCCGGGCCCGTAGACGTTGCCGAGCCGCAGCACCAGGCCGGGGACGGCGGGCGCGCGGGCGCGCAGGGCCGACTCCAGTTCGAGCTTGGCCCTGCCGTAGGCCGAGCGCGGACGCGTCGTCGTCCGCTCGTCGTAGGGCGGGGGCACGTCCGGGTCGTACACCGCGCCGCCCGACCCGGTCAGCACGACCAGCGGCGGTCGCCGGAAGCCGGCCAGGGCGTCCAGCAGCCGCTCGAACGCGGCCCGGTCCGCGGCGACCAGATCGGGACGGTCCTCGGCGATCGCGGGGTTCACGCTGGTCGCGAGGTAGTAGACGATCTCGGCGTCGCGGACGTCGGGGTGCGGGCCGCGCGCGGTGACCAGCGGCGTGCCCCGGGTCACCGCGCCGACCGTCCGGTCCTCGCGGGCCAGCCGGTCGAGCAGCCGCGCTCCGATGAACCCGGCCGCGCCGACGACCACGCGGCGTCCACCGCCCGGCGGGCTCATGTGCCGATCACCACCCGGCCGTCGTCGCCGACCACCAGGCGGTGCGGGCCGGGCGCCGAGCTCAGCCGGGCGTCCCGGCCGACCAGCGAGTGCCGCAGCCCTCGCACCCCGCTCAGCCGCGCGCCGTCCAGCAGCACCGAGTCCGCCACGCCGCTGCCGTCCACCAGGCAGCCCGCGCCGATCGCGGTGTGCGGGCCGACCACGCTGTCGCGCACCACGGCTCCCGCCCCGACGATCAGCGGGCCGGTCAGCCGCGACCGGACGATCCGCGCGCCGGCCTCGACGACGACGGGGCCGCCGACGCGGCTGCGGGCGTCCACCGCGCCGGCGATCCGGGGTTCGAGCGCGCCGAGGAGGGCGCGGTTGCAGTCCAGCAGGTCGGCGACCCGGCCGGCGTCCTTCCAGTAGCCCTCGTGCCGGTGGGCCTGGACCCGCAGGCCCCGGTCGACCATCCACTGCAGGGCGTCGGTGATCTCCAGCTCGCCGCGGGCGCTCGGCCGGATCGCGCGCACCGCGCGGTGCACGGCGGGCGAGAACACGTAGGCGCCCGCCACCGCGAGGTCGCCGACCGGCTCCCGCGACTTCTCGACCAGCCGCCGCACCCGGCCGTCCGGGCCGTTGACCGCCACGCCGTACTCCGCGGGATCCGCGACCTTCTGCACGGTGATCATCGCGTCCGGGCGCACCGCGGCGTACGCGTCGGTCAGCTCCCGGATGCCGGGCAGGAAGACGTTGTCGCCGAGGTACAGCACGAAGTCGTCCTCGCCCAGGAAGTCTTCGGCGATCAGCACGCAGTGGGCGAGCCCGGCGGGCCGCTCCTGCGGGATGCAGGTGATCCGCAGGCCGAAGGCCGACCCGTCCCCGACCGCCTCCCGGATCTGCTCGCCGCGCTCCCCCACGACGATCCCGACCTCCTGGACACCGGTGGCGGCGAGGGCCTCCAGCCCGTAGAACAGCACGGGCCTGTTCGCCACCGGGATGAGCTGCTTGGCCAGGGAGTGGCTGAAGGGCCGCAGCCTGGTTCCCGTTCCTCCCGCGAGGACCAGGGCCTTCATCGTCATGTCGGTCCTCCCGCGGTCAGCGAGTGGATGCAGGCCAGCAGGCTGCGCGCCTCGATGTTGAGGTAGTGGCTGTGCGCCAGCAGGGCCTGGCACTGCCGCAGCGACATCCAGCAGTAGTCGTCGGAGACCTCGGCGGGGAAGTCGTCGCCGGCCTCCACCACCAGGTAGCGGTTGCGGGCGTGGCGGAACCGCCCGCCCTCCTCCGACAGCACGGCCTCGTAGCGGACGCGCTCGGGCGGCGCGGCGAGCACGTGGTCGAGGAACGGCGGCCGCTCGTACTCCGGCAGGTCCCGGTAGTTGGACTCGGTGCACTGGACGGTCGGCCCCATCTCGACCATGTCGAGGTAGCCGGGTTCGCAGGCCGCCCGCATGAGCAGCTGCGGGACGCCCTCGAAGCGCCGGACCAGGAACGCGACGATGCCCTGGGCGCACGGCTCGATCAGCGGCTGGGTCCAGCGGGTCACCTCGCGCCCGGCGGCCTCGACCCGGACCGCGACCACACTGAAGTACTTGCCGCTCTCGTGCGCGATCCGGTCGGGCAGCCGGTGCCATCCCGACACCTCGTTCAGCGCGATCCGGCAGGCCCGCAGCTCGCGCCGCGCCTTGGCGTCGGTGAACCAGCTGACGACCTCGCCCGTGGTGTGGACCTCGCCCTCGCCCGCCGCCGACCGGGCGAGGGCCGCGCCGAACTCGGTGCCGGGCCCGGCGGGCGCGCCCGCCGGGCGGCCGAGCGCCGACAGCACGGTCCTGGCGTCCATGTTCACCAGGTCGTCCACCTGGAGCAGATCCCAGATCCCGGACAGCGGCAGCCAGCGGAACCCGTCGTGGGCGGGCACGTCCTCGTCGACCTCGACGACCATGTTCCGGTTCCGTTTGCGGTAGAACCAGGTGCCCTGTTCGGACTGGAGCGCGTCGACGGCGATCCGGCCCGGCGAGGGCCGGACGAAGTACTCCAGGTAGCGGGTGGCCCTGCCGCTGTGCACCCGCGTGTAGTTGCTGCGGGTCGCCTGGACGGTGGGCGACAGCTGCAGGCCGTTGACGTTGCCCGGCTCCGCCTTGGCCTGCATCAGGCAGTGCGGTTCGCCGCCGATCCGGCGGAGCAGGAGGCCGAGGATGCCGATCTCCGGCTGCACGATCATCGGCTGGGACCAGCGGCGCGCGGGATGCGAGTCGTCCCGGACGCGGGCGCCCTCGATCGAGAAGAACCGGCCGCTGTCGTGGACGAGGTTGCCGGTCCGCCGGTCGAAGGACCAGTCCGTCAGCTCCGCGAAGGGAACCCGCCGCACGGCCAGCGGGCTGCGGGCGGCCCGGTCGGCGAACCAGTCCCGGACCTCCCGGAGGGACGTCCCGCGCGTGTCCGACCTCACCGCGCGCCCGCCGATCCCGCTCCGGCCCGGGCGCCGCGGTCCGGAGCGGCCGGGGCGCCGGCCGCGAGCCGCTCCAGGACCGGGACCGCCTCGGCCGGGGTGGGCATCGCCAGCGCCTCGTCCCGCAGCCGGGCCGCGGACGCGCCGAAGGCCGGGTCGTCGAGCAGCCGCGTGGCGGCGTCCGCCACGCTCCGCGCGGCCACCGCGCCGGCGGTGAGCTCCTCGGCCCAGATGTTCAGCCCCGCGCCGGCCTCGGCGACCCGCCGGGCGTTGAGGCTCGTGTCGGGCATGAAGGGGATGGTGAGCTGCGGCAGGCCCGCCAGCACGGCCGCCATCACGGTGCCGCCCCCGGCCGGGTGGATCACCGCGTCGCAGGTCGGCAGCAGCAGGCCGAGCGGCACCGGGCCGATGTGCGCGACGTTCGCGGGCACGTCGGTGAACCGGTCGCGCTGCGCGGCGTTCGCGGCCACCACCACCTCGGCGTCCAGCCCGCCGAGTCCGGCGACCACGCGCGGGGCGAGGAAGGTGTCCGCGGGGCCGACCTCGACCGCCGAGTTCCCCCAGGTGACGCAGACCCGTCGGCGTCGCGGCCGGTCGCGCAGCCAGGCGGGCAGCACCGCCGGCCCGGTGTAGGGCACGCAGCGCACGGCCCGGCGCGGCAGCTCGTCGTCGATCTGCAGGCTCGGCGGGCAGGGGTCGAGGGTGAGGTCGCCGACCGCGCCGATCGAGCTCACGCCGTACCGCTCGAACAGCTCGCCGAGATGCTCCCGCTCGATCCCGGGCATGCCCGCGGTGAAGTCGGTGGCCCAGATGTGCCGGACGGCCGGGACGCCCAGCGCGCGGGCGACCAGCGGCCCCGCGAACCCCAGCGGCTCGTACACGACCAGGTCGGGCCGCCACCGGCGGGCGTGGTCGAGCAGGTCGCCCGCCATCGCCGCGGCGCTCGCGACCATCGGGCGCAGGGCCCGGCTGCGCTGCTGCCGGGCGGCGCGTTCGGCGTCGGTCTCCGCCCGCCTGCTCCCGGCGGTGATGTTCGCGCGGATCTCGGCCCGGATGTCGACCTCCGGGCCGACCGGCAGCCCGGGCAGCCCCGCCTCGGTGACCGTTCCCATGAACGACGGATGGGAGGCCACCAGCACCTCGTGACCGGCGCAGCGCAGCGCCCACGCCATCGGGACGAGCGGCTTGAAATGCCCGCTGACCGACCAAGTGACGAACAGAACACGCATCGGCTCATGGCTCCCGTCCGGCCGTTCCCCGGCTCCGATCGCGCGCCGGGGCATCTCACTCACCGTGCTCCCGGCCAGTCGCGGACCCCTTGAGGACCGCTGCACCCGCCGGCGTCCCCCACCGACCCCGAGCCGCGCTTGAGCGAGACTCGATCCCGCCTGGCGAGAGTGTGCTCGACCAGCCGGAACGTACGAAGGGGTCGCGATGTTGGCCGAGGCGATGGCATGGACCGGGCAGCGGCTGCTGCGCGACGTCCCGCCCGACGGGAACGCCTACTGGGCGAGCCGTTTCTGGGACCGCGACGCCGCCGAACGGCATCCCGGACTGGCCGCCGAGTTCGACCGTCAGAAGTCGACGATCAGCGAGTACCTCACCCGGTACGCGCGCGACGCGGAGACCGATCTGGAATTCGCCTGCGGCACCGGTGAGTTCACCCGGCTCGCCGCCGAACTGACCGGTGTCTCGAGCATCACCGCGCTCGACATCTCCGAGCAGGGCCTCGCCCGGACGCGGCGACGGGTCGCGCACGACGACCTCACCCTGATCCAGGGCGACTTCTGGGACGACCACGGCCTGCCCCCGTCGGACCTGGTGGTGTGCGTGGACGCGATCCACCACCTCGGCGACGTCGGGGCCGTGCTGCGGAGGCTGCGCTCGTTCGTCCGGCCCGGCGGCGTGCTCATCGGCAACGTGCTGATCAGGGACCGGTTCCACGAGTTCGAGCGGCGCCGGTACGGCACCGTGGGGCATCTCGACCGCACCGCCCGGTTCCTCGCGACCGCGATCCTGGTCAGGGCGTCGGGCGGGCGGCTGAACTCCGGCGCCTACCGGACGCAGCTGCGCGGCAGCGAGGACGTTCGGCGAATC
Source organism: Actinomadura gamaensis (assembly GCF_042652125.1). Taxonomy (NCBI): domain Bacteria; kingdom Bacillati; phylum Actinomycetota; class Actinomycetes; order Streptosporangiales; family Thermomonosporaceae; genus Actinomadura; species Actinomadura gamaensis. The sequence goes on along the minus strand of NZ_JBHSIT010000006.1, from coordinate 516,741 downwards.
CTCGACGAGGTCTTCCCCGAGGTCCTGGACGTGTCGGTGGACCCCTACTTCATGGCGTTCGCCTGCCGCGGGTGAGCCGCCGGACGCGGGTCAGGGCGCGCCGACCACGTCCATCACGGGCAGCGGGAAGACCAGCCGGCCACCGCCGCGCAGGTAGTCCCGCTCCCGCTCCAGGTACCCGGGCCGGTGGATCCACGGCAGGACGAGCAGCTGGTCGGGCCGCATGTCCTTGGCCGCCTGCTCGGTCACGATGGGGATGCCGGTCCCCGGCGTGCGGCAGCCCGCCTTGTCCGGGTTCACCTCGCCGATGCACGGCAGGTCGCCGGCGTCCACGCCGCAGTACTGGAGGATCACGTTCCCCTTGGTGGACGCGCCGTACCCCAGGGTGAGCAGGCCCGACCGCCGCGAGGTGTCGAGGAACTCCCGAAGCTGGTCGCGCCGTTCGGCCGCCCGCTTCGCGAAGGCCTCGTACGGCGCGGTCGTGTCCAGGCCCATGGCCGCCTCCGCCGCCCGGATCCGGTTCAGGCCCGCCTCGTCCCGCCGGTGCGCGGAACCGGCGTGCGCGAGGACCGCGCACAGGCTGCCCCCGTAGACCGGGTTGAGCTCGGCCTCGACGACCGTCAGCCCCGCCCGCTCGGCCATCCACTCGATCTGCCGCAGCGTGTAGTACTCCAGGTGCTCGTGGCAGACGACGTCGTAGGCGGTGGTCTCCAGCGCGGCGGGCAGGTAACTCTGCTCCAGCATCCAGACGCCCTCGGGGGCGAGGACATCGCGCACGTCCCGCATGAACGCCATCGGGTCGGGCAGGTCGTAGAACATCGCGATGGAGGTCACCGCCGCCGCCCGCCGCGTCCCGAACCGGGCCGTGAACGCCTCGGCCGTGAAGAAGTCGGGGATCAGCTCGGCGCCGCGCGGGTAGCCGTCGGCGAAGCGTTCGCCGACCGGGTCGGCGCCGACCAGCAGGGGTCCCTCGGGGTAGGCGCGGAGCAGCGTGCCATCGTTGCTCCCGATGTCGAGCACCAGGTCGCCGGGGCCCGGCGCGACGTGCCGGAGCAGCGCCCGGACCTTTCCCGCCAGGTGGTCCACCATGAACGGCCGGATCCCGGAGCGGTAGCCGTAGCCGTCGTGGTACATCCACGCAAGGTCGGCGGTGTGCAGGAGCTGGACCAGGCCGCATCCGGAGGGCGAGCACATCACCAGTTCCAGCGGCACCTCCGGGACGGGCGTCGCCGGGGTCCTCGGGAAGACCCCGGTGAGCGCCTGCGTCCCCAGGTCCAGCAGCGGCAGCAGTTCGCGGTTGCCGCAGACGCGGCAGGCCTCTGTCTTCATCGGTCCTCCTAGACCGAGCGGCGATAGGCGCCGAAGGCGGCGTTGCCGAGTAGCGTCGCCAGTACGGCGAAGGCGACGGTGAGTCCGAGGTGAAGGAACACCCTCCCCCAGTCGGGGGCGCCCATCAACGCCTCCCGGCCCGCCGTGACCGCCCAGTTCACCGGGTTCACGTGAGCGATGTCCCGGATCCAGGGCGGCACGAGGCTGAGCTTCATGAAGGCCGCGGACAGGTAGGTCAGCGGCATCAGCAGCAGCTGCACGACCCCGATGACCGACTCCCGGCGGCGGGTGGTGAGGGCGACGGCGTTGGACAGCCCGGCGATGGCGATCCCGAGCGCGACCGCCGCGACGAGCAGGACCAGCGCCCCGAGCGGTCCGCCCTCGTACCGGGCGCCCAGTGCGAGGCCGAGCAGCAGGACGATCGTGCACTGCACGAACACCACCGCCGCCTGCTCCACCAGCAGCCCGCCGAGGATCGCGCCGCGCCGGATGGGCGAGACCAGCATCCGGTCGACGACGCCGGATTCCAGGTCGGCCAGCACCGTCATGCCGCACAGGCCCGCCGAGAACATGGCGGTCATCACCACGATCGCGGGGGTGAGGAAGCCGATGTAGGAGCCGCCGAAGCCGGGGATGTCGACGATCCGGCGGAACAGCGCGCCGAAGAGCACCAGCCAGATGACGGGCTGCAGCAGCGCGCTGAGCACCCAGACCGGCTGGCGGACGACGGACTGCCCGTAGCGCTGCGTGACATACCAGGTATGGGCGAGCGCGGTCGTCATCGCGCCTCCCCTTCGTCGAGGCCCGACCGGTCATAGACGTGGCCGACGTACTGGAGGTAGACGTCGTCCAGCGAGGGCCGGGAGACCGTCGCCGAGACGACCGGCACCCGGTACCCCTCCAGCACCGAGAGGATCGCGGGCAGCGCCGTCGCGCCGTGTTCGACCTGCGCCCTGAACCGGTCGCCGGCGGCGGTGAACGTCCGCACGGCGTCGAGCTGCTCCAGCTCGGCCGGGAGCAGCTCGGGCAGGGACTCGGTGCCGAGCTCGATCTGGACGGTGTCGCCCTGCAGCCCGGCCTTCAGTTCCTCCGGGGCGCCCTCCACCACCAGCCGGCCGCGGTCGATGAGCGCGAGCCGGTCGGCGAGCCGGTCGGCCTCCTCCAGGTAGTGGGTGGTCAGCAGCACCGTCAGCGCGTCCTGTTCGGACAGGGCCTGGATCTCCCGCCACAGGTCGGCCCGGGCCTCGGGGTCGAGCCCGGTCGTCGGCTCGTCCAGGAACAGCACCCGGGGCCGGTGGACGAGGCCGATCGCGATGTCCAGCTTGCGGCGCATCCCGCCGGAGTAGGTGCGCGCGGGCCGGTTCGCGGCGTCGGTCAGGCGGAACCGCTCCAGCAGCTCGGCGGTGCGGACACTGGTCCGTTTCGCGCCGAGGCCGTGCACGCGGCCCTGCAGCCGCAGGTTCTCGACGGCCGTCGCGGCGCCGTCCACGCCGGAGCGCTGCCCCACGACGCCGATCATCCGCCGGACCTCGCCGGGCTCGCGGAGCACGTCGAAACCGGCGATGAAGGCGTCGCCGGCGGTCGGCCGGCTCAGCGTGGTGAGGATCTTCACCGTGGTCGACTTGCCCGCGCCGTTCGGGCCGAGCAGCGCGAAGATCGAGCCGGCCGCGACGGTGAAGCCGAAGCCGTCCAGCGCCCTGACCCCGCCCTTATAGATCTTCACCAGCCCGTCCGCGGCGATGGCCGCGCCGCCGGCCCTCTGCCGGGCCGCGGCGCCCTGGCCGAGGAGCGTCCGCCCGCCGGTCACGGCCGTTCTCCGTCCGGGCGCCGAGGGGTGGCCGTTCTCATGTGGGAGCTCATGGCTGAGCGCTCCTCGCGATGGGGGATGGAATGACAGACAGGCTGTCATCTTATCGGCTCTCTGGCAACTTGACAGACGCTCTGCTAAAGGCGCCTTCGAGTGCCCCTTGAGACTCCCTGCGGAGACTCCGAGCGTCACCGAACCGAGGGAGAACCGTGAACGCAACCGGTCTGGACCTGCCCGCGGGCGGCCGCGCCCTGCGCATCCTGGTCACCACGGCGCCCGGCGCCGGACACCTGTTCCCGATGGTGCCGCTGGCCTGGGCGCTGCGGGCGGCGGGCCACGAGGTGCTGGTCGCGACGCCCGACTCCTTCGTCGGCGAGGTGCTCGCCACCGGGCTGCCCGCGATCGCCAGCAGCGGGCCCGTCCGCATGGGCGAGATGATGTCGCCGGACCGGACCCGGCCCCCGGTCCGGCACCGGGGGCCGGGTCCGGAGCACGTCGGGCGCGGCTTCGCCCGGCTGGCGGCGGTCACCCTGCCGGGCACCGAGGAGCTCGTGGACGGCTGGCGGCCCGACCTGGTGATCAGCGAGACCAGTGAGTACGCCGGGCCGCTGGCGGCGGCGGCGCGCGGGATCCCGGTCGTCCGGCACGGCTGGGGGCTCGCGATCACCCCCGAGGCGGACGGCTTCGCCGCCGACCAGCTCGCCGGCGAACTGGCGCGTCTCGGGCTCTCCGGCCTCCCCCGGCCCGTCGGGGAGATCGACGTCTGGCCGGCGAGCCTGCAACTGCCGGCCTGCACCGCCACGGACCGCGTGCGCTACGTGCCCTACAACGGTGCGCGGACGACGTCGGCACGGCTGCTACGCCGCGGGACGCGGCGCCGGATCTGCCTGACGCTCGGCACGACGGTGCCCCGGGTGCACGGCCCGGACCTGCTGCTCGACCTGCAGCGCGCGCTCGCGGGCCGGGACGTGGAGCTGGTCATCGCGATCTCCGACGACCTGGCGGCCCGGCTGGACCCGCCGGGCGGCAACACGCTCGCGGTGTCCTGGCAGCCGCTCGCCCTCGTGCTGCCGCACTGCGACCTGCTCGTCCACCAGGGCGGCGCCGGAACGACGCTGACCGCGCTGGCCGGGGGCCTGGCCCAGGTGATCCTGCCGCACATGGGAGACCAGTTCGACAACGCCGACCGGGTCGCGGGCTCCGGCGCGGCGATCCGCGTCCCGCGCGCCGAGGTCTCGGCCGAAACGGTCATGGCGGCGATGGACGCCGTTCTCGACGATCCGGGCTTCACCGCCCGCGCCCGCGCCCTGCGGGACGAGATGCGGCGGGAGGCGTCCCCGATGGCGCTGGTCCCCCGGATCGAGCGGCTGGCGCGGCGCGCCCTCGCCGACCGGTAGCCACCGGACGCCGGCCGGGCGTCGTCATCCCCGGCCGGGCGTCGTCATCCCCGGCCGGGCGTCGTCATCCGGTGAGGTCGGGCTCACCGGCGGCGCGCCGGACGGCCTCGAACCGCTCGGCGCGGAACCGGATGCGCCGCAGGCTCACCAGCAGCTCGGCGCGGGCGGCGGGCGGCAGCTCGTCCATCAGCTCACCCTCGACCCGCGCCGAGAGCCGCCAGGCCTCGGCGATCAACTCCTGGCCGTGCCCGGTCAGGAACAGCTGCATGACCCGGCCGTGCACGGGGTGCGGCGACCGGTAGACCATGCCGAGCTGTTCGAGCCGGGCCACGGCGTGCGCGGAGCTCTGCGGCTTGACCCGGGCCCGCCGGGCGAGGTCGGCGGCCGACAGGCCCGGCTCCATCGCGATGAACGTCAACGCCCCGAACAGGGTCATCGACAGCCCGAGCGAGGAGAGCTGCGTGTCGAGCGCCCGTTCGACCGCGTGCTGCGTCTCCCAGAGCGCCCGGGAAATGAGCGACTCCGGCGGCTCGGTCTCCTCCACAAGCAGAGGCTAGCAAGCCGACCGGGGCGAACGCGCGATCATGCCGCCTTCGGGAAGCCCAGCTGGCGCAGGACGCCCAGATCGTCGCGCCAGTCCCGGTGGTACTCCACCTTGCCGTCCACGATCCTGCACAGGTGGAGCTGCTCGGCGTAGAAGGCGCGACCGGTCGGGGGGAAGCCGACCAGGTCGCCGGTGTGCCGGCCGCTCATCACCACCCGGACGAACAGCACCGGGCCGTTGTCGATCACCTCCAGCTCCTCGAAGTGCAGCTCGGAGAAGGCGTTGTGCAGCCAGGCGACGCAGTCGGCGAAGTGGTCGGGCCCGCGGGTGTCGGTCCGCTCCAGCGCGTCGGGGTTGAAGTAGCCGGGGTGGATGTAGTCGGCGGCGTCGTCGATCTTGCCGGTCTTGTAGCCCTCGAACATGCGGCGCACGGAGGTCAGGCCATCGGTCATCGGACGGTTCCCTTCGGGTCGGTGCGGCTCAGCCGCGGGTCCAGTAGTGGGCGCTCGCGAGCCTCGCCCCCTCGGCGACGACCGCGAGCTTGGCCCAGGCGATCCGGGCGTCGATCAGCTCCACGGCGGCGAAGGTCGCGAAGCCGCAGTCGGTCCCGGCGATGACCCGCTCGGGGCCGACCGCGTCGGCGTACCGCCGGATGCGCTGCGAGACGAGCTCGGGATGCTCGATGTAGTTGGTGGTGGTGTCCACGACACCGGGGATGAGGATCTTGTCGTCGGGCAGCGCGACGCGGGTGAAGATCTCCCACTCGTGCTCGTGCCGGGGGTTGGCCGCCTCGACGCACAGCGCGGTCGGCCGGGCCATCAGCACCAGGTCGACGATGTCGGCGAACGGGATGTCGTGGTGGTGCGGCCCCTCGAAGTTGCCCCAGCACACGTGCATCCGCAGCCGGTCGGCCGGGACGTCGCGGGTGGCGTGGTCGATCAGCTCGATCCGGCGGGCGACCCGGTCCCGGAACTCCTGCAGCGTCGTGCCGGGCGGGCTCTGCTCCCAGCCCGCGGCCAGGTCGGGGCAGTCGAGCTGGAGGATGAAGCCCGCCGCCGAGATCGCGTCGTACTCCTCCTTCATCGCGTCGGCCACCGCCTCCAGGTACTCGTCCTCGGACGGGTAGTACCGGTTCGGCATGAACATCCCGATCACGCCGGGCGAGGCGGCCGTCACGAAGACCCCGGCCGGGTCGCGGCCGGCCGTCGCCTCCTTCAGCGCGGCCAGGTCGCGGTCGAGCACGGCCCGTCCCGCGTAGGCCACCGGGCCGTCGCAGGACGGCTGGGCGAGCGTGCGGGCCAGCTCCGGGTCGCTGAACCGGCGGCGGGCGTACTCGGGGAACTCCTCGACGGCGCGCCGGGTCCGGCGCAGCGGCGGACCGCCGAACCCGGTCAGCCGGCCGGTCACGTAGCCCACGTAGCTGGGCTTGGCCACCTCCCCGTCGTTGACCACGTCCAGGCCCGCGTCGAGCTGCGCCTGGACCATCTCGGCCATCGCCTTCGCGGGGTCCTCGTCCCCGGCCGGGACGGGGCGGGGCAGGCTGCCCACGTGGGTGGCCAGGAACCTGCCTCGGCTCGTCAACATCTCGACTCCTCCGCCGCTCGTTCAGTCCGACGTACGCTCGGCGAGCACGTACCGGACGGGCATGTCGACGCGGATGCGGCCGTCCGCGTCCCGGGCGGCCTCGACCGCCGCGACCATCCGGCCGGTCAGCTCGCGCGCCCGCCCGGGCGGCAGCCACTGCCAGAAGAGCCGCATCCCCTGCGTGTGCGACCAGGCCACGTAGTCGCGGCCGGACGCGATCTCCATCGGCGCGGCCTCGTCCACCACGCGGACCCGGCCGAACCCGGCCGCGCGGAGCGTCCGGGCGATGTCGGCCTCCTCGTACAGCCAGCCGCACATCCGGCGGGCGGCCTGCCTCGGCCGCCACTCCTCGGGGACGGCGGCCACGATGTCGTCGGTGAGGACGTCCTCGAGCGCCGGCGGCATGAACGGGACGACGTCCTCGGTGAACAGGGGGCTGCTGAACGCCAGCCGCCCGCCGGGGACCAGCAGCCGGGCGTAGCGCGGCAGGACCTCGGCCGCCGCCAGGAAGATGATGCTGAAGCTGCCGACGACCAGGTCGAACGCCCGCTCGTCGAACTCCGGATGCTCGGCGTCCATCAGCGCGGCCTCGACCTGCGCCAGCCCGCGCTCGGCGGCCTCCCTCCGGACGGCGTCGACCATCGCCGGGGCGATGTCGATGCCGACCGCCCGGCCGGACCCGCCGACGGCCTCGGCGGCCGGGAACAGGCACGCGCCCCGGCCGCAGCCGACGTCCAGGACCCGTTCGCCCTCGCGGGGCGCGGCCAGCGCGGCCAGCCGGCGTCCCATCGGGGTGAAGAACTCCACCCCCGCGCGGTCGTAGGTCGGCGCGGCCGAGTGGAAGGCCTCCGCCACCCTGCCCTTGTAGTCACTGGCGTCCACGGCCCCTCCTCGGCTCCTGGCGCCGACGCTAGGAGCCGGGGCTCAAGCCCGCCTGGAGTCCCGCAACAGGTAGCGGTTCTCGAGAGAACCTCGACCCGCCGCTCCGAGACTCGTGAGGTCCGCAGGAAGTCGTCCTCGGCGTGCCGGCGCCCGCCGCCGCCGGGTAAGGGGCTCTGAGAGTCGATGCCTGTCCCGTCCGATCGCCGCGTCGCCCTCACCGGGATGGGCGTGCGCGCGCCCGGCGGCGCGAACACCAAGTCGTTCTGGCGGCTGATGACCTCCGGCACGACCGCCACGCGCACGATCACCCTCTTCGACGCCTCGGCCTTCCGGTCCCGGATCGCCGCCGAGTGCGACTTCGACCCGGTCGCCGAGGGGCTGAGCGCGCAGGAGATCCGCCGGATGGACCGGACCGCGCAGCTCGCCGTCGCCGCGACCCGCGAGGCCCTCGCCGACAGCGGCCTGAGCACGGCCGAACTCGACCCGGCACGCACCGGGGTCGCCCTCGGCAGCGCGATCGGCGCGACGATGACCCTCGACCGGGAGTACGCGGTCGCCAGCGACGGCGGCCGCAGGTGGCTGGTGGACCACGCGTACGCCGTCCCCCACCTGTTCGGCTCGTTCGTGCCGACCGCGCTGGCCGCCGAGGTCGCCTGGGCGGTCGGCGCGGAGGGGCCGACGGCACTGGTCTCCACCGGCTGCACGTCCGGGATCGAGTCGGTCGCGCACGCGGCCCGGCTGATCCGGGAGGGCTCGGCGGATGTGCTGGTGACCGGCGCGACCGACGCGCCCATCTCCCCGATCACGGTGGCCTGCTTCGACGCGATCAAGGCCACCTCTCCGCGCAACGACGACCCCGCGACCGCCAGCCGCCCGTTCGACCTGACCCGCGACGGATTCGTGCTCGGCGAGGGCAGCGCCATGTTCGTGCTGGAGGAGCTCGGCCGGGCGCGGGCGCGCGGCGCGCACGTCTACGCCGAGATCACCGGCTGGGCGGTGCGGTCGAACGCCCACCACATGACCGGGCTGCGCGCGCAGGGCACCGAGATGGCGGAGGCGATCACCGCCGCGCTCGGCATGTCCGGCCTGCCGCCCGAGCGGATCGGCTACGTCAACGCGCACGGCTCGGGCACCAGGCAGAACGACCGGCACGAGACCGACGCGTTCAAGCGGAGCCTGGGCGAGCACGCCCGGCGGGTGCCGATCAGCTCGATCAAGTCGATGGTCGGGCACTCGCTCGGCGCGATCGGCTCCATCGAGATCGCCGCCTGCGCGCTGGCGCTGGAGTACGGCGTGGTGCCGCCGACCGCGAACCTGCACGAGCCGGACCCCACCTGCGACCTGGACTACGTGCCGCTGACCGCGCGCGAGGTGGACGCGGACGCCGTGCTGACGGTGGGCAGCGGCTTCGGCGGCTTCCAGAGCGCGATGGTGCTCGCGAAGGCGGACTCGTGACGGCGGCGCGGGCGGTGGTCACCGGCCTCGGCGTCGCCGCGCCCGGCGGTCTCGGCACCGGCCCCTACTGGAGGGCGACGCTGGACGGCGCGACCGCGATCGGCCGGATCACCCGCTTCGACCCGTCCGGCTACCCGGCGACGCTGGCGGGCGAGGTCCCGCCATTCGACCCCGGCGAGCATCTGCCGAGCCGGCTCGTCCCGCAGACCGACACCGTGACCCGGCTCGCGCTGATGGCCGCCGGGTGGGCGATCGACGACGCGGGCCTCGACCTCGCCGCGCTGCCGGACTCCGGCGTCGGCGTGGTCACGGCCAGCACGTCCGGCGGCTACGAGTTCAGCCAGCGGGAGCTGCAGAAGCTGTGGGGCGGAGAGGGCAAGGTGAGCGCCTACCTGTCGTTCGCCTGGTTCTACGCCGTCAACACCGGCCAGATCTCCATCCGGCACAACCTGCGCGGCCCGAGCGGGGTGCTGGTCAACGGCCAGGCGGGCGGGCTGGACGCGCTGGCGCACGCCCGGCGGTACGTCCGCGACGGGCTGCCGGCCGTGGTGTCGGGCGGCATGGAGAGCGCGCTGTGCCCGTGGGGCTGGGTCGGGCACCTCTCCCACCGGGACATCAGCCGCGGCACGGACCCGGCCCGGTCCTACCTGCCGTTCGACGCCTCGGCGAGCGGGTTCGTGCCCGGCGAGGGCGGCGCCATCCTGATCGTGGAGGACGCCGCGGCGGCGCGCGGGCGCGGGGCCGAGCCGTACGGCGAGATCGCCGGCTACGGCTCGACGTTCGACCCGCCGCCCGCCTCCGGGCGCGGTCCGAACCTGGAGCGGGCGATCCGGCTCGCGCTGGACGACGCCGCGCTGGCGCCGGGCGACATCGACGTGGTGTTCGCGGACGCGGCGGGCGTCGCGGCGCAGGACCGCGCCGAGGCCGCCGCGCTGGCCGCCGTGTTCGGCCCGCACGGGGTGCCGGTCACCGCGCCGAAGACCATGACGGGCCGCCTGTACGCCGGGGGCGCGGCGGTCGACGTCGCCGCGGCGCTGCTGGCGATGCGCGACGGCGTCGTGCCCGCGACGGTCAATGTGACCGATCCGGTGCCCGGGTACCGGCTCGACCTGGTCCTCGGCGAGCCCCGGAGGATGCCGGTGCGCACCGCCCTGGTGGTCGCGCGGGGCTTCGACGGTTTCAACTCGGCACTGATCCTGGCCGCGCCCGGTGCGGCCGGGCGGGAGGGAGCGGGCCAGTGATCGTCTTCGTGAACACCTTCGTGGTCGCGGGCACGGCGGAGGAGTTCGAGCGGGTCTTCACCGAGACCTCGGACTTCCTGTGCGGGCAGCCGGGGTTCCTCTCGCACCGGCTGGTCCGCTCCACCAGCGAACCGTCCCGGTACGTGAACGTGGCCACGTGGAAGGACGAGGCCGCGCTGCGGGCGGCGACGCGGCAGCCCGGTTTCGCCGACCACGCGCGGCGGCTGCGGGCGCTGGCGACCTCGGACCCGCACTTCTACGAGCCCGTCATGGAACGCGGCTTCTGAGCCCCCGCGGTGGAGCGGCGGCCGCCTGCCGGGCGGCCGCCGCTCTGGCGTTTCGGGCGTTCTAGCCGTTGTCGGCGTTCTCGGCGAACTCCTTGGCGAGCGCGAGCGTAGCCCGGCTGTTGCCGCCGATCGCCGCCCGGACGGCCTCCCGCGCCGAGGCGGGCGTGTCGCCCGTGCCGGGGACGGCGCCGATCATGTCCTCGTCCAGCGACACCGTGTGCCTGGACCGCACCAGGACGCCGCCGCCGGACTTCTCCAGCACCCACTCGCCGGTGTGCCCCGCGATCAGCTTCGGGGTGACGAGCTGCTTGTAGACGATCCGCTCGCCCGGGAAGCACACCCGGACCGACTCGGTGAGATGCGTCGAGCCGTCCTTGCCCCTGGTGCGCATCGCGAGCCTCTGGACACCGTCCGGCGTCTCCTCGAAGTCCATCCGGGCGACGTGCGGAAGGCGCTCCTCCCACCTGCCCGCGTCGTGCAGGAAGGCGTAGACGGTGTCCGGCGCGGCGTCGATCCGGATCTCGTCCTCGAAGGAGAACAGCAGGTCGTCGAGGCGGTCCCAGCTCTCGGCGATCCGCTTGAGGTTGCCGAGCTCCTGACGGCTGTTGCCGTCGGTGGCGCTCCTGATCCACGCGACGCCCGCAGGCTCGCCGTCCACGGCCTCGAACTCGTGCTCCAGCACCAGGCGCACGCCGCCGCCGTCGCGGTCGCGGACCGTCCAGAGCCCGCTCATCGACCGGACGGGCGGCGCGGACACCTCCTGGTGGAACTCCACGGTGCGGCGGACGGGATCGACGGTCCGGAGCGAGGTCCAGGTGCGCACCTCGCCGTTGCCCGTGGCCCAGATCCGGATCCGCTCCCGGCCCTCGCCCAGCCCGGTGCGCTCGACGTGCACGGTCGGCGCGAAGAAACGGGGCCAGCGGACCGGATCGGCGATGACACCGAAGACGACGCCGGCCGGGGCGTCGATGTCGATCTCGTTCCGGGTGCGGTGCATGGCTGTCGCCCTTCCTCGCGCGTGCGGCTTCGGCCCTCAGCGTCGTCGGCCGGGCTCGACGCCGGGCCGAGGAACGCTCGAGCGGGCGGGGCGACGCTGGGGTTCCAGCCGAACCGAGGCGATCCGGAGGTCCCGGTGTACCAGCAGATCCAGCACTTCTACGCCCGGCAGCTGCGGCTGCTCGACGAGGGCAGGACCGCCGAGTGGGCGGCCACCTTCGAACCCGGCGGGGTGTTCGACGCCGACGGCCTGCCGGAGCCGGTGCGCGGCCGGGAGGCGATCGAGTCGGCGTCGCGCGCGGCGGCCGAGAAGCTGGCGGCGGACGGCATCAGGCGGCGGCACTGGCTCGGCATGCTCGAGGTCGGCGAGCGGCCCGACGGCACGCTGCTCGCGCGGACCTACGCGCTCATCATCTCCACCCCGCGCGGCGGCCCGGCCGGGCTGCACATGAGCACCACCTGCGACGACGTGCTGGTCCGCGACGGCGCGGACCTGCTCGTCCGGCATCGCCGGGTGCGGCGGGACGACCTGGACGGACGGGAGGACTGACATGGCCGGGAACCGGACCGCGCTGGTCACCGGCGCGACGGCGGGCATCGGGCTGGCGGTCGCGCGGGCCCTCGCCGAGCAGGGCATGCGCGTCTTCGTCTGCGCGCGCGACGCCGGCACGCTCACCGCCACCGTGGAGAAGCTGCGCGCCGAGGGCCTGGAGGTCGACGGGACGCCGTGCGACGTGCGGTCGCTGCCCGACATCCGGCGGTTCGTCGCCGCCGCCGTCGCCCGCTACGGCCCGGTCGACGTGCTGGTCAACAACGCCGGGCGCAGCGGCGGCGGCGTCACCGCCCAGATCGACGACGCGACCTGGGACGACGTCGTGGAGACCAACCTCAACAGCGTCTTCCGGGTCACCCGCGAGGTGCTGACGGCGGGCGGCATGGCCGACCGCCCGGCCGGCCGGATCATCAACATCGCCTCGACCGGCGGCAAGCAGGGCGTGGTGCTCGGCGCGCCGTACTCGGCGTCCAAGCACGGCGTCGTCGGGTTCACCAAGGCGCTGGGGCTGGAGCTGGCCAAGACGGGCGTCACCGTCAACGCCGTCTGCCCCGGCTACGTCGAGACGCCGATGGCCGAGCGGGTCCGCGCGGGCTACGCCGACATCTGGGGCGTCACGCCGGACGAGGTGCTCGACCAGTTCAACGCCAAGATCCCGCTCGGCCGGTACACCAGCCCGGAGGAGGTCGCGGGGCTCGTCTGCTACCTGGTGTCCGACCTGGCCGCGCCGATCACCGCCCAGGCGATCAACGTCTGCGGTGGCCTCGGCAACTACTGACGCCGCGTCACCGGGCGGGCCAGGACCCCGGGGCGAGGTACCCGTCGCCCTCCCAGTCCCCCCGCCCCCGCCGGATCCGCGGACCCGTCCGCGGGTCCGTCCGCGGGTCCGTCCGCGGGTCCGGCGGTTCGGTGGGGCGCACTGCGACCGCGCGCAGCACGACGATGACCGCCGCGAGTTCCTCCGGCGTCGGACGGCCGCGCACGACCCTCACTGCGGCTGGTTCCCGTGCTTGCGCATGGGCAGCGGACGGTGCTTGTGGCGCAGCATCGCCAGCGCCTCGATCAGCGCCGCCCTGGTCTCGGCGGGGTCGATCACGTCGTCCACCAGGCCGCGTTCGGCCGCGTAGTAGGGGTGCATCAGCTCCTCGCGGTACTCGGCGACGCGCAGCTCGCGGACCGCCTCCGGGTCGGCGGACGCCGCGATCTCGCGCCGGTGCACGACGTCCACGGCGGCCTCCGCGCCCATCACCGCGATCTCGTTGGTCGGCCAGGCGAGCGAGATGTCCGCGCCGACCGAGCGGGAGTCCATGACGATGTAGGCGCCACCGTAGGCCTTGCGCAGGATGAGCTGGACGCGCGGGACGGTCGCGTTGCAGTACGCGTACAGCAGCTTGGCCCCGTGCCGGATGATCCCCTGGTGCTCCTGCTCGACGCCCGGCAGGAACCCCGGCACGTCCACCAGCGTCACCAGCGGGACGTTGAAAGCGTCGCACCACTGCACGAACCGGGCGGCCTTCTCGGACGCCTCGATGTCCAGCGCGCCCGCGAGCCGGAGCGGCTGGTTCGCCACGACGCCGGTCACGTGCCCGTCGAGCCGGGCGAGCGCGCACACCACGTTCGGCGCCCAGTGCTCGTGCACCTCCAGGTAGTCGCCGTGGTCGACGACCTCCTCGAGCACCGCGCGGACGTCGTAGGAGCGGCCGGGCTCGGCGGGCACCAGGTCCAGCAGCGCGGGCGTCCGCCGGTCCGCGGGGTCGTCGCCGTCCGCCACCGGGGCCGTCTCCCGGTTGTTGCCCGGCAGCATCGACAGCAGGTAGCGGACCTCCTCCAGGCAGGTCTCCTCGTCGTCGTGGACGAAGGACGCCACCCCGGACGAGCTCGCGTGCACGGCGGCCCCGCCGAGCGCGTCGTGCGTGATGACCTCGCCGGTCACCGCGCGGACCACGTCGGGCCCGGTGACGAACAGCTGCGCGATGTCGCGCACCATGAACACGAAGTCGGTGAGCGCGGGTGAGTAGGCCGCGCCGCCCGCGCACGGCCCGAGCATCACGCTGATCTGCGGGATGACGCCGGACGCCCGGACGTTGCGCTGGAAGATCCCGCCGTATCCGGCGAGCGCGGTCACGCCCTCCTGGATCCGCGCGCCCGCGCCGTCGCAGAGCCCGACGCAGGGCGCGCCCGCGGCCTCCGCCAGATCCATCACCTTGTGGATCTTCTCGGCGTGCGCCTCGCCCAGCGATCCCCCGAAGATCCGGAAGTCGTGCGCGTAGGCGAACACCCGGCGGCCGTGCACCCGCCCCCAGCCGGTGACCACCCCGTCGGTGGACGGCCGCCGCCCCTCGATCCCGAAGCCCCGGGCCCGGTGCCTGCGCAGCGCCTCGATCTCGGTGAAGGTGCCGGGGTCGAAGAGCAGGTCCAGGCGCTCGCGCACGGTCAGCTTGCCGCGCGACCGCTGCGCCTCGGTCGCCCGCGCGGACGGCCCCTCGCGGGCCCCGTGCTTCCGCTCCGCCAGCCCGGCGGCGCGCCCGCGCATGTCCGCCGCCGGCTGGGCGGCGGACCGTTCGTCGACGGTGCTCACTGGCGCACCATCCTCTTGTCGGTGGTCGTGAGGCCGCTGATGCGGCCGAGGTGCCGCCGGGTCACCGCCCCGCTGGCTCGACGCGTTGACGTCCCACATGGGTTCTGCGCGATCCGGCGGTCAGCGCGCCGCAGCGGCCATCCGGACGTTGACGAGGTCGACGAACGCGCGCGGGGTCAGCACGTCGGCCATGTCGTCCTCCGACAGCTCGACGCCGAACTCCCGCTCGACCGCGGCCGCGGTCTCCATCAGCGCCAGCGAGTCGTAGCCGAGCTCTTCGAACTCCAGGTCGAGGATGTCCCCGTCCAGGTCGATCGCGTCGTCCTCGCCCGCCGCCGCGCGCAGCGCGCGGACCAGGTCGGCCACCGTGAACCGTGCCATCTTCCCTGCCCCTCTCTCGTGCCGGACGTCCCCGCGTTCCACGATGCGGGGAGGCTCTAAACGACCGTTGGAGACCCGCTGGAGGCGATGCCGCCGAGCTCGTCGCGCAGCCGTCCGACGAGGTCGGACGGCGTCGGGGCCTCGGCCAGGAGCGCGGCGGGCAGAGCCAGCCCGGTCACCGCGCTCAGCCGGTTCCGCAGGTCCATGCCGCTGAGGGAGTCGAACCCCAGCTCCCGGAACTCCAGGTCCGGCGGCAACTCCTCGGGATCGGACCGGCCGAGGACGAACGCCGCGTTCCTACGCACCAGGTCGAGCAGCACCCCGTCCAGCTCGGCCCTGGGCAGCGCGGCCAGGTCCGGGACCCGCGCGTCCCGCCCGGCCTCCGCCGCCTCGGCGTCCGGCTCGGGCGCCGCTTCGGCGTCCGCCTCGGTGTCCGCCTCGGTGTCCGCCTCGGACACCGCCTCGGGCGCCGAGGGCGCGAGCCAGTACCGCTCGCGGGCGAACGGGTAGGTCGGCAGGTCGATGTGCTCGCCGGTCCCGATCACCGCCCGCCAGTCCACCGGCCGGCCCGCCACGTGCAGCGCGGCGGCCGACGCGAGGAGCTGGTCGAGGCCGCCGCGGCCCCGCCGCAGCGTGCCGGTCGCGACCACCGACCCGTCGGCGGTCGCCTGCACTGAAGACGTCAGCACCGGATGCGGGCCGACCTCCACGAAGACCGCGTGGCCCGCCTCGACCAGGGCCCGCGTCGCGTCCTGGAACCGGACGGTTCCGCGCAGCGTGGCGTACCAGTGCTCCGGGCCCATCCGCCGGGTGTCGAAGGGACCGCCCGTGAGGGTCGAGTACAGCGGCACGTGCCCGGCGCGGGGCTCGATCCCGTCCAGCACCTCGAGCAGTTCGCCGCGCAGCGGCTCCATGCCGGCGGTGTGCGAGGCGTAGTCCACGTCGATCCGCCGCACCTCGATCCCGCTCGCGGCGCACTCGGCCGCCAGCTCGTCCAGCGCCGCCGGCGGCCCCGCCACGGTCGTGGACGCGGGCCCGTTGACGGCCGCGACCTCCAGCCGCCCCCGCCAGGCCGCGAGCATCGGCCCGACCCGCTCGGCGGGCAGCGGCACCGAGGCCATCCCGCCCGTCCCGGCGACCCGGACCAGCGCCCGGCTCCGCCGGACCACGACCCGCATGGCGTCGTCCAGCGACAGCGCCCCCGCGACGTACGCCGCCGCGATCTCGCCCTGCGAATGCCCCACCACGGCGTCCGGCCGCACGCCGAGCGCCCGCCAGGCGGCGGCCAGCGAGGCCATGACGGCGAACAGCGCGGGCTGGACGACGTCCACGCGCCCCGGCGACGCCGCGCCGGGGGCCGCCGTGACCACGTCCGTCAGCGACCAGTCGGCCCACCGCGCCAGCGCCGCGTCGCACGCCGCCAGCTCCTCGCGGAAGGCGGGGCAGCTCCGCACGAGGTCACCGGCCATCCCCGGCCACTGCGCCCCCTGGCCGGGGAACACGAACACCGTCCCACCGCGCACGACCCGCCCCTCGACCACGCCGGGGCCGCCCGTCCCGTCCGCCAGCCTGGCCAGCCCGTCGCGGGGGTCCCCCAGCAGCACCGCCCGGCAGCCGTGCGCGGGCCGTCCCGCCAGCGTGAACGCGACGTCCGCGTCGGGCTCGTCCCGGACGAAGTCGCGCAGCTCGCGCGCCACCCGCCGCAGCCCCGCGCGGTCCGGCGCCGACAGCACCCACGGCACCGGCCCGTCCGCGACCGGTCGGCGCGGGGGCGCCTCAGGCTCGTCCTCCGGCTCGTCCTCCTGGAGGATGAGGTGGGCATTGGTCCCGCTGATGCCGAAGGACGACACGGCGGCGCGCCGGGGGCGGGGGCCGCGCGGCCACGGGACCGGGTCGGTGAGCAGGGCGACGGCGCCGTCCGACCAGTCCACGTGCGGGGACGGTTCGCGGACGTGGAGGGTGCGGGGCAGCCGCTCCGCGCGCAGGGCCTCGACCATCTTGATCACGCCGCCCACGCCCGCCGCGGCCTGCGCATGGCCGATGTTGGACTTGAGGGAGCCGAGGCGGAGCGGGCTTCCGGCCGGGCGCCCGGCGCCGTAGGCCGCGCGGACGGCGTTCGCCTCGATGGGGTCGCCGAGGACCGTGCCGGTGCCGTGCGCCTCGACCGCGTCGATGTCCCGGGCTGCGAGTCCCGCGTCGGCGAGCGCCCGCGCGATGACGGCCTCCTGCGCCCGGCCGCTCGGCGCGGTGAGGCCGTTGCTCGTGCCGTCCTGGTTGGTCGCGCTGCCGGCGACGAGCGCCAGCACGCGGTGCCCCTCGCGGCGGGCGTCCGACAGGCGCTCCAGGACGAGCACCCCGGCGCCCTCGGCCCAGCCGGTGCCGTCGGCGTCCGCCGAGAACGCCTTGCACCGGCCGTCCGGGGCCAGGCCGTGCTGGCGGGAGAACTCCAGGAACATGCCGGGCGTCGCCATCACGGCGACGCCGCCCGCCACCGCCAGCTCGCACTCGCCGGCGCGCAGCGCCCGGACGGCGAGGTGCACCGCCACCAGCGAGGACGAGCACGCGGTGTCCACCGTGAGGGCGGGCCCGGTGAAGCCGAACACGTACGAGACCCGGCCGGAGACCACGCTCGGCGAGCTCCCGGTCAGCAGGTGCCCGCCTTCGGCCGCGCGCGTGTGCATGCGGGGGCCGTAGTCCTGGTGGGTCGCGCCGAGGTAGACGCCGACGTCCCGGCCGCGCAGCGTTGCCGGGTCCAGGCCGTGGCGTTCGAACGCCTCCCAGACGACCTCCAGGACGACCCGCTGCTGCGGGTCCATCGCCAGGGCCTCGCGGGGGCTGATGCCGAAGAAGGCGGGGTCGAACCGGTCCGCGTCGTGCAGGAAGCCGCCGCCGCCCGGCACGGCCCCGCCGTCCCCGAGGTCCCAGCCCCGGTCCGCCGGGAAGGCCGACACCGCGTCGGTCCCGGTGTCCACCAGCCGCCACAGGTCCGCGGGCGACCGCACGCCACCGGGATACCGGCACCCCATGGCCACGATCGCGACCGGATCCCCCGCTTCGGGCGGTGTCGCGGTCCCCCGTCCGGGCACCGGACGCGGGGCGGTCGTCAGCGCCGACTCCAGGTGGGCGGTGAGGGCGTCCGGGGTCGGATGGTCGAACAGCAGCGTCGCGGGCAGGTCCAGGCCGGTCGCCGCGGACAGCCGGTCCCGCAGTTCCAGCGACATGCGCGAGTCCATGCCCTGCTCGTTGAACGGGACGGCCCCGTCCACCGGCGCGTCCTCGCGGTGGCCGAGCACGGCGGCGGTGTGCCGGGCGACCAGCCGGGCGGCGTCCTCCCCCAACGGCTCGGCTTCCTCACCCAACGGCTCGGGTTCCTCGTCCCGGTGCAGGGTGTCCACCCAGTGGCGGCGGCGCTGGAACGGATAGGTCGGGAGATCGACCGCGCGCCCCGTGCCCAGCACGCCCCGCCAGTCGGGTTCGCGGCCGTGCGCGTGCAGCGCGGCCAGCAGGGTGACGAGTTCGCGCTCGTCGTCCGCCCCGGCGAGGAAGGCCGAGCCCCGGCCCGGAACGTTCTGCGCGGCCAGCCGGACCAGCGTGGCGCCCGGCCCGCACTCGGCGAAGATCCGCGCCCCGGCCGCGTGCAACGCCGTCACCGAGTCGGCGAACCTGACGGTGTCGCGGGCGTGCCTCGCCCAGTAGTCGGACGACCCGTCCATGCCGCCGACCAGCGCGACGTCTCCGGCGGGCCGGAAGGCCAGCCGCCCGGCGGCCGCGCGCAGCCGGGGGATCACCGGGTCCATCAGCGGCGAGTGGAAGGCGTGGCTCACCTCCAGCGGCCGGACGCGCCGCCCCCGGGCACGGAACCACGCGCCGATCCGGGCGAGCTCCGCGTCCTCCCCGGACACCACCACCGACGCCGGGCCGTTCACGGCGGCGAGGTCCACCGGGCCGTCCCGCAGCAGCGGGCGGACCTCCGCCTCGGTCGCCTCCAGCGCCAGCATGCCGCCGCCCGGCGGGAGCGCCTGCATCAGCGCGCCGCGCGCCACGACGAACTCCACCGCGTCGGGCAGCGACAGGACACCGGCGGCATGGGCGGCGGCGATCTCTCCCACCGAGTGGCCCGCCACCAGGTCCGGGCGGACGCCGCAGGACTCCAGCAGCCGGTGGGTCGCGACCTCCACGGCGAACAGCGCGGGCTGCGCGTGCCGCGTCTGGTTCACCAGCCCGGCGTCCCCCTCCCACATGACGTCGCGCAACGACCGCCCGAGCACCCGGTCTGCTCGCGCGCACACCTCGTCGAACGCCTCCGCGAACGCGGGGAAGGCCTCGTACAGCGCCCGTCCCATCCCGGGCCGCTGCACGCCCTGCCCGGGGAACAGCAGCGCGAGCCCGCCTGTCCCCGCCCGCCCCCGCACGGCCCCCGGCGCTCCGTCCCGTCCATCGGCGATCGCGCGGAGCGCGGCGGCCAGCTCCCCGGTCCGCTCGCCGATCACGGCGGCGCGGTGGGCGAACGGCTTCCTGGTGGTGAGCAGCGAGTGCGCCACGTCCGCCGGGGCCGGTCTCCCGGTGGTCACCGAGGCGGCCAGGCGGGCCGCCTGATCGCGGAGCGCGGCGGGAGTGGCGGCGGAGATCAGCCAGGGGACGGTGGCGGCGGGCGGCGCCGCCTCGACCGGGCGGGACGGTCCCGCGGTCAGCACCAGGTGGCAGTTCGACCCGCCCATCCCGAACGCGGACACGCCCGCGAGCGGGACGTCCGAGTGCGGCCAGGTCCGCGGTTCGCGCACGACGCGCAGGCCCAGGTCGTCCAGCGGGATGGCGGGGTTCGGGCGCTCGAAGTTCAGGCTCGGCGGGATGCTCCGGTGGGCGAGGCTCAGGCAGGTCTTGAGGAGACCCGCGATGCCCGCCGCGCCGCCGAGGTGGCCCAGGTTCGTCTTCACCGAGCCGACCAGCAGCGGGCGGCCGGGCGGCCGGCCCTCGCCCAGGACCGCGCCCAGCGCCGCGGCCTCCACCGGGTCCCCGGCGCGGGTCGCCGTCCCGTGCAGCTCGACGTAGTCCACGCGGGACGGGTCGAGGCGGGCGTAGGCGCGGCGCAGGACGTCCTGCTGGGCGTCCCGGCTCGGCGCGGTCAGCGTCCCGCCCGAGCCGCGCCCGGCCTCGGCGGCGACGATCACCGCGTACACCCGGTCGCGGTCGGCGAGGGCGCGCGCGAGCGGCTTCAGGACGACCGCGCCGCCGCCCTCCCCGCGCGCGTAGCCGTTGGCGCGCGCGTCGAAGGTGAAGCACCGCCCGTCCGGGGACAGCGCGCCGAACGCCGCCTCGTCCGCCGCCGAGCCGGCCGACAGGTGCAGGTGGACCCCGGCCGCGACGGCGAGCTCGCACTCCCCGTGCAGCAGGCTCCGCACCGCCGTGTGGACGGCGACCAGCGACGAGGACTGCCCGGTGTCGACGGTGAGGCTGGGGCCGCGCAGGTCCAGGAAGCCGGCGAGGCGGTCGGCGATGACGGCGCGGCTGAGGCCGGTGAGCGCGTGCGGACTGCCGCCGCCCGGATCATGCGCGCGGACGATCTCCGCGTAGTCGGTCGCCATCGCCCCCACGAAGACGCCGGTCCGGCTGCCCGCGAGCCGGTCGGCCGCGATCCGCGCGTCCTCGACGGCCTCCCAGCCGAGTTCCAGCATCAGCCGCTGCTGCGGGTCCATCAGTGCGGCCTCACGCGGGGAGATCCCGAAGAACGCGGCGTCGAAGCCCGCGACGTCGGGCAGGAAGCCGCCGGGCGGACCGCCGAGGCCGCGTTCGGCGGGCGGCTCGGCGACGGCGTCCCGGCCGCCGGACAGCAGCCGCCAGAACGCGCCCGGGTCCGGGGCCGCCGGGAAGCGGCAGGACATGCCGATGACGGCGACATCGGTCGCGGGGCCCGTCACCGCGGCGGGCCGATCCGGTCGGCCGCCCGCCGCACCGCCTCGCGGTCCGCCTCCGGTGGACCGGGACGCGGCGGCGACAGCGGCACCACCCGGTTCCGGCCCGACCGCACCGACGGATGCCTGCGCGCGATGGAACTCAGGCCCTGCCCCGGACCGGCCTCCAGCAGCACCAGGCCGTCCTCGTCGAGCATCGAGCGCAGCGCCTGCCAGAACCACACGGTCGCGGCGGGCTGGCGCGCCCAGAACAGCGGGTCGACGGCGTGCTCCGGCGAAAGTTCCGCCCCGAGCTGGGACGAGTAGACGGTGCGTCGCGGCCGGCGCAGGTCCACCGACCGCCAGGCGGCGGCCGAGCTCTCCACCGCGCCGTCCACCACCGGGCTGTGGAAGCCCTGGCGGGCCCGCACGTCCCTGCAGGTGAAGCCCTTGTCCCGCAGCGTCCGCGCGACCTCGTCCAGCTCCGCGCGCGGGCCGGCGACCAGCGTCTGCCTCGGCGCGTTGACCGCGGCGACGGTCACCCGCCCGACCAGGTGCGGCGCGAGGTCCGCGGCGGACGCCGCGACCGCCAGCATCCCGCCCGGCTCCGTCCTCGCGTAGTGCTCCGTCCGGTCGCGCATCAGCCGCATGCCCTCATCCAGGCCGAACACTCCGGCCAGCGTCGCGGCCGCCATCTCGCCGACGCTGTGTCCGAGCAGCGCGACCGGCTCGACGCCCCAGTCCAGCACGACCTCGCCCAGCGCGCAGTCCACCGCGTACAGCAGCGGCTGGGCGCGCGTGACGTCGTCGAACAGCTCGGCGGGCGCGCCGGACAGCCATTCGCCGCGCAGCCCGTCGCCCCCCGGCCCGAGCGCGGCGAAGGCCCGGTCCATGGTCGCTGTGAAGGGCGCGGAGTGCCCGTAGAGCCCGGCCGCCATCCGGGGGTACTGGGCCCCCTGGCCGGGGAAGAGAAGCGCGACCTTCGCCATCATCGTCCCTCGCTCGTCGTTCCGACTCTGCCGGTTCGAGGTCTAGTCGGCGCGACTTGAGGAACGGCTGAACCGGACTCGCCCGCACCGGCTCGCCCGCGCCCGCTCGCCCGCGCCCGCTCGCCCGCACCGGCTCGCCCGCGTCGGCTCGTCCGGGGCTTGAGCAGCCTTCCGACGGACGCGCGGAGACTGCGAGCGTGAAGGATCTCTACATAGCGGGCACCGGAACCTGGTTGCCGGACCCCATGACCGTGGACGAGGCGGAGCGCGCGGGCCTGTGCGAGCGGCGGCGCGTCTGGAACACGGGCGCGGTCTCCGTCTGCGTCGCGACGAAGGAGTCACCCCCGGACATGGCGGTGATGGCGGCCCGTTCCGCCCTCGACCAGGCGGGGTGCCCGCCGTCCGACGTCACGCTGGTCCTGCACGCCTGCACCTACCATCAGGGCCACGACATGTGGGCGCCGGCGTCCTATGTCCAGCGCTTCGCGCTCGGCAACCGGTGCCCGGCGATGGAGATCCGGCAGCTGTCCAACGGGGGGATGGCCGCGCTGCAGACGGCGTCGGCCCACCTGCGGTCCTCCGCCGCTCCGGCGTCCGTCCTCATCACCACGGCCGACCGGTTCTGCCCGCCCGGATACGACCGGTGGCGCACCGACCCGGGCACGGTCTGCGGGGACGGCGGGACGGCCGTCCTGCTCTCGTCGTCGGGCGGCCATGCCCTGCTGCGGTCGCTGTCGACGGTCTCCGACCCCGGCCTGGAGACGGCCGGACGCGGCGAGGACGCGTTCTCCTCCGCTCCGCTGGGCGCGCGGACGCCGATCGACCTGGCCAGGCACGGCGCGGTCCTCGCCCGCGAGCTCGGCCTGGAGGCGCTGGTGCGGCGGATCGAGGAGGGGCAGCGCCTGGCGTTCGAGGCGGCGACGGCCGAGGCCGGGGTCGCGCTCTCCGACATCGACTGGTTCGTCCTGCCGAACATGGGACGCAGCCGGCTGAAGGCGCACTTCTACGACCCGTTCGGCATCGACCCCGACCGCACCACGCGTTCGTTCGGCGGTCGGACCGGGCATCTGGGCGCGGGCGACCAGATCGCCGGGCTGGACCACCTCATCGGCAGCGGACGGCTCGAGCCCGGGCAGACCTGCCTGCTCGCGGGGGTCGGCTCGGGGTTCACCTGGTCCGCGGCGGTGGTCGAGATGACCGGACGGCCCGCCCGCCCCTCCCGAGGAACGGGCTGGACACCTTGATCCCGGGGGGCCGCGGCACCCGGTATGGGTCGACCGGACTACGCCGCCGCCAACGACATCTACTGCGAGTCGGACCCGAACCTGCCGGTCGACGTTCCCTGGCCCTACGGCCCGGGCTTCGACGCGATCGGCCACTTCGCCCACTGCTTCTTCAAGCCCTACGACATCACCCTCGACTTCACCGGCATGAACCTCTCCATCGCCCGCGGCAAAGCAGCCTGATCTGGTGCGTGATGCGGCCCGTCCCGCCCGGGGAGTCCGGGCGGGAGGTGCTCATCGCCTGCGTCCTGTGAACCCGCGGTCCGCGTCCGCTGGGACGGTGATCCCCCGCTGCCGCGGGTTGCCGCAACGGACCTGGCCGCGATCTTCGGGGCCTTGTTCTGCCTGCTCCGGGACGGAGGACGGGCCGCGGGTCTCGGGACCTTGGTCCGTCCGCCCCGGGACGGACGACCGGCGCCCCGCACCGGGCCGCGGTGATCAGCTGAAGGCGCGGCGATCACGCCGCTCGTGAAGGAGGCACTCATGAGGGCGCAACCGGCCCGCCGGAAGCTGGGGTTGTGGATGGCCACGGCCCTGGTGGTGGGCAACATGATCGGGTCGGGGGTGTTCCTGCTGCCCAGCTCGCTCGCCGAGTACGGGCCGATCAGCCTGGTCGCCTGGGGGTTCACCGCGGCGGGCGCGATCCTGCTGGCGCTGGTGTTCGCGCGGATGGCGCGGGCCTACCCGCGTACCGGCGGCCCGTACGCCTATGCGCGGCGGGCGTTCGGCGACTTCGTCGGGTTCCAGACCGCCTGGGGCTACTGGATCGCGGTGTGGGCCGGGAACGCGGCGATCGCCGTGGCGTTCGTCGGGTACCTGGCGCACTTCTGGCCCGCGCTGGGGCACGACAAGGTCCTCGCCGCGGGGGTGGGGCTGGCGGCGATCTGGCTGCTGACCGCGGTCAACGCCTATGGCGTCCGGCAGGGCGGCGCCGTGCAGGTCGTCACCACGGTGGTCAAGCTGGTGCCGCTGCTGATGATCGCGGTGGGCGGGCTGTTCTTCGTCGAGGCCGGGAACTTCGGGAAGTTCAACGCGAGCGGCGGCAGCGCGTTCGGCGCGGTGACCGCGGCGGCGGCGCTGACGCTGTGGTCGTTCATCGGGCTGGAGTCGGCGACCGTCCCGGCCGAGGACGTCCAGGACCCGGAGAGGACGATCCCGCGCGCCACCATCGCCGGGACCGCGGTCACCGCGCTGGTCTACATCCTGGGCACCGTCGCCGTCCTCGGGCTGGTGCCGGCGGCGGCGCTGGCGACCTCGACCGCGCCGTTCGCCGACGCCGCCGACGCGGCGTTCGGCGGGTGGGCGGCCGATCTGGTCGCCGCGGGCGCCGCGATCAGCGCGTTCGGCGCGCTGAACGGCTGGATCCTGCTTCAGGGGCAGATCCCGTTCGCCGCCGCGCGCGACGGGCTGTTCCCCAAGGCGTTCGCCCGCACCGGACGCGGCGGAACCCCGGTGGTCGGGCTGGTGGTGTCCAGCGTGCTGGCGACCGGGCTGATGCTGATGAACTACAACGCCTCGCTGGTCGACCAGTTCACGTTCATCATCCTGCTGGCCACCCTCACCACCGTCATCCCCTACGCCTACGCCGCCGTGGCCGAGCTGGTGCTGCTGGCCACCGACCGTGCCGCGTTCTCCGGCGGGCGCCTCGTCCGGGACGCCGTCATCGCGCTGCTGGCGTTCGGCTACTCGGTCTGGGCGATCGCCGGCGCCGGCTACGAGGTCGTCTACAAGGGCACGCTGCTGATCTTCGCCGGGATGCCCGTCTACGCCTGGCTGAAGTACCGCGCCCAGCGCCCGCCGCTGCGGGCCGCCGACCCCGCGCCGGGCGACGGCACCGGCGACACCCGTCCGCCCGCCCAGGCCGCCTGAAAGGACCACCCCTCCGTGTTCACCGTTTCCTCCGAGGTCGGGCGGCTGCGGCAGGTGCTGCTGCACCGCCCCGACCTGGAACTGCTCCGCCTGACCCCCGCCAACAAGGACGACCTGCTGTTCGACGAGGTGCTGTGGGCCAGGCGCGCCCGCCAGGAGCACGACGTGTTCGCCGACACGCTCCGCGAACGCGGCGTCCAGGTGCACTACCTCGCCGAGCTGCTCGCCGAGACCGTCAAGATCGACGAGGCGCGGGCCGAGGTGCTGGACCGCACCGCGTCCGAGACCGCGCTCGGCCCGACCCTGGCCGGCCCGGTCCGCGCCGCGCTGGACGACCTGGATCCCGAGACCCTGGCCCGGCACCTGATCGGCGGGCTCACCAAGGACGAGCTCGGCCTCGCCGCCCACAGCCTGCTGCTGGCGTCCCTGGACGGCGGCGACTTCGTCCTGCCGCCGCTGCCCAACCACCTGTTCACCCGCGACCCGTCCGCGTGGCTGCACGGCGGGGTGACGCTGCACCCCGATGGCCAGGCCCGCGCGGCGCCGCGAGACCGTCCACCTCGCCGCGATCTACCGGCACCACCCGCTGTTCGCCGACCAGGACTTCCCCGTCTGGTACCCCGGCACCGACGCCGGGCTGCCGACCCTGGAAGGCGGTGACGTGCACGTCCCCGGCGACGGCCTGGTGCTGGTCGGGATGAGCGAGCGCACCACGCCCCAGGCCGTCGAGCTGCTCGCGCGACGGCTGTTCACCGCCGGCGCCGCCCGGAGCGTCATCGCCGTGCAGCTGCCGCGGCGCCGCGCGTTCATGCACCTGGACACGGTCATGACCATGGTCGACCGGGACGTCTTCACCGCCTACCCGGGACTGCCGTCGCTGCGGTCCCACACCCTCACCCCCGGCCGCGACACCGGCCGCGAGGTGCTCGTCGGGGAGAACGAAGCGCTGTTCCCCGCGATCGCCCGCGCCCTCGGCCTGCCCCGCGTGCGCGTGCTGTCCGCCGAGCAGGACGTCCGGGCCGCCGAGCGCGAGCAGTGGGACGACGGCGACAACGTCCTCGCCGTCGAACCCGGTGTCGTCGTCGCCTACGAGCGCAACGTCACCACCAACACCATGCTCCGCCGCCACGGCGTCGAGGTCGTCACCATCCCCGGCGGTGAGCTCGGCCGCGGACGCGGCGGCCCCCGCTGCATGAGCTGCCCCCTCCACCGCGACCCCCTGAAAGAGGTGACCTCGTGAAGGACCTGCTGCGCATCGCCGACCTGTCCGGCGACGACCTGACCCTGCTGCTGCGACTCGCCGCCGGTTTCCAGGACGACCCCGGATCGGCGCCCGACGCGCTCGCCCGCCGGATCGTGCCGATGTACTTCGCCAAGCCGTCCACCCGCACCCGCCTGTCGACCGCGGCGGCGGTGACCGGGCTCGGCGGGACGCCCGTCGCCATCGGCCCCGACGAGCTGCAGCTCCGCCGCGGCGAGACCCTCGCCGACACCGCCCGCGTGATGGGCTCCTACGCCGCCGCCATCGTGATCCGCACCTTCGCCGACGCCGACGTCGCCGAGCTGGCCGCCACCGCCCCCGTCCCGGTGATCAACGCGCTCACCGACGGGCATCACCCGCTGCAGGCCGTCGCCGACCTGCTCACCATCGGCGGGCGCTTCGGCGACCTGCGCGGCCACCGCGTCGCCTACCTCGGGGACGGCGGCAACGTCGCCCGCAGCCTGATGGAGGCCGCCGCCCTCACCGGCATGGACATCGCGCTCGCGACCCCGCCGGGCTACGGCCCGGCGGACGAGGCGCTCGCGTTCGCCACCGCGGAGGCCGAACGGCGCGGCGGCACCGTCCTGCTCACCCGCGACCCCGCCGAGGCGGTCAAGGGCGCCGACGTGGTGTACACCGACGTCTGGCTGTCCATGGGCGACCCCGAGGACGAGCGCGAGCGCCGCACCCGGGCACTCGCCCCCTACCAGGTGAACGAGCAGCTCATGGGGCACGCCGCCGAGGACGCGGTGTTCCTGCACTGCCTGCCCGCCCACCGCGGCCGGGAGGTCACCGCCGAGGTCATCGACGGCCCGCGCTCGCTGGTCTTCCAGCAGGCCGCCAACCGGCTGCCCGCCACCCAGGCCGTCCTGTACGCCCTGCTCACCGGACGCCTGGAAGGACGCCGATGAGGATCGTCGCCGCCCTCGGCGGCAACGCGCTGCTGCGCCGCGGCGAGGCACTGGACGCCGCGGTGCAGATCGCCCACGTCCGCCAGGCCGCCCGCGGCCTCGCCGCGCTGGCCCGCGACCACGAGCTGGTCGTCACGCACGGCAACGGCCCGCAGGTCGGGCTGCTGGCCCTCGAGAGCGCCGCCGATCCGGCGCTCTCGGTCCCCTACCCGCTCGACGTGCTCGGCGCCGAGACGCAGGGCATGATCGGCTACTGGCTCGCCCGCGAGCTGCGCCGCGTCCTGCCCGGCCGGGAGATCGTCGCCGTCCTCACCGAGACCGTGGTCGACTCCCGCGACCCCGCGTTCGCCGCCCCGGCCAAGTTCGTCGGCCGCGCCTACGGCACCGCCGAGGCGGACCGGATGCGCGTCGAGCACGGCTGGGCCATGCGCCGCGACGGCGACGCCTGGCGCCGGGTCGTCCCGTCCCCCGAACCGCGCGACATCGTGGAGCTGCCGACCCTCGCCCGCCTCACCGAGGTCGGCTGCCTGGTCATCGCGGCGGGCGGTGGCGGCGTGCCCACCGACGGCGGCCATCACGGCGTCGAGGCCGTCGTCGACAAGGACCTGACCGCGGCGCTGCTGGCGACCCGGCTCAAGGCCGACGCGCTGCTGCTGCTCACCGACGTCCCCGCCGTCATGCGCGACCACGGGACGCCGCGGGCCCGGCCCGTCCGCCAGGCCACCCCGGACGAGCTGCGCCGCATCCCGCTGCCGGCCGGCTCCATGGGCCCCAAGGCCGAGGCGGCCTGCCGCTTCGCCGACCAGCGCCCCGGCGCCGTCGCCGCGATCGGCTCGCTCACCGACGCGCCCGCGCTCCTGGCCGGAACCGCCGGAACCCGGGTCGAGGCGCCATGACCAGTTCTCCGAAACCTTAGAAACCCGCCGGTGCCGCCGGGCCGGCTCGTGCCGTCCGCCGCGCCGCTCGAGCACCTCGGGCCGAAGGTCCCGGTCCGCCGGGACGCTGGGCACTCCTGCCCCGCCGTCCTGAACGGAAGAGTGAGAAGTGAGCCAAGGAGGCACAGATGCGGGTCATCCCCGAACAGCGTTGCGTCGTCGTCGGCGTGGACGGATCACCGAACTCGATGGCGGCCCTTCACCGTGCCGCCCGCGAGGCCGCCGAGCGCCACGCCCGGCTGGACGTCATCCACGTCCTGGACACCGAGACCGACGCCGTCACCGGTGCAGGCGCAGGCGCAGGCACAGGCGCAGCCGCAGGCACAGGCGCAGGCACAGGCGCCGACCGCGGTCCGCGCCCGCTGCGCACGGCCCGCGAATGGTTGCGGCTTCGCGACCTGGTCGCCGGAGCGGTCCCCCGCGCGCAGCACCTCACCACCCGCCTGCGCATCCTCCACGGAACGCCGGAAGCGGTCCTGCCGGACGCGGCCGAGCACGCCGAGCTGCTGGTCGTCGGCGCCCGGGCGCACTCCGAGCACGGCAACCCGTTCGGCGGCGACACCGTGCCCGCCGTCCGGGAGCGGGCGCGCTGCCCGGTCGTGATCTGCGCCGACCACGGCGCGGTCGCCGAACGCGTCTGAGGCGTCCCCGTCCGCTCGGCTCCCGGCCCGGCCGCGGGCACGACGCCACCGGCCCGCCGACTACCCGAGGGTGTGATCGCCATGACCGGTGCCGCCGTCAGCGAGACCCACTGCGGGATCGTCTTCTTCGCCGGCGATCGCGCCTACAAGCTGAAGAAGCCGGTGGACCTCGGCTTCCTCGACTTCAGCAGCCGGGAGCTGCGCGAGCGGGCGTGCCACCGGGAGGTCGAGCTCAACCGGCGCTTCGCCCCCGACGTGTACCTGGGCGTCGCCGACGTGAGCGGTCCCGACGGCCGGCCCTGCGACCACCTGGTCGTGATGCGGCGCATGCCTTCCGAGCGGCGCCTGTCGGCCCTGGTGAGGGACCACGCGCCGGTGGACGACGCGCTCCGCGGCATCGCCCGGATCCTCGCCGCCTGGCACGCCCGCGCACCGCGCGGGCCGCACATCTCGGCCCAGGGCGCCCGCGACGCGCTGCGCGCCCGCTGGCGGCAGAGCTTCGACCAGGTGCGTCCCTTCCACGGCCGGGCGATCGACGCGGCGCGGGCCACCGAGATCGAGAATCTCGCCCTGGCCTTCCTCGCCGGCCGCGAGCCCCTCTTCGACGCCCGCATCACCGCGGGCCACGTCGCCGACGGGCACGGTGATCTGCTGGCCACCGACATCTTCTGCCTCGACGACGGCCCCCGCATCCTGGACTGCCTGGAGTTCGACGACCGGCTGCGCTTCCTCGACGGCCTCGACGACGCCGCGTTCCTGGCCATGGACCTCGAACGCCTCGGCGCCCCCGACTCGGCCGACCGGTTCCTCGACTGGTACGTCGAGTACGCCGCCGACCCGGCGCCGCGCTCGCTGCGGCACCACTACATCGCCTACCGCGCGTTCGTCCGCGCCAAGATCGCCTGCCTGCGCCACGCCCAGGGCGACCCGGACGCGGCCGCCGAAGCCGACACCCTCGCCCGGGTCGCGCTGCGGCACCTGCGCGCAGGCAAGGTGCGCCTGCTCATGGTCGGCGGGCTCCCCGGCACCGGCAAGACCACCCTGGCCGGGGCCTTGGCCGACCGCCTCGGCTGCGCCCTGCTCTGCAGCGACCGCGTCCGCAAGGAACTCGCGGGGCTCGCCCCGTCCGCTCCCGCGGCCGCCCCCTACGGAACCGGCCTCTACTCCCCCGAGTGGACGCGGCGCACCTACCGCGAGCTGGCCGCCCGCGCCGATCGGCTCCTTCGCCTGGGCGAGACCGTCGTCCTGGACGCCTCCTGCACGTCCGCGCCCGACCGCGCCGTGTTCGTCGGGCTCGCTGACGAAGCGCACGCCGAGCTCCTCGCCTTCCGCTGCGAAACGCCTCCGGACATCGCGGCCGCGCGCATCCGCACCCGCCCTCACGGGCCGTCCGACGCCGACGCCGGAATCGCCACCGCCATGTCCGCCCACGCCGCGCCATGGCCCGAAGCCGCCCCGATCGACACCAGCGGCCCGCTCGGCAAGGCCCTCGAACAGGCCCTCGCCCTCCTCACCCCGGCCCCGCCCCGGCCCTGACCAACCGGCAGATCGGCGAGCGCCTCCTCCTGGCGGAGAAGACCGCCTCGTGTTCCGCGGCTCGCACCTGCGCCGTGACGTGCCAGTGGTGCGGGTGCGGCCGACAGTCGGAGGCTGGATTTCCGGTCGGGCATCCCGGTGACGCGTGGCTAGGCAGGCTCGACCACGTTGGTCTCGGGCGTTTCGGTCTCCGTTTCGGGCTCGGGGGCTTCGGTGGGGACGTCTCGGGGGATCTCGCCCCTGGTGTTGGTGGCCCGCAGGGCGATCACCGCCGCGGCGACGATGAACACGGCCGCGCCGAGCAGGGCGCGCTGGAAGCCCACGGTGAGCGCGACCTGCGGCCGGGCGCCCGAGGCGAGCACGTCGTCGGTGCGGGAGGTGGCCATCGCTGAGAAGATCGCCAGGCCGAGCGCGCCCCCGACCTGGGACGTTCACGATGGACACGTCGATCAGGTCGATGAAGGCGACCAGGCACAGCAGGGCCGGGACGACCTTGCCGCGGCCGGTCCCGAGGAGTCCCGGCCGGCCGGGGCCGGCGGGGTCGTTCGCGAGTTGCGTCGGCGCGCTCCAGCAGGGCCTGCTCGTCGCCGGTGGCGTCCTGCTCGACACCTTGGTCGTCCGCAGCCTCCTCATCCCGCTCTCGCCCTGGACGTGGGCAAACGCGTCTGGTGGCCCACGAGGCCGGCCGACTGACGCCCCCGTGCCCCGGCCGCGATCGGCCGGGGCACGGTCTGTCGGCCGTCTGCGTTCTCGCGATGGGGCGCGGCTCCCGGCGGGAGGAACGACGTACGCCCTCAGCACCGGACGCCGCTACGCCCTGCCGGGCGTCACCTCGGTCCGCCCCGCTGAGGGACGGGCCGACCGGATCGGCCTGACCCTCAAGGTCTGGTACCCCGCCGCAACATCTTCGGTCTAGGCGCGGGTTGCGCGGTGTTCGGTGGTGGCGCTGACCGAGCCCGGGTCGGTCTGGGCGTAGACGAAGTCGTTCCCGGACGGTGCCACGTACAGGTCGAAGTGGAGGGTGGTGCCGATGGTGAGGGTTCCCGTGCAGTTGGAGGCGACCGTGTAGGTGCCGGTGAAGGCCGAATTGCGGGTGATGGTGCCGTTGAAGCTGCTGGTGGAGATGCCGGTGACCGCTCCGGCGCCGTTGAAGCGTTCGGAGCCGGCGAAGGCCAGCGGTGCGGTGGTGCTGCCGGACACCGAGACGCCGTCGCCGGCGAACAGGTAGGTGCCCTGGAGGGTGGCCGCCGAGCAGCCTTGCTGGGCGCGTGCGCGGGCGAAGTACTGGGTCACGCCGAGGACGGTGGCCAGTGCGGCGGCGAGAGCGAGCGCGAGCAGCGGTTTGACGTGCGCAGACCAGTCATGATCCTGCCTTCTTGGGGGAGGGACGGGCCGTTGCCTCCGGCCCGTGATCACTCAGAGGGTGCGCGCGATTCCCCTCGGCAACTGTCACGGTGACATCCGGGTTACGCACCGGCAATACCGGCCGACGGCCGGAAACCGCCAGCCCGGTTCCGTCCTCGATGCGGCCCACGGCCTCTCGGGGAGAGGTCCTTGCAGGTCGTCCGGGCGGTGAGGGGCGCTGAGCGGAGGGGTGGCACGGATTGCCGGATCCGGTCAGTGAGGCACGGCCGCCATCTCGTCGCGTCCGCCCTGTTCGACTCGGAGGTCGGGCCTGTGCCTCTTGCGCTCGGGTCCGCCGGTAATCACCTCGACATCGGTCGTAGTGATCGGGGAAGCTCGGGCGATGAGCAGAATCACCGATATGCCGCCGGCGTGGGACGAACGCACACAGCTCGTCACGTTTCTCGACTACGCGCGGGACACCGCTCGCGCCAAGTGCGAGGGCGTCTCCGCGGAGAACGCCCGCAAGGCGCTCCTGCCCGGCTCACCGCTGATGACCATGAGCGGAGTGATCAACCACCTCCGCTGGGTCGAGTACCACTGGTTCCAGGTGGTCTTCCTCGGCGAGGAGGACCGGGGACCCTGGACCGACGAGGACCCCGACCGCGAGATGCGCATCGCCGTCGACTTCCCGCTCACGCAGCTGCTCGACGAATACGCCGAGCAGAGCGCCCGCTACCGCGAACTGGTCGCCGTGACCGACCTGGACACGCGGGCCAAGGGAACCGTCCGCGACGGTCTCCACGTCGACCTGCGCTGGATCCTCCTCCACCTCACCGAAGAGACGGCCCGCCACAACGGCCACCTGGACATCCTGCGCGAGATGCTCGACGGCACGACCGGCAGCTAGCGCCCATCGCTCCGATCGTGATCGAAGGCCGATGAGGCGCGGCGGCGACGGCGGGTCGCCGCACATCGTCCGCAGCGGCTTGCGCGGGTCGTCGCGAGGTCGTGCAGCGGCCGTCGGACCTCATCGGGGCTGCGGCTCCTCCATCGCGCGGGTGAGCGTGGCCGCGTCCGGACAGCGGGCGCGATGAACTCGGCCTGACCGGCTTCCGTGAATTCCTGGGAAGGGGCGAGCTCCGTCGGGCCCGTCCGTTGTCCTTTTGGAAAGGGGGCGCACTCATGCGTCCTGGAATCCGCGCGCGGCTTCGGCCGCCAGTTTCACGACACAAGGCCGCCATCGCCGCGGCTTCCGCCGGGATCACGGCTGTCGCCGCCGTGCTGGCCCTCGACACCGCCTCCTCGGCCGCCACCGGCTCGGACGCCGCCAGCGCCCAGGGCACGGTCACGCGCGGCGCCACCGTGTGCGCCGGACCGCTCAACGTCCATCTGTCGAGCGGGTCGTTCCTGGCGGCCAACGGCTTCGCGTTCAACAGCGCCAACCCGAACGGGGTCGCCATTGACTGGACCCTGCGCCGCGGCGAGGTCATCACCTCTCAGGGTGGGACCACCTTCTTCACCGCCGCCAAAGTCATCCGCTCCGAGCACACCGCCCGGTTCCAGGTCACTCTGCAGGCGGGCGACGCCAACCTGCCCGGCTCCATCTGGGTCTGCGGCACGTCCTCGCTCAGCCAGTCCGCCCTCGTGGACATGTCTCTGAACCCCACCGGAGCCTGATCGCGCCGACGCCCCGCTTCGCCGAGGTCTACACGGTGAAGCGGACAATGGCGGGCGCGTCCTTGTAGAACTGCCCGAAGGTGAACTCCTCGGCGGCCAGGTGCGCGCACAGCACCGGGCCGCCGAGCCGTGCGGCGAGGTGGCGGGCGGCTTCGCCAGCGATCAGCAAGCTGGGGGCAACGGCGGCGATAAGCGGCGTCCCGGTCAGCGGCCAGGCAACCCTGCCAGGGAACCGCCCGGGGCGGCCGGACTCCAGGGGCGCTTCGACGCTGCTGTCCGGTTCTTCGGACGGCCCATCGCCAGGAAGGCGTCGAGGTCACTGGGGCCCGGCTTCTCGCGCACGGCTGCTGCCCGCCCTCATACGGTCATGCGTTATTTGAGGGGGCAGGTGTCCAGGAACTGGGTGATGGCCGGGTTCCCGGTGGGAGTCGGGCACAGGAACTGGTCATAGCGAGTGTCGTTGTCGACGAACCGCTTCATCCACGAGATGACGTACTTGGCGATGGTGTCGTTCGGTGTGGTGAAGGTGAAGTGATCGGCGTTCTTGAGCTCGAAGAAGGCCTTGTCCCTGGCCTTGCTCATGCCGTCGTAGAACGGTTTGGCCATGAGCCCGGTCGGGGCGAGGACGTCGGTGTCGTCGGCGATGAGCATCGTGGGGGTGGTGACGCTGCCGAGGGGCGGAGAGATGTCCCAGGGAGCCAGGCCGACGGCGGCCTTGAGCGCGGGGCGCTGCGCGGCGGCCTCGATGGTCCCGCCGCCGCCCATCGACCAGCCCATGACCGCCAGACGGCTCGGGTCGATGCGGTCCTTCATCGGGCTCTTGGTGATCAGGTAGTCGAGCGAGGCCAGCAACTGGTCCTTCCGGGCGCCCGGCAGGTCGAACGGGTTGTCGCTGTCCAGAGTGAGGACGACGAAGCCCTGGGAGGCCAGGCGCTGGCCGTACCATTCGATCGCCCCTTCCGGCGACACGAATCCGGGCATCACCGCGATCGCGCCGAAGGTGCCCTGGCTCTGGTCGGTGGGGTAGGTGATGACGCCGTCGTTGAATCCCCGGCCGCCGCCCGCCGGCACCGTGACCGTCGCGGTCGCGAAAGGTCCCTTCGCGTCGGTGACGCTGGCTTCGGTCGGGTCCGGCCCGCGCTGGTACGGGTTGGCGTCCGCCTGGGCCGGAGCCGCGACGACCGTCGATCCGGCCAGCGCGAGGGCGGCGGCGAGCAGTTTTGTTCTACCGAGATGGCTGCGCACGAAACTGTCCTTGCTCGGGGGCGGAGGCGGGCTCAGCGATAGTGTGACGGGTGATCGGCGACTGGCTTTGGCACTGAAGGACCATTCGCAAACGATCATTTGTCATCTGCTGCTCGACCAGCGGAATACGCGATTCCGCGAAGAGGCGCCCATCTGGATTCCGCCGTCGCCGGCGCATGACGCGGTCGCCCTTCAGCGAGGCCTTGCCAAGCTGCCATGCCGGGGCGGGCGGGTGCGCTGACGGATGTAGCTCGTTCTCGACATAGGGGGCAGATCGTGTTCTTCCGGGGGATCCGGTCGCCACGTTGGAGGTCGCGCAGTCCACGGGGCCGGAGTTCGGCTTGGCGCTCGCGGTGTCCCCTCCTGCCGGACTCGCCGCAGGTTTCTGGCTCGGAGCCACGGCGGGCCGGGCCGTTCACCATGCGGTCCCGGGTGCGACCGGTGTGGGACTTGGAGCCGCCGCCGGACTGCTGGGCGGACTGGCCGTCGCAGCCATCGTCGGGGTGCTGGCCGGAGCCGTCTGCGTGCTGGTCTCGTCGTTGTTCTACGGGTTGGTCGAGGCACTCGGTCGGGTGCCCTGGCGGACGGCGGCCGTCCGCGGCGCCGACAGGACGTCGCGCACGCTGGTGTCGGTGGCGGTGCTGCTCGGCGGACGGAAACGGTCCTGGCGGGATGAGGAGTTCCTCGCCGACCTGGCGGCGCCGACCGCGGCGGGGACCCCGCCGAGTGGTCGCCGCCGGGTGGCCCACGCCCTGGGCGTGCTTCGCGCGATGGCGGTGCTGAGGGCCGGGGACGCGTGGGAGGCGCTGATGCGTCCGGTGGACCGTGTGCTGGCGTCCTCCTGGACGGTCGAGCGGGCGTCGCTGTTGGCGTTGCTGGTCAGCGCGGTCGCTCACGTGCGCGCCGTGGGGCTGGCGACGGTGCTGGCACAGCGTGTCGGCGAGGTGGGCGGCGCCGGGGCGCTCGTCTACCTGGTGGGCAGTTGCCTGCGCGCCATCCGCGGCATCCCGCTTTCGCCCCGCCGTCGCCGGCGCAGTCGACGTCGCCGCTAGCTGGACAGAATGAGACAGCTCTTTGTTCGCCGCGGGTGGAGCCGGCTTTCTGCTGCGGCGCTGCCTAGGGGGCTGTCAGAGCTTTGCTTTCACGCTGGCTTTCATCAGGGGGTCCTCTTTGGCCATGCGGAGGCCGGGCAGGGCCAGCACCACGCCGGGGAGGGCCACGAGCGCGCAGGCGATCAGCCCGTGGATCACGGTCTGGCCGGAGGTCTCCTGGCCGCCCTGATCGAGCGCGCGCAGGATGAACCGGCTCAGGACGTAGAGAGCGACCGCGACGTCGGCGTAGCCGAAGATGACCATGAGGCGGCCGAGCCGGTCGCGCCAGCCGCGACGGCGGGCGCCCCGCCAGAGGTAGCGGCCCGCCGTCATGATCGTGCACCCGATGACGAGGGCGGTGAAGCCGTCCACCAGCGGTTCGAGGTCGTGACGCGCGTGCGGTCCGGAGCCCAGGTCGCCCTGGTGAAGGCCGGCTTGCGTGAAGGTGCGCAGGGCGGTGAGGAGGCCGATCAGCATGATCCCCGTCCCGGCCAGGATCAGGACGAGGCCGGAGATCAGCAGTAGGGGGTTCGGTCGGTGTCCGGCCGGGGCGGCTTCGCGGTGGTAGTAGGACACGTGAGTTCTCCGATCAACGACGCGGAGGCGGTCGGGGCGGACGGCAGGGCGGACGATCGTGGCGTGATCACGGGTCCGCCGCTCGTCCTGGCGTGGGCCGGTGTGCGGTGGGCTCGGCGGGTGGGCGCCCGGCGCGGGGTGGGGTCGAGGATTCGCGCCGTGCGCAGGGTCGTTGGAGGGGAGGGCCTGTCGTCGGCGGCCACGGGCCCCTCCGAGGTGTCAGGAAACCGGACGCGGGAGGGCGTCGAGCCCTGGTCCCTCGAGTCGGGGCAGAGCGGCGTCGGTGCGGCCGGTGAGCAGCAGGAGCAGCGCGGCGATCGGTCCGGCGACCCGCGGTCCTTCGCCGGTGGACCAGTCGACGTCGGTCGCCGTCAACCGGAGGCCGCCGAGGCGCCTGCGGGCGTGGAAGGGAAAACCTCGTCGCAGGACATGGTCGGCCGACAGGCGCGCGGGCTCCGGCGGCATCGGACGCTCGACGCCGAGCGGGACGGCGATGTCCTGGCCGTGGACCAGCACGTCCAGCATCGCGTCGGCGAGGCTCTGGCCGGGCGCGAGATGGCGAGAGGTGGACGCCCGGCGCAGTTCGGCGCAGATCTGCCCGACCGGGCGGCGGGCCTCGCGCCGGGCTGTGCCGTCGACCATGCGGTCGAAGTCGCCCCGCGCGCGGACGAACTCGATCAGCGCCGCGCGGACGCCCATCCGCGGACCGAGGGTGAGATGGGCCGCCACCTCGCGCACGGTCCACCCGGCGCACAGCGACGGGCACGCCCACTGCCGGTCGTCCAACGAGCTCAGCAGGTCGGCCAGGCCGGACCGCTCGCGCTCCACGACCGTCCACATCGCCGTCCGGTCCATCCGCGACCTCGCGATCATCGGTACGATGGTCTGACTTTTTTTAATCAGCCTCTCTGTCTAAAGTAGACAGAAGTTCTGACTAATTCAAGGGGGGTCGTGGCGGAGGACGTCAGCCTCGGCGTGCTGCTGCACATCGCGCACCGGGCCATGGAGACCAAGGTGTTCGCCGCCCTCGCGGCGGCCGGCATCGACGACATCACGCCCGCGCAGGCCAAGCTGCTCGCGCGCGTCCAGCAGGACGGCACCCGGCTCACCGAGCTGGCCGAGGCCGCCCAGGTGACCAAGCAGACCGCCGGGTACCTGGTGGACCAGCTGGAACGCGCGGGATACGTGGAACGCGCCCGCGACCCCCGTGACGCGCGCGCCAGGCTCGTCCGGCTCACCGACCGCGCCCTCGCGCTGGTCCCCGTCGCCCGCAAGGCCGAGGCCGAGACCGAGGCGGAATGGACGGCCCATCTCGGCAAGCGCCGCATGGACCAGCTCCGCGACAACCTGACCCGGCTACGCGAGATCACCGACCCCTACATCGACCACTGACCGGTCAGGCAGTGCCGAGGACGGGGCCGAGGACGGGGCCGAGGACGGGGGCGCCGCTCATGCGCCGGGAAGCAGAGCGCCTCCCGTGGCCGCTCAGCGGTTCCAGTCGCTCCAGCGTCGGACCGTGTACCGGATGTCCGGCATGGCCGTGGCGTTCGCCTCCGCCGCACGTTGGCGCGCGTCCGCCAGAAACAGCGGTGGCGTGACGCGGGCTTGAGTGGGCTGGCACACGTCGGCGGTCATCTCACGCACGACGACGTACAGCTCATCGGACTCGTCCCCGGTCCCGGCTGGTTCCTCTTCCTCGGCCATGATCTGAGACATTCCCAGATCACCGCTCCACATGGCCGTGCTTGGCGGTGGGTTCACGCGTCGGAGCTCCTACCCTGTCACGTGACCACGGGAGCACGGCCCGGCCGCTGTCGTTCGGGCAATGGCTGGGCCGTGACTCCTGGAGGTTCCTTCCGCCGGACTGGGGAGCGTCCTCATCGAGGCGATGAACGGGGTGGGGTGTCAGGGCGTGGCGGGGTGTCAGGGCGTGGCGGGGTGTCAGGGCTTGGCGGGGTGTTCGCCGGGCTTGTCCACTACGCCGCGCTGGAGGATCGCGGTGGTGGCGGTGGTCATTCCCTTCCTGGCCAGCTTGGTGTCCTCCACCATGTAGCCGCGTTCGCCCAGGTAGGTCAGCGTCCTGGTGTCGAAGATCCATTCGCGGCGCTCGCCGTAGGCGACCAGCGCGACGGCCACGCCGTGCCGGCCCGCCGCGTCCACCGAGTCGGGCACCACCACCACGCCGGGGATCTTCGCGGCGGCGCGGTAGACGGCGGTGGCGAGCTTGGGCGGAAGGATCTGCTCGGCCAGCAGCCGGCCGAGCTCGTCGAAGGCGGCGGCGTCGCGGGCGGCCGGGGCGGCGGTCTTGCCGGACTTCGGGATCTTCGCGTAGACGCCGTCCAGCAGGGCGCCGGGCTCGGTCGGCAGGGCGGCGAGCCTGCGGTAGGTCAGGTCCCGGTCCGTGCCGACCAGCACCATCGTCTTCCCCTCGGCGTTCCCCTCGCGGAGCAGGCCGCGTTTCCCGGGGCTCTGCGGCAGCCAGACCTCCCGCTCTCGCAGCGGCTGCAGGACCCGCGGCCCGTCGTCGGTCTGCGTGGTCCAGGCGACCTTGCTCTTGATGTAGACGAACTGGTCCGGACGCACCGGCGGGACGGGCCGGTGCGCGGCGGCGAGCGAGATGCGGTCCAGCAGCACTGCGGCGCTGCCGTCC
This sequence comes from Actinomadura gamaensis, assembly GCF_042652125.1. Lineage (NCBI taxonomy): Bacteria > Bacillati > Actinomycetota > Actinomycetes > Streptosporangiales > Thermomonosporaceae > Actinomadura > Actinomadura gamaensis. The sequence continues at coordinate 477,808 of NZ_JBHSIT010000006.1, read as the reverse complement.
GCGCCGGCCGCGCCGGCCGCGGACGGACGCGGGGACGGGCCGTCGCCGCCGTGCGGGAGGACGAACAGGCCCGCGGCCACCGCCGCGGCGGCGAGCGGGGCCGCCAGCAGGACCCACCGGCGGCGCCTGGGGCGTCGCGGGGCGCTCGCGGGCTCTCGGATCTGCAGCATCAGGTGCTCCTTGAGGAGGAGGTGCCGGCCGGCGGAGAGCTCCGGGTCGCCCGGAGGCGGCAGGAGCCGGACGAGCTCGGGCAGCTCGTCGGATTCGGGTCCGCGCCGTGGGGTGCCGTTCATGAGTGCCTCTCCTGCTTCGACCGGACCGCGGGCGCGCGGTCGTCACCGATGAGCTGTCCGCGGCCGGACGGGAGTTCCCGTTCGGTCTCGGTGAGCTTGCGCAGCCGCGTCCGGGCCCGCGACAGCCGCGAACGGACGGTGCCTTCGGCGACGCCGAGCGCCTCGGCGGCCTCCGCGTAGTTCAGGCCCGCCCACACGCACAGCGTGAAGACCTCGCGTTCGGCCTTCCGTAACCGGCCGAGCGCGACGCGCGCGGCGGCCAGCTCCTCGGCGTCGGCGAGACGTCCCACCAGCTCGTCGGAGAAGTCGGGCACCACCTCCCGTCCGGGCATCCGCTTCATCGCCGCCTCGTGCCGCCGGGCGGACCGGGCCGCGTTCCGCAGGACGTTCGTTGCGATCCCCAGCAGCCACGGCCGCAGCGACTCGCCCTCCGGGCGGATCCTCGCCCGCACCCGCCACGCTTCCAGGAAGGTCAGCGACACGATGTCCTCGGCCGCCGTCCAATCCCCGGTGACGCGGACCGCGTAGCGGTACACCACCCGTGCGTGCTCATCGAAAAGGTCCCCGAACGCGACGGGGTCACCTGCCCGTATCCGGGCGCGCGCTGACAGCTCCACACCCGGGTCCTGTCCGGAGCCGCCGCCGGGTTCCATGTGATCACGACCACCACGGGAACGGCGATGTGATCGAGGACGGCGGCACGGACGGAGCGGCGGGGCGGCGCAGATCAGTGGCGGGTGATCCGGACCTTGTGGAACTCGGTGTAGCGGCGGGGGTAGCCGTCGCCCGGGTTGTTCTGCTCGTCGTTGCCCGCCTCGCCGATGCGGCGCAGGACGTCCAGGCCCTCGGTGACGCGGCCGAAGGGGGTGTAGGCGGGCGAGAGCTTGGTGTCCTTCCAGGCGAAGAAGAACTGGCTGCCGTTGGTGCCGGGTCCGGCGTTGGCCATCGCCACCGTGCCGGCCGGGTAGGTGGCGCCGGCCAGGTTCTCGTCGGGGAACTGGTAGCCCGGCGCTCCGCTGCCGGTGCCGGTGGGGTCGCCGCACTGGAGGACGAAGATCCGCTGGGTGGTGGAGCGGTGGCAGTGCGTCCGGTCGAAGTAGCCGCGCTCGGCCAGGAAGCGGAACGAGTAGGTCGTGCAGGGCGCCTTGTCGGTCAGCGCCTCGAACTCGATCGTGCCCTGGGTGGTGCGCAGGCGCGCGGTGTAGGGCCTGGCCGCCTTGGCGGGGTCGAAGACGGGCAGGCCCACCCACTTGCTGACCGGCTTCACCTGCGTGTAGGCGCACGCCTGGGCCTTGACCGGGGCGGCGGGGGTGTCCGCCGCGACCGTGGGGCCCGCGATGCGGGTGCGGGGCGCGGTGCCGCCCCCGGGGGTGGCCGAGACCGACGCGGTGGCGTACACCGACCCGGTGACGGCGACGGCGGCGACCGAGACGGCGATGATCCGGACGGGCTGAAGCATGGGGGGATGCCTCTCTGCTGATCTTCAGGGAGCCACACACTAGGGGGCATCCGTCCGGCCGGACAGGGGGCGTCCGCAGGTTCGTCAGATGTCCATAGCGTCCAGCCGCAGCCTTCGGTCAGGGCCTCGGGGACCTCCACCAGGCGGTCGTGCCGCGCAGGTCGCGGTCCACGTTGGTGACGCAGTGGACGTCGCCGCCGGCGGTGCCGACGTGGTGGGCGTAGTCCCAGTCCTCGATCCAGCGGACGTGGACGCCGACCTTCCCCAGTGCTCGTTCGGTGGCCTGCTCGAACACGTCCTTGCCGGCGCGCTTCGGCGCGTGCTGGACGGGGGCGAGGTAGCCGCGGGCGGTGGTGCCCGTGGCGATGCCGTTGGCGGCGTCCGGCAGGTAGGCGACCGTCAGATCGGTGCGCGGGTAGCCGGCGGGCAGGGCGAGCTTGGTGAACAGCACCGGGACGCGGACGATGTCCTCACCGGTGATTCCCGCCTGTTCGCGCAGTTGCCGCAGGGCCTTGTCGACGCCTCGGCCTGCGATGCGAGTGCCGTCGAGCAGGGACGGATCGTGCAAGGCCTGCGCGACGGTCATTCCCGGCTTGTCGGTCTTTGACGGATCGACTCCGTCGACGAGCCGCTGAGAGCCGCCGCCGGTGCGGGCGAGGTCCTTCAGGAGCTTCAGACCCAGGCGCGGGTCGGCGACCACCATGGCCCAGCCTCGGGCGCTGCGGGCGGGGACGAAATGCATGAACTCGTCGATGTGCCCGACTCCGAGCCAGCTGGTGTCCACGACGACCGGATCCTGATAGCCCTGCGCGGCCAGCATCCGGGTGAACGTCGGGTCGGGGGTGAACTTGCCTTCGCCGCCGTACACGATGCGTCCGGTGGGGTATGCGCCGTAGGGCGGGATCGTGCCGAAATTGCCCGTGGAGCCGGCCGAACCGTAGTAGAGGTTGTCGTCCGGTCGGTCCACGCGGGTGGCGTCGAACTGCTGGACTCCGGCCACGTCCGGGCCGCGCAGCTTGGTGAAGACCGGGCGGGACGCGTCGCGCAACGGACGGTCGCGAGCGGGAAAGTCCGGCGTGACGGCGGGCGCCCTCAGGTTCACCACGATGCGGTGTTCGGCGCCGCCCGGCCCCGGCATCGACGCGTAGGCGGTCTTGTACATGTCGCCCATCCAGCGGTCGCCGCCCGAGGGCGACTCGTCGAACGGCTGGCGAAGACCTTCCGCGTCGAGGGCTCTGCGCAGGTCACGACGGTAGCCGGCCGCTCCGGGGATGGGTGTGCTCGGGGCCTTGCGCCCTTCGAGGGTCTCGGGTGCCCGCGGGTCTGCCACGACCGCCCGCTTCAGCGGCATCAGGTCGTTCTGGAAGAGCACCGGCGCGACGCGCAGCCGCACGCGGTCGGATCGCGAGACGCCCCTGTCGGCTCGCGCGGCGTCCCGGTCGGCTCGCGAGACGCCCCTGTCGGTGACGGTCAGGGTGAGGTCGGTGAAGCCCGTCCAGACGGCGGGGTCGCGGACGATGTCGCGCGCCTCGATCGCTAGCCGGACCCCATGACGCAGCTCGTCCGGGCGGAGAGTGCCGTCCGCGCCCAGCGCGACGAACCTGCCCTGGCGCTCGATGAAGAGACGGATCTCGTCGCGCGAAGCGGCGTCCGGGAGCAGCGTCGCGTGCGCGGCGGCGGAGAGGTTCCGCATCGCCGGGATCTCCAGTCGCGCAAGGTCCGCGAAATCGGACGGGCCGTTCACCACGTCGTCGGACGCGTCGCCGCACGCGGCCAGAGCGGCGTCGGTGAGCCGCGCGCCGTCCGGGGCGGCCTTGGGACAGCGGGACCGGTCGTCGTCCAGGTTCGGCAGCATGATCGCGCCGCGCGCGGCGGTCCAGGTGCCGCGTCCGGCGTCGTCGGCGGACGTCAGGCGCCCGTCGCGGTCGGTGTCGGCACGCAGGACGACGCGGGAAGGGACGCTCGCCACCGCGGGGACGGCCAGGCCGGCGAAAAGCGCGGCCGTGGCGAGCGGCACCAGGCCGATGTTTACGATGCGTGAGTGATCGTTCATGAGGACAGTCTCGGGAGCGGGGATGCCGCCGGACATCGACCGTCCGGCAGGTCTTCCGGACGGTCGCCTCGTCCTTTCGGCATGGTCCGGATGCCAAGCCGCCGGGTTCGGTGGTGCGGCGCGGGCCTCGCCGTGATGGCGGTCCCGGTTGTCGCCGATGTCTCGCGCGTAGGGCCGCTGATCACCGCGGCGGCGTGGCTCGCGTGTGCGGCGGTGCTGGTACTGCTCGCGTTCCCGCGCGTCCGGCAGGGCACGGTCGCGTGCGCCGCCGCTGTGGCGTCGCTGGCGGTGACGCTGCTGTACGGCGGTCCCGCGGACAACCGGACGGCGCTGTGGTGGATGGCCGAACTGATCGCCTCGGCCCTGACGCTCAGGCTGACGGTTCGGCGGGCGCCGGGCCGCGCCGCCGCGCTCGGCGGAGCCGCGATGGTCGTCGCGATCGCCGTCCTTCCGCTGCGGTTGACCCTGCACGTCGTCCCGCCTGCGACGGCGCGCGGCGCGGTGCTCGGCTGCGTGCTGTGCGGAACCGTCGCGATCGTGACGGCCGCCACCGCCCTGTACCCGCGGTTGCTGGACGCGCGACGGTCCCGCGCGGTGGCCGCGGCCCGCCGCGCGCAGCGCCTCGATCTGGCCCGCGACCTGCACGACTTCGTCGCGCACGACGTCAGCGGGATGGTCGTCCAGGCGCAGGCGGCGCAGATCAGTCCGGATCCCGAGGTGGCGCGCGCCGCGCTCAAGCGCATCGAGGACGCCGGTCTGCGCGCGCTGGCCTCCATGGACCGCACCGTCCACATGCTTCACGAAACGGACGACGACACCCCGCGGCCACGGCCGTACGGCCTGGACGACCTCCCGGGCCTCACGCAGCGGTTCGCCGAGTCGTGCGACGCGCGGATCAGCATCGACATCGACGTCCACGACCCGCCCCGCGAGGTGGCGGCGACGGCATACCGCCTGGTCGTGGAGGCGTTGACGAACGTGCGGCGGCACGCACCGGACGCGACCGCGATCACCGTCACCGTCACGGAAGTGGCCGGACCCGCCGTCCGCGTGCACGTCGCCGACAACGCCCCTGCTCGGACGCGCCGGCACCGCACATTCGGCGGACGCGGGCTCGGCGGGCTCGGTGGTGGCGGGCTCGGCGGACGCTGGCTCGACGGGCTCGGCGGACGCGGGCTCGACGGCCTGGCCGAACGTGTCAGAGCGTCGGGCGGGGAGTTCGCGGCGGGTCCGGCGCCCGGCGGCCGGGGCTGGGAGGTCACGGCCGTGCTGCCGCTCGGCCGGGTACGCTCCCGGCCATGACCATCCGGATCGTCGTCGCCGACGACCAGGACGACGTCCGCGGTGGTTTCCGGTTCATCCTGGACGCGCAGCCCGACATGCGGGTCGTCGGGGAGGCCGCGGACGGCGTCGCCGCCGTGGACCTGGCCCGCCGGCTGCGTCCCGACGTGGTGCTCACCGACGTCCGGATGCCCGGCCGGGACGGCGTGGAGGTCACCCGCCTCCTGGCCGGCCCGCACCTGCCGGACCCGCTGCGCGTCGTGGTCGTCACCACCTTCGACCTGGACGAGTACGTCCACGCCGCCCTGGGCGCCGGGGCCTGCGGCTTCCTGCTGAAGCGGTCCGGGCCCGCGCTGCTCGTCGAGGGCGTCCGCGCCGCGGCGTCCGGCGACGCGCTCCTCAGCCCGGCGATCACCGCCCGCCTCCTCGCCCATTTCAAGGACGCCGCCCCGGCGGACGAACCGGACCCGCACGACCTCACCGAACGGGAGCTCCAGGTCGCCGGGCTGGTCGCCCGGGGACGCACCAACGCGGAGATCGCCGCGGAGCTGTTCATCTCCCCCGGCACCGCCAAGAACCACGTGGCGGCCGTCCATCGCAAACTCGGCGCCCGCAACCGCGTCGAGATCGCCGCCTGGGCGTGGCGGACCGGCCACGTGGGCCCCGCCTCCTAGGGCACGGGCCGTACTCTGGTCGCCATGGAGGGGAAGGCCACGCGGCGGCGCGGAGCGGTCCTGGAGGAGGCGATCCTGCGGGCCGCGGTGGACGAGCTGACCGAGTCCGGATACGCCGGGCTGACCATGGACAAGGTCGCCGTCCGCGCCGGGACGAACAAGAACGCCATCTACCGGCGGTGGCCCAACCGGCTCGCGCTCGGCATCGCCGCGTACCGGCGGCTGGCCACGACCGTTCCGGTGCCGGACACCGGCACTCTGCGCGGCGACGTCCTCGAATTGCTGCGCGGGGCGAACCGGCATTGGAGTTCCCCGCTCGGCGCGATCCTGAAAGAGCTTTTCGCCGCGGCAGGCGGGGCCTCGGAACTCGTGGCGCAGTTGCAGGACCAGTCCGAGGACGCCGCCGCCGCGCCGTGGCTGACCGTGCTGGAGCGGGCGGTCGCACGCGGCGAAGCGGCGCCCGAAGCGCTCCATCCGCGCGTCGCCACGGTGGCCGTTTTTCTGCTGCGCAACGAGTTCGTCGTTCGCGGGGTGCCGACCGCGCCCGATGACGTCCTCATTGAGATCGTGGACGAGGTGTACCTGCCGTTGGTGCGGGGGCGCGGAACGTCCGCGAGCACGGTCGGTCGGTGACCCTGGGAAGCTCGTGGGCGGATTCTTGGAGAGGTGGGTTCCGGTGTCTTCTTCCCGTCGGGTCGTGTCGGAGACGGGTGCGCGGCTTCCGATCTGCAGCACCTGCGGCGTGCAGTACGGGGCGGCGCGCTCCGACTGTCCGATCTGCCTGGACGAGCGGCAGTACGTCGGCTGGGACGGCCAGCAGTGGACCACGCTCGCCGGCCTTCAGGCGGAGGGCCGGCGCGGACGGATCGCCGAGGAGGGACCCGGTGTGATCGGGATCGGCGCGGAGCCCGCGGTCTCCATCGGCCAGCGCGCGCTGCTGATCCGCTCGGCGTCCGGCAACGTCCTGTGGGACTGCGTCGGCTACCTCGACGACGACCTCGGCGCCGAGATCGAGAAGCTCGGCGGGATCAGCGCGATCGCCGTCAGCCATCCGCACTTCTACGGCGTCATGACCGAGTACGGGCGCGCCTTCGACGCCCCCGTGCACGTCCACGCCGCCGACCGCGAGTGGGTCGGACGGCCCGACCCGGTGATCGAGTACTGGACGGGCGACACCCACCGGCTCGCCCCCGGCCTGACGCTGATCAACGCGGGCACGCACTTCGCCGGGGGCACCGTCCTGCACTGGTCCGACGACCCGGACGGGCGGGGCGCGCTGTTCAGCGGCGACATCTTCCTGGTCGTGATGGACCGCCGGTGGGTCAGCTTCATGTACAGCATCCCCAACTTCATCCCGGAGCGCCCGAGCACCATCCGGCGCGCGCTGTCGCTGGTGGAGCCGCTCTCGTTCGAGCGCATCTACGGGGCGTTCTGGGGACGGGTGGTCACCTCCGACGGGGCGGCGGCGGTGCGGCGATCCGCGGACCGGTACCTGCGCTTCTCGCTCGACGAGGGCTGAGAACCAAGCCGAACTGCACCGCTCTCTGATGCCGGAGCGGGGCTGCGCCGCTCGGTGAGCACGGAACGGCCGGGAACCGAGAGCGGCCGGGGACCGAGAGACCGGAGGTGGCCGAGAGGCCGGAGGTGGCGGAAATCGGCCTGACCGCGGCCTTGACTCCGAGTGCCCGATCATCGAATCTAATACGAGATCGTACATCATCGTGACAGTGATGACGTATCCGGTCACGACGCTCCCCGGGCCCGGCGACGTCGGCCGGGCGCCCGCCGTCACGACGTACGGCACCGTTTCCCTCGCGCGCGTGACCGCCGGTCCGATCCACCGGTCGCCGACCTGCGGAACCGCGCCGCCGTCACCTCCCCGCCATCGCCGATTCCGGCGGACGACCCCCCGGAGGAGCACGATGAACGACAAGCACGAGCGGATCGATCCCGCCGCCGACAGCCCGAACCCCGATGTCAGCAGCCCCGGCGACGCCCGTCCCGACCACGCCGGCCCCGCGCGCAGGCTCGTCATGAAGGCCGGGCTCGTCGGCGCCGCCGCCGCCGGCCTGGCCGCCACCGGCGTCGCCACCGGCAACGCCGCGACCGGGCGGCCCGGTCCCACGCCCGGTTCCGGCGCCGCGAAGCCGGGCAAGCTGGCCTGCACGCCCGGCTCGGTCACCGACGCCAACATCGAGGGACCGTACTTCGAGCCCGGCTCCCCGCAGCGGACGGACATCACCCCCGGCGTGAACGGCGTCCTGCTCACGCTCACCGGCACCGTCTACAACCGCCGGTGCCAGCCGCTGGCCGGCGCGCTGCTGGACTTCTGGCAGTGCGACAGCTCCGGCTACTACGACAACGAGGGCTACACCCTGCGCGGACACCAGTACACGTCCGGCACCGGGGCCTACGCCCTCTCGACGATCATTCCCTCCGACTACGAGGACGAGTACTCGCACCGCACGCCGCACATCCACGTCAAGGTGCAGGCGCGGGGCGGGCCGATCCTGACCACCCAGCTCTTCTTCCCCGACGACACCCAGGCCTACGGGCTGGACTTCGCCTGGCTCAACGCGCAGGACCAGCTCATCGACCCCAACTGCTCCATCACCTCACGGCGACGCGGGGACGGCAACTACGACGCGTCCTTCGACTTCGTCGTCAGAACGTACTGAGGTCACCCGTCCCGACCGGGGGTGGCGGACGGCCCCGTCTCCGACACCGGAACGGCGGCCGTCCGCGCCCCGTCGCCGACCCTCCACACCAGAGACCGACGGCTCGCCTCAGACAACGACGTCCCCGCGCAGGTACGGCGGCCCCGCGTCAAAGACGACGGCTCGCCCTAAAGACGACGACTCACGCCAGCGCGACGACTCCCGCCAGCGCGACAGCTCGCGTCAGCGCGACAGCTCGCGTCAGCGCGACAGCTCGCGTCAGCGCGTCAGCTCGCGTCAGCGCGCCAGCGGGCGGCGGCTCGCGTCAGCGCGGCGGCTCGCGTCGAGGGGCGGCGGGGGCGGGTCAGGAGGGGCGGGGTGGGAGCGGGAGGGCGGCGAGGTCTTTGGCGACTTCGGCGGCCTGGAGTTTCTCGCCGATCCGGGTGTAGCCCTCGATCGCCTGGCGGTAGGAGCTGCGGGCCTCCGGGATGCGGTTCAGCTCCCGGAAGGCCGTGCCCAGCAGGTGGGCGACGAGCGGGACGCCCGAGACGATGCCCTGGTTGCGCAGCGCCGGGATCGCCCGGGCGAAATGGTCGGCGGCCTCCCGCCAGCGGCCGAGGGCCGCGTAGTCCTCCCCCACCCGGCGCAGGGTCAGGCCGAGGCTGAACTCGCGGACGTCCGGTGAACCGCCGTAGGACGGGTCGCGCAGGTCGTCCAGCAGTTCCAGGTGCTCGCGGAGCGCCTCGTCCGGACGGCCCAGGTGGCGCAGCGCGTCGCCCAGCACGTTGCGGGCCTGCGGGTAGCCCTCCTTGTCGCCGATGGCGGCGAACAGGTCGGCGGCCCGGCGGGCGTGGTCGGCCGTCCGGGACCAGTCGGGGAGGCCGCGGCAGGCGTAGGCGGCGTAGGCCAGGGCCCACGCCTCCTGCGTCCGGTCGCCCGCGGCCCGGGCGAGTTCGAGGGCTTCGAGAGCGTGGTCCAGGCCGTCCTGGTGGCGTCCTTCGGCGGTGGACGCGGCCCAGGCCAGGTAGTTCAGGTGGGTGGCCTCGGCGCGGGTGTCGCCGAGCGCGCGGGCGGCCGAGCGGGCGAGGCAGAACACCTCCGACCAGCGTCCCCAGTGGACCCAGCGGTCGGAGAACCAGTGCATGGCCTCGGCGGTGTCCACGACGCTCGGGCGGCGGTCCACCGCGGCGGCGCGCAGCGCGGGCAGCCAGTGGACGCTCTCGGTCTCCAGCCACGCCTGCGCCTCGGCGGCGGTCGTCAGCGGCGCGAGCGGATCCTGGACGGCCGGGGCGCCGTAGCCGGGCTCGAACCACCGTCCCGCCCGGGTGGCGGTGTCCAGGAGCCAGCGTTCCATGGCCTCGCCGGCCGCCTCGCGCTCCTCGGCGGGCTCCTCCTCGACGAGGCGCTCGCGGGCGAACAGGCGGACCAGGTCGTGCAGGCGGTACCGGGACGGATAGGGCGACAGCAGGAGGCCGAGATCGACCAGCTCGTCCAGGGCGTCCTCGCTGTCGGGCAGGGACCGGCCGGTCAGGACGGCGGGCAGCGCCGCGCCGAAGTGCGGACCGGGGATCAGGGCGAGGCGCCGGAACGTGCGCCGGGCCTCCTCGCCGAGCTGCCGGTAGGAGAGCGTGAAGGCCGCCGCGATGTGCAGGTCCCCGGCGGACAGGGCCTGGAGGCGGCGCTCCTCGCCCGCGAGCCGGGACGCCAGCTGCCCGGCCGTCCAGCCGGGCCGGCTGAGCAGGCGGTTCGCGGCGATCCGCAGGGCGAGCGGCAGGTGGCCGCACAGGCGCGCGATGCGGTCCAGCTCGGCGCGGTCCCCGCCGGTGATCTTCCGGAGCAGCGCGACGGACTCGGCCGGGGCGAGTTCCGCGAGCGGCAGGTGGTGGACGCCCTCCAGGCCGGCGAGGGTGCGGCGGCTGGTGACCAGGACGAGGCCCGGGCCGTCCGCGGGGAGCAGCGGCCGGACCTGCGCCTCCGTGGCGGCGTTGTCCAGGACGACCAGCACGCGCCGCTCGCGCATCAGCTCGCGGAAGCGCGCGCCGCGCTCCAGCGCGTCCTGCGGGACGTGCCGGTCGGCGACGCCGAGGCCGCGCAGCAACCGGGTCAGCGCGTCGGCGGGATCGAGCGGTGTCTCGTCCATGCCGCGCAGGTCCACGAAGAGCACGCCGTCGGGGAAGGTCTCGGCGAGCAGTTCGGCGGCCCGGACGGCCAGCGCGGTCTTGCCCAGGCCAGGCCCGCCGGACACCGCGACGGTCACCGTCGGACCGGTCTCGGCGACGGCCTCGGCGACGGCGTCGCCCTTGGCCGACGCGGTCAGCTTGGCCGACGCGGTCAGCTTGGCCGACGCGGTCAGCTTGGCCGACGCGGTCAGTTCGGCCAGCGCGGTCAGCTTGGCCAGCTCGTCGATGCGTCCGGTGAAGTCGGGCACGCCGCGCGGCAATCCGTTCGGAGCGTGTGCCCGAGAGCGAGCCTCGGACGGGGCGGATTCTTGCGGCTCGCTGGCAGGCCCCTCGGCTCGGACGGTCCCTTCCGGGCCGCCGCGGCGGCGTCCGGCCCGGGCGGCCTCGTGCAGGGCTTCGCGTTCGCCCGGTGTCAGGGGCAGAGCGTCGGCCAGGGCAGCGACGCTGCGACGTTGCGGGGTGCGGCTGCGACCGCGCTCCATGTCGCCGATCGCCCGGACGCTGATGCCCGACGCCTCCGCCAGGTCCTCGATCGTGAGGCCGGCGGCCTGCCGGTGGTGGCGCAGCAGTTCGCCGAACGCGGCCGGTCGGCCCATCCCTTGTGCCTCGTCCCCCTGGTCGTCCGGCCTTACCCATATTTTCTACCGCCTGCCCCGGTCATCCCGCCCTGACCTGCTCTGACTGGTTGCTCACATTGGAGGTTCTGCCTGTTGTTCTGCCTGGTCCCCCGCGCGTCCCTCTGGTCGGATGGACGGCGCAAGGGGGCGACGACGGAAGGCATGGTCCTGATGCGGGACGGAGCGGGGGACGGAGCGGGGGCCTGCGCGGACAGGGCCGGAGACGGCGGCCCGGACGTCGGGGTGACGTCCCTGATCGGACGGGACGCCGAACTGGCGCGCGTGCTCGCCTCGTGCCGTCCTGACGGGGACGGCCCGCGCGAGCTGCTCGTGCTCGGTAAGGCCGGAGCGGGCAAGACGGCGCTGCTGGAGGCCGCCGCGCGCCGGCTGCGCGCCGAGGGGGCGCTGGTCCTGCGCGCGCAGGGCGACGAGGCCGAGTCGCGGTACTCCTTCGCCTGCCTGCACCAGTTGCTGCTGCCGTTGCTGCGCGACCTCGACGCGCTGCCCGCGCACCTTCGCGAGCCCCTCGACATCGCGTTCGGCATGGTCGCGGCCGAGCGTCCGCCCGACCCGCTGCCGCTGCGCATCGCGGTGCTGACGCTGCTGACGGGGGCGGCCCGGCGGCGGCCGGTCGTGCTGGTGGTGGACGACGTCCAGCATTTCGACCGGGACTCGGCGGACGTGCTCGGGTTCGTCACGCGCCGGCTGGCCGATCCGGGCATCGCGGTGCTGCTCGCGGCGCGCGGGGACGTCCCGCCGCCGCAGGTCACGGCGGAGACGCCGGTGCTGGCGCTGCCGCCGCTGCCGGAGCGGGCCGCCGCCGGGCTGCTGGACGCCCAGCCCCGCCCGCCCGCCGGACGCGCCCGGCTGGAGCTGCTGCGGCAGGCCGAGGGCAACCCGCTGGCGATCATCGAGCTGAGCCGGGCCGCCGCCGGTTCGCGCCGCTCGGCGCCGTCCGGGAACCGCCTTTCCCGCGTCCAGGAGACGTTCGCCGCCCGGTTGCGCACGCTGCCGGAGGCGACGCGGCGCGCGGTGCTGTACGCGGCGGCCGCCGAGGGCGGGGACCTGGCGACGGTGACGCGCGCGGCCGGGCACGACCCCGACCTCACGGTGTGGCGTCCCGCCGAGGACGCGGGACTGGTCACCGTCACCGGCGAGCGGGTCGTCTTCCGGCATCCTCTGGTGCGCGCGGCGGCCTACCGGATCGCCCCGGCCCACCTGCGGCGGCAGGCGCACCACGACCTGGCCGCGGCGCTGCGCGACGACGCCGACCGCTCGGCGTGGCACCGCGCGGCGGCGTGCGTGGGCGACGACGAGTCGGTGGCCGCCGAGCTGGAGGCGGCGGCCGGACGGGCCGCGGCGCGCGGCGGCTGGTTCGCCGCCGCGCGGGCGCTGGAGCGGGCCGCCGAGTGCACCCCCGGCGAGGCCGAGCGCGCCCGCCGCTACGGGCGCGCGCTCAGCGCCGCCGACCAGGTGGGCGACCCGGTGTGGGTGCGCGACCTGCACGAACGGCTCGCGCGGCTCACCGGCGACCCGGACGTCCTCGGCGCGGCGGCGCGCGGCACGGCGATGGCCCTGTCGCTGGCGGGCCGCCAGCGGGAGGCGGTCGAGCTGCTGACCGGCGTCCTGGACCGGCGGCCCCCGCGCGACGGCCGCACGGTCCTGTCGCTGACGTCGGTGCTGGGCGCGGTGGCGTTCCAGTCGGGCCTGCCGGAGGCCCGGCGGCGGCTGCCGGAGTTCCTGGCGAAGGTCCGCGTCGAGCCCGGCTCCCCGGCCCGCTTCGAGGACCTCAGCGACGACGCGTGCGCGCTGGTGGAGCTGCCGGTGCGCGCGAGCGCGTCCTCGGCGTCCGACGCGGCGCTGCTGCTGGATCCGTCGCGTCCGTCGCCGCTGCGGAAGCCGCTGGACGGCCCCGACGAGGTGATGCGCCTGCTCACGCTCGGCTCGGTCGCCTGGCACGCCGACGAGTCGGACCTGTGCGTGGAGTCCTTCCGCACCGCGTTCGCCGGGCTGCGCGCGGGCGGCGCGATGGGCCAGGGCGCGCCGTGCCTGGTGCCGATGGCCGCGTCCCTGCTGGACACGGGCCGCTGGGACGAGGCGGACGCGCTGCTCGCGGAGATCGCGACGCTCGCGGCCGTCCACCACCTCACCTACATCGCGGTCGATGCGGCGGCGCTGCGCGCGACCTTGGACGCGCTGCGCGGACGGCCCCGGCCGCTGGACGACCGCCTGTGGACGGCCGTCCCTCTCGCGGAGAACCGCGTCACGCACGCCTACCTGCTGCGCGCCGCGTCCGCGCAGGCCGAGGCCGCGGACGACCTCGAGGGCGCCTACCGGCACCTGCGCGGCCTCTACGCGGACGGCGAGTTCCTGCACCCGATGCTGTCGCCCCGGTCGATCGTGGACCTGGCCGACCTGGCGGTGCGGACCGGCCGTCCCGAGGACGCCGCGCCGCTGGTGGAGGCCGTCCGCGCGGACGCCGGTGAGCGGCCCACGGCCCGGATGGCCATGCTGCTGCACCACGCCACGGCGCTACTGGACGACTCGTCCGATGCCGAGCACCACTACCGGCTCGCGACCGTCAACCCGGCCGGGCAGCAGTGGCCGCTGCACCGGGCCCGCGCGCGGCTGCACTACGCGCGGTGGCTGCGGCGGCGTCGCCGCCCGTCCGAGGCCCGGCCGCTGCTGTCCGCCGCCCTGGACGCCTTCACCCGGCTCGGCGCCGTCCGGCCGGCCGAGGAGACTTCGGCCGAGCTGCGCGCGACCGGCCTCAGCGCGGCCGCGAGCGGCCGCACACGCAGCGGCGTCGGCGGGGGCGCGCGCGGCGGCGGGGGTGTCGTTTCGGACGCGCCGGCCGGCGACCCGCTGTCGGCGCTGACCGCGCAGCAGCAGCAGATCGTGCGGCTGGCGGCGCAGGGCCTGGCCAACCGGGAGATCGCCGAGCGGCTCATGCTGTCGCCGCGGACGGTCGGTTCGCACCTCTACCAGGCCTATCCGAAGCTGGGGGTGAGCCGCCGCCACCAGCTGCGCGAGATCGTCGAGCGCGGCTGAGGGCGCCCGCCGGGGCGGTCCGTCCCGGCATTACAGTGGTTCGTCCGTTCTCCCCTCCGACCAGGGCCAGGTGCCGCTGATGGACTTCGTTCCGGATCCGCTCGTGCGGCGGCTCCTCGAAGCCTCGGCCGAGCCGCCCTACCTGCACGAGATCGGCCCGGTGGACGGGCGGCTGGCGCTGGCGGAGGCCCAGGGCCACGCCCCGGAGGATCCGCGCGTGGTGGCCGCTTTCCACGCCGCGCCGGTCGGGCCGTCCGGATTGATCGGCTTCTGGGTGTTCCGTCCTGCTGAGGCGTCCGGGCCGCTGCCCGCCGTGCTGTACGTGCACGGCGGACGCTGGATGCTCGGCGACGCCTACACGCACTGGCGGCTGATCAGCGCGCTGGTGCTGGGCAGCGGCGCGGCGTTCGTCGTCCCCGAGTACAGCCGGACGCCCGAGGCCCGCTACCCCGTCGCCGTCGAGGAGTGCTACGCGGTGCTGGCCTGGGCCGTCGATCACGCCCCGGACCTGGGGCTGCGCGGTGACCGGGTCGCGGTCGCGGGCGACTGCGCGGGCGCGACGCTGGCGACCGTCCTCGCCCTGCTGGCGCGGCGGCGCGGCGGGCCCCGGCTGCGCGCCCAGCTGCTGTACTCGCCGATCACCGATCCGCGCGCCGACAGCCCGTCCCAGCACCGCTTCGCCGACGGGCACCTGCTGACGCGCGAGGCGGTGCGCTGGTACTGGCGGCAGTACGTCGAGGACGAGCGGGAGCTGGCCGATCCCGTCGCGGCCCCGCTCCGCGCGACCCGCGAGGACCTGGCCGGCCTGCCGCCCGCGATGATCATCACCGCCGAGGGCGACGTCGTGCGCGACGAGGCCGAGCAGTACGCGCGGCGGCTCCGCGAGGCCGGGGTCGCGGTCACGTGCGCGCGCTACCTGGGCATGGTGCACGACTTCGTGTCCCTGACCGCCCTCCAGCCGAGCCCGCCCGCGCGCGCCGCCATCCGCCAGGGCGCGGCGTTCCTGGCCGACGCGCTCGGCGACGACGGCTGAGGCACGCGGACGACTTAGTCCGGCGGACGGACGACTGAGTTCCCACAGACCCGTCGACTGACTGATGCCTCCGGACGAAACGGCCCCCAAGCTGGGCACATGACAAATCCACGCCCTGTTCTCGAACCCGCCGCGCAGGAGTTCGTCGAGGCCACCGCCAACCCGCCCTACCTGTACGACCTCGGCCCGGTCGAAGGACGCAAGGCCGTCGACGGCGTCCAGGACGGCGACGTTCCCGTCCCCGACGCCGACGTGCTCGACCTCGCGATCCCCGGCGGCCCCGGCGGGACGGTCCGGATCCGCCTGCTGCGTCCGGCGGGCGCCACCGGCGCGCTGCCGGTCGTGCTCTACATCCACGGCGCGGGCTGGGTGTTCGGCAACGCCCACACGCACGACCGGCTCGTCCGCGAGCTGACCGTCCGGGCGGACGCCGCGACGGTCTTCGTCGAGTACAGCCGCTCCCCCGAGGCCCGCTACCCGGTCGCGCTGGAGGAGATCTACGCCGCGCTGGAGTGGATCGCCGCGCACGGCGCCGAGCACGACCTGGACGCCTCGCGCATCGCCGTCGCGGGCGACTCGGTCGGCGGCAACATGGCCGCGGCGACCACGCTGCTGGCCAAGCGGCGCGGCGGCCCGTCCCTGGCCGCGCAGCTCCTGTTCTACCCGGTCACCGACGCGTCGTTCGACACCGCGTCCTACGACCAGTTCGAGTCCGGCTACTTCCTCAGCCGCGAGGGCATGCGCTGGTTCTGGGACCAGTACACGACCGACCCCGCCCAGCGCGCCGAGATCACCGCCTCGCCGCTGCGCGCGACCGCCGACGACCTCGCCGGGCTGCCGCCCGCGCTGGTCATCGTCGCCGAGGCGGACGTGCTGCGCGACGAGGGCGAGGCCTACGCCGCCAAGCTCCGCGCGGCCGGGGTGCCGGTCACGGCCGTCCGGTACCAGGGCATCATCCACGACTTCGTCATGCTCAACGCGCTGCGCGACACCCACGCCGCCAAGGCCGCCACGCGGCAGGCGGGCGAGTTCCTGCACGACGCCCTGCACTCCTGACCCGACCACCGAAGGCAGGCGCCCGCTGAAGACGCGGCCGACGGCGGCCTCGCGTCCCCGTTGCTCTCAGCGGGCTCCCGCCCCCTCAGCCATCACCCTGAAAGGTTTCGCATGACTTCACCCACCGTCGTCCTCGTGCACGGCGCGTTCGCCGACGCCTCCAGCTGGCGTCCGGTCATCGAGCGGCTGCGCGAGGCGGGGACCCCGGTCCGCGCCGTCGCGAACCCGCTGCGCGGGCTGTCCCACGACGGGGACTACGTCGCCTCGCTCGTCTCCCAGATCGACGGCCCGGTGGTGCTCGTCGGCCACTCCTACGGCGGCCCGGTCATCACGCACGCCTCGTCGGCCGCGGGCAACGTCGAGGGCCTGGTGTTCGTCGCCGCGTTCGGCCTGGACACCGGCATGAGCGCGCTCTCCTCGGTCGAGGGCTTCCCGCCCGCCGAGCTGGGCACGGCCCTCGTCCCGGCCGCCTACCCGGACGGCGCGGGCACCGCCACCGAGTTCACCATCGACGAGGCCCGCTTCCACTCGGTGTTCTGCGCCGACCTGCCCACCGACCGGGCGGCGCTGATGGGCGCGTCGCAGCGTCCGATCGCCGAGCGCGCCCTGTCCGAGCCCCTCGCCGTGGAGCCGGGCTGGAAGCGCCTGCCGTCCCGCTTCGTCATCGCCGGCGCCGACCACGCCATCGACCCCGACGCCCAGCGCGCCGCCGCCGCCCGTGTGGGAGCCGAGACGGTCGAGCTGGCGGGCGCCTCGCACGCCGTCGCCCTCTCCCACCCGGAAGCGGTGGCCCGCACCATCACCGCCGCCGTCCTTTCCTGACGCGCAGACACAGCGTCTCCTTCTGCCCGGTTTCGTCCGGCCCAGGGCCCGGCCGGACGAAACCACCTCGTCTCCGCGACAGAGACTTCGGGCAGGGCCATGATTCGCCGCTCGCGTGGGAAAGATCAGTCCCATGGAACTGGCGGCAACACGAACGCTGCTCCTCGACGAGCGCGGGAACCGCAGCGAGGTGACCGTCCTGCTGGGACGCCCGCAAAGGGACGAGCACGGCGACTTCGCCTGCCCCGTCGAAATCACCGGCTTGGGTGAGGAGCACCGCTACACGTCCCACGGAGTGGACGGCATCCAAGCCCTGCAACTCGCCCTCGAGACCGCCGGCGCCGCGCTCGACGCCTTCGATCGTCCGGGAGCCTCACTGACCTGGAACGGCGAACCCGACCTCGGCTTCCTCTTCTGAGGAAACCCGTGCGTTCTGGGTGGGGTGGGCAGGCCCTCGGAGGCGGGTGGGCGTCCGGGGGCCTGCGGGTGGGTGTCAGAGGACGGTGAACTGCTGGGTGGGCAGGCCGCTGCAGCGGAGCTGGACGAGGGGGATGTCGTCGATCGGGATGTTGCCCTTCATCGTCAGGCACTTGTGGGCGAAGGTGGTGATCGGGCCGATCACGTGGAGCGGGCCGAGGCGGAAGTGCTGGTTCCAGCGGCCGTTGCAGTGGTACTGGACGATGGTCGCGTTGTCGGCGTTCGAGCGTTGCCGCACGTCCAGGCACTTGCCCGCGAAGGTGCGGATCTGGACCCGGCCGTGAGCGAGGCGCCGGAGGTGGAACCGCTGGTTGTTCTGGCCGTTGCAGCGGTACTGGACGATGGGTGCGTCATTGTGGCGGGACGCGCCCTTGACGTCCAGGCACTTGCCGGCGAAGGTGCGGATGCTCACGGTCTGCGCCGCGTCGGCGGCCGGTGAACCGAGCGCGACGGGCGCGACGGCGAGGACGGCGGCAGCGGGCAGGCCGGTCGCCAGCCAGGCAAGCGGACGTTTCATGGCAACTCCTCCAGTGTTGGTACTTCGCCTGCCTTCTTCCCAAGTCGCACGCTCTGTAATCAGTTGAGTGCACATCGTCATGATGGTTCCAGCGTGCCGTGGAGGTGGTCGACGGCGATGTTCGCGTGGAGGCGGACGCCGGTGGCCAGGACCGTGTCGTCGGCGTAGAAGGCGGGGTTGTGGTTGAAGACCATGCCGCGTCCGCCCGGGGACGGGACGATCCCGTCGGCGGTGAGGTCCAGGTCCTGGCAGCCGAGCAGGACGTAGAGGCCGCCGTAGGCGTTGACGAAGACCGAGACGTCGTCGTACCCGAGGGTCGGCGGGGTCGTGACGACGTTCTGCGGGCCGGCCACGCGCCGGAGCGTCGGGAGGGCGGCGTCCACCCATTCCGGCTCGTTGTGGACGGCCGGGACGTCCTGGAGGAATTCGGTGGTCGCGGTGCAGCCGTAGGCCCGCGCGATGTTCTCGGCCGTGCGCCGGACGATGTCCTGCAATCGGGTCATGTCGGACTCGATCGAGCAGCGGAGCGTGCCGAGCAGCGCGACACGCCGGCCGATGATGTTGAAGCGGCCGACGTCCTGGACGTGCCCGATGGTGACGGTGAACGGGTGCGAGGCGTCCAGTTGCCGGTACATCTGGCCGGTGGCGGTGATGATCTCGGCCGCCGGGGGCAGCGGGTCGACGCCCTCCCAGGGGGTGGAGCCGTGCACCTGCCTGCCGGTCACGACGATCCGGACCACGCAGGACGCGCCGAACTGGTTGCCGACGCGGTAGCCGACGCAGCCCTTCGGCAGCGGGGCGACGTGCATGCCGTAGACCATGGTCGGGGACGGGTCGTCCAGCGCGCCCTCGGCCCGCATCTCGGCCGCGCCGCCCTTCTCGGCGGTGCCGTCGGCGTCGATCGGCGGCCCTTCCTCGGCGGGCTGGAAGACGAACAGGACGGTTCCGGGAAGCCGATCGCGGACGTCCGCCAGGACGGTCGCGGCTCCCATCAGCATCGCGGTGTGGCAGTCGTGCCCGCACGCGTGCGCGACCGGGAACGGGCCGCCCGGGTACGTCTCGTCCACGACGGTGGAGGCGAAGTCGACGCCCGAGGTCTCCTTGACCGGAAGGGCGTCGAAGTCCGCGCGCAGCGCCATCACCCGGTCGCCCGCCCGGCCGCCTTCGAGGACGCCGACGACACCGTGTCCCGCGATGCCGGTGCGGATCTCGTCCAGGTTCAGCGTTTCGAGGTGGTCGGTGATGAACCGGGCGGTGTTCTTCTCCCGGTTCGACAGTTCCGGATGCCGGTGCAGGTGGTGCCGCCACTCGATGACGCGCGGCTCGATGCGCGCGGCCAGCTCGTCCAGCGTGGCGTACAGCTCCGTCCCGGCCTGCGTCATCGCGCCGCTCCCCCCTCGGGGGGTGATCTTCCCCGCGGCCGGACTCCGGATCCTCCCGGGACGTCCTCGGACCGCCCGCCAATCGGCAAAGTGTTCCCGCTGCGCGGGAGGCGCGCGCCGGGCGGAACTCGCAGCTCGGCTCGCACGCTCGGGGTTTCTTGTTGGACGGGACGTCGGATAGGTTCCGAATCGGATTCTAGAGCGATGTGGAGGCGCGGTCGTGGCAGAGGACCAGTGGAGCACGCCCGAACGGGTGGCCCTGCGCAAGATGGTGCGGGACTTCACCGAGCGGGAGGTGCTCCCCCACCTGGACGAGTGGGAGGAGGCCGGGGAGCTGCCGCGCGCGCTGCACCGCAGGGCCGCCGAGGCGGGGCTGCTCGGGGTCGGGTTCCCCGAGTCGGCGGGCGGGCAGGGCGGGTCGGTGGTCGACGCGCTGATCGCGACCGAGGAGATGATCCTCGCGGGCGGCTCGGGCGGGCTGGTCGCGTCCTTGTTCACGCACGGCATCGCGATCCCGCACATCGTCCTGTCGGGCGACGCCGACCTGATCGCGCGGTTCGCCGCCCCGACGCTGGCCGGGGAGAAGATCGGCGCGCTCGGCGTCACCGAGCCGGACGCCGGGTCGGACGTGGCGAACCTGCGCACGACGGCCGTCCGCGACGGGGACTCGTACGTGGTGAACGGGTCGAAGCTGTACATCACCTCCGGTGTGCGGGCCGACTTCGTGACGACGGCCGTGCGGACGGGCGGGCCGGGTTTCGGCGGCATCTCGCTGCTGGTCATCGAGAAGGGCACGCCCGGATTCACCGTCTCCCGGTCGCTGCGGAAGATGGGCTGGCTCTGCTCCGACACCGCCGAACTGTCGTTCAGCGACGTCCGCGTTCCGGTGGCGAACCTCGTCGGCGAGGAGAACAGCGGCTTCGTGCAGATCGTGCAGAACTTCGTCGCCGAGCGGCTCTCCTTGGCCGTCCAGGCGTACGCGCACGCGCAGCGCTGCCTCGACCTGACGATGCGGTGGGTGCGCGACCGGGAGACGTTCGGGCGCCCGCTGTCGTCGCGGCAGCTCGTCCGGCACCGGATCGCCGAGATGGCGCGGCAGGTGGACGTCGCGCGCGTCTACACCCGCCACGTCGCCGATCGGCACGCGGCGGGCGAGGACGTCTTCACCGAGATGGCCTACGCCAAGAACACCGCCGTCCTCGCCTGCGAGAACGTCGTGAACGAGGCGGTGCAGCTGCACGGCGGCATGGGGTACCTGCGCGAGTCGGAGGTCGAGCGGCACTACCGCGACGTCCGCATCCTCGGCATCGGCGGCGGCACGAACGAGATCATGAACGAGATCGTCGCCAAGCGCCTCGGCCTCTAGAGCGGACGCTCGAAGACCACGCGGTCGACGCCGGGCCCGTCGTAGTCGGGGACGGGCCCGGCGACCGCGAAGCCGAGCGCGGTGTGGAAGGCGATGGAGCCCCGGTTCGCCGGTGAGGTGATCGCCTTGACACGCGTCCGCCCCTCGGACGCGGCCAGCTCGAAGAACCGCCGGTAGAGGCTTCGCGCCAGGCCGCCTCCCCGGAGCCGTGGCGCGACGCCGACGAAGTGAATGTAGGCGTCGTCCGGTTCGGACGGCGACAGGAAGCCGATGACGAACCCGGCCAGGCCGTCGCCGTCCTCGGCGACCAGGCTGGTCCGGTGGAAGTGGTCCAGGAACAGGCGCGGCAGGACGGCCGCGATGGGGCGCCCCCACCAGTCGTCCACCACGCCGATGATCCGTTCGTAATCGCCTGGTTCAGCCGGTCTCGTCCGTATGTCCACGGTAGGGAACCTAGTGCCCTCCTGGTGTGAACCCGGCAGCGGGGGCTACTATGAGTTTAGGCCTAAAGTCATATTCAGGAGGTGCGGTCATGGCACGGACGGTCGTGGTCAGCGGCGGCGGGACCGGCATCGGCAAGGCGGTGGCGCGGCGCTTCGCCGAGGACGGTGACCAGGTGGTCGTCATCGGTCGGCGGGAGGACGTCCTGGAGCGGGCGGCCAAGGAGATCGGCGGCACGGCCATCCGGGCCGACCTGAGCGAACCCGCCGACGTCGAGCGCGTGCGCGCCGAGCTGGCCGAGCGGTTCGGCGCCATCGACGTCCTGGTCAACAACGCGGGCGGCAACGTCGAACGGCACGGGGACACCGCGGACCTCGCCGAGCGCTGGACGGGAAACTTCCGCGCCAACGTGCTGACCGCGGTGCTGCCGACCGAGGCGCTGCGGGACCTCCTCAACCCGTCCGGACGCGTCGTCTTCCTCACCTCGATCGCGGCGTTCCGCGGGTCGGGCGGCAGCTCGTACGGGCCGATGAAGGCGGCGCTGCACCCGTACTCCGGCGACCTCGCCGCCGCGCTCGGCCCGCGCGGCATCACCGTGAACGTGGTCGCGCCCGGCTTCATCGACGACACCGAGTTCTTCCGCGGCACGATGGACGACGAGCGCCGCGCGATGCTCATCGGGCAGACCCACACCGGACGCGCCGGGACGCCGGAGGACGTCGCCGAGACCGTCCACTGGCTCGCCTCGCCGGGCGCCGGACACGTCACCGCGCAGATCATCCAGGTGAACGGCGGCGCCGAGCGTGGCCGCTGACCCACCCGCCTTCGCCCCCGTCCCCGGCGCCGCCGGACGCGACGGCACCGGACGCGACGGCACCGGACGCGACGGCACCGGACGCGACGGCACCGGACGCGACGGCGCGGAACGCGACAGCGCGGAACGCGACAGCGCGGAACGCGACAGCGCGGAACGCGACAGCGCGGAACGCGACAGCGCGGAACGCGACAGCGCGGGGCGCGACCGGGCCGACGACATCGCGGACGCCTGGCGGCGGGAGCTGCCGGGCGCCCCGGTGGAGTCGATCGGGGTCATCACGCGGATCTGGTGGGCGGCGAAGGCGTTCGGCGACGAGCGCCGCCGCCTGCTCGCCGACCTGGGCGTGGACGTCGCGACGCTGGACCTGCTCTCCACGCTCCGCCGCGCCGGCGCGCCGTACCGGATGAGCCCGGGCGAGCTGGCCGACGCCTGCATGGTGACGCGGGGCGCGATCACCCAGCGGGTGGAGCGGGCGGCGAAATCGGGCCTGGTCGAGCGGACCACCACCGGCTCCGGCTACCACGCCCGCGCCGTCACGCTCACCGCGGCGGGCAACGCGCTCCTCGACCGCGTCGTCGCCGACCTGCTCGCGGCCGAGGACCGGCTGATCGGCCACCTCTCCCCCGAGCGCCGCGGCCAGCTCGCCGACCTGCTCCGCGAGCTGCTGTCCGGCCTCGACACCGCACCGTCCACCGGCCAGGTCGGCGACTGACCCGGGCCGGCCCCTCGACGGGTCCGCGGGGCGTGCGAGACCATGCGCGCGCGACTTCGGCACCGGCGGCATGGATCGGGCCAAGCGTGGAATGGTTCAGGACGTTCTGGTTCGTCCTCCGGGCGGAGAGCCATGAGAGAGCCCGTCGACGGTGCGCCCGTCGACCCCGAGCTGGTCGCGCGGAGCCTGCACGAGCTGACCGCGCTGCTGCTCTACGCGGTCGACCTCGACGAGGCGCTGCGGCTCGCCACCGAGGTGACCAGCAAGGCGCTGCCCGGGCGTCCGGCCGTCGGGGTCACGCTGACCCGCGACGGGAAGCAGGAGACCGTCGCCTCCACCACGCGGATCCCCGCGCTGATGCAGGAGTTCCAGCGCCGCAGCGAGGACGGCCCGTGCGTGCGCGCGATGCGCGACGGCGTCCGGGCGGCCGTCCCCGACGCCTCGACCGAGTCGCGCTGGCGGGCGCTGGCCGAGCGGCTGCTGGAGCACCGCGTCCACAGCCTCTACTGCTTTCCGCTCAATCCGGAGGGGACGGCGCCGGGCACGCTGAACCTGTACTTCGAGAGCCCGGACGGCCTGGCGGGCGGCGCCGAGCACCTGGCCGCGCTGATCGCCGACCAGACCGGGCTCCTGCTCGCGGCGGTGGAGACGCGCGCCCGGGAGACGCGGCTGATCCACCAGATGCGGCACGCGCTGGCGTCCCGGACGGTGATCGACCAGGCCGTCGGGGTGCTGATGGCGCGCCGCAAGCTGCCCGCGCCCGCGGCCTTCGAGATGCTGCGCCGCGCGTCCCAGAACGGCAACCGCAAGCTCCACGACATCGCCGCGGCGGTCGTGGCGTCCACCGGCAACCCGCCGGCGCCGCCGCGGCCGTTCGCCGAGGAGTAGTTCCGGATGTCGATCACGACAGGTTCGCCGGAGAACACCTACCAATTCCGACCGATTGGCGTTATGTTCCGTCATGAAGCGGGTCCGGAGGTGGGCCCTCCCTGACGCGCGGGCGCGTGAGGAGGGTGCCTTCGACCCGCGTCCCTGGTTTTCATGCGCTCTGTTCTCGGGAAAAGCTCCGGCCCGGAACCTACCCGCCCCTGGTCCCAGGCCGGAACCGCCCGCTGCGGCGCTGCCGCGCGGGCACCCGGCGCCCCGGGTGACGGCCTCCCCCCACGGCCCTCGGGGCGCCGGGCCGTGCGCGCATCCACGACGCCGGCGTCCTCCCTCACGATGCCTCGGGCCGGACACGCTGACAACACCCTGAAAGGACGCCGGACCCGCCTCGTGGGACCAGCCCAGGTCACCGCCGCGGTCGCGAGGCGCGCTTCTACGGCTTGCGGCCGACCCCGCAGTACGCGTCCACCTCGCCGTGGTCGCCGGACGCGTCCGGACGCCACTGCTGAAGCGGCACGACGCCCGGTTCGAGCAGCTCGAGGCCGGTGAAGAACGAACGGATCTGGTCCGGATGCCGCAGCCGGTAGGGAACCGCGCCGGTCTCGTCGTAACCCTGCTGCGCCTCCAGGAACGCCTGGTCGGTCGCCGTCCCGTCGTACAGCACGAGGTAGCTGCCGGACGGCAGCGGCTCCAGCAGCTGCGCGACGATCGACCGCGCCTCCGCGTCGTCGTTCACGTGCCCGAGGATGCCCATCAGCATCAGCGCGACGGGCCGGGAGAAGTCCAGGTGCTCGGCCGCCCGCTCGGCGATGTCCTTCGGGACGTGCAGGTCGGCCTCGATGTAGTGCGTCGCGCCCTCCGGGCGGCTCGTCAGCAACGCACGCGCGTGCACGAGGACGAGCGGGTCGTTGTCCACGTACACGATGTGGCTGCCGGGCGCGACGCCCTGCGCGACCTCGTGCGTGTTCCCCTCGGTCGGCAGGCCGGTGCCGACGTCCAGGAACTGCCGGACGCCGCACTCCCCCGCCAGGTGCCGGACGGCCCGGCCGAGGAACGCGCGCGACGCCCGCGCCAGGTCCACGATCGCCGGGTACACGGCGGTGTAGTCGTCGCCCGCCGCCTGGTCCACCGGGAAGTAGTCCTTGCCGCCCAGCCAGTAGTTCCAGATCCGGGCCGAGTGCGGGACCGTGGTGTCGATGTCGCCCATCAGGTCCCGCTCGGCCGCCGCGAGGATCTCCTGCTCGTCGCCGGTCATGGTCCGCCCTCCTTGTGCCTCCATCACAGCAGAAGCGCCCGCCCGGCGACAGCGAACCGGTGACTGAACCCGGTCGGCACCTCCGCACGCCACCCGCGCGCCATTCCTCGCAGCCGAGGCCGTGCACGCGGCCGGAGCCGTGCACGCGGCCGGAGCCGAGCATGCGGCCGGAGCCGAGCGCGCCCCCGGGTGCCGGGCGTGCCGTTCTAGCCTTCGGCCAGCAGGGATCGCAGGAGGGGGAGCGTGCGCTCCGGAGGCTCCGCCTTGATCAGCAGCCGGCCGTGCTGCGCGACGAAATGGGAGATGACGTCGGGCTCGTCCGGGTAGATGGACGTGCCGGACTGCTCGACGCGCACCAGGTCGGGACGGTCCCGGTCCGGGAACCGCATCACCGTCACCGCGCCGTCCGCCACCGCGAAGCCCGCGTCCTCGTCGGCGAGGATCTGCACGGTCACCCCCGGACGGCCCGCCATACCGATCAGATGCCGCAGCTGCGCGCGCCGGACCGCGTCGTCGCCGACGTCCAGGGCCAGCGCGCGGCGCGTGATGATCGCCCACAGCCGGGGCGGGCGCGGCCCGAACAGGACGTCCTGCCGGAACTCCAGCAGTTCGACGCGGCGGCGCAGCCGGTCCGGGTCGGTGTCGGGGGTGTCGAGCACGAACAGGTGGCGCGCGTAGTCGGCGGACAGCAGCAGGTCGGGGACGCGCGCGGGCGCGAACACGCGGATGTCGGCGAGGTCCGGCTCCAGCGTCAGGTACCGCTCGGCGTCCGGCGGGACGACGTCGTCGTAGGGCCGCCACCAGGCGCGGCGTCCGCGCAGGCCGGCGTCGGCGAGCACCTGGCCGGGGGTCCGGCGGCGGCCCGGCACCGGACGCTCCGGAGCCTCGATCAGCGCGCCCGCCGCCGTCCGGGACGCCGCGGAGGACAGCCGTCCGGGCGTCCGGTGCACCGGCGGAGCGTGCGCCGCCCGGAGCGGCGGCGACCGGTCCACGTCGCGCGACGGAGCGGGCACCCCGAAGCCGGACGCGTCGTGGGCCGGGGACGCGTCCTCGGCCCCGCCCTCCGCCGGGACGCGCCGGTCGTAGAGGTCGCGCAGTTCTTCCAGCGACACCATCGCGGACACGTCCAGGCCCTTGTCGAGCGCGTAGGCGTAGATCACCGCCCACACCGACTCGACCTTCTCCCGGCGGGGCCGCCGCGCCGGGACGAGGTTGAACAGGTCGCTGAGCGTCGAGCGCGGGACGCCGACGACCGCGACGCCGTGGACCTCGCGTCCCTCCAGGCGGCGGGACAGCCGGTCCAGGGTGTTCAGCGTCGGCCTGCCGGCGAGGCGGAGGTTGCGGCGCAGGGCCTCGACGGCCCCGCCGCAGGGGTGGCATTGACGTTCGGGTGCGGACATTCGCCGGTCCATTCGGGTGAGACGGGCGGGCGCAGGCCCATGCTCTCATCCGTCCCGCCCGCCCTCCCGGTCACCTGACACATTCACCACCGCGTGCGGCGGCCGGTTTCCCGGATACCGGCGGAATCCGGGAAAGCACGCGCAGGCTGTCCGGGATTACCCGAATGCTGCGATTCGCGGCCGGATGATGCCGCAGAGTAAGAAGCGCCGGTTTCCCCGCACCGCACCGCAATCGGAGGTTCGCCCTTGAGCGCCGCACCCTCTACGGAGGCCCCGGCGACGCCCCGCCGCACCGCCTCGGCCGACGAGGAGCAGATGGCGCTGTCCCTGGTCACCCTCTGGGCGATGCGCACGGGCCGGACGCCACCGCCCGGCCCGTACCCCTCCCTGCCCGCCGCCGAGCTGATCGACTTCTGGGCCGACCCGCACATGCCCCACCCCTCCACTCCCGACCCGCGCGCGGACGCGAACCGACCCCGCCACGAGCGCGGCGACACGCGCGGCGCCGAGTCCGCTCGCCCACGGTCGTGACGGAGCCATTCGGTGGTCGTGAGAGAAACAGCCGGGGGTCGCGAGGGGTCAGTTGGTCCGGCCGGTGGCCAGGTGCGGGCCGAGGTAGCCGACGTAGATCAGGCCGGTCTTGTCGGAGTCGTCGTAGAAGTGCAGGCGCGGCGCGGGGGGCTTGCAGCGTTCGAGCTTGATGTGCGCCGTGAAGCAGGCCCGGCCGGACGGGTGCGTCGCCGGCCGCACCGGGAACATCCGCGCCTGCCGGAACTTCTCCTGGTGCTCCACCCGGTCCGACTCCGCCAGCGCGATGATGTTCGCGCTGATCAGCGCGCCCGGCGCGCCCGACCGGACGAACGCCAGCAGGTCGGCCAGGTGCGGGCCGGGCGGGGTCCCGGCCCGGCGGGCCCGCTGCTTGGCCCGCGCGTAGGCCTCCAGGGTGGCCAGCGCGTCCCGCGCCTTGCGCCGCCACGACGCCGCCTTCGGATGCGGGTCGAGCGCGGCGGCGACCGATCCGTCCAGGTCGTCCAGGACGAGCAGCGGGCACCGCGCGGCGGCCTCCGCGATGAGCGCCTCGAACGACCCGGGCACCCGGTCCGCGACCGCCGGGGGCGGCGCGCTCGCGACCGCCGGAGCGACGTCGGCGAGCCGCGCCGCCAGGACGCCCCGGTCCCGGACGGCCGCGTCGCGCTCGGCCTCCGCGTCGTCCAGGGCCTCGGCGAACAGGTCCCGCTCGGTCAGCGCCTCCGCGAGTTGCCGGGCCAGGTGGTCGGCGTGCTGCTCGGCCTGCGTCCGCGCCTGGTGCGCGGCGGACGCCTCGTCGCGCAGCAGCGTCAGCTGCGTCCTGGAACGGCGTTCGGAGTCGGCGAGCACCGCTTCCAGTTCGGCCAGCCGGATCCGGAGCCGGTCCGCCTCGGACGGCGCGGCGGTCTCGTCCGACGGCGGCTCGGCGGGCGGCGGGACCGGGGGTCGCGGGCGCCGGGGCAACTGCTCGTCGAGCAGCGCCGCCGCCTCGGCCGCCACGCCCGCCGGGGTGGCGCCGCACCGGGCGGTCAGCGCGTCGTCGAGCAGCGCGGTGAGCAGGCCGTGCCGGTCCCGGACGGCCGAACGCGTGAACGTCGTGTCGTCCTCGGGTCTCCCGGACGGCCCGAAGTACCGCGCGCCGCCCGCCGGGATCGCCCGCTCGGGCAGCAGCCCGGCCAGCACCCGGCGGCCCTGCTCGATCACGACCGCCACGCTCAGCAGCCCCGGCCAGTGCACCCGGAACAGGGTGTCGATGCTGGCCAGCGCCTTGCGGGAGTCGAGCGACACGACCAGCACGCCGACGCTGCGCTCCGGATGCTCCAGGCTGCCCGCGACCAGCGCGAGCCGCTCGTCCTCGGCCGCGTCGTCCGCCGGCACGCCGTCCAGGGGGAACAGCTTCAGCGGCTCGCCGGTCACCGGCAGCCCGCCGGAGTCGCAGATGTGCTGGCGGTCGATGCCGAGCCGGACGCACGGCGGCACCGCCCGGTGCGTCCAGCCCCGCTCGGCGTGCGCGGCCACGCCCCATTCCACCAGCCCGCGCGGCGAGTCGCGCAGCACGACCGCCGCCTGGACCGTCCCGGCGGCCGGGTCGCTCCAGCGGGCGGTGGTGCGGGCGATCAGGCGGGGTCTGCCGCCCTCGTCGTTCTCCTCTCGGTCGAACCGCCACGGCCTGATGCCCGCGTCGTCGCCGGTGACCGGCGAGCGGGGCGGCGGCAGCGGAAGGGTGGCGGCGCGCGAGCCGAGCAGGCGGCTCTGCGGGAGCGCCGTGGCGCGCGGCGCGCACGCCTGGAGCACGTCGGTGCGGGCCGCGCCCTTCCCGAACGCCTCGAACAGGGCGTCGGCGAACGTGCGGGTGGCCCGGCGCGGGCCGGCGTCGGCGATGCCGCGCATCCAGATCACCCCGGCGCAGGCGGGGTCCGCTGGGTAGTCGATCACGGTGTGCTGCCCTCTCGTCACGGGTTCGGCACACCCCTATCCAAACCCGTAGCGGGCCCTCGCCTCCGGCGAACGGCGTATGTCGCCGTTCTGAGAGTTTTCCGACGTTCTCCGGCAGCCGTCTTTACAAAGTAAGTTCGGTCCCGGGGCGAGGCCCGGTCAGTCCGCGCTCCGCGTGGAATGCCGCAGATGAACCGGTTCCCGGACGGCTCAGCCGTGCGGGAAGTTCTGCGTGTCGGTGCGGACGGCGTAGTCGGCCGTCTCGCCCTCGGCGCCGCCCCGGCGCCGGTCGCTCCGGTGGCCGAACAGCGAGTAGTCCACGATCTCCGGGATCACGCGCGGCGCGTCCACCACCACATCGGAGAACAGGTGCACGACGCCGCACGCCACCACTCCGACGACGATCACCACGGCGCCGATCACAAAGAGCACCCAGTTGGGTCCGAGGCACAGGGCGAGGCCGCCGAGCAGGAACCCCAGGAACACGACGGCGACCGCCGCCCACGAGCCGGGACGGCCCGCATGGCTCCCGCCGCCGCCCGTATGCCCCTTCCCCGCGTCGCTTTGCCGGGCGCCGCCGTCCGGCACATCGCCCGCTTTTGAATCCGACATGACGCAACCCCCCGGTCGTTCCTGACATTCTTCCCGCGCGGTCGCGCCGCGTAACCATGGACGGCCCGCCCGCGCGGCCCTAGCATCGCCCCGTGCTTCTCTCTGGTGCCCTGCATTACTTTCGTGTCCTGCCCGAACAGTGGACGCAGCGTCTGTCGATGCTGCGCGCGATGGGCCTCGACACGGTCGAGACCTATCTCGCCTGGAACCTCCACGAGCCGGAACCGGGCCGGTTCGAGTTCGGCGGACGCGCCGACGTCGGCCGGTTCCTCGACCTCGCGGCCGAGGCCGGGCTCGACGCGATCGTCCGGCCCGGCCCGTACATCTGCGCCGAGTGGGACAACGGCGGCCTGCCGTCCTGGCTGCTGGCCGACCGGTCCGCGCGGCTGCGCTGCCACGACCCCGAGTACCTCGCGCACGTCGCGCGGTACTTCGACGCCGTGCTGCCGCCGATCGTGGAGCGGCAGCGGACGCGCGGCGGCAACGTCGTGATGGTGCAGGTCGAGAACGAGTACGGCTCGTTCGGCACCGACCGCCGCTACCTGGAGTGGGTGCGCGACGCGCTGCTCGAACGCGGCGTGGACGTGCCGCTCGTGACCTCCGACGGCCCGACCGACCACATGCTGACCGGCGGGAGCGTGCCCGGCGTCGCGGCGACGGCGAACTTCGGCTCCGACCCGGAGACCGCGTTCGCGACGCTCGCCCGCTACCGGCCGGACGACCCGCCGATGTGCATGGAGTTCTGGAACGGCTGGTTCGACCACTGGGGCGAGCGGCACGTCACCCGCGACGCGGCCGACGCCGCCGACGTGCTCGACCGGATCCTCGCGGCGGGCGCGTCGGTGAACCTGTACATGGCGCACGGCGGGACGAACTTCGGCACGACGGCGGGCGCGAACCTGGGCGGCGCCGAGTCGACCGGCGCGTACCAGCCGACCGTGACGTCCTACGACTACGACGCGCCGATCGACGAGCGCGGCGCGCCGACCGCGAAGTTCCACGCGTTCCGCGAGGTGCTCGCGAAGTACCAGCGGCGGGAGATCCCGGAGCCGGAGCCGCTGCCGCCGCTGCTGCCCGCCGGGTCCGTCCGGCTGGACGAGACGCTGCGGCTGCTGGACGTCCCGGCCGCGTCCGTGGTCGAGACGGCCGAGCCGCCGACGTTCGAGGAGATGGGGCTGCACCACGGCCTGGCGCTGTACCGGACGGAGATCCCCGGCCCCCGCCAGGCCTACGACCTGCACCTGGACGGCCTCGCCGACCGCGCGCACGTGTACGTGGACGGCTCGCTCGCCGCCGTGTTGGAACGGTCCGGCGAGACGTCCACGCCGGTGGCCGTCGAGGGCGGCAGCGCGTCGGTGGAGATCCTCGTCGAGTCGATGGGACGGGTGAACTACGGACCGCGGATCGGCGACCGCAAGGGCCTGGTCGGCGGCGTCCGGCACGAGCGGCAGTTCCTGCACGGCTGGACGACCGCGACCTACCCCGTGGACGACGTCTCCGGGCTCCCCTGGGGGGCGCCGGACACCGCCGGGCGCGGGCCGGTGTTCCATCGCGGCGTCCTCACCGTCGACGAGCCGCGCGACGGCTACCTCGTGCTGCCCGGCTGGACGAAGGGCTACGTCTGGGTCAACGGGTTCTGCCTCGGCCGCTACTGGGACCGGGGTCCGCAGCGGACGCTGTACCTGCCGTGGCCGCTGCTCCGCGCGGGCGGCAACGAGCTGGTCGTCCTGGAGCTGGACGGCGTCGCCGACCCGGTCGCCGAGATCAGGACCGCGCCCGAGCTCTGA
Source organism: Actinomadura gamaensis (assembly GCF_042652125.1). Lineage (NCBI taxonomy): Bacteria > Bacillati > Actinomycetota > Actinomycetes > Streptosporangiales > Thermomonosporaceae > Actinomadura > Actinomadura gamaensis. The sequence continues at coordinate 446,518 of NZ_JBHSIT010000006.1, read as the reverse complement.
CACCCACCCGTTTCGGCGAAGCCCGCACCGGACGGTCATCTCGTGACTACGCTTCGTGCGTCATGAGGACCACGCACGGGCTCAGCGAGATCATCGTCGGCGAGGCGCTCGAACGCCGCTCCCCCGCGAGGGGGACGGGCTACCTGACGGGGGCGGGCCCCTTCCCGGACGCGCACGTCCCGCCCGTCCTCGTCGCGCCCGTCCCGGAGCTGGTGGCCGCGCTCCGCGACTGCCAGATGTACCGGATGGTGAACGCGCACATCGACTGGGCGCGGCGGGGGCGTCCGCTGGTCGCCGACGGCGACCCGCTCCCGGACGACGTGCTGGCGATCATCCGGGAGCGGCTCTCCGACGACGCGCCGCGCGGCGAGGCCCTGCGCCGGGCCGCGCGGGTGTTCTGGGACATCCTGATCAGGGCGGACATCCTGCGCCCCGACCCGTCCGCCGGGCTGCTGCGGCCCGGCGCGACCGCCGAGGCGCTGACCGGCGCGGACGAGGACGCGGCGCTCGCGGCCTGGCACCGCACGGTGATCGCCATGCTGGACGAGTGGGGCGGCGTCGGCCGGGACCGGCCCGCCGAGGCCCAGGGGCTCGCCGGCAACCTGCTGATCTCGATCTACACCTACGACCAGCCGATCCCGCGCACGAGCATCACGCCGTGGCTCGACGCGGACGGCCAGAACACCATGCGGCACCACCTGGACGCGCTGACGGAGTGCGGCCTGGTCGAGCAGGCCGCCGGGCGGGTCGGGATCACGCCGCTCGGCCGGTCGGTCGGCCGCGTCCTGCTGGAGGACGCGACCGGGATCCGGGTGCCGATGGTCGGCGACCACGCCGGCGACGACGCGGCCGGGCTGCTGGAGGCGCTGCCGTTCTACCCGTCGTTCATGGTGGACCCGGAGGCGCGGCTCTGGCTCGCGCGCGGCGGCCGGACGGCCGAGGACGGCGCGGCCGGGTTCGCGGCGGCGCTCCGGGACGTCTCCCCCAGCGCCCGCCGGGCCGGGCTGGACGTCCTGTCCGGCAAGTACGGCACGGCGTTCGGCCTGGCCGGCATGGAGGCGCTGGCGAGCCTTGCCGACGACCCCGCGCTCGGCTCGCTGGCCCGCAACCGGCTCGGCGACATGGAACGCGCCGCCCTGCCGGAGCCCGCGCCGGACGGGTCCGACATGTGGGCGCTGATCGACATGGTCGCGGCGGGGATGGAGAGCGGCGAGCACACCCCGCTCGCGATCATCACCGAGCTGGGCTACACCGGCTGGCCGGCGGACAAGTTCGCCCGGCTGCTCGGGCTGTTCGCCGAGTCCGACCATCCGTGGCGGGACCGCGTCCTGACGCTGATGGCCGAGCACCACCCCGAGCCGCCCGCCGCCGCTGCCGCCCGCGCCCTGCTCGACGAGCCGGCCTGAACCTCCGGGCGTCCCGCGGTCACAGCAGGCGGACCAGGGCCTCGACCTCCTTCCCGGTCGTGGTGAAGTTGGTGATGCAGGCCCGCAGCGCCGGACGCCCCGCCGGCCGCGTCGTCGAGATCCAGGCGCGACCGCCGCGGACGATCCGGCCGGCGATGCCTTCGAGGTCCTCCGCCGTGGCGTCCGGGCGGGTGAAGCAGACGACGGGCAGCGGGGTCGGGGCGAGGATCGTCCAGCCGGTCTCGGCGAGGCGGCGGCGCAGCAGGTCGCCGAGGGCGGTCTGGTGCTCGATGAGGTCGGCGTATCCGGTGCGTCCGGCCGCGGCGAGGGTCAGGAACAGCTTCACGCCCATGGCGCGCCGCGACCACTGCACCGAGCTGGAGTAGGGGTCGACGGTGCCGGGGAGCTCGTCCGGCATATAGGCGGTGTGGACGGAGAACGCCTCGCGCAGCCCGGACGCGTCGCGGGTCAGGAACGTTCCCGCGCCCATCGGCATCGCGAGCCACTTGTGCGCGTCGAGCGTCACCGAGTCGGCGCGTTCGATGCCGTCCAGGAGCGGGCGCAGGCGGTCCGAGAGGGCGACGGCGCCCGCCCACGCGGCGTCCACGTGGAAGCTCAGGCCCTCGGCCGCGGCGAGATCGGCGAGTTCCGGGAGCGGGTCGATGACGCCCGCGCTGGTCGTCCCGGCCGTCCCGACCAGGAGGAACGGCAGGTGGCCCGCGCGGCGGTCGTCCGCGACGAGTCCGGCGAGCGCCGCCACGTCCATGCGCAGATCAGGATCGACGGGGACGAGCCGGACGGCGTCCCGGCCCAGCCCGCACGAATGCGCGATCTTCAGCCAGGCGAGGTGGCTCTCGGCGCTCGCGTACAGGACCGGACGGCCCGGAAGGGCGCGGAGCCCGTCGCGTCCGACCTCGGGGAACGCGCGGGTGAGGGCGAGCAGCACCCCGGTCAGGTTCGCCTCGGCCCCGCCGGTGGTGAAGTGGCCGGCGGTCCCGCCGGCGTCCCAGCCGAGCCGCGCGCCGAGGAAGCCGAGCACGTGCCGCTCGATCTCGGCGGCGGCGGGCGCGTGCGACCAGGCGGCGAGCTGCGGGTTGAACGCGGCGGCCAGGGCCTCGCCGAGCACGCCCATCAGCGCCGGCGCGGGGTTGAACAGGCCGAAGTAGGACGGGTGGGCGGTGTGCACGATGCCGTCCCGCAGCATCCGGGCGGTCTCGGCCAGCGCCTCGCCGGGGTCGATCCCGTCCTCGAAGTCGAACCGCTCGAGGCCGGCGCGCAGCGCGCCCGGGGTGACGTCCGGGGTGACGCGCAGCCCGGCGAGCCCGTCCAGATGCTCCTGGACGAGCCCGACGAGCGTGTCGAACAGGTGCTGCCGCTGGTCGCGATCGGCCGCGAAGGCCGTGCCGGGAAGGATCATGGCCCGGAAGCTATCCCGATCGTTCCGGTCGGCGGCAGACGAACTTTAAGGTACTGAGCGGCTCGGACTTTAAATCTCAAGGTACGGTCGGCACATGAGTATGGACGCCACGGACTGGCGGATCCTCGCCGAGCTCCAGGAGGACGCGCGGATCAGCTTCACCGAACTCGGACGGCGGGTCGCGCTGACGTCCCCGGCGGTCGCCGAGCGGGTCCGGCGGCTCCGGGAGCGCGGCGTCGTCGAGGGGTTCACCGCGCGGGTGAACCTGGAGGCCGTCGGGCTGCCGATCCTCGCCTTCGTGCGGGTGAAGTTCCCGGGCAGCGACCACCGCGAGTACGTGGCGCGGATGCGGGCGGTGCCCGAGGTGGTCGAGTGCCACCACGTCACCGGCGAGGACTGCTTCATCGCCAAGGTCGCCGCCCGGTCGATGCGGCACCTGGAGGAGGCGGTCGCGGGCCTCGCCCGGTTCGGCACGACCGCGACGACCGTCGTCTACTCGACCACGGTCGCGGGCCGCCCGGTCACCCCCGACCTGCTCGGCGGGGCCGGCCCGGCGGAATCATGATGCTCGTTTGACCTAGGCCGGACCCCGGCGCGGGCATGAAACGATCATGGACAATCCGGAGCGGCGCGCACCCCTTCCCGGCCTCGACCCGGCCGCCTCCCGGCCGCCCGCCGGCCCGCCCGGGCGCGCCGGCGCGGGGAAACGCGGGAGGTGGCGTCCATGAACCCGGTCTTCTCCCCCGACATCGCCCTCGACCTCGGCTCGCGCAGCGTGCGGGTGCGCGTCCGGGGACGCGAGGAGGTCATGGCGCAGCCGCCCCTGCTGGCGACCTGCGTGCGCACCGGCCGGGTGCTCGCCGCCGGGGAGTCGGCCGCCGAGATGCGGCGGCGCGCCCTGCCGTGGGTGCGGTTCCAGCGGCCGTTCGAGGCGGGCGTCCCGATCGACACCGAGCCCGCCGCGCGGCTGCTGCGCCGCCTGGTCCGGTTCGCGCAGGGACGGCGTCCGTACCTGGTGAAGCCGCGGCTGGCGGTGGCCGTGCCGACCACGCTGACCGACGTGCAGGAGCGGGCCGTCCGGGAGGTGCTGTACTCGGTCGGCACGCGGCAGGCGCACCTGGTCCCGACGCCGCTGGCCGCCGCGCTCGGCGCGGACCTCCCGGTGGACGGGCCGCTGGCGACCATGGTCGTGGACGTCGGCGCGACCGCGACCAGCGTCGCCGTGCTCGCCTGCGGCGGGATGATCTGCGCGCACCACGTGCGGGTGGGCGGGGACGACCTGTCCCGCGCGATCGCGGCGCTCGTCCGCCGCCGCGACGGGCTGCTCATCGCCGAGCAGACCGCCGAGGAGGCCAAGCTCTCGGTCGGCGCGCTGCGCCCGCGCGGCCGCCAGCGCACCCGCCGGATCGTCGTGCACGGCCGCAACCTCGCGACCGGCCTGCCGGGCACGACCGTGCTGTCGGCCACCGACGTCGAGCGCGCCGTCGCGGCCCCGCTGGAGGAGATCATCGGGACGGTCCGGACCGCGCTGGCCCTGTGCCCGCCGGAGCTGTCGGCCGACATCATCCCCACCGGCATGCTGCTCACCGGCGGCGGGGCGCGGCTGAAGGGCCTGCCCGGCGTGCTGCGCGAGGCGACCGGTCTCCCGGTCTACCTCGCCGACGACGCCGAGCACGCCGTGGTCACCGGCGTGGCCCGCTACCTGGAGATCCTCCCGGCGTCGCTGCGCCGCACCAGCGCCACGTCGCCCCGGCTGTTCCGGCCCGGCTCCGAGCCCTGCTGGCTTCCGGTCTCCTGACGCCTCCCGACACCGCGCCGGCGTCGGACCAGGCGTTCCAGCAGCGTGATCGGGTTCCTCAGCCGTACTGGCGTCCGACGCGGTGCGCGCCGGCCCGCTCGCCCAGCCTGCGCAGCCGGAACGCCGCGCCGATCATCATCGCGCCCGTCACGATCGCGAACAGGCCGATCAGCCACACCACCGCGAGGGCCCCCGACGCGGGCCACACGAACAGCAGCACGCCGAAGACCACCGACACCGCGCCGGACACCCCGAACAGCCACGCGTCGTCGATCGTCCGGCGCATCCGGACCGCGCCGACGATCTCCAGGACGCCGGTGACCACCGCCCACGCCGCGATCAGCATGAGCAGGACCAGCGCGGTGGCGCCCGGCCACGCGAACGCCATCAGGCCGAGCAGGATGCCGCAGATCCCGGCGACCGCGAGCCAGGCGCGCGACTGCCCCGGCACCCCCTGGAACGCCCCGGCCAGCGAGAACACGCCGTCGACCAGCGCGTACGCGCCGAACAGGACGGTGAGCGCCCAGACCGTGATGCCGGGCCAGAAGAGGGCGAGCACCCCGAACAGCACCGCCACCGCGCCCCGGACGAGCAGGACCCACCAGTGGCGGCTGAGTTGACCGATCATGTCCGGGACACTCTCCGCGCGGGGCTCCGGCGAAGACCATGCCCGCGCCCCGGCTGAGCAAAATCCTCTGGAGCCGCCCGAGGCGCGCGGGGTCAGGCGCCGCCGGCGCCGAGCAGGTGGCCCGCGAGGTAGGTGACGGCCATCGCGATGAGGCCGCCGAGGACGTTGCGCACCACGGCCCGGCCGGGCGGCGCGTTCCCGAGCCGCGCGCTCGTCCAGCCGCACAGCGTCAACCCGAGCACCACCGCCACGACGGTGACCGGCACCCGCGCGGACGGCGGCGGCAGCACGATCGCCAGCAGCGGCAGCAGCGCGCCGACCGTGAACGCGACGAAGCTCGCGAGCGCCGCCTGCCACGGGTTGATGAGCTCCTCCGGATCCACCCCGGCCTCGACCTCGGCGTGCGCGGCGAGGGGGTCGCGGGCCGTCAGCTCGACCGCGACCTGCCTGGCCAGGCCGGCCGAGAGGCCCTTGTCCACGTAGGCCCGGGTCAGCTCGTCGAGTTCGGCGTCCGGGTCGTCCGACAGCTCGCGGCGCTCGGTGGCGAGGAACGCCCGCTCGGTGTCGCGCTGGGCGCTGACCGAGACGTACTCCCCCGCCGCCATCGACAGCGATCCGGCGAGCAGCCCGGACAGGCCCGCGAGCAGCAGCGTCCCCTCGTCGGTGGTCGCGCCGGCGACGCCGACCACGATCCCCGCCGTCGAGACGATGCCGTCGTTCGCGCCGAGCACCCCGGCGCGCAGCCAGTTGAGCCGGCCGCTGAAGCTCTCGTTCCCCACCTCGTCCTCCGCTCCGGCCGCGTCCAGGCTAGGCCGCGGGCGCACCGGCCGACCGGCCCGCGGCGTGCACGGTCGTCCGGGTGAGGGACGACCCGACCAGCACGCCGAGCGCGATCGCCACGACCGTGACCAGCGCGTTGACCAGTGTGAGCAGGCCGGTGGCCGCGTCGCTGGTCCCCGTCACCAGCGACGACACCCCGGTCAGCCCGAGCGCGCCCGGCACCAGCAGCCAGAACGCGGGCAGGAAGCTGACCTGGGCGGGCGGTCCGCCGAGCCGGCCCTGCACCGCGTAGGCGGCGGGCGTGAGCACCGCGCCGCCGAGGAAGGCGCCGAGCAGGGTGCTCCCGAAGGAGTTTCCCGCGAGCTGGACCGACCACACCACGTACATCACGAGCAGGAGCCACAGCAGCGATCTCGTCGGAGCGGCGGCGTTCAGGGCCATGCCGAGTCCGAGCACCGCGACGCCGAGCAGCGGGGCCCAGCCGCCGAGCGCCGGGACGCGGCCGCCGACCTGCTCCGGCCCGGCGAGCTGGAGCCCGGCGGCGATGCCGAACGCGAGCAGCAGCAGGGTCATCATGGCCGCGACCAGGCGGCACGCGCCGGACACGATCGCGCCGCCCGCCAGCTCGATCGTCGCGTTCGTCAGCGCGGCGCCCGGCAGGAAGGTGACCAGCGCGGGCACCAGCAGCTGGCTCGTGTCCCCCGCCGCGACGGCCCCCGACACCGCGGCGGCGATGATCGACGCGGCCATCGAGGCCGCCACCGGCAGGCTCGGCGCGAATCCGGGGAACCGGTGCGCCAGCAGCCGCAGCCCGCCGGCGACGCCGCCGAGGGCCAGGTAGCCGAACATCGCGGTCGGCACCGGGTTGCGGATCAGCCCGAGCCCGAGCGTCATCAGGATGTTCGCGGCGAGCGTCGCCCACGGCGCGAACCGCGGCGGCGACGCGAGGATCTTCTGGAGCCTCGCCTGGCCCTCGAGCGGTGACATCCGCGTCCGCTCGGCCTCGGCGACCAGGCCGTACAGCTGCGCGATCTGGTCGAGGCGCAGGTCGCCGCCCGAGATCGGCGCGAAGTCGACGGCGGAGTCCTCGCCCTCGCCGACCCGCACGAACAGGCCGGTCGGCAGGATGATGAACTTCACGCCCGGCGCGCCGTACTGCTTCGCCAGCTCGTCCAGCCGCTCGGCGATCCGGTTGGACGCGTCGCCGCTGCGGCACAGCGCCGCGCCCACGTCCCGCAGGAACACGACCAGCTCGCGGGACGGCGGCGGCGGACCGTCCGGCCCGGGCTCGGGCTCGGGTTCGGCCACGGCCCGCCCGCCGCGGAGCAGGGCCCACACCGACGCGGACCGGTGCGGACGGTCGCCGCCGCCATGCCGCCGACGCACGGGCCCGGTCAGCTCGTGGCCCGCCTGGCGTCCGGCGACGGCCCGTTCCCCGGCGCGGACGAGCCGGACGACGCGGACGACTCGCCCGTTCCGGCGGGCGGCATCGGCATCGTGCTGGAGTGTTCGCCGCCGCGGGCGACGCGGAAGTCGAGGCGGCCGTCGACGTGGTCCACGGTGACCGTGTCGCCCTCGCTGAGCTCGTCGCTCAGCAGCATCCGGGAGAGCTGGTTGTCCACCTCGCGCTGGACGGTCCGCCGCAGCGGCCGCGCCCCGAACTCGGGTTGGTGGCCCTGCTCGGCGAGGTACTCCTTGGCGGCGGTGGTGACGTCGAGGGCGACGTCCTGGCCGCGGAGCCTGCGCCGCGTGTTCTCCAGCAGCAGGTCCACGATCTGCAGCAGCTCGCCCCGGCCGAGCCGGTCGAAGATCACGACCTCGTCGATGCGGTTGAGCAGTTCGGGACGGAGCGTGTGCTGGAGCAGGTCCATGAGCCGGCCGCGCAGGGCGTCCTCGCCGCCAGTGTCGTCCAGGATGAGCTGCGCGCCGATGTTGCTGGTCATGATGACGAGCGCGTTGGAGAAGTCGACCGTGCGGCCCTGCCCGTCGGTCAGGCGGCCGTCGTCGAGGACCTGGAGCAGGATGTTCGCCACGTCCGGGTGCGCCTTCTCGATCTCGTCGAAGAGGATCACGCTGTGCGGGCGCCGCCGGACGGCCTCGGTGAGCTGCCCCGCCTCGTCGTAGCCGACGTAGCCGGGCGGCGCGCCGACCAGCCGGGCGACGGTGTGCTTCTCCTGGTACTCCGACATGTCGATGCGGATCATGTGGTCGACGCCGCCGAACAGCACGTCCGCGAGGGCGCGCGCCAGCTCGGTCTTGCCGACGCCGGTCGGGCCGAGGAACAGGAAGCTGCCGATGGGCCGGTTCGGGTCGGACAGTCCCGCGCGGGACCGGCGCACCGCCTCGGCGACCGCGTCCACCGCCCGGTCCTGGCCGATGACCCGCTCGTGCAGGTGCTCCTCCAGCCGCAGCAGCCGGTCCCGCTCCTCCTCGGTGAGCTGCGCGACCGGGATGCCGGTGCGGCGCGACACGACCTCGGCGATGTCGGTCGCGGTGACCTCCGGCGCGTCGTCGTGGCCGTGCCGGGCGTTCTCCAGTTCGGGCCGCACCCGCTCGATCTCGGCGGTCAGCTGCTTGGCCCGGTCGTAGTCCTCGGCGGAGACGGCCTGGTCCTTGTCGCGGTGCAGCCGGTCGAGCCGCTCCTCCAGCTCCCGGACGTCCTGCCGGGGCACCGCCGAGCGCAGCCGGACCCGCGCCGCCGCCTGGTCCATCAGGTCGATCGCCTTGTCCGGCAGGAACCGGTCGGAGACGTAGCGGTCGGACATGGTCGCGGCGGCGTCCAGCGCGTCGTCGGTAATCTTCACCTGGTGGTGCGCCTCGTAGGCGTCGCGGAGCCCGGCGAGGATCTCCACGGTCTGCCCGACGGTCGGCTCGGCGACCAGGACGGGCTGGAACCGGCGCTCCAGCGCGGCGTCCTTCTCGATGTTCCTGCGGTACTCATCGATCGTGGTGGCCGCGACGACGTGCAGCTCGCCGCGCGCCAGCGCGGGCTTGAGGATGTTCGCGGCGTCCATGCCGCCCTCGGCCGAGCCCGCGCCGACCAGGGTGTGCACCTCGTCGATGAAGATGATCAGGTGGTCGGAGGCGGCCCGGATCTCGTCGACGACCTTCTTGATCCGCTCCTCGAACTCGCCGCGGTACTTGGACCCGGCGACCATGCCGGTGAGGTCGAGCGCGACGACCCGCCTGCCCTTCAGCGTGTCCGGGACACTGCCGTTCACGATCCGCTGGGCGATGCCCTCCACGATCGCGGTCTTGCCGACGCCGGGCTCGCCGATCAGGCAGGGATTGTTCTTGGTGCGCCGGGACAGCACCTCGACGGCCTGCTCGATCTCGTCCTCGCGGCCGACGACCGCGTCCAGGTTCCCCTGGCGGGCCTCCTCGGTGAGATCGCGTCCGTACTCGTCCAGGGTGGGCGTCTCACCGCCGCCCCGCTGTGCCTGCCCGCCTCGCTGCGTCTGCCCGCCGGACGCGCCGGACGCGCCGGGCGATCGCTGCTGCTCTCCGGCCAGCGCGTTCTGGAGGTCGTCCACGGTGACGCCCTGCGACGCCAGCAGCTTGGCGGCGGCCCCGTCGGAGTTCGCGGCGAGCGCGAGGACTAGGTGCTCGGGCCCGATGTAGGACGATCCGAGCACCCGGGAGATCCGCTGCGCGTCCAGCAGGGCGCGCTTGGCGGACGGCGTGAACGTCGTGGGCGGCGCTCCCGGGGACCCGGCGAGCGCCTCGTCGACGGCCTTGGTCAGGCCGTCCGGGTCGGCCCCGGCCGCGCGCAGCAGCGTCCGCGCCGGGTCGGCCTGCGCGGCGGCGTTCAGCATGTCGAGGGTGTCGAGGTCGGGCGCGCCCCGCTCGGCCGCGTTCTGGACCGCGCGGACCAGCAGTTCGCGCCCCTGCTCGCTGAGCAGCCGGCCGACGTCCACGCGCTGCACGCCGGGCCGCGCGGGCGGCCACGACTCGCCCCCGAAGATCCGGCTGCCGAGCGCGTCGAAGCCGCGGAAGGGGTCGTCGAAGAACGATCCGAACGGCGAGCTGGTCACGAGGTCCTCCCCTGGACGGCGGCAAGGGGGACGTTTCCGGCGGCGACCTGCCGTAAGACCAGGTCGCGCTCCCGGTTGGGTAAACGCCCGGCATCACCGGCCAGACCAGGACGAACCGGAAGCCGCCGGGCTCAGTCCCGGGCGGCGCGGCGGCGCGAGCCCTTCGCGCGCGCCTTCTGCTTCGCCTTGTCGGCGGCGGCGCGGGCCTTGCGCAGCGCGTGCCGCGCCCAGGCGAACTCGGTGGCGAGGATCGCCAGGCCGAGGACGATGCCGAGGATGCCCGGCCCCGGCGTGACCATCATGACGATGCCCACCACCAGCACCGCGCCGCCGACGAGCAGCACGCCGCCGCGCCAGGCGAGGTGCGTCGCCCGGTTGCGGCGGACGCGGGCCTGGAAGCGCTCCAGGCGGGACGGCCGATCCTTTTCCGAGTCAATAGCCACGCTTTTACCCAAGGTCAGGGGGCGATGGCCATGATGCGCATCATGCCCGTTTTATTCGGTCCGGACGGGCCCTCTCGATCGTCACACGGCCGAGCGGGGTCCGTCGGTAGAACACAACGAACGGGGAGCGCGAAATGATCCAATTGCCCAGGTCAGCAGGCGTTTGCCGCAACGTGATTTTGATCACACGAGAGCGAGCCGGCGGAATGTTCCCACAACTCGGCCCAGTTACGCGTCATAGATCGCGGGGACATCCGTGAGAGGAGTGAAGTTCCCACCCAACGCCCGCCGCACCGCGGGACCGACGTCCGAAGGAATGGCCATGAACAGCAGCAGCACCACCGTCTCAGCAGAGCTGGGCCTCCGCCTCGTCGTCCCCGACCGCACGACCGTCCCCCTCCTCGCCGGCCTGTCCTACGCGGCCGACGACCCCTACGCGATCCGCATGGCCTTCTACGTCGGCGACGACGAGCCGGTCGAGTGGATCTTCGCGCGCGAGCTGCTCACCGTCGGCATCGTGCGCCGCGTCGGGGACGGCGACGTGGAGGTCTGGCCCTCGGCCGACGACGACGAGACCCTCGACATCGCGCTCAGCTCGCCGTTCGGCGACGCGCTGTTCGAGGCGCCGCTCAGCCCGCTCGCCGACTTCCTGCACCGCACCTACCAGGTCGTCCCCGCCGGGCAGGAGCCGCGCTTCATCGACATCGACGCGGAGCTCGCCACGCTGCTCTGGTCGTCCTGACGCGCGCCGGGACGGCCCCGTCCGCCGTTCCCGGCACGACGCCTCCGCCGACGCGGCGGGACTTCACTCCCCCGGTTCCCCGCCTTCACCGGCCGCCCCCGCGGCCGGTCCGCCGGTCAGCTCGGTCAACCGCGCTATCTGACGCATCTTGTTCATCGCGTCCAGCGCGGCGACCTTGTACGACTCGGCCAGGGTCGGATAGTTGAAGACCGCGTTGACCAGGTAGTCGACGGTGCCGCCGCAGCCCATCACGGTCTGCCCGATGTGCACCAGCTCGGTGGCGCCGGTGCCGAACACGTGCACGCCGAGCAGCGACCGGTCGTCCGGCGCCACCAGCAGCTTCAGCATCCCGTAGGAGTCGCCGATGATCTGGCCGCGGGCCAGCTCGCGGTACCTCGACACCCCGACCTCGAACGGGATCTTCGCCTCGGTCAGCTCGTCCTCGGTGCGCCCGACGAAGCTGATCTCGGGGATGGTGTAGATCCCGATGGGCTGCTGGTCCGGCATCCGGGCGGCCGGCTCGCCGCACGCGTGGTGCGCGGCGAGCCGGCCCTGCTCCATCGAGGTCGCGGCGAGGGACGGGAAGCCGATCACGTCGCCCACGGCGTAGATGTGCGGGGTCTCGGTGGCGTAGTCGCCGTCCACCCGGATCCGGCCGCGCCCGTCGGCGGTCAGGCCGGCCGCCTCCAGGTTCAGCTCGGAGGTCATCCCGTGCCTGCCGGCGGAGTACATCACGGTGTCGGCCGGGATGCGCTTGCCGCTCTCCAGCACGGTGATCGCGCCCCGGCCGCGCCGCTCGACGGCCGCGACGGTCTCCCGGAACCGGAAGGTGACCGCGAGGTCGCGCAGGTGGTACTTGAGCGCCTCGACGATCTCCAGGTCGCAGAAGTCGAGCATCCGCTCGCGCCGCTCGACCACGGTGACCTTGGTGCCGAGGGCGGCGAACATCGAGGCGTACTCGATCCCGATCACGCCCGCGCCGACCACGACCATCGACTGCGGGATGCGCTCCAGGTGGATGATCCCGTCGGAGTCGATCACGGTCCGGTCGTCGAACTCCACCGAGTCCGGACGGGCCGGGCGGGTGCCGGTGGCGATCACGATCCGCTCGGCGGTGACCCTGGTCTCCCGGCGCGCCGGATCGGCGCCGGTCCCGGACGCGACGCCGATCGTGTGCGGGTCGAGGAACCGCCCGGTGCCGGGCAGGACGGTCACGTGGTTGCGGGCGAGCTGGCTGCGCACCACGTCGATCTCGCGGCCGACCACGTGCCGGGTGCGCATCCCGAGGTCGGCGACGGTGATGTCCTCCTTGACCCGGTAGCTCTGCCCGTACAGCTCGCGCTGGCTGAGCCCGGTGAGGTACAGGACCGCCTCGCGCAAAGTCTTGGACGGGATCGTCCCGGTGTTGATGCAGACGCCGCCGATCATGTCGCGGCGGTCCACGACCGCCGCCCGGCGGCCGAGCTTGGCCGCGGCGATGGCGGCGCGCTGCCCGCCGGGGCCCGACCCGAGCACGAGGATGTCGAAGTCGTACACATCCCCAGTGTGACGACGGCCGGGGGTTTCCATAAGGTCCGGCTTGGAATGATCTTTAGGCTGGACCGGGACGAGCGGGGGTAGGCAGAGAGCATGGAGATGCTGGGCATCGACATCGGAGGATCGGGCATCAAGGGCGCGTCGGTCGATCTCAGCACGGGCGAGCTGACCTCGGAGCGGCTGCGGGTGGCGACGCCGGCCCCGTCCCGTCCGGACGCCGTCGCGAGCGCGGTCGCCGACGTCGCCGCGCGCCTCGGCGGGGACGGCCCGATCGGGATCACCTATCCCGGCGTGGTGGTCAACGGGACGACCACGACCGCCGCGAACGTGGACCGCGCCTGGATCGGGACGGACGCGGCGGCGCTGTTCTCGGAGGCGACCGGGCGGCGGGTGACCGTCCTCAACGACGCCGACGCCGCCGGGGTCGCCGAGATGACGCACGGGGCGGGCCGCGGACGGCCGGGGACGGTCGTCCTGCTCACGCTCGGCACGGGCATCGGCAGCGCGCTGTTCACCGACGGCGTGCTCGTGCCGAACACCGAGTTCGGGCACATCGAGATCCGCGGCAAGGACGCCGAGAAGCGCGCGTCGGCGCGGGTCCGCGACGAGAAGAACCTGGGCTGGCACGAGTGGGCGGAGCGGGTGAGCGAGTACCTCACCCGGCTGGAGGGGCTGGTCAACCCGTCGCTGTTCATCCTCGGCGGCGGCGTGAGCCGCAAGGCGGACCGGTTCGTCCACCTGATCGAGGGCGTGCGGGCGCCGATCGTGCCCGCCGCCCTGATCAACAACGCCGGGATCGTGGGGGCCGCGATGGCCGCGGCGGGGACGCACGCCCCGTCCCCGGCCCACCACGGCCCGCAGCCCCCGACCCACTGAGCCGCCGGCGGGCCGGGGGTCTGGCGGTCTGGCGGATCAGCCGAGCGCCAGCGTCGCGATCTCCCAGGGACGCAGCGGCAGGACGCAGCGGCCCGTCGTGGCGTCCAGCGGCTCGGTCGGACGGCCCGCGAGGTCGCAGCGCGTCGCCGAGGTGAAGTCGCCGGTCATGACCGCCTCGGACGGTTCGGGCCGCTCGTTGACCATGCGCAGTTCGAGGATCCCGTCCCGGCGGCGCAGCGACGACAGGACGACGCCGTCCCCGGCGACGTCCAGACCCGAACGCGGTTCGGGGCCGGGCGTCCCCTCGGGCGCGGTGCCCCGGACCGCCTTCGGCTCGTGCCCGAACAGCTCGGCCGCCGCGATCACCTCCGGACCCGGCCGGTCGCCCTCGTAGCGCATCAGCGCCAGCTCGAAGCCCTGGCGGCCGAGGCACTGGGCGTCCGGGGTGAAGACCTGCGGCCCGGCGGGCTCCTCCCGCAGCCCGTTGTCGTCGCGCGAGAGCATCTCCACCGAGCGCAGCAGCGTCAGCGCCAGCTCGGTCCCGTCGTTCACGACCTCGTACTCGGTGACGTGCCGGAGCAGCACCGCGAGGCCGCCCGCCGCGACGAACGCGTGCGCGGTGAACGTCGGGATCGGGAACTCGCCGTGGCCGCCCTCGCCGGTCAGCCCGCGCTCGACCACCGCGAACTGACCTTCCCCGAACGACCGGTCGGCGCGGCGCGGCAGCGGCAGGTGCAGCCGGACGCGGTGGTCGCGGCACGGGTTGTCGAACGCGATGAACAGCCGGGCGTACGGCTCGTCCGCGTGCACCTCGGCGAGCGTGTGGACGGCGACCTTCGCGGTCGTCGCCGAGCGCGTGTCCGCGCCCGCCTCGACGGGCCACCGGTACTCGCGGTTCAGCGCCACCGACGCCACGACCGGACCCGTCTCGCAGATCTGGAGGTATTCGGACACCGGCTCGTCCACCACGGCGTCGGTCTTCGGCGGCGCGTAGTTGTAGGTGTCGCCGACGTCGCCGCCGTCCACGATCCGGCCGAAGTCGCGGAGCTCGGCCAGGCCGTTCGCCGGACGGTCCCCCACGATCCGCGCGGGACGCCGCGGCTGGACGGCCGCCGACCGCGCGGTCGCGTAGCCGAGCGCCGGGACCTCGACCAGCACCGGGTCGCCGCCGATCCGCACGACCCCGCGCCGACGCGCCGGCGACGGGTTCACGACCAGATGGTCGCTGCGATCGACTCCGGCGGCGAGACGGCCCGTGGCCAGGTCGAACACCGCGTGGCCGAGCTGCTCTGCCTCGGCCATCCGGGCCGCGACCTGCTGCGCGGTGGCGTCGCTGCCGCAGCCGGTGACCGAGTCGTGGCAGCTCACCTCGATCAGCTTGCGCCACGCCAGCTCCAGGAACCGGTCGGCCGAGCCGTCCGGGAGCCAGAGCGCGGCGAGCGGTTCGGCGTAGCGGGCGACGCGGCGCTCGGCCGCGCCCATCGCCGCCTTCAGCGGGATCCGCACCGAGAACACGCCGGGCAGGATGTTCGCGCGCGCGTGCGAGCGCATCTCGCCTTCGACTACGGGCAAGCCCTCGACCGACGCGTCGGTGAGGAACTCGCCCAGCGTCGCCAACCGCATGGGCAGCGACGCGCGTTCGACCTGCTCGGCCAGGTCGGCGGCGGGCGCGGTGTGGTCCGAGCCGTACATCGCGAGGCACTCGCCGCCTTCGGGACGCCACTGGCGCAGCCACGCCGCGACGTCGTTCGCGCGGTCGTCGAGAAGCCCGTCGTCGTCGAACATGTGGACGGCGTTGCCGTACCCGCCGGGCAGGTACTCGGTGCGGACGGCGGAGCCGTCCGGGGCCCGCCAGGCGAACGCGTGCGTCGTCACGCGCTCCGGGACGCCGCGCCACACGCACGCCCGGTCGATCCCGAAGCCGCGCAGGATCTGCGGCATCTGCGCGACATGCCCGAACATGTCGGGCAGGTAGCCGACCCGCATCGCGCCGCCCAGGTCGTCCGCGCGGCGCAGGCCGAGCTCCAGGTTCCGCACGATCGTCTCGCCCGAGCACAGGAACTCGTCCATGAGGATCTGCCACGGGCCGACCGCGAGCCGCCCGTCCCGGACGAGCCGGGCGACCAGCTCCGCGCGCTCCGGACGGATCTCCAGGTAGTCGTCCACGGCGGCCATCTGGCCGTCCAGCGTGAACCGCAGCCGGGGGTCGCGGTCCATCCGGGCGAGCACGTCGTCCAGCAGCCCGACCAGCCGCAGCCGGAACCGCTGGAACGGCAGGTACCACTCGCGGTCCCAGTGGGTGTGGGGAACCACCACCAGGCCATCCTCGTTCAACCGCATAGCGCGATCACCTCGTTCCTGTCCGTTTCGAGGCGGTGTGTTCCGGTGCCGGACGCGGGCAGCGCCACCCGGTCGCCGCGCACGGCCGTCCGCCGCCCGTCCGGCCCGCACAGGACGGACCCGTCGGCGTCGAGCGCGTGCAGCTCGTCGCCGACGCGCAGCAGGATCGGCCCGGTGCGGCCGTTCGTCACGGCCGTCCTCCCGGCGGCGATCGCGGCGACGACCGCCTCCGGGGACGCGTCCTCGGCGAGCACCCAGGTGGTCGGCTCGCCGAGCGACTTGTGCTGGGCGGGGTCGTGGAAGTCGCTGCCGCCGAGCGCGACCGTGTCGTCCCGCCAGAGCGCGGCCCAGGCGAGCGGCGCGCCCCACGTCCGGTCCCACCAGGACGAATGCCACAGCTCGACGTGCCGGGCGCGCCGTCCGGGCGGGACGGGATGCCGCCACGCGCAGTCCCCGGACAGCGGATGGTTGATCGACAGGACGCCGCCGGGCGCGTCCCACTCGTCGGCCGGACGCCGGAAGTCGACCCACCCGGTGTCGCCGAACACGTTGGCGTGCCCGTAGTCGGTCGTGACCTCCTGCCCCGGCACCAGGACGATCCCCGCGCGCTTCGCCACTCCGGGCAGTTCCGGATGGTGGCTGACGGTGTTGTGGTCGGTGACGGCGAGGAAGTCGAGGCCCTGCCTCACCGCGAGGTCGGCCAGCTCGGGCACCGTCAGCGTCCCGTCGCTGTGCACGGTGTGCGCGTGCAGATCTCCGGCCAGCCACCGCATACCGGACGGCGCGGGAAGTCCGCCCCGCCGCGCCGGACGGTCCGAAACGACAGGCGGCAGCGGATACTCCGGACGTTCCGGCACGCGGTCGTGCAACTCGACCGTCACCTCGTACGGCACGCCCTCCGGCGGGACGCGGTGCAGCCGCAGCCACACCTGCCACTCCCCCGGCTCCAGCTCACCGGGCAGGTAGCCGGGCGTCGCCCAGTCGGCGGCGATCGTGTAGGTGTCGCGCGCGCCGCCCGACCAGCCCCGGAACCCGTCCGGCCCGCCGCAGCCGAGGTCGATCACCCCGCCTTCGAAGCGCAGCCGGACGGTCAGCGCGGCGGTCCCCGGCGGCACCTCGAACGGCACCTCGCGCATGATCCGTTCGAGCCGGTCCTCCAGCGTCCACACGCCCTCGAACCGGATCATGCCGCCGCCGCCACGTCGTCCGTCATCAGCGTCCCCTCGCGGTAGAGCAGTGACCGGCCCGGGCGCGGGCTCGCCCAGCCCACGTCGCCCGGTCCGGGTTCGGCGCCCTCCGGGACGACGACGTGCACGAGCGCGCCGCCCTCCGTCTCGAGGGTCACCAATGAGCTGGTACCCAGGTTCTCCACCACGACGACCCTTCCGCGGAACGCCTCGTCCACCGGGGACGGCGAATAGTCGAGATATTCGGGCCGGACGCCGTAGACGACCGGCTCGCCGTCCGCGACGCGGACGGGCGGGCGCAGCCGCGCTCCGGCCGCCTCCACCAGGCCGTGCGCCACGCGGCCTTCCAGGAGGTTCATCGGCGTCGAGCCGATGAACGACGCGACGAACAGGTTCGCCGGACGCCGGAACACCTCGGCGGGCGTCCCGACCTGCCTGATCCGCCCGGCCTCCATGACCGCGATGCGGTCGGCCATCGCCAGCGCCTCGGCCTGGTCGTGCGTCACGAACAGCGTCGTCACGCCCAGCTCGTGCTGGAGCTTCTTCAGGAACGTGCGGGCTTCGAGGCGGAGCCGCGCGTCGAGGTTGGAGAGCGGCTCGTCCAGCAGGAACACCGTCGGGCGGGCCGCCATCGCGCGGGCGAGCGCGACCCGCTGCTGCTGCCCGCCGCTCAGCTCGGCCGGACGCCGCTCCAGCAGGTCGGACAGGCCGAGCGAGCCCGCCACCTCGGCCGCGGCGGCGCGCCGCTCCGCCTTGGTGACCTTCTTGATGCGCAGCGGATAGGCGATGTTGTCGGCCACGGTCATGTGCGGGAAGAGCGCGTAGTCCTGGAACACCATGCCGACGTCGCGGCGTCCGGGCGGCAGCCGCGTCACGTCGCGGTCGCCGATCCGGACCGTCCCGGACGTGGCGGTCTCCAGCCCGGCGATCGTGCGCAGCAGCGTCGTCTTCCCGCATCCGGACGGCCCGAGCAGCGCGAAGAACGCGCCGTCCGGGACGGCCAGGTCCAGGCCGTCCACCGCCCGGACGCCGCCGGGGTACTCCTTGGTCAGCGCGCTCAGCGCGACTCCGGTCACCGCTTGATACCTCCGTGGAACCGGAACCCGTACCGGCGGCTGACCAGCAGGTACATCGCCACGACGGGCACCGAGTAGAGCAGCGAGAAGGTCGAGATCAGGGCCAGGTCCGGCTGGCCGCCCTCGGTGTAGAAGGTGTACATGATCACCGAGGCGGGGGCCTTGTCCGGATCGCGCAGCAGCAGGAACGGCATGAGGAAGTCGCCCCACACCTGCGCCACCGTCCAGATCCCCACCATCGCCAGGCCCGGCCGGATCACGGGGACCACCACGTGCCGCAGCGTCTGGAGCGGCGACGCGCCGAACACCCGCGCCGCCTCCTCGTACGACGCCGGCGTCGCGTCGGTGAAGTCCTTGAGCAGGAAGATCGCGGTCGGCAGCAGCCCGCCGGACAAGACCAGCACCACGCCGAGGTGCGAGTCGACCAGGTGCAGCTGGGTCGCCAGCAGGAAGATCGGCACCATCGCGGCCGTGCCGGTGATGATCGACGACAGCAGGAGCAGCAGGTAGAGCAGCACGTCCCGGCCGGGCAGGCGGACCCGGCTGAGCGCGTAGGCGGCGAGCGCGGCGAGCACCACCACGATCGCCGCCGTCCCGACGGCGAGGATCAGCGAGTTGCGCAGCGACTTCAGCGCGTACGGGTCGTCCATCAGGACGCGGAAGTTCTCCAGGGTGAAGCTCGGGAGCGACACGTTGATCTTCGGGTTCGCGTTGAACGGCGCGCTCGCCAGCCACAGCATCGGCAGGGCGAAGAACGCCAGCACGAGCGACACGAACGTGGTCGCGGCGATCCGCCGCAGCGCCGACCTCATGCGCGCCTCCTTCGCAGGGCTTGCAGGTAGGCGAAGGCGATCAGCAGGTTGATCAGCAGCATGACCAGGGAGATCGCCGCGCCGAAGCCGAGCCGCCCCTCGCCGAGCGCGGTCCGGTACACGTAGGCGGACATGACCTCCGAGCGGTTCTCCGGGCCGCCCGCGGTGATCAGGAACGGGGTGAAGTCGTTGAACGTCCACAGGCTGACCAGCAGCAGGCTCGTCAGCACGTGCCCGCGGATCTTCGGCAGCACCGCGTCCCGCAGCGTCTGCCAGGTGGACGCGCCGGCCAGCTTCGCCGTCTCCAGATGCGACGGCGGAACGTTCCCGAGCGCGGCCGTGTAGAGCATCATCGAGAACGCCGTGCCGCGCCAGACGTTGAACACGATGACGCAGGCCATCGGATGGTCGAGGAGCCAGGCGGTGCCGGGCGTGCCGAGCATGGCGTTCAGCGTCCCGCCGTCCCGGTCGAGCAGCGCGAGCCACAGGAACGCCACGACCGAGCCGGGCAGGATCCACGCCAGCAGCACCAGCGCCTCGACCGTCCGCCGGACGGCCATCGGACGCTCCCGCATCACCCACGCGATCGAGAACCCGAGGAGGGTCTGCCCCAGCACCGCCGATCCGCCGACGAACTCCAGCGTCAGCCACAGCGAGTTGCGGAAACGGCCGTCCGCCAGCACGTCGGTGTAGTTCTTCGCGCCGAGGAAGTGCGGGTGCGTCGCGGCGAGCCCGGTCAGCCGGTAGTCGGTGACGCCGAGGTACAGCGTCCACAGCGCCGGGAACACGAGGAACACGACGATGAGCACCAGCGCCGGGGCGACGAACGCGGCCGCGCGCCGCCGCCCCAGGCCGACGACGTCCGTGGCGTCCGCCGCGGCGCTCCTGGTGGGCTCAGCCCGCGTTGACGTGGGCAGGGCCACCGACGATCCCCTCCAGCTTCTTGCCGTACTGCGCCGCCGCGTCGTCCGGGGAACGGCCGGCGACCACGCTCGCCGTCGCCTCCTGGAGCGCCGTCGAGACCTGCGTGTACGCCGCGAGTCCCGGCCGGAACAGCGTGATCGGCAGCACCTTCTGCGCGACGTACGACAGGAACGGGTCGCCCTTCAGCGCCTCGGCGTTCACGTCGTTCCGCGAGGTGACCTCGGGGTTCCCCGCGATGCGCGCCTTCACGACGTCCGGCCGGTTGAGGTAGGCGAGCAGGTCGAACGCCTGCTGCGGGTACTTGGTGTGCGGATTGATCGTCGCGATCGACCCGCCGGACATGCTCACGAACGACTGCCCCTTGACGCCCTTGCCGGGGGCCATCGCCGGGATCAGCGCGTAGCCGACCGCCTGGTCGCGGTCGGGCATCTTGGCGATGCCGTCCTTCGGGTTGAGGACCGCGCGCCACAGGTAGACGCCCTCCAGCAGGACGCCGATCTTGTTGGACGCGAACTCCTCGAACGACTTGTCCCGCCCCTTCGCCTCCTCCTGGAGCTTGCGGTCCCCGAGCCCGGACGGCCCGTAGATCTGCTGGTAGAGACCGAGGACCTGCTTCATCGCGGTCCCGCCGCCGGTCCACTTCCCGTTCGCGTAGATCTCCGCGCCCGCCCCGGCGAGCAGCGGCAGGACGCCCTGGGTCGTGGTCGCCTCGCCCATCGCCGTCCCGGCGTTGATCTGGAGCGGGGTGACGCCGGGCAGCTTCTTCAGCGCGCGCCCGGCGGCCAGGACGTCGTTCCAGCTCGTCGGCTGCCACGTCGCCGGGAGCCCGGCCTGGGCGAACAGCTTCCTGTTGTAGAACAGCACCCGGCCGTCGGTGCTGGGCGGGATGCCGTACCGCTTGCCTTGGAACGATCCCAACTGCTGGACCGACGGACTGATCTGTCCCCATCCGTCCCAGCCGTCCGCGCGGGCGCCGACCACGTCGGACAGCGGCTTGATGTACCCGGCCTGCGCGAACTCGCCGACCCAGATGCCGTCCAGGCTGACGATGTCGGCCCCGGCCTTGGACTTCAGGTCGAGCGCGGTCTTGGTCTTGTACGCCTCGTCGTCCACGCCGTAGCCGTGGTAGACGACCTTGACGTGCAGGCCCTTGGCCTTCTCGGCGGCGGTGAACCCGGGGATGACGGTCTTGGTGAGCCACTCGGCCTCGGCGTCGTTCTTGCCGCCGACGATGGCGTTGCGGGCGATGGTGAGGGTGAGGGTCTTGGCCTTGGCGTTGCGCTGCGGATCGGTCGAGGACGAACCGCCCCCGCAGGACGAGAGAGCCGCGCCCGCCGTCATGAGGGCGAGCGCGGCCGGGAGCAGGGAGCCGGGTCGGGAGCGTGCAGGTCGGGAGCTTGCAGGTCGGGAGCGTGTGGGCCGTCCGGAGATGTCCACGGTGACCTCCAAAAGGGCGTCACCGCTAACGTGACCGATGAGACGAACGGCGTAAAGACCTAAGCGATCATCGATTCGTCCGCGCCGGGGTCACGGGCGCGCGATCACTGGTCCCGCGCGCGATCACGCACCGGCCCGCGGCCATCCGGCCCGGGGTCAGGCGTCAGGGGTCAGGCGTCAGGGGTCGGAGCGCTCGGCGGAGCGGTCGGCGAAGATCTCCATCGCCTTGCGGGTCACCGGGCCGGGCGCGGCGGGCAGGACCGTGTCGTCCACCTTGCGGATGGGCTGCACGTCCCTGGTCGTGGACACCAGGAACGCCTCCTCGGCGCGGTACAGCTCCGGCAGCGGCAGGTCGCCCTCGACGCCGCCGCACCATTCGAGGACGAGCTCGCGCGTGACGCCCGCCAGGCAGCCCGACTCCAGCGTCGGCGTGACGAGCTCGCCGTCCAGGACGACGAAGACGTTGCTGCCCGTGCCCTCGCACAGGTTCCCGGCGAGGTTCCCGAAGATCGCCTCGCCGCCCCCGCGCTCCTTGGCGTAGGCCAGCGCGAGGGCGTTCTCGGCGTAGGACGTCGTCTTCAGCCCGGCCAGCGCGCCGTGCTCGTTGCGCTTCCACGGGACCACGACCACGTCGGCGGTCTCGGGGAACGGGTGCTGCTCGGCCACGATGATCGTCACCGTCGGGCCCTCGTCGCCGCGCGCGGAACCGAGCGGGCCGGGACCGGAGGTGTAGGTGATCCGGATCCGGGCGAGCGGCCAGTCCGGCGCGGACGCCAGCGCCTCGCGGGCGCCCTCGGCCAGCGCCGCCTCGTCCGGCGCGGGCAGGCCGAGCCCCGCGGCCGACCGCGCCAGCCGCCGCAGGTGCCGGGTCAGCGCGAACGGCTCCCCGCGCACCGCCTTGACCGTCTCGAACACGCCGTCCCCGACCAGCACGCCGTGGTCGAAGACCGACACGACCGCCTGCTCGGGGTCCAGCAGGGCCCCGTTGACCCACACCTTCGCCCGTTCACCGCTCACCTGATGCCACCTCCAGTAGCCGGGCCGCCTTCAGCTCGGTCTCACGCCATTCTCCCAGCGGGTCGGACCCCCAGGTGATCCCGGCCCCCGTCCCGAACCGGAGCAGGCCGTCCTCGGCCCAGAACGTCCGGATGCCGACCGCCAGCGCGCCGTGTCCCGCGTCCGCGTCCACCCAGCCGACGGCCCCGCAGTACGGGCCGCGCGGCACGGGTTCGAGCTCGTCGAGCAGGGACAGCGCGCTGCGTTTCGGGGCGCCGGTCACCGAGCCGGGCGGGAAGGTCGCCTCGATCAGCTCCGGCCAGCCCGCGCCCGGCTCCAGCTCCGCCCGGACGGTCGAGACGAGGTGCACCAGCCCCGGATGCTCCTCCAGCGCGAGCAGCTCCGGCACCTTCACCGACCCGACCGCCGCGACCCGTCCGAGATCGTTGCGGACGAGATCGACGATCATGACGTTCTCGGCGCGGTCCTTGGGCAGCAGGTCGGCCTCGGTACGCCCGGTGCCCTTGATCGGCTTGGACGTGACCGTCCGGCCGTCCCGCGCCAGGTACAGCTCGGGCGACGCGGACGCGATCGCCATGCCCGGAAGGCTCGCCGTCATCGCGTAGGGCGCCGGATTGCCTTCGGCCAACCGCGCGCCGAGGCCCGCGATGTCGGCGCCGTCCGCGAGCGGCGCGGACAGCACCCGGCAGAGGTTCGCCTGGTAGACGACGCCGTCCGCGATCTCGGCCCGGATCCGCTCGACGCCGCGGACGTACTCGTCCCGGTCGAGCGACGAACGCCACTCCCCCGGCGGACGCCACGGGCCGTCCGGGTGCGGCGCGGGCCGGACGTCCTCGAACCGCGCGCAGGTGACCTTGCCCTCGTAACTGACGACGACCGCCCACCAGCCCCGCGAGTCCAGCGCCGCCGGATCGCTGGTCACCTCGGCGAGCCCGGTCGCCAGCATCCCTCCGACGTGCGCGAACATGCCCCTAGTGTGCCGTCAGCACGCAACCGAAGGAGTCGGCGAGCCCCCGCAGGCCGTCCTCGGTGACGGTCAGCGCCCGCCGCTCCCGGCCGCGCTCGAACCAGCCCAGCTCGATCAACCGGCCGGTCAGGGCCGCGCCGAGCGCCCCGTTGAGGTGCGGACGGCGCTCGGTCCAGTCCAGGCAGGCCCCGGCGAACCGCCGCCGCCCGCGGCGCAGCGCGGGCACGTCCAGCCCGATCTCCTCGAACCGGTGCTCGCCCTTCTCGGTCGTCGCGTACGGGACGCCCGTCCCGACCGGCCGGCCGCCGTCCGGCTCGATCATGCCGCCGTCCACCAGCGCCGCGAACAGCGCGACGCCGGCCTCCCCGGCGAGATGGTCGTAGCAGGTCCGGGCCGTGTGCAGCCGCCGCGCGAGCCGCGACTGCCGCAGCCCCCGCACCTCGACGTCCGGGCTGATCCGGCTCAGCGCCTCGATCACCGCGGCGACCTCGTCCCCGGCGAGCCGGTAGTAGCGGTGGCGGCCCTGCGCGACCACGCTCACCAGGCCGCCGTCCAGCAGCTTCCCCAGGTGCGCGCTCGCCGTCTGCGGGCTCACCCCGGCGACCCGGGCGAGCTCCCCGGCGGCCAGCGGCCGCCCGTCCAGCAGCGCCGTCAGCATCGCCGCCCGCGCCCGGTCGGCCATCAAGGCGGCCACCGGCGCGATGTCGGAGTCATAGGCCAAGCTCATGCCCCCGAGCCTAGGCCGACGACGCTTCCACGCCCGTCGAAGCGTCCTTCGGTAATCCGGTTTGGGGAAGCGGCGCGGACACGCTAATGTTCTCTTGTCGCCGGGGGAACCCGGAGGGCACGCGGAAGTGGCTCAGGGGTAGAGCATCACCTTGCCAAGGTGAGGGTCGCGGGTTCAAATCCCGTCTTCCGCTCTGAGAGGCCGAGCACGGCCTCGCTCTGGTGGAGTGGCCGAGAGGCGAGGCAACGGCCTGCAAAGCCGTGTACACGGGTTCAAATCCCGTCTCCACCTCTGCGGGCGATTAGCTCAGTGGGAGAGCGCTACCTTGACACGGTAGAGGTCACTGGTTCAATCCCAGTATCGCCCACGTGACGGGCCATCGTGGCCGGCGTATACGCGCCGTCGCGGTGGCCCGCAGTGTTTTTCGGGGACGGGTGCCCGGCGTTTTCCAGGGACTTCCCGGTGCCGGGCCGGGCCTCGCTCCGCACGGGTGCGCTGGTCGCGACGGTAGCGTTTGCGGTGTGAGTGCCACTCTTGTCGCCAAGGACCTTGCCGCCGGGCATGGGGACCGGCTCCTTTTCTCCGGGCTCGATCTCGTCGTGGCTCCCGGCGATGTCGTCGGGCTGGTCGGCGTCAACGGGGCCGGAAAGTCGTCCTTGCTGCGGCTGCTCGCCGGGGTGGACGCGCCGGAGGGCGGGTCGGTGCGGCTCAGCCCGCCGAACGCGCTGGTCGGGTACCTGCCGCAGGAGCCCGAGCGGCGTCCCGGCGAGACCGTCGAGGCGTTCCTCGGACGCCGGACGGGCGTCACGCAGGCCCAGGCCGACCTCGATGCGGCGACCGAGGCGCTCGTCGGGCAGGCCGAGGGCGCGGACGACGCGTACGCCGAGGCGCTGGAGCGGTGGCTGGCGCTCGGCGGCGCCGATCTGTCCGATCGGGCCGGCGAGGTCGCGGCGGAGCTGGGGCTCACGGTCGAGCTCGACCGTCCGATGACGGCCCTGTCGGGCGGGCAGGCGGCGCGGGCCGGGCTCGCCTCGCTGCTGCTGAGCCGGTACGACGTGTTCCTGCTGGACGAGCCGACCAACGACCTGGACCTGGACGGCCTGGAGCGGCTGGAGCGGTTCGTCTCCGAACTGCGGGCCGGGACCGTTCTGGTCAGCCATGACCGCGAGTTCCTGGCCCGGACCGTCACGCGCGTCCTGGAACTGGATCTCGCGCAGCAGCAGGTCAACGCCTTCGGCGGCGGGTACGAGGCTTACCTCGCCGAGCGGGAGGTCGCGCGGCGGCACGCGCGGGCCGACTACGAGGAGTACGCCGGCAAGCTCTCCTCGCTGAAGGAGCGGGCGCAGACGCAGCGGGCGTGGATGGACAAGGGCGTCAAGAACGCACGCCGGAAGGCGGGCGACAACGACAAGATCGGGCGGAAGTTCCGGTCCGAGGCGAGCGAGAAGCAGGCGGCCAAGGCGCGGCAGACCGAGAAGGCGATCGAGCGGCTGGAGGTCGTCGCCGAGCCGCGCAAGGAGTGGGAGCTGCGGATGGAGATCGCCGCGGCCCCGCGTTCGGGCGCCGTCGCGGCGACGCTGCGCGGCGCGGTCGTGCGGCGCGGGTCCTTCACGCTCGGGCCGGTCGATCTGGAGGTCAGCTGGGCCGACCGGGTGGCGATCACCGGCGCGAACGGCGCGGGCAAGACGACGCTGCTCGGGGCCTTGCTGGGACGCGTCCCGGTGGACGAGGGCCACGCCGCGCTCGGGCCGGGCGTGCTCGTCGGCGAGATCGACCAGGCGCGGGGGCTGTTCCTCGGCGACGCGGCGCTGCTCGACGCGTTCGGCGCGGCCGTGCCGGAGATGACGGTCGCCGAGGCCCGGACGCTGCTCGCGAAGTTCGGGCTGCGCGCCGAACACGTCCTGCGGCCGGCCGGAACGCTCTCGCCCGGCGAGCGGACGCGGGCGGCGCTCGCGCTGCTCCAGGCGAAGGGCGTCAACCTGCTCGTCCTGGACGAGCCGACCAACCACCTCGACCTTCCGGCGATCGAGCAGCTCGAATCGGCGCTCGACTCCTACACGGGCACGCTGCTGCTCGTCACGCACGACCGCCGCATGCTCGACGCCGTCCGCACGACGCGGCGGCTGCGCGTCGAGGACGGCAAGATCGCCGAGTTGTGACCCGGTGATAGTTTCGAGTGCATGGTCGACGAAGATCCCCTGATGGGCGGGCTGCTCAGGGCGGTGGAGGCCGATCCCGGCAACGCCGCGCTGCGGGTGCACGTCGCCGAGATGCTGCTCCAGCGGGGACGCGCGGCCGAAGCGCTGGAGCACTGCACGAGGGCCGTCTCCGCCGACCCCGCGAGCCCCGAGGCGCTGCGGCTCCTCCAGGAGATCACCGCCGCGCTCAACGGCGCGTCCGCCCCGGCGGAGCCGCCCGCGCCCGCTTCTCCTCCTCCCGCTCCCGCGGAGCAGCCGTTCGACTGGGCGTTCGCCGAGCGCCAGCTGGGCGGCGACGCGTTCGAGGACGACCCGGTCGACGAGCCCGAACGCCTCCGGCTCGACGACGTGGCGGGCATGGACGACGTCAAGCGGCGGCTCAACATCTCCTTCCTCGGCCCGCTGCGCACACCCGAACTGGCCGGCGCCTACGGCAAGAACCCCTCCGGCGGCCTGCTGCTCTACGGACCGCCCGGATGCGGCAAGACGTTCATCGCGCGGGCGCTGGCCGGAGAGATGAACGCCAGCTTCTACCCCGTCGAGATCGCCGACGTGCTCGACGCCTACGTCGGGCAGGGCGAGCGGCACGTCCGGCAGTTCTTCGAGACCGCCCGGCGGAACGCGCCGTGCGTGCTGTTCTTCGACGAGCTCGACGCGCTCGGCCAGAAGCGTTCGCACCTGCGGAACAGCAGCTGGCTGCGGACGATCGTCAACTCGCTGCTCGCCGAGATGGACTCGGTGCGCGGACGCAACGACGGCGTGTTCGTCCTCGGCGCGACCAACCACCCGTGGGACGTGGACAGCGCGCTGCGCCGTCCCGGACGGTTCGACCGGATGGTCCTGGTCCTCCCGCCGGACGACGAGGCCCGGGCGGCGATCCTGCGGTCCGGGCTCCGGGACCGTCCGGTGGGCGACGTCCGCATCCCCCTGCTGGTCAAGGCCACCGACGGCTTCTCCGGCGCGGACCTGGTCCACCTGGTCGACTCGGCCGCCGAACTCGCCCTGGCCGACGCGATCAGCTTCGGCGAGCGCCGTCCGATCACCGAACACCACTTCCGCACCGCCCTCGCCGAGATCCGGCCGAGCACCGGCCCCTGGTTCCAGACGGCCAAGAACGTCGCGATGTTCGGCAACGCCGACGGCACCTACGACGAACTACTCGCCTACCTGAAACGCACCCGCCAGCTCTGATGCCACCCCTCGGACGGTCGCGCTCGGCCGTGCGACTCCGGCGCTCACGGGCTTCGGTTCCCATGCGGCTTTCTCTGATCCCGCATGCCAGCTGTTCGCGGGCCTCAGCGGTTCGAGTGCAGACGTTCGCGCACCTCCTGGCGTTGCGCGGCGGCCTTCTGCTTGCGGGCCTTCCTCGCCTGGCGGGCCGAAAGACGCAGGCCCGGCACGAGCAGCGTGACGGCGCCCAGGAGGAGCAAGGCCTCGAACGGGACGGGCACGAACGCGAAGACGCGCATGACCGGCGTCGGCGCGAATCCGAAGACCAGCAGGAAGACGAGGGAGAACGAGCCCACCGCGAGCGACGTCCGGCCGTTGTCCCTCCGGATGAACGCGCGCAGGACGTGCGCCCTGACACTCGCATCGAGCTGCGCGACCCGCGCGCCGATGGCCGTGCCCAGCAGCATCAGGATCCCGAGGGACACCCAGGCCACGACCCGCACGGCTCCGAGGGCCTCCGGACCCGGCGTCCACTTGGCGAGGAACCAGATCTGGAGCGCGATCGTGCTCAGCGCGGCGAAGAGCACCACCCAGCCGGTCGGGTTGAGCACCGCGCTCTGCATCCTGGCCGGGATCTCGGCGTCGCGGGGGTCGGCGACCGTGGCGTCCCGCAGCCGGTGGATGCCCGTCACCATCCGGCCGGCCTCGATCTCGGCCTCGCCGAGCAGCCGCAGCGCGTCCGCGTCCTGCGGGTCGATCGCCAGCGAGCGCTGCAACGCGGCCCGCGCCTCCTGCGGCTTCTGGGCGCGCAGCAGCGCCTCCCCGAACACCGCGTGCGGGACGGCCTCCTCTGGGGCGAGCGACGCCGCCGTTCCCGCCACGTCCAGCGCTTCGGCCTCCATGCCGCGCACCTTGAGCAGCGCCCGGGCCAGCTCGACGTGCGGCTGCCACATCTCCGGCGCGACGCGGACCGCCTGCCGCAGGAACTCGGCCGCCTGGACCGGCCGGTCCTGGAGGCTGTGCAGGTAGCCCCTCATGATGTAGCCGTCCGGATGCTCCGGGGCGAGCTCGATCACCCTCTGCGCGGCGGACGCGGCGAAGTCGAACTGGCCCAGAAGCAACTGCGCGTGGGCGATCCGGTGCCACACGGGCATCGCGTCCGGATACTCGGCCACCGCGCCCCGCAGCAGCTCGGCCGCCTCCGCCGCCCGCCGAAGTTCGAGCAGTCCGTCCACCCGCGCACAGATCGCCTCAAGCTCCATGATCCAACACCGTATTGGCTGACCAGGCCTGCCGCGTTCACCACCACCCGCCACCGCCCGAACGCCCCACCCCACTCCGAGAACTCCCAGCCCCCGACCAGCGCTCCCGCACGCCACCCCACACTCACGCCCGACACCCGGCCTCGCCGGTGCCATGCCTCGCTACCGACCGCCGCCCCAGCTTTACGGCCGACACCCGGCGCTCACAGCCCCCCCTGCCGCACTCGAGTCACCGGCTGCGCAAGGTCACCGTGCTGCGTCCACGAACGCCGCCACGCGCTGACGAATGAAGCGCCGGGTTCACGACGCGCCGCACTCGCGGGCACCGACCACACCGTGGACGACGACCGCGTCCCAGGCACGCCTGCACTCACAGAGGCCGAGGCGCCGGGCTCACGGGCGCCACGCCGCCCTCGCGAACGCCGCGTCGCGGTCTCGAAGCACCGCCGAACCCTTGGAAGCTCGTAATGGGTTCAGGGGCGGGTTGCTCGGGCGGCCAGGCGGAGGATCCGGGTGCGGGTGTCGCCGTCCGGCCAGATGGAGAGGCGGTCGGGAGGCCAGGCGTAGCTGGGGAGGCCGTCGTGGTGGAGGTCGGCGATCCTCGGCTCGTGCAGGGACGCGGCGGAGAAGCGGTACAGGGCGGCGGCGCGCTGGTTGATCACGCCGTAGTCGAGGAGGCGCGGCAGGCCGCCTTCGCTGTGGATCAGCGTCTCGGCGGTCAGGCCGGTGAGGGGGTAGCGCTCGGGGAAGCTCCGGCGCAGGTCGAGGAAGAAGCCGACCGTTCCCTTGCGCGGATCGCCGAGGAGGGGACCGAGCGGGGCCAGCGTGCCGAGGGCCAGGCGCGGCCGGGCGACCATGGCGTGCGTGTAGAGGACGCGCATGAGCGCCACGTTCATCATGAAGCGCTCGGCGGGCAGCTCGGCCAGGGCTAGATGCAGGTTCTCCAAGTATCCGGCGACGACGCTGGCATTGTGGGCGCGGTACCAGGCTGCAGGGGACGGCCTGCGCAGGAACCGTTGCCAGAGCGCGACGCGGGGATTGGCCGCCGGGGTGCCGTCGAGAAGCGCGGCTTCGGTCTTGTCGCGGAGCAGGTGCTCGTTGACGGCGCGCCACCACGGGCTTCCGGGCGGGTCGCCGTCCGGCGGGTTGAGGACGCCGCGGGCGATCGTCCAGCGCAGGAAGCTCAGTTCGGCGCGGCCGTAGCGCGCGTGGCGGCCCCGGTAGAAGGCGGCGGCGAGGCGCAGACGGGCGCTCGGGGGCCCGTTCCGGACCGTGCCGATCCTCGCCGCCGCCTCGGCGGCCGCGTCGCTGTCTCCCACACCCCCAGTGTGGCAAAGCGCGCGGCCCGCGATTCGGGTGAGGGTTTTTCGGGTTTTTGTTCTTCGGCATTCGAGACCTGTTCTTCCGCTCGTGCCCCATACGTGGCGATACTCCTCAGGCGGTCCGGTGAGTGGAGGGAGTCCCATGGGCATCGACGACCTGACGCGGCGCGGGTTCCTCGCGGGGACGGCGGGCGCCGCCGCCGTGCTGGCGGCGGGCGGGACCGAGGCCGGGGCGTCGGCCTCCACCCGCGCCCCCGTCGCGGCACTGCCCGCGCCGGAGAAGTCGGGCATCGACCACATCGTCGTCGTGATGATGGAGAACCGCTCCTTCGACCACTACCTCGGCTGGCTGCCCGGCGCGGACGGCAGGCAGGAGGGCCTGACCTTCACCGACGCCAAGGGCGAGAAGCACGCCACGCACCACCTGACCGTCCCGTGGGGATGCGGGTTCAACGACCCCGACCACTCCTACGCGGGCGGACGCACCGAGTACAACGGCGGCGCGTGCGACGGCTGGCTGCGCGCGGGGAACAACGACGTGTTCTCCATCGGCTACTTCAAGGGCCCGGACCTCGGCTTCCACGGCCACGCCGCCCGCGACTGGACGGTCTGCGACCGCTACTTCCCGGCGGTCATGTCCTCCACCTTCCCGAACCGGATCTTCCAGCACGCGGCGCAGACCGACCGGATCTCCAACACCTTCACGATCTCCCAGCTCACCACCATCTGGGACCGGCTGAAGGCGAAGCGGGTCTCCTGCCGCTACTACTTCAGCGACGTGCCGTTCACCGCGCTCTGGGGCCTGAAGCACCTGGACATCAGCCGCAACATCGCCGAGTTCTACGCGGACGCGAAGGCCGGGCGCCTGCCCGCCGTCAGCTTCGTCGAGCCCGGCTTCCTCGGCGAACTGCTGCCCGGGATGTCCGAGGACGAGCATCCGCTCGCCGACATCCGCCTCGGCCAGCACTTCCTGAACAACGTCTACACGGCCGTCACCACCTCCCCGAACTGGCCCCGCACCCTCTTCGTGATCAACTACGACGAGTGGGGCGGGTTCTTCGACCACGTCCCGCCGCCCGCCGGCCCGGACCCGCGCCCCGACCTCGGCACCGGCCTGCGCGGCTTCCGCGTCCCCTGCCTCCTGATCTCCCCGCGCGCCCGGCGGCACGCGATCGCGCACGAGGTCTACGACCACACCTCGGTCCTGAAGGCGATCGAGTGGCGCTGGGGCCTCGCGCCCCTGTCCGTCCGGGACGCCGCGGCCCGCAACATCGCCGAGGTGCTCGACTTCCACGCCGAGCCGAACACGCACGCCCCGCAGTACAAGGTCCCGAGGCCGGACACGCGCGGCTGCCTGGAGCCCCACCCGCACACCGGCGACGACTGGCACGACCTCGCCGCCTACGCCGCCCGCAACGGCTTCACCACCGGACGCCGCCGGCCCGGCCCCCGCTGATCGCCCCCCTGATCGACACGCCCACTGTTCGACACGTCCCGCTGATCGACACGTTCCGCTGATCGACGCGGATCCAGTGATCGGCGCGGCGCCGCCGGCCAGCGCGCCCCCGCTGATCAACACGGCCCCGATGTCACATCCACTCGGAATCCACGCTAATCTTTTCCCTGTCGCCGCGAGGGACCGCCCCGGAAGGGAAGGCCCGAGCAGCACACGCGGAAGTGGCTCAGGGGTAGAGCATCACCTTGCCAAGGTGAGGGTCGCGGGTTCAAATCCCGTCTTCCGCTCTCCGGCCCACCCTCTGGGGTGGACGTTCCGGGCGATTAGCTCAGTGGGAGAGCGCTACCTTGACACGGTAGAGGTCACTGGTTCAATCCCAGTATCGCCCACCAGCAGCGCGTTTCACCGAAGCCCGTCTCCTCGCGAGGCGGGCTTCGCGCTTTCCGCGCGAGGTGCCCGCGATCGCGGATCAGGGTGTGAGTTCGGCGATCACCTGCCTGACGTGGGACGCGGCGGCGGGGGCGAGGTCGATGGGGCGGTGCAGCATGGAGTTGTCCACCGGCGTCGTCACCTGGCGGCCCGACCGCTCCAGCGCCTCCGGCCCGTGGTCGATGACGTGCGCCTCCCACGAGCACGTCACATACGCCCGCACCCCCGCGCCACCTCCGCCTTGCGCACCACCCGCGCCCTGCACGCCACCCCCGTCCTGCACGCCGCTCTTGCCCTGCACGCCACCCCCGCCCCGCACGTCGCCCCCGCCCCCTCAGGCCACCCCCGCCCCGCACGAACTCGCCGACCGTCCGCAGGTCGGCCGGCACCTTGAGGGTGCGGGGCGCGCGGACGGCCGCCGGGTCACCGCCCAGCGCCGCCACGATCTCGCCGAGGCCGTCGTAGGCCCACTCGACCCGCCAGCCGGGCCAGGTGCGGGCCGGCACGGCGAGCGCGGCCTCGCGGAACGCGGCGTCCCCGTGCACGTCCCCGAACCACAGCAGCCGGCGCTCGTCGTGGTCGATCAGCGCCGCCCCGTCGCACATGGCGTCGTCGGTCCACCCTTCGGTCTCGGCCTGGAGCCCCGCGAACCGGGTGGCCTCGGCGGGGCCGGGCAGTAAGTCGGCCGCCATCGAGGCGCCGCCCCACTGCGAGTAGTGCCGCGTCCAGGCTCCGGCCTGCTTGATCACGTAATGCGCTCGATCTCCCATGCCACTCACCGTAGTCGTTCGATTGCAGTGCGAAGGCACGATCGAGGGGCGCTTCTCGCACAAACGGTGGCCGCATCCGGCCAACCAGCGGGTTGGGGTGGCGCACAAGTCCGAAAGGCTGGCCAGCGGCCAACCAACCCTCCATTCTTCGGTTTGAAGACATCCAGCAGAAGGAGAAACATGGCGGGCATCACTCGGCGGTCGGAGAGGGAACCGTTGCTGAAGACGCGGTTCCTGTCGCACGGGACGCTGGAGGTGGTGGACCTCCAGGCGTCGCGGCGGTTCTACGAGGAGGTCCTCGGGCTGGAGGTGATCCAGCACGCGCCGATCGCGATGATGGTGCGGCTGGGCGGCGACCACGTCTACGTGTGCGTCGAGACGCCGAAGGCCGCGCAGCACGAGATGCCCCTCCTCGGGCACAACGGCATCGACCTCGCCACCCGCGAGGAGGTGGACGAGGCGCACGCGAAGATCTCGGCGGTCAAGGACGAGTACGGCATCCGCAAGATGACCAAACCGGTCGACCAGCACGGCACCTACGCCTTCTACCTGCAGGACCTCGACGGCAACTGGTGGGAGATCTGCCACCTGCCGGCCGGCGGCTACGCCTTCCGGTTCCGCGACGCGCGCCACGACCTGACCGGCCGCGACGTCTCCAAGGACGAAGCCGACCGCGTCTTCAAGAAGGGTCTGGAAGAGATCGGCTGATCGCGCCGCCCGCCCGTCCCGAGCCGGGCCGGGTGGTTCCCGTGCGCGTGCCTGACGGGCCGTCCGCGGCCTCTCTGAAGGCCCGAGCGAGAAGGGCGAGTCCTGCGGGCACACGGTCGGTCGGGATGGCGCCGTAGCCGAGCACGATTCCCGAGGGAGAGCCGTCGTCGCCGTAGCTCATCAGGCTTTCGGCGGCGACGCCCAGCCGCCCCGCCCTGGCCAGCACTGACGGAACATCGACCGGAACGTCCGGCTTGAGCAGCGCGCACAGGTGAAGCCCGGCGGTCGAGGGCACCGGATCGAGCCAGGCGGACAGGTCGCCGTCCAAGGCTTGGACGATCAGTTCGTGTCGAGCAGCGTAGATCCGGGTCGCCTTCCGGACGTGACGGGGCAATTCTCCCGAGTCGATGAACCGCGCGAGGGCCGCCTG
Organism: Actinomadura gamaensis; assembly: GCF_042652125.1. Classification (NCBI taxonomy): domain Bacteria; kingdom Bacillati; phylum Actinomycetota; class Actinomycetes; order Streptosporangiales; family Thermomonosporaceae; genus Actinomadura; species Actinomadura gamaensis. The sequence goes on along the minus strand of NZ_JBHSIT010000006.1, from coordinate 412,626 downwards.
GGCGACGGGGTCGCCGTGCCAGTCGGAGAGCCGTCGAGCCGTCCGCAACGCCGGTTGCAGCGAGGCGGGCGCGACGAGAAAACCGACGCGCAGCATCGGCAGAAGGGTTTTCGAGAAGGTTCCGACGTAAACGACGCGTCCGGCGCGGTCGAGACTGTGGAGCGGATCGAGGGGCCGGTCGGAGAAGCGGAACTCGCTGTCGTAGTCGTCCTCGATGATCACGGCGTCGTGGCGCCCGGCCCAGTCGAGCAGGGCGGCTCGACAGGCCAGGGACATCGGCGTACCGAGAGGGAACTGGTGCGAGGGCGTCACGTGGACCAGGCGCGCGCCGTCCGGAAGAGCTGCCACGTCGATGCCTTCGCTATCGACGGGGACGGGCACGACGCGGGCGCCGAGCGAGCGAAACAGGCGCCGGACCGGCGGGTAGCCGGGATCCTCGACGGCCGCGACGTCGCCGGGTTCGAGCAGGACGCGTCCGATGAGATCGAACGCCTGCTGAGCTCCCTGGGTCACCAGCACATCCTCGGCGCGTGCGCGAACCGATCGCGAGAGGCCCGTGTGGCGAGCGATCGCCTCGCGCAACGCGGGATGCCCGGCCGGGTCACCGTATCCGGCGGCCCCGATGGTCGAGACGCGCCACTCCGCCGTGACCAGCCGCCGCCAAACCGGGAGAGGGAACAGCGCCGCATCGGGCGTGCCTACACGGAAGTCGTAGGCGGGCGTTCCCGGCTCGCCCGGCGGCTCGGCGAGCGCCTCCCAGATCGGACGCGCCCGGACGGCGTCGCCCTCGGGAACCTCGCGGACGCGTCCCACCGGAGCCTGCCCGACAAAGGTGCCGGACCCGACGCGGGCGACGAGCAGGCCCTCGGCGGTCAACCGTTCGTAGGCGATCGAGACGGTGTTGCGCGAGACGTCCAGGCGGCGGGCAAGTTCGCGGGTCGGCGGCAGGCGCTCGCCCGGACGCAGGCGTCCGTCCAGGATCGCGTCCAGGAGCTGCCGGTGGATGCGGGACGCGAAGTCTCCGGGGCCGTCCAGGCTGATGTGCAGGTCGATCGCGATTGGCCTGTCGAGATGGGCGGGAATTGGCACTACTGGACGCCGATCGTAGGGCGTTGACTGGCGGCACCGAGAATCTGGACGATCTGGAGCACCCCTTTGACCACCGTCGACATGTGGTTCGACCCGAAGTGCCCCTGGGCATGGAACGCCTCGCGCTGGCTGCTGGAGGTGGAACGCGTCCGCGACGTGCAGGTGCGCTTCCACGTCATGAGCCTCTGGCTGCTGAACGACGGCCGCGAGGACCTGGAGGACTGGTACCGGACGTGGCTCACCGACACCCTCGGTCCGGTCCGCGTGGCGATCGCCGCCGAGCAGAAGTACGGACCGTCCGTCCTGCGCGACCTCTACAACGCGCTGGGCAACCGCATCCACCACGAGAAGACGCCGATCGGCCGCGACCTCTATGTAAGCGCGCTGGACGAGGTCGGTCTGGACCGCGGCCTGGCCGAAGCCGCCGACACCAGCGATCACGACGAGACCCTACGGGCGAGCCATCACGCAGGCCTCGACCCGGTAGGCGAGAACCTCGGCACTCCCGCAATCCACGTTCCCGGACCGGACGGCAACGTCAACGCGTTCTTCGGTCCGGTCGTCACGCCGGTCCCCCGCGGCGAGGACGCAGGCCGCCTCTGGGACGGCGTCCTCCTCGTCTCCGCCACGCCGGGCTTCTACGAACTCAAACGCGGCCGCACCGAGTCTCCCCGAGTCGACTGACCCTCGCCGTCCGCCGACAGCCGACGAGCCCGTCCCGGCGTCCGGGACGGGCTCGTGGCGTAAGTGAGGCCGCGTGGCTGGATCAGTGGGCCGGGACGGTGTCCACTGCGGTCTCCTCGGGCGTCTCGGACTTCTTGGCGGGGGCCGAGCCGCGGAGCGGGACCTCCTTGATGAACCAGGCGGCGACGAAGGCCAGGGCCGCGAGGATCGCGCCGCCGATGGCCACGCCGTGCAGGCCGCTGGTGACGCCCGCCTCGAACGCCTCGCGGACGGGGGCGGGGAGCTTCGGCAGCAGTTCGGGGGTGATGTGCGCGCCGCCCGAGGCGATGCGGTGGCCCTCCGCCGGGGTGAGGCGGTCGGAGACGACGTTCTCCAGGCGGTGGGTGTAGATCGAGCCCAGCAGGGCCACGCCGAGGGAGCCGCCGATGGTGCGGAACAGGGTGACCGCGCCGCTGGCCGCGCCCATGTCGCGCAGTTCGACGCTGTTCTGCGTGACCAGCATGCTGATCTGCATGATGAAGCCCATGCCGAGGCCGACGCCGAGGGTCAGCAGCGAGCTGGTCGCGGTCGAGGTGTGGACGGTCAGCATCAGCAGGACGAGCATCCCGCCGGTGAGCACCGCGCCGCCGATGATCGGGTAGATGCGGTAGCGGCCGTTGCGGGTGATGAGCTGGCCGGTGGTGAGCATCACCGCGAGCATGCCGAACATCAGCGGGAGCAGCAGCAGGCCGCTGTTGGTCGGGGAGGCGCCCTGGACGTTCTGCATGTATTGCGGCAGGAAGTTCACCGCGCCGAACATCGCGGCGCCGACCAGGAAGCTGAGGATCTGCGCGGCGGTGAAGTTGCGGCTGCGGAACAGCCGCATCGGCAGGATCGGCTCGGGCACGCGGTTCTCGGCGAAGACGAAGGCGATCAGCGAGATCACGCCGACGACGCCGAGGCCGATGATCTGGGACGAGGCCCAGGGGTACTCGCTGCCGCCCCAGCTCGCGACCAGGGTGATGCAGACGACGCCGACGGTCAGCAGCGTGGCGCCGATGAAGTCGATCTTGGCCTTGAGCCGGCGCGAGTGCAGGTGCATGCCGAAGCCGGTGACCAGGAGCGCGACCGCGCCGATCGGGACGTTCACGTAGAACGCCCAGCGCCAGCTCAGGTGGTCGGTGAGGAAGCCGCCGAGCAGCGGGCCGCCGACGAACGCGACCGGCATCATGCCGCCGATCATCGCCTGGAACTTGCCGCGCTCGCGCGGCGGCACCAGGTCGCCGATGATCGCCATCGCGCCGACCATCAGGCCGCCGGCGCCGAGGCCCTGGAGCGCGCGGAAGCCGATCAGCTCGTTCATGTTCTGCGCGAGGCCGGACAGCATCGAGCCGACCAGGAAGATGACGATCGAGGACATGAACATGCCCTTGCGGCCGTACAGGTCACCGAGCTTGCCCCAGATCGGCGTCGCGGCGGCGGCCGCCAGCGCGTAGGCGGTGACGACCCACGACAGGTGGGCGAGGCCGCCGAGGTCACCGACGATGGTCGGGAGGGCGGTCCCGACGATCAGGTTGTCGAGCATCGCCAGGAACATGCCGAGCATGAGCCCGAAGATGCCGATGTAGATCTGGCGCTGGCTGTTGGCGTCGCTCCCCGCGGCGGGGGGCGTCCCCGGCCCGCCCGCGGCGGGCGGCGCGGCCTGCCCGTTTCCTGCCTGCGACATCGCTAGTCTCCCCTGGAGGACGGGTTCTCACTTACTTGCCGTCCGGCTAGTTTGCTTACCTGTCGTACGGTAGGCTCTGAACTAGCCGGTCGTCAAGTAAGTTTCAGGGCATGGGAGTGATCATGGGCGGACGACGAGGCGACACCCGGGAGCAGATCCGCAGGGTCGCCCTGGAGCTGTTCGCCGAGCAGGGCTACGAGAAGACCTCGCTCCGCGAGATCGCCGAGCGGCTCGGCGTGACCAAGGCGGCCCTGTACTACCACTTCAAGACCAAGGAGGACATCATCTCCAGCCTCTTCGACGAGTTCGGAGAGAAGGTCGACGAGCTGCTGGAGTGGGCGAGCTTCGAACCGATGACCCGAGAGCGCCGGGTGGAGATCCTGGACCGCTACGCCGACCTGCTGCGCGGCCCGGCGGGCGACCTCATGCGCTTCATGTCGCAGAACCAGCAGGAGATCCGCGACCTGAAGCCGGGCGAGGACGCGCGGCAGCGGTTCCGCAGGCTCGCGCGCGTCCTGGCGGACGACCGCGACCCGGTGATCGACCAGCTCCGCGCCCGGCTGTCCATCATGTCCCTGCACATGAGCGTGTTCCTGACCGGCGACATGAAGATCGCCGACGAGGAGCGGCACGAGGCCGCCCTGGAGATCGCCATGGACCTGATCGGCGGACGCCCGTCCCGCGACGACGACGGACAGAACGCGCCGCACGACGCGTCGCAGAACGCGCCGCACGACGCGCCGCAGGGCGACGGACAGGACGCGTCGCAGGGCGACGGACAGGACGCGTCGCAGAGCGCGTCGCTGCGGGAGAAGTCCGCTAGTTGAACCGAACGGCCTGGATGCGCGTCACGGGCGAAGGCTGACGATCTGGGTCATGCCTTCGTCCTGGATCGCCTGCGGCGGCGGACGGCGGACGCTGTCGCTGATCCGCACCAGGACGGCGATCAGGATCCAGTTCGCCATCAGCGACGATCCGCCCTGCGTCATGAACGGGGTCGTGATGCCCGCGAACGGGATGAGTCCGGTGACGCCGCCGACGATGACGAAAAGCTGGAGCGCGAACACGAACGCGACGCCGCCCGCGAGCAGCCGGTTGAAGGCGTCCTTGGAGGCGACCGCGATGCGGAAGCCGCGCTGGACCAGCAGCAGGTAGACGGTCAGGATCGCCATCGCGCCGGTCAGGCCGAGCTCCTCGCCGAGCGAGGTGAAGATCTCGTCGCTGAACGCCAGCGGCGTCAGGAACGGACGGCCCTGGCCGAGGCCGGTGCCGAGGATCCCGCCCTGGCCCATCGCGAACAGGCCCTGTTCGAGCTGCGAGCTGTCGGAGTACTGGCCGCCCATCGCGGTGCAGTCGGCGATCGGATGGGCGTGCCCGACGCCGAACTGGCGCAGGATCTGGCCGTTCTTCAGCTGGCAGCCGCCGTTGAAGTAGGGGCCGGGGTCCTTCCAGATCTCGACCCGCTGCACCAGGTGCTCCAGCGGGCCGTGCACGGCGACGCCGAGGTAGTAGACCGACACCGAGCCGAGCGCGAACAGCAGCACGCCGATGACGACGTAGCCGCCGCGTCCGGTGCCGAGGTACAGCATGCAGACCAGCAGGCCGAAGAACAGCAGCTGGAAGCCGAAGTCGTTCTGGATCAGCAGCACCCCGATGCTGAGCAGCCAGATCACCACGATCGGCATCAGGTGCCGGGCGCGCGGCAGCGCGATCGGGCCGACCCGGCGTCCGGTGACGGCCATCGCCTGGCCGTTCTTCGCCAGGTAGCCCGCGAACAGGGTGATCAGCGCGAGCTTGGAGAACTCGGCGGGCTGCACCGAGAACGGGCCGAGCCGGATCCACACCCGCGCGCCGTTGATGGACGCGCCGATGCCCGGCACGATCGGCAGCACCAGGAACAGCAAGCCGGCGAACCCGAGCGTGTAGTGGTAGCGGCGCAGCGTCCGCGGGTCCCGCAGGAGCAGGACGAACACGGCGAACAGGCCGAGCGACAGGGCCGTCCAGAGGAGCTGGCCCGCCACGTTCGCGCCCGCGCCGTACGGGACGTAGTGGCCGCCGGGATGGTCGTGCTCGTACTGGAGCTTGCCCTGGAGGTAGTCGGCGGCGGTGGTCTGGTCGATCCGGTAGATGATCGCCAGCCCGACGCCGTTGAGCAGCATCGCGCACGGGACGAGCAGGGGGTCGGCGTGCGGCGCCCATCGCCAGACCACGCCGTAGGCGACCAGGGACAGCGCCACGATCGCCGCGCCGTAGCCGAACAGCGAGCTCGGCAGCCTGCCGTCCCGCGCGAGCCCGATCTGCGCGAACGCCGAGACGGTCACGATGAGCGCGAACACCAGCAGCGCCAGGGAGGCCGCGCGCCGCGGCCCCGGGAACCGGTGCGGCGGCGCGCCGTCGGACGCGCTCACAAGGCCGCCTTTCGGACGGAGCTCGGGGGCGTCTCGCGGAGGGGACGGGAGGAGAACACACCCAGATGTTTGCACATTTGCGCAACGAATAAATACGATGGTGCGCATTCGGGACGGGGCGTGCCGTGGACGCCGGCCGCTGACCCGCGGCGTCCACGGCACGCCCCGTTTCCGGAGAAGGCCGCCGTCCGGGCCTCTCGTGACCAGGCCCGGACGGCCGGCCCCCGGCGCGGCGCGGCGCGACCGCGGTCGCGGTCGCGCGGCGAGGGGGCCGTCAGGCGGCCCCGGTCCCGGAGGACCACCCGATCCGTCCTCCGGGGCCGGGGTCACGGGCGCCCGGGCGTTTCCGCACCGGACCGCCGCGCGGCCCGGACCGAGCGCCCCAGCTCCCCGTCCGCACCGGGGGCGGTCGCGGGGCGGTCCGGACGGGAACGCTCCAGGCGATGCCGCCGTCCGTCCGACCGGACCCCACCATCCCGGTCGGCCGGACGGTCCCGGACGCCGGTCCTAGACGTTCGCCAGGTAGGAGTCGGCCGCCCAGCCGCGACCGCCGCCGGCGCGCAACTGGACCCAGCCGTGCTGGGACGAGCACGCGCCGTCCACCCGGGCGTTCGGGGGGAGCTTGGCCACGACGCCGTACCGCGCGCCGGGGCCGGACCGGACGTGCAGCGTGCCTCCCGGGTGGACGCCCACCACCCGGTAGTGGCAGGCCCCCGAGGGCCCGGTCGCGGCCGACGTGTTCGCGGTGACATGTCCGGATCCGAACGACGAGAACGTGAGCAGGGGAACGGCCACCGCGGCGACCTCCCAGAGCGTCATGAGAACCCTCCTTAACGCATCGCACTGTCAGTTGATTAAATGCAACACGCGCTCGGGGGCGCCTCAAGAAAGCTCTTGGTCTCCCGGACGCCATGTAACGTTCCAGAGAGTCGAATACCGGCAGGTAGGTGACTTTCCGGCGCGGCCGTCCGCCGCAACTTAGGCATGCCTTACTCACCGTGCGGTGAGCCGGCACGGGCGGGTTCCCCCGCCACCGCGCCAGCTCCCCGAAGGACGCCGGCTCAGTGCACCCGGCTCGCGGTCCGGGCGGCCGGCTCGGCGTGCTCGTCGTGGACGAACCGGCTCCCGCGCAGCAGCGACGCGACGGCCGCGACCAGCGACATCGCGATGGCCAGCGAGAACACGATCACCAGCCCGTGGTGGAACGGCCCGGAGATCAGGTGCGGGAAGTAGGAGCGGCCGGTGAGCTCGGCGGCGTCCTTCGGCGGCAGCGAGGCGAGCACGCCGCCCTGGCCGAGCAGGTTGCCGATCGGGTTGTAGCCGAGGAACGCGGCGAACAGCGTCCCGACCGGCGGCAGGCTCGCCACATGGCCGGCCGCCGGCGCCGGGACTCCGTGCGCGGTCAGCCCGCCGGACAGCGTGGTCGGCAGCCGGTCCGCCAGGCCCGCGATCATCAGCGAGAAGAACACGCCGATCGACAGCACCATCCCGGCGTTCATGAAGGTGGCGCGCATCCCGGACGCCACGCCGCGCTGGTCCGCCGGGACGGAGTTCATGATCGCGGTGGTGTTGGGCGCGGCGAACAGCCCCGAGCCCAGCCCGTTCAGGAAGATCAGCAGCGCGAACAGCCAGTACGGGAAGTCGGTCGGGATGAGCAGCAGGCCCGCGAAGGCCGCCGCCGACAGCAGCAGCCCGCCGGACGCGAACGCCCGCGCGCCGTGCCGGTCCGACAGGTGTCCCGACAGCGGCCCGGCGACCAGGAACCCGAGGGTCAGCGGCAGCAGGTAGATCCCGGCCCACAGCGGCGTGTCGGCGAAGTCGTAGCCGTGCAGCGGCAGCCAGATGCCCTGGAGCCAGACGATCAGCATGAACTGCATGCCGCCGCGCGAGACCGCGGCGAGCAGCCCGGCGGCGTTGCCCGCGGCGAACGCGCGGATCCGGAACAGGCCGAGCCGGAACATCGGCTCGGCGACGCGCGTCTCGACGACGCAGAACACCGCGAGCAGCGCGATCCCGCCGATGATCCCGGCGAGCACCCACGGGTTCGTCCAGCCCATGACGTGCCCGCCGTAGGGCTGGATGCCGTAGGTGATCGCGGCGAGCAGCGCGGTGAGCCCGGCGGCGAAGGTGAGGTTGCCGAGCCAGTCCAGGCTGATCTTCGTCGCGCGCTGGCGGGTCTCCACCAGGCTGCGGTAGGCCCAGACCGTCCCGAGGACGCCGATGGGCGCGGAGGCGAAGAACACCAGCCGCCAGTTCACCTCGCTGAGCAGGCCGCCCGCGACGAGCCCGAGGAAGCTCCCGGCGATGCCCGCGACCTGGTTGACGCCCATCGCCATGCCGCGCCGGTGGGCGGGGAACGCGTCGGTGAGGATGGCGGCGGAGTTGGCCATGAGCATCGCGCCGCCGATGCCCTGGAAGATCCGCCAGGCGATGAGCCAGACCGCTCCCCCGGTGCCGTGGAACGGGTCGAGCGCCAGCACGACGGTGCCGACCGTGAACACCGCGAATCCCGCGTTGTACATGCGGACGCGGCCGAACAGGTCGCCGAGGCGGCCGAGCGTCACCACGAGGACGGCCGACACCAGCATGTAGCCCATCAGGATCCACAGCAGGTAGCTAACGTTCCCCGGCTGGAGCGGGTCGAGGTGGATGCCCCGGAAGATCGCGGGCAGCGAGATGATGACGATGGACGAGTTGACGGTGGCCAGCAGCATGCCGAGCGTCGTGTTGCTCAGCGCGATCCACGAGTAGTGGGGGGACGTGCGGGCGGTGCCCAACGCGGACCTCCGGGAGGGCGAGGACGGACGGACGCGGACGGGGCCGAATAGTTGCTTATGCTAACTAACCTACGCCGAAAGGGTGGCATACGTCACGTGGGGGTAGGAGTGCGGCGAAGGAGGCGCCGCCCGTGACCGACTTCCATCTCGCCCGCGACCTGGCCGACGCCGTCCTGCTCGCGGCAGGGCGCCCGCGCCGCGCCCTCGCCCCGCCCGGACCCGGCGGCGCGTCCCGCGTCCGCGCCGACTGCCTGCTGCGCGCCGGGCCCGCCGCGCGCGTCCGGATGCGGCTGCGCTTCCTGCACGTCCAGGTCCGCCGGGTCGAGCCGGACGGCGTCTCCGACGGTCACGGCGTCGCGCTGCACGCCGGGGACGAGGCCGTCCCCGAGGAGCTCGACCCGGAGTACCGCCTCGCCGACCTGCTGGACGCCGAACGCACGCTCGCGCGGGTCGTCCCGGCGCGGCGGATGGTCGAACCGCTCGGCTGCGGACGCGTCGTCCGCAGCCGCTGGCCCATCCAGGTCCTCATGCGCACGCGCGCCGGACGCGACCGGGACGGCGAGGTGACGCGGCTGAGCGTGGAGGTCCTCAACATCACCGACTGGCCGCACTCGCTCGCCCCGGACGAGGCGCTGCGGCGCTCGCTGCTCGTCCCGCACCTGATCGTCGCGCTGGACGGCGGCGCGTTCGTCCGCCCCGACGGCCCGCCCGGACGGGACGCGCTCTGGCCCGTCCTCGTCGCGGACGATCTGCTGCTCGCCTCGCCCGTCCGGCTTCCCGACCGTCCCGGCACGAAGATCCCCGGCTAGCGGCGGCATCCGCCCGCACGCGGTTGACCTGGAGCGCGCTCCAGGTGATGGGATCTGCGGCATGACCGACACCCACGTCACCCTCATCACCGGCGGCGGCACCGGCATCGGCGCGGCCACCGCCCGCGAGCTGATCTCCGCCGGGCGGAAGGTCGCCATCACCGGCCGCCGCCGGGAGCGCCTCGACGAAGTGGCCAAGGAGCTCGGCGAGCCCGACGGGCTGCTGACGATCGCGGGCGACGCGGCCGACTACGGGCACGTCGAGGCGGCCGTCCGGGCCACGGTCGAGCGGTTCGGGCGCCTCGACGCCGTCGTCGCGAACGCGGGCGGGGCCAAGGGGCGCTCGGTGGCCGACTCCGATCCGGACGACATGCGCGAGATGGTGCTGACCAACGTGCTCGGCCCGGCCTACCTCATCCGCGCGGCGCTGCCCGCGCTGACCGAGTCCAAGGGCCGGATCGTGATCGTCGGCAGCGTCGCCGGGTTCGTGAACACGCCCGGCAACTTCTACGGCGCGACGAAGTGGGCGATGACGGGCCTGGCGGAGAACACGCGCCGCCTGGTGTCGTCCGACGGGGTGGGCGTGACGCTCATCGCGCCGGGCGCGACCGAGTCGGAGTTCTGGGACCACGTCGGGACGCCCGACTACCCCCACATGCTCACCTCGGAGGACATCGGCCGCGCCATCGTCTGGGCCGTCACGCAGCCCTACGGCGTGGACGTCAACACCATGGTCGTCCGCCCGATCGGCCAGGCGAACTAGCACCCGGCCGACCCGCGCGGCGACCTCACCCGGCCGCCCCCCGCGCGGCGACCTCACCCGGCCGACCCGCGCGGCGGCCCGTCCGGTCGACCGGTCCGCCGCCGCGCCCGGCCGTTCGGGCGACCCGTCCGGCCGGCCCGTCCGCCGCCGCGCCCGGCTGCGGTCACTCCTTGAAGAGCAGGCTCTCGAAGGGGACCGGCTCGTCGAACGGGTCGGGCTTGGCGGCGGGGGCGCGTCCGGCGATCGTGTCGGCGAGCTCCCGCCCGGCCTGGGCGATCCGGCCGGAGAGCTCGCCGCTCCCCCAGTCCTCGGTGGCCGCGTACACGGCGGTCGGCTCGACGGCGGCGCGCAGGTACGCGAACAGCGGGCGCATCGCGAAGTCGATCGCGAGCGAGTGCCGGGGCGTGCCGCCGGTCGCGCCGAGCAGCGTCGGCGTGTTCTCGATCGCGTCCTTGTCCAGGACGTCGAAGAACGTCTTGAACAGGCCGCTGTAGGACGCCTGGAACACCGGCGTCACGGCGATCAGGCCGTCCGCGCCGGTCACCGCCTCGACGGCGGCCTTCAGGTCCCCGGCCGGGAAGCCGCTGACCAGGTTGTTCACCAGGTCGTGGCCGAGCGCGCGCAGCTCGACCGTCGCCACGACCGCCTCGTCGCCCCGCTCGCGCAGGGCCTCGGCGGTCGCCGCGGCGAGCCGGTCGGCGAGCATCCTGGTCGAGGACGGGTCGCGCAGGCCGGACGAGACGACCGCCAGGCTGCGGGTGGTCATCGCGCGACCTCCTCCTTCGCCGAGTCGTCACCGGCCGGCGCGACCTGCTCGGCCTGCTCGGCCGTCTTCGCGGCGAGCAGGGAGCCGTGGGTCGGCGCGTCCGGGACGTGCGCGGGACGTCCGATCGCGAACTCCTTGCGCAGCACCGGGACGACCTCCTCGCCGAGGATGTCGATCTGCTCCATGACCATCTCCTCGGGCAGGCCCAGGTCCAGCGTGAAGAGCTGGCGCTGGTAGTCGCCGACGGAGTCGCGGAAGGCGAGCGTCCGCTCGATGACCTGCTCGGGCGTGCCCACGGTCAGCGGCGTCGTCTTCATGGTCTCCTCAAGGGAGGGACCGTTCGCGTACACGTAGGACGTGGCGAAGTACGGCCGGAACTCGCGGATGGCGTCCTCGGCCTTGGGCCGCATGTAGACCTGCCCGCCGAGACCGACGATCGCCTGGTCCGCGGCGCCGTGGCCGTAGTGCTCGAAGCGCCGCCGGTAGAGGGCGACCATGCGCTGCACGTGCTCCATGGGCCAGAAGATGTTGTTGTGGAAGAAACCGTCGCCGTAGTAGGCCGCCTGCTCGGCGATCTCGGGGCTGCGGATCGAGCCGTGCCACACGAACGGCGGCACGCCGTCCAGCGGACGCGGCGTCGCGGTGAAACCCTGGAGCGGCGTGCGGTGCTCGCCCTTCCAGTCCACCGAGTCCTCGCGCCAGAGGCGGTGCAGCAGGTGGTAGTTCTCGATCGCCAGGTCGAGGCCGTCGCGGATGTCCTTGCCGAACCACGGATACACCGGCGCGGTGTTGCCGCGGCCCATCATCAGGTCCACGCGGCCGTCGGCGAGGTGCTGCAGCGTCGCGTAGTCCTCCGCGATCTTCACCGGGTCGTTGGTGGTGATCAGCGTGGTGGCGGTGGAGAGCACCAAACGCTCCGTCCGGGCCGCGATGTACCCCAGCAGCGTGGTCGGCGAGGACGGCACGAACGGCGGGTTGTGGTGCTCGCCGGTCGCGAAGACGTCGAGCCCGGCGGCCTCGGCGCGGCGCGCCATCCGGACCATCATCCGGATCTTGTCCCGCTCGCTCTGCACCCGTCCGGTCGCCGGGTCGGTCGAGACCTGGCCGACCGAGAAGATCCCGAACTGCATCATCACGGCTCCATTTAGTAGAAGGTTCAACTACCTTAGCGGAGCCTCGGTCGGCGATATTCCCCGCCCTGCTCAGCGGAGGTTCCGATGCTCCCCCGGCCCGTCCTCCACGGCCCGGTCGAGCGCCTCGAACAGCCACAGGTGCGCCCGGCTGATCACGTGCGGGACGCCGGTGACGACCTCGGTGAGCGCCCAGTAGCGGACCATGCGGGGCTCCCGGTCGGCCTGGAGGTCCTCGGCCAGCTCGCCGCGGAACCCAGGCGAGTCCCGCGTCTCGCGCGCGGCGGCGTGGGCCGCGACGAACAGGTCCAGCTCCGGGCCGGGCTCCGGCGCGGCGCCCGCCAGCGCGAGCGGCGCCGTCCGGTCGCACGCCTCGGCCAGCCCGGTCAGCAGGGTCGGCTCGTCCCTGACCTTCTCGGCGTTGGCCAGCCGCCGCGCGCGCAGCATCGCCCGCAGCGACCGGTCCTGCGCGAGACCGACCAGCTCGGCGTAGGCGACGACCTGCTCGGGCGTCGGGTCCGGCGGCGGGGCGGGCACGGCCATGTCGAGCAGGGCGTCCAGGTACGGGCCGGAGTCGAGCGCCACGGCCTGCGCCCGCCAGAAGTCGGTGAGCAGCGCGTGCGCGGCGGACCCGTCCGCGACGGCGGCGAGCAGGTCCAGGCGCGCGGCCCGTCCGGCGGGATCTTCGGCTTCGGCCGCGCGCAGCGTCGCGCTGCGCCAGGCGAGCGCGGCCAGCTCGGCGTCCACGGCGGCCCGCTCGCGCGCGATCGCGGTCCCGAGATCGTCCTCACCCGCGAGGACGGACCGGATCGCGACCAGGCCCATGCCCAGCGCGCGCAGCCGCCGGATCGTCCGCAGCCGCTCCACCGCGTCCGGACCGAACCGCCGGTGCCCGCCGCCGCTGCGCACGGGCGTCAGCAGGCCCTCGTCACAGTAGAACCGGATCGTCCGCACGGCCACGCCCGTCCGCCGGGACAGCTCCCCGATGCCCAGCGAGGCCACTTGCGGCGTGACGTGGGTCACGGACACTTGAACCTCCAGCCGACTGGAGTTCCTACGGTACGGGTAACGGTCCCGCCACGCAGGAAGGGCAACCCATGGACATTCCCACCGAGGAACGGCTCGCCGAGGCGATGCGGCTCCACGCGTCCGCGTTCGGGCGCAAGGCGAGCGGCGGCGATCCCGGCATGACCGTGCCGACCTGCCCCGACTGGACGCTCCGCCAGCTCGTCGAGCACATCGGCGGGGCGCTGCCTGCGATGGCCGAGATGGTCGCGACGCGCGCGCGTGAGCCGATCCCCCAGGTGGTGCCGGACGGCATGACCCCCGACCGCTGGGAGGAGTGGCTGAGCGACGGCGCCGAGCGGCTCATCACCGCCGTCGAGAAGGCGGACCGGCCGGTCTGGAGCCCGTTCGGAGGCGACGTGCGCGCCGAGTTCTGGCTGCGGCGGCTGCTGCACGACACGACCGTCCACCACGCCGACGCCGCCTTCACGGTCGGCGCGGACTGGTCGCTCGACGCCGATCTCGCCGCCGACGGCGTCGCCGAGGGCCTCGACCTGGTCTGCTCGCCGGTCGTCGCGGAGCTGAACCCGAAGATCGCGGAGCTGCGCGGATCCGGCGAGACGCTCCTGTGGCGTCCCGAGGAGGACGGCCTGCCCGCCTGGCTGGTCACCCGCACGCCGGACGGCCCGCGCGTCACCGAGACCTCGGACGGCGCGGACGCCCGCGTCGTGGTCACCGCACCGGTCGCCGAGCTGTTCCTGCTGCTCAGCCGCCGGATCACCGCCGACGACCCGCGCGTGAAGGTCGCCGGCGACCGGGCGCTGCTCGACCACTGGACGTCGCTCACCGCCTTCGGCTGACGGCTCCGTCCGGCACCTCCCCTGCCGCGGGCCGGGGGCGCGGGCTAGCGTGGGACCAGAGATCGTTTCCGCGATCCGGAGATCGGTTCCAAGGTTCAGGAGGCGCCCATGTCCCCGTCCCCGGCCCCCGGCCCGGCCCTGCGCGCGGACGCCGCCGGGCTCCGCGACGAGCTGGTGCGGCTCCGCCGCGACCTCCACCGCGAGCCCGAACTCGGCCTGGACCTCCCGCGCACGCAGGAGAAGGTGCTCGCCGCCCTGGACGGCCTCCCGCTGGAGATCACGACGGGCGAGCGGCTCAGCTCCGTCACCGCCGTGCTGCGCGGCGGACGGCCCGGCCCGACCGTCCTGCTGCGCGGCGACATGGACGCGCTGCCCGTCACCGAGCGCGGCGACGCCGATCTCATCTCCCGCGTCGAGGGCCGCATGCACGCCTGCGGTCACGACCTGCACACGGCCATGCTCGCCGGGGCCGCCCGGCTGCTCGCGGACCGGCGCGAGAGCCTCGCGGGGAACGTCGTGTTCATGTTCCAGCCGGGCGAGGAGGGGCTCGGCGGCGCGCGGATCATGATCGACGAGGGCGTGCTCGACGCGTCCGGGGAGCGGCCGGTCGCCGCCTACGCGCTGCACGTCCTGTCGGCGGCCGCTCCGTCCGGGCTGTTCCTGACGCGCGGCGGGCCGATGCTCGCCGCCGCCGATCGGCTGCGCGTGACCGTCCGCGGACGCGGCGGCCACGGCTCGATGCCGCACCTGTCCAACGACCCGCTCCCGGCCGCCTGCGAGATGGTCGGCGCGTTGCAGACGCTCGTGACGCGCCGGTTCGACGCGTTCGACCCGGTGGTCCTCACCATCGGGACGTTCCACGCGGGCACCAGCGACAACGTGATCCCCGACGAGGTGAGGTTCGCCGGAACCGTCCGCTCGTTCTCCGGGCGCGCGCACGAGGAGCTGGCCGACCGCTGCGTCCGCCTCCTGCGCGGCATCGCGGACGCCTATGAGCTCGAACTCGATGTCGACTACGTGCAGGACTACCCGGTCACCGTCAACGACGCCGCCGAGGCCGCGTTCGTCGGCGAGACCGTGCGCGAGGCGTTCGGGGAGGAGCGCTACTTCGAGGCGCCGCGCCCGCTGCCCGCATCCGAGGACTTCTCGTTCGTGTGCGACGAGGTGCCGTCGGCGTTCGTCGCGCTCGGCGCGTGCCCGCCCGGCCTCGATCCCGCGAAGGCGGCCAACAACCACTCCCCCGAGGCGGTCTTCGACGAGGCCGTCCTTCCGGACGGCGCGGCCCTCTACGCCGAGCTGGCCGTCCGCCGCCTCGCCGCCGAATCCCGGTCGGCGCAGACCGACTGAGCCCGCCCGGGTTAGGGCGGCGGAGACCGACTGACCCGCCCGGGGCGGTGACGGCCCGACCATGCGGGGCTAGGAGTTGCGGGTGTACCAGGCGGCGATCTCGGCGCGGGAGGAGACGCACAGCTTGGCGAGGATGTGCTCGACGTGCGAGTCGGCGGTGCGCTTGGCGATGACCAGGCGGTCGGCGATCTCGCGGTTGGTCAGGCCCTGCGCGACCAGCTCGGCGATCTCCCACTCGCGCGGGCTGAGCACCGAGCGGGAGCGGCCCGCGGGCGCGTCGGCCGGCGGGCGCCGCTCGCCGGTCGCCTCGGCGACCACCGCGTCCAGCTCCATCCGCCCGCCCGCCTCGGCCGCCGCGCAGTACGCGTCGTCGCCGAGCTCGGCGCGGACGCCCTCCTTCACGACGCCGACGAGCACCGTGTAGGCCGGGCCGAACAGCACCGCGCCGCTGTCCTCGTACTGCCGCCGGGCCGCGCCGAACAGCACCGCCGCGCTCTTCGGCTCCTCCGTCGCGGCCAGGCAGCAGGCGATCGCCTCCAGGCACAGCGCCAGGCCGAGCCGGTTGTCGATCTCGGCCATGGTCCGCAGGCCGTCGCGGCCGGTGGCGAGGCCCTCCGCCGGGGCGCCGAGCAGCAGCAGCGCCAGGCAGCGCAGCGCACGCGCGTAAGCCTGGCCCCACACGTTGCCGTTCCGCTCGGTCTCGGCCTCCATCCGCACCGCGATGTCGCGGGTCGCGCCGGGCTCGCCCAGCGCGGCGTGCGCGACCCCGGCGAGCAGCGGCACGATCGACGAGATCACCTCGCCCGGACGCGTCTCGGCGAGCATCCGCTCGGCCTCGGCGAGCAGGTCGCGGCCGCGGGCCGGATCGTCCTCCTGGAGCGCGACGAGGCCCTCGGCGGCGCGCGCGTAGCCGAGCCCGCCGAGATCGCCGTCCGCGGGCGCGCGCTCGGCGACCGCCGCGGCCAGTCCGCGCGCGGCGGCCAGGTCCTTCTGGAAGACCGCGAGCAGCGCCGCGAGACCGGCCGCCTCCATCCACTCCGCCGTGTCGCCGATCGGGCGCGCGTCCAGCATCCGGCGCACCCAGTGCCGCGCCTCGCCGATGCGCCCGCGCAGGCAGAGCAGGCGGCCGTTCGCGATGAGGCTGCACAGGAGCGGCTCGTCCGGGATGGCGCGCAGCGCCCACTCGTGGACGGCCCGGATCCCGCTCTCCTCGCGCGCGTGCCATTCGAGCCAGTGCCGCTGCCGGGGGCCGCCCAGCTCGTCGTTCGCGCGCCGCAGCGTCTCGCCGAACCAGTCGAACGCGCGGGCCCGCGTCCGCTCGGCCTCGCCCAGCTCGTCCAGCCGCTCCCCGCCGTACTCGCGCAGCGTGTCGAGCATGCGGTAGCGGACCCGCCCGTCGCGTTCCACGCGCTGCACGATCGACTTGGCCAGCAGTCCCGAGACCAGGTCGAACACGGCCGCGGCGGGCAGCCGGTCGTCGCCGCAGACCTTCTCGGCGGTCTCCAGGTCGAAGTCGGCGGCGAGCACCGACAGCCGCGCCCACAGCAGGCGCTCGTCCGGGGAGCAGAGCTCGTGGCTCCAGTCGATCGCCGCGCGGAGCGTCTGATGCCGTTGCAGCGCGGTGCGGCGGCCGCGCACCTCCAGCGCGCGGCGGTCGAGCCGCTCCAGGATCTGCCGCGGCGACAGCGCCCGGACCTGCACGGCGGCCAGCTCGATCGCCAGCGGGATGCCGTCCAGCCGCCGGCACAGCAGCGCGACCGCCTCGCGCTCGTCGCCGGTGGCCGTCCAGCCGGGCACGACGGCGGACGCGCGGTCGGTGAACAGCGCGACCGCGCCCGGCTCCTCGTCGCTCGCGCCGTTCGCGCCGTTGGCGCCCTCCTCGCCGGGCACGGGGCTCGGCAGCGGCGCGACGACGAGCGTGTGCTCCCCGGCGATGTCGAGGGGCTGCCTGCTGGTGGCGAGCACGCGCAGATCGGGCGCGGCGCTCAGCAGCGTCTCGGCGAGCATCGCGCACGAGTCGATCTGGTGCTCGCAGGTGTCCATGACGAGCAGGCCCGGACGGCGGGCGAGGAGCTCGATGGCCGCGTCCAGCGGCTCGCCGCCCTGGTCGGGCAGGCCGAGCGCGTCCGCGATGACGCGGGCGACCAGCCCGGGCTCCGGCGCGGCGGTCAGGTCGACGAACCACACGCCGTCGGGCGGCCCGGCGGCGCGGGCGGCGCGGAGCGCGAGGCGCGTCTTGCCGACCCCGCCGGGACCGGTGAGGGTGACCAGCCGGCAGCGCGCGAGCAGGCGATCGATCTCGGCCAGCTCATCGCGGCGGCCGACGAAGCTGGTCAGTTCGGCCGGGAGGCGACCCGGCCGTTGGTGCAGTGTGCTCAGCGACACTGGGCGCCTCTTCCCACCGGCGCGCGGGCCGGTGACGGATGGGGGGACGTCGGTCGCATCGTACCCTCTGGAGCACGCCATGCAACCGTTCCGTCACCCCCGGTTCCGGCGCGTCCGAATCCCGTGGTCCGGTGGGGTGAGACGCTCGGGACGCGACCGCGCGCAAGGGGCGCGAGAGCCGTGCGGCAGGGGGCGCCTGGGTCAGCGGGGCGGGAGCAGGAGGCGGCCGGTGCGCAGGCCGCGCGCGGTGTTGGTCCCGGCCGCGAGCCAGCCGGCCGCGAGCAGGACGTAGAGCGCCACCGCCACCCAGGTCATCGCGTCGAGACCGGTCGCCTTGGCCAGCGCGGACGCGCCGGTCACGCACGTCCCGACGGGGAAGGTGAAGGCCCACCAGGTCATGGCGAACGGCATCCCGGACGCGAACGCCCGGCGGTTCGCGGCGAGGCACAGCACCAGCCAGACCAGCGCGAACCCCATCACCGGCACCCCGTACAGAACGCCGAACGCGCGCATCGCCCCGGCGTACTCGGGCGCTGTGGCGGGGGCCGCGACGCCGAGCGCGCCGACCGCCGTCGTGGACTGGCCGAGCGGCCCGAGCACGAGGAAAAGCGTCGGGGTGAGCGTCAGCGGGGCGAGCTTGTCGTGCGCGAGCCGGTGCCAGACGCCCGGTAGAAGGACGAGGGTGAGCATCAGGCTGGCGCCGAACATCGCGTAGCAGCCGTAGAGCATGGTCTCGCGCGCCTGGCCGGACGGGAGGTGCGGGATGAGCGCGGGGCCGGTCGCCGCGGCGACCATCGGCGCGACCACGGGCAGCAGCCAGGTCGGGTTCGCGGTTCCGGGCTTGATCTCGTGGCGGGTGGCCATCAGATACGGGATGCCGAACGCGACGAGCAGGGAGTAGAGCGTGCCCGCCGTCCACAGGACCCCGTCGACCGTGACGGCGGCCCGCTCGCCCAGGACGTCCCGTCCGACCGCGAGGGTGCCCGCGCCGACCGCCAGCAGCGCCATCGGCGGGCAGCCGTAGAAGACGGCGGTCGCGGGGTTCTCCAACAGCATCGCGCGCGCCTCGGCCCGATGCCGGACGAAGTGGACGACCCGGGCGGCGCCGAGCGCGACGAGCATCGCGAACCCGAGCGCCCAGAACGCCACCGCGTAGCCGTGCCGGCCCGGGAACGCCACGGGCAGCGCGTTCACGCCGTTCGCCATGATCGCCGTGCCCATGACGGCGGCGTACCAGTTCGGCCCGAGATGCCGGAAGACCTCGGCCGGGCGGCCGAGGTCCCCCAGCACGACCCGCTGCGGCGGTGCGACGGTGATCCCCATGGCGTCCAGACTGGCGCGGACCGGAAAGGATCACTAGTGGTCACGGCCCTATGAGGCCATAAGGCGCGGTTATGACTCGGGGCTAGACTGGCATCATGCCGCTGTCCCGACGCGTCCCCGACCTGGCCGCCCTGGAGCTGCTGCTCGCGGTCGTCCGGCTGGGCAGCGTGGGGCGCGCGGCGGCGGAGCTCGGCGTCACCCAGCCCGCCGCGAGCGCGCGGATCCGGTCGATGGAGCGGCAGCTCGGCATGCCGCTCCTGGAACGCTCGCCGCGCGGCTCGCGGCCCACCCAGGCGGGCGCGCTGGTCGCCGAGTGGGCCCAGCAGGTGGTGGACGCGGCGCACGCCCTGGACGCGGGCGTCGCCGCACTGCGCGAGAAGCGCGACGGACGGCTGCGCCTGGCGGCCAGCCTCACCGTCGCCGAATATTTGATGCCGGGCTGGCTGGTGGCGCTGCGGGAGTCCCGTCCGGACACGGCGGTGACGCTGCGCGCGGCGAACTCGACCGACGTCGCCGAGCTCGTGCGCGCGGGGGAAGCGGATCTCGGGTTCGTGGAGGGCGCGCGCAAACCGGCCGGGCTCAGCGGGGCCGTCGTGGCCGCCGACCGGCTCGTCGTCGTGGTCGCGCCCCGGCATCCGTGGGCGCGCCGCCGGTCCGGGATCACACCCGAGGAACTGGCCACGACGCCGCTGATCCTGCGCGAGGAGGGGTCGGGGACGCGTGAGGTCCTGGACCGGGCGCTCGCCGCGCACGGCGGCGCCGCACCGCCGATGCTCCAGCTCGCGTCCACGACGGCACTCAAGGGATCGGCGGTCTCGGGGGCGGGGCCGGTGGTGGTGAGCGAACTGGCCGTCGCCGACGAGCTGGCCCGGGGACGGCTGGTCGAGGTCCCGGTGCTGAACCTCGATCTGTCGCGTCCGCTGCGGGCGGTCTGGCCTGCGGGAACGCGCCCGGCCGGGCCCGCCCGCGACCTGCTGTCGCTCTGCCGGAACCCGGCCGCCGCACCCTGATCCCTGGCGCCGGCGGCAGTCTCGGCCTAGCCGCCCGTCCTGACGAACTGGATCTCCAGCTGGATCGCGATGGCGTCGCCGAGGACGACCTTGTCGCCCTGGAGCGGGATGTTGAACTCGATGCCGAAGTCGCGGCGGCTGATCTCGGTGGTGGCCGTGAAGCCCGCCCGGACGCCGCCCCACGGGTCCCCGCTGACACCGTGGAACTCCGAGAGCAGCCGGACGGGGCGGGTGACGCCCCGGACGGTCAGCTCGCCGTCCACGTGGAAGCGCGGCGTGCGGGCCCGCCGGCCGATCGTGGCGCGTTCCAGGCCGGTGCTGGCGAAGGTCATCACGGGGTACCGCTCGACGTCCAGGAAGTCCCCGGACCGGACGTGCGCGTCCCGCTCGGCGTTGCGGGTGTCGAGGGAGGCCAGCCTGATCTCCGCGCACGCGGACGAGGCGAACGGGTCGGCGGCGACGAGCGCCTCGCCGGAGAAGTCGGGGAACGTCCCGCGCACGGTCGTCATCAGGTGCCGGACGCTGAAGGTGATCTCGGAATGGGCGGGATCGATCGTCCAGCGGCCGGGCGTCAATCCGGGCGCTACGGCATCCAGCGTCAACATTCCCCCAAATGTCTACATTTCACGCAGCGGACGTGAATCTACCGCAGAACCATCCAGACAAGACCATCGCGACCGCCCCCACCTGCGCACATGCCCCGTCGGCCGTCCCCAGCCAGGCGCAGTTCGCCTCCCGCTCGCCTCCGGCGCAACTCCAACGCGGGACCAGCGCGGAGCCAGCGCGGAGCCAGCGCGGAGCCAGCGCGGAGCCAGCGCGGAGCCAGCGCGGGGCCGACGCGGGACCGGCGCAGGGCCAGCGCGGAGCCAGCGCGGGACCGGCGCAGGGCCGACGCGGGACCGGCGCAGGGCCGACGCGGGGCCAGCGCGGGGCCGGTCGCATGGCCGCTGAGGAGCCGGGAAGGATCAGGACGTGATCGGACAACACGTCCTCGCCGGGTACGCGGCGGGCGCGGGTGGCCGCGAGGCGCTGCGGCTGGCCCGGGCCGTCGTGGCGCACACCGGCGGCCGGCTGACCGTCGTCCACGTCCACCCGCCGGACCGTCCGGCCGCCGCGGGCGAGGCGCTCGCCGTCCTCAAGCAGGCCGAGGAGCTGCTCGCCGAGACCGCGCCCGAACTGTCCGCCGACTTCGTCGCGCAGGAGGCGCGCGGGGTGGGACGCGGCCTGTCCACGCTGGCCAGCCGGTCGGGCGCGGACCTGATCGTGATCGGCTCCCCGGAGGGCGGCGCGCACGGCCGGGTCGCGATCGGCGCGCCCGGCGACATGCTGCTGCACGCCTCGCACGAGGCCGTCATGCTCGCCCCGGCCGGATACGACCCGCCCGAGCGGCTGTCGCGCATCACCCTGTCCTACGTGCGCCGTCCCCAGGCGGACGAGGCCGTCGAGCGCACCGCGCAGGCGGCCCTCGCCCTGGACGTCCCGCTGCGCCTGATCACCCTCGCGGTCGGGGACGACGAGCCGCGCGGACGCCTCCGCGACGATCTCGCCCTCGCCATCCGCTACGCCCAGGAGTCGTCCGGGCTGCCCGCCGACCAGGTGACGGCAGAGCTGGCCGAAGGCGACGACGTGGCGGACGCACTGGCAGACGTCGCCTGGCCGGAAGGGGAACTCCTAGTCCTGGCCAGTTCCGAGGACGCCTCCGCACATCAGGTCTTCCTAGGGGAGATGGCGTTGAAGGTCCTGCGGGCGGCCACGAGCCCGGTCGCGGTCCTCCCAAGGGGCTACTCGTGAGGTAGTCACGACCGACCCCCACCCAGATAGCCCAGGATGACCGTTTCAGCCCGAACAACTTGCGGCCTCGAATTTACCTTCGCTACATTCCGTCGAGATCGTCACGTGACCTTGGAGCGCCATGGACCCCATCGGCGGAAAGCTGCTCGACGTCGCCCGGAAGCAGATCGGCTACCAGGCGAAGGACGACGGCTACTCGAAGTACGGCGAGTGGTACCGCAAGACCGTCGACGGTGACCACGACTCGTACTTCTCGACCGCACCCTGGTGCGACATGTTCCTCGCCTGGGCGGCGCAGCAGGCGGGCGTCGCCGAGCAGGCGGGCCAGTTCGCCTCGACCGTCGACCACGCGAAGTGGTTCCAGAAGCAGGGCGCGTTCGGGCACAAGGCCGAACCGGGCGCCCTGGTCTTCTTCGACTGGTCGGGCAGCGGTGACGTCGACCAGATCGACCACGTCGGGCTCGTCGAGTCGGTCGACGGCGACTGCCTGCACACGATCGAGGGCAACACCGACGGCGGCCAGCTCATCCGGCACACCCGGTGCGACGACGGCATGGTCGTGGGCTACGGGTACCCCGGCAAGGTCAGGACGCCGGAGACGTCGGAGAAGTACGCGCCCAAGCACGCCGCTCCCCCGGCCCCGGTGCAGAACATCGGCGCCGCGCACGACGCGTCCGTCCCGGCGGCACGGCACCGTCCGGCGCCGGCGGCGCGCCACGAGCACGACGCGACCCTGCCCTCGCAGGAGGTCGTCATGGGCGGCGTCCTGGCGCTCATCCTCTGTGGAACGGTCGCATTGACCGCCGGGAAGGCCGCGGCGGCCCGCGCCGCCGAGATGGCTCCGGAACGCGCGCCCATCCGCGTCCGCAAGCGCGGCAAGCACCACCGCCCGGCCGTCCCCGTCGCCCTCCCGGCCGACGTCACCCCCGCCGACCTCGACGCCGCCGCCAGCGAGACGACGGTCATGCCCGCGCTGTCCCTGGCCGCCGCGCACGAGGCCGAGGACCGCGAGTTCTGGGGCCGCATCGCCCACCTCAAGGAGGACGAGGACCTGGCCTTCTGGGACGAGCTGCACGCCGAGTCGACGCTCACGTCCGCCCTGTCCCGCGCACTGGCCACCGGCACGGACGGAGCGCCTCGGCCCCTGTGACGACGGACGGAGCGCCTCCGGCTCGACCGTGACCATCGCCCGCCGAACGGCCGCGCGGCGGGCGGGGCGGGACGTGAGGCACGCCGCGCGGCCATCGAGTAGGCATCCGCTCGAGAGTTCGGCTAAAGTTAACGACGTCGCCGGGGGAACCCGGAGGGCACGCGGAAGTGGCTCAGGGGTAGAGCATCACCTTGCCAAGGTGAGGGTCGCGGGTTCGAATCCCGTCTTCCGCTCTGAGAGGCCGTCAGCCGGTCTCGCTCTGGTGGAGTGGCCGAGAGGCGAGGCAACGGCCTGCAAAGCCGTGTACACGGGTTCAAATCCCGTCTCCACCTCTGCGCCGTGCAGCCCCACGCGAGAGCACGAGCCCGGGCGATTAGCTCAGTGGGAGAGCGCTACCTTGACACGGTAGAGGTCACTGGTTCAATCCCAGTATCGCCCACCACCCACCCCAGGTGCGGACCGCGGTCCCCTGGGGTTTCTTCATCTCCCCCACCGGGTGTGGGCGCGCACCGAGAGCGGGACGAACACCAGCAGCAGCCCGGCCGACCAGAGCAGCACGGCGATCACCGGATGCTCCACCGGCCACGCCATGTTCCCGTGATGCGCGGTGTTCGCGATCTGCTCCGTGTGCGCGGCGTGCGCGGCGTGCGCCGTCTGCGAGCCGGGGCCGCCGAACAGGTTCCGCGCGGCGGCGGTGATCGCGCTCACCGGGTTCCAGTCGCAGACGAGCCGGAGCCACGCGGGCATGCCGTCCGTCGGGACGAACGCGTTGGACAGCATCGTGACCGGCAGGAACAGCGGCACCAGCTGCGCGGCGAGCCGCTCGTCCTTCACCAGGAGCCCGAGGTAGACGCCGAGCCAGCCGAGCGCGTACCGCAGCAGGACGATCAGCAGGAAGGCGGCGGCCGTGAGCGCCACGCCCCGGTGCGGACGCCAGCCGACGAGCAGGCCCGCCCCGACCATGAGCGCCAGCAGCGGCAGGCCGGTCACGGCGTCGGCGCCGGTTTGCGCGAACGGCACGGCGAGCCGAGCCGTCGGCATCGAGCGGAACCGGTCCATCACGCCCCGGGACGCGTCGGCGGCCATGCGCGTCATGACCCCCTGGGCGGCGGTGAACACCACCATCGCGAACAGTCCGGGCATCAGGTACTCGCGGTAGTCGCCGCCGCCCGGCACCTCGATCGCGCTGCCGAAGACGTACCCGAACAGGACGACCATGACGACGGGGAAGAGCAGCGCGGCGACGATCTGTCCCGGTTCCGCCTTGAGCCGGGCGAGCTCGCGTCCGATCAGCGTCAGCCCGTCGCCGAACAGGCGGACGATCGCGGACGGACGCCGCCCGGGCGTGGTCACGACGGTCATCGGACGCTCTCCTCGCGTTCGGTCAGGCGCAGGAACACCTCGTCGAGGGTCGGGCGGCGCAGCCTCACGTCGGCCACCGCCACCCCGGCGCGGTCGAGTTCGCGGACGGCCTCGGCGAGCCGGGGCCCGCCGCTCGGCAGCGGCACGCTGAGCCGGTCGCGGTCGGTCATCGCGGGATCGGCGCCGGCCAGGCCGTGCAGCACGGTCGCGGCCGGGCGGAGCCCCGCCGGATCCTCCAGGACGACGTCCAGCCGGTCTCCGATGGCGGCCTTCAGCTCGTCCGGAGTGCCCTCGGCGATCACCCGGCCCTCGTCCACGACGGCGATCCGATCGGCGAGCCGGTCGGCCTCGTCGAGGTACTGGGTGGTGAGCAGGACGGTCGTGCCGTCCGCGACCAGCGCCCGGACGGCGTCCCAGATCTCGCCGCGCCCGCGCGGGTCGAGGCCGGTGGTCGGCTCGTCGAGGAAGAGGACGTCGGGACGCTGGAGGAGGCAGGTGATCAGGTCGAGCCTGCGGCGCATGCCGCCGGAGTAGCCGGCGACGCGGCGGTCGGCGGCGTCCGCGAGGCCGAAGCGGTCGAGCAGCTCGTCCGCGCGGCGGCGCGCCTCGCGGCGGGGCAGGTGGTAGAGCCGCCCGAACAGGCGCAGGTTGGCGCGGCCGGTGAGCTGCTCGTCCACGGCGGCGTACTGGCCCGCGAGCCCGATCCGCTCCCGGACCCGGCCCGGCTCGCGGACGACGTCGTGCCCGGCGACGACCGCCCGTCCGGCGTCCGGATCGGACAGGGTCGCCAGGATGCGCACGGCGGTCGTCTTCCCCGCGCCGTTCGGCCCGAGCAGGCCGCAGACGGTCCCCTTCGGGACGCTCAGATCCAGGCCGCGCAGGGCCCGGACGCCGCCGAAGGACTTGCGCAGTCCCTCGGCGAGCACCATCGGATCGGTCATGAACCCCTCCACTGGGTATCTTGTACGCAGAGAGAGGCTAGTTACCGGGTACAGCGTACGCAAGAGGTTCGCCGGGAAAAGTGGGTACCGCGTACGCAAGTGAGGGGAGTGCGGTGCCGGACGCCGAGTACGTCAACATCTGGATGCGCCCTGAACGTCCGGCGCGCGGGCCGAAACCCGCCTACAGCCGGGCGCGGATCGCCGACGCGGCGATCCGGCTCGCCGACCGGGAGGGGCTGGAGGCCGCGACGATGCGGCGCATCGCCGCCGAGATCGGCGCGGGCGCGATGTCCCTGTACCGGTACGTCCCGAGCCGCGACGACCTCGTCGAGCTGATGGCCGACCGGCTGATGGGCGAGATCGACCTCGCCGGCGTCCCGTCCGGCGACTGGCGCGCCGACCTGACGCGCTACGCGGACGGGACGCGCGCGATGTGGCTGCGGCACCCGTGGATCGCCACCGCGAACCGGTCGCTGCCCGGCTACGGCCCCAACCAGCTGCTCCTGATCGAGCGCGTGATGGGCGTGCTCGACCCGTACGTCTCCCTGGACGAGAACCTCGCGCTCATGGCGATCCTGAACGGCTACGTCGAGGGCGCGGCCCGCGACGAGGTCACGACGGCCGAGGAGATCCGCCGCAGCGGCCTCAGCGAGGAGGAGTGGACGGCGCGCAACCACCCCTACATCCAGCACCTGATGGAGAGCGGGAAGTATCCGATCTTCACCAGGATCGCCATGGAGGCGCGCCAGCCGCGGATGAGCCGCGACGAGCAGTTCCGGCACGGCCTGGAACGCGTCCTCGACTGCATCGCCGCCGCCCTCCCCCGGCCACCCGAGTGAGCACCGGAAGTCCGTCCGGGCGGCGTTGGGGCCGGGAGGCCGCAGGGCGCCGTTGAGGCCAGGAGGTCGTTGAGGTCAGGGCGCCGTTGAGGCCAGGAGGCCGTCAGGGCGCCGTTGAGGTCAGGAGGCCGTCAGGGCGCCGTTGAGGAAGACGTCGATGGCCTCTTCGACGGGGATCGCGGTCTCGCCGACCGGGCGCGAGCGGCCGAACGCGAGGCTCATGAACATCGCGGCGATCTTCTCGGGCGGAAGGCGCAGGGCGTCGCGTTCGGGCTCGAAGAGCTCGGCGAGCGCCTCCAGCGTGCGCTCCATGGCGGCGGCGCGGTCGAGGCCCGCGTCGGCGTGCTCGCCGCCTCCGTGCCGGCCGCGCTCCTTGCGCCCGGTGGAGAACAGCGCGCCGATGACCATGCCCATGCGGGCGAGGTAGGCGTCGATCGCCGCGGCGGCCTCGATGAGGCGCTCGGCGAGCGGACGGTCGAGGGAGATCGCGCGGATCTCGCCGAGGACGTGGTCGTTGCGCAGCACCTCGGCCACGCAGGCGTCGAGCAGCTCGTCCTTGTCGGTGAAGACGCGGAAGATCGTCGCCTCGCCGATGCCGGCGGCGCGCGCGATCTGGCCGGTGGTGACGGCGGTGCCGTGCTCGGCGACCAGCGGGAGCGCCGTCCGCACGATCATCTCCCGGCGTTCTTCCGGGCTCATGCCGGGCGCCCGGCGGCGGGTGGGTGTGGTCTCCATAGCGGCCACTGTACGGAGTGAGTACTCACTCCGTCAAGCGCGTCCCACTTCCCGTATTTCCATACTTTTTTGGTTGACTTTGTTGGGTCAGATGCGTACGGTCGGTGGCGTGACCAGGACGTACGCGCTCACCAGCCGCCGCGACGTGGACTTCTGCCGCGTCGCCGCCGCGCTCTGTCGCCACTGAGTCGTCCCCTCCTCTTCCCCCCTTCTCTTCTCTTCTCGGCCGACGGCCGTCCGCACCGGCGCGGACCGGCTCGCCGAGCCCTGCCCGCACGACCCCGAAACGAGGGACCCCCATGTCTTCACCCCTGCTCACGTCCGCCGTGGAGGTGTCGCCCGTCGCCGGACGGATCGGCGCCGTGGTGTCCGGCGTCCGGCTCGGCGGCGACCTGCCGGACGAGACCGTCGCCGAGATCCGCGCGGCGCTGCTCGCGCACAAGGTGATCTTCTTCCGCGGCCAGGACCACCTCGACGGCGAGGGCCAGACCGCGTTCGCCCGCCGGCTCGGCCCGCTGACCACCGCGCACCCGACCGTCCCCGGCCTGGACGGCGACGGCCGCATCCTCGACCTGGACTACACCGGCGGCGCGGGCGGCGCCGAGCACTGGCACACCGACGTGACGTTCGTGGACGCGCCGCCCGCCGCGTCCGTGCTGCGCGCCGTGACGATCCCGCCGCACGGCGGCGACACGAGCTGGGCGAACACGGCCGCCGCCTACGAGTCGCTGCCCGCCGAGCTGCGCGACCTCGCCGACCGGCTGTGGGCGCTGCACAGCAACCGGTTCGACTACATCGTGGCCGCGCATCCGCAGAGCGAGGAGGGCCGCCGGCGCGCGGAGGTCTTCAGCTCGGTGACGTACGAGACCGAGCACCCGGTCGTCCGCGTCCATCCCGAGACCGGCGAGCGGACGCTGCTGCTGGGCGGGTTCGCGCGGTCCCTGCTCGGGTTCTCGCCGCAGCAGTCGGCGACGCTGATCAAGCTGTTCCAGGAGCACGTCACGCGGCTGGAGAACACCGTCCGCTGGACGTGGGCCGAGGGCGACGTGGCGGTCTGGGACAACCGGGCGACCCAGCACCGGGTGGTCAACGACTTCGGCGACCAGCCCCGGCGCCTGCAGCGCGTCACGGTCGTCGGGGACGTGCCGGTGTCGGTGGACGGGCGTCCGAGCGTGTCCCGAAGCGGCGACGCGAGCGCCTACAACGGCCGTGACACCGGCCGCGACACTGGCCGCGACATTTCGGCCGGCGAAAGCGTCGCCGTCGGTAGCTCGGATGCGGGCTGAGCGATGACGACCCTCACCACCCCGCCGGGCACCGCCGCGGAGGTCTCCGCGGCGGGGCCCTCCCCCGCGCGCGCAAGACGCCGAACCGTGCCGCGCGGCCTGCGCAGGCTCCTCGGTCCGGTGCTGTTCCTGGTCCTCTGGCAGCTCGGGTCGTCCACCGGGCTGCTCGACGCGCAGACGCTGGCCGGTCCGTCGGTCGTGGCGAAGACCGGCTGGCACCTCGTCCAGGACGGCACGCTCGGCCACCACCTGTGGGTGTCGCTGCGGCGCGCCGCCGCCGGGCTGGTGCTCGGCGTGCTGGCCGGCCTCGCCGTCGCGCTCGTCGCCGGGCTCTTCCGGCTCGGCGAGGACGTTCTGGACGGGACGATGCAGATCCTCCGCTCGATCCCGATCCTGGCGCTGACGCCGCTCGCGATCCTGTGGTTCGGGATCGGCGAGGAAGTGAAGATCATCCTGGTCGCGCTCGGCTGCGCGTTCCCGGTCTACATCAACACGCACGCGGCGATCCGCGGCGTGGATCCGAGGTTCGTCGAACTCGCCCGCACGCTGCGGATCGGACGGCTCGGCCTCGTCCGGCGGGTCGTGCTGCCCGGCGCGCTGCCCGGCTTCTTCGTCGGGCTGCGCTTCTCGGTCACCATCGCCTGGCTGGTGCTGGTGGTCAGCGAGCAGATCAACGCCGACAGCGGGATCGGCTTCCTGATGACGCAGGCGCGCGAGTTCTCCCAGACCGACGTGATCGTGGTCGGGCTGGCGGTCTACGCCGTGCTCGGCCTGGTCTCGAACGGGCTGGTCAGCGTGGTGGAGAGGAGGGCTCTGCGATGGCGTCCCAGCTTCGAGGGCAGCTGAGCGCGACCGACCCGGCCAGCGCGACCGACTTGACGGGCGCGGCCGACTTGACGGGCGCGGCCGACTTGACGGGCGCGGCCGATCCGACGCGCGTGGCGGACGCGACGATCGTCCGGGGGCTTCGCCGGGCGTTCGACGGGCGGACGGTGCTGAACGGCATCGACCTGACGATCTGTCCGGGCGAGTTCGTGGCGTTGCTCGGGCGCAGCGGGTCGGGCAAGAGCACCCTGTTGCGCGTTCTGGCCGGTCTGGACACCGAAGCCGACGGCGAAGTCGACGTCCCGTCCCGTCATGCCGTGGTGTTCCAGGACGCCCGCCTACTGCCTTGGGCTCGCGTTCTCGACAACGTGGTGCTCGGACTAGGGCGTTCCGAGCGCGGACGCGGCGAACGAGCGCTCGCCGAGGTCGGTTTGGCCAAACATGAGCGCGCGTGGCCGTCCACGCTTTCCGGAGGGGAAGCTCAGCGGGCTGCGCTCGCACGCGCGCTCGTACGCGAACCCGAACTGCTGCTTCTGGACGAGCCGTTCGGCGCGCTCGACGCACTCACGCGGATACGCATGCACGCGCTGCTACGTGAACTCGTCGCGCGACACCGTCCGTCCGTGCTCCTGGTCACGCATGACGTGGACGAGGCGATCGTGCTAGCAGACCGGGTGCTCGTCCTCACCGAGGGCCGCATCTCCTTGGACGTGCAAGTGGGTGTTCCGCATCCGCGCAGACGCCATGACGGGGCGTTCGCCTCGTTGCGCGCGCGTCTGCTCGCGGAACTGGGCGTCCAGGACGACGCCGATGACCACGCGGATCCCGACCCGGTCTTCGACACGAGTTCGGATTTCGGCGCGGATCTGGACGCGGATTTCGAAAGTTCGCCTTCCGGCGACGACACAGACAGCGAGAACGACAAATGAGAAAGACCCTGACCGCGATCGGCGTCGCCTCCACCGTGGCCGTGGCGGCGACCGCCTGCGGGACGTCCGACGCCAGTTCGGAGACCACGCTGCGGGTCGGCAGCCTCGGCGCGACCGAGAAGGCGCTGTTCCTGGCGGCGGGACAGGACAAGGGCACCTCGTACCGGATCAAGTGGAGCACCTTCCCGGCCGGTCCGCAGCTCGTCGAGGCGGAGAAGGCGGGCGCGGTGGACGTGGGGCTCGCGGCGAGCACGCCGTCCATCTTCGCGCAGGCGTCCGGCGCGCCCATCAAGGCTGTCGCGGTGCTGAAGCCGAGGAATCCGGCCCTGTCCGCGCAGGCGATCCTCGTTCCCAAGGATTCGCCCATCAAGACGGTCGCCGATCTCCGCGGCAAGAAGGTCGCGGTGACGCAGGGCACGATCCTGCAATATCTGCTCATCAAGGCGCTCGCCAAGAACGGCCTTTCCTACAAGGACGTGAAGCCCGTCAACCTCCAGATCCCGGACGCGCTGACCGCGTTCAAGCGCGGCGACGTGGACGCCTGGTCGACCATCGACCCGTACAGGGCGCAGGCGGAGGGCCTGCTCGGCGCCCGCGCCATTGAGACGGGAGCCGGCTACGGTGTCGGTGCGTTTTATTCGATCGCCCGAGCGAAGGCCGTGGGCGACGCCAAGCTGAGCCCCGCACTACGCGATTTCGTGAAGAGGACGGCCAAGGCGCACGAGTGGGCCAACGCCAATCCGGACGCGTGGGCCAACGCCTACAGCAAGGCCAACAACGTGCCCTTGCCTCTCGCCAAGGCGCTCCTCGGGCGAGGCTCGGCCGTCGAGACCCAGATCAGCGCTTCCGTCATCGCCGACCAGCAGGCTCAGGCGGACTCCTATTTCCAGCTCGGGCTGCTTCCGCGCAAGCTCGACGTCCATGAGGAGTTCGACACCCGCTTCAATTCGGAGTTCGCGTCATGACCTCTCGAACCCGCCGCTATCCCGGCCACGGCGCCGAGGTCGGACGAACCGTCGCGGAGTCCCGTCCCTGGTGGCCCGAGGCCGGAGCCGGGGAGGGCGCGCCCAACGTCGTGATCGTCCTGCTGGACGACATGGGCTACTCGGATGTCGGCCCCTTCGGCGCGGAGATCGAGACGCCGACGCTGGACCGGCTCTCCGAGCGAGGCCTGCGCCTGACCAATTACCACACCAATCCGCTGTGCTCACCGTCCCGTGCGGCCCTGCTCACCGGGCTGAATCCGCACCGCGCGGGATACGGCTTCGTCGCCAACGCCGATCCGGGTTTCCCCGGTTACACCTTCGAGATCGCGGACGACGTTCCGACGCTGGCCGAGACGTTGCGCGCAGGCGGCTATGCGACGTTCGCCGTCGGAAAGTGGCACCTCACCAAGGACGCCACCATGAACGACGGCGCCGCCCGGTCGTCCTGGCCCACGCAACGCGGATTCGACAGGTTCTACGGAATCCTTGAGGGCCTGACGAGCCTGCACCATCCGCATCGACTCATTCGGGACAACTCTCCGGTCGAAATCGACTCCTATCCGGAGGGCTACTACCTGACGGACGATCTCACGGATGAGGCGATCGGGCTCCTCAAGGGCCTGCGTGCGAACTCGCGCAAGCCGTTCTTCCTGTACTTCGCGCACCCTGCGGTGCATGGACCGTTGCAAGCGAAAGCGTCCGACATCGCGAAGTATCGCGGCCGGTATGACGGTGGCTGGGACGCCCTGCGCGACGAGCGTTTCGCACGCCAGATCGCGAACGGGCTCTTCCCCGAAGGGACGGCCCTGCCGCCGCGCAACAGCGAGCAGTTCCTGGACGTTCCCGCCTGGGACTCGCTTTCCGAGGAGGACCGCTCGCTGTTCGTCCGCTACCAGGAGGTCTACTCCGCGATGGTGGACAACGTGGACCAGAACCTCGGGCGGCTCCTCGCCACGATCGAGGCCCTCGGCGAACTGGACAACACCATCGTCATCTTCACGTCCGACAACGGCGGCACCGGGGAAGGCGGAATCCGCGGTACGCGAAGCTACTTCGCGCAGTTCCTCTCCAGGGTCGGCCTACCGGACGACTGGGAAACAGACGTCGCCCGCGATCCGGAGCTCATCGGCGGTCCGCGCACGATGGTGCACTACCCGCGCGGATGGGGAATGTCGTCGAACACCCCGTTCCGCCTCTACAAGGGGCAGACGCACGCGGGCGGCGTGCGGGTCCCGTTCATCATTTCGTGGCCGCGCGGGTTGGCGGACGAAGCGGGCGGCGTCCGCACCCAGTTCCAGTACGTCACGGACGTTCTGCCTACGGTCCTGGAGCTGACCGGCGTTCCGCGTCCGTCCGATGGGGTGAAGTCCTTGGACGGCGTCAGTTTCGTGGCGCCCCTACGGGATGCTTCGGCGGCGAGCACGCACCCGGAGCAGTACGCCGAGATGACCGGGAACCGCGCGTACTACCGGGACGGCTGGAAGCTCGTCACGCTGCACCGTCCGGGCCGTCCGCACGACGAGGATCCGTGGGAGCTGTACGACCTGCGTACCGACCCCACGGAGACCAACGATCTGGCCGCCGAGCATCCGGACCTGGTGAAGGAGCTGGCAGCCGCGTGGGAGGAGGCCGCCTGGCAGAACCAGGTGTTCCCTCTGGACGACGGCACCGGCTACCTCTGGACGGCCCGTCCCCCTTCAGAGGACGCCTTCCGAGAGCCCGTCACGCTGCTCCCCGGAACTCCGCACCTGGAGCGCTACCGTTCGGCCCGGCTGGTGGCCTTCCGCGATTTCGACGTCGATGTGCGTGTGACGCACGAAGCCGACGCCTCCGGCGTGCTGTTCGCGCACGGCGACCAGGGCGGCGGCTACAACCTGTACGTCGAGGACGGCCACCTCTGGTTCGCCTACAACGAGTACGGCGTCCTGTACGAGGTCGATCTGGGGGCGCTGGAGGCGGGCCCGCAGGCGATCACCGTTTCGGCGTCCGCGCTGGAGGGCTACCGCTGGGATTTCGCCTTCACCGTCAACGGTTCTCTGGCCGGACGCCTCGGCGGAGTCCAGATGCTCATCGGCATGGCTCCGATGCAAGGCATCGACGTGGGCATCGACCGCCGCTCCCCCGTGTCGTGGCCGCTCTACGAACGCCACGGCGCGTTCCCCTACACGGGCGCTCTCGAATCGGTCACCTACCGTCCGGGCGCGCCCGCGCACTACGACCCGCAGGAGGTGTTGGCCGCGCTGCGCGCGGCGGCGGCAGCCTACGAGTGAACGCCTGCACACGAGTGACGGCGTACGAGTGACATAGGCGCTGACCAGCCGAACCTTCGAGTTATCCACAGATTCGGCGTCGACTGTTCCCCGGTGTGCCGGGCGGCCCACGATGGTCCGTGAGCCCGAACCGGCACACCGGAAAGGAACAGATCATGCACGGAGGATTCCCGGGGATCGGCGTCAGCACGCTGGTCTACGGCGCGGTCTGGATCGCCACGACCACCGCCCGCGCCCTGACCCGCCTGCGGGGTGCCCGATGACCACCCCGCCCCTCACGACCACCCCCATCCCGTCCCCGATCCCTGCCCCGAACCCGACGCCTTCCCCGCACCCGACGCCTTCCCCGTCCTCGGCGCCGCCCCCGTCCGGGGCGCCCGTCCCCACCTCGCCCACTTCGGCACCCGCCCCTGCGCCGTCGACCACGGGGACGCCGACGATCACCGTGATCGTCCCGGCCCACGACGAGGAGGCGGGCCTTCCCGCCACCCTGGTTTCGCTGCGCCGGCAGACCGTCCCGCCGGACCAGATCATCGTGGTGGACGACGCGTCCGCCGACGGCACCGGCGAGGTGGCCCGCGCCCACGGCGCGACCGTCCTGCGCCCCGACCGCTGCACGGGCAGCAAGGCCCGCGCGCAGAACTACGCCCTCCCCCACTGCACCGGCGACCTGATCCTCGCCGTGGACGCCGACACCGTCCTCGCCCCCGACTACATCGAGCGGCTGCGGCCGGTATTCGCCGACCCTGGCGTGGTGATCGCGGCGGGCAACGTCCAGGCCCGCTTCGCGCGCACCGTCTGGGAACGCGGCCGCTCCGTCGAGTACCTGTTCGGCTTCCACTTCCAGCGTCCCATCCAGCAGGGCGCGGCGAGCCCGATGGTGTGCTCGGGCTGCTGCTCGGCGTTCCGCCGCGACGTGCTGACCGCGTCCGGCGGCTTCCCCGAACGCACCATCGTCGAGGACATGGACGCCACCTGGAGCCGGCAGATCGAGGGCCACCGCGCCGTCTACGTCCCCGAGGCGGTCGCGTGGGCCGCCGATCCCGCGACCCTCCCCTACCTGCGCCGCCAGGTCTGGCGGTGGATGGCCGGGTTCTTCCAGAACGTCCGGCTGCATCTGCGCCCGATGGCGCGCCGCAAACCCATGCTCGCGCTCTGGGTCGTCCTGGCCGTCCTGGAGATCCTGCTCGCCCCGCTGTGGTGGCTGACACCCGTCCTGCTCACGACGGCCGGGCACGTCCGGCCCGCCATCGCCGTCGCCCTGTGGCTGGGCGGCGAGTTACCGCTGCTGGTGGCCACGCTGCTGCACGCCGCCCGCAAGCGGAACCTGCCGCCCCTCCAGGTCCTCGGCAACGTGCCGTGCCTCTACGCGATCCGCGCCGTCAATACCTACTACGCCTGGAAAGCCATGATCATAGAACTCGTCCTCGTCCCCCTGGGCTTCGCGAAATCCCTGACCACCTACCACAAAGGCCGTTGACCAGACCCCGGAGACGACCATGCCCCTGCACATCCGCCCGATGACCCCGGCCGACGCCCCCGAAGTCCTGGCGATCTACCAGTCCGGTCTGGACACCGGCGACGCGAGCTTCGAGACCACCGCCCCCACCTGGGAGTACTTCGACAAGTCGAAACTTCCCGAGCACCGCTACGTGGCCACCGATCCCACGACCGGCAAAGTGATGGGCTGGGTGGCCGTCTCCCCGGTGTCGCCCCGTCTCGTCTACGCCGGAGTGGTGGAGCCCAGCATCTACGTCGACCCGTCCTACCGGGGCCGAGGCGTGGCCGCCGCGCTCCTCGACACCCTGATCGAGTCCACCGAGGCCGCCGGCATCTGGACCCTCCAGTCGGGCGTCTTCCCGGAGAACGAGCCCAGCCTCCGCCTCCACGAGAAGGCCGGCTTCCGCACCGTGGGCGTCCGCCACCGCATAGCCCGCCACCGCGGCCGCTGGCGCGACGTCATCCTCCTCGAACGCCGCAGCAGCACGGTCGGCCAATGACCCCCGAAGAAACGTCCCCGCCCCGGCACGACGACGCGGCTCCGTCGACCGTTGGAACGCTCGCGCGGTCGATGCATGAGCTGGCGCTTCAGCTGGACCGACCCGGATCACCGGAAGAGTTCACGGTCGTCCTGCCTTCTCCGGGGCGAGAGGACCTCGCCGCGCTTCAGGCGCTCGAACGTGAGGGCGCGCCGCCCGCGCTGCTCGAGATGTACAGCAGCCTCGTCGAGGCGTCCTTGCTCGACCTGCACTACGGCTTCCGGATCGATCCGGCCGAGACGGTGCTCGCGGGAATGCGCGGCGACAAGCCGACTCGACTGACCGGCGCGCGGGACGACGCCATCGTCGTGTTCGGCACGGACGGCGGTGGGTCGTTCTTCGCCGTCAGCCGTACGACCTCAGTGGTCTACCAGCTGACCGGCGGAGCGTGGATCCGCGACACCTATGACGCGGACGAAGGCCACGCCCAGATCTTCGCGTCCGATCCCAGCGACTTCCTGAAGCACCTTGAGGCCCTTCTCAAGGACGAAGTGGAGGCGAACCGAACGTAGCCGACGACGCGAGCGGAGACGAGACGGAAGAAGGTGAGACGAAGGGGGTGAGGCCGCGAGGCGGGTGCCGGACTGCTCGGCTGGTGAGCATGTCGACAAGGCTTTCTGACGAGTTGGTGTCAGGTAACGGCGTCTGAGCTGGCCAGTTCGGTGCGGGGGTCTTTAGCTTGGGGCCGGGGCGTCGAGGGGAGCTCGGATGGCCGTTGTCGCGGGGTTGTACACGTATCCGGTCAAGGGATGTGCGGGGGTGGCCGTCCGCGAGGTCGCGCTGGCGGAGGCCGGCTTGGCGCATGACCGCAGTTTCATGGTGATCGGGGAGGACGGGGTCTTCCGGAGTCAGCGTCGCGACCCTCGGCTGGCGGCCGTGCGTCCGGAGGTCGGTGCGGACGGAACCCGGCTGACGCTGCGAGCTCCCGGGATGGACGCGTTGCACGTCGAGGTCCGGGTGGACGCCGAGCAGCGGGGTGTGGAGTTGTTCGGGGTCGCATATCGCGGCATCGACCAGGGGGACGCCGCCGCGCGGTGGCTGAGCGAGATGCTCGGCAAGCCGAGCCGGATGGTCCGGGTGCCACCGGATCATGGCCGGGTGACGGACGGGTTGACACCCGGCACGTCCGGCTATGCGGACAGCAGTGCCGTGCATCTCGTGTCGCGGGCCAGCCTCCGGGAGCTGAACGGACGGATAGACGGAGAGGAGGTGCCGATGAGCCGGTTCCGGCCGAACATCGTGGTCGACGGCTGGGATTCGCCGCACCTGGAGGATTCGGCTCGCCGGATCGCCATCGGCGGCGTGGAACTGGGTTACACCAAGCTCGCCATCCGGTGCGCCGTCACGACGATCGACCAGGCCGCCGGGGTCAAGGCGGGGCATGAGCCGCTGCGGACGCTCGCGTCCTACCGCCGGGCCGCGGCGGGTGGGGTGGCGTTCGGTACGAAGTTCTCCGTGCTGCGCACCGGCAAGCTGGAGTTGGGGATGGAGGTGACCGTCACCGAGTGGGGAGCGTCGGAGCTCAGATGACCGGCCCAGCGCTGGAGGGCCAGGCAAAGCGTAGGGGCGCGGCGGGTTAGAGGGCGAGGCGGGAGCGGACGGCGGCCAGGCCCTCGTCGCGCATCGCAGGATCGTCGGTGGTGACGCCTCGTGTGACCTCGTACCAGGGGCCCAGTTTGTGCCAGAGGAGGGCTCGGGCTCGGAGGGGCGGTGTGACGCCGTAGGCGGTGGCCAGGGCGTTCGCGAAGGCGGGCGGAGTGCCGTGAAGGGTCCAGGCGAGGTCGATCGCGGGGTCTCCGGCGTGGGCGTCGCCGAAGTCGATGACGCCGGACAGGCGTCCGTCCCGGGTGAGGATGTGTTCGGGGCCGAGATCGGCGTGGACGACCGTGGTGGCGATGCCCTGGTCGACGGCCTCCAGGAGAGCGGCGGCGTCGGCGCGGGCGTCTTCGGGGAGCAGGGGGATGACGTGGGTTCGGAAGAGCGCGAGGTCCTCGGCGAACTCGTCGCGAATGTCGCGAAGGCCGTGGGCCCTGGCCTCGTCGGTGGGCGTGTCGTGCAGGGCGCGGAGGAACTCGCCCAGGCTCCGGCCTTGCCCGGCGGTCGGAGACTCCAGAGGGTCACCGGGGACGAGGCGGTGGCGGACGGTCAAAGGGTCCTCCGACACGAGTTCCGGGATGGGCACCGGCAGCGGGAGGCGCGGGGCCAGCCACGGCATGAGGCGGACCTCGGCCAGCAGGCGGACGTGCACGTCCGGGCGGCGCGGGACGCGTTCGACCCAGCCGTCCGTGAGCGTCGCCGTGCTGTCCCAGCCCCCGTCGAAATCGTTCATGCTCCGAGTATCGCGGGAGGTCACTGAGGTTGCAGCCCCGGGCGGGGCGGGATGGTGGCGTCCATGCGCATCGAGCGGTTGAGCGTGGCGACCAGGGCGATGGCGATCGACAGCAGGGAGAGCAGGAGGACGGCCGTCCGGGGATCGGCGGCGGACAGCAGGTAGCCGCCGAGCAGCTGGCCCAGCGGCATGGAACCCCAGCCGGCCAGGAGCGCGACGCTCTTGACCCGGCCGAGCAGGTGGTCCGGGATCACCTCGTACTGGTAGCCGACGACCACCACGTTCCACAGCGGACCGGCGAAGGCCATGCAGGCGATGATCGCGGCGAGCTCGTACGGGCTGGTCGCGAGGGCCAGCAGCGGTGCGGTCGCGGCCCAGATCCACGTGACGCCGATGGCCACGGACCGGGAGGACATCAGGTTCGGGACGCGCGGCGCGGCCAGCGCACCGACCAGGCCGCCGACGCCGAAGCAGCCCAGGACCAGGCCCGTCCCGGCGCTGCCCGCGCCCAGAGGCCGGCACAGGACGATCAGGCTCAGGATCAGCGCCTGGAACATCAGGTTCACCGCGGAGGTCAGCACCACGCTCATCCGGACGAACGGCTCGTGCCACAGCCAGCGCAGGCCCGTCCCGATCTCGCCCAGCAGGTCGCGGAACCAGGAACCCTCCGACGGCCGGGGCGCGTCCCGCCGCTCCGTCCGGATGCCGAGGACGGTGCCGAGCGACACCAGGTAGGACGCCGCGTCCGCGAGGAAGGGAAGCGCATGGCCGAGGCCGAAGAGGAACCCGCCGAGCGGGGACCCGGCCAGCGCGGCGCTGCGGCTCTTGGCCTCCTGCCTGGCCAGCGCCTCGGTCAGGCGCTCGGACGGCACGAGCGCCGGCAGCAGGGCCCGCTGCGCCACGCTGAAGAACACGAAGCACGACCCCGACAGGAACCCGGCGGCGAGGACGTGCGCGAACGTCACCCCGTGCAGCACCAGCGCGACGGCGAGACTGCCGAGCGCGACGAACTGACCGATCTCGCAGAAGAGCATGACGCGGCGGCGGTCCCAGCGGTCCACGAGGGCCCCGGCGGGCAGGTAGAACAGCACGTACGGAAGCGTCGCCGCGAACCCGGAGACGCCGGCCTTGGCCGGAGAGCCGGTGAGCGCAAGGACCAGCAGCGGAAACGCCACCGAGGTCATCCGGGTGCCGATCTCGGAGAACGTCTGCCCCGCCCAGAGGAGCACGAAGTTCCGGTTCCGCCAGAGTGACTCGCCTCGCCCCCGCATCCTCCCAAGATCACCCCCCACCTCAGTCCCCGTCAACCACGCCCCCGCCCAAAACCCCGTCCCCTCCCAAGTCCCACCCCCAAACTTCAGCCACACCCGAACCTCAGCCCCTCAAACGCCCCGCCCCTCCCCCTCGCCCCCCAGCCACCCGCAGTGCCGAGCCACCACCGCAAACGCAAAATGTCCCTCCCACGCGTCACCCCCGCGACCCACACGCGTGGCCCGCCCCGTCCACGCCCAGCCCGCCGCGCGCGTTGGCCGCACCGATGGTTCGGCCGGACGCGTCATCCACCTTCGGTTGGCTTGTCCGCCCTTGGGGCGCAGTTCGGAGGGGCGGTCGGTTGGTGCGAAGGGTGGAGGCTTGGGAGTGAGCGGGGCGCCGAAATGGAAGGTTCGTCTGAGTTACGATGGCGGACCGGTGCGGACGGGGGGCGCGGACGTCCGGACGGAACGGTGCCGGGCCGCCTGGGCGGACCGGGGTGGCTGCTCGGAGAAGGCGTGATCAGGGTTCTCATCGCGGAGGACATGACCATCCTGCGCGAGGCGCTCGTCGGACTGCTCTCGATGGAGAACGACATCGAGGTGGTGGCCGAGGTCGCCGACGGGGAGCGGGTCGTCCCCGCCGCGCTGGCGCACCGTCCGGATGTGGCGGTGCTCGACATCGGGCTGCCCGGGCAGGACGGCATCGCGGCGGCGGCCGAGCTCCGCGAGCGCGCGCCGGAGTGCCGCGTGGTCATCCTGACGTCGATCACCAAGCCGGGCGTCCTGCGCCGGGCGCTCGGCGCGCGGGTCGAGGGATTCGTCGCCAAGGACATCCGCGGCGCGGACCTCGCCGACGCCATCCGGACGGTCGCCGCCGGGGGACGTGTGGTGGACCAGGCGCTGGCCCTCGCCGCGCTGCAGGCGCCCGAGAGTCCGCTCACCCAACGGGAGACCGAGGTGCTGCGCATGTCGGCGACCGGGGCGCATCCCGCGCAGATCGCCGAGCGGCTCTTCCTCACCTATGGGACCGTCCGGAACTACCTGAGTTCAGCGGCCGTCAAGCTGGACGCCCGGAACCGGGTCGACGCCATCCGGATCGCGACCGAGGCCGGCTGGATCTGAGCGGAACTCGGCGACGACCTCGAACAGGCCGCCGGGCCGCCGCCT
This sequence comes from Actinomadura gamaensis, assembly GCF_042652125.1. NCBI lineage: Bacteria > Bacillati > Actinomycetota > Actinomycetes > Streptosporangiales > Thermomonosporaceae > Actinomadura > Actinomadura gamaensis. The sequence continues at coordinate 372,663 of NZ_JBHSIT010000006.1, read as the reverse complement.
CGCCACCAGCCCTCCGCCAGTGCGCTGCGCCAGGTTGACCAGCCCGGATCCCGGACCAGCGACACCCAGGCCCAGACCGGATTCCAGGCTTGCAGTATCCGTCGCCAGTCCAGACGCTGGACCGGCAGTATCCGAGGCCGGTCCCGATTCCAGGCTTGCGGTACCCATCGCGAGGATGGATGTCGGATTAGCGGTATCCGACGCCGGCCCGAAGCTCAGACCCGCGGTAACCGGCGCGAGTCCGGAGGCCGGATCGGTGGTGGCCGGCGCTGGCCTGGATCGGGGATCAGCGGCAGTCGGCGTCGGCCTGGGTCTGGCGTCATCGGCGTTCGGCGACGTTTCTCGCGCCGGTCGGTCTGCCGTGTCGGGGGTGGCGCCGTCGTTGACGACGTGGAGCCGCACGATGTCGCCGTCCTGCGAGATGGTGATCTCGCAGGTCCGGGCCCTGCTGTGGCGGAGCACGTTGGTGACGGTCTCGCGCAGGACGGCGGCCAGCGCGGTGTCGAGTTCGGGCGGAAGAGGGCGGTGCTCGACGTCCGTCCCGGTCGTGATGCCCGCCGACTCCAGCATGCGGCGGGCCGCGCCGATCTCGGCCGCCAGGGTCAGCCGGACGCGGTCGACGACGATGGCGTCCAGTTCGGCCATGCTCCGCTCCACCAGCGCCGTGAGCGCCGCGATCTCGGCGCGGGCCCGGTCGGGCGCGGTGTCGAGGAGACGCTCGGCCAGCTCGCCCTTGAGCGCGACGGCGGACAGGCTGTACCCGAGGACGTCGTGCAGGTCGCGGGCGACGCGGGTGCGCTCGCGCCGCACCGCCCGGTCGGCCAGGTCGTGCCGGGCCCGCTCCAGCACCGCCGCCAGCTCGGACAGCCGTTCCAGCGCGTACACCAGCCACATGAGCATCACGTGGCCGCCCAGGGCCGCGAGGTCGCTCGTCAGCGAACTCTCGGTCTCCCGGCGCAGCAGCGCGAAGTGGACGGCCAGGACCGCGCCGACGAGCATCCACGAGAACGGGCGGCGCACTCGTAGCAGGAGCGCGCCGGAGAAGAAGCTCAGCAGCCGATCCCACGCCGTGGTGAGGAGGAAGACCGGCAGCACGATCAGCAGCGACTGCACGGCGAAGACGAGCCGCGTCCGGGGCAGCGTCTGGAGGATGACGATCGCGCACAGGGCGAGCACCCCGAGCGCGAGCATCTCCGGACTGAGGTGGCCGAGCCCGAGGTCGTCGTAGAGCGAGATGTTCGCCAGCACGAGCACGCACTGGATCACCAGCACGGCGAGCAGCACCCGCCGCGCCGGCCGCGGCGACCCGAGCGGAAGCGGCTCCTCGGAGAACGGCACGGCGCGATACGCGGCGGCCGTTGCCCGGACGTCACCCAGCGCCCGCCGGGCCAGATCGGTCGCCTCCCGAAGGTCCTCCCCCGCGCTTGCCGTCTCCTCCCCATGGTCGTTTCGTGCAAGCTCTGCCGCCTCTGGAAGGTCGTCCTGGGCGTGGCCCGGCGCCTCACGGAGGTCGTCCAGGGCGCGGCCCGTCGTCTCCCGAGAGTGGTCTCGCGCGAGCCCTGCCGCATCTCGCGAGTCGTCCGGCGGGCGGATCGGGGAAGCGTTGCGAAGGCGGAAGGCTATTGCTTGGAGCCTGCCGCCCAAGGCGTCGCGGAGTTCGTCGTCCAGGCGTAGGCGTTCGCGTGCCAGCGCGGAGCGGGCGAGCTCCTCGCGGGTGGACGCCAGCCGCTCGATGGTGCGGACGAGCGCGGCCATGCTGAAGACGATGAGCCCGTCGTCCGCCACGATGACCATGCGGGAGACGCCGGTCGCGATGTTCCCGCCGTCGAGCAGGACGATCAGTCCGGTCACGGCGACGACGAGGGTGAACAGCGACCACGCCCAGCGGGTGGGCAGGGCGTGGAGCAGGGCGGCGGCCACCGTCCACGGCATCCAGTCCCACTGGAGTCCGAGGATCGGGAACGGGACGAGGTACAGCGCCACCACGCACGCCAGCAGCGAGTAGCGGACGCGCGGCCCTCGGCAGAGTGCGAGCAGCGCGATCAGCGGCGGGTACGAGGTGGTCGCGAGGACGACGCCGAGGGCTCCCCAGCCGTTGTCGATCCCGGACGCGGCCCGGATGGCGAACAGGATGGCGAGGGACGCCCACAGCATTCCGCGGACCGGCCGCGGTGGCAGGTCGTCGGGAATCCGTTCCACGCGTCTCCCCGAGACCTATGACAAATGCACTATCCGCCCGATGACAGCGACACTACCGGGACTTTCGAGGCCACTGGGAGCATTCCGCCGGGAAGCGACGACCGCTTCCCGCGGCGTCCGCCTGACCGCTCGCGCGGTCGCTCGCGGCGTCCGCCCGGCTCGTTCTCGAAGTCGCAGGGAGTCCCCAGCATGATCAGGAAAGTTTCCGTACCGGTGGCCGCGGCCGTGCTCGTCACCGGGCTGGGCGGGGTGGCGGTCGCGTCCGTCCCGTCGTCGTCGCCGTCCGCGGCCGGCCCGGCGGCGCCTGCCGGCAACCTCGACCCGGGACCGAACCACCGACGCCTCGACCCGCTGGTCGGCACGTGGAAGGCCGTGAAGACGAACTACCTGCTCGGCGGCAACGGCAAGCCGGTCGTCTCCCGCGACATCACCGTCCGGACGCGGTGGATCGCGAAGACCGGCGGCCGTTTTCTCGAGGAGCGGACCGAGGGGACGCTCGCGGGGAAGCACTACTTCCGGCTCGGGATCCTCGGCTTCTCCAACATCGACCGCCGGTACGAGTGGACGACCTTCGACAGCGTCACGCCCACCGCGATGACCTACCGCGGTCCGCGGGTCAGCGGCACGCCGTCGGTGCTCTCCATCCCCGGCGCGTTCACCGATCCGGGGCTGCTCGGCCCCCGCTACTACGGTAAGACCATCCCCATGCGGACGGTCATCACGATCCCCCGCAACGGCCACCCCACCTTCGACCTCTACTTCACCCCGCCGCAGCAGAAGGAACGCCTCGTCGACCGCGTCGTCTACACCCGGAAGATCGGCTAGGCGGCCGCGCCTGGCCGGGCCAGGCCAGGCCGGGCCAGGCCGGAAACGGGAACGGAAAGAACGCGGATCACGAGAAACGGAGAGGTTCACATGCGCGCACTGATCGTCGACCCCGACGCGCCGGCCCGGCTCGTCCTCGGCGAGGCGCCCGAGCCGGTCCCCGCGGCGGGGCAGGCGGTGGTCGAGGTCCGGCACTCCTCGCTCAACTCCGCCGAGCTGTACTTCGCCGGACGGGCCGAGCCCGGCACCGTGCTGGGCTTCGACGCCGCCGGCGTGGTGGTCGAGCCCGCCGCCGACGGGACGGGCCCGGCCGCCGGCGCGCGGGTCGTGACGTTCGGTGACGGCGGGGGCTGGGCCGAGCGCCGCGCGGTCGACGTGATCGACCTCGCGGTCGTCCCGGACGCGGTGGACCTGGCGGACGCGGCGACCCTCCCGGTGGCGGCCGGCACGGCCCTGCGCGCCCTGTGGCAGGCCGGGCCGATCGCCGGACGGCGCGTCCTGGTCACCGGCGCGTCCGGCGGGGTCGGCTCCTTCGCCGTGCAGCTCGCCGCGATCGGCGGCGCCCACGTGATCGCGTCCGTCGGTTCGGCGGCGAGCGGCGAGGGCCTCGCGGAGCTCGGCGCGAACGAGGTCGTCCTCGGACCGGAGAACGTCGGCGGACCCGTCGACGTCGTCATCGACATGGTCGGCGGCGCGCAGCTCGCCGCCGCCTACGGCCTGCTGACGCCCGGCGGCAGCCTGCAGAGCATCGGATGGGCGTCCGGGGAGGCGGCCGTCCTTCCTCCCGGCTCCACGTTGGGGCGCCGGTCCCCGACCTCGATCACCTCGGTCTACAACGGCGCGGGCGTGACCGACCGGCCCGCCCAGCTCAAGGCGCTGCTGGACCTGGTGGCCACCGGCCGGCTCCGTCCGAGGGTCTCCTGGCGCGGCCCCTGGGACCGGGTGGCGGAGGCGGCCGACGCTCTGGCGGGACGGCGCCTGCAAGGCAAGGCGGTGCTGGACGTGACGCCCGAGCCATCGCGCTAGGCCGCCGTCCCCCGGCGTTGGGCTCCCGCGATCCCGATCATTGGGAGGGACGCGGGAGGGCCCCGGTTTCGGGGACGCGGCGCAGGTGGCCGTTTCGCTCGTCGTTTCCCTGGCCGTTCCGGTCGCGAGGCGGCGGCCGATCGCGGTGGCGGTTCCGCCGCTGCCCGCGCCGACGACCACCCAGTCAGGGGCGGCGGGCAGGCGGCCGAGCAGGACGGCGCCGGTGTGCGCGCGGTGCTCGGCGGCGTCGGCGTCCAGGAGGCGGAGAGAGTCGATCACCGCACGACGGTAGCTTTCCGGGCGGCGTCGCGGACCGGCGCCGAGTACTTTGGCGATCATGCGCATGACGAAGTACGGGCACGCGTGCGTGCGGCTGGAGAAGGACGGCCGGTCCCTGGTGATCGACCCCGGCGAGCTGACCCCCGAGGCCGAGGCCACCGACGGTGTGGACGCGGTGCTGATCACGCACCAGCACGAGGACCATTTCAGCTTCGACAAGCTGCGCGCGACTCCCGCCGCCGTCTACACCAGCGCCGGGATGGTCCGGCGTCTGGAGGAGCTGGACGACGCCCGCGAGCCGGACGACGCTCAGAAGCTCGACCGCGAGAACATCCACGCCGTCCGCGACGGGGACACGTTCGAGGTGGCGGGGTTCCGGGTGCGGGTGATCGGTGAGAAGCACCATTTCAGCCATCCCGACTTCCCGCCTGTGGACAACGTCGGTTTCCTCGTCGACGACGTGGTGTTCCACCCGGGCGACGCGCTGACGCAGGTCGAGGTCCCGACGCTGCTGCTGCCGGGGCAGGCGCCGTGGCTGACCGTCCCGATGATGATCGAGTACCTGCGGACGGTCGCGCCGGAGCGGGCGTTCGCGATCCACGACGGCCTGGTGAACGAGATCGGCCTCGCGGTGCTCGACGACGTGCTGGCGATGGAGGCCGAGCGGGCCGGCCGCGAGTACCGGCGGCCCGCGGTCGGGGAGAGCGTGGAACTGTAGGACAGTTTGGTGCGGCCGTGGGCTCCGCACGGCCCGACCTTGGGAAACGCTCCCAGCATGAGCAGTGTGGAAAGGGACGTCCGGGCGGGGCGCGTGCGCGGGGCCTGGCGCGGCGGGGTGGCGCGGTTCCTCGGCATTCCCTACGGCCGTCCGCTGACGGGCGCCGCGCGGTTCGCCGCCCCGGACACGGCCGTGACGTGGGACGGCGTCCTCGACGCGACGGCGTTCGGGCCGTCCCCGCCGCAGGCGCCCGATTCGCGCCGCCTACCCGGTCCGTCCGATGCGCGCCGCCCGCCCGGTCCGTCCGATTCGGATCCGGACGACTACCTGCGCGTCAACGTCTGGACGCCCGACCCCGACGCGACCGGCCTCCCGGTGATCGTCTGGGTGTGCGGAGACGGTTTCGTCGCGGGCGCGTCGGCCGACCCGTCGTTCGAGGGGACGGGCCTCGCGCGGGACGCGAACGTCGTCCTCGTCTCGATGGACCACCGCCTCGGCATGGACGGGTTCGCGCTGCTGGAGGACGCTCCCGCGAACCGCGGCCTGCTCGACCAGGCGGCGGCGCTGCGCTGGGTCCGCGACAACGTCGCCGCGTTCGGCGGCGATCCGGGGAACGTGACCGTGTACGGGCAGTCGGCGGGCGCCGCGTGCGTCGCGGCGCTGGTCACGATGCCGTCCAACCGGGGGCTGTTCCGGCGGGTCGTCCTCGGGAGCGTGCCGAACGCCTACCTGTCGCCCGAGCGCGCCCGGCGGGTCGCGGCGGACGTCGCGGGCCTCGTCGGCGCCCGTCCGACCGCCGGGGATCTCGCGCACGTCCCGGCGGACGACCTGGTCAAGGCGGTCGGCGCGGGTCCGGCGCAGAACGTGCCGGGTCCGGTCGTCGACGGCGAGGTGCTGGCCGCCGACCCGTGGACGGCGTTCGGCGACGGCGCGCTCGCCGACGTCCCGCTGATGATCGGCCACACCCGGAACGAGTACCGCCTCTTCGTCGCCCGCGCCGGTCTCCTCGGCCGCGTCACCGCCGACGTGGCCGACCATGCGCTCGGCGCGCTCGCACCGCCGGGCGGTCCCGACGCCTACCGCGAGGCCCATCCCGACGCCGGGCCGGAGGAGCTGTACGACCTCGTCCTGAGCGACGCGCTGTTCCGCATGGGCACCTACCGGCTCGCCGAGCTGCACCAGGGACCGACCTACCTGTACGAACTCGGACTCACCGTGCCCGCGCACGAGGGAGCGCTCGGCGCGCCGCACTGCGCGGACATCCCGCTCCTCTTCGACGTTTTCGACGCAGGGCTCGGGGTGGAGCTGTTCGAGGGAAATCCGTCCTGCACGGCCCGCAAGCTAGGCGCCCGTATGCGCCGCGCGTGGGGCGAGTTCGCTCGCGGCGGCGATCCGGGCTGGCTTCCGTTCGACCGCGACCGACGCCTCACCCGGGTCTTCGACGAGCACCTCTCGGAGGTCCGCTACCCCGAGGAGGCGTCGCGCCGCATCTGGTCCGATGTCCGCTTCGGCCCGCTTCCGGCGTCCTGAGCCGGACCGCTTGCAGCGGATCGCGCGAGCAGGGCGTCGATGCCGTCGAGGTGCAGGCGCAGGCCGAACTCGAAGAGCTCGTCGAGGTCGGCCAGGACCGTCGCGCCGGGCGGGATCACGGCGGCGAGCGCGCCGAACCGGCCGCCGGCGAACAGGTCGGCGTGCAGGGAGCGGTCGGCTGACATCCGCTCGCGTCCGGTGATGCCGGTGTCGTGTTCGGCCTGCACCTCCAGCGCGTGGCTGGCGGCGATGCCGCCCACGTAGCCGTCGAGCGCGAGGACGGTGTGCAGCGTGTCGTGCCCGCTCAGGCCGAGCCCGCCGAGGGCGCGCACCTCCCAGTCGACCATGCGGACGCCGCTCGGCACGGCGGGCGGGCGGACGAGCGAGTTGTGCATGATCGCGGGCAGCCAGGGGTGGCGGCGGTACGCGCGCCACTGCACGCGCGCGGACAGTTCCAGCTTGGCGCGCCATCCGTCCGGGCCGGGCTCGGGCAGCGCCTCCTCGCCGAACGCGACGTCCGCCATGAGCCGGAGCAGTTCATCCTTGTCCGGAATGTACCGGTACAGCGACATCGGGCCGACGTTCAGGCGCGCGGCGAGGCGGCGCATCGTGAGGGCGGTGAGGCCCTCGCGGTCCGCGAGGTCGATCGCCGCCCTGACGACGACGTCCCGCGTCGAGCCGGGCGCCACGCCCGTCGGCGACGCTCCCGGGACGATGCCCTCGGCGACCCGGCCGGGACCGCTGGCGCCCCGGCCGGTGTCTCCGGCGCCCCGGCCGGTGTCTCCGGTGTCGCGGGCGGGGTCTCCGGTGTCCCGGCGGGGATCTGCGGTGGCCCGCTCGGCGACGATCGTCCCGCCGCCGGGCACGGTGCGGACCCAGCCCTGCTGCCGCAGGACGTTCAAGGCTTTCGCCGCTGTCGCCATGGCCACGCCGTATTCGCGGACGATCTGCCGCGTGGACGGCACACGCCGCCCCACCGGCAATTCCCCCGACTCGATCCGGTCGCGGATGGAGGCCGCGATGCGCAGGTAAGGAGGGGTTCCGTCTGGCTCCACCGTTCTAGTCCACTCCCCTGCCGATCGGTCACCGTACTAGTACAAGGCCTGCCCTTTTCGCCGAAATGCCTTCAGAGCGAGGCATTTCGGCAGCCGCCCCAGGATTCTCCTCTATACGTTGTACGCACTGTACTAGTCACGAGGAGTTGTGGATGGCGCACGACGAGAAGGCCCGGTCACGCCGGGAGGTACTGGGCGGGACGGCGGCGGTGTTCGCGGGGGCGGCGCTGCTCGCCTCCGTCCCGCGCCCCGCCTCCGCCCTCGAAGGTCCCGGCTCGTCGAGGGCGGGCGAGGGGGCGGCGTTCGCGCTGACGCACGCCACGCTGATCGACGCGACGGGCGCGCCGCCGATGCGCGACATGACCGTCCTCGTCCGGGGCCAGGTGATCGCCGCGATCGGGCGGACCGGCGAGGTCGCCGTCCCGTCCGGCGCGAAGGTGCTCGACCTGGCCGGGCGGTTCGTCATCCCGGGACTGATCGAGTCGCACGTGCACAGCATCGGGCCGGAGACCGTCGTGCCGCCGCTGTACGCGCTGACCGGCGTGACGTCCGTACGGGAGATGCGCGGCGAGACGTTCCACCACCAGTGGCGGGACGAGATCGCAAGCGGCCGGCTGCTGGGGCCGCGCTGGATCATCGGCAGCCCGATCGTCGACGGGCGTCCGTCGCTGCACACGTCCGTCACCGGTTCGCTGATCGAGGTCGGGACCGCCGCCGAGGCGCGCGAGGCCGTGCGGCGGGCGAAGCGCGAAGGGGCCGACTTCGTGAAGGTCTACTCGCGGCTCACGCGCGAGGCGTACTTCGCGCTCGCGGACGAGGCGCGCGTCCAGGGGATCCCGTTCGCGGGCCACTGCCCCGACCCGGTCACGATCGCGGAGGCCGTCCGCGCCGGGCAGCGGACCCTGGAGCACATGGACGCCGTGCTGCTGGCGACGTCGTCCCGGGAGCGGGAGATCCGGCGCGGGCTGGCCGCGATCACCACGGACGCGTCGCAGGACACCTTCCACCGCTACCGCGACTGGTACCAGCGGATCCATGCGCTGGAGCACCTGGCCGTGCGCTCGTTCGACCCCGAGCGGACGCGCGCGCTGTTCCGCGATCTGGCCCGGCACGGACGCGCGGTCGTCCCGACGCTCCGCATCCACCAGTCCCTGGAGTTGCCGGAGACGAACCGGAAGACCGACGAGTGGAAGTACCTGTCGTCCGACATGACGAGCTGGTGGAGCGACGTCGCCGAGGTGATGACCGGCGGGCGCTCCGCCGAGGAGGCCGCCGAGATCAGGGAGATCTTCGAGCACCGCAAGGCGCTGGTCGGGCGGATGAAGCGGGCCGGGGTCCGGCTCCTCGCGGGCACCGACACCGGCGACCCGTACATCGTCCCGGGCTTCGCGCTGCACGAGGAGCTGGAGCTCCTCGTGCAGGCGGGGCTGACTCCGATGCAAGCCCTGCAAGCCGCCACGAGCGAGCCCGCCCGCGCTTTCGGCATGGCCGAAAAGCTGGGAACGGTCGAGCGTGGCAAGCTCGCCGATCTGGTCGTCCTGGACCGTGACCCGCTGGCCGACATCCGGCACACCCGGACGATCCACGCGCTCGTCGTCAACGGCCGCCTGATCACCTCCGACGAGCGGACCCGCCTCCTCGCCGAGGTCGAGAAGGCCGCCCGCTCCGAGCGAGGCCCGGTGGCCCCCGCCGGATGCGGTTGCGCGAAGCACCCGTCGAGACCATGACGGCCCGTTCGCCGCGGCTTGACCTTCCGGCCGGGGCGAACGGGTATCCCCTGCTCACAGGCATTCCGCGCCGAAAGTTGGGGGTTTCGCATGCGGGTGTTCGTCACGGGCGCGTCCGGCTGGATCGGCTCGGCTCTCGTCCCGGAGCTGCTCGGGGCCGGTCACGAGGTCGTCGCGCTCGCCCGGTCGGAGCACACGGCCGCCGCGGTCGCCGAGGCCGGCGCCGAGGCCGTGCGCGGCGACCTGTCCGACGCGGACACCCTTCGCGCGGCGGCCGCCGACGCCGACGGGATCGTCCACCTGGCCTTCGACCACGATTTCTCCCGGTTCGCGGAGGCGACGCGGACGGACGCGCACGTCATCGAGACGTTCTGCGACGCGCTCGCGGGCTCGGCGAAGCCGCTGGTGGTGACGGCCGGGACGCCCGTCGTGCCGGGACGCGTGGCGACCGAGCGCGACGACTCCGCGCCCGACTCGCCGGCGGCGGCGCGGGACGCGAACGCGCGGACGGCCCTCGCGGCGGCGGGCCGGGGCGTCCGGCCGTCGGTGGTGCGGCTGCCCCGGTCGGTGCACGGCGAGGGCGACCGGCACGGCTTCGTCCCGCGCCTGATCGCCATCGCCCGGGAGAAGGGCGTGTCCGGGCAGGTCGGCGACGGGTCGGCGCGCTGGCCCGCCGTGCACGTCCGGGACGCCGCGCACCTGTTCCGGCTGGCGCTGGAGAAGGCCCCGAAGGGCGCGGTGCTCCAGGCGGTCGGGGACGAGGGTGTGCGGACCCACGACATCGCCGAGGTGATCGGACGCCGCCTGGGCGTGCCGGTCGCGTCCGTCCCGGCGGAGGAGTTCGGCTTCCTGGGACCGCTCCTGTCCGTGGACCAGCCGGCGTCCGCCGAGCTGACGCGCGAGGTCACGGGCTGGACGCCGACGCGTCCGGGCCTGCTGGACGACCTCGCCAAGGGCCACTACTTCTCAGCCTGACTGATGCTGGCCTGACCTGCGGAGATTCAATGTTGCCACTGCTCACATCTGACCTGATGTGAGCGGTGTCGACATCGGGCGGATGAGCCATGGACGGAGTGTCATGAAGGCGATCACGATCAGGGAGCCGGGCGGCCCCGAGGTGCTGGAGTGGACGGAGGTCCCGGACCCGGAGCCCGGCCCCGGCGAAGTGGTCGTCGACGTGGCGGCGAGCGCGCTCAACGGCGCGGACGTCGCGCAGCGTCTCGGCTTCTACCCGGTGCCGGAAGGCGCGTCGCCCTATCCGGGGCTGGAGGCGTCCGGACGCGTCAGCGCGGTGGGTTCAGGCGTGACGGGCTGGCGGGTCGGGGACGAGGTGTGCGCGCTGCTGGCGGGAGGCGGCTACGCGGAGAAGGTCGCCGTCCCGGCGGGACAGGTGCTGCCCGTCCCGCAAGGGGTCGGGCTGGTCGAGGCCGCGGCGCTGCCCGAGGCCGCCGCCACGGTGTGGTCGAACATCGTCATGACCGGCCGGCTGGCGAAGGGCGAGACGCTGCTGGTCCACGGCGGTTCGGGAGGCGTCGGGACGATGGCGGTCCAGGTCGCCAAGGCCCTCGGCGCCCGCGTCGTCACGACCGTCAGCGGCGCGGAGAAGACCGCGCGCGTGCGCGAACTCGGCGCGGACGTCACGATCGACTACCGCACGGAGGACTTCGGCGAGCGCGGGCCGTACGACGTGATCCTCGACGTCATCGGCGGCGACTACCTGGAGCGCAACGTCCGGTCCCTCGCCACGGACGGGCGCCTTGTGATCATCGGCGTGCAGAAGGGCCTGGAGGGCAACCTGAACCTCGCCGAGCTGGTGTTCAAGCGCAAGTCGGTCTTCGGCACGACGCTGCGGTCCCGGCCCGCCGAACGGAAGGCCGCGATCGTCGCCGCCGTCCGGGAGCACGTCTGGCCCATGATCGAGTCCGGGGCCGTCCGGCCCGTCGTGGACCGGACCGTCCCGCTGGCGGAGGCCGCCGAGGCGCACCGGCTGATGGCCACCGCCCAGCACATCGGAAAGATCGTTCTCGTCGGCGGCTAGAGTTCCTGGAGTGCGGTTAGAGTTCCTGGAGTGGAACGGGTGCTGGTGAGCGGGATCTCGGGAGCGGGGAAGACGACGATGGCCCGGCGGCTGGCGGCGCGGCTCGGCCTGCCGCGCCACGAGCTGGACGCCCTGCACCACGGCCCGAACTGGCAGCCGCGGCCGTCCTTCAGGGCCGAGGTCGAGCTGATCGCGGCGACGGACCGGTGGGTGACCGAGGACCAGTACCACCGCGTGCTGGGCGAACTCCTGGCGGAACGCGCGGACACCTACGTCTGGCTCGACCTCCCCCGCCGGACCGTCATGTTCCGGGTGATCCGCAGGTCACTGGTCCGGGCGCTGACCAGGCGCGAGCTGTGGAACGGGAACCGGGAGCGGTTCCGGGACTGGGCCGATCCCGAGCATCCCATCCGCTGGGCGTGGTCGCGGCACGCGGTTCGCCGCCGGCGGACGCGTGAGATGCTGGCCCGCCATCCGCACCTGACGGTCGTCCACCTCACCTCGGCGCGCGCCGCGCGAGCCTGGCTGAGGACGCTGGAGCCCGGCAGCCCGGTCCCGCGGAAGGATCACCGGGTCGTGTCCTGACCGACGCGGTCCAGGAAGGCGGCGATGAGCGGGGCGATCTCCGGCAGGTGCGTCTCAAGCGCGAAGTGGCCGGTGTCGAAGAGGTGCAGGTCGGCGTCGGGGACGTCGGCGAGGTAGGCGCGCGCGCCGGGCGCGGGGAAGAACGGGTCGTTCGCGCCCCAGGTGATGAGGGTCGGCGGGGTGTGCTCGCGCAGCCACGCCTGCCAGGCGCCGTAGCGCTCGACGTTGGAGTGGTAGTCGAAGGCCAGCGCGACCTGGGCCTCCTTGCGTCCGGGGAGGTCGAGGAAGTGCTGGTCGAGCGTCCAGGCGTCCGGGTCGAGGGACTCCGAGTCGGCGACGCCGGTCTCGTACTGGCCCCGGGTGCCGTCGAGGGTGAGCAGGTTCCGGACGGTCTTTTCGGCGTCCGGCTGGTCGGGGCGAAGGGCGATGAAGCCGCGCGCGCCGTCCGAGAGCCCGGCCTCGTACGCGTTGCCGTTCTGGACGACCAGGCCGGCGATCCACTCGGGGTGCCTTTCGGCGAGCCGGAACCCGACCGGAGCCCCGAAGTCGAACACGTACATGACGAACCGCCGGAGCCCGAGCCGCTCCACGAAGCCTTCGGTGACATCGGCGAGGCGGTCGAAGGTGTAGGTGAAGCCGTCGGGCGTCTCGGTATGTCCGAAACCCGGGTAGTCGGGGGCGACGAGCCGGTAGCGCGAGCCGAGGGCGTCGATCAGCCGCCGGAACTGGTGCGAGCCGGACGGGAAGCCGTGCAGGAGGAGGAGGACGGGCGCGTCGTCCCGCTCGGGCAGCGACTCGCGGTAGAAGACGCGGACGCCATCGACGTCCAGGTACCGGTGGACGGACCGTGCGACCTGCGGAAACGTCATCACTAATGCCTTTCGCCGTCGATGATGCGTTAGTTATAGCCGCGTTCGATCTAACGGGTCAACCCGTCGATGTAGCATTAGATGCATGAGCGACGTCGTGCCCCTGACCGGCGAGCCCCTGGCTCTGGACCTGGTCAACACGCTCACGGCCGCGGGCGACCTGCTCGCCACCCCCGATGACCTGCGCGAATGGCAGCGCCTGCAAAGCGAGCGGCTCCCAGAAACCGATGAGATCGGCGCTGAGGCGCTGGCGGCCGTGCGTGCCGTCCGGAACCACACGGCTCGGGCGCTGGAATGCGTCCGGAATGGCGATCGTCCGGATGCGGCAGACCTGGACGCGCTGCATCAAGCGCAGCGCGCGGCACCAGCGATCACCGAGCTGACCTGGAACGGAACGAACGTTGTCGCCGCGCGCCGCAGAAACGGGCCGTCCGATTCAAGGCTGGCCGCGCAGCTCGCCGAGGCGGCGGCCGAGCTGCTCGCGGACCCGGCCGTCAGCCGGATCCGGCAGTGCGAGGCGGACGACTGCGTGATGCTGTTCCTGCCGGCGCATCCGCGTCGCCGCTGGTGCTCCGCCGCCCGCTGCGGCAACCGAGTCCGCGTGGCACGGCACTACCAGCGCCGCAAGTCCGGCTAGCAACGGGTCACGCGCCGAAGGCTGCGGACGCAAGCGCGTCCCCCACGGCCATCGCGCCCGTTTCGAGCTCGGCACGCATGGCACCGTCGCGCGCCTGGCCGGAAAGGCCCTGCAAGCCGTAACCGCGCTTCCAGAACACGTCCAGCGCCTGCCGTGTATGCCGCGCACGCCGGCCGGTCCGAAGCGGTCGCCGAATGCCACGAATATGGATGGACCCGAACTCCCCGGAAGGTGAAGCACGATGATCGACGCCGTCCTCGACGATCCCATGGGCGAGTCACTCCGCGGCTCCCACGCCCATCTGGCTCGCCGGATCGGCCGGGCGGCGGGTTACGTTCCGCAGGTCACGACGTTCTCGACGGTGTCCTCCGCCCCGGACGCGGCCGAGTGGGCCGACCTGGCCCGCCTCCTCGGCCCCGGCGAGTTCGCCGACCTGTTCAGCTCCGAAGCCGTCCCGCCCGCGGACTGGGAGCCGGTCTTCACCCTGGACGGCCTCCAGATGATCGGCCCCACCGAGACCTTCGCCGAGGACGACGACATCGTGGAGCTGACACCCGCCGACGTCCCCGAGGTGCTGGACCTCACTGCCCGCACCCGTCCCGGACCGTTCTGGCCGCGCACCCACGAACTCGGCACCTACCTGGGGATACGCGAGAACGGCGTCCTCGTCGCCATGGCCGGCGAGCGTCTGCATCCGCCGGGCTGGACGGAGATCAGCGCCGTCTGCACGGCCCCCGAAGTCCGCGGCCGAGGCCACGCCGCCCGCCTCGTCCAAGCCCTGTCAGGACGCGTCGTCGCCCGAGGCGAACGCCCATTCCTGCACGTAGCCGCCGCGAACACCGGCCCGATCGCGCTCTACGAACGCCTGGGCTTCGAGGTCCGCAAGCAGGTCACGTTCCGAGGCTTCCGCGTCCCCTCCGCTTGAGCACATCCAGCACCCCGGCGAACTCCCCCAAGCTCACCCGGATGTGCCCACCCGCCACGTCCTTGGAGTCCCGAACCCCGACCCCACCCCCAAGCCGCCCCAGCTCAACGCACTGCTCGTCGTTCACGCCACCGCTGTAAGTACTCTTGCGCCAGCGCATCGCTCAACCCTCCGGCGTGGCCACCTGCCTGATTCACTCCACGAGAGCGCCGAACTCGGCCGCGGTCAAGTGCAGGAGGCCAGCGCTCGGAGCCTTCGAGTCCCGGAGGCTGACACCTCCTCGCGCGAAACTTGCCAGCTCAACACACTGCTCGTCGTCTGCGCCCCCGCTGTAGGTGCTCTTCCGCCAGCGCATAACTCAAGCCTCGGGGCTCCAGCGCTTGATGCGCTCAACCAGCCCACCAAGCTGCGCCTCGGTCAACCGGAAATGTCCCCGTTCGGGAGCCTTCGAGTCCCGCACCCCTATCCCCGGCGAGAGTTTCCCCAGCTCAACGCAGTGCTCATCGTTCGCGCCACCGGTGTAGGAACTCTTACGCCACTGAACTGTCATGAGTATCGCTCCAAGTGTTGCCAGATGATCTCGCGCGAGCCATCCTCGGACGCCGCCTTGCTACCACTGCGATCGAACATAACCGACAGCTCGCGAACCTCGCCAGGCGTTTCGATCATGCGGCCCCCGTTCTGCGCTCCGGCATACGCGACATCGCGCCCATCGAAACTGATGATGTGCAACGGGCCGTCGGATCCGGGGTAGGCCCCCGCTGAGAACGGCACGACCCGAATGCTCACGTTGGGGGTGTCGGCAAGTTCGAGCAGATGCTCCAGCTGAGGCTTCATCACCGCAGCACCACCAACCGCCCGAGCAAGGACGGACTCATCGAGGAGCGCCCAGATCTCGACGTCGTTCCCCCGCTTGAAGAACGCCTGCTTTCTAGCGATCCGACGCGCCAGCGTCGCCTCATAGTCGCGGTTCTTGGGAGTTCCCGCCCGCACATAGGCCCACGTGTAGTCATCCGTCTGGAGAGCGAGCGGAATGAGCTGGCCATGGTAGATCTTGATCAGTTCGGCCAGCTCCTCGTACTTGACCAGCTGCTTGCTCCACTCCGGGTCGTGGGCCATGCGGGCGAACCACAGCATCACCCGGAACAGCACGCCGGTGCCGTAGTGCTCGTCCAGGAGCTTCATCTGGTCGTCCTGGGGCCGACGTCTGCCCGCCTCCATGTTGGAAACAGTCGAGCGCGCCAGGCCCATGATCTGTCCGCACTGGGTCAGCGACAGGCCCTCTTTCTCGCGCCAGAAGCGCTGCGTGTGCGCAAGGAAATGCCACACCGAGATCTTGGGGTCGAGTTCGTCGCGCACGATCGGCATGTCCGTCCTCCTGTTTCCAGATTCCAGGTCAACACCACGACCTTAGAACTGCGGGGGGACGCTGGGGGCGTGAATTCAGACATTCGATCTGTGGAGGGCACAGTGGGGACGGCGGTGACGGGGGACCTGATCTTGTCGATGCTGGGCTCACCTGCGGCGGCGGGGCTGGCGCGGACGCTGGCGGCGGAGCGACTTCGCAAATGGGACCTCTTTCACCTCAACGATGATGTCGCCCTTATCGTCGCGGAATTGGTGGCGAATGCGGCGGCGGCCACGCCTCGGGCGGAGATCCGGTTTCAGGTCAGCCGGGACGCCCACGGAATCGTGATCGGTGTTTGGGATCGCAGCCCTGCGATGCCCACCGCGCGGCCGGTTCGGGAGATTACTCTGGACGAACTCGACATTTCCGAAGAATCGTTCGATGTGAACGGCGGGTGGGGGCTTCCGATCGTCGAGGCGCTTTCGGCTTCTTGCGGGTGTGCGCCTGATCCGTCCGGTGGGAAGTGGATCTGGGCGCGGGTCGTGCCGTGAGCGTCAGGCCTCGGCGACGGCGGCGGCGAAGGCGCGGATCAGCGGGTCGTCGTTGCCCGTGCGCCAGGCGAAGGCCCACTGGCAGGGCAGGGCGTCGCGGACGGGCACGTAGACCAGGTCGGGCCACGGGTAGAACCTGGCGGCCTCGGCCGGGCAGGCGATCACGGCCCGTCCGGAACTGACCGCTTTCAGCTGGTCGTCCCAGCTGGTCACCACGGGGCCTCTCGCGATCAGCCGTCCGGACGGGGTGCGGTAGGGCTGGAAGCTCTCCTCCATGGACGCGGGCAGCGTCGACTGGTGCGCGACGAACGTCAGGTCGCCGTAGTCCTCCAGGCAGAGCGACTCGCGCTGGGCGAAGGGGTGCGCGGCGGCCATCGCGACGACGATCGGCGAGGTGTGGGTGACCGGTCCGATCGCGATGTCGGGCTCGCGGACCGGCAGCCACAGGTGGGCGACGTCGAGCTCGCCCGTCCGCAGCGGGGTGAGCGGATCGACCGGGTTCAGGTCGCGGTGGACGAGCCGCGCGGCGGGATGCCGCTCGGCGAACCGCGCCACGATGTCGCGGACCATCCACCCCTGCGGTCCCATGCTGCCGAGTGTGAGCGTCCCCTGGACGTCGCGGACGGACGCCGCCACCTCCTCGATGCCGTCGATGATCTGCCGGTAGGCGGGCGCGAGCGTCTGGTAGAGCCGCTCGCCGGCCGGCGTCAGGCGGACCGTCCGCGAGGTGCGTTCGAACAGCGGCGCGCCGACGCGCCGCTCCTGCTTCTTGATGACGTGGCTGACCCGCGACGCGCTGATGCGCAGCCGCTCGGCCGTCCGGCCGAAATGCAGTTCCTCGGCGAGCGCCAGGAAGATCTCGATGTCGCGCAGTTCCATGGTCACTCGTTCCGGGCGGCGAGGTCGGTGAGCAGGTCGACGAACGCGAGGGCGGGCGGGCTCTGCCCGGCGGCGGGCCACAGGACGCCGTAGTCGAGGGTCGGGCCGTCCCGGAACGGGACGAAGGCGATGCCGGGCCGGTCGTGGTAGCGGGCGGCGCGCACCGCGACGATCGAGACGCCGAGGCCGGCGGCGACCAGCGCGGGGACCTCCGACCAGAACGTGTACGACGGCCCGGGCGGGACGGGCCGTCCCAGCGGCGTGTGGGTGGGGACGTGCAGGTCGAGCAGGAGCCGCGGGACGTCCGAGCTCGGCCTGATCAGCGGAACGTCGGCGAGGTCCTCCAGGGAGACCCGGTCGCGCCGGGCGAGGGGGTGGTCCGACGCGACCATCAGCGCCCTCGGCTCGCGGAACAGGACCGGGCCGTCGCCGAGGCCGGGCATCTGGACGGGCAGCTCGCAGAGCTGGAGGTCCAGGTCACCGCGGCGCAGCGGCCCGAACGGGTCGTCGAAGCGGACCTCCTGGACGCGCACGGCGCAGTCGGCGTACCGGTCGCGGAAGATCGCGGCGGCCCGGTAGGCGAGGTCGGCGCACCAGGGGGTGGTGTAACCGGCGCGCAGGGTGCCGGTGATGCCGCGCGCCTCGGCGACGGCCCGGTCCACGGCCTGCTGGATGCGCAGGTGGGCGGGCAGCAGGTCGTCGCGGAGCCGCTCGCCCAGCGGGGTGAGCCGGACGGTCCGCGAGGTGCGCTCGAACAGCGGCCCGCCGATGCGGCGCTCGGCCTTCTTGATCGCGTGGCTGACCCGGGACGGCGTCACGCGCAGGCGCTCGGCCGTCCGGCCGAAGTGCAGCTCCTCGGCCAGCGCCAAGAAGATCTCGATGTCCCGAAGCTCCATGAACCCCCCGGACCGTGAACCTAGCCGTCATCGCTGCGTTGACCAAACGCGCATCGATGACCCTTCGGGCAACGCTGCCTTGCCGATTTCGCCATTGTTCGGCCGCGTCCGCCGGGCCAGCCTGTTACCCGGCGCCTCCGGTGTTCAGGAGCGCCGGACGGCGTTGAGGAGAGGACGGAGCGGTGTTGATCAGTAACGCGCGGCGGTCATGAGTAGGACCGTCGAGGACGTCCTGGCCCGGGCGGCGCGGGTGCGCGTCGTCCGCGTCCGGCCGGAGTACGAGGACCCGGACGGGGCGCGGCTGCGGGCGTGGCACGCGGTGGTCGCCGCGTCCACGATCCAGGACACGCCGGGCGCCGCGGCCGTGAGCCCCGGCCGGTTCCACGCCCACCTGACCACCGGGTCGACGCTCGTCTGGACGGCCTCCCGCGCGGGCCGCGTCGTCGGGCTGGCGATGCTGCGCCTGCCCACCACGACCGCCACCGGACGCGCGCAGGTGCACGTCCATCCGGATCACCGTCGCCGCGGCGTCGGCGACCGGCTCGTGAAGACGCTGACGGTCGAGGCGGCGGAACGCGGCCTGCGCGGGCTGATCGCGGCGGTGCCCGCCGGCGGGACGGGCGACGCCCTGTGCCTGCGGCGCGGGCTCGTCCGGCTGCGCACGCTGCACCATCTGCTGCTGTCGCTACGCGAGGTGCATCCGGGCTGGCTGGACGAGATGGTCACGGCCGAGCATCCGGGCTACCGGCTGGCCGAGACGGCGCGGATCGCGCCGCCGGGCGGCGAGGACGCCGCGGCGGGCGCCCTGCCCGGCGACGTGCTGCTGACCGTGGCCGCCGAGCACGGCCGCAAGGTCGTCGCGTGCACCGAAGTGGTCGTCCCGGCGGGCGGCGGGCCGCGCGCGACGCAGCACGACCGCCGGCCGGAGGACGGCCATCACCGGCTGTGCCTCGACCTCTGGGTCAAGGCGGCGATGCTGCGCCTGCTGTACGACCGGTATCCGCAGGTCAGGGAGGTCGCCACCGAGAACCACGAGCACGACGCGGCCTCCCTGGAGGTCAACCGCCACCTGGGTTTCCGGCTGCACCACCGCGTCCACGAGTACCGTCTCGACCTGACCGGTTCCGGCGGGGGATGACCGCGCCGCGGTCGTCAGCGCGCGGCCACGTCGAGGAGGATCCGCGCGAGTTCGTCCGGCTCGGAGAGCATCGGCCAGTGGCCCGTGTCCATCCGGACGAGCCGCCAGTGCTCACTGCTCAGCAGTTTCGCGACGTCCTGGTTCGGCTCGTCGCCGTCGAGCAGGCACTTGACGTACGTCGCGGGCAGTTCGGCGAGCGGCCGGACGAGCACGGCCCGATCGGCCAGGGACGCGCCCGGATGCGGCGTCCCCTCGGCCAGGAACTCGGCGATCCGCTCGTTGCTCAGCCCCTGGCCTGCGAAGTCGGCCGGTGCCGGCAGTGCCCAGAAGTCGCCGTTTTCGGCCAGCACGGCTTCGAGCTTCTCCGCTCCCTCCCACCAGGTGGAGACGAACGACTCGCCCTCGGCCGGGACGTTCGCGTCGACGAACACGACGTGCGCCAGGCGGTCACCGATCCGCCCGGCGGCCTGGCCGACCGGAATGCCCGAGTAGCTGTGCCCGACGAGGACGACGTCGCGCAGGTCGAGGCGTTCGATCTCGTCCACGATGTCCCGGACGTGGGTCTGCGGCCCGACGGGCGCGTCCCGCTTGTCGGCGAGACCGGACGGTGTCAGCGGATGGACGCCGTGGCCGCCCTGGCGGAGCGCGGGGACCAGGTCGTCCCACACCCACGCTCCGAGCCATGCGCCGGCGACCAGTACGAAGTTCACCATGGCCGCACGGTAGCGGACGCGGGGACGGCCCCTTTCATTCGGCGAGCGGCAGCAGGTCGGGGCCGTCCGCCTCGGCGGCGAGCGTGACGATGCGGAGGAGTTCTGCGAGCTGGCGGCGCTGGTCCGGCGAGAGGGCGGCGAGCAGGGTGTGCTCGCCGGACGAGCGGTCCTCGTAGACCGCCTCCCACGCTTCGCGAGCCTTCGCGGTGAGCCGGACGAGCAGGCGGCGGCGGTCGTCCGGGTCGGGGACGCGCTCGACGTAGCCGTCGCGTTCCAGGCGTTCGAGCCGGTTGGTGAGGGTCGCCGGGCGGACGTCCAGGACCTGGGCGAGCCAGGTCGGACCCGCCTGGTACGGGGCGCCGGCCGAGCGCAGCCACCAGATCACGTCGTACTGCCAGTCGTGCAGGCCGTGCTCGGCGAGGGCCTCCTCGCGCTCGCGGCGCAGCCGCCGGACGAGGGCCTGCATGCGGGTGACCGCGCCCTCGACGTCCGGGTCGAGGCCGGGCAGCTCGCGGGACCAGAACGCGATGTGCCGGTCGATGGAGTCCTGTGCCATGGCGGAGATATTACCATTTCGGATATTACGATTTCGTAGTACCGTCTCCCGGCACCACCCCCGACGACGAGGAGGACCGCCATGCCGCTATGGCCCGACGACCTGGCCGGACAGGTTCACGAGCACGTCTTCGACAGCGAGCTGCTGCGCGGCAACCCGCTGGGCGACCCCCACGAGCGCCCGCTGTGGGTCTACACGCCGCCCGGCTACGACACCGACCCCGACCAGCGGTTCCCGACCGTCTACATGCTGCTCGGGTACACCGGGCAGGTGCAGGCGTGGAGCCGGGCGACCTCCGCCTACCGCGAGCCCGTCCCGGTCGCGACCGACCGGCTGTTCGCGCGGGGCGAGGCGCCGCCCGCGATCATGGTGTTCGTGGACGCGTTCACCGCGTACGGCGGCAGCCAGTACGTGGACTCGCGCGGCACTGGCCGCTACCACTCCTACCTGTGCGACGAGGTCGTCCCGTGGGTGGACGCCCACTACCGGACGCTCGCCTCGCGCGACCACCGCGGCATCGCGGGCAAGTCGAGCGGCGGGCTCGGCGCGTCCATCACCTCGATGATGCGGCCCGACCTGTTCGGCGCGTTCGCGACGCACTCGGGCGACTCCCTCTCGGAGGCGCAGTACACGCCGCACTTCTACAAGGCCGTCCGCGACCTGCGGGCCTACGACGCCGACATCTTCGCGTGGTGGGACGACTTCCGGTCCCGCGTCGCGTTCACCAAGGACGAGGACCTGCGCCTCCTGGAGATCCTCGGTGTTTCGGCCTGTTTCTCCCCCGCCGGGGACGGCACGCCCGTGCTGCCGTTCGACCCGGTGACCGGCGCGCTCCGTCCGGACGAGTGGCAGCGCTGGCTCGACTGGGACCCGGTCCGGATGGCGCCCGCGCACGCCGACGCCCTGCGCTCGATGCGCGGCATCTGGATCGACGCGGGCGTCCGCGACGAATGGTTCCTCGACCTGGGCGCGACGGCGTTCCGGCGGGCCGTCGCCGAGGCGGGCGTGCCGGACGACGCCGTCCGGTTCGAGCTGTTCGACGGCGGTCACATGGCGGTCGAGTACCGCCAGCCGCCGGGCGTCGCCTGGCTGTCGCGCGTCCTCACCCCGGCTAGCGGCGGGTGAGCGTCCTGGTCACGCCCGCGGCGACCGTGGACACCAGGATCCAGCCGACCGCGACCAGCAGGTAGGAGAACCACTGCGCCGCGCCCTTCGGGTTGAAGGCGTACTTCTGGCCGAGGGTCACCAGCGGCAGCATGAGGTCGAGCGTGTAGACGAACGCGTTGAAGTGCGGGGCCTCGTCCTTCTTGAGCGGCGCAGGATGGTCGAGGGAGAACACGGTCGTGCCGATGGCCAGGAAGAACGCGACCCACGCGGCGGCGAGCCACGGCCGGTAGCCGTAACCGACCGTGATGTCCTGGACGAGGCCCCACGCGCTCGCGATCGCCGGCTTGGAGCGCCGCTGGCCGCGTTCCCGCTCGTAGAGGATGCGCTGCGCCTGGGACTGCTGTCCGAGGCGGGCGTACATCCTGGCGAGCTGGTCGCACGCCTGCGGCCGCTGGTCCAGCGGCGCGCGTTCCACCCAGCCGAGGCGTTCGCGCGCGGTCAGCGGCGGTTGCAGCGACTCGTAGACGAGGCCGTCCATGCTCAGCTCCTCGGGCCACCGCTCCGGCAGGTCGCGCAGGACGGTCAGGCGCGCGCCGTCGAGGACCACGCGTCCCTCGGCGGCGTCGCCGGGCAGCAGCTCCAGCTCGGCCGCCTGGACGCGGGACAGGTCGAGCGCCGTGCCCCCGGGACAGTGCGGCTCGATGCCCTTCATGTTCACGCCGAGGCGGAACCGGGTGTCGACCAGGCGGATCTGCCGGTCGGACCGCACCTTCAGCAGGCGGGTGCTGGACGCGACCTCGTTGCGGGTGAAGCGGAGCGCGACGCCGGTCGGAGAGCCGGTCAGCCGCATCTTGCTGGCCAGCACGCTGCTGCCCATGCGGCTGTTGCTGATCCGGATCTCACCCTCCGCCTTCAGTCTGCTCAGCCGCATCGTGCCGCCGATCTCGCCGTTCTCCATGTCCAGGCACATGCCGTCGCGGCCCGGCCCGAGGGACGCCTCGATCAGGCTGAACTCCCCCGCGACGCTCGTGCCGCGCAACCGGATCCCGCCGCCGCGCAGCGTCAGGCGCGGCGCGTCGATGTGCCCGAAGGACGCGCGGTCGAGGTTGAGGGCGGATCGTCCGGCTCCGTCGAGGGTGGCGTCGGCGAAGTGGAGCCCCGCATCGAAGCGGGCGCCGATCAGGCGGATCTCGCCCTCGACGGTCATGCCCTTCTCGCACCAGAACGCGCCGGTGACGTGCGCGCGGGCGGCGCTCATCGCGAAGCCGCCGGGGTTGGCGAGCCGCGCGCGGGGCAGCAGCAGCGGTCCGCTGATCGCGGCGCTGCGGAGGCGGATCTCGCCGCTGGTCTCCAGGGCGCTGCCGTCGAGGCCCTCGCCGACGGTCGCGTTGTCGATGTCGAGCGCGATCGCGCCGGGGTTGCGCAGGCGCGCGCGGCACAGGTCGAACAGTCCGGTGATCCGCGCGCCGCGCAGCACCACGGGACCGTCCGCCACGAAGTCGCGGCAGCCGAGGTCGCCGCGCACCGAGACGCCCTCGCCGTCGAGCGCGGCGTCGTACTCCGAGCGTCCCACGGTCGCGCCGTGCAGGCGGAGACCGCCGGAGATCTCGGCCCGGTCCACCCGGACGCCGCGCTCGATCTCGGTGCGGCGCAGGTCCAGGACGCCGTCGATCCGGGCCCGGGGAGCCTTGAGCTGGTGCAGGCGGCTGCCGACGAGCCGGACGGTCCGGGTGGTGGCCTCGGCGAGGCGCAGCGTCCCGTCGAAGACGCAGTTCTCGCAGACCAGCGCCACGGTGAGGGACGCGCCCATGAGGTCGAGCGCGCCGGTGACCGTCGCGCCGCGCAGCCGGATCGCGGCGAGCCCGCCCGGTTCGGGGTCCCGGCCGCCGAGGAGCAGGCCGCGGAGGACCTCGGCGCGGACGGTCCGGTCGGGGGCCGTGGTGAGGTCCGTCCAGGCCCCGGTCGGGAAGGCGTCCCAGAGGAGCCTCTCGGCGTCGGTCAGGTCGTCGGGCTGCACGCGATCATTCTGGGGGCGCGCCGTCCGGGCGGCCAGGCTCGCTCGGGAACAGGACGGGACTCAGCAGGTAGCGGTCGCGGCCGGGTCCGGCCGGGTTCGCCAGGTGCGGGACGATCGCGGCGCGCAGGTCGGCGAGGAGCGCCGACAGCTCGTCCGGGCTGAGCCAGATCGCGTGCTGCCGGTAGCCGACCGGATCGGACGCCGGGTCCGAGCCGTCCCGGTCGAGGTAGGCGTCGAACTCGGCGGCCAGGGCGGCGAGCGCGGCGGTGAACGCGGCGCGGTGCTCGTCCGGCGACAGCGCGGCGGCCTCGGCGGGATCGACGCCGGCGCGCTCGCGGCTGAGCCGGTAGCGGCGCTCGACCGCGCCGCGCACGCGCCGCTCGCCGGCGACCTCCAGGACGCCGCCGGCGGCGAGCGCGTCCACGTGCCGGTAGACGGTGGCCTTGGAGACGTCCGGGATCAGCTCGGCGAGGCGCGAGGTGGGCAGGACGCGTCCGCCGCGCAGCGCGTGCACGATCCGCAGCCGGACGGGATGGGCGAAGAGGTCCAGAGTGCGCACGGGACGAATGCTCTCATACGTGCTACCTTTCGCAAACATGAGAACGGATGAGTGGACGCCCCCTTCCTACGCCGATCCCGACGCCTTCGAGGAGCGGGACGTCGCGGTCGGATCGGTCGGCGGGACGCTGGTCGTGCCTCGCTCGGCGTCCGGAGTCGGGGTCGTGCTGCTGAGCGGCGGCGGACCGTTCGACCGCGACGGGACGGCCGGGCCGAACAAACCGCTGAAAGACCTCGCATGGGGTCTCGCCGGAAGCCTTCCCGGGGGCGGCCTCGGCGGGGTCGCGTCGGTGCGGTTCGACAAGCCTTCCGGGCAGGCGGCGACGATGACCGACGAGTACGTTCCGTTCGCCGTCGAGGCCGTCCGGCGGCTTCGTGACGTGGCGGAACGGGTGTTCGTGGTCGGGCACAGCATGGGCGGCAAGGTCGCGCCGCGCGTCGCGCGGGCGGTCCCCGTGGACGGCCTGGTGCTGCTCGCCGCCGACGCCGAGCCCATGCACCGGGCGGCGGTCCGCGTCTCGCGGCATCTGGCGTCGCTCGATCCCGCGTACGCGGACTTCGCGGCGCAGATCGAGCGGCAGGTGGCGGCGATGGATGCGCTGACGGCGGACACCCCGTCCGCCGACCTGCCGTTCGGCCTGCCCGCGTCCTACTGGCTCGACCTGCTCGGATACGACCCGGTGGCGGCGGCCGGGCCGCTCGGGCTGCCGCTGTTCATCGCCCAGGGCGGACGCGACTACCAGGTGACCGTCGCGGACGATCTCTCCCGCTGGCGCGCGGGTCTCGCAGGAAGCCCGGACGTGACCTTCCGGGTCTACGAGGCGGACGACCACATGTTCTTCCCCGGTTCCGGACCGTCCGGCCCGGCGGATTACCTGCGTCCGCAGCATGTGGATCCGGACCTCGTCGCCGACATCGCCGCCTGGCTGTCGGCCCGCTGACGGCTCCGCTCACCGGCGGGACGCGTTCGTGCCGATCGCCTTCGTCAGTGCGGGACGGGACAGCGCCATGACCGTGCTGCGCACCACCGTCTCCTTCAGGGGCACGACCGCACGTCCCGCGAGGACGGCGCGGATCGGCGTGTCGTCGGTGCGGGTGAGCTGGAACAGCGCGTCGCGGCGGCCCAGGCTGACGCACTGCCCGACGTAACGGAGCCTGAAGCGGCGCGGCGCGCGGCCGTCCAGGCGGGCCGCGACGTTCTCGGCGGCCTGGAACCCCATCGGGATCGCGGCCTGGCAGGACAGGCGCGTCGCGCCGTCCTCCAGCGCCGCCGCGTCCCCGGCGGCGTACACGTCGGGGTGCGAGACGGAGCGGAGCGTGGCGTCCACGAGGACGCGTCCGTCCGCGTCCACCGCGAGACCGGCCTCGGCGGCCAGCGGGGACATCTCGAACCCGGCGGCCCACGCGATCGCGTCATACCGGACGGCCTGCCCGTCGCCGAGGAGCACTTCGCCGTCCGCGACCTTCGCGACCTCGCCGTTCTCCCGCACGCGGACGCCGAGCCGGTCGAACACGCGGCGCAGGTGCGCGCGGGCGCGCGGCGCGAGCCAGTCGCCCGCGGCCCCCTCGGTGATCAGCTCGACGTCCAGGTCGGGACGGGATTCGGCCAGCTCGGTGACGGTCTCGATGCCGGTCAGGCCGCCACCGACGACCGCGACCGCGCCTTGGCGCAGGTCGGCGAGGCGGCGGCGGAGAGCCCGGGCACCGTCGTGGTCCGCGATCCTGAACGCGTGCTCGGCGACGCCGGGCACGCCCGCCGTCCCGCCTCGGCTGCCGAGGGTGTAGACGAGCGTGTCGTACGGGATCTCCTGACCGTCGTCAGTGCGGACGGCGCGGGTCTCCAGATCGATTGCGGTCGCTCGGGCGACGACGAGCCGCACTCCCTTCAGGACGTCGCGCAGCGGGATGTCGCGGAGGTTCTGGCCCGCCGCGAGCTGGTGCAGGCGGACGCGCTCGACGAACCGGTCAGACGCGTTCACCAAGGTCACGGCGGCCTTCGCCCGGTCCGGGAGGCGGTCGGCGAGGCGGTCGGCGAGGCGGTCGGCGAGCCGGCGCGCCGCGATGACGCCCGCGTAGCCGCCGCCGAGCACCACGATCCGATGAGTCATGATCTCCCCTTTCGTCACCTCGCCTTCTGGACCGGTGACGGGGATCGTTCGTGACACTCGCCGACGTGTCCTGCCTCACAGGCGTTGCGCTGCGGCGAAGCGGAGCTTGGCGGGGTTGAGGACGATCTGGAGGCCGGTGACCACGTCCTCGTCCACCTCCACGACGGCGACGAGCAGCACGGCGCCCCGCGCGTGGACGATCACGCCGGGCTCGCCGTTGACCTCGGCCAGGTCGAGGCCGATCTCGGCGGGGTCGAGGTGCTCCAGGGCGTCCGTCCAGCGGGAGCCGTCCCGCATCCGGTCCATGAGGCCGAGCAGGTAGCGGGCGAACCGCTCGCGGCCCACCACGGGGCGGCGCGCGGCGCGGCGTCCGCCGCCGTCCGCCCAGGCGGTGGCGTCCTCGGCGAGCAGGCGGACGAGGCCGTCCAGGTCGCCGGTCGCGGCGGCGGCGAGGAAGCGCTCCACGATGCGCCCGCGCCGCGCCTTGTCGGCCTCGAACCGCTTGCGGCGGTCGCCGACGTGCGCGCGGGCGCGGCGGTGCAACTGCCGCGCGGACGCCTCGTCCACGTCCAGGATGTCGGCGATCTCCCGGTACGGCAGGCCGAACGCCTCGCGCAGCACGAACACCGCGCGCTGCGGTGGCGACAGCGTCTCCAGCAGGACGAGCACGCCCATCGACACCGACTCGCGCTGCTCCACGGTCTCCAGCGGGCCGAGCGCGCCGCGGTCGGTGAGCACCGGCTCGGGCAGCCAGGGACCGAGATAGCGCTCGCGGGTCGTGCGGGCGAGCGCCAGCCGGTTCAGGCAGAGGTTCGTGACGACCTTGGTGAGCCACGCCTGCGGCGACTCGACCTGCGCCCGGTCGGCACGGTCCCAGCGCAGGTAGGCGTCCTGGACGGCGTCCTCCGCCTCCGCCGCCGAGCCGAGCAGCCGGTAGGCGAGCCCGAACAGCCGTCCCCGCTGCCGCTCGAACTCCTCCAGCCCGTCGCCCTCCAGCTTGCCGCCCTCCGGCCCGTCGCCTTCCAGCCTGTCGCCTTCCAGCTTGTCGCCTTCCAGCCCGGTGTGCTTCAGCCCGGTGTGTTTCGGCCCGTCGCCCACGACCGCGTCGCTCATGGGCCGAGTATCCCCATAGTTAAAATTTGAACTACACTGGGTCCATGGTCAGGATGCCCGCGATCTACCTCAGCCACGGCGCGCCACCGCTCGCCGACGACCCGGTCTGGCCCGGCGAGCTGGCGGCGTGGGCCGCCGGCCTGCCGCGTCCCGAGGCCGTCCTGATGGTGTCGGCGCACTGGGAGGACGCCCCGGTCACGGTCGGCGCGACCGCGCCCGTGCCGCTGGTCTACGACTTCTGGGGGTTCCCCGAGAAGTACTACCAGGTCACCTATCCCGCGCCCGGCGCGCCGGAGCTGGCCGCGAAGGTGCGCGGGCTGCTCGGGCCGTCCGTCCACAAGGCGCCCGAACGCGGCCTCGACCACGGCGCGTACGTCCCGCTGAAGGAGATGTATCCGGACGCGGACGTCCCCGTCCTCCAGATGTCGATGCCGACGCTCGACCCCGCCGAGCTGTACGAGCTGGGCCGCCGGCTCGCGCCGCTGCGGGACGAGGGCGTGCTGATCGTCGGCAGCGGCTTCTTCACGCACAACCTGCGCGCGATCGACCCGTCCGGCGGGGTCGCGACCGCGACGGCCGAGTTCGACGACTGGGGCCGCCGCGCCCTCGCCGCGCACGACGTGGACGCCCTGCTCGACTTCCAGCACAAGGCCCCCGCGCCCGGCTTCGCCCACCCGCGCACCGAGCACTTCGCGCCGCTGTTCGTCACGCTCGGAGCGGCGTCCGAGGACGACGGGGACGACACCAGCCAGCCGATCGACGGCTTCTGGCTGGGCATGGCGAAGCGGTCCGTCCAGTTCGGCTGAAGCGGTCCGCCCAGTTGGGCTGAAGCGGTCCGTCCGGTTCGGGTGAGGTCACTCCGGGCGGTCGAGGCCGTAGACGCGGCGCGCGTTGCCCGCCGCGACCAGCCCCGCCAGCCGGGACGCGTCGTCGCGCGTCCACGACCCTTCGGACACGCCCTCCTCCATGATCCGGCCGAGCGCGCGCCGGAACAGCAAGGCGGCGAGGTGGTAGAACTCGGCCAGGCCGTAGGCGTCGGACGAGTAGAGCACCTTGCCGAAAGGTGCCAGTTCGAGCAGCTCGTCCAGCAGGACGGACGCCCGGTCGCCGACGCCGTGCAGGGCCAGCCCGACGTCCGCGAACACGTTCGGGAAGACCTGCGCGAGGTACCCGGCGCTGCGATGGAACGGGTAGTTGTGCAGGAGGAGGACCGGCGTGTTCGCGCGCGCCAGTTCGCTCAGCAGTGACGTGAGCAGCAGCGGGTCGCCGCGCCGGAGGTCGGCGTCGGCGTCCCCGTACCCGACGTGGAACTGGACGGGCAGCCGCAGATCGGACGCGCACCAGACGAGGAAGCGGTGCAGCACCGGATCGTCCACGCGCGGATTCCGCCTGGGCGCGCCGTCCGACTCGCGGAGAAGGCGGCCCGCGGCCCGGATCACCTCGCGGTCGTCGGGGCGCTCCCCCGCCAGGTCGAGCCCGGCGCGGTACGCGGCGATCGACTTCACGCCGACGGCGTTCCGCGTGCGTTCCGCGAGGGCTTCGCGGAACGCGTCGGGGAAGGCGTCGGCGCTCGCCGCACGCGCAGCGACGCCTTCGGCGAGCGTCTCCAACCGGACGATCTCGTGCGAAGTCGCGTCCGCCAGCCGGCCCAGTTCGCCGGGGTCGAGGAGCCCGTCGGGGTTGAAGCCGGTGTCGACGCAGAGCGCGTCCAACCCGGCGGACGCCAGGAAGCGCCGGTTGACCTCGGCGTACCCGAGGCCGGCGCGGCGAGCCAGGTAGTCGTCCGGCGAGGCGTGCGGCGGAAGGTCGAGGACGGGCGCGCACCAACGCCGGACGGCCAGCCCGGCGCGCGTGTCGAAGAGCGTGCCGCCGAGCGGGCCCGGACCGTCCGCCTCGGTCAGCAGGGACTCGAACTCCGCGCGGTCGAGATCGCGGCGGACCACCCCGTGGCAGTGGTGATCGATGAGCGGTGGAAGGTCGTCACGCACCGTGCCTCCTCGTCATGCGGTCAGGACGACCCTACGATGCGTAGTTGCGGCCGTGCGGCCTACGGGCGTCCGGCATGCCAGACCGCCGCGCGAGCACGTTGCGCCCGCGCAGCACGTGCGATGCGAGCGTCGAGTGCCCGCGCAACACGTGCGCGGTGCGTGCGCTGGGTGCCCGCGCCGCGCACGATGGCGGCACCGAACGGCGGACCGCGCGGCGCGGCGCGGGACGAGGCCGAATGTGGACGAGCGACGGGAGCACGGCATGGAACGCGACGTGGAGCGGGACGGCGGCGGAGCGGCGCGGCGGGCGTTCCAGCCGCTGGACGGGGAGGAGCGGCAACGCCTCGCGGCCCGCGCGGCGGACCTGACCTCCGACCTCGCCGATCTCAGCGGCATCGCGCTGACCTGGGTGGACACCAGCGGCATCGCGCGCACCAAGACCGTCCCGGTGGCCCGGCTGGAGCACGCGGCGGCGTGGGGCGTCGGGATGTCGCCGGTCTTCGACGCCTTCCTGCTGGACGACTCGATCGTGTCCGGGCGGTACGCGGGCGGACCGGTCGGAGACCTGAGGCTGCACCCGGATCTCGACCGGATCGTCCCGATGGCGGCGCTGCCCGGCTGGGCCTGGGCGCCCGTGACCCGCTACACGCAGGAGGGGACCGTCCACCCGATCGACACCCGCGCCGTGCTGGCGCGGGAGGTCGAGCGGCTCGCGGACCTCGGCTGGTCGGCGCGCGCGGCGTTCGAGATCGAGTGGGTCCTGTCGGACGGCGAGGGCGACGACTTCACCCCGGCCTGCAACGGCCCCGCGTACGGCATGACGCGCCTGACCGAACTGTCCCGGTACCTGCGCGACCTGCTCGACGCGCTCGCCAAGACCGGGATCTCCGTCGACCAGCTCCATCCCGAGTACGCGCCGGGCCAGTACGAGCTCTCTGTCGCGGCCGAGGACCCGGTGGGCGCGGCCGACACGTCCGTGCTCGTCCGGGAGACGATCCGGGCGGTGTCCTTCGACCACGACATGGTCGCGTCGTTCTCCCCCAAGGTGCTCGCGGACTCGGTCGGCAACGGCGGCCACGTCCACCTCAGCCTGTGGCGGGAGGACCCGGCGGAAGGCCCGGTCAACGCGATGACCGGCGGGCACGGACCGTTCGGGCTGACGGCGGAGGGCGAGGCGTTCGCCGCCGGGATCCTCGCGCGGCTGCCCGCCCTGCTCGCGGTCGGCGCGCCCACCGTGGCGAGCTACCTGCGGCTGATCCCGTCGCACTGGGCGGGCGTGTACCAGTGCTGGGGTCTGG
This sequence comes from Actinomadura gamaensis, assembly GCF_042652125.1. NCBI lineage: Bacteria > Bacillati > Actinomycetota > Actinomycetes > Streptosporangiales > Thermomonosporaceae > Actinomadura > Actinomadura gamaensis. The sequence continues at coordinate 341,980 of NZ_JBHSIT010000006.1, read as the reverse complement.
AGAACCGGGAGGCCGCGATCCGCCTGGTCACCGGCGCGCTCGGCGAACGCGGGCGGGCCGCGAACATCGAGATCAAGTGCTTCGACGAGGCCGCGAACCCCTACCTGGCGCTCGCCGCGCTGCTCGCCGCGGGGCGGGCGGGACTCGCCGAGAAGGCGTCGCTGCCCGAGCCGATGGCCGCCGACCCGGCGGCGCTGACGGACGCCGAACGCGCCGACGCCGGCCTCCGACGGCTTCCGGAGACGCTGGCGGACGCGGTCGCCGCGTTCGAGCGGGACGAGGCGCTCGCCGAGGCGCTCGGCCCGGAGATCGTCGACACGGTCGCGACCGTCCGGCGTGGCGAGATCGAGCTGTTCGCGGGCGCGTTGCCGGAGGAGATCACCGAATCCACCCGATGGCGCCACTGATCGCTACTTTTTCCGCGGGCTCTGACCAGCGGGGCTCTTCGGACGACAGGGACAGAAGGGACTCTCTTAACAGTCCGGACACCGGGCGGTGACCTTGGGGCGGCAGGCTCTCGACCGTTTCAGCCGCCGCGCAAGCGTCGGCGGTTCCGACGAGTTTGGGAGTCGACGTGTCCCTCCACGCCGTCCGAGTCTCCGCGGCCGCGTTCGGCGCGGCCGCCCTGCTGGCGGGGTCCTGGGCCGGGGCAGCCCAGGCCGCCCCCGCCGGGCCTGCGTCCGCCGGTGCTCCGTCCGCGGGTTCCGTGGCCGCCGCGGCCAAGTGCCACGCGTCCAGCCTGAACCCGGCCACCACCCGGCCGGACCCGAAGTGCCAGCCGGGCGCGACCAACCCGGCCGTGACGCAGGCGAACATCCACAGGACCATCTGCGTGCCGGGCTACTCCAAGAAGATCCGCCCGCCGGTGTCGTACACCAACGCGCTGAAGAAGAAGCAGATCAAGGAGTACGGCTACCGCAACACCAGCCCGAGCGCCTACGAGGAGGACCACCTCATCCCGCTCAGCCTCGGCGGCGCGCCGCGCGACCCGAAGAACCTCTGGCCGGAGCCCGGCGCGTCACCCAACCCCAAGGACTCCATCGAGTTCAAGCTGTACAAGGCGGTCTGCGCGGGCAAGGTCACCCTCCGCGCCGCCCAGAAGGCGATGGCCACCAACTGGACCACCGCCGGCCGCCTCCTCGGCCGCCCCTGACCCGGCCCGCCGCCCGGGCCGTCCCCGCTCCCCCGCGGACGGCCCGGGCGGCTTCGGGTCGCGAGCCTGTCGGGACGGGCGGGACGGGGAGGGCGACGGGATAATCTCGGTGCCAGCCCACAGCCGACACCGCGACAGGCAGGTTCCGCCGTCCCATGAAGATCACCGGATATCGCAGCCACGGCGTCGCGGCCGCGGTCGCCCTGGTGAACGCCGTCACCGTCGCGGGCGGGGACGGCAGCCCGAACGCGCTGCGCGAGATCCTGCGCGTCCACGGCTTCGTCTGGCAGGACTTCGACCCCGCGACGGCGGACGAGTTCCGCGCGTGGGGCCGCGAGCTGCGCCCGTTCTTCGAGGCGCCCGGCCTGCACGAGGCCGTCGCCGTGCTGAACGGCCTGCTCGAACGGACGCCGACGCATCCGCACCTGGCCGACCACGACGGGCTCGGCCTGCACATGCACCACGCGCCGCCGTCCGCGAAGCTCCCGCTCCGCTTCCGCGCGACCACGCTGATGCACCTGTCCGAACTCGTCTGCACGTACGGCGTCGGACGCACCGGAGTCTGCGCCGCGCCCGACTGCGACCGCGTCTACGCCGACACGTCCCGCGCGGGCCGCCGCCGCTACTGCTCGGAGACCTGCGCCAACCGGACGAACGTGGCCGCGTTCAGAGCGCGCCGCCGCTCCCCCGGCTGACCCCGAGGGCACGATCTCCGCCCGCCGGACGCCCCCGCACTCCGCTCAGGACGCCGGACGCCCCCGCCCTCCGCTCCGCCCGCCGGACGGCCCCCGTACTCCGCACCGCCCGCCGGACGGCCCCCGCACTCCGCTCAGGACGCCGGACGCCCCCGTACTCCGCTCAGGACGGGGACGCTCCGAGCGTGACGGTGAGCCCCTCCTCGGCGGTCAGCACGTCACCGGCGAACTCCTTCCGGGCGGTCGCCACCGCCGCCGCGCGGTCGTTGCCGGGCCAGAAATGGGTGAGCATGAGCCTGCGCGCGCCCGCCTTCCGCGCCCAGTATCCCGCCTCTTCCGAGGTCATCAGGTTGCGGGGCGTCCGCCGGGTCTCGCCGTCCCGGTCGGTGGCCTCGACGATGAACAGGTCCGCGTCGCGGCCCAGCTCGGCCAGCGCCGCATCGGGGGCGGTGTCCCCCGTGTAGGCGAGCGCGGTGGCGTCGTCCTCCAGCCGGACGCCGGCGTTGGGAACGTAGTGCGGCAGCGCCGATCCGGTGAGCGTCAACGGCCCGACCTCGTACCGGCCCGGCAGCGGGTGGACGTCGAAGACCGCTTCCAGATCCACGTCGGGTTCGAGCCCCGCGAGCCGTTCGAGCACGCCCGGCGGGCAGTACAGCGGCACCCTGCCGGACGCGCCGCCGTAGAGCCGCATCCGGAACAGTCCATGCAGGTCGACGCAGTGATCCGGATGCTCGTGCGTGATGACGACCGCGTCCACGGCGCCGTCCGGCCAGTGCGCGAGCAGGCGCGGGAACGTGCCGTACCCGAGATCCAGGACGACGCGGAAACCGTCCCAGTCGACCGCGAACCCGCTGCACGCCCGTCCCGGTTCGGGGAACGCCCCGCAACCGCCGAGCACCGTAATCCGTCGCATCCTCCCAAAATGTCACGTCACCCGGCCGGCAGCATCTCGACCACCGCCCGCGTCGCCGCCGGAACGACCGCGCCCAGCGAGAGCCCGGCCCTTGCCGCCAGCGCGCCCAGCTCCTCGACGCCCCGCTCCCGCCCCCGGACGTAGCAGAGCATCCGCAGGTCACCCTCGGTATCGGACGCGCCGGCGAGATCGTCGTCGAGGTGGTCCACGACCAGGACCCTCCCCGTTTCGCCGGCGGCCTCCGCGCACCGGCGCAGGATGCGCAGCGCGTCCGGGTCGTCCCAGTCATGCAGGACGCCCGAGAGGACGTATCCGCCCGCCCCGGCGGGAAGCTCGTCGAAGAAGCTGCCCACCCGAGCCTCGGCGCGATCACTCATCCCCGCCGCGGCGATGGCCTGCTCGGCCCGGGCCGCCGGCCCGGCCAGATCGACGACCGTCCCGCGCAGTCCGTCGTGGGCGCGCAGGATCGCGAGGAGCATCGTCCCGTCCCCGCCGCCCACATCGACCACGTGACCGAGCGTCCCCCACGGATACGCCTCCGCCACCACGGGCGCCTCGGCCAGCAACCGCGACCGCATCAGGGCGTCGAACGACGCGCCGCGCCGCTCGTCGGCCGACAGGTCCTCCCAGAACGGCCGCCCGAAGAACCGCGGGAACGCGGGCCGACCGGTACGGACCGTGTACAGCAGCTCGACGAGGCACAGCTCGGCATGCCCGATCGCCCCCTCCAGATCCAGCCAGGCGCGCATTCCCCGCGGATCGCCGTCCAGAAGCTGCTCCCCGATCTCGGTCAGCCCGTAAACGCCGTCCTCCGCCCGCGTGAACACCCCTGCCGTCACGAGATGCTCCATGACCCGTCTCAGGGCGTCCGCGTCGGCGTCCACCACCTCCGTCAAAGCCTCGACCGTCCGCCGCCCCGCCGCGATGTGATCGGCCAACCGCAACGTCGCCGCCACCCGGACCGCCATCGGAGTAACGAGATCCGCGACCTTCCAGACCCCGCTGTTCCACTCCCCCGCATCCGCGCTCACAGCACCCTCCAGCCCTACTACCGCCCCTTTCCAGTCAGCCTCCTACCCCTCCAAGCCCCCCGCCAGATCCTGGAGACCAACGGCTCGGTCGACAAGCCGACCACGCCGGTCACCCTGCACTGGAACAGCAGAAAATGGGCGAAGCTGTCCCCGCGCCCCCACGCCCTGGCCGGTCTCGCCGACAACGGCCACAGCGGCCTCTGGCCCCCACGATCTACTCCCCACGCAGATCTGGCGCTACAGCAAGGGCCGCAGGAGCAAGGCCACTCCGAAGGGCGGCGCCCTTGATCCCTACCTAAGCTGGATGACCCGCATCCCCGGCACCGCCGCCACCGTCGCCGTGGGCAACGAGAACGGCCCCGCCGTCCTAGCCACCGGCCCCTTCTACCCCCTTCCCCGACACCCCTCCCACCGACATCTCGCCCCTCCCGGACGGCGTCCTTCCACGAAAGGAAGCGCGTGACCACGCCACCCGCCCCCGCGATGCGCGTTCAGCTCATCGTGATCTACAGCCCGCTGATGGAAGAATGCCGGGCCTTCTACGAGTCACTGGGCCTGCGCTTCGCCACCGAGCGGCACGGCGACGGACCGAAGCACTACGCCGCCGTCCTCGACGACGGCATGGTCTTCGAGATCTACCCCGCGTCCCGCCGTGGCGAGACCGGCGCTCTCCGCCTGGGCTTCACCCTCGACGGCCGATCACTGCGGCCACCCCTTCCCCCTGGCCGGCACCTCCTCACGGACCCCGACGGCCGCACCGTCGAACTTGCTACCGCCTGATCCCTCTCCCACGCTCCGAGCGTTTCCACTCATCAGCGCCGGCGACTGCCGCGCGCCCAGCTCTTGCGGACGCCGTCGACGCGTGACGTGTGCTGGGGGTGCGGTCATGGCGGGGTCGTCAGGCGGTGGGCCAGGGCGGTGTGGCGGCGGCCGGCGGAGGTGGTGCGGACGGCGGCGGCCAGGGCTCGGCGGGAGCCGGTGAGGACGACGAGTTTCTTCGCGCGGGTGATGGCGGTGTAGAGGAGGTTGCGCTGCAGCATCATCCATGAGCTGGTGGTGAGGGGGATGACCACGGCGGGGTACTCGCTGCCCTGGCTGCGGTGGATGGTGATGGCGTAGGCGTGGGCCAGTTCGTCCAGCTCGTCGAAGGAGTAGTCGATGTCCTCGTCCTCGTCGGTGCGGACGGTCAGGGTGTGCTCTTCCGGGGAGACGGCGGTGACGACGCCGACGGTGCCGTTGAAGACGCCGGCCTCGCCCTTGTCGTAGTTGTTGCGGAGCTGGGTGACCTTGTCGCCGGGGCGGAAGACGCGGCCGCCGTAGCGGCGTTCGGGGAGGTTCTCCCGGTGGGGGGTCAGGGCGTCCTGGAGGAGGGTGTTGAGGGCGCCCGCTCCGGCGGGGCCTCGGTGCATGGGGGTGAGGACCTGGACGTCGCGCCGGGCGTCGAGGTCGAACTTGGCGGGGATGCGGTTGACGACGACGTCCACGGTGAGGGCGGCGGTCTGCTCGGAGTCGTCGCAGGGGAACAGGAAGAAGTCGGGGTAGCCGCGGGTGTGCGGGTGCTCGCCGGCGTTGACGCGGTGGGCGTTGACGACGATGCCGGACTGCTGGGCCTGCCGGAAGATCTTGGTGAGCCGGACGCGGGGGACGGTCTCGTCGGCGGCGAGCAGGTCGGCGAGGACCTCGCCCGCGCCGACGGACGGGAGCTGGTCGACGTCGCCGACCAGGAGCAGGTGCGCGCCGGGCGGGACGGCCTTGACCAGCTTGTTCGCCAGGATGAGATCGACCATCGAGCACTCGTCGACGACGACCAGGTCGGTGTCGAGGGGGTTGTCCTGGTCGAACTTGGCGTCGCCGCCGGGCTGGAGCTGGAGCAGCCGGTGCACGGTGGCGGCCTCGTGGCCGGTGAGCTCGGCGAGGCGCTTGGCGGCGCGGCCGGTCGGCGCGACGAGGGTGATCTTCGCCTTCTTGGCGGCGGCGAGCTCGACGACGGAGCGGACGGTGAAGCTCTTGCCGCAGCCGGGGCCGCCGGTGAGCACGGCGACCTTCTCGGTGAGGGCGAGCCGGACGGCCTGCTCCTGCTCCGGGGCGAGTTCGGTGCCGGTGCGCGCGCGCAGCCAGGCCAGGGCCTTGGTCCAGTCGACGTCGGCGAAGGCCGACAGGCGGTCTTTCGGAACGTTCAGCAGCGTGCGCAGTCCGCGGGCGAGGGACCGTTCGGCGCGGTGGAAGGGCACGAGGTAGACGGCGGGGACGTCGTTGACGCGCTCGCGGATGACGCCCTCGTCGGCGGCGAGCTCGTCCAGGGCGAGGCCGATCAGGTCGCGCGGGACCTCGAGGATCTTCTCGGCGGCGGTGACGAGGTTGGGCTCGGGCAGGTAGCAGTGGCCCTGGTCGGCGGCCTCGGAGAGGGTGTACTGGAGCCCGGCCTTGATGCGCTCGGGGCTGTCGCGGGCGATGCCGACGGCCTGCGCGATGGTGTCGGCGGTGCGGAAGCCGATGCCCCACACGTCGGCGGCGAGCCGGTACGGCTCGCGGCGGACGGTGTCGATGGACGCGTCGCCGTACTGCTTGTAGATGCGGACGGCCAGGGACGTGGAGACGCCGACGCCCTGCAGGAAGACCATCACCTCCTTGATGGCCTTCTGCTCCTCCCAGGCGGCGGCGATGCGCGCGGTGCGGCGCTTGCCGAGGCCGTGCACCTCGACCAGCCGCTCCGGCTCCTCCTCGATGACGCGCAGGATGTCGGTGCCGAAGTGGGAGACCATGCGGTCGGCCATCACCGGGCCGATACCCTTGATCATGCCGGAGCCGAGGTAGCGGCGGATGCCCTGGACGGTCGCCGGGAGGACGGTCGTGTAGGAGTCGGCCTCGAACTGCCGGCCGTAGCGGGGGTGCGAGCGCCACCGGCCGGTCATCCGGATGCTCTCGCCCACCTGCGCGCCGAGCAGCGCGCCGACGACGGTGAGCAGGTCGCCGCCGGACTTCTCGGTGGCGACGCGCGCGACCGTGTAGCCGGTGTCGTCGTTGGCATAGGTGATCCGTTCGAGCACCGCCTCGAGGACCACCGGTTTCGGGGGGACTGCCGCCTGGTTCGTCACGGATCTCATCCTTCCCGACCCGGTCCCGGCACCGAAACCGAACACCGTTCTGGGGATAACTTCACGCCCTCGGTGGCCGCTTCCGGATAACGATCTGGATCTCCGAGTGATCGCGACGTACGGTCCGGGCGCACCCGTACCACGAGTACTGGGAGGTATCGCTGGTGTTCCGCTCCCGAACCCTGGCCCTCGCGACGGGCCTCGCCACCGTGGTCCCGCTCGTCGCCGCCGCCCCCGCGGCCGGACGGAGTCCCGCCCCCGTCCCCGCCCCCGTCCCCGGATTCACCGCCAGGTCGTCGGCCTGGCAACGCGCGTACGAGAAGGCGTTCAGCGCGATCCCCTCCGCCGCCAATGCGCGGCGTCTCGACTCGGAGCTCGCGCAGGAGCCCGCTCTCGCCGGGACGACCGGCGACTGGCACCGCGTCCAGCGCATCGTGCGCGAGCTGCGCTCCTACGGGCTCCATCCGGAGGTGAAGACTTACTACACGTACCTGTCGCGGCCCAAGCGCGTGAGCGTCGAGGAGACCGCGCCGCAGCGCCGGGTGCTTCCGGTGAAGGAGAAGAAGCAGCCCTGGCAGAAGTTCTACGACGAGGTCATTCCCGGCTACAACGGCCTGTCGCCGAGCGGGAACGTCGAGGGCGAGGTCGTCTACGCGAACTACGGGCGTCCCGAAGACTTCGCGTTGCTCGCCAAGAACGGCATCTCCCTCAAGGGCAAGATCGTGCTCGTCCGCTACGGGCAGGTGTTCCGCGGGGTCAAGCCGCGGGAGGCCGGGAAGGCGGGCGCCAAGGCGGTCATCATCTACTCGGATCCCGCGAACGACGGCTTCAGCCGAGGACCGGTGTATCCGAACGGCCCGTGGCGCGCTGCGGACGGCATCCAGCGCGGAAGCATCGCGCAGATGATGTACGCGTCGGGCGACCCGCTCACTCCCGGCTGGCCCTCGACTAAGAACGCTCCAAGGCTGAAGCCTTCGCAGGCACCCGAGCTGAAGGGCCTCATCCCGACGACGCCGATCTCCTACGGCGCCGCCGAGCCGCTGTTGCGCGCGCTCAAGGGAAGTCAGGTTCCCAAGGAATGGCAAGGCGGACTGCCCTTCCCGTACCGGTTCGGACCTGGCGGTACGCGCGTCCACCTGAACATCCAGAGCGACTTCATCACGACGCCCATCTGGGACGTGACCGTACGCATCCCTGGCGCGCAGCGTCCCGACCAAGAGGTCGTCCTAGGCGGCCACCACGACGCATGGGTCTACGGGTCGCTGGACAACCTGTCCGGTGCGGAGAACGTCCTGCAGGTGGCTCGCGCTCTCGGGAAGCTCCTGAAGCAGGGCTGGCGTCCTAACAGGACGATCGTCCTCGCCACATGGGACGGCGAAGAGTACGGCATCTACGGCAGCACCGAATACGCCGAAGCCCACGAACGGGACCTCCGCAACGCGGTCGCCTACGTGAACATGGACATCGCCGCCGGATCCCAGTTCGGCCCCTCCGCGACGCCCGCGCTGGACCAGAGCGTCATCGACGCGTCCAAGGAGGTCCGCTGGCCGGGCACCAACGGGACGCTCTACGACGCCTGGAAGCAGCAGAACGGCGGGAAGACCCCGATCGACCGCATCGGAGGAGGCTCGGACTTCCAGCCGTTCTTCCAGCGCTACGGCGTGCCCGCCATGGACCTCGGCGCGAGCAGTCCCGGAGCGTCCGGGAACTACCACTGCTCCTGCGACGACCTCTACTCGACCGAGCACTTCGGCGACCCGACGTGGGAGTACCACGCGGCCATGTCGAGGCTCGCGGGCATCGCGACGCTGCGTCTGGCCAACGCCGACGTCATCGCCATGCGCTACCAGCCCTACGCGGCCGAAACGCTGGGCTACCTGAACGACTTCACCGCCCGGCAGCGGCAGAAGTTCGGCAGGGTCGTCGTGGACGTCTCGCGTGACGTCCAGCAGGCGCAGGCATGGGCGCGCGCCGCGCAGTCGCTCCAGAGCAAGGCCGATGCGGCGCTGAGCAAGGGCGACAAGGCGACGTTCCGCCGCTTCAACGACCGTCTCATCCGCGCGGAACGGGACCTTCTCACGAACGCCGGGCTTCCGACGCGTCCGTGGTACAGGCACCAGATCTACGCCCCCGGCATCGACACCGGTTACGCCACCCAACGGCTTCCGGGGCTGAACGACCCGCTGTTCCTTCAGAACGACCCGGGCACCGCGCGCGCGTACGAGGCGCGCCTGTTCGCGAGTCTCAAGGCCGCCACCCGAACCCTCGACCTCTAAGGACGACCATGAAGGCCAGTTACGCAATCGCAGGAACCGTTCTCCTGGGTACGGCGACGCTCATCACGGCCGTCCCCTCGCAGGCGACGAGCGGACCGTCCATCAGCAAAGAGGCGTTCGGGAAGCTCGCCGACGGCACGCGCGTAGACCGCTACACGCTGCGCAACGCGCACGGGATGCGTGTCCGGATCCTCACGTACGGCGGGATCATCCAGACGCTGAACGTCCCCGACCGCAAGGGGCGTGACGCGAACGTCGCCCTCGGCTTCGCCACGCTGAAGGACTACGTCGACAAGAACGGCGGCCCGTACTTCGGCGCGCTCATCGGCCGCTACGCGAACCGCATCGCCAAGGGGCGTTTCACGCTCGACGGCAAGACGTACCAGCTGCCCATCAACAACGGCCCGAACAGCCTGCACGGCGGTCTCAAGGGCTTCAACACGAAGGTGTGGAAGGCGGCGGTCGTCAAGGGCAAGGGCACGGTCGGCCTGCGGCTCACCTACGTCAGCAAGAACGGCGAGGAGGGCTACCCGGGGACGCTCACCACGACCGTCACCTACACGCTCGGCACCAGCAACCAGCTACGGCTGGACTACCGGGCCAGGACCGACAAGGCCACCATCGTCAACCTGACGAACCACTCCTACTTCAACCTCGCCGGAGAGGGAACGGGCGACGCCTACGGGCACCGGCTGCAGATCAACGCCGCACGGTTCACGCCCACCGACAAGACCCAGATCCCCACCGGCAAGCTCGCTCCGGTGAAGGGCACGCCGTTCGACTTCACGCGCCCGCACGCGATCGGCGAACGCATCAGGGACAACGATCCGCAGCTCCTCATCGGCCAGGGCTACGACCACAACTTCGTCCTGAACCAGCACCGCCCCGGCGAGATGGTCCTGGCGGCCACCGTCACCGAGCCGCGCTCCGGACGCGTCCTGCGGCTCAGCACGACGCAACCCGGCGTCCAGCTCTACACGGGCAACTTCTTGGACGGCACCCTCGTGGGCACGAGCGGCCACGCCTACCGCCAGGGCGACGCGCTGGCCCTGGAGACCCAGCACTTCCCCGACTCCCCCAACCACCCGAACTTCCCCTCGACCGTCCTGCGCCCCGGCCAGACGTTCACCTCGACGACCGTCTACGCCTTCTCCACCACCCGCTGACGACGAATTCCACGTTCTGCTGACGGCGAGGGGGAGCCGGCCCGAGGCCGCGCTCCCCCTCCCGTCACCGTTCCGCCTTGATCCTGGCGACGAGCCCGGCCCAGTCGTCCGGCGCGAACCGGAGGACGCCGAGCCCCACCGCCTTCGAGTCACGAGCGAGGAGGCAGCCGACCGTCCCGTCGTGGGACCGCGATATCTCCACGCAGTCGCCCGAGGCCGAGCTGTGGCTGCTCTTACGCCAGTCAACGCGACCGGCGTCGATCCCAGTTGTCAATCCGACCAACTTTCAGCAAAGCGCACGGTCGATTAAAGTTCGGCCAACGCGCTGGAAATGAAATCCCTACTCTCCGCCTCGGACAAAGCTCGACGGCGGATCTCCTCCAGCGCCAGGATATAGGGAAAGACCTGGCGCTCGCTCTCTATGAAAAGATCTCCGGTCATCTCTTCCACGTGGACGACATCCGGCAGGATCGCACCGGGAAAGCTGAAGATGCTGAAGGGCGCGGCGCCGACCGCGGCGTGCTCACCGGCGGCGAACGGCAGGACCTGGATGGTCACGTTGTCCTGGCGCGCCACGTCCAGCAGGAAGCCGAGCTGTTCCCGCATGACCTCCCGCCCGCCCACGAGCCGCCGCAGAACGCTTTCGTCGAGCACCGTCCAAAGGTGCAGCGGATCCTTTCCCGTGAGCCGTTCCGCCTGCCTGATCAGGCGGACCCGCACGCGCCGTTCGATCTCGCCCGGCGCGACCATGGGCGTGACCGTGCGGGCGATCGCGGTCGAATACGCCTCGGTCTGGAGAAGCCCGTTCACGGTGCCCACGCGGAAGGACCCGACCCGTTCGGCCTCATTCTCCAAACCGATGAACGTGGTGTAGCCCGAACGCAGGCTCTCGGCATATCTCTCCCACCAGCCGCGCTCCCCCGCGGACCGCGCCAGGCCCAGCAACCGCTCCCGCTGGGCTTCGGTGACGTCGTAGAGGGCGAGCATGCGGCGCGCGTCGGCCACCGTCACGGAACTCTTGGCCGACTCGATGCGGGAGACCTTCGCGGTGGACCAGCCCAGCCGGTCGGCCACCTGCTCGCCGGTCAGTTCGGCGGCCGTGCGGAGATCGCGGAGTTCGCGTCCCAGCTGGCGGGCGCGGACGCTGGGCACTCGTGGATCGGGCATGACCGCCTCCCTCGACACGTCCCGAACGCCGGAGCAGGGATGCACGCAACCGAGCGTGGGGGGATACCAGTCACCCTACATGCAAGCTTGCATAAACGCTTGCGTTCGCGCACTCTCGAAGGCAGAGAGAAGGCCGACCGGCGTTCTGCGCGCGGGAAGCGGGTCACCGATGGTTCGCATCGACTCGGGGGACGGTCCGTCACCTGGCATCCCCCACTTTTCACCTCGGCCCGGCGGCGTCACGAAGCCGGGCGAGCACGACTCCCGGCTCCAGTACCGGTACCTGCTCGGCGTGGACGTCGCCGGGTACTCGCGGCTCAGCGCGCTGGACCAGGCGCGCACGCAACGCGACCTCGACTGGGCCATCAGCCTCGCGGCGGAGCGGACCGGAATGGACCGGGAGGCGTGGCTCCGCCAGGTCGCGGGCGACGGCGAACTGGCCGTGCTGCCGGCCGGCACCGACGGCCTGCGCCTGGTCGTGTCGTTCCCGCGCGAGCTGGGGCGTGCCCTGGACCGCGTCAACCGGACGAGGCTGAACGGGCAGCGCATCCGGGTGCGTCTGACCCTGCATCACGGCACGCTGATGGCCGGTCCGTTCGGCCCGGTGGGCCAGGCCCCCATCGTGGTGGCCCGGCTCCTGGAGGCACAGCAGCTCAGGGACGCGCTCGCAGCGGACGGCACCGACCTCGTCCTCATGGTCTCCGAGTCCATTTACGTCGATGTCGTCCAGACGAGGCTCGAAGGACTGGACCCGGACCGTTTCGAACCGATCACGGTGGAGGCGAAGGAACTGACTTACCGGGGTTATCTCTACCGAGGGCTGCTGTACACGCCGACATGGTCGTCGCCGATGCGCCGACGCTGGCCGAGGTCCGGGCCGCTCTCGCGGCGCCCTTCCTCACCATCCCTCAGGCGTCATCCTTGACGTGAAGCATCGCTCTCAGGGTTTCCAAGGAGGAGTGCTCGGGTTCCCAGTGGAGGTCGCGCCGGGCCTTGGAAATGTCCATGAGCATGGGATGGCGGGCGGCGTGAATCCATTCCGCTTGGGGCGGGACGTAGGGAAGGAGGTCGACCAGCTCGGCGGTCACGGCCACCAGTTCGGCCGGGACGGGGACGGCGTAGGCGTCGAGTTCGCGGGCCAGGTCGGACATGGTGATGTCGCCTCCGCCCGCGATGTTGTAGGCGCCCGGAGGGCCGTCGCCGCAGGTCGCTGCCACGAGTGCGGAGGCCACGTCGTCGTGGTGGACGAGTTGGAAATGAAGGCCCGGATCCGGGAGAACGGGACGGAGGCCGGGCACCGCGCCCAGAAGGCGGCGCAGGGGTTCGGGAATGCGGCCGCCCAGTTTCTCCCACGGCAGGCTTCGCAGGAGAATGGTGGCGTCCGGGCCTGCGACGATGCTCGGGCGTAGGACGTAGACGGCCAGATCCGTCTTCTCCGTCAGTTCCGCCAGGGCCTTCTCGCAGGCGGCCTTCTGCGCCGAGTAGTAATGGCCGGACGAGCCGCGCGCCGGCACCGATTCCGTAAGCGGCACGGGGTTGTCCTTGTGGTAGCCGTAGGCCGCCACCGAGGACGTGTACACGAGGCGCTTGGGGCGTTCGGCGGCGACTGTGGCCGCGAAGACATTGCGGCTGCCCGTGAGGTTGACGCGCTCGCTTTCGGAACGCGAACCCATGATGACGTAGGCGAGGTGGACGACGACGTCCGCCGAGGCGACCAGGGCGCTCACCGCTTTGCGGTCGAGGATGTCGCCCTGGCGGTATTCGGTCTTGCGCCATCCGTGGTCGGCGGGGTCGAACGGGCGGCGGGCCATTCCGAGAATGCGTTCCACCCGGTCGTCGGCTTCGAGAGCGCGGACGGCCGCCATGCCGATCTCGCCGGTCGGTCCGGTTATCGCCACCGTGAGGGCCATGAGCGATCCCTTCGTCAGAGGGAGAGTGCGGGGGTCCTACCCGCCGCGACCTCCAGGACGCCGGTTTCGGTCGCCAAAGCCGTGACCAGGCGGGCCGGGGTCACGTCGAAGGCGGGATTGTGCGCGCGGGCGCCCGGTGGCGCCACCGGGTCGCCGGCGTAGGAGAGGACTTCGGCGGAGTCTCGTTGTTCGATGGGAATCTGCGTGCCGTCGGCGGTGGCCGGGTCGATCGTGCTCCAAGGGGCGGCGACCACGAACGGGATGCCGGCGGCGGCGCACGCCAAGGCGATGCCCACGGTGCCGATTTTGTTAGCGGTATCACCGTTGGCGGCAATGCGATCGGCTCCTACGATCGCCGCGTCCACGTGGCCGCGAAGAATGGTGCTCGCGGCTGCGCCGTCCGGCTGGACGTAATAGGCGACGCCCAGTTGTTCGAGTTCCCAGGCGGTGAGGCGGGACCCCTGGAGCAGCGGACGGGTTTCGTCGGCGTAGACGACTTCGACGCGGTTACGCATGTGCAGTTCGCGGACGACGCCCAAAGCCGTTCCCCATCCTGCCGTGGCCAGCGCACCGGCGTTGCAGTGCGTGAGGAGGCGAAGCGGTCTGTCACCGAGACGAGCGGCCAGCCAGTCCGCGCCGTGGCGTCCGATGGCCCGGTTCCCTTCGATGTCCTCGTCCAGCAAGGCTAGGGCTTCGGTGAGGACGGCTTCTGCGCCCTTCTTGACAAAAGGACGGACCCGGTCGACTCCGCTTGCGAGGTTGACCGCGGTGGGACGGGCCTCGCGAATCCGGGAAATCGCGGAATCCAGGGTGGCGGCGTCCCAGTTCTCCCGTTCGGCCTGGCGCAGGGCGAGGACGACACCGAGCGCGCCCGCCACGCCGAGGGCCGGCGCGCCGCGCACGACGAGCCGCCGGATCGCGTCGACCAGGTCGTCCACCTCGGTGACGTCCCGGTGGACGAGGCGGGCGGGCAGGAGCGTCTGGTCGACGAGCCGCAGCGCGTCACCGGTCCACGCGATGGGCGCGATGTCCGCCGTCATGGGGCGCCGGTCCACGCGATGGGTGCGATGTCGGCCGTCATGGGGTCATTTTCCCGCACGCCTGTGGGCGGCGACACGTTCGCGGCTCCCGCAGCGCGCCGAGCAGTAGCGCCGGGGAGCGCCTCGCCCGGTCATGACGAACGGCCTTCCGCACGCCGGGGACGCGCAGAGGCCCCCCGGCAGGGCTCGGCGTTCGGCCAGCAAGACCGCCAGGGCCAGGGCGGACGACGCGGCGAACCACTCCGCCCAGGACGCGTCGTCGCTGCGGTCCGCATGGAGGTGCCAGAACGTGCCGTCGTGGGCGCTGAGCCTCGGCGGGCCGCCCATTTCGGCCATCAAGGCGTTGATGCGACGCGCGGCCGTGTCGAGGTCGGGAGCGCCGAACACGTCCCAGAGGCGGTCGGCGACCGCGCGCAGGGCGACGACGTCCTCGTCGCGCACCTCCACGGGGTCGGGCTCCCCGTGCGCGCGCAGGAGGGACGCGACCGTCGTCGCGTCCGCGCCGTCCAGGCGCAGTGCGCCGGTGAGGGCAGCGGCCCGTTCGGCGGCGTCCGACGGCCGGTTGAGCATGGCGACCTCCCTGTGTTACGCCTTTTACATGATAACCCGTTACAGCGCTCCGGCGGCCTACTTCGCCGGAGCGCTCGGCGCGCGCACGGCCGACGAGATGTCGGCCCCGGCCCTGCTGCTGCTCGGCATGACCGTGCTGGGGTCGCAGCGTCCGGCCTCGCTGCTGTTCGCCGCGCTCACCATGGCGTCCGCCGTGGGCGGGCCGCTGCTGGGCACGCTGATGGACCGGGCGACGCGTCCGGGACGGTTTCTGGCTCTCGCCCTGGGCGCATATGCGGCCGGCCTGGCGTTGGTCACAGCCGTCCTAGGGAATCTGGGTCTCGCTCTAATGGCGGCCGTCTTCACTGGGCTTCTGGCTCCGTCGCTCTCGGGAGCGTGGACGCCACGCCTCGCCGACGTCCTCCCCGAGAAACACCTGACGCGCGGCCACGCGCTCGATGCCGCGACCTACAACGTGGCCGCGCTGGTCGGACCCGCTACAGCAGGACTGATCGCCGAAGTGGACGCCTACTGGGCCATGGTCGCGACCATCGGACTGCTCCTGCTCAGCGTCCCGGCGGCATTGGCGCTTCCCCGTCAGAAACCGCAGGCCACGCCCACGGCTTTCACCTCCGACCTCCGGGC
Source organism: Actinomadura gamaensis (assembly GCF_042652125.1). Taxonomy (NCBI): domain Bacteria; kingdom Bacillati; phylum Actinomycetota; class Actinomycetes; order Streptosporangiales; family Thermomonosporaceae; genus Actinomadura; species Actinomadura gamaensis. Next base: position 326,340 of record NZ_JBHSIT010000006.1, on the reverse strand, counting down.
GGGGTTCGCGGCCATCGTGCGCGCGCGAGGGCTGCGCAGGGTCACGGCGGCGTCCATGGTGGCGTTCGTGGGAACGGGCATGCTGATCGTGTCGTGTCCGCCGCTGGGCGAGCGTCATCTCGGCGGCGCCGGACACGGTGGCCTGCTGCTGTCCTTGCTCGCGGCGGGAGCGATGACCACTGCGGCCATCACGGCGCGGTGGCCCCCTAGGCGGAGGCCGGAAACCGTTTTCGCGGCCAGTGCGACCTGTATCGCCCTTGGGCTGGCCCTTCTGGCGGTCGCCCCGAACGCGGCGGTGGTGGTGCTAGCGGCGCTCCTCGCGGGCGCGGGTGAGGGACCCCAACTGGCCGCGGTGTTCGACATCCGACACAGGGAAGCTCCGCTCCGCCTACGCGGGCAGGTGTTCACCACTGGCGCGAGCCTGAAAATCACCGCGGGCGCTGTGGGGGCCGCTCTGGCGGGCGGCCTCCCCCTCACCCTCGCCCTCGTTCTGGCCGCCGCTACTCAACTGCTGGCAGCCGCCATCCTCATGAGGCCGACAAGGTCTCCTACGGAGCCAGCACCCGGACGGGCGCGCCCGCGAGGAACGCCTCGATGTCCTCCACGGCGTCGGAGAAATAGCCCCGATAGTTGTCGCGGGTGACGTAGCCCAGGTGCGGCGTGGCGAGAAGGTTCGGCAACGTCCGGTACTCGTGGCCCGGCGGGAGCGGCTCGATGTCGAAGACGTCCACGCCCGCGCCCGCGATCTGCCCCTCGCGCAGCGCGGTGGCGAGGGCGTCCTGGTCCACGATGGACGAGCGGGACGTGTTGATCAGGTAGGCCGACGGACGCATCCGCGCCAGCTCGTCCGCGCCCAGCAGACCGCGCGTGTCCTCACCGGGCTTCACGTGGACGGTCACGAAGTCGCTGGTCTCCAGCAGGTCGTCCAGGGCGGCGAGGCGGCGCGCGCCCGCCTCGGCGGCCCGCTCGTCGGTGAGGTTCCGGCTCCAGGCGACCACGTCCATGCCGAAGGCGGCGCCCACCTGCGCGACGCGCGCACCGATGCGGCCCAGCCCGATCACGCCGAGCCGCCGTCCGTGCAGGTCGGTGCCGAGCGTCTGCTGCCAGGGGCCGTTGTGGCGCAACGCGGTGTTCTCGGTGACCACGTGCCGGGCCAGGCCGAGCAGCAGGGCCCAGGTCAGCTCGACGGTCGGGTGCGTGGCGCTCGCCGTCCCGCAGACGGTCACGCCGTAGCGCTCGGCCGCTTCGAGGTCGATCGAGGCGTTCTGCATACCGCTGGTGATGAGCAACCGGAGGTTCGGCAGGCGCGACAGCAGCTCTTCCCGGAAGGGCGTGCGCTCACGCATCGCGACGACGATGTCACAGTCGCCGATCTCCTCGGCCAGCCGTTCGGGGTCGGGCTCGTGCGCGCGCAGGAAGCGAACCTCGACCTCCGGACCGAGCCTCGCCCAGTCGGCCAAAGACTCCGCAACGCCCTGGAAATCGTCGATGACGGCACATTTGATCTTCATTCCGAGCACTGTATCCGACGCCTCCCGAACACTCTTTGACCTGGGGTAACTTGACAATAGTCGAACTCGTGTTCGACATTGACGGGGTGGTGATCGCAGGGGAGGTAGCGTGGCGGACGCGTCGGCGGCGCGCAGTCTCCCGGCCCATGCCGAACTGCGGGACCGGCTCGTCCGCGCGGAGGGGCCGCGGGTGCCGGTGCTTCCCGCGTTGCGGACGCTGCTGCCCGGCGGCCTCCGTCCCGGCTCGGTCGTCGGGCTGGACGGCTCGGGAGCGGCGTCCCTCGGCGTCGCGCTGGTCGCCGGAGCCTCGGCCGACGGCAGCGCCCAGACACTCAGCGGCGCCCACACGGTCAGCGGCATCCACGCGGGCGGCAGCGTCCACGCGGGCGGCAGCGTCCACGAGGGCAGCAGTGTCCATGCGGTCGGGCACACGGACGCGGCCGGGGGCGCGAACGGCTGGTGCGCGGTCGTCGGCGTCCCCGAGTTCGGCGTGCTCGCGGCATGCGGCATGGGCGCCGATCCGCGCCGCCTTCTGCTGGTGGACGATCCGGCCGAGCGCTGGCCCGACGTGGTGGCGGCCCTGGTGGAAGCCGTGAGCCTGGTCCTGGTCAGGCCGCCCGAGCGTCCGGCGCCCTCGGCCGTCCGGCGCCTGACCGCGCTCGCGCGCAAGCACGGCAGCGTCCTGACGCTCATGGGTCCGGCTACGCGGACGTGGCCGGGGCTGAGGCTGAAGCTCGCGGTGACCGAATCCGAGTGGGAGGGCTTGGGCGACGGTCACGGTGTCCTCGGCGGGCGTCGTGCGCATGTAGTCGTCCAGGGGCACGACGCCCCGGGCGCGGGACGCCGCCAATGGCTGTGGCTGCCGAACGCCGCCGGACAGGTCGAACCGGCCGAGGCCCCACGCGCCCGCGCGTCCGGACGTCCCGTGCTGGAGGTCGTCCCGACACCGAGGGTGTCATGAGCAGGGTGCCGGTCGTATGAGCAGGGTGCCGGTCGTATGAGCAGGGTGCCGGTCGTATGAGCAGGGTGCTTGTCGTATGAGCAGGGTGCTTGTCGTATGAGCAGGGTGCTGGGCGTATGAGCAGGGTCCTGGTGGTGTGGTGCCCGGACTGGCCCGCGACGGCGGTCGGGATCGAGGCGTCCGTGCCCGGAGCGGTGGTGGACGGCGGCCGGATCGCGGCGTGCACGTCGGCGGCGCGTGCCGAGGGCGTGCGGCGAGGCCAGCGGATCCGGGACGCGCAGCGGCGCTGTCCGGATCTGCTCGTGCGCACGCGCGACACCGACGCCGAAGGCCGCATGTTCCTGGCCGTCGTGACGGCCGTCAGCGAGCTGACGCCGAGAGTCGAGGTCGTCCGGCCAGGTCTGTGCGCGATTCCCGCTAAGGGACCCGCCGCGTTCTACGGCGGCGAGGAGGCCGCCAGGGTCCTGCTCCAGGACGCGGTCGTCGAAGCGGGCTTCGACTGCGGCGTCGGTGTCGCGGACGGGCTGTTCGCCGCCGAGCTGGCGGCGCGCGTGCAGGGCGGCGTGGTGGTCCCGCCCGGCGGCGCGGCGGCGTTCCTCGCGCCGTACCCGCTGTCGGTCCTGGACCGTCCCGAGCTGGCCGACCTGCTGGGCCGGCTCGGCATCCGCACGCTGGGCGCGTTCGCGGCGCTGCCCGCCGGGCACGTCGCGGGCCGGTTCGGCGCGGACGGCGCGCTCGCGCACCGGCTCGCGCGGGGCGAGCCGCCGCGGCCGGTCGCGCCGTCCGACGCGTCGGCCGACCTGACCGTCCGCGCCGACTTCGACCCGCCCGCCCAGGCCGAGGAGGTGACCTTCGCCGCCAAGCGGCTGGCCGCCGAGCTGCACGAGTCGCTCGCCGGGCACGGCCGCGACTGCGTGCGGCTGTCGGTGGAGATCGGCCTGGCGGACGGCCACGTCCTGCACCGCCTGTGGCGGCACGACGGGGCGCTCTCGACGCTCGCGGTGGCCGAACGCGTCCGGTGGCAACTGTCGGCGTGGCGCGGTGACGCGCCCGGCCACGACACCGGCGCCGTCTGGGGCGGCGTGGTCTGGCTGGAGCTCACTCCGGACCAGCTCGTGCCCGCGATCGGCAGCCAGGACGCGCTGTGGGGCCACAGCGGCGTGGACGAGCGGGTGTCGCGCGCGACGGACCGCGTCCAGGCGCTGCTCGGCCACGGCGGCGTCACGCGGCCCGTGCTGGTGGACGGCCGCGGCCCCGGCGAGCAGGTGATCAAGGTTCCGGTCGGCGATCTGCCGCCGCGCGCGATCCCGGACGGCCCGTGGCCCGGCCGCGTGCCCGCCCCCGCGCCCGCGATCGTCCCGCCCGAGCCCCTGCCCGCCGCCGTGACCGGTCCGGACGGCGCTGAGATCCGCGTGTCGGCGCGTTGCGCGGTCTCGGGACCTCCGACCCGCATCGCGGTCGCCGAGGGCCGCCAGGACGCCGTGACGGGCTGGACGGGCCCGTGGCCGGTGGCCGAGCGCTGGTGGGACCCCGAGCGTGCCCGCCGGCGCGCGCGTTTCCAGGTCACGACGGCCGAGGGGGCCGCGTACCTGCTGGCGGTCGAGGGCGGCCGGTGGCACGTCGAGGCGGCCTATGAGTAGCCAGTCCCTGGGCGGCCGGTCATGAGCGGCTGGTTCAACCCGCCCGTCTCCTGGTCCGAGCTGGAGAAGCGGCTGACGTGGAACAGCGGCGCCGGCGCGCCCCCGCTCGCCGAGCGGGACGCCGCGCCACCGCCCAGGGCCGCGAAGTCCGGGACTGCATGGGCCGAGCTGCACTGCCACACCTCGTTCAGCTTCCTCGACGGTGCCAGCGATCCCACGCGGCTCGTGGAGGAGGCCGCGCGGCTCGGCGTCGGCACGATGGCGGTGACCGACCACGACGGCATGTACGGCGTCGTGCGGTTCTCCCAGGCCGCCCGCGAGGCGGACATCAGGACCGTCTTCGGAGCCGAGCTGAGCCTGGGCATCGAGACCCCGCGCGCGGGCGAGACCGATCCCGCCGGACGGCATCTGCTCGTGCTCGCGCGCGATCCGTCCGGCTACGCCAAGCTCTGCTCGGCCATCACGACGGCGCAGCTCGCGGGCGGTCAGAAGGGACGTCCGATCTATGACCTGGAAGCCCTCGCGCACGCGCACGAGGGCCGCTGGGCCGTGCTCACCGGATGCCGTAAGGGGCCTGTTCCGGCGGCGCTCGCCGAAGGAGGTCCGGAGGCGGCGAAGCGCGAACTCCGGAGCATGGTCGAGATGTTCGGCCGGGACAACGTGTTCGTCGAGCTGATCGACCACGACCAGCCCGGCGACGACACGCGCAACGACGTGCTGTTCGCGCTCGCGCACGAGGTCGGCGTGCAGGTCGTCGCATCCAATAACGTGCACTTCGCCGCTCCCGGAGCGGAAGCGCGCCTGGCCGAGACGATGGCGGCCGTACGCGCGCGACGCGCGTTGGACGACATGGTCGGCTGGCTCCCAGCGAGCGGTACGGCTCACCTGCGCAGCGGCGAGGAGATGGCGGCGCGCCTGGCCAGGTTCCCCGGAGTGCTCGACCGGACGGTCGCCCTCGGCGCGGAGTGCGCGTTCGACTTCTCGGTAGTCGCGCCCAAGCTGCCCGACTGGCCCCTCGAAGAAGGCGAAACGGAAGCCAGTCACCTACGGAAACTCGTCGCGAAAGGCGCTCTCGAACGTTACGGGCCTCCCGGCAACGAGACGATGCCCGGCGCCTACGAGCAGATCGCCAAAGAGCTCGACATCATCGAGAGCCTGGGTTTTCCCGGCTACTTCCTGATCGTCCACGACATCGTGGCGTTCTGCCGGAGAGAGAACATCCTGTGCCAGGGACGGGGTTCGGCGGCGAACTCGGCCGTCTGCTACGCGCTCGGCATCACCGGCGTGGACGCCGTACGGCACGGCCTGCTGTTCGAGCGCTTCCTCTCTCCCGGACGCGACGGACCGCCCGACATCGACCTCGACATCGAGAACCGCCGCCGCGAGGAGGTCATCCAGTACGTCTACGACAAGTACGGGCGCGCGTGCACCGCGCAGGTCGCGAACGTCATCAGCTACCGTCCGCGCATGGCCGTCCGGGACGCGGCGCGCGCGCTCGGCCACTCCCCCGGCCAGCAGGACGCCTGGTCGCGCGGCATCGACCCGCGCGATCCGGTCGGGTCCGAGACCGCCGTCCCGAAGCCCGTCCGCGCTCTCGCGGAGCAGATGCTGAAGCTGCCCCGGCACCTCGGCATCCACTCGGGCGGCATGGTCATCGCGGACCGTCCGGTGGGCGAGGTGTGCCCGATCGAGTGGGCGTCCATGGAGAAGCGCAGCGTCCTGCAATGGGACAAGGACGACTGCGCGGCGGCCGGGCTGGTGAAGTTCGACCTGCTCGGCCTCGGCATGCTCGCCGCCCTGCACGACTGCTTCGACCTCGTGTGCGCGCATTACGGCAAGACCTACGACTTGCAGGCCATGCCGCCGGAGGACTCCGCCGTCTACGACATGCTCTGCGACGCCGACACGGTGGGCGTCTTCCAGGTGGAATCGCGCGCGCAGATGTCCGCGCTACCGCGCCTACGGCCACGCCGTTTCTACGACCTGGTCGTACAGGTGTCGCTGATCCGTCCCGGGCCGATCCAGGGCGATTCCGTCCATCCGTACCTGCGGCGACGCAAGGGGCTGGAGCCGCCGACGTGCCCGCATCCGCTCATGGAACGCGCGCTCGCGCGCACGCTGGGCGTCCCCCTGTTCCAGGAGCAGATGATGGAGCTGGCCATCGCCTGCGCCGGATTTACGCCCGCCGAAGCCGACCAGCTACGGCAAGCGATGGGTTCCAAGCGCGCGCCCGAAAGGGTGGAGCGTCTGCGCGCACGCCTCATGCGCGGCATGGCGGAACGCGGCATCCCGGACGACATCGCCGAGGACGTCTACCAGAAGATCCTGGGCTTCACCGGTTACGGCTTCCCCGAATCGCACGCGCAGAGCTTCGCGCACCTCGTGTACGCGAGCGCCTACCTGAAGCGGCACCACCCGGCCGCGTTCACGGCCGCCATCATCCGCAACCAGCCGATGGGCTTCTACAACACCAACTCGTTGCTCGGCGACGCGAAGCGCCACGGCATCACCGTCCGGGGCGTGGACGTCAACGCCAGCGACGTGCACACCTCGCTCGAAGAACCGGTCGCTCCCACGCGCGCGCACAAGCACGCGCCGGACGAACCGCAGCCCGCCATCCGAGTGGGTCTGGCGAGCATCCGCGACCTCGGCACCGCCACCGCCGAAGCGATCGCGACCGGACGTCCCTACCGCGACATGGAGGACCTCGCCCGTCGCGTCCCGCTGTCGGCGGCGGCGCTGGAGGCCCTCGCGACAGCGGGCGCGTTCGGCTGTTTCGGGCTGTCGCGTCGCGAGGCGCTGTGGGCGGCGGGCGCGCTCGCCGGAAACAGCCAGAACGCCCTGGAAGGGGTCACACCGGGCACCGTCGCCCCGGCCCTGCCCGCCATGACGCCCGTCGAGGAGACCATCGCCGACCTGTGGGCCACCGGCATCGCGCACACCCATCCCATGACGCACGTGCGCGAGGCGCTGGACGAGCTCGGCGCGCTGTCCTCCGCGAACCTCGGGAAACAGCCCGGCGACACGAACGTGATCGTCGCCGGGCTGGTCACGCACCGGCAGCGGCCCCCGACGGCGGGCGGCATCGTGTTCATGACCCTGGAGGACGAGTCGGGCGTGATCAACGTGGCCTGCCCGCCGTCGGTGTTCGCCCGGCACCGCGCCCTCGCCGTGGACTCCCAGGCCCTGCTGGTCAACGGGCGCCTCGAACGCGAGGACGGCGTCACCCACATCCGCGCAACGCGGCTCCGGCGGCTGCCCATCCCCGGCCGCCTCCGCTCGCGCGACTTCCACTGACCCACCCCGCTGTCACCCCCCGACGCACCCCGCTGTCGCGTCGCGTCGCGTGGCGTGGCGTGGCCGGGTCTACCAGCCGGAGAAGCGGTCGCCCGGACGGGCGTGCCGGGCCGCGAGCAGGTCGGACACGGTCGCCGGCGTGTAGCCGCGGGCCTTCAGCCGCGCCACGATGTCCGGCACGGCGTCCACGGTCGTCCCGTAGACGTCGTGCATGAGGATCACCCCGCCCGGACGCGCGCCCTTCACCGCCCGCTCGGCGACGACCGAGGCGTCCCGGTCATGCCAGTCCAGGGTGTCGACGTTCCACAACGCCTGGACGAGCCCGAGCGAACGCGCGACGTCCGTCACCACCCCGTTGGACGCGCCGTAAGGCGGCCGCAACAGCACCGGCGCCCGTCCGGTGATCTGCCGGACGGCGTCCTGCGTCTCCTGCACCTCGGAGTGCACCTGGATCGGCGCCAGCCGGGTCAGGTCGCGGTGGTCGCGCGAGTGGTCGCCGATCTCGTGCCCCTCGGCGGACTCCCGGCGCACGACCTCGGGATAGGCGGCGGCGTTCGCGCCGACGACGAAGAACGTCGCGCGGGCGCCCGCGCGGTTCAGCTCGTCCAGCAGCCGGGACGTGTCGGGTCCGGGACCGTCGTCGAAGGTCAGGGCCACGCACTTGGCGACGGCGCAGTCGACCGACGAGGCCGGCGCGCGCGCCCCCTCCGGTCCGCCGGGCCTGGGGGCGTTCGCGCCGAGCGCGAGCCGGGGACGGGGCGTCAGGGACGCCGCGCGGGCGCGCCGGCCGAGGTCGGAGAGCAGCGGCTCGAACTCCGAGGCGGGCAGCGCGACCGCGACACGGCCGGGAGCGCCCGGGGCGACCGAGTGGTCGCTGAACTCCACGACCAGGTCGCCGTCGTCGTTGAAGGCCATGGACGCGAAGGTCGCCGGGGTCGCGGTGACGCGGACCGGGTCGGCCTTGGCGCCGATGCGCGCGCGCACGCGTTCGGTGAGGCGCTTCAGGCCGGGCTCGCCCTGGACGAGCGCGTCCGAGCCGACGGCCTGCCCGGTGCGGCCGTCGTACCAGTAGGTGCGGCGGGTCTCCCCGGCGTCCGCGCCCTGCGACTTCCAGCCGGTGATCCGCACGCCGACGACGTCCCCGGACGCGGCGGTCAGCGTCCACTGGACGTTCAGCTCCGGGACGGGCGCGCCGGGCGCTGCGGGCGGAGTGCCGTCCGTCTCCTGCTCGTAGGGGTCGCTCAGCTCGTCCACGGCCTGCGCGAGCCGGTCGGTCAGCGGGCGCGCGCCGGGCACGGCCGGGTAGGCGGTGTAGAGGTGGCGCCGCGCGTCCTGCTCGCTCTCGGTGACGGTCTCCAGCCCGGAGACCGTCGCGGCGTCCACGGCGTGCGGGAGGGTCGGGTCCGGCGCGCCCGGCCGGGCCCAGCGGCCGTCCCCGGACGTGCCGGCGCAGGCCGAGGCCGCCGCGCCCAGCAGTCCCGCCGCGAGCACGGCGGTCGCCGCACGTCCTCGCGCCGGTCGCACGCCACCCACCCAAACAATTCCGACTAATCAGACAGACCGGCAGACTATGGCGGCCATCCCGCCAGTGGCGGCACATGCGGACAGCCATGAACGAGGTTTGCCCCAGCCCCGATTTCGCTTTACCTCTACTTGGCCTTGGCTTGGCACTGGCCCTACCAGTCGGGCCTCTGTCATGGTGTGACGGTCGGGGGAATCCGCCGGGCGGGCGGAGTTCAGGGACGCAGGGTGATCGCCATGGCGGGTCGGCCGTTGGGACCGGACGATCCGGTGCGCGTCGGGGCGTACCGGATCGAATCCAAGATCGGCGAGGGCGGGATGGGCGCGGTCTACCTCGGCCGCGCCCCGGTGGAGGAGGGCGGCGACGGCCGCCGCGTCGCGGTCAAGGTCGTCCGGCCGGAGCTGGCCGGGGACGCCGCGTTCCTCGCCCGCTTCCACGACGAGGCCGTCAACGCCGAGCGGGTCGCCTCGTTCTGCACCGCCCAGGTGCTCGAACACGGCCGCGACCTCGGCCTGGCCTACCTGGTCACCGAGTACATCGAGGGCCCGTCGCTGCTCCAGTACATGAACCAGAGCGGGCCGCTCAGCCCCGGCATGCTGCACGGCGTCGCGGTCGGGGTCGCCGCCGCGCTGGTCGCGATCCACTCGGCCGGGCTCGTGCACCGCGACCTCAAGCCGAGCAACGTGCTGCTGTCGCTCACCGGCCCGCGCGTCATCGACTTCGGGATCGCCCGCGCGCTGGACGTCGCGGTCTCGCACACCCGCACCGGGCAGGTCGTCGGGACGCCCGGCTACATCGCGCCCGAGCAGGTCATGGCGCACGAGATCACCCCGGCGGTGGACGTGTTCGCCTGGGGCTGCCTGGTCGCCTACGCCGCCAGCGGGCACAACCCGTTCGGGCGCGGTTCCTTCGAGGTGATGATCGCCCGGTCGCTGCACGCCGACCCCGACCTCGGCGCGCTCCCGAGCGAGCCGCTGGCGGGGCTCGTGCGGCGCGCGCTCGCCAAGGAGCCCGCGAACCGCCCGACCGCGCAGGACCTGCTGCTCGGCCTGGTCGGCGGCGCGTCCGAGGCGGCCGTGTCGACCACGCTGAACGAGGCCTGGAACGAGCCGCTTCCGCCGCGTCCGTCCGGGGACGTCCGGATGGTCCCCGCGCCGACCCCGCCGCCCGAGGCCCTGCCCGAGGCCCCGCCCGAGCGTCCGGCGGAGTCCGCATCGCCGCCTTCGCAGCGTCCCGTATCGCCCTCCACGTCGCAGCCCGCGTCTCAGGCGGCGACGCATCCGCCGACGGACGTCGCGCAGGGGTCGGGCGTCCGCGACTCGGTCCCGTTCGGCCAGCGCGTCCCGAGCGGGCCGGGATACACGGAGGACGTCCCGAGCGAGCCCCGCGGCAGGATCCCGGAGCAGAACACCCACCCGCCCACCGCGGCAGCCGCCTACCAACAGCAGCAGGCCGTCGCCCAGCAACGAGCAGCCCAGCAGCAGGCGGCTCAACAACAGGCAGCTCAGCGACAGGCGGCCCATCAGCAGGCGGCCCATCAGGAGCAGGCGGTCGTCGCACCCGAACGCCGCACCGGCCCCGGCGGCATCCCCTGGACCGAGCCCGGACGACACCAGCGCCCGAAGCGCCGCGGCGGTCCGCTCCTCGTGGCGCTCGCGGTCGCGGCGGTCGTCGCGGCGGGCGGAGGCGGCGCGGCCTACCTGATCGCGAACTCGGGGAACTCGCACAAGCCCACCACCGGCAGCGGCGGCGTCTCGTCGCAGGGAGGCCCGGCCGTCGCGGGGTTCCCGAGCGACCCGATGCTCGTCCGGCAGGACACCGCGCCGGGCTGGCCGCAGAGCTGCCACGCCCGCATCGCCCGGTACTCGGCGGACGCGGGCTCGGCGGTGTCGGCCGTGACGTCCGGGAGCTGCGACATGCTGCCCGAATACTCGCGCGACCATACGAAGTTCGCCTTCACCCGCAAGACCGACACCGGCTACGAGGCGTGGACGGCCGACGCGAACGGAGCGAACGCGACCAAGCTGACCGACAAGCTCACCGGCGGACGGGTCGTGTGGTCCCCGGACGGCAGGCTCCTCGCCTACGTCGGCAAGGACGACAACGGCGTGGCCCAGCTCTACTCGATCCCGGCCGGCGGCGGCAAGGCGTCCCAGCTGACGACGGACGGCTCCGCCAAGGACGACCCGGCGTGGTCGCCCGACGGACGGCTGGCGTTCTGGTCCAAGCGCTCCGGGACCGAGCAGATCTACGTCCTCGACCCCGGGTATCCGGACCAGGCGTGGACGCAGGTCACCCACGGGACGCGCCCGGCGGTGGATCCGGCCTGGTCACCGGACGGCAAGCGCCTCGCGTTCACCTACGGCACCTATCCCTCCGGCCAGATCTGTGTCACCGACGCGGGCGGGGCGAACGAGCACGCCCTGGTCAGCTCGGGCGAGCACGAGATGGACCCGGTGTGGTCCCGCGACGGCAACTGGGTCGCGTACACGCGCGGGACCTACGCCTCGCCCGCCGTCTGGGCGGTGCGCGCCGACGGCTCCGGCGCCCGGAGGGTCAGCCCGCAGGGGTCGTCTCTCGCTCATCCGGCCTGGTGACGGCGGCCCGCCCGCCGAGGCGGCTCGGCCACCACATGCGCGATCCGACGTCCAGGTTCAGCGCGGTGACCAGCACCGACCGGACGACGAAGGTGTCCAGCAGGACGCCGAACGCGACCGTGAAGCCGAGCGCGGTCACGAACACCAGCGGCAGCGAGCCGAGCGCCGCGAACGTCCCGGCGAGCACCGCGCCCGCCGAGGTGATCACACCGCCGGTCGCGGCCAGGCCGATGAGCGCGCCGCGCCGCGTCCCGTGCCGCTTGGCCTCCTCGTGGACGCGCGTCATGAGGAAGATGTTGTAGTCGGTGCCGAGCGCGACGAGGAAGACGAACGTCCACAGCGGGAACGACTGGTCCACTCCGGCGAACCCGAAGGCGTGCTTGAACATCAGCGCGCTCACCCCGAGGGCCGCCGTGTAGGACAGCACGACCGTCAGCACCAGGATCACCGGCGCGACCACCGCCCGCAGCAGCAGGCCGAGGATGACGAGCACGACCATCAGGACGATCGGGATCACCACCCACTGGTCGTGCCGGGACGCGTTGTTGACGTCCAGCGTGAACGCCGACCCGCCGCCGACCTTCGCGTTCGCGTCCGGCACGCGGTGCACGGCCGTCCGGGCGTCCTTGACGGCCCGGAACGCGGCGTCGCTGTCTGCCGCGGCGGTCAGCGTGCCCTCCATGTACGCCTGGCCGCCCCTGACCGGCCCGACCTGGTGGACGCCGATGATGCCGGGCACGCGAGAGGCCGCCACCTGGGCCCGGGGTTGCTGCGCCGCGTTCGACACGATCACGACCGGTGAACCGGTGCCCGCCGGGAAGTGCCTGGTCAGCACCTCTTCACCGGTGACCGAGTCGGGCTTGCCGGAGCTGAACGCGTCCTTGTTGGCGACCGGCCCGGTGTGCAGCGTCAGCAGCCCGAACGACAGGGCCGACAGGACGACCGCGGTACCGATCCAGGTGATGCGCGGACGCACGGAGATCAGCGTCCCGACGCGCGCCCACAGGCCGCGCTCGGTCGGCTCGGCGGTGCCGTACTTCGGCTTCAGCGGCCAGAACACCCAGCGGCCGAGCACGACGAGCAGCGCGGGCAGCAGCGTGACCTCGGCGAGCAGCGCCACGCCGACGCCGATGGCCATCACCGGCCCCATGCTCTTGGTCGAGTTCAGCTCGGCCGTGAGCAGGACCAGCATGCTGATCGCGACGGTCGTGCCGCTCGCGATGATCGCGGGACCGGCGCGGTGCAGCGCGATCGCCATGGCCTCGTGCCGGTCGCGGTGCCGCCGCAGCTCCTCCCGGTAGCGGGCGATGAGCAGCAGCGCGTAGTCGGTGCCCGCGCCGAACACGAGGACGGTCAGGATGAACGCCGACTGCCCGTTGACGGTCAGCCCGGCGTGCGCGGCGAGCAGGTACACCACCCCCTGCGCCGCCTCCAGGGCGAAGAACACGCAGATCAGCGGCAGCATCCAGAGCAGCGGGCTGCGGTAGGTGAGCAGCAGGATCAGGATCACGATCGCCGCGGTGATGTACAGCAGCGTCTTGTCGAACCCGCTGAACACGTTCCCGAAGTCGCCGCCGTACCCGGCGGGTCCGGTGACGTGCGAGGACAGCCCGGCGGGGTTCCCGTGCCGCACGATCGTGCGGAAGTCCTTGACGCCCGCGCCCAGCAGGTCCCAGCCGGACTTGCCGACCTTCACGTTCACGATCGTCTGGAGCGCCCGGCCGTCCGCCGACGGTGTCGGCCCCCGGACGGTCGAGACGATGGGCCGCCTCGGCTCGCCCTTCGGCTTGCCCGTGACGGCCTTCAGCGCCGCCGCGTCGGCGGCGGCCTTGGCCCGGTCGGCCGGCGTGATCGCGCCGCCGGCGCGCTCGTAGACGACGACCGCCGGATACTCGTCGGACGGCACGAACGGCTTGGACCGGTTGTAGACCTCGGTCGACTCCGCCTTCTTCGGCAGCCACGACGAGGCGTCGTTCTTCTGCACGTGGACGAGCTTGGCCGCGAGCGGCATGGCGACCGCCACGATGACCAGCCAGACGACGATGACCGCCCATTTCGTCCAGCGTCCGCACGGCAGCGCGGAGATCCTGTTCGCGCCCGATTTCGCGCTCGACATGACACCCCCGATGACGATCCGCCCGCGTCCAGTGCAACCCGGCCGTCCACCACGGTCAAGACATGTCGCGTTATTCAAAAGAACGGTAAAGTTCTATGGTCACAGCGATGCAGGTGGCCGGGCGAGCGCCGTCCGGATGCGGCCAGGGAATGAACCGGAGGCCCGCCGCATACGTGCGACGAGCCTCCGTGCGAGCATCGGCCCCCGGCTACCCGAGGGGCCGGCGGGTCAGCCTGTGATCATGTCCAGGCGGCGCAGGATGACGCCCTCGCGCAGCGCCCACGGGCACACCTCCAGGACGCGCAGCCCGAACAGGTCCATCGCGGCGTCCGCGATGACCGCCCCGGCGGGCAGCAGCTCGGCGCGCCGCTCGGACACGCCGGGCAGCGCGGCCCGGTCGGCGGCGGGCATCCGGGCGAGCTTGTCCACCCACTCGGTGAGGTCGGCGTGCCGCAGCGTCCGGCGCACGAACGGCCCCTCCGAGGACGGCGCGGCCCCGGTGATCCGGGCGAGCTGCCGGAACGTCTTGGACGTGGCGACCGCGTGGTCGGGCGGGCCGTAGCGGGCGATCTCCCCCACCCGGCGGGCGATCTCCGCGCGGACGTGGCGGCGCAGCTCGCGCACCCGCTCGGGGGACGGCGGGTCGCTCTCGAACCACTCGCGGGTGAGCCGGCCGACGCCGAGCGGCAGCGAGATCGCGACGTCGGGGTCCTCGTCGATGCCGGTCGCGAGCTCCAGCGAGCCGCCGCCGATGTCCATCACGTGCAGCCGCCCGGACGACCAGCCGAACCAGCGGCGCACCGCGAGGAAGGTCAGCCGCGCCTCGTCCGGGCCGGGCAGCACCTGGATGTCCACCCCGGTCGACTCGCGCAGCCGGGCGAGCACCTCGGCGCCGTTGGCGGCCTCGCGGACCGCCGAGGTCGCGAACGCGACCAGGTCCTCCACGCCCTTGTCCTCGGCGACGCGGAGCGCGTCGAGGACGAACGAGCGCAGCCGCGCCTCGCCCTCCTCGGTCAGCCGGTCGCCGTCGAGATGGGCGGCGAGCCGCATCTCCTCCTTGTGGGAGAAGGCGGGCAGGGGCCTGGCCCCCCGGTGGGCGTCCACCACGAGCAGATGCACCGTGTTGGAGCCCACGTCCAGCACACCGAGTCGCATGATGGAACGCTATAGCGACCTGCGGCCCGACACCGAATCAGTCGTCGTGTTTGTCCTCGGTGAGGGCGTCCACGCAGACCGCCACGGCGAGCACGAGCGGGACGTCGTAGCCGTCCACGATGTCCACCGCGTAGGTGTCGCGGACGCGGAACCACTTGCGCGAGATCAGCGCGACCGGCCCCTGCCCCTCGTCCCCCTCGATGCCGTACTCCTTGTCGAGCAGGTCGCCGCGCACGGTCCACTCGCCGCCGCCCTCGTGGTCCACCTTCAGGTGGTCGCGCAGCAGCGTGAAGTGCTTCTTGTGGACGGTCGCGATCTTGTCTCCGCCGCGCTCGATGACCATCGCGTCGTGCACGCTCATCAGCTTCTTGCGGATGACCGCGACGACCTCGCCCTCCCGGGTCTTCAGCTCGAACGTCTGCCGGATCCGCAGCGCCTTGCCGTCCACGAGGAAAACCTTCCGGCCGTTCTCGTCCTCGACCCAGAAATCCTCGCCGATGCCGAACACGCGGTCGCGAATGAGGAACTTCATGCCCGCCTTGCCTCCGTCCCCGCGGCGGAGGGGTTCGCCGCTACGGCTACCGTGGCGGACGTGAGTGAGGACACGCAACCCGCGGCCCGCTGGCGGGTGCCGCCCGCGCAGACCGCGCTGAAGGTCGCCGCGACGGTCGTGATCGCGGTGTCGGCGCCCTTCTACGCCACCGACGTGCAGGCCGCCTTCCTCATCGGGGTGGCGGTGGTCGGCGGAGCCGTGTTCTCGCTGCGGGACTTCCTCGCGCCGGTCCGCCTGGAGGCCGACCGCGAGGGGCTGACGGTCGTCCGGGGCTACGCGCGCAAGGTGCGGCTCGGCTGGAGCGAGGTCGTCGCCGTCCGGGTGGACGAGCGCAAGCGGCTGCTCAGCAAGACCGTCCTGCTGGAGATCGAGACCGCGGACGACCTGGTCATGCTCAGCCGCTTCGACCTGGGCGCGGACGTCCGCGACGTGGCCGAGGCGCTGGAGCGCCTCGGCCAGGCCGCACCAGAGGGCAGCGGTCAGGAGGGCAGGTCGTCGCCCTCGGCCGGGTAGGACGACTGCGCGCCCTCCCCCAGGACGGCCGCCGCGCCGACCCGGACGGCGAACCGGGCCGCCGCCTCCAGACCGTCGCCGCGCGCGAGCCGCAGGCAGAGGGCGGCGGTGAAGGCGTCCCCGGCCCCGGTCGTGTCGACCGGCTCGACCTTCGGCGACGGGACGGACCGCGCGCCGTCGCGGGTGGCGACGAGCGCGCCGTCCGCGCCGAGCGTGATCACGACGGACGTCGGGCCCAGCTCCAGCAGGGCCGCCGCCAGCGCCGCCGGGTCGTCGCTCGCCGCGTGGTCCGGCAGCAGGAACGCCGCCTCGTGCTCGTTGACCACCAGCGGGTCGCAGAGCGCGAGCAGTTCCGGCGGCACGGGCGCGGCGGGCGACAGGTTGAGCACGACGCGCGCTCCGGCGTCCGCCGCCGTCCGGGCGGCGCGCACCACGGTCGGCAGCGGGATCTCCAGCTGGAGCGAGACCACCGCCGCGCCCTCGATCACCTCGCGGGCCGCGGCGACGTCCTGCTCGGTGAGCCGGGCGTTCGCGCCCGGCGACACGATGATGCTGTTGTCGCCGTCCGGGCCGACCGTGATCAGCGCGACCCCGGACGGCCCCTCGGCGACCAGCAGGCGCGACACGTCCACCCCGGCGGCGCCGAGCGCGTCGCGCAGCAGGGCGCCGTGGCCGTCGTCGCCGGTGCGGGCGACGATGCCGACCCGGCCGCCGAGCCGTCCGGCGGCGACGGCCTGGTTGGCGCCCTTGCCGCCGGGCAGCGTGGCGAGGTCGGAGCCGAGCACCGTCTCGCCCGGTCCGGGCCGCCGGTCGACCCGGACGACCAGGTCGGCGTTCACCGACCCCACCACGACCACCTCGTGCGCCATCTGCTCCCCCTCGTTCCGCTCGGCCCCGCCCGGCACCCGTCAGCCCGAGAACTGGTCGGCGTTGGCGCGGGTCGCGACCTTCACCGGCACGGCGTTCGTCGGGTCGATCTTCTCACCCTTGGCGGCCCTGACCGCGCTCTGCACGGCCATCTGGCCGAGCAGCCTGGGCTGCTGGGCGACGGTCGCGGTGAGCGTGCTGTCCTTGACCGCCTTGATGCCGTCCGGGGTGCCGTCGAAGCCGACGACCTTGACCTGGGACCCGGCCTTGGAGCCGAGCGCCTTGATCGCGCCGAGCGCCATCTCGTCGTTCTCGGCGAACACGCCGTTCACGTCGGGGTGCGACTGGAGCAGGTTGGTCATGACGTCCAGGCCCTTGGTCCGGTCGAAGTCGGCGGGCTGCTTCGCGACGACCTGGATGCCGGGGAACTGCCTGATGCCCTCCTCGAAGCCCTGCCCGCGCTCGCGGGAGGCGGAGGTGCCCGGCTGGCCCTGGATGATCACGATCTTGCCCTTGCCGCCGAGCGAGTCGGCGAGCGCCTTCGCCGCGTCCTTGCCGCCCGCGATGTTGTCGGACGCCACGAACTGGGCCAGCTTCGCCTTGTTCACGGTGCGGTCGGCGGCGACCACGGGGATGTCGGCCCGGTTGGCGGCCTGGACGGCGGGCGCGGCGGCGTCGGAGTCGACCGGGTTGATCACGATCGCCTTCATGCCCTGGCTGCTGTAGTTCTGCACCTGGTTGACCTGCTGCGACGCGTCGTTCTGCGCGTCCTGGACGGTCAGGCTGACGCCTTCCTTCTTCGCCTCCTCCTGCGCGCCCTCCTTGAACTGCACGAAGAAGGGGTTGTTCAGCGTGGAGACCGAGAGGCCGACCTTGATGTCCTTGTTCGCGCCGCCCGCGACGCCCGAACCGGACTTGTCGCCGGTGGACGCGACGCCGACCGCGATCGCGACGACCGCCGCGAGGGCGACGATCCCGCCCGCCCACGCCTTGCGGGACGACAGGTTCAGGCCCTTGCGCCGGACGGTGTCCAGCAGGACGGCCAGGGCGATCACGACGCCGATCACGACCTGCTGCCAGAACGCCGACACCGAGAGCAGGTTCAGCCCGTTCCGCAGGACGGCGAGGATCAGCGCGCCGACGAGGGTGCCGAACGCGCGGCCCTTGCCGCCCGCGAGGCTCGCGCCGCCGATGACGACGGCGGCGATGGCGTCCAGCTCGTAGCCGTTGGCGGCCTGCGGCTGCGCCGAGGCCAGCCGGGAGGCGAGCACGACGCCCGCGACGGCCGCGAACGCGCCGGACAGCGCGTAGGTGACCAGCTTCTGCCGGTCCACCCGGATGCCGGACAGCCGCGCGGCCTCCTCGTTGCCGCCGATCGCGTACATCGCGCGGCCCGAGTAGGTGCGGGCGAGGACGACGGCGGTGACCACGCCCATCGCCAGCATGACGAGCACGGGCACCGGCAGGTACTTGCCGATCGTGTCGCCGAGGTGGGTGACGGCGGACGGCAGCGGGATCGGGCTGCCGTTGGAGATCACCAGCGCCAGGCCGCGCGCCACGCCGAGCATGGCGAGCGTCGCGATGAACGGCGGCAGCTGCCCGTAGGTGATCAGCAGGCCGTTCACGAGCCCGGCGGCGATGCCGACGAGGATCGCCAGCACCAGCGCCACGGGCCACGGGACGCCGTGGTCGGTGGCCGTCCAGGCGAGGACGACCGCCGAGAGCGCGGCGACCGCGCCGACCGACAGGTCGATGCCGCCGGTGACGATGACGAAGGTGACGCCGAACGCGAGGATGGCGGTCACGGCCGCCTGCACGCCCACGTTCAGCAGGTTGGTGACGGTCAGGAAGTCGCCCGACATCAGCGCCAGGACGACGACCAGCACGATCAGCCCGGCCAGCGCCCCGTTCTCCCCGAGGAACCGCCGGACGGTGCTCAGCGTGCCGTTGCTCTGCCGCGCCTCGCGCGGCGTGGTGGTGCTCATGATCGCAGGTCCTTCTCGGAGTTCTCGGGGGCGCCCGCCACGGCGAGCGCCATCACCGCGTCCTGGGTGGCGTCGGCCGCGGGCAGCTCGCCCGCGATCCGGCCGCGCGCCATCACCAGCACCCGGTCGCTCATCCCCAGCACCTCGGGCAGGTCGCTGGAGATCATCAGGACGGCCCGGCCGGCCGCGGTGAGCCGGTTGACCAGCTGGTAGATCTCGACCTTGGCGCCGACGTCCACGCCGCGGGTCGGCTCGTCCAGGACGAGCACCCGGGCGTCGGCGAGCAGCCACTTGCCGATCACGACCTTCTGCTGGTTGCCGCCCGACAGGGTGCGGACCTCCTGGCCGAGGCCGCTCATCCGCACGCCGAGCCGGTCGGCCATTCCCGCGGCTTCCGCGCGGTGCTTGGAGCGATCCACGAGACCGCCGCGGCTGTCCGCGCCGAGCGTGACCAGGCCGAGGTTCTCGCCGACGTCCGCGCCGAGCACCAGGCCCTGGCCCTTGCGGTCCTCGGGGACCAGGCCGAGCCCGGCCTCCCGCGCCGCGTGCACCGACCCGGGCGGCAGCCGCCGCCCGTCCACGATCACCTCGCCGGTGTCGTAGCGGTCCGCGCCGAACACCGCCCGCGCGACCTCGGTGCGGCCCGCGCCGACGAGCCCGGCGAGGCCGACGACCTCGCCCGCCCGGACCTCGAACGACACGTCCTCGAAGACGCCCTCGCGGCCGAGGCCCTTCACCTGCAGCAGGACGGGGCCGGGCTCGGTCCGCTCGCGCGGGTACTGCTGCTCGATCGAGCGGCCGACCATCAGCCGGACCAGCTCCCGCTCGGGCGTGTCCGCCGGGACCTCGCCGACCGAGCGGCCGTCGCGCAGCACCGTCACCCGGTCCCCGACGCGCGGGATCTCCTCCAGGTGGTGGGTGATGAACACGACCGCGACGCCCTGCCCGCGCAGGCCGGACACGATCTCGAACAGCCGGTCCACCTCGCCCGTGGTGAGCACGGCGGTCGGCTCGTCCATGATCAGGATGCGCGCGTCCAGGCCGAGCGCCTTGGCGATCTCGACCATCTGCGCGCGGGCGATGCCGAGGTCGCCCATCCGGGCGGTCGGCTCGACGTCCACGCCGACGCGGGCGAGCAGCTCGCGCGCCCGCGCGTTCATCGCGCGCTTGTCGACCAGCCCGAACCGGCGCGGCTGGCGGCCGAGGAACAGGTTCTCGGCGACGGTCAGCTCGGGGACGAGGTTGAACTCCTGGTAGATGGTCGCGATGCCGAGGTCCGCGGCGTCCTGCGCCGAGCGGATCTGCACGGCCTCGCCGTCCACCTCGATCGTGCCCTCGTCCGGGCGGTGCGCGCCGGACAGCGTCTTGATCAGCGTGCTCTTCCCGGCCCCGTTCTCGCCGAGCAGCACGTGGACCTCGCCCGGACGCAGGTCGAAGTCGACCCCGTCCAGCGCCTGCACGCCCGGGAAGCCCTTGCGCAGGCCCCGCACGCGCAGGATCTCTCCGGATCTCCCGGTGCTCATGCGGTCACGCTCCCTTCGTCGTTCGTTCCGTCCCCGTGGACCGCGTCCGGGCGCCGCGCGCCCGGTCTCCTCCGGCCCGGCGGCCCCTCCGCGCGCGGCTCGCCGCACGACCCGCGGACGATCAGCCGCGCCCGCAGCGTCACCGCCTCGACCTCCCGCCCGGCCACCCGGTCGGCGAGCGCGCGCACGGCGCGCCGGCCGAGCTCCTGGACGGGCTGGGCGATCGCGGTCAGCGGCGGGTCGAGGTGGAGGAACCAGGGGACGTCGTCGTAGGAGGCGAGCGCGACGTCCGCCGGGATGGACAGCCCGCGCGCGTGGATCTCGTCCAGCGCGCCGAGGGCCATCAGGTTGTCCCCGGCGACCACGGCGTCGGGGGGCTCGGGGAGGTCGAGCAGGCGGGCGAGCGCCGCGCGCCCGCTGGCCGCCTGGAAGTCACCGGCCTCCAGGTACTCGGGCCGCACCTCCAGCCCCCGCCGCGCGAGGGCGCAGGCGAACGCGTCGGTACGCTCGCGGCCGGTGGAAAGGATCGCCGGCCCGGACACGAACGCCAGGCGGCGGCGTCCGAGCGCCACCAGGTGCGCCACGAGCTCGTCGATGGCGTCCGCGCCGTCCGCCCGGACGGTCGGGACGTCGAGGCCGGGCAGCGTGCGGTCCAGGAACACCACCGGCGTCCCTGACTCGACGGTGTCGCGCACCAGCGGCGTCACCTCGGCGGTCGGGCACAGCAGGAGGCCGTCCACGCGGCGTTCCAGCAGGGTCCGCACGTAGTCGTCCTGGCGGTCCGGCCGCTCGTCGGCGTTGCCGATCACGACCGCGTACCCGGCGGTGCGCGCCTCGTCCTCGACGGCGCGCGCCAGCTCGGTGAAGAACGGGTTGAGGATGTCGCCGATGACCAGCCCGATCGTGCCGGTCGCGTCGGTGCGCAGCGACCGCGCCACGGCGTTGCGCCGGTAGCCGAGCCGCTCGACCGCCGCCAGCACGCGGGCGCGGCTCTCCGCCGAGACGGTCGCGCTGTCGTTCAGCACCCGCGAGACCGTGGCCACCGACACGCCCGCCAGCCGCGCCACGTCCTTGACGCTCGCCTTGCCCGGGGCCATGCCCGCACCCCCTTCCGGAAGCCCTCGATGTAATCGTTTACATCTGCTGGTGTAAACGATTACACCATCTCCCTTCTTCCCGCCAACCCCAGAGATCTACCTGCGGCCCGTCAGCGGCCGGTGGCCGGCCAGTACCGCTCCGCGAACAGCCGCGCGACGAGCTCGCCGCGGCTGGACACGCCGACCTTCGCGAACACCGCCTTCAGATGGCCGCGGACGGTGTGCGGCGAGATCGTCAGCGCGGCGGCGATCGGCCCGGTCGGCAGCCCGCGCGCGACGAGCTGAGCGATCTCCAGCTCGCGCGGGGTCAGCCCGTACGCCTCGGCGACCAGGACGCCGAGGTCGGCGGCGGACGCTGGCTCGATCACCAGCGCGACCGGGCCGGGCGCGCCGTCCGGGCCGTCCAGGCAGGACGCGTGGCACACCAGCCAGCGGCCGTCCTCGGTGCGCACGCGCGTGCGCGCGCCGCCGTGGTCGCGGCCCCGCGCGACGGCCCGAGCCTGGAGCGCCGCGCCGACCGCCCAGATCGGCAGCCGCAGGCCGAGGCGGGACGGCACGAGCGGCCCGTCCGGCAGCGCCTCCAGGTAGGCGCGCGCCTCCGCGTTGGCCGACGTCGCCTCGCCGCGCTCGTCGAACAGCACCAGCCCCGGCCCGACGCCCTCCGTCGCGCCGGACGAGCCGGACGGACGGGCGAACCGGCGAAGCCGCTTCGCCAGCGGCGTGGAGAGCGCCGCGAGCAGGTCCACGTCGGACGGGTCGAACGCCGCGGCGCCACGACCCGTCCGGAACAGGCTGACCAGGCCCCACGGACGGTCGCCGATCCGGAGCACCGCGCGCAGCTCGTCGTGGACCCCCTGGTCGCCGAGCACCCGGCGGAAGCGCGAGCTGCGCGCGGGCGCGCCGCCGGTCGCGGCCCGCAGCCCGGCCGCCGGGACGTCCGAGCGCGCGAGATCGCGGAACGGCAGGACGTTCTCCTCCAGCAGCTCGCTCTCCCAGTAGGCGGCGCAGCGGTCGCCCCCGCCGAGGCCCTCCACGAGCATCGGGGCGGTGACGAGGCCGGTCTCGGGGTCGCTGGCCGTCCAGACGGCGGCGTCGAAGCCCAGCAGCGGGCGCAGCCGGGACGAGGCGCGCCCGAACAGGTCGAGCGGATCGGCGGCGCGTTCGGCCGCCGCGAGGACGGCGGCGCCCGGATCGGACGGCATGGTGATCACTCTGCCCGGCCCGGCGCCCGGCCGCCATCCCCCGAACGAGGGGGTGCCGGGCGGACGGAACACCGCGAACGGGGCGTGCCGTTCCGGCGCGGCGACCGCGAGACTCGGAGCCGATCCGAGCGAGGCTGAGAGGAACGACCATGCGAATCGCGATCATCGGAGCCGGGCCGGCGGCCGTCGGGCTGCTCGACGCGCTGGCGCGGGCCGGCGCCGACGCCGGCGTCGGCGTCGGCGTCGGCGCCGAGCACGAGGTGACGGTGTTCGACCCGGCGCCGTACCCGTGGCGGGGCCGTCCGTACGCGCCCGACATGGACAGCGTCCTGGTAAACGTGCCGCCCGCGCTGATGTCGCTGCGGCACGACGACGGCGGGCATTACGCGGACTGGCTGGGCGAGCGCGGCGCGGGCTTCTTCGACCCGCTCCTGGGCGCGCCGCTGGTCCCGCGCGGCCGTTACGGCGAGTACCTGGAGGAGACGGCCGAGAAGGCGCTGGCGGGCGGGAACGTTCGGCTGGTGCCCGAGCGGGTCGTCGGCGCGTCGCGCGACCTGCTGATCCGCACGGCGGACGGGCACGAGCACCGGGCCGACCGGATCGTGCTGTGCGTCGGGTCCGGAACCCCCGCCGACCCCTACGGGCTGGACGGCGCCCCCGGCTACATCGGCGATCCGTACCCGCTGGCCCGGACGCTGGAGGACGTTCCCCGCGACGCCTCCGTACTGATCATCGGGAGCCGGCTGACCGCCGTGGACGTGGCCGTGTCGCTCGCCGCGCGCGGGCACGGCGGGCCGATCTCGCTGGCGTCCCGCGGCGGCATGCTCCCCCACGTCTGGCAGCGGCCGAACGGCCCGGACGGATATCGGCCGCAGTTCCTCACCACCGACGCCGTCAGGGCGATGGGCCCCGACGTCACGCTCGCGAAGATTTACGATCTGCTGTGCGCCGAGCTGGACGCGCTCGGCGAGGACATCGCCGAGATCGAGGCCGACCTGCGCGGGGCCGCGACCGAGGATCCGGCCGTCCGGCTGCGCCGCCAGGTCGAGCTGGTGAACACGCCCGCGCAGGCCCGGCGGCTGCTCCAGCAGGCGTGCCACACCGTCATGCCGCTCGCCTGGCCGCTGCTGCCGGAGGCGGACCGGGAGACGCTGCGACGGCATTCGCGGCTCGCGGTCTCGCTGGCGTCTCCGATGGTCCCGGTCAACGGCGTCCGCATGCTGGAGCTGTTCGAATCTGGGCAGCTCGACTCCCTGAGCGGCGTCCGGTCGATCGTGGGCGCGGCGAGCGGTTTCGAGGTCGGCTGGGACGGCGGGACCCGGCGCGCGGACATCGTCGTGAACGCGGTGAACCCGCCGCCCGGCTCCGTCCCGCACGCCGCCGTCGAACTGGTCGATGGGCTGCTGCGCGAAGGCCTCGCGGCACGCCACCCGGACGGCGGGATCGTGCCGTCCGATCCGCGCGTGCACGTGGTGGGCGACCTGCACGGCGGGCGGCCGTTCCTGACCTCGGGGATCCCGGAAGTGGTGGGCGCGGCGGCGCGGACGGCCCGGGCGCTCACGCGCGAGTGGGCCGCCCCGTCGCTCACGCGGGCGTGAGCGAGGCGAGATCGACGCATTCGGACAGGTCCGCGACGGTCGCGTACCAGCCCCGGCCGACCGGCCGTCCTTCGCGGGTCACCAGGAAGGCCGAGTCGGCGTCGGCCGGGACGCCCGCGAAGTCGGCCCACACCCGGTGCGAGCCGTCCAGCGGGACGGCCGTCACGCGCAGGCCGTCCGGGCCCGTCCATTCCTCCATGCACTCCAGGTTACCGATCCACCACATAGTGTTATCTATCGGGGGTTGACCGGACCGCGCGGGCCGGTCGATGATCGGCGGATCCATTCGGGAGGTTCGCCATGGCGGGTCCGGAAGCGTCGCCCTCGGCGAGGGTGGCGACGGCGTCCGACGTCGATCGGATCGCGGCCGTCCTCGCGCGGGCGTTCGAGGACGACCCGGTGTGGAGCTGGATCCTGCCGGACGAGGCGTCCCGGCCCCGGCGGCTCGCGGCGGCCTTCGCGATCCTGCTCCGCGAGGTCCATCTTCGGCACGGGGCGAGCGAGCACTCCGGACGGTTCGACGACATCGAGTCCGCCGCGCTGTGGGATCCGCCCGGCGCGTGGCGGCTGCCGCTGGCGACGCAGGCGAGGCAGCTCGTCCCGTTCGTCCGCGCGTTCGGCACGCGCCTGCCGGCCGCGCTGCGCGCGCTCGGACGCATCGAGCGCCACCACCCGAAAGAGCCGCACTGGTACCTGGCGTACCTCGGGACCGACCCGCAGGCGCAGGGCAACGGCCTCGGGTCGGTCCTGCTGCGCTCGCGGCTCGACCGGTGCGACGAGGCCGGGACGCCCGCCTACCTGGAGTCGTCCAAGGAGAGCAACGTCCCGTACTACGAGCGGTTCGGGTTCCGGGTGACGCGGGAGCTCCGGCTGCCCGGCGACGGGGCCCCGCCGGTGTGGCTCATGTGGCGGGACCCCGGGGCCGGTTAGGAGCGCTCGCCCAGGAAGTCCTGCCGGGCGCGGAAGGCGGTGTCGGAGTTGTCGCTGAACATGCCGTCGATGCCGGCCTTGAAGTACGCGCCGTACTCCTTGAACACCTGCCCGTAGTCCCCCGGCGCGGTGCCGTTGCGCAGGTCGGTCGGCAGGAACTGGTTCTCGTTGCGGAAGGTGTACGGGACGACCTTGAGCCCGGCGCGGTGCGCGTCGGCGACGAGCGGCGCGGGCGTGCCGAGCGAGCCGTCCGGCTTCGGCGGGATGACCAGGGTCTTCTCCGGTCCGATCCAGTCGGCGTAGGCGCGGACGGTCTTCAGCCCGGCGGGCGTGGTCATGTCCGCGAAGGTCGGGCCGTGCCCGGTCGCCGTCGTGTCGTAGGGCGAGCCGGAGTTCGAGACGCACTGCAGGACGGTCACGTGCGGCAGCGCCTTGTGCAGCAGCCGGAGGCTGGACGGCTCGAACGACTGGACGACCGTCCGGCCGCCCCGGTCGAAGCCGTTGCGCTTGAGCGTGGCGACGAGCCTGTCCTCCAGCGGCAGCCCGATCGAGCGGAAGTAGGTCGGGTGCTTGGTCTCCGGAACGATCCCGATCTTCCGGTGGTACTCGCGGGTGAACCGCTTGGCCAGGTCGATGACCTCCTGGAGGGTCAGCACCCGGTAGCGGCCGTTGTAGAGGGTGTTGTGCTGCCGGATCGCGGGCAGCCGCTCGGCGGCGTGCAGCGTCTTCAGCTCGGCGAGGGTGAAGTCCTCGGTGAACCAGCCGGTGATCTTCGTGCCGTCCACCGTCTTGGTGGTCTTCCGGCTCGCGAACTCGGGGTGCGCGGCGACGTCGGTCGTGCCGCCGATCTCGTTCTCGTGCCGCACGACGAGCTGGCCGTCCTTGGTGGGGACGAGGTCGGGCTCGATGAAGTCCGCGCCCATCCGCACGGCGAGCTCGTAGGAGCCCTCGGTGTGCTCGGGACGGTAGCCGGGCGCGCCCCGGTGCCCGATGATCAGCGGGCCGCGGACGGCGGTGAGGGCGGGCTCGGCCTGCGCGGACGGGGCGGGCGCCGGCGACGCGGACGGCAGGACGGCGACCGCGATGGCGGTCGCCGGGGCCAGCACGGCCACCGCGGCGAAAGCTCGGGCTCGACGGATCATCGGGGCGGACTCCCTTCGAGGGATGTGAGGGTCGTCCGGAACGTACCGGCCGGACGGTGCCCCGGCCGGGGACCGGCCGGTGACGGCCCGGCCAACCTTGGCCGCCCGCCCGATGAACGCGCGCGGGAACGCCGAGCCAACGGCGGACGGGAACGCGGAACCAACGGCGGGCGGGAACGCGGAGCCAACGGCGGGCGGGAACGCCGAGGCAGCGGCGGGCGGGGACGCGGAACGCCCCGTCCCGGACGGAGCCGGGCGGGGCGGCACACGAATCGGGTTCTCAGCCCATCCACTCGAAGGTCGCCGGGTCCGGGCCGATGCGCTGGTCCGCGTTCATCCCGGCGATCGCGTCCATGTCCTCGGCGGTCAGCTCGAAGTCGAACACGTCGAAGTTCTCGGCGATCCGGGACGGCGTGACCGACTTCGGGATGACGATGTTGCCGAGCTGGAGGTGCCAGCGGAGCACGACCTGCGCGGCGGTCTTGCCGTGCGCCGCGCCGATCCGGGCCAGCACCGGGTCGTCCAGCAGGCCCTTGCCCTGGCCGAGCGGGCTCCACGCCTCGGTGCGGATGTCGTGCCGGGCGTGGAAGGCGCGCAGCTCGCCCTGCTGGAGGTACGGGTGCAGCTCCACCTGGTTCACGACCGGCTTGACCTCGGTCTCGGCGAACAGCCGCTCCAGCGTGCCGACGGTGAAGTTGGAGACGCCGATCGCGCGGATCCGGCCGTCGTTGTAGAGCTTCTCGAACGCCCGCCAGGTGTCCAGGTAGGTGCCGCGCGCGGGCATCGGCCAGTGGATCAGGTACAGGTCCAGCACGTCGAGCCCCAGCCGCGCCATGCTGGCGTCGAAGGCGCGCAGGGTGGAGTCGTAGCCCTGGTCGGCGTTCCACAGCTTGGTGGTGACGAACAGCTCGTCGCGGGCGATCCCGGACTCGCGCAGCGCGCGCCCGGTGCCCGTCTCGTTCTCGTACGCCTGCGCCGTGTCGATGCTGCGGTAGCCGGTCTCCAGCGCGACGCCGACGGCCTTCGCGGCCTCGTCGTCGGCGACCTGCCAGACCCCGTAGCCGAGCTGCGGCATCTCGACGCCGTTGTTGAGCCGCACGTTGGGTACGGTCACGATCCCCCCAGTTCTTTACGTGGACATCTCCCGTCGTTCTACCCGACTCCCGCACCATGCCCCGAAAGCGGGGCCGTGAAAGATGTCGGGGTTTACCACGATGTGACATGCCAGGGGCGGCGGGCACGATCGAAGCACCACCACCCCGTACAGGAGCCCCGCCATGCCCGCCAGCATGCCCGCCAGCAGACCCGCCGACAGGTCCGCGGGCAGGCCGCCCAGGAACGCGCCCCCCGGCTTCCGCCTGCCTCCCGCGGCCCAGGTCGCCTGGCTGATGGCCGATCCGCTGGGCTTCTACGAGGCGGGCCGCCGCCGGTTCGGGCCGATCTTCACCGTCCGCTATCCGGGGCTCCCGCCGGAGGTCTGCGTCGCCACCGCCGAGCTGGCCGAGGAGGTCTTCGCCACCGACGGCGGGCCGGGCCGCGCCGGCGAGATGCGGCGCGCGTTCATCGGGCCGCTCGTCGGCGAGGAGTCGCTGCTCTGCCTGGACGGCGAGCCCTGGTGGCGGCACCGCCGCCTGGTCAGCCCGCCGCTGCACGGCCGCGCGGTCGCCGCCTGGAAGGACCGGATCGCCGACATCGCCGCGGCCGAGGCGGCGCGCTGGCCGGTCGGCGCGGCCATGCCCGTCCGGCCCGCGATGGAACGCGTCACCCTCGAGGTCATCATGCGCGTGGTGTTCGGCATCGAGGACGCGCGGCGGCTCGGCGCGCTGCGCACCCTGCTCCCCCGGCTGATGCGGCTCGCCGGTTCGGCCGCGCTGGTGCGGATCCCGCCGCACGCCCGCGAACGCGCGCTGAACTCGCCGCTGCTGCTCCGCGCGGGCGCGCTGCCGACCACGCGGTACGTCCGCGTCCGGGACGAGGTGGACGCGCTCCTGTTCGACGAGATCGCCCGCCGCCGCGCCGAGTCCGGCGAGGCCGCGGCCGACGTGCTGTCCCAGCTTGTCGCCGCGCGGGACGAGGACGGCGCGCCGCTCACCGACCGGGAGGTCCGGGACGAGCTGATGACGCTGCTGGTCGCCGGGCACGAGACGACCGCGACCGCGCTGACGTGGACGGTCGAGCGGCTCGTCCGGACGCCGCGCGCGATGGACGCGCTGGTCGCCGAGCTCGCCGCCGGGACGACCGCGGCGCGCGGCGAGACGTCCTACCTGGACGCCGTCGTCAAGGAGGGGCTGCGCGCGCGTCCGGTCGTGCTCGGCGCGCCCCGGCTGCTGGACGAGGCGACGAAGATCGGCGGCTACGAGATCCCGGCGGGCTGGTACCTGTCGGCGTCGATCCCGCTCGTGCTGAGCGATCCGGAGGCGTTCCCGTCGCCGGACCGGTTCCGTCCGGAGCGGTTCCTCGCGAGCGAGTCGCCGTCCGAGGACGTCGCGCGGGCGAACCGGGCGTGGCTGCCGTTCGGCGGCGGACGCCGCTACTGCGCGGGCGCGCAGCTCGCACTCCTGGAGATGCGCGTCGTGCTCGCGGAAGTGCTACGGCGGGTGACGCTGACGGCGGCGCATCCGGAGGCCGAGAAGCGGCGGCTCAAGAACGTCACGCTCGCGCCGAGCCGATCGGGCCTGGTCATCGCCTATCCGAGGGCCGGGGCGTCCGCCGCGTGAACGCCGTGCGACACGTCCACAGGAAGATGACGACTAAGGCACGGTCCACTTCAGACTGTTGACACCCGTGCGCTGAGGACGGTTGATAGCACTGTGGCGATCGGGGGGGATCAGATCACTCTCACCGACCGTCCACTCGGTAGAGTGGCCCCCGCGATCGACGCATTCGCGACAAGAGTACCAACACGGCGTATCGACCGCCTGTCTCTGGTGGGGTGTGGACATGGATGGTCGTACGGACCAGCAGCGCGCGGAGCGCCCGCGCCCGGCCGGGCACGGTCCCGGCCGCCCGGCGGCGGGGCGGGGTCCGGACGAGCGGGATGCCGAGCCGACCGGCCAGGTCCCCCTGGTCGGACGGGCGGACGTCCTCCATCTCCTCGAGGAGAGCCTCGACCACGCGGCGGCCGGCGCGTTCCGGTTCGTCGCGCTCGCCGGCGAGCCCGGCGCGGGCAAGACCCGGCTGCTCGGTGAGCTGACCTCCGGCGCCGCCTCCCGCAAGCTCGCCGTGTCCTCCGGGCGCGCCGCCGAGTTCGAGCAGGAGATGCCGTTCGGCGCGGTCGTCGACGCCCTCGACGACCACCTGGAGGAGCACCTCCCCGACCTCGGCCCGGCGACCGTGAAACTGCTGGTCCCGGTGTTCCCCGCGCTCGCCGCCGTCGTGCAGGGCACGATGCCGACGCTGATCGGGAACACCCCCGTCGCCCGCTACCAGCTCTACCGCGCGGTGCGGCGGCTGCTGGAGCAGCTCGCCGCCGAGGACGGCCTCGTCCTGATCCTCGACGACGTGCACTGGGCCGACGAGGCGACGATCGAGCTGCTCGACTACCTCGTCCGGCATCCGCCCCGGGCGCGCGTGATGATCGCCGTGGCGTTCCGTCCGGCGCAGGCGTCGGCGCGCCTGGCCGCGCTCGTCGAGGCGTCGGTGCAGGGCGGGTGCGGGCACCGTGTCCGGGTCCGGCCACTGTCGGAGGACGAGGTCGCGCAGCTGCTCGGCCCGAACGTGACGGCCACCCGCTGCCGCGAGCTGTTCGAGGCGAGCGGCGGCAACCCGTTCTACCTGGAGGCGCTCGCCCGCAGCGGCGAGCCGCTCGCCGAGGGTCCGCAGGTCGGCGACCTGCCGCCGGCCGTCCGGGCCGCGCTGCAGATGGAGCTGACCGGCCTGTCCGCCGACGCGCTGCGCGTCGCGCAGGGCGCGGCGGTCGCCGCCGACGAGTTCGCGCCCGCGCTCGCCGCCGTCGCCGCCGAGGTGACCGAGCCGGTCGCGCTGTCCGCGCTGGACGAGCTGGTCGCGCGCGACATCGTCCGGCCGAGCGCGGAGCGGTTCCGGTTCCGGCACCCGCTGGTGCGGCACGCGGTCTACGGGTCGGCCGCGGCGGGCTGGCGGCTCGCCGCGCACGCCCGCATCGCCGCCTACCAGGCCGACATCGGCGCGCCCGCCGCCGTCCGGGCCCGGCACGTCGAGCGGTCCGGACGCGTCGGCGACCGCGCCGCGATCGCCACGCTCGTGGAGGCCGGGCGCGCGTACGCGACGCAGGCCCCGGTGACGGCCGCGCACTGGCTGAAGGCCGCGCTGCGCCTGATGCCCGAGAACGCCCCGGCCGAGGTCGGGCTCCCGTCCCGCCTCGACCTGCTGATGGAGCTGGCGCAGGTGCAGTCGGTCGGCGGCGCGCTCAGCGACGGCCGCGAGACCGCCCGGACGCTGCTGCGCCTGCTGCCCGCCGACGCCTACGAGCGGCGCGCGAAGGCCGCCCGGCTCGCCGCGCTGATGGAACGCCAGCTCGACCGCCCGCACGAGGCCCGGTCGCTGCTGCTGGACGAGCTGCGGAACATGCCCGACCCGCGCTCGCCCGCCGCGATCCCGCTGCGGATGCGGCTGGTCGCCGAGCGGACGATGCGCCTGGAGTTCCGCGCCGCGCAGGCCGTCCTGGACCTGATGCCCGACGACTCCGACGACTGGGAGCCGAGCCTGAAGGTCGCGGTCGCGGCACTGCGTCCGATGCCCGCGTTCGCGGGCGGACGGGTCGCCGACGCGCTGCGCTACGCCGAGGCCGCCGACCGGCTGCTGCACACCGCGCCGAACGAGCACCTGGCCGACTGGATGGACGCGATCGCCTGGCTGTGCTGGGCGGAGACGATGCTCGGCCGGTACCGGACCGCCGCCCGGCACTTCGAGCGGGCGCTCGACGTCGCCCGCGACACCGGCCAGCTCTACGTGGTCACCAACCTGCTCGCCGGGCTCGCCCGCTCCTACGGGACGCTCGGGAACCTGGCGCAGGCCGCGTCCGCCGCCGAGGACTCGGTGGAGGAGGCGCGGCTGGTGGCGTCCGGGCAGCAGATGGTGTTCGCGCTCACCCAGCAGAGCCTGGTCGCGACCTGGTCCGGGAGCGAGGAGACCGCGCTGCGGCACGCCGACGAGGCCGTCGCGGTCGGCGCGGGCGTCGGCGAGTGGTGGGGCTCGATGGCCCACTACGCGCGGGCGATGGCGCTGTTCGGCCTCGGCCGCCAGGACGAGGGCGTCCAGTCGGTGATGAAGGCGACCAACGGCTTCGAGTCGCCGACGCTGGACCAGCGCACGCTGCTGTCCTGCGCGGAGACGCTCGCGCAGGTCGAGGCGGGCCGCGGCCACCCGGACCTCGCGCTCCAGTGGGCCGAGCGGGCCCGGCACATGCGGCTGGAGGGCGTCGACTCCAACAACGCGCTCGCCGACCTCGCCCGCGCGCACGCGCTGCTGGGCAGCGACCCGGCCGAGGCCGCGCGCGCCGCGATCACCGCCGCCGAGGCGCTGGAGGCGGCCGGCGAGCGGATCGACGCGGGCCGGGCCCGGCTGCGCGCCGGGACGGCGTACGCCGAGGCCGGGGACCGCAAGGCCGCCCGCGACCACCTGCGGATCGCCGCCGACACGTTCCAGGCGTGCGGGGCGCGCACCCTGCACGGGCAGGCGGCCCGCGAGCAGCGCCGGGTCGGCGTCCGGGTGCCCGCGCCGGGCGGCCGGGGCTCGGGGCCGGGCGGGCTGTCCAAGCGCGAATACGAGGTGGCGTCGCTGGTCGCCGAGGGCTTCACGAACTCGCAGATCGCCGAGCGGCTCTTCGTGAGCGTCCGGACGGTCGAGACGCACCTGTCGCACATCTTCGCCAAGCTCGGCGTCACCTCGCGGGTGGGCGTCGTCAGCGCCCTGAACCGGGGCGAGCCCGGCCAGGACTGACCCGAACGCGAAACGCCGGACGCCGGACGCCGGGACGCCGGGACGCCGGAGATCGGACATTCGCCCTGCGGAATGTCGCAACCGGACGGCCGCCGCCGTCGTCTCACGGAAGACGAATCCACTACGGACGAGGACGCCGCGGACCTTACCCGCACGTCGTGTCAGTGACGGCGGGACGGACCGTCCGGAACAAGTCAGGGTTTCCCACGATGCCGCCGGTGAGGGGCCGGCCGCATCATTCTTGCGGGGCGAACACGGAGGCGAGGATGACACAGACGACGATTCCGAGACGGACGCTGGAAGGCGTCAGGGACGCCGGCGTCACGGTGTACCCGTTCGCGACCGAGGACGGCCTCGGGCTGGAGCTCACCCGGTTCGAGCGCGCCGAGTGCGACGACGTCGTGCTGCTGGTCCACGGCCTCACCTCGGCCAGCGACGTGTTCATCATGCCGGAGCACCAGAACCTGGCCTCCCACCTGCTGGACGCCGGGTTCACCGACGTGTGGGCGCTGGACTTCCGGATGAGCGGCCGGTTCCCCTACGACACCGAGACGCACCGGTACACGCTCGACGACATCGCGCTCTACGACTTCCCGGCCGCGCTGGAGGTCATCCGGCGCCAGATCGGGGACCGGCGGCTGCACGTCGTGGCGCACTGCCTCGGCTCGGTGTCGTTCACGATGGCGCTGTTCGCCGGGACCGTCACCGGCATCACCAGCCTGACCTGCAACAGCGTCTCGCTCACGCCGCGGGTGCCGCGCTTCTCCAAGCTGAAGCTCGCGCTCGGGCCGTCGCTGCTGGAGTACGTCGTCGGGCTGCCGTTCATCGACCCGCGGTTCGGCCAGGCGCCCGCGTTCACGCGCGGATGGATGCTGTCGCGGCTGGTGTCGCTGTTCCACGGCGAGTGCGACGTGCGCGCCTGCCACATGCAGAGCTTCCAGTGGGGCGCGGGCAAGCCCGCGATGTACCAGCACGAGAACCTGCTGCCGGTCACGCACGACCGGGTCGCCGACATCTGCTGCGCGTCCGGGCTGAACTACTACCGGCACGTCCACAAGATGGTGAACGCCGGGCGCTCGGTGAAGTACGCGCCGGACGATCCCAAGTACGGCGGGCTGCCGACGGACTACCTCGCGAACGCCGCCGACGTCACCACGCCGCTGCTGCTGCTCGCACCGGAGAAGAACCGGGTCTTCACCGACTCGAACATCCACTTCCACAAGATCCTCGAACGGGTCGCGCCGGGCCGCCACGAGCTGGCGGTGCTGCCCGGCTACGGGCACCTCGACCCGCTCATCGGCAAGAACTCCCATCTCGACGTGTTCCCCCGCATCGTCGACTTCCTCAAGCGGCACTCCGCCTAGCCGGCCGGCCGGGCGGGCGCCGCGGCGTCCGGACAGCGAGAACAGAGCAGGAGCAAACGCATGGAGCAGGTCGACGCGGTCGTCGTCGGCTCGGGATTCGGCGGGTCGGTCAGCGCGTACCGGCTGGCCGAGGCCGGGCGGTCGGTGGTGCTGCTGGAGCGCGGCCGGCCGTACCCGCCCGGCAGCTTCCCCCGCTCCCCCGCCGAGATGGGCCGGGCGTTCTGGGACCCGGGCGCGGGCCTGTACGGCATGTTCGACGTCTGGCGCTTCGACGGCTGCGACTCGGTCGTGTCGTCCGGGCTCGGCGGCGGCTCGCTGATCTACGCCAACGTGCTGCTCCGCAAGGACGAGCGCTGGTTCGTGCACGAGGAGCTCCCGGACGGCACCTACGAGTCGTGGCCGGTGAGCCGCGCCGACCTCGACCCGCACTACGACGCGGTCGAGGAGATGATCGCGCCGGCGCCGTTCCCGCTGGACCGGCCGCCGTTCGACAACACGCCCAAGGCGCACGCCATGCAGGACGCCGCCGCCGAGCTCGGCCTGGACGTGACGCTGCCGCCGCTCGCCGTCCGGTTCTCCGCCGAGCCCGGCGGGCAGCCCGCGGTGGGCCTGCCGATCGCCGACCCGTCCTACGGGAACATCCACGGCGTGCCGCGCCGCACCTGCAACCTGTGCGGCGAGTGCGACATCGGCTGCAACGACGGCGCGAAGAACACCCTCGACCACACCTACCTGTCGGCGGCGAGGCACCACGGCGCGGACATCCGCACCGGGCACGAGGTGAAGGCGGTCCGGCCGCGTCCGGGCGGCGGGTACGAGGTCGACTACATCGTCCACGACATGGTGTCGCGGGAGCGCCGCGGGGCGGTCCGGACGATCGGCTGCGACCGGCTGATCCTGTCGGCCGGGACGTACGGGACCACGCACCTGCTGCTGAGGTCGCGGGCGCTGCTGGGCGGCCTGAGCGGCGCGCTCGGCACCCGGTTCAGCGGCAACGGCGACCTGCTGACGTTCCTGCTGAAGGCCAAGGACCGCAACCGCGTCCGGCCGCTGAACGCCGCGCGCGGCCCGGTCATCACCAGCGCGATCCGGCTGCCGGACGAGCTGGACGGCGTGGCCGGCGCGGGCCGCGGCGCCTACATCCAGGACGGCGGCTACCCCGGCTTCGTCGACTGGGCGGTGCAGGGCCTCGACATGCCCGGCCAGATCGAGCGGATGGTGAAGTTCCTGGCCGAGCGGTTCCTCGACTTCTTCAAGGACGTCCCGGACACGCACCTGTCCGCCGAGCTGTCGGAGCTGATCGGCAGCGGCTCGCTGACGGTCAGCTCGCTGCCGCTGCTCGGCATGGGCCGCGACACCCCCGACGGCCGCCTCGACCTCGACCGGCACGGCCGCCTCTACGCCGACTGGACGACCAAGACCAGCGAGGCGTACTTCGAGCGCGTCCGCAAGACGATGCAGAGCATCGCCGACGTGCTGGGCGCCGAGTACGCCGACAACCCGATGTGGTTCCGCAAGCGGATCATCACCGTCCACCCGCTGGGCGGCGCGCCGATGGGCGCGCATCCGGGCGTCGGCGTCTGCGACCCGTACGGCGAGGTGTACGGGCATCCCGGCCTGTACATCGCGGACGGCTCGGTCATGCCGGGCTCGGTCGGGCCGAACCCGTCGCTGACGATCGCGGCGTTCGCCGACCGGATGAGCACCCGCCTGCTGGAGGGCGGCACGGGCACGGCGACCGCCGTGCCGGGCATCGGCGACTCCGCGGCGGTCGCCTCCGCGGCGGGCGCGTCCGCCGCGACCACCACCGCGACCGTCACGGCGGGCGCCACGACGGCCACCGTGAGCGCTTCCACGACGAGCACCACCACGACGGGCGCTTCCACCACGGGCGCTTCCACCACGGGCGCTTCCACCACGGGCGCCTCGCCGGCCGGAGCACCGGCCGCGAGCGCGCCGACCCTCGACGTGTCCGTCGCGAGCGCGGCCACGGTGTCCGCCGGCGTCGGCGGCGCGTCCATGAGCGCGGGGGCCGGGCCTGCCTCTTCGGCCGGCCCGCAGCACGGGGCGGGAAGCGGCAGTGCGTACGCCCGCGAGCCGGGGCCGCCGGCGGGACCCGGGGACCGGTCCCGCCCGGCGACGGGGCGTACGTCACTGTCCTTCACCGAGCAGATGAAGGGGCACGTCACCTTCGGCACCCCCGACCCGCGCGCCGGCGAGGTGGACGAGAACCGCGAGCCGCTGGCGTTCCGGCTGACCATCACCGCCGACGACGTGCACCGGTTCCTCGACGAGCGCGAGCACGAGGCGACCGCCGAGGGCTGGATCGAGGCCCCCGGATGCGGCGGGCGGCGGCCGGTCCTCCAGGGTCGGTTCAACCTGTTCGCGCCGACCGGCGAGGAGCACCGCCGGGTGATGCGGTACCGGCTGTTCTTCACCGACGACGGCGGCCGCGACCTCACCCTGACCGGGGAGAAGAACGTCCTGCACGGTCCGCCGACGCGGATCTGGCCCGACACGTCCACGCTGTACACCCGGCTGCTCGCCGGGCACGTCCGGCCGGAGGACGACCCGGACGCCGACGTCGTCGGCGCGGGCGTGCTGCACATCCAGCTGACCGACTTCGCGCGGCAGCTGACCACCTTCCGCACCGGCGGGCCGCACGGCACGACGGCCCTGGTGCGCTTCGGCCGGTTCTTCGCCGGCGAGCTCTGGGAGGTCTACGGCCCCGACCTCACCTGAGGGGCCCCACGAACGCGCGGGACGGAGGAACTGCGGGGTGCCTCCGTCCCGCGCCCCATTTCTCGGAGCCGGACGGCCCCGGCTCCGCGCCTCCGTCTCGGCTCGGCCGTTCAGCCGAGGCGGGCGCGGTACACGGCGCGGGCCGCCTCCAGCAGGTTCACGTGGTCGGCGAGCTGCCGGGCGTCGCTGAGACGCGCGCGGGTGCGGATCATGTTCTCCAGGCCGTCGAGGTACTCCAGGCACCAGCGGACGTCGTCCTCGTGCGCGACGTGCCGTCCGCCGACGTGCAGGTACACCGGGCTGGTCTGGGCGTAGACCCCGGCACGGTGCATCGAACGGGCGTGCGGCGGGCCCTCCGCGACGGCGATCACGTACGTCGGCTCCGGGACGGCGAGCCGGACGGACAGCTCGTCCGGCGGCCCCTCGGCGAGGACGCCATCGGCGGTGAGCAGCCGGACCGTCCCGACCTCCTCGCCGATGCTGCGGACCGTGACGGTGACGGCCTCGCCGGTCGCGGGCAGATCGACGGTGTCACCGGGGCCGTGGCCGTCCACGTCGAGTTCGAGCCAGGGACCGGTGGTCGCGAAGGTCCGCCCGCGCCGGATCGCCTCCGCGAAGGACGCGGCGGTCAGCCCCCCTTCGACGCGGGCGTAGACGCGTTCCCAGCCAGGCGGGCTGGACTGGTTGCCGCGCCGGGTGAACGAGATCTGCGTGTCGGTCCCGGCGGTGACCGCGAGCCGGTTCCCCGCGCCGATCAGCCGCCGGTACACGCGCGCGGTCGTGTGGATGTCGGAGTGGTTCAGGACGTCGAGGCTGTGCACGAGGCCGAGCGCCGCGTCGGCGACGATCTCGCGCGCCGAGCAGTTGCGGCCGTCCGAGAGCACCTCGCTCGGTGGCCCGTCCTCGCCGACCGGCACGTGGAACGGGTGGCTGTAGCCGAGGACGGCGCCGAGCGCGGCGAGCCGCCGGATGCCCTCGGCGTTCGGCGGCCAGTCGTCGGTGCCGAGGAAACCCGTGTGGTACAGCTCGGGCGGCGTCTCCATGCCGAACGCGTAGAGGTGACCGAGCAGGTCGTTGCGGTACTCGACGCCGAAACGGGCGATGTGCGACGGCGTGGACCAGGGGGCGTCGCGTCCGGCCCAGTGCTCCAGGGCCTCGCGGTCGTAGACGCGGACGGTCGAGACGTTCCCGGCGACCAGGTTGAGGACGTGCAGGTCCTCGCCCTGCTGGACGGCGGCGGCCTGCTCGGGCGTGCCGACGCTGTTCCCGGCCCAGTTCATGTGGACGTGCATGTCGCCGCCGTACCAGCCGCGCGCGGCGGCGTCGTAGCGCCGGCGCGGCGTCAGCTCCACGGTCAGCTCCTCGCCGGCCGCGGGGTGGACGCGGATCTCGACGATCTCGTACTCCGCGCCGCGCGTGACGCGGACGGTGAGGGGCTCGGCCGGGACGTCCAGCAGGAGGTCGTCGCCGTGGAAGTAGGGGCGGCCGTGCGCATCGTGCCGGTCGGGCGCGTCCGGCGGGTACCAGCCGTGGCCGTCGTCGCCGACGACCGTCCAGCGGCAGGGCAGGCCCGCCCGGACGCGCAGCCGCGCGGCCGGGACCTCGCGGGTGAGGCCGCCGAGCGGGACGTCCGCGTCGTCCACGACGATGCGGCTGTCACTGGCGATCGGCACCAGCCGCGCGCCGTGCGGCTTCAGGTCGTGGACGGCGCCGTCGATCTCGACGCGGACGATCTCGTCCCGCGACGAGTCGAGCAGCAGCGTGGTCGAATGCCGCTGCCGCCGGGCGAAGACCGGGCGCGGACGGGCCTCCACGCGCACCCCGCCGGGAGCGAGCCGGAGCGCGGCGAGGTTGTCGGGCAGGTCGCCGTCGAGGACGTCGCGGAGCATCTCGTGCATGTCGACGGCGTTCAGCGCGGCTTCGATCTGCGGGCCGGCCGGCCCCTCGGCACGTTCCACCGCCTTGAGGAACCAGGCGACGAAGAACTCCCGCTCGTCCGGGACGAAGGGCGCGACCTCGAGCTGCCGGACGTAGTGGATCGGGTCCTCACCCCACGTGGGGCCGTGCGCCGCGAGCAGCTCGCGGTACTCGGCGAGCGCCCGCCGCACCGTCTCGGGCACGTCCTCCAGCCAGCTTCCGGGCACGTTCTCGGGCACGTCGAACTCGTGCTGCGTGCAGTCTCCGCACATCCCGGCCTCCCACCGTCGCGCGCCGCCGACAGCGTGACACGCCCGGCGGCCGGAACGTGCGCAGAGGAGCTGGCCGGTTACGGACGGCCAAGGAACCTCCCCCGCGGCGGAAAATCCTCATCCCGCCGGGACGCAAGTGCCGTCGGTCGTGAGCGCAAGCCCCGTCGGTTGCGGGTGCGGGAGCCGTCGGTTGCGGGCGCGGGAGGCGTCAGTTGTGGGCGCGGGCGCGGAAGGCGGCGGTCTTCACCCGGTTCTGGCAGGCGGTCGAGCAGTAGCGGCGGGTGCCGTTGCGCGAGGTGTCCACGTAGACGCGGTCGCATCCGGGCGCGGTGCACACGCCGAGCCGGTCGTACAGCTCACCGCCGAGCACGACCGCGAGGCCGGTGGCGCACGGCCCGCCCCACTCGGCGCTCACGCCGCCGTCCGCGCTGTGGAAGTGCAGGTGCCAGGGCTCGCCGTCGTGCCGGGCGAGGCGCGGGCGGGCGGCAGTGTCCTCCAGCATCCGGTTGACGCGCTCGGCCGCGCCGTCGATGTCGCCGCGCGCGACCGCCTCGAAGACCTCGCGCAGGCGGAGCGCGACGTCCGCGAGCTCGTCCAGCTCGGCGTCGGTGAAGACGGTGTGGTCGCTCTCGCCGTCCCACACGGCTCGCGCGAGGGCGGCGCGCTCCTCCGGGTCGGACGGCGGCTGGTAGGGGCGGCCTCGGCGCTCGCCGGGGGTCAGGGCGTTGACCAGCTCGACGGCGGCGGTGACCACCCGATCCGAGTGACTGTTGAAATCCACTTGACCAGTTACATTCTCTCGGGGCACGATGTGACCAGCAAAAGCCTACACGGCAGTTACAGGAGGGTTCATGAGCACGCTCGCCCCGACCGTCGCCGACCGCTGGATCACCCGCTGGGATCGCCAGCAGGAGGGTTACCTGCCGGACCGCGAGGAGCGCTTCACCGCCCTCATCGACGCCGTCGAGGCGGCGGGCCGCCCCGACCCCCTGGTGCTGGACCTCGGCTGCGGCCCCGGCTCGCTCGCCGCCCGCCTGCTCGACCGGCTGCCGGACGCCACCGTCGTCGGCGTGGACACCGACCCGCTGCTGCTCACCCTCGGCCGGTCCGTCCACGCGTCCCGGCCGAACCTGCGGTTCGTGGACGCCGACCTGCGCGTCCCCGGCTGGACGCGCGCGCTCGGCCTGGACCGTCCGGCCGACGCGGCCGTCAGCACCACGGCCCTGCACTGGATCACCGAGGACGAGCTGGCCGTCACCTACGGCGAGCTGGCGACCGTGCTGCGCCCGGGCGGCCTCTTCCTGAACGGCGACAACTTCGGCGTGGCCGACCGCGCCCCCGGCCTCGCGCGGCTGGACCGCGCGCTCCAGGAGCGCGAGCGGACCCGCCGGTTCGGCGACACGCCCCCCGAGGACTGGTCCGACTGGTGGGACGCCGCCGCCCTCGACCCGGACCTCGGCCCCCTGAAATCCGAGCGCGACGACTCGGCCGCCGCCCACCACGGCTCGGAGTCGCACCTGCTCTCCACCCACGTGCGCGTCCTCACCGACGCGGGCTTCCGCGAGGTCGGCACGGTCTGGCAGCGCGGCGACAGCCGGGTCCTGGCCGCTCTCCTCCCCTGACGGCGTCCGGCGGGCCGGAGGTCAGGAGAGGGGCCGGCCGTAGACGCGGTCCACCGGGATGCGGACGACGAGGCGGTGGTCGCGGACCATCGCGCGGCGGTAGTCGTCCCAGTCCGGGTGCTCGCCCTGGACGGCGCGGTACAGGTCGACCAGCTCCTCGACGGCGGCGTCGTGCTCGCCGGCGGCGACGTCGGACAGCTCGGCCGTGCCCTCCGCGACCGTCCAGGACCAGCCGTCCGAGCTGCTCACGTGCAGGCTCGCGCGCGGGTCGCGGCGCAGGTTGCGGGTCTTGGCCCGGCCGTCGGTGACCGAGATCCGGATCAGGTCGCGCTCCGCGTCGTAGTGGTAGTTGATGTTGGAGAGCTGGGGGCGCCCGTCCTTCTTGATCGTCACCAGGACGCCCAGCTTGCGCTGCGCGAGCAGCTCGCGCAGTCCCTTCTCGTCCGCCATGGCGTGCCTCCGTCGTCGTCGTTCGGCCTCGTCCCATCCTGACCTTGTCCGGAACAACCCGGAAGCCCGCCCCGCGCTTCCCGGCGCGGGGCGGGTCCCGCGTTCCGGCCCGGCGGTCAGTTGAGGTCGTCGCCGCGCGCCCCGACCCCGGTCAGGAAGGTCAGGTCCGACAGCCGGACGGGCGGGTCGCCCTCGGCCGCGCGGACCGGACGTTCCCGGACCGGCCGGATGCGGCCCGCCTCCGGCGGCCGGGTGAGCAGGTGGCCGCGGAACACCGCGCCCTTGGCGGTGATCCGGACCGGCTCGAACGCCGCCGCGGGCAGCGCGCAGAAGCCCGAGCGGACCACGTCGGCGAACATCGCGTCCGACACCACGACGGCCAGGTCGCGGCGCGGGTCGTCCAGCAGGCGGCGCAGCGCGGCCGAGTCGAGCAGCCGCTGCACCGCGACCGGGGCGTCCCCCGCGGGCCCGAACGGGCCGGGCGTCAGCGTGCCGTGGTGCAGCGCGAGCCGCACCCGCAGCCGCCAGCCGCGCGGGGCGCCGGCGCGCCCGCCGGCGTCGCGGGCCGCGTTCACGTCCCGCAGCGCGGCGTCGAAGCCGAGCACGAAGTCGCCCGCGACCGCGGCCGGGGCGGTGCCCGCCGGGAGCGTCGCGAGCTCGCCGTCCCCGCCGACCTGCTCGATCCAGTCGGCGCGGCGCAGCCCCGCGGCCGCCGCCGCCCGGTCGAGCACGGCCGCCAGGTCGTGCTGCGCGGCGAGCTGCTGCCGCGCGGTCAGCCTGCTGTAGCCCTGGATGTCCACGGCGAGCAGCAGCCGGTAGACCAGGTCTTCCTCCAGGTTCACGCCCATCCCGCCTTCGTTCCTCCGAGCGCGTGGGGCGTTCGCCCACAGCCGCTCCACGCTGGAGTGAGTGTCGCCGTCGATGGAGGAGCGCTGTGACGTGGGGGGTGCGTGGCGCCTCCGATCCCTTGTGATGCCGTCGTCGGCGGATAGGACGGATCGACGGGCCGGTCCGAGCCCGCAGGTAAGCATGACCTATCTCACCGGTAAGTATCCGGGCCGGTTTGAACCCGCCCCGCGCCCCGCGGCGTACTGCCTGCCGACGCGTCATCCCCGTCCGTCCCCGGCGCCTCGCGGGCCTCTTCCGGCCGCGTCCGCGCCGGCGGTCCGCCTTCCGCGTCCTGCCCGGAGAAGCCGATGGCCCACCGAAGTCCCAGCGCCGTCCCCCGCGACCGAGGCGCCGCCCACCGCGCCACCCGCCGCCAGCCCGCCCCGAGGCACCAGCCGGTCGCCGCCGACCAGCCCGCACCGGGGCACCAGCCGGTCCCGGGCCGGAGGCGTCCGGGGCCCGCGCACGCGGCGGGCGGACGGGCCGCCGGGCCGGGGCCGTGGAGCTGGTTCCGCGCGGGCGGCCCGGACGGCGCGGTGGACGACCAGGTGATCGTCACCGAGCTGTACCGCGTCTACGGCCGCCCGCTGCTGTCGCTGGTGCTGCGGCTGACCGGCGGCGACCGGCACTGGGCCGAGGACGTCGTCCAGGAGACGATGATCCGCGCCTGGCGCAGCGCGGGCCAGCTCGACGAGAACGCCGCCTCGCTGCTGCCGTGGCTGGCCACCGTCGCGCGCCGGATCGTCATCGACGACCAGCGCCGCCGCAACGCGCGCCCGCGCGAGGCGGGCGAGGGCCCGCTCGCCCAGCTCCGCGGCCCGGACGGCCTGGACGACATGCTCCGCTCGGTCGTCCTGTCCGAGGCGCTGGGCGCGCTGTCCGCCGCGCACCGCGAGGTGCTGACCGAAACGTTCTTCCGCGACCGCTCGGTCAACGAGGCCGCCGAGGTGCTCGGCATTCCGGTCGGGACGGTCAAGTCCCGTGTCTACTACGCCCTGCGCGCCCTGCGCGTCGCGCTGGACGAGCGGGGAGTGACACCGTGACCAGCCGCGAGGCCCTACCCCGGGACGCCCGGGACGCCCTGGACGCGCTCGGGCCGCACGTCGAGATCGGCGCGTACGCGCTCGGCCTGCTGGACGGGCCCGACCGGCGCGGTTTCGAGGCGCACCTGGCGGGCTGTCCCCGCTGCCGGGACGAGCTCGGCGCGCTGCGCGGCGTCGCCGAGGCGCTGGACGGCCTCCCACCGGAACTGATCATCGACGGCGAGCCCGCCGAGGAGCCGGACGCGACCGTCGTCAGTCTCCTGCGGCGGCGCGTCGGCCGGGCTCGGCGGCGGCAGCGGACCGCGGTACTCACAGGCATCGCGGCCGGGATCGTCCTGCTGGCCGGGGCGGTCGGGACGGGCGTCACCATCGGCGACCGGCACGCTTCGCCCGGGTCCTCCGGGGAGGCTGCCGCCGCGCTGCTGGCGCACGGCCGGTCGCTGACGGCGTCCGACCCGTCGTCCGGGGTCGCCGGGACGGTCGCGCTGGAGCCGAAGGACTGGGGCAGCCGCGTGGCGCTGCGCCTCACCCGCTCCCCCGGCCCGCTCGAATGCGACCTGGTCGCCGTGGACCGGTCGGGCGTCGCGCACCCGGTCGCGGGCTGGTCGGTGCCGACCGGCGGGTACGGCGGCCCGTCCGGGAGGGACGCGGTCACGCTGACCGGCGCGACCGGCCTCTACCCGCCCGAGATCGTCCGGTTCGAGGTGCGGACGCCCGACCGGAGACCGCTGCTCAGCCTGCCCGCCTGAGGCCCGCGCCGCCTGCCGCTCTCGAACGCCGTCCAGAGCGCGATCATCGACCCGGACCACTGGTTACCGACCGGTACCGTCCGGACCGTACGCTGGGGCCGTGAGCGCGACCCGACCCGTCCAGGGACCCCGACTGCTGCTGCCCGCCCTGCGCGAGGTGTACGAGGTGTTCGTGCGGGCGTCCGGCGAGCTGCCCGCGCTGCCCGGCGCCCTGCCCGCCGAGGTGTGGGTGTCGGCGCAGCTCGGCACGCTGGAGGCCGCGGCCCCGCACGCCGAGGGCCGCCGCGCCGCGCTCGGCGACCTGGTCACCTCGCTGCGGGCGGCGGGCACCCCCGGCGCGCGGACGTTCCTGCGCGGCCTCGCCGCGATCGGCCCGGCCGAGGTCCGGAAGATCGCCGCGAAGGCGGCGGGGGCTGTGCGCGCCGGCGAGCCGTCCTGGGCCGCCGACCTCGGCGCGGTCACGCCCGGCCAGGTCTGGCTCATCCAGGAGGGCCCGCTCGACGGCGACCGGCTGGTCTGCGAGTTCCGCTACCCGGACGGCCGCGACCTGCACGCGGTGGCCGTGCGGCTGAGCTACGGCGACGCGCCGGGCGAGATCGTCCCGGTCGGGGACGTCCCGGCGCTGATGAACGCCGCGCGCCAGGCCATGCAGGCCGAGCTCTGCACCGTCCAGCCGTTCTCGCCCGCCGCCGTGGGCGAACGCCTGCGCACCGCGCTCAGCGGCGCGCAGGCGATCCCGGACGACTGCTACCCCGCGCTCGCCCTGGCCCGGCACCGGGCCTCGCTCCTGCCCTAGCGGCCTGCGCTCCCCCCTAGCTGAGGCGGCGGTAGCGGCGGACGGCCAGCGGAGCCGTCACCGCGGTGATCACCAGCGGCCAGGCGAGGGCCAGCGCGAGCGCGTGCCGTCCGGGCCAGGAGTGCGACTCCCAGCCCGGCTGGCCGAACAGGTCGCGGCACGCGGTGACCGTCGCCGACAGCGGGTTCCACTCGGCGATCGCTCCCAGCCAGCCCGGCATCGTGGACGGGTCGACCAGCGCGCTCGACAGGAACCCGACCGGCCAGACCAGCACCTGGATCACCATCACCGACTCCGGCCCCTTCGCGAGCAGGCCCAGCCAGACGCCCGCCCACACCAGCGACGCGCGCAGCAGGAGCAGCAGCCCGAACCCGGCCAGCGCCCGGCCGGCCCCGTCGTGCCAGCGCCAGCCGACCGCCAGGCCGCAGACCGCCATGACGGCCAGCGCGAGCGCCGCGTCCACCAGGTCGGCCAGGCACCGCCCG
The DNA here is from genome assembly GCF_042652125.1 of Actinomadura gamaensis. Taxonomy (NCBI): domain Bacteria; kingdom Bacillati; phylum Actinomycetota; class Actinomycetes; order Streptosporangiales; family Thermomonosporaceae; genus Actinomadura; species Actinomadura gamaensis. The sequence goes on along the minus strand of NZ_JBHSIT010000006.1, from coordinate 281,884 downwards.
GCGACCGGCGCGGACGCCGACAGCGGCAGCGCGCGGAACCGGTCGGTGATGCCGCGCGAGGCGTCCGCCGCGATCGCTGTGAACGTGCCCTCCAGGCCGAACGCCATGGTCAGCGCGAACATCCCCGGCATGATGAACTCGCGGTAGTTCCCGCCCGGCGCGTCCATCTGGCCGCCGAACAGGTAGCCCATCATCAGCACGAGCATCACCGGGAAGGCGAGCGCGGCGATCAGCGCGCCCGGCCTGCGCACCCGGCGCTCCAGCTCCCGGACGGTCATCGTCCAGGTGTCCAGCACGGTCCAGCGGACGGTCGCGGCGGTCATCGCAGGGCCTCCTCGGGCTGCTCGGAACGGTCGGTGAGGCGCAGGAACACCTCGTCGAGGGTCGGCCGGCGCAGGCCGATGTCGGCGACGGTGACGTGCACGTCGTCCAGGGCGCGCAGCACCCCGGCGAGCGCGCCCACCCGGTCGGCGACCGGCGCGGACAGCCGCAGCGCGTCCGCGTCGGCCTCGGGCGGGACGCCGGTGACGCGCTCCAGCGCGGCGGACGCGGCGGCGAGGTCGCCGGGATCGGCGATCACCACGTCCAGGCGGTCGCCGCCGAACTCGGCCTTCAGGCCCTCCGGCGTCCCGGACGCCACGACCCGGCCGCGGTCGATCACCGAGACGGCGTCCGCGAGCCGGTCGGCCTCCTCCAGGTACTGCGTGGTGAGCAGCACGGTCGTGCCGCCGTCCGCGAGCTCGCGCACCGCCGTCCACACCTCGGCGCGGGAACGCGGGTCGAGGCCGGTGGTCGGCTCGTCCAGGAACAGGACGTCCGGGGCGAGCAGCATCCCGGCGGCCAGGTCGAGGCGGCGGCGCATCCCGCCGGAGTAGGTTCCGGCGGGGCGGTCGGCGGCGTCCGCCAGACCGAACGTTTCGAGCAGCTCGTCCGCGCGGCGGCGGGCGGCGCGCCGGGACAGGTGCGCGAGCCGCCCGAACATCACCAGGTTGCGGCGTCCGGACAGCACCTCGTCCACGGCGGTGTGCTGGCCGACCAGGCCGATCCGGGCGCGGACCCGGCCCGGTTCGCGGACCGCGTCGTGCCCCGCGACCTCGGCCCGCCCGCCGTCCGGGCGGGCGAGCGTGGCGAGGATCCGCACGGTCGTCGACTTGCCCGCGCCGTTCGGTCCGAGCAGGCCGTGCACGGTCCCGGCGCGGACGGCGAGATCCAGCCCGTCCAGCGCGACGGTCGCGCCGAAGCGCTTGCGCAGCCCCTCGGCGACCACCACTGATCTCATGGGCACCCCTAACTCTGTACGACGTACAAGGTTGAGTCTGCCATAGTTTTCCGTACGCTGTACAAAGTTTTTTGACGGGTCTGCGAGGATGGTGGGCGTGACGACCGAGTACACCGGCGCCGGCGATCCGCGCCGCAGCCTGGAGCTGCTCTGGGGAGTGCGGGAACGGCCGCGGCGCGGGCCGCGCCCGAAGCTGACGCCCGAGCAGATCGTCGACCGGGCCATCGAGATCGCCGACGCGGACGGGCTGGAGGCGGTGTCGATCCGCCGCATCGCCGAGGACCTCGGCGTCTCCCCCATGTCGATCTACACCTACGTGCCGGGCAAGGCCGAACTGCTCGACGCCATGCTCGACCGCGCGATGGGCGAGATCGTCCCGCCCGGCGACGAGCCGTCCGGCTGGCGCGAGCGCGTCTCGCACGTCGCGCGCGAGAACTGGCGGATCTACCACGCGCACCCCTGGCTGCTCCAGGTCGCGACCGGCCGTCCACCGCTCGGGCCGAACCTGCTCGGCAAGTACGAGCACGAGCTGAACACCGTCGAGGGCCTCGGCCTCACCGACGTGGAGATGGACTCGGCCATCGCCCTGATCAACGGCCTCGCCGAGAGCGCGGCGCGCACCTCGGTGAACCGCGCGCAGGCCGAACGCCGCACGGGGATGACCGACCTGGAGTGGTGGGAGGCGACCGCGCCGTTCCTGGAGAAGCAGGTCGACCTCTCCCGCTACCCCCTCGGCTCCCGCGTGGGCTCGGCGGCGGGCGAGGCGTACGGCTCGCCCGTCGGCCCCGAGTACGCCTTCGAGTTCGGCCTGGCCCTCATCCTGGACGGCATCGAGGCGCTCATCGCCGCCCGCCGCACCTGACCGCCCGCGTCGGCGGCGAGGCAGCGGAGTCGACGGCGAGGCGGCGTCGGGGCAGCGGGGTCAGCGGCGCGGGTTCGTGCGGCGGGTCGCGGTGGCCTGAGTCGGGTCGTCCGGCCAGGGGTGGCGCGGGTAGCGTCCGCGCAGCTCGGCCCGGACGGCGCGGTAACCCTCGCGCCAGAACGAGGACAGGTCGGACGTCACGGCGGCGGGCCGTCCGGCCGGCGACAGCAGGTGCACGACGAGCGGGACGCGCCCGCCCGCGACGCGCGGCGTGGCGTCCCATCCGAACAGCTCCTGGAGCTTGACGGCCAGGACGGGATGATCACCCGAGTAGTCCACGCGCACCCGCGAACCGGACGGCACCTCGACCCGCTCGGGCGCCAGCTCGTCCAGCCGCGCGGCGCACTCCCAGGGCAGCAGCCCGCGCAGCGCCGCCGCCACGTCGATCTTCGCCAGGTCGGCGCGCCGCCGCGCGCCCGACGCGTCGAGCCAGTTCCCGGCCTGCTCGACCAGCGCGGCGTCGTCCATGGCGGGCCACGGTTCGCCCAGCTCGCGATGGAGGAACGCGAGCCGCTCGCGGAGCGCCACCGCCGCGTCGCTCCACCTGAGCAGGGCGAGTCCCTCGGCGCGCAGACCGTCCAGCAGCGCCTCGCGCACGAGCCGCGAGTCGGCGTTCCGCAGCGGACGCGCCGCCATCTCGATCGCGCCGAGCCGCTCGACCTGCCGCGCGACGACGTCCCCGTCCCGCCAGGCCACCTCCTCACCGGACCGGAGCATCGGCGCGGCCGCGCGCCGGGCGGTGTCCTCGTCGATCACGACGGCCTGCCGCACCCGCGCCGACGCCGCGCCGGCGGGCCGGTCCGCGACGGCGACCGCGAGCCACTCGGCGCGCGCCCCGGCCAGCGCGGACCCGTCCGAGAGCTCCGCCCCGGTCCCCGACGCCATCAGGTATCCGCCGCCGCGCCGCCGGGCCACGCGCTCCGGGAACGCCAGCGCCACGACGAGCCCGGCGGCCGCGTCGTCGCCGGGCGCTCCGGACCGGGCGTGATCGACGCCGTCCCCGCCGCGAGCGCGCGGAGCGCGGACGGGCGGCGGGACGGGCTCCGGCGGACGGACGGCCCGTTCGAGCCGGCGGAACTCGTCGCGCCACCGCGCCGCGTGGGCGTCGGCGGGCGGTCCCTCGCGGCGGAGCCGCCGCCAGACGCCCGTCAGGTCGTCGGGCGCACCCGGCGGCGGTGGCTCGGACAGCAGCGCGACGACCTGCGCGGCCGTGCGCGAGCCGACGGCGGACGCGCCGTCCAGCAGCGCCCGGGCGAGGCGCGGATGGACGCCGAGGCCCGCCAGGCGCTGCCCCCGGTCGGTCACGTGGCCGTCGGCGTCGGTCGCGCCGAGCGCGGCGAGGGTCGCGCGGGCCGCCGCGAGCGCCGCCTCGGGCGGCGGGTCGAGCAGCGCCAGCCCGGCCGCGGACGGGTCGCCCCAGCAGGCCGCCTGCAACGCGAACGCGGTGAGGTCGGCGAGCTCGATCTCCGGGCGCGGACGGGCCGCCAGCCGGTCGTGCTCGGCCTGCGTCCAGCACCGGTAGACCGTGCCGGGCGCCTCGCGGCCCGCGCGCCCCGCCCGCTGGTCGGCGGCGGCGCGCGAGACCCGGACGGTGGTCAGCGCGCCGAGCCCGCGCGCGTGGTCGGTGCGCGGCTCGCGCGCCAGGCCGGCGTCCACCACGATCCGCACGCCGGGCACGGTCAGGCTCGACTCGGCCACCGAGGTCGCCAGGACGACGCGCCGCCGCCCGTCCGGCGGGGCGAGCACGGCGTCCTGCACGGCGGCCGGGGCCTGCCCGTGCACCTGGAGGACGTCCGCGCCCGCATCGCCGAGCATCCCGGCGACCCGCGCGATCTCGCCGACGCCCGGCAGGAAGCAGAGCACGTCCCCGTCCCGTTCGGCCAAGGCCCGCCGGACGGTCCCGGCGACGTGCGCGAGCAGCGCCGGATCGACGCGCGTCCCGTGCGGCGGCCGGACGGGACGCTCCGGCGGCGCCCACACCACCTCGACGGGATGCAGCACGGCCTTCGCCTCCACGACGGGCGCGGGCACGCCGTCCTCGCGGCCGAGCAGCTCCGCCCAGGGGCCGGTGTCGGCCGTCGCGGACGCGGCGACGATCCGCAGGTCGGGGCGGAGCGTCGCGCGGACGTCCAGCAGGAACGCGAGCGCCGTATCCGCGTCCAGGTGGCGTTCATGGCATTCGTCCAGGATGACCGTGCCGACGCCGTCCAGTTCGGGATCGTCCTGCAGCCACTGGAGCAGCACGCCGGTCGTCAGGACCTCGACCGCCGAGCCCGGCCGCCGCTCGCCCCTGATCGTCACGCCGACGCGTCCGCCCACCTTCTCGCCGAGCAGCCAGGCCATGCGCCGCGCGGCGGCCCGCGCGGCCAGGCGGCGCGGTTCGAGGACGACCACCCGTCCGGCCGCCGCCGGAGCGTCCGCGAGGGCGAGCGGCACGTAGGTCGTCTTGCCGGTGCCGGGCGGAGCGGCGAGCACGGCGAGGCCCCGGTCGTCCAGCGCCCGGAGGAGGTCGGGGAGGACGTGCCGGACGGGCAGTCCGGCGAGGGCGGCGCGGCGGTCGTCGTGCATCCGTCCAGTCTGGCGGGCCCTACGGAGCGCCGCGAACCGGGCACCGTACGCCGACTATGAGCAAGCTCACACCCGCGAAACCGGATCCGAGCCTTGCGGCGATAGTTGCACCGAGCATTTCGCCATTCCTGCGTAGAACGTTCTAAACCCAAGGTCAAGAGCGCGCCGGAGAACCTGCGGCAGAAGTCCCCGGAAGCAATATCTCTTGCAGTTCCGTAGCCCGCCCGCCTCACTTCCCTCACCCGATGAAGGGCTGTCGCAATGACGCGGGTATCTCCATAATCAGGGTCGTCACCAGGTGTTGTGCGTGGGGAGGGAACGGGCTATGGGCGGTAGCTCCATCTATCTTCGGGACCGGAAGGCGTTCACCGGCGGGACGCCACAGGCCGTGTACGCGGAGCTGTGGGAACGCGGACGAAAGACCCGCTTGCGCAACCGCGTCATATTCGCCGTGCTGACGCTCATTCTGTGCGGAGCCCTCGTGAACGCCGTGTTCGGAATCATGATGGCCGTCCTGGTGACAGTTCTGGACTTCTACTTCCACTGGCGCGGCTACAACGCCTCCAGCGTGTGGCGGCGCGGGCTGCGCGGCGAGGACCGCACCGACCGGCTGCTCCGGCACACCCTGGAACGGCGCGGCCACCGTGTGCTGCACGCGCGGACCGTCCCGGGCCACGAGCAGGCCGACGAGATCCTCGTCGGGCCGGGCGGCATCTGGCTGATCCACAACGAGGCGTGGCATCCCGACACCGAGATCGCCCCCTACGGCGGCAGGCTGTTCGTGGACGGCCGCACCCAGTCCAAGCTGATGGCGACGCTGACCGGCTCCGCCGAGACGGTCGCGCGGCTGCTCACCGAGGAGACCGGTGAGAAGGTCACCGTCCGGCCGCTGCTGATCGTGCACGGCGGACGCCTCGCCCGCTCCCCCTTCGAGGCCGACGGCGTCGTGTTCGCAACGCCGCTCCGGATGCTCCGCTACATCCGTCGCAACCCCACCGCCGACTACTCCCCCGAGCAGGTGGAGACGCTCGCCCGCGCCACCGTCCACGCGTTGCCCGTCGGCCGCCGCACGATGACCGCCGCGTGAGGCGCGGGTGAGCCACCGCCCTCCGGACGCCGCCGGACCCCGTCCGAGCGACTCCGGCGAGGACCCCGGGGAGGGGGTTCGCGGTGCGCGGGGCGGCCGATTCGACCCGGATGACCTCCCGGGCCGGGCCGCTCCGCGCACCGCCTACATTCCCGCCCCCGCCACCGCCCCCGACACCGACACCGATCCGGACGGACGCGGGGTCGGCCCGCGAGACGAGTCCGGCGCTGTGGAGCGAGGCGGATCGGGCGGTGTCGGACGAGGCGGATCAGGCGGTGTGGGGCGCGTCCCCGGACGCATCGGCGGCACCGGAATCGGCGCGGACGCCCGCTTCGGCGGCGCCGTCCGTCCGGGCGGTGCGCCACAGCCAGACGAGCCCGATGACCGGCAGGACGAGCGGGACGAACCCATAGCCGCGCCCGAAGCCGGACCACACGGTCGCGTCCGGGAAGGCGGAGGTGTCGACGAGGCTGAGCGTCCCGACGACGAGCACCCCGAGCAGTTCCACCGAGCACGCGGCGACGGCGACCCGCCGCGACGTCCGCCCGCCGAGCGCCAGCGCCACCGTCGCGAGGACATAGATGACCGCGGCGACCGCGGACAGCAGGTAGGCGACGGGCGCCTCGGAGAACTTCGTGCCGATCTGAACCCCGGCGCGCGCGCCCGCCGCCAGCGCGAACAGCGCGTAGACGGCGACGAGCAGCCGCCCGGGCCCGCTGCGCGTGGTCGCTCCCGAACCCTCAGGCATTGGTCCCCGTCCAGATCTGGTGCATGCGGACGATCATGACGGCGACGGCCAGGCAGGCCACGACGATCACGCCGGGCCCGTACCGCGACCGCTCCAGCAGTCCCCAGCCCGCGCCCGCGGGCGGGATCAGCAGGATCGCCAGCAGGTAGCCGACGAACGTCGCCGGGCCGTGCGGCCCCTCGCCGCCCGACAGCTTCACGAACCCGACCACCGCCTGGGTGATGAGCAGCACCTCGACCACCCCGAGGACGACCAGGTGCGGCACGCCCATCGCCCGGTTCCGCCAGGTGCTCCACAGGCTGTACGCGGCGGCGGTCAGCGACACCACGATGATCGCGGTGGAGAGGGCGTCGGTCATAGGACCACAAGGGTACTACGCGCTGTAGAACAACGCCTCGGCGAACCACCGCCCGGGCGAGCCGCCCCCCACCCGTCCGATGAAGTCGCACGGAGCCCGGTGCCGCGGCAGGCGGAACGCCGGGCCGGTTCGGGCGGGCGCCAGGCGGATGTCGCATCGGGCTGGTCGGGCGCCGGTGGGCAAAGGTTAGGTCGAGGACGGTCGCGCGGACGTGGGATCATGTCGGCTGTGAAGGCGCTGGAGTGGCTGAACCTGACCCGTCACGGCGAGAGCACCGCGAACGTCGCGTGGCGTGTCGCGTACGAGCGCGGCGCGGAGGAGACCGGCGTCAGCGAGCGCGACGCCGACGTCCCGCTGTCCGATCTCGGCCGCGCCCAGGCCGCGAACCTCGGCCGCTGGCTCGCCGGCCGGCCCGCCGACGAGCGGCCCACGCTGGTGTACTCGTCGCCGTTCCGGCGCGCGCTCGACACCGCCCGCATCGCGCTCGACGAGACGCCGTTCGACCTGCCCGTCCAGATCGACGAGCGGCTCCGCGACCGGGACCAGGGCATCCTGGAGGGGCTCACCGGCGCGGGCATCCGCCGCCGGTACCCCGACGAGTACGCGCGCAAGCTGAAGCTCGGCAAGTTCTACTACCGGCCGCCCGCCGGGGAGTCCTGGGCCGACCTGGCGCTGCGGCTGCGCTCGTTCTACCGCGACCTCTCGGTGGACGCGGCGGGCGAGCGCGTCCTCGTCGTCGCGCACGACGCGATCGTGGTGACCACCCGCTACCTGGTCGAGAACCTCACCGAGCAGGAGGTGCTGGAGATCGAGAAGAACCCGGTCGCCAACGCCTCCATGACCCGCTGGCGCGGCGGCGGCGACCGCCTGACCCCCGTCGTCTACAACGACGTGGAGCACCTGTCGGAGATGTCCGCCGCCTCCTGACCTTCCGGTGCAGACCGCATCCCGTTGCGGTCAGGACGGATAGCAGCGTGCGGCGGCGGTGATGCGGCGCGGATCGTCCGGCGGAAGGATCTGGACGAGCCGCTCGTGCACCTCGAGATCGGCGCGGCCCGGATCGGTCTGGGCGAACCGCCACAGGGCCTCGGCGTGGTCGTGGTCGAGAAGCTGGCGCCGGATGCGTCCGGTCAGCTCGTCGCGTTCGGCGCGGATCGCCGGCGAGTCGGACGCGGGCAGCAGCTCGCCCTGGAAGAGCCGCGCGGCGGTCCCGACGTCGCCCTCGTCCAGCAGCCGCCGGACGACCAGGAAGTCCGCCTCGACCGGGCAGCCGATCCGGTACGGCTTGGCGCGGACCATCCCGCCGAGCCGGTCGCGCAGCCGGTGGATCTCCGCGCGGACGGTCACCGGGCTGCCCTCGTCGCCGTAGAGGCACGCGGTCAGGCGGTCCCCGCTCAGCCCGTCCGGATGCATCGCCAGCAGCGCGAGGATCTCCGCGTGCCGCAGCGACAGCGGCAGCCTCCGGGCGTCCAGCCGCGCATAGGGACGGGCCGCGCCGAGCAGACTCAGGGTCAGCGACGGCGGCGCGCCCCGCTGCGTTCCCGCGAATCCCCCGGTGGCACCGGCGGGTTGCGGACGCAGCAGGAACACCTCGCCGAGCGGTTCGGCGAGCGCGGGCCGCCCGTCCGGAAGGGTGACCGTGTCGCCGGGTGACGGCTTGGCCGCGCTCAGGCGGCGTCCGCGCCAGGCGGGCGGCCCGCCCGCGAGGACGCGCCCCGTCGAGGTCAGCAGGATCTCCGCCTTGCCCGCGTGCCGTCCGTACCGGTCGCGGAGGCGCTCGTCGCGGCGCGCGACGTCCAGTTCGAGCCGCGCCTCGGCGAGCCGCGCCGCCGCCGCGACCAGCGCCGCGGCCGCCGGATGCAGCCCGCGCGCGGTCGCGGCGACGTCCACGCAGCCCACGATGTCGCCGGTGTCCGGGTCGGCGACCGGCGCGCCCGCCCCGGACCAGCGGTGCAGCGCCAGCGCCAGGTGCTCGGTCGAGTACACGAACTGGGGGCGTCCGGTGGCGAGCGTGGTGCCGATGCCGTTCGTCCCGACCGAGCCCTCCGCCCAGCACGCGCCCTCCAGCAGGCCGATCCGGTCGGCCTCGCGCAGCGCGGCGGACGGCCCGTCCCGCCACAGCGCGTGCCCGGCCGCGTCGGTGATGACGACGAGATGCTCGACCGGATCGAGGACGGCACGCAGCGTGTCCAGATGCGGCTCCAGCGGATGCGCGGCGCGCAGATCGGCGACCGTCCGCCCGTCGTACACGACCGGCGCGGCCCGCAGGCGGGTGTCCACCCCCGCCGCCCGGCAGCGCCGCCACGACTCCCCGATCACGGGGCGGACGGTCCGGAGCGCGCCGTTCGCGGCGGCGCCCCGCGCCCCGGCCTGCCCGTCCAGGGCCCGGCGGCTCCGCGCCTGATCGGTGCGGGCGCGGCAGGCGTGCGGCGGTCGCGCCGCCGCTCCCTCCGCCATGGAACCCCCTGGATCCGGGTACCTCCGACGTCACGAGAATCTGCCCGGACGACTCCCGGCGCAAGCGCTTCCCCCAAACGCGCCCGGCACGATCGGGAGTCGCAACGTCACTGCAACGTCACCTCCCCTACGCTCCCTGTCCATCGGACAGCGGCCCCACCGCTCCGAGCACCTTCGGGGGGGAGGTACACGGACGGCGGGGCCGCCTCTCCGCCCCACCCCGCCCGCCGTCCGCCGGCGTCCGGAGACCGCGACGGGAGGGCCGTCGGCATTGGGGCGGCGACGGCCCTTCCGCTCGCTCCGCCGGTCAGCTCCGTGACCAGCGGCCCGACCGGGCGCCGAGCCTCGCCTCCCGCCCAAGGCCGCCTTCGGCCCCGGCCCGCTCCGGCCCGCCCCGCCTTGTCCGTCTCCCCCCTGCCTTATCCGTCTCCGCCCTGCCTTATCCGTCTGGGTCCTGCCTGATCGGTCTCGGTCTTCCTGAGCGGTCTCCGCCCTGTTTGGCCGTCTCAGTTCCGCTTCATCCGTCTCTGGTCCGGCCACGGCTGGGCGAGCGGGGCTCGCTCCGGGCCGACTTGGGCGAGAGGACAGACGGGCGGGCAGAATGCGGGCATGACCGAAACTTCCAGGAGCGCCGACGGGCGGGTCGTCGTCGTGACCGGCGCCAACGGCTCGGCGGGACGGGCCGTGTCCGAGCGGCTCGCCGCGGACGGCGCGCTCGTCGTCGCCGCCGGACGGTCCGTCCGGCAGTGGGACTCCCCGCGCGTCGTCCCCGCCGCCGTCGACCTGCTCGATCCGGACGCGACCCGCCGGTTCGCGGACGCCGTCCTCACCGAGCACGGACGCGTCGACGGCCTGATCCATCTCGTCGGCGGCTGGCGCGGCGCGCCGTCCTTCCCCGGAACCGACCTCGCGGACTGGACGTTCCTGCACGACCAGATCGTCCGGACGCTCCAGCACACCACGCTCGCCTTCCACGACGCGCTGCTCGCGGCGCCGTCCGGGCGTTTCGCGATGGTGTCCCAGCCGGCGGCCCGGCGTCCCGACGCGGGCTCGGCCGCCTACGGGGCCGCCAAAGCCGCCGCCGAAACCTGGACCCTCGCGATGGCCGCCTCCTTCGCCGCCGCCGACACGACGGCCGACGCCCCCTCCGACACCACGAACGCGACGAACACGGCCAGCGCAACAAGCGCGGCAGGTGTGGCCAACGCAGCAACCGCGGCCAACGCGAACAGTGCGGCTAACGCGGCGAATGCGGACAGCACGGTCAGCGCAGCGGACGCGGCCAACGCAGCAGGTGCGGACAGCGCGGCGAACCCGGCAAGTGCGGCGACGATCCTCGTCGTGAAGGCGCTCGTCAGCGAGGTGAAGCCGGGCCTCACGCACGTGGACGACCTCGCCGCGACCGTCGCCGGGCTCTGGAACCGTCCGGCCGCCGAACTGAACGGACACCGTCTTGACCTCTTCTGATCTCCGCGACGTCCACCACGGCTTCGGGAGCGACAACCACGCGGGCGTGCATCCCGAGGTGATGGCCGCGCTCGCCGAGGCGAACACCGGCTACCAGCTCGCCTACGGCTCGGACGAGTGGACCGAGCGTCTCGATCGCGTCATCGCCCGCCACTTCGGCCCGCGCGCCTCCGCCTTCCCCGTGTTCAACGGGACGGGCGCGAACGTCGTCGGGCTCCAAGCGATGTGCGAGCGGTGGAGCTCGGTGATCTGCGCCGAGTCCGCGCACATCAACCAGGACGAGTGCGGGGCGTCCGAGCACGTGGGCGGGCTGAAGCTCGTCCCGGTGCCGACCGCGGACGGGAAGCTGGCGCCGGAGGCGGTCGCCTCGCGCGCGACGGGCTTCGGGAACATCCAGCATTCGCAGCCCGCCGTCGTGTCCGTCACGCAGGTCACCGAGCTGGGCACGGTCTACACGCCGGACGAGATCGCGGCGCTCGCCTCGTGCGCGCACGAGCGCGGCATGTTCCTGCACATGGACGGCGCGCGCCTCGCGAACGCGGCGGTGTCCCTGGACGTCCCGCTCGACGCGATCACCACGGACGCGGGCGTGGACGTGCTGTCCTTCGGCGGCACCAAGAACGGCATGATGCTCGGCGAGATGGTCGTCGTCCTCAACCCGGACGCGGTGCGCGGCATGGCCTACCTGCGGAAGTCGAGCATGCAGCTCGCGTCCAAGATGCGCTTCCTGTCGGCGCAGTTCGTGGCGCTGCTGGACGGCGACCTGTGGGAGCGCAACGCGCGGCACGCGAACGCGATGGCGCGGCTCCTGGCGGACCGGGTCCGGGACGTGCCGGAGGTCGAGATCGTCCGTCCGGTGGAAGGGAACGCGGTGTTCGCGCGGCTGCCCGAGAAGGCCGCCGAGCGGTTGCGCAAGCGGTTCTTCTTCCATGGCGATCCGTCCGACGAGGTCCGCTGGATGTGCGCGTTCGACACGTCCGAATCCGACGTGGACGCGTTCGTCGCCGCCCTCCGCGAGTCGCTCGAGGACTGACACGGCCGGTCGGCCGGGCTGTCGATCTCCACCCAAGCGAACGCTCGATTGGTCATCCGGGTTATCGTGTTGCCGAACTCGATTCGGCACCTGGAGGCGAGCCCGATGGCCAACCGCACCTTCGTCGTCGGCGTGGGCATGACCAAGTTCGAGAAGCCCGGCTCCCGCGACTGGGAGTACCCCGACATGGCCAAGGAGGCCGTGGGCAAGGCCCTCGCGGACGCGGGCGTCGCGTACGGCGCGGTCGAGCAGGCCTACGCCGGGTCGGTGTACGGCGCGATGGGCCAGCGCGCCCTGTACGAAGTGGGCATGACCGGAATCCCGGTGATGACCGTCTCGAACGCGTGCGCCACCGGGTCCAGCGCGCTGTACCTGGCGCGGCAGTCGGTGCGCGGCGGGACGGCCGACTGCGTCCTCGCGCTCGGCATGGAGAAGATGCAGAAGGGCTCGCTCGGCGCGGGCGTCGGCAAGTCGTCGGTGACGATCATCGACCACCACCTGCGCTCGATGACCGCCGGACGCGCCTGGGAGATGGACAAGGCGCCCATGCCCCAGATGTTCGGCAACGCCGGACGCGAGCACATGGAGAAATACGGCTCCGCACCCGAGCACTATGCGTGGATCGGCTGGAAGAATCACAAGCACTCGGCGAACAACCCCTACGCCCAGTTCCAGACCGAGTACTCGCTGGACGACGTGAAGAACGCCCCGATGATCTACGACCCGCTGACCAAGCTCCAGTGCTCGCCCACCTCCGACGGCGCGGCCGCCGCCGTCGTCGCCTCCGAGCGCTTCGTCGACGAGCACGACCTCTGGGACCGCGCCGTCGAGATCGCCGGGCACCACATCGCCACCGACACCGCCGACTCGTTCGAGGACAACTCGTCCATCCAGGTCGTCGGCTTCGGCTGCACGCAGCGCGCCGCCGCCCGCGCCATGGAGGAGGCCGAGGTCTCCATCGAGGACGTGGACGTCATCGAACTCCACGACTGCTTCAGCGCCAACGAGCTCATCACCTACGAGGCCCTCGGGATGGCCGCGGTCGGCGAGGGCCACAAGCTCGTGGACGCCGCCGACACGACCTACGGCGGACGCTGGGTCGTCAACCCGTCCGGCGGCCTGATCTCCAAGGGCCATCCCCTCGGCGCCACCGGCCTCGCCCAGTGCGCCGAACTGACCTGGCAGCTCCGCGGCACCGCGGGCGCCCGCCAGGTCGACAACGCCCGCGTCGCCCTCCAGCACAACATCGGCCTCGGCAGCGCCTGCGCCGTCGCCGTCTACAAGCCCGTCTCCTGAACCCCACACCCAGAGCGCGTGCCGTCCGGTCCCCGACCCCCTCGCCGGACGGCACGCCCACGTCACCCCCCCGTTCCCTCGCCGAACGGCACACCCACGTCAGGCGCCATCCCTCGCCGAACGGCACACCCGCGTCAGGCGCCATCCCTCGCTGAACGGCACGCCCAGGTCAGCCACCGTCCCCTCGCCGAACGGCACACCGCGTCAGGCGCCGTGCCTCGACGGACGGCGCGCTGAAGCCTCCTCCCAACCACCCCTCCCTGGCTCGTCCTAGGAACTGGAGGGCTAGGGCCCGAGGGCGACTCGGCGCGGCTGACCTCGGGTTCTCTTTGGGCGTGAGACGGATGTTGACTTTCGTCTCATGGGGCCGCACTCTGGTAAGTGGGTGATTACTGGAGGCGCCATGCCCGTCCGGTCCGGCCTCGTGGCCGCCGACTCCCCGTCCTCCCCGTCCCTGCTGCGGCGTTACGCCGGAGATCTGCGCTCGCTGCTACCGGGTGCGGCAGCCGGGCTGATGCAGTTGATGCATCCGGGCATCGGCGCGGGGGTGACCGAGCACTCGGCGTTCTTCGACGCGCCGTTCGACCGGATCCACCGCTCGGTGCCGCAGATCTGGGCGACGATCCTCGCGCCGGACGGGCCGGAGCGCGCCCGCGTGATCCGCGACCTGCACCGGGGCATCGGCGGGGTGGACGAGCTGAGCCGCCGCTACCACGCGCTCGAACCGGAGACCTTCTGGTGGGCGCACGCGACGTTCACCTGGGAGATCTTCAAGTCGGTCGAGGCGTTCCACCCGGAGACCCTCACGGCCGAGGACCGCGAACGCCTGTACGCCGAGACCGTCGCCTGGTACGCGCAGTACGGCGTGAGCATGCGGCCCGTGCCGCCGGACCACGCCGCCTTCCGCTCGAAGTTCTGGCACATCTGCTCCGAGCGCCTCGAACTCACCCCCGCGGCCGCCCGCGCGCTGGAGATCGCGCAATACGGCTCCGACACCGTCACGCTGATGCCGGTCGGCGGCGCGATGGTCGAGCGCGCCGGACGGCTCGTCGCCGAACGCCCGCTGCGCGTCATCACCTTCGGATGCCTGCCGACGGTCGTCCGGGAGCGCTTCGACATTCCGTGGACGGCCCTCGACCAGGCGCGCTTCGCCGCCCTCGCGCTCGCCAACCGTCAGGGCTACCGCATGGTCCCGAGTGGCCTGAACCAGCGGGCGTTGCGCGGGATGCTCCGCTACATCGGCGCACAAACGCGAGAAGACCGGTACCAACCCGCCGCGTGACCCTCCTTTCCGGAGATCAACTCCATCCGGCGGCCACCGTTTTCCAAAAGTGAATCCAGTCGCCGCATAAATGTCACCGAAAACGCCGACAACAACAGTGTGGAGAACATCGCCGCCGGCGCCGGACCCGCGGCGCCCACCGGGCTCCCCGCCCTGACCGGTGACGCCGTTCCCGGTCCCGGCGCGGTGGTCGCCCTGTTGGTCCGGGCGCGCACGACCGTCACCCGCTCACGTCGCATCCGCGTCACCGCCGCACTCGTTCCGCTCGCCGCCGTCGTCACCGCACTGATTCTCACCCAGGGTGTCCGGCGCGCTCTCGCCGCGTTCGTGGCCCTCGGCGACGCCCGCTGGGAATTCCTCCCTCCCCTCGCACTCCTCGCAGTTCTGCATTACGTTTTCGCCGCTTTCGCCTTGCGCGGCGCATCCGGCAGGCCGCTCCCCATCCGCCGGACGACCCTCACCCAGTTCACCGCGGCCGCCGCCAACCGCGTCACTCCCGGCGGCCTCGGCGCGGCGGCCGTCAACACCCGTTACCTGGTGACGCGGGGAATGCCCGTCGCGAGCGCCCTGGTCGCGGTCGCCGTCCTCCAGGCCGCCGGCGCGCCCGCCGACCTCCTGCTGATGGGCGGTGCCCTCGCTCTGGGCGGCGGAGACAACCTCGACCCGCACCTCCTCGCGCGACTCGCGCTGCTCCTCCTTCCGTTCACGTTGATCGTGCTGCCCATCGCGCTCCGCTGGGGCCGCCGCGCCGTCCGCTCCCCCGCCGTCGTCCGCGCCCTGACGGGCCTGACCGACCTGTGCCGCCGCCCCGCCGACCTGGCGCTCACCCTGTCCTGCTCGGCCGGGACGACCCTCGTCCTGGCCGTGGCGTTCGCCCTCAGCGTCCAGGCCATCCCCGGCACCCTGACCAGCGCCGGCGACACGATTCCCCTCCTCACCGCGTACCTCCTGGGCGCCGCCGCGGGCGCGGCGATCCCCCTGCCCGGCAGCATGGGCACGACCGAAGCCGCCCTCCTCACCGCCCTCGCCGCCCTGGACACGCCCACGACCCCCGCCCTCCAGGCCGTCCTGCTCTTCCGCGCCATCACCTTCTGGGCCCCCGTCCCCTTCGGCCTCCTCGCCTACCGAACCCTCCGTCCAACCGCCCCCGCGCCGGCCACCTCCTGACTCGGCCCGGGAGCCCACTCGGCCATGAGCCAACTCCCCGGGCGGACTCGGGGACGAACCGCCCCGCCGAGACGTTCCTTCAGGCGATCACGACAGCCACCGGATGGAGCGCCCCCCATGCCTTCCACCTACGAGATCCGGCCCGCACGCCCCGGAGACGGCGTCGGCGTCGCGCGGGCCTGGCAGGACTTCGCGGACTACTACCGGGAGCTGGCCCCCGAAGCCTTCAAGTCCCCGCGCAGTGACGGTCTGAGCGACTACCTGGAGACCAGGCTCCTGACCACCGCTCCCGACCACTTCGTCCGCGTGGCCGACCACGACGGCGAGGCCGTCGGCTTCGTCCATGCCGCCTTCCAGCACCCCCACAAGGACGCCGCCTACCAACTGTCCAGGGACATCGCCGTCCCCCGCGTCTACGTCAACGCGCTGGCCCTCCAACGCCGCCACTGGCGCGGCGGTGCGGGCACCGCCCTCATGAAGGCCACCGAGGAATGGGCCCGAGACCGCGGCGCGCACCTGCTGACGCTCGACACCTTCGCCGCCAGCCCCATCTCCGTCCCCTTCTACGAGACCCGCATGGGCTACCACCGCCACACCATCAACTTCACCAAGCCGCTCCTTCCCGTCACCTCCTAGCCGAAGGCACGGCAGCGGCGCCTCGTCGCTCCCTTTCTTGCTCCAGAGTCGCGGTGGGAGAGGGGCCGAGTCAGTGGAAGGCGTGCTGGGTGTGGCGGGTGGTGGGGTTGCGGAGGCGGGCCAGGTGGGTGGCCAGGCGGTCCATGGTGGGATCGTCGGGGCGCCAGCCGTGGTCGAGGAGGGCGGTGAGGACGGCTTCGAGGTAGGGGCCGGGACGGGGCAGGACGTCCTTGGTGACGGGGATGATCTGCCAGCCGCGGGCGCGGAGCCAGCGGCGGCGGTGGTCGTCGTGGGCGCGGGCGCGGCGGCCGGTGTGATGGCGCTCGCCGTCGTATTCGAGGCCGACGCGCCACTGCTCGTAGCCGAGGTCGATGGAGAGGCGCTCGCCGTGCGGGCCGGGGACGGGGATCTGCGTGGTCGGACGGGGGAAGCCGGCGCGGATCAAAAGGACCCTGGTCCAGCTCTCGCCCGGGGAGGCGGCGCCCCGGTCGCTCATCCGGAGGACCTCGGAGAGGCGGCCGCCCTGGTAGCCGGGGAGGGCCCTGGCCATGGCGCGCAGTTCCGGTTCCGGGACGCCGGCGCGGAGGAACTGGTCGAGGGCGGCGACGGCGTCGAGGCGCGGCAGCCAGCGGGCGCAGTCGAGGGCCGTGCGGGTGCGGGTCGTCAGGCGGACGCCGTGGTGGGTGGTGGTGTGGCCGGGCGGCAAGGGAGCCCACCGGGGGTCGGGCGGCGTGTCGGGCGGGGCGGGTTCCGGGTGAATGAGGTCGAGTTCCCACTGGCCCGGGCGGACGCCGGGCGACAGCACGTCGATCCCCCAGATCCAGGCGGCGGTGCGACGTGCGATCACGGCTCCGGTGGGCAGGATGTCGGCGAGCCGCGCGGGGCGGCCGTCGGCCAGCGGGCGGATCTTCCGGTCGGACGTTTTCGTCCATGTGAGACTGGTCATGGATCAAGGGTCGCGGCCACCGCACGGCCACCGGAAGCCGACCGCCGATCTGTGGACAACTCGAACGCCGGAGGGATTTCGCCATGTTGATCGAGCACCGAGGCCGGCGTCCCGTAGTGCCGACGTCGGCGTACGTGGCTCCGACCGCGGTGTTGTGCGGTGCGGTCACGCTCGGGGAGAACGCTCGGGTGCTGCATGGTGCGGTGCTCACCGCAGAAGACGGCGAAGTGACCCTCGGCGCGGACGTCGTGGTGATGGAGAACGCTCTCGTGCGCGGGCGCGAAGGCCATCCCGTCGTCATCGGCGATTCGGTGCTCGTCGGACCGCACGCGCACGTCAACGGCGCGATCGTCGAGGACGAGGCGTTTCTCGCCACCGGGTCTTCCGTCTTTCCGGGCGCGGTGGTCGGTGCGCGGGCGGAGATGCGCATCAACAGCGTCCTGCATGTGGGGTCGCGGTTGGAGGCGGATGCGGTCGTGCCGATCGGATGGGTCGCGGTGGGTGTGCCCGCGCAGTCGTTCGGGCCGGATCGGCATGACGAGATCTGGCGGGTTCAGCGGGAGATGGACTTTCCCGGGGTCGTCTACGGGGTCTCCAGGGACGCGTCCATGCGCGAGGTCATGGCGCGGCAGGTCACGTTCTATGGAGAACACCGTGATGACCGGGTGGTCGACGAGCCGGGGTCCTAGCGTTGGGATCGGACGGTGGCGGAGAGCAAGGGCGTGGTGCCTGACCCGGCCGTACGCGCGCGAGGAGCCACGGGCATGGACTCGCGGGAGCGACGGTCGGAGGATGGCGTGGAGGTGACGGACATGATGGCGAAAGGTACGCGACAGGCGCTGCACGGCGTCGCCGAGATGGTCCTCGCGGGACCCCAGTTCCGGACGAGCGGGTCGATCGAGCTGGCCGTGCTGGACGGCGGCTTCGGCACGGTGGCCAGGCCCCTCCTGCGCGTGCGCGGGACGGAGCTCGTGGTGGACGAGAGGGCCGTCCCGATGAACGGGCTGACGTTCCGCGAGGTGGCGACCGCCGCGGACGTGACGGCCGGACGGCCCGAGGGCGTCTACAAGGAGGGCAGCGGCCTCGGCCCGGACGACACCATCGGCATCGACGCGGGCGAGGCCGCCGTCATCGAGCGTGCCTTCGCGTGGGGCAGGGAGGCGCTGCTCAGGCTGGAACCGAACGAGCGTCCGATCCTGTGGCCCGAGCACTTCGACATCGCCATCACCGTGGACGAGGTCAATTACGGCGTCTCACCCGGCGACGGGTATCTGCCCGAGCCGTACGCCTACGCGGGCCCCTGGCGGACGCGGGTAGGAGCGTTCTGGAACGCGCCTTTCGGAGCGGCGCGTCCGCTGCGGCTGCTGCCCGGCGCGACGGCCGTGCATGACTTCTTCAGCGAAGCACGGGACCGCGTGGCGTCCGATCCTCCGCGCGAGCCCTGAACCTCGTGCGCGCGCACGAGGAATGCCTCGCCTGTGACCTGGCGACGGGGAAGCGTCCGCTTCCCGGCGGACGCATCGCCGAAGTCGACGGTTGGGTGGTGGAGCACGCCGTCGCTCCGCTCGGCCTGGGCACGCTCATCGTCAAACCGCTCCGCCACGTCCTGCACGTCGCCGATCTCGGCGACGGCGAGAGCGCGGCGCTCGGGCCGTTGCTGCGGCGGGTGTCGGCCGCTGTCACCGAACTCGTCCGGCCCGAGCAGGTGTACGTGTGCCTCTGGTCGCACGCGCAGGGGCGGCCCGGCCACCTGCATTTCGTGGTGCAGCCCGTCCGGAAGGCGGACATGGAGCGGTTCGGCGCCTTCGGCCCGTCCCTCCAGATGGCGATGTTCCTCAAGGACGAGCGCCCTGCGACGGACGACATCGAGGCGTTCTGCGCGCGCGTGCGTCCGCTGCTCACCCAGCCTGCGCGCGTACGCCCCTCGCTCGGGCAGTGAGTCTCGGCTCAGGCCGGGGAGATGAGTTCGTACAGGTTGCCGGACGGGTCCGCGAAGTAGACCCCACGGGCGCCCAGGGGATGCTGCTCGGCCACCCGGCCGTTCGTGTGGTCGCCCGGCCCGTCGCCATGGGGCAGCTCGTGCGCGCGCAGGTACGCGACGGCGGTGTCGAACGTGGCCGGGTCCACGTCGAAGGCCAGGTGATGGCCGGTCGGGTCCGGAACCGTCATGAAGTCCAAGGACAGCTCGTCGTTGATGCGCAGCGGCGCGAAGTGCTTCGCGACGGGGTGCGGACCGTCGTACTCCAGGCCGAGGACCGCGGCGAGGAAGCGTGCGGCGGCCTCGTTGTCGACGGCGGGGACGATCGTGTGGTTGAGCGTGATGGTCACTGCGTTCCTCCGTGAACGAGGGTGCGGCGTCGCCGCCCACGCTACGGAGTGAATACTCACTCCGTCAATCCCGCCGCTGCCGCCGGGCCTCCGCGAGGCCGGGCGATCGGCCGCGGGGGCGGACGATCGGCCGCCGGCCTGCTGATAACGTTGCAGTTCAAGCGTGCGCTGAGCGAAGTCCGGTGAGACCCCGGCGCTGTCCCGCAACTGTGATGGCCTCCCCCGAAGGCCGAGCCAGGTCGCCTTGCCGCACGCCGACGATTTCGACCTCGCGGTAGGGCCGTCCGTCACCGGCGGATCGCGTGCCCGCCGCATGCCTTGGAGGCAGGCTGTGAGACCCGTGCGCGCCCTCGGCGCGTCCCTCGTGATCGGCGCGATGGCGCTGGCGTCCGCCTGCGGCGGATCCGGCGACTCGGGCAAGGACAAGGGCGGGGCGTCCGGCGGCGGCCCCGTCGTCGTCCAGGCGTCGAACGGCAGCGTCACCATCCCGGCGACGCCGAAGCGCATCGTGTCGCTCTCCCCGACGCACACCGAGACGCTGTTCGCGATCGGCGCGGGCAAGCAGGTGACCGCGGTGGACGAGCTGTCGAACTACCCCGCCGACGCGCCGCGCACCAAGCTGAGCGGCTTCAAGCCGAACGCCGAGGCCGTCATCGCGACCAAGCCCGACCTGGTCGTGCTGTCCAACGACATGGACGGCATCGTCGACGCGCTGACCAAGGTGAAGATCCCGGTCCTGCTGGAGCCCGCCGCCACCAAGCTGGACGAGGCGTACGACGAGATCGAGGACCTCGGCAAGGCCACCGGGCACACCGCCGAGGCGACGAAGCTGACCGAGCGGATGCGCACCGGCATCCAGCAGACGGTGGCGGGCGCGAGCAAGGCGGCCGGGGGTCGTCAGCTCAGCTACTATCACGAGCTCGACAACGAGCTGCACACGGTGACGTCCAAGACCTTCGTCGGCCAGGTCTACGCGCTGTTCGGGCTGCAGAACATCGCCGACGGCGCGGACAAGGCGTCCGGCGGCTATCCGCAGCTTTCGCAGGAGTACCTGCTGCGCCGCGACCCGGACATGATCCTCCTCGCGGACACCAAGTGCTGCGGCCAGTCCGGCGTGGCCGTCGGCAAGCGTCCGGGCTGGTCCGCGCTGTCGGCGGTGAAGAAGCAGAACACGGTCGAGCTGGACGACGACATCGCGTCCCGCTGGGGTCCGCGCCTGCCCGACTTCGTGAAGGCCATCGCCGCCGCCGTGCAGAAGGCGTCGGCCTCGAAGTGACGCCCGCCCGCCCGCGTTCGCGGCTGCGCGGGCTCCTCGCCCGCCCCCGCCGCGAACAGCGGGCCCGGCTGGGCGGACTCCGCGCCCGCCCTCGTCGTGGACAGCGGGCCCGCCTGGGCGGACTCCGCGCCCGCCCTCGTCGTGGACAGCGGGCCCGCCTGGACGGGTTGCTCGCTCGTCCGCAGCGCGAACAGCGGGCTCGGCTGCGGCCCGTGCAGCTGGCGGTCGCTCTCGCCGCGCTCGCCGCGACGATGCTCGGCGCGCTGCTGGTCGGAGCGGCCGGGCTGCCCGTGTCCGGCGTGCTGAAGGCGCTCGCGGACACGGTCCCGTTCGTCCATCTCGACTCCGGGCTCGGCGTCGTCGAGCACAACGTACTCTTCGAGCTGCGGCTGCCGCGCGTGCTGATGGCGGCGCTCGTCGGCGGGCTGCTCGCGATCGCGGGAGCGGGTTACCAGGGCGTCTTCCGCAATCCGCTCGCCGACCCGTACCTGCTGGGCGCGGCGGCCGGTGCCGGCGTCGGCGCGACGCTCGTGATCGTCACGCTGCGCGACGCGCCCGGTTTCGCGGTGCCGCTCGCCGCCTTCACCGGGGCGATCACCGGCGTGCTGCTCGCCTACGGCCTCGGCCAGGTCGCGGCGCGCGGCGGGACCGGCGGCGGGACGGGAACGCTCGTCCTCGCCGGGGTCGCGGTCGCGAACTTCCTGTCGGCGGTCCAGACGTTCTTGCAGCAGGCGAACTCGCAGCAGCTCCAGCGGATCTTCGCGTGGATCCTCGGCGGCGTCGGCACCGCCGACTGGGGACAGCTGCGGATGGTCGCGCCCTACGCGCTGATAGCGGTCGTCGTACTGCTCACTCACGGCCGCTTGCTCGACGTCCTCGCCGTCGGCGACGAGGAGGCGACGACGCTCGGGATGTCAGCGGCGCGAGTGCGCCTGCTGGTTCTGCTCGCCGCGTCGCTCGCGACCGCTTGCGCCGTGGCGGTCAGCGGGCTGATCGCGTTCGTCGGGATCGTCGTCCCGCACCTGGTGCGGCGGCTCGCGGGGGGTTCCTACCGGATCGTCCTGCCGCTGTCGCTGCTGGTGGGCGGCGCCTTCCTGGAGCTCGCCGACCTCGTCGCGCGCACGGTCGTCGCGCCCGCCGAGCTGCCGCTCGGCGTGGTCACCGCCTTCGTCGGCGGCCCGTTCTTCGTGCTCGTCCTGCGCGCGACCCGCAGGCAGGTGGACGTATGACGGTCTCGGTCCGGGACCTGGACGTCGAGCTGGGCGGGCGGCGCGTCCTCCGCTCGGTCACCATGGAGGTCGCCGCCGGCTCCTGGACGGCCGTGATCGGCCCGAACGGGGCCGGGAAGTCGACGCTGCTGCGCGCCGTGCTGGGCCTGCGCGACGGGCGGGGGACGATCCGGATCTCCGGACGGGACGTCCGGGCCATGCGTCCCCGGCAGCGCGCCCGCCTGGTCGCCTATGCCCCGCAGAGTCCGCGCCTGCCGCCGGATATGACCGTCTTCGACTACGCGCTCCTCGGCCGTTCCCCCTACATCCCGCATTTCGGACGCGAGAGCACGCACGACCGGTCGGTCACCGCGGACGTGCTGGAGCGGCTCGACCTGTCCGGGCTGGCGGCGCGCACGCTCGACCAGCTGTCGGGCGGCGAGCGGCAGCGGGTCGTCCTCGCGCGGGCGCTGGCGCAGCAGACGCCGGTCCTGCTCCTGGACGAGCCGACGACCGCCCTCGACATCGGCCATCAGCAGCAGGTCATGGAGCTCGTCGACCGGCTCCGGCTCGCGGACGGCCTCACCGTCATGTCCACGATCCACGACCTCACGCTCGCCGCTCAGTACGCCGACCGGCTCGAACTGCTTTCGGACGGTCGCGTCGCCGCGTCCGGGTCGCCCGCGGACGTGCTGACCCGCGAGACGATCGCGGCCCATTTCGACGCCGGCGTCAGCGTGTCCCATGATGCGGAGGGGCGCCCGCTGCTGGCGCTGGAACGTCCCGCCCGTCCTGGCGAACGTCCCGCCCGTCCTGGCGAACGTCCCGCCCGTCCTGGCGAAGGAGCCGGCGAGTGATTGTCGACCTGCACTGGCGCGAGGAGGACGGCGCGCGACTCGCGGCCACTGTCTGGCGGCCCGGCGACGGGTACCGGACGATCTCGTCGGCGATGCTCGGCGGCGGCCTGACCTCCGCCCGCTGGGTGCTGAACGCGCAGGTCGCGGGCGCGTACTCGCGGATGGACCCGGTCGAGCACCTCCACGAGCTCGCCGCCGCGTACGGCCTCGAAGGACCCGGTGTCGGGATGCTCACCGCCGCTTCCGTCGAGCGCACGCAGCGAGCCGAGGACGGCGGCGTCGAGGTGTCGGCGACCGTGGGGCTGCGCGTCCCGACGTGGGCCGCCGCTCCCGTCGGCGCGGACGACCCGGAACTCGCCCCGATCCGCCTGGACGGCGCGGTCCTCCGTCCGGGGACGATCAACATCGTGGTCTCCGTGCCCGTCCCGCTGTCGGACGCGGCGCTGGTCAACGCGGTGATGACGGTGACGGAGGCCAAGTCGCAGGCGATGCTGGAGGCCGGATACGCGGGGACCGGCACCGCGTCCGACGCCGTCTGTGTGGCGGCGCCCGAAACCCCGGGCGAACCGGAGCCGTTCGCGGGTCCGCGTTCGGAGTGGGGGGCGCGCATCGCTCGGGCCGTCCACCGGGCGGTCCTGGCCGGGGCGCACGACTACACGCGGCTGCTAGCAGCCCGTCGCGGTCGCTAACACGCCAGCGCCGGCACCGAGGCCCCGGCCGAGGGCGGAGGCCGGTCGTCGCGGGGCGTCCGAAACGGTGCGACGACCGGCCGGGCAGGGCCCGAAAGATCGGTCGAGAAGCCTCACCTCCTTTCCGGACGCCGTCCGAAGCGTCCGGTGACGTGGGAACCGAGGGAGTCGAGAGAGTGGACGCCCGTGGCCGGTTCCGGATCGGGGAACATGAGCGTGGAAACGTCGTCCTCCCGCCGGTGTCCGGGCGCTCCCGAGCGTTCGGCGGTGAGCTCGTTCACCGCGACGCGGAGCTCTTCCAGCAGGTACGAGAGCTGCCAGACGAGCCGTTCCGCACGCTCACAAGCGTCCCCCCGCATGGACGCATCCGTCCGCTGCTCCATGAACGCTCGTTCGGCCGGGGCCATGGGGACGGTCTTGGGCTCGCTCATGCCCGTGGTACGCACGGCGAGGCTCGATGCGTTCGACCGGTCGCGAGGTTCCCGAAGTCAGCACTTCAAGTGGTTCCCGAAGTCAGTGCTTCGAGTAATTCCCGAAGTCAGTGCTTCATGTACTCCTCGCGAAGGCGCGAGCGGCTGAGCTTGCCCGAAGGCGTGCGCGGAAGCGCGGCCCGGAACTCGATCCGGCGCGGATGCTTGAGGCGGGCGAGGCGCGGTTCGCAGTACGCCAGCAGCTCGGCGCCGAGCGCCTCGTCCGGCGCGTGACCGGGGGCGGGCTCCACGAGGGCGACGGGCCGCTGCCCCCACTCCTCGTCCGGGACGCCGATGACCGCCACGTCGGCGACCGCCGGATGCCCGAGCAGGACGGCCTCGATCTCCGCCGGGTACAGGTTGACGCCGCCGGAGATGATGAGGTCGGTGCGCCGGTCGCTCATGTAGACGAAGCCGTCCTCGTCGAGGTGGCCGAGGTCGCCGGGGGTGTAGAGGTCGCCGCGGTGGGCGGCGGCGGTCTTGGCCGGGTCGCGGTGGTACTCGAAGCCGAGCGTGCCGCCCCGCACGTAGATCATGCCGGTCTCGCCGGGCGGCAGTTCCCGGCCGTCCTCGTCCAGGATCCTGATCTCGACGCCGTCCACGGCGCGGCCGACGGTTCCGGGGTGTGCGAGCCATTCGTCCGGTTTCGCGACCACGACCGCGCCGCTCTCGGTGGAGCCGTAGTACTCCCAGAGCACCGGCCCCCACCAGTCCATCATCGCCCGCTTGGTGTGGACGGCGACGGGCGCGGCGCTGTGGAAGACCTGCCTCAGGGACGAGGTGTCGTAGCGGTCGCGCACGTCCGCCGGAAGCCCGAGCAGGCGGTGGAACATCGTCGGGACCATGAACGTGCTGGTCACGCGGTGCTCCTGGATGAGCCGCAACGCGCCCTCCGGCTCGAAGCGCGGCGGCACGACGACGGTGTGCCCGAGCGTCAGCGCCATCATCGCGTGCGCGCACGGCGCGGAGTGGTACAGCGGACCGACGACGAGGTGCACGTCGTCGCCGGGCGCGAGGTGCAGGTCCCGCCCGATGGTCTGCCTGAGCAGGTCGAACACCGGTTCCGGCGGCAGGTCGAGCAGCGGACGCCGGACGCCCTTCGGCTTCCCCGTCGTGCCGGAGGTGTAGAGCATGACCGAGCCCATGCGCCGCGCGTCCGCCGCGATTTCGGACGCCGCTTCCAGCCATTCCGGCTCATCCACGTTGAGGACGGCGACCGAACCGGCCTCCGCCGCCCGTACGGCGTTCTCGACCGTCACGCCGAGCGCGCCCTCGGTGATGACCGCGCCCGCGCCGCTGTCGGCGAGGATGTAGCCGATCTCCGGCGGGCTGAGATGACGGCTGACCGGGACGAGGTAGAGCCCGTTCTGGAGCGCGCCGAACAGCGCGACGAGGAACTCCGGCCGGTTCCCGAGGACGGTGGCGACCGTGTCACCGCGCCGCAGCCCGAGCCCGCGCAGTACCGCCGAGCAGCGGTTCACCCGTTCGTGCAGCTCGCCGTAGGTGAGGGGCCCGCCGGGTCCCGCGACGGCCGGACGGTCCGGCTCCCCGTCCGCGATCTCGTAGAAGCTGACGCCGTCGACACCCATGCGCGACTCCTCGTCCGGCCGGGCCGCCTGCGCGGTCCGCCGTTTCCCATCGAGCTACGGACCGGCGGTGAAGTCAAGCCGTCACCGTCCGTCCGCGCGTCCGTCCGCGCGTCCGTCCGCCCGCGCGCCTGTCCGCCAACCCGCCTGTCCGTCCGTCGGGCCGTCCGAACCGGAACAAAACGGCCGATCATGGTCGCCGGATTCGGACCCGCCGCGGTGTCCAGGTCACTACGCTTGGGGCGATTCGGCGACAGCGAGCGGTGACTGGCAGCGTGGTGACCGAAGAGACCGACAACGCCCCACCCCCCGACGGCCGGAGCCCGGCGGCCCCGGACGAGAGGCGCTCACCCCTGCGGCGGCTGACGGAGGTCATGGCCTTCGAGCTGGCCTCGTCCGTCCTCGTGGGCCTGCTCGTGACCGTCTTCCACGGCTACTTCTGGCTCAACACGGTCGTCACGCTCGTCGTGCTCGCCGGGTTCTCGGTGTTCCTCTGGCGGTCGCGTCCGGACCTGGTGCACAACGTGCTGGCGCGCGCGACGACGACGCTGGCGTGGATGGCGAGGGCGCTCGCGTGCCTGCTCCTGGGCGCGGCGGCGATGGTGCTCGTGCTGCTCGCGGTGCTCGGCGTGCGGGCGCTGCGCGACGCGGCGCAGCCGTGCGGGCAGCCGCTGGAGCTTCGCGTGATGTCCGCGCCGGAGATGCTGACGCCGCTGCGCGCGGCGGCGGCGGAGTTCGTCGCCGACCGCCGGGACGCCGGCTGCCGCCGCTACACGGTCACGGTCGTCCCGGAGCCGGGGCCGGTCTCGCTCTACGACGCGTTCAGCCGCCTGTGGCGGCGCAACGACACGGGCGAGGACCAGCAGCTCCTCGGCCCGCAGCCGGACGTGTGGATCCCGGCGAGCGGCACCGAGCTCGACTTCGTCCCGCACGGTGGCCAGGCCGGCGGGAACGGCGATCCGCGGTTCCGGCAGTACCGGTCGCTAGGCACCTCGCCGATGGTGCTCGCCCTGTTCCCGAAGACGGACGCGGCGGTCGCGAGCCCCTACAGCGCGCCGCTGAAGTCCAGCCCGGGCGCGCTGCTGAAGCAGATCGCCCAATCGGGGGTGAAGCTGCGCGGCATCGCCCGTCCCGTCCCGGACACCTCGGCGGCGGCGCTCGCAGTGACCCCCGCGCTGTACGACGCGCAGGAGGGCGCGTCCCCGAGCGCGGCGGAGAAGTTCGCGAGCCCGCCCGACCTCGTGGCGCCCGACGCGGTCACGCTCCTGTGCCGGTTCCGCGCGCAGGCGGCGCAGGGCCTGGCGCCTCCGTCGGACATCGCCGTCGCCGTCCCCGAGCAGGTCCTCGCCGACTACGACGCCGGACGCGCCCTCGGCGACCGGTGCGGACCGGCCGACGCCTCGTCCGACCTGAGCGCGGGCTGGCGGCTGCACCCGTACTACGCGGTCGGCCTGCCGACCATGAACTACCCGTTCGTCCAGCTGACCTGGCGCGGGCAGGACACCCGGGCGCGCGACGACGCGATCGGCGACCTGCGGTCCTGGCTGGCCGCGCACCCGCTGAGCGAGCAGGGCCTGCGCGACGACCGCGGCGAGATCCCCGCGCCGCCGGAGGGCGATTCCGAGCATTTCTACCTGTCCCGGCTCCAGGGCATGGTCGGTGAGCGGGCCGTCCCGCCGCTCGTCCAGCTGAACGGCACTCCCCCGGTCCAGGCCGCGCTGGACCGGCTCGCCGCCGCGCGCCCGAAGGTCTCGGCGACGCTCCTGCTGGACGTCTCCGGCTCGATGGACCAGGCCGCCGGGTCCGCGACGCCCGCGTCGCCCGCGGCCTCAGCATCACCCGCCACCACGCCCACGGCGGGATCGGCGGGCGGAGGGGGACCGGCCGCATCGGGCGGGACGCGCCTCAACCGCGCCGTGACGTTCCTGCAGAGCTTCGTGGACCAGCTCCAGGGCTCGGACCGCGTCGGCCTCCAGGTGTTCTCGTCGGCCGCCGATCCCCGCAATCCGGCCACGTTCGGGAACGTCCCGCCGCGCGACGCCCAGTCCGACCAGAAGGACCAGGTCGGCAACCAGCTCCAGGCGGTCACGACGGTCGGCGGGGACCTGCCGTTCCGCTCCGCGCTCGCCGCCGCGAACCTGTCCAGCGGCAGGCAGGACCTCCTCCTCGTCACCGACGGC
Source organism: Actinomadura gamaensis (assembly GCF_042652125.1). Taxonomy (NCBI): domain Bacteria; kingdom Bacillati; phylum Actinomycetota; class Actinomycetes; order Streptosporangiales; family Thermomonosporaceae; genus Actinomadura; species Actinomadura gamaensis. The sequence continues at coordinate 254,044 of NZ_JBHSIT010000006.1, read as the reverse complement.
GAGAGCGCGGGCAGCAACCCGGACGCGTCCGGGCTGGCCTCCTGGCTGTCCGGGCCCTTCCGCGCGGCCAACCCGAACCTGCGCCTCACCGTCGTCCTCACCGGCCCGGCGGGCTGCGGGACGGCGCACATCGCGCAGCTCACGTCCGCGCTCGGTCCCGGCCGGGGCCGCTGCGTCTCCCTGACCAACGCCCCCGAACAGGAACAAGCCGCCCAACTCCTCTCGGGACTGCGATGACCACCGAAGACGACGACCGCGACCGTCCGGCCCGTCCGCCGTCCCGGGACGGCGATCCGCCTGACGAAAACCGGCGTTTCGACGCGTCCTCGACGAACGGTGATGCCACCGGCGGTCCGTCGCCGACGCCACCACGCGCGCACGAGGCAAGGCACGACAAAGCGCGGCACCAGGAGATACGCCGCCAGCAGGCGCGCCAGCACGGGACGCATTTCTCCCGCCGGGCCGCATTGCTGTGCGCGTCCGTGGGCGCGCTGGCCGTTCTCGCGGCGGGCCTGGTGTCGCAGATCCATCCGAGCACGCCGTACCACGCGCTGGCCGCCGACTGCGGGCGCAAGGACCTGGTGGTGGCGGGCGGGACGGACGTGAGCCTCAAGGCGCAGCGGCGGGCGCTGATCAAGCAGTGGAACGCCTCGTCCTACCCGGACGGACGGCCGCACCGGCACGCGCGCCTGGTCGAGGTGTCCGACTCGACCGATCTCCAGCACAGCCAGCTCGCGGCGGTCGAGCAGTCCGGCGGGTGCGCCTACGACGTCCTGATCATGGACAACACCTGGACGGCGCAGTTCGCGGAGGCGGGCTACCTCCGGAAGCTGGGCGGCCTGTCCGATCCCGCCGACTTCATCCCCGCCGCGCTGCGCACGGGCCAGTGGAAAGGCGAGCAGTATGCCGTGCCGTTCAACCTGGACGTCGGCCTGCTCTACTACCGCGAGGGCACCACACCGCCCGCGACCTGGTCCGATCTGCTCGACCGCGGGTACGACGCCCAGCTGGACGACTACGAGGGGCTGACCGTCAACCTCCTTGAGGACGTGTGGAACGACGGCGCGGCGGACGTCCTCACCGGTAACGCGCACGCGGATGAGAAATCGCTCAAGGACCGCGTCTACCCCGCGCTCCGCCGTCTCGTGCCGCGAACCCAGGAGTCGCTGAAAGCTTCACGGCAGTTCCAGGAGCAGGACGCCATCAACGCTTTCGCAAACGGCGACAAGCTGATGCGGAACTGGCCCTACGCGTTCTCGGCCCTGGCCACCGAGCCGCGCATGCGCGCGAGCGGCGATCGTCTGCTGTTCCACGTGGCTCCGCTTCCGGGGCGCACCGTGCTGGGCGGCCAGAATCTCGCGGTTTCGGCCCACTCCCCCAATCCGGGGCCGAGCGCCGATCTCGTCCGCTTCCTCTCGGGGACGGCCGCGCAGCGCCAGCTCTTCTCGTGCGGCGGGTTCGCGCCCGCCCGTTACTCGGCGCTCGGCCTGTCCCCCGAGAAGCACTCGCCGGCGGACGTGCAGGCGCGCTCGTGCTCCGAGCTGATGCGCCGTCCGCCCACGCCGGGCGACCCGGACCTGCCGAACCAGCCGCAGCTCACCGAGCTGGGGCGGGCCGTCGTGACGGCGCTCGGCCGCGCCCGGCCGCGCCCGGTCACCGAGCACTATCCGACGTTCTCCGCGACCTTCCGCGAGTGCGCGAACAAGATCTTCGACGGGACGGCCGCCGACGCCGGGACCTTCGCCGAGGACGTCGTGGAGGCGCTCAAGGGCCGTCCGTCCTCCTGTTAGCGGGCGCTCCGAGGCGCGCTAACAGGCCAGCGCGGCGCGGGCCATCGTGTGCAGCAGCGCGGCCATCTCCGGACGGTCGAGACCGGCCGCGCTGTACGGGGTCGAGTTGAGCAGGCCGAAGCAGGCGTGGACGGCGGCCCGGACGCGCGGCTCCGGCTCGTCCGGACGCAGCCGGCGCAGCACGCCGACCCATTCCTCGACGTAGGCCCGCTGGACGCGCCGGACCTGGTGGCGCTGCGGCTCGGGCACGTTGTCGAGCTCCCGCTCGTGCACGGTGATCAGCGCGGGGTTGTCCAGCGCGAAGGAGATGTGCCAGTCGAGCAGGGCGTCCAGGGCGGCGGACGGGTCGGGCGCGGCGGCCCGGCGGACGCCCTCGGCGCGCAGCCGCTCGCTGATGTCGACGAGCATCTCGGCGAGCACGGCCTCCTTGCCCCGGAAGTGCCGGTAGAGGGCCGGTCCGGTGAGGCCGAGGGCGCGGCCGAGGTCGCCGATGGAGGTGCCGTGGAAGCCGCGCCGGGCGAACAGCTCGGCCGCCGCGGCGAGGATCTCGGCCCGGCGCGGGTTCGCCGTGCTCACGTCGGTCATGATGGGAGTGTAGACGAATCCTGTTAACGAGCATTAACATCGCACTTGTTAACGAGCATTAACTGTCGATGGGGACGGGTGATGACCGGGTGAGCGGGAGCGGAACCGGATCCTGGCCGGTGCTGGGCACGCGCGCCGATCCGGCGGGCGAGGCCTTCAAGGCCAACACCGCGCACAACGAGGCGCTGGCCGCCGAGCTGCGCGAGCGGCTGGACACGGCCGCGCGCGGCGGCCCCGAGCGGGCCCGCGAGCGGCACGTCAAGCGCGGCAAGCTGCTGCCCCGCGACCGGGTGGACACCCTGCTCGACCCGGGTTCGCCGTTCCTGGAGCTGTCGCCGCTCGCCGCGACCGGCATGTACGGGGACGACGCGCCGGGTGCGGGCATCATCACCGGCGTCGGGCGGATCTCCGGCCGCGAGTGCGTGGTCGTCGCCAACGACGCGACCGTCAAGGGCGGCACGTACTACCCGATGACGGTCAAGAAGCACCTGCGCGCGCAGGAGGTCGCCCTCCACAACCGGCTGCCCTGCGTGTACCTGGTCGACTCGGGCGGCGCGTTCCTGCCGAAGCAGGACGAGGTGTTCCCCGACCGCGAGCACTTCGGGCGCATCTTCTACAACCAGGCCACGATGTCCGGGCGGGGCATCCCGCAGATCGCGGCGGTGCTCGGGTCCTGCACGGCGGGCGGCGCGTACGTGCCGGCGATGAGCGACGAGGCGGTGATCGTCCGCAACCAGGGGACGATCTTCCTCGGCGGTCCGCCGCTGGTGAAGGCCGCGACCGGCGAGGTCGTCACGGCCGAGGAGCTCGGCGGCGGCGAGCTGCACTCGCGGATCTCCGGCGTCACCGACCATCTCGCCGACAACGACGCGCACGCGCTGTCGATCGTCCGGAACATCGTCGCGACGCTCGGCCCGCGCTCGCCGCGGCCGTGGGAGACCGCCGCGCCGGACGAGCCCCTGTTCTCCCCGGACGAGCTGTACGGCGTCGTCCCGCCGGACGCCCGCACCCCCTACGACGTGCGCGAGGTCATCGCCCGCGTCGTGGACGGGTCCCGGTTCCAGGAGTTCAAGAAGGAGTTCGGGACGACCCTGGTGACCGGGTTCGCGCACATCCACGGCCACCCGGTCGGGATCATCGCGAACAACGGCATCCTGTTCGCCGAGTCGGCGCAGAAGGGCGCGCACTTCATCGAGCTGTGCGACCAGCGCGGCGTCCCGCTCGTGTTCCTCCAGAACATCACCGGCTTCATGGTCGGGCGCGAGTACGAGGCGGGCGGCATCGCCAAGCACGGCGCGAAGATGGTCACGGCCGTCTCGTGCGCGCGCGTACCGAAGTTCACGGTCGTCATCGGCGGCTCGTTCGGCGCGGGCAACTACGCGATGTGCGGGCGGGCCTACTCGCCGCGCTTCCTGTGGATGTGGCCGAACGCGCGGATCTCGGTGATGGGCGGCGAGCAGGCCGCGAGCGTGCTGGCGACCGTCCGGCGCGACCAGCTCGGCGACGCGTGGTCCGCCGAGGAGGAAGAGGAGTTCAAGGCTCCGATCCGCGCGCAGTACGAGGACCAGGGCAACCCGTACTACTCCACGGCCCGGCTGTGGGACGACGGCGTCATCGACCCGCGCGACACGCGCCGCGTGCTGGGTCTCGCGCTGTCGGCCGCGGCGAACGCGCCGCTGGAGCCGGTCGGCTACGGCGTCTTCCGGATGTGAGGGGCGAGATGTTCGAGAGCGTTCTGGTCGCCAACCGGGGCGAGATCGCCGTCCGGGTGTTCCGCACCGCGCGGCGGCTCGGGCTGCGGACGATCGCGGTCCACACGGCGGGCGACACCTACCACACGGCCTTCGCGGACGAGGCCGTCGAGATCCCGTCCTACCTGTCGATCGAGGCCGTGCTGGACGCGGCGCGCGCGACGGGCGCGGCGGCGATCCATCCCGGCTACGGGTTCCTCGCGGAGAACACCGCCTTCGCGCGCGCGTGCGAGGAGGCCGAGGTCGTCTTCGTCGGGCCGCCCGCGTCGGCGATCGACGCGATGGGCGACAAGATCCGCGCGAAGCGGACCGTCGCGGCGGCGGGCGTCCCGGTCGTCCCCGGACGGGACGAACCGGGCCTGTCGGACGCCGAGCTGGAGGCCGCCGCGCTGGAGGTCGGGCTTCCGGTACTGCTCAAGCCGTCCGCGGGCGGCGGCGGCAAGGGCATGCGGCTCGTCCGGACGGCCGGGGAGCTGCCGGAGGCGATCGCGTCCGCGCGGCGCGAGGCCCGCACGTCCTTCGGCGACGACACGCTGCTCGCCGAGCGGTTCGTGGAGAACCCGCGGCACATCGAGATCCAGGTCTTCGCCGACGCGCACGGCAACGCCGTCCACCTGGGCGAGCGCGAGTGCTCGCTGCAGCGCCGCCACCAGAAGATCATCGAGGAGGCGCCGTCGCCGCTGCTGTCCGCCGAGGCGCGGGCGCGGATGGGCGAGAGCGCCGTCGCGGCGGCCCGCGCTGTCGGCTACGTCGGCGCGGGCACGGTCGAGTACATCGTCTCGGCGGACCGTCCGGACGAGTACTTCTTCATGGAGATGAACACGCGGCTCCAGGTCGAGCACCCGGTCACCGAGCTGGTCACCGGTCTCGACCTGGTCGAACTCCAGTTGCGCGTGGCATCCGGCGAGCCACTGCCGTTCGGCCAGTCCGAGGTCGCGCTGTCCGGCCATGCCGTCGAGGCGCGCGTCTACGCCGAGGATCCGGCGCGCGGCTTCCTGCCGACCGGCGGGCGCGTCCTGGCGCTGGCCTCCGGTTCGGAAGCGCGCGTGGACTCCGGGATCGAGGTCGGGACGGTCGTCGGCGGCTCGTTCGACCCGATGCTCGCCAAGGTCATCGTGCACGGCCCGGACCGCGAGACCGCGCTGACCGTCCTCGACCGGGCGCTCGGCGGGTACGACCTGCTGGGCGTCACGACGAACGTCGCGTTCCTGCGCAGGCTGCTGACCTCGCCGTCCGTCGTCTCCGGCAACCTGGACACCGGGCTGGTCGAGCGGTCCATGGACGAGCTGACCGCCGGGCTGCGCGACGTCCCGGCCGAGGTGCTCGCCACCGCCACGCTGGAACGGATGCTGGCCCTGGAGAGCGACGACCCGGACCCGTGGGCCATCCCGGACGGCTGGCGCCCGGGCCGTCCCGCCTGGACGCCGTGGCTCATCACCCCGGCCGGTTCCGATCCGGTCGAGGTACGCGTCCAGGGGCGCGCCTCGTCCGCGCGCGTATGCGTCGGCGACGAGCAGCCGGTGGCCGCATCGCTCCGCCGCGACGGATCCGACCTCGTCCTCACCTACGACGGCCGGACGACCCGTTACTCGTGCGCGCGCGACGGCAGCACCCTGTGGCTCGGCCGCGGCGGACGGACCTGGGCCCTCGCCGAGCACGAACGCGCCGAAGGCACCGGCGCGGCGGCCGTCTCCGGCGACGGCGTCCTGCGGAGCCCGATGCCCGGAACCGTCCTCGCGGTGAAGGCCGCCGAGGGCGACGAGGTCGAGGAGGGCCAGCCGCTCGTCGTCGTCGAGGCGATGAAGATGGAGCACACCGTCACCGCGCCGCGCGCCGGGGTGGTGGCGTCCCTGCCGGTCCGCGCCGGGTCCCAGGTCGCCCTGGACGAGGTGCTGGCCGTGATCGAGTCGGAGGACTGAGCGCCATGCGCGTACCGCTCGACGGGCTCCCCGAGCGCGTCACTGTCTACGAGGTCGGCCCGCGCGACGGGCTGCAGAACGAGAAGTCGATCGTCCCGGTCGAGGTGAAGTCCGAGTTCGTCACCCGGCTCGCCGACGCGGGGCTGACGACGATCGAGACGACCTCGTTCGTCCATCCCAGGTGGGTGCCGCAGCTCGCCGACGCCGAGGACCTGCTCGGCGTCCTGCCGCGCTCCCCCGACCTGCGCTATCCCGTGCTGGTGCCGAACGAGCGGGGGCTCGACCGGGCGCTCGCCAACGGCGTCACCGAGATCGCGATCTTCGGTTCGGCGACCGAGACGTTCGCCCGCCGCAACCTGAACCGCACGATCGACGAGTCCCTCGCGATGTTCGAGCCGGTCGTCCGGCGCGCGCGCGACGAGGGCCTGTGGGTGCGCGCGTACGTGTCCATGGTCTGCGGCGACCCGTGGGAGGGCGACGTGCCGCTCGCGCAGGTCGCGTCCGTCGCGCGCCGCCTGATGGACCTCGGCTGCTCGGCGCTCAGCCTCGGCGACACCATCGGCGTCGGCACGCCCGGCCAGGTCACCGCGCTGATCGGCGAGGTCGTCGGCGCCGGGATCCCGCTGGACCGGATCGGCGTCCACTTCCACGACACCTACGGCCAGGCGCTCGCGAACACCCTCGCCGCGCTGCGCGCCGGGGTCACCGTCGTGGACGCGTCGGCGGGCGGCCTCGGCGGCTGCCCGTACGCCGAGTCCGCCACCGGCAACCTCGCCACCGAGGACCTGGTCTGGATGCTCGACGGCCTCGGCGTCGAGACCGGCGTCGACGTGCGCAAGCTCGCCGAAACGAGTCTCTGGATGGCCGGCCGGCTCGGCCGCCCGTCCCCGTCCCGCGTCGTCCAGGCGCTCGCGCCCAAGGAGTAACCCGATGATCGACTTCACCCTGCCCGACGAGCAGGAAGAGCTGCGCCGCACCGTCGAGCGCTTCGCCCGCGAGACCGTCGCGCCCGCGATCGGCGACCTGTACGAGCGCGGCGAGTTCCCGTACGAGATCGTCGCCGGGATGGGCAAGATGGGGCTGTTCGGCCTGCCCTTCCCGGAGGAGTTCGGCGGCATGGGCGGCGACTACTTCGCGCTCTGCCTCGCCCTGGAGGAGCTCGCGCGGGTCGACTCGTCCGTGGCGATCACCCTGGAGGCCGGCGTCTCGCTCGGCGCGATGCCGATCTACCGGTTCGGCAGCGACGCGCAGAAGCGCGAGTGGCTGCCGAAGCTGACGTCCGGCGAGCGGCTGGCGGCGTTCGGCCTGACCGAGCCCGGCGGCGGCTCGGACGTCCCCGGCGGCATGCGCACCACCGCCCGGCTGGACGGCGACCACTGGGTCATCAACGGCTCCAAGGCGTTCATCACGAACTCCGGCACCGACATCACGGCGTTCGTGACCGTGACGGCGTTCACGGGCGAGAACGAGATCTCCACGATCCTCGTCCCGAACGGCACGCCGGGCTTCACGGTCGGCCGCAAGTACTCCAAGGTCGGCTGGTCGGCCTCGGACACCCGCGAGCTGTCCTTCGACGACGTCCGCGTCCCGGCGGAGAACCTCGTCGGCGAGCGCGGCCGGGGATACGCCCAGTTCCTCCGCATCCTGGACGAGGGCCGCATCGCGATCGCGGCGCTGTCGGTCGGCCTCGCCCAGGGCTGCGTGGACGAGTGCCTCCGCTACGTCCGCGAGCGCGAGGCGTTCGGCCGCGAGATCGGCCGCTACCAGGCGATGCAGTTCAAGATCGCCGACATGGAGACGCGCGCGCACACCGCGCGCCTCGCCTACTACGCGGCGGCGGCGAAGATGCTCAAGGGCGAGCCGTTCAAGAAGGAGGCGTCGATCGCCAAGCTCGTCGCCTCGAACGCGGCGATGGACAACTCCCGCGACGCCACGCAGATCTTCGGCGGCTACGGCTTCATGAACGAGTACGCCGTCGGCCGCTTCTACCGCGACGCCAAGATCCTGGAGGTCGGCGAGGGCACCAGCGAGGTCCAGCGCATGCTGATCGCCCGCTCCCTCGGCCTGCCCGCGTCCTTCTAAGGACGAAACGCCCCACACCGGGCCAACTCGACGGGCGATACTGGGCGGATGTCCGTCGAGTTGGCCGCCGTGGGCGTCGGCAAGTCAGTGGCGAAGCTCGTGCTCGGCCGGATGCTCTCCGGCCGGACGGCCCGCCTCGACCGGTCGTCCGACCTGATCGACCTCATCAAGGTCGGCTACGCGGACGAGCTGAAGCGCCGCAAGGCGGTGTCCCAGTTCGAGGACATCGCCACCGCGGTCGCCGACCGCCTCCTGAAGTTCTGCCGCGCCGAGTACCGCGGCCTGACCGACAACGACCGCGAAGCGGTCCTGGGCCAGGTCGTGCTGACGCTCGACCGCGCGGACCTCTCCGACGCTGCGTTGTTGGCGGACGACGCCGACCCGGTGAAACTGGCCCGTCGCCTCCGCGGGACGCTTCCGGCCCGCGAAGCTTCGTTCCAGTTGGGCGAAGCCGGGGCGCGCCTGTACGACGTTGTTCTGGACGAGTGCTGCGACTGTCTCGCACGGGTGCTGACGCATCTGCCGCAGTTCGCGCCGCGCGCTTCGGCGGAGACCCTTTCGCGGCTCTCCGGGTTGGCGGAGCAGGTCGAAACGCTTCTCGCACGCATGCCCGCACGTTCACTCACCGCTCCGGAAGGCATCGGCGAGGACGATGAGTTCACGCGCCGCTACCTGTCGTCGCTGAGCGAAACGCTCGACACGCTGGAGTTGTTCGGCGTCCGGTTCGAGCGGCTGACCCGGCCCAGGACGAGTCTCAGCGTCGCGTACATCAGCCTCAACGTGTCGCGGGAGCAGGACAAGCCTCGCGCGCGGCGGGAGCCCGTAGCGCGCTCTGAGTGGCGCGAGGAGCGCTCCGGCGGGACCGTCCGCATCGAGACCGCGCTGAAGGACCACCGTCTTCTCCTCGTGCGCGCGGAGGCCGGCGGCGGCAAGAGCACCCTGCTGCGGTGGCTGGCCATCGCTGCGGCGCGCGGCTCGTTCACCGACGAACTCGCCGACTGGCGCGGACTCGTTCCGTTCCTGATCAAGCTCCGCAGCCATGCGGGCGGCACGCTGCCCACGCCCGAAGAGTTCCTGGACGACATGGCCGGGAACCTCGCAGGACTGATGCCGAAGGGCTGGGCGCACCGAGTCCTGCTCTCCGGCCGTGCCCTGGTGCTGGTGGACGGCGTGGACGAGATCACGAACTCCCAGCGCCAGGCCGTCCGGGAGTGGGTGGGACGCCTCGTCCGCGACTTCCCGGGCATCCGGGTGATCGTCACGTCCCGTCCGGCCGCCGCGACCGCCGACTGGCTCCGCGCCGAAGGCTTCGGGACGGCCTTCCTGGAGCAGCTCAGCCCCGCCGACCTGCGCGAACTGATCGCCCACTGGCACGCGGCCGTCCGCGACTGCGCCGACCTGCCCTGCGAACCGGAACGCCTGCCCGGCTACGAATCACGGCTGCTGGCCCGCTTCGAGGCGGCCCCGCACCTGCGCACGCTGGCGTCCACTCCCCTGCTCGCCGCGATGCTCTGCGCCCTGAACCTTGATCGTGAGTCACTGCCGCGCGACCGCATGGGCCTCTATGCGGCGGCCTTGGACCTCCTCCTGGAGACCCGCGACGCCAAGCGCGGCGTCGCCGTCTCGAACGCCGTTTCGCTGGAGAAGGACCAGAAGATCCGCATTCTGCGCGACCTAGCGTGGAGTCTGTCCACGAGCAACCGCGTCGAACTGCCCAAGCCGATGGTCGAGCGCCTCATCGCCGACCGGCTCGCCGCGATGCCGAACGTCGAGGCGAAGGCGGCAGACGTCCTCGAAGCGCTCTTGCAACGCAGCGGCGTGCTCCGCGAGCCCGTCCCGGGACGCATCGACTTCGTCCACCGGACCGTCCAGGAGTACCTGACCGCCCAGCACGCCGCCGACATCGGCGACATCGACCTCCTCGTCCGCGAGGCCCACCGCGACCAGTGGCGCGAAACCGTGATCATGGCGGCAGGCCACGCCAACGAGCCGCTCCGCCGCGACCTGATCACCGGCCTGCTCGCCCGCATCGACGCCGAGCCGCGCAAAGCGCGCCGCCTGAAGCTCCTCCTGGTGGCATGCCTGGAAACCCTCCCGGCCGTCCCGCCGGATCTTCGCCCGGCCTTCGACCGCTGCCTCAACGAACTCGTCCCACCGCGCGACAAGGCCGCCGCCCGCTCCCTGGCCGGCGCAGGCGAGGCCGTCCTCGACGCCCTCCCCGAGACCGTCGAGGCCCTGTCTCCCGGTGTCGCGCAGGCGACGATCAACACCGCTTGGCTGATCAACGGCCCCAGGGCGCTGGCCGCCCTGGGCCGCTATGCCTCCGACGCACGCATCGAGGCGGTCGTCGAACTGAACCTCGCCTGGGACTACTTCGACGACGCGGAATTCGTGGACCGCGTCGTGCGACACCAGCCCGCGCAAGTCGTCGTGCGCGCCGACAACGGGAGGCAGCTGGAAGCGCTCCGGCACATTCCGCCTCGCTCGCACCTGAGCGCCTACGTGCTGGACGGCTCCGAACTCGACCTGGTCGGCCATCACTGCGCGGAACTGATCGAGCTTCTTCTCTACGGTCCGTCGGCGGAGAAGGTCGATCTGGCACGCCTGCCGGACATGCCGAACCTCAAGGCGTTCACACTGGGGTCCGAGGTGCCCGTGCCATCGTTCGACTTCCTCGACAAGATGCCGGTCCTCCAGCGGCTCAAACTCTGGAACTGCACCGGTCTGACCGACTTCTCGGGGCTTCGACGGCGCGACGGCCTGCAGGTCCTCCTTCTCCAGAATCCCCGTGCTCTGACCAGCCCCGACCAGCTCCCTCCGCTCTCGGAGGTCTCGACCCTCGGCCTGGTCGGGGGCCGCTCGGAGGAGGTCGCCCGTTTCGCGGTCGCCGCAGCACCGGCCCTGGAGGCGCTCTACCTGGGCGAATCGCCATGGCTCGCGGACCTGGACTTCCTGACCGGCTCGCCACTCCGCAGCCTCGACCTCGATGACTGCGGTGAGCTGCAGGACTTCAGTCCTCTCGGCGCCCTCAAGCGACTCGCCACCCTGAGTCTCGAGGGGACCCGCGTCGCGGAGCTCGACTGGATCCGCGGTCTCCACGAGCTCAGACTCCTCTGGCTCCGCAACTGTCCCGAGCTGGACGATCTCTCCCCGCTCGCCTCGCTCCCCGCACTCCGCAACCTCTATCTGGGCTGTGAAGGCGGCCGACCGCTCGACCTCACGCCCCTCGCGTCCAACCGCGTGCTGAACGTGTATATCGCCCACAACCAGCCGGTCATCGGAGGCCAGGCGCTCGGACGGCGGCTGAAGAAGCTGCCGCTGCGATGAGTTCTCGGCGGGCGGGCGGTCTGTACGGGTGACCGCTTCGCTGAGGGGTTTCCAGGGGGTGAGGGTGTTGTGTAGCGAAGGTCACACTCGTCCTGACCTGCCGGGACCTCCCGGTGCGGGGTGAGCTGCCAGAAGTGTCGTAGGTCGCTGGAATACTCCGGGAACCGGCCGGGTTAAATGGTTCGCCCAAGTGTCAGTGACTGCACTATTTTGGCGCGGTCGATCCCCCGGACCACCCCGTGATCCGTTCAGGCTGCCCGTGCGCGCGGGCCCACACGATTGGAAGATTCACTTGACCGCTCCCGCGTCTCCGCAGACGACGGACGGCCCTCCCGAGGCGAACGCCTCCGGAGGAGGTCTCGATCGCGGCGTGCTCGCGGTGGCCATGGTCGTCGTCCTGGGCGCGATCATGTCCATCCTGGACGTGACCGTCGTCAACGTCGCTCTGCGTCATCTCTCCGAAGACTTCAACACCGACCTCGCCACGATCCAGTGGGTGGCGACGGGGTACACGCTGGCGCTCGCCACGGTCATCCCGGTCACCGGCTGGGCCGCGTCCCGGTTCGGCACCAAGCGGCTGTACATCGTCTCGATCGTGCTGTTCGTGCTGGGCTCCGCGCTCGCCGGCACCGCGTGGGACGCGCCGTCGCTGATCGCGTTCCGGGTCCTGCAGGGCCTCGGCGGCGGCATGATCATGCCCGCCGGCATGACGATCCTGACGCAGGCGGCCGGGCCGCAGCGGGTCGGCCAGGTGATGAGCATCGTCGGCATCCCGATGCTGCTCGGCCCGATCCTCGGCCCGATCCTCGGCGGCTACCTCGTGGACGACGTGTCCTGGCGCTGGATCTTCTACATCAACGTGCCGATCGGCATCGTGGCGGTGTTCCTCGCGTCCCGCATCCTGAAGAAGGACCAGCCGGGCAAGGGCGAGAAGCTCGACTTCCTCGGCCTGGTCCTGCTGTCGCCGGGTCTCGCCGGGCTGATCTACGGCCTGGCCACCGGCGCCGAGAAGAACGACTTCGCCCGTCCGGACGTCCTGGCCACCACGGTCCTCGGCGCCGTCCTGGTGATCCTGTTCGCCGCGCACGCGCTCAGCAAGCGGAACACCGCGCCGCTGATCGACCTGCGGCTGTTCAAGCGCAAGTCGGTGGCGGCGGCGTCCGGCACGATGGTGCTGTTCGCCTGCGCCTTCTTCGGCGCGATGCTGATCCTGCCGCTGTACTACCAGACGATCCGCGGCCAGAACGCGCTGCACGCCGGCCTGCTGCTGGCCCCGCAGGGCTTCGGCGCGATGGTCACCATGCCGGTCGGCGGCAAGCTGACCGACAAGCTCGGCCCGGGCAAGGTCGTCCTGGTCGGCCTGGTCACGGTGGTCATCGGCGTGGCGGCGTTCGCCTCGCAGATCAGCGTCGACTCGTCCTACTGGGCGCTCGGCGGCGCGCTGTTCGTGATGGGCATGGGCATGGGCATGACCATGATGCCGACGATGTCCGCCGCGATGGCGACGCTGCAGCACGCCGAGGTGCCGCGGGCGAGCACCGCGCTGAACATCATCCAGCAGGTCGCCGGCTCGATCGGCACCGCGTTCATCGCCGTCCTGCTCGCGACCCAGCTGAAGGACCGGGGGCTCCCCTCGGGCGGCGACCAGGCGCAGCAGGCCGCCGCGCTGAAGAAGCTGCCGCCGGAGATGCTGGCTCAGGTGCCGCACAAGATGGCGGACGCCTTCCAGACCACCTACTGGTGGTCGGCGGCGCTGCTGATCCTCGCGTTCATCCCGGCGCTGTTCCTGCCGCGGAGCAAGCCCGAGGCCACGGTCGACGCGCCGATGCCGATGCACTGACGGGTCACTCCGCCAGAAAGCACTGACGGGTCACTCCGTCCGGAAGGGACGCCCCGGCGTCCGGTCCCCCTCACACGGACCGGACGCCGGGGCGTCCCGCGTTTCCAGGGTCCGGACGGCCCGCCGGTCAGTCGGTCAGTCGGTCAGTTCGGCGGCGAACAGGTCGCGCACGCGCGCCCAGGAGTCCTCGGCGGCGGCCTTGTCGAACATCTCGCGTCCGGGGAAGAAGAAGGCGTGCTTCGCCCCCGGGTAGACGATCGACTCGTAGTTCGCTCCGGCGGCGGTGAGCCCCTCGTCGATCCGCTGCCGCTGCTCGGCGTCGATGACGTGGTCGAGTTCGGCCCAGAACAGCAGGACGCGTCCGCCGCCGTCCGCGAGGTCCTGCGCGCAGGCGTCCAGCAGGGGTTCGGGACGGCTCAGCGCGGTTCCGGCGACGGGCAGCCAGCCCGGGTAGTAGAGCGCGGCGGCGGACAGGCCCAGGCGGCTCATGACGAAGAACGCGATGTGGCCGCCGAGGCTGAAGCCGAGCACGCCCGCCTTCGGACCGCCGTTCGCCTCCACGCGCGCGTACTTGAGCGCGGTGTCGAAATCGGCCGTGACGCCGTGCCGCGTCAACTGCCCGATCATCTCGAAGCCGCGGCGCCGGTTCGCGTCGGTCTCCTCCATTCCGGACGCGCCCTCGGTGCCGGAACGGTGGTAGACGTCCGGGGCGATCGCGACGTAACCGAGCGCCGCCACCTCCCGGACCATGGCGCGGACCTCCTCGGTCAGCCCCCAGAGTTCGGATCCCACGAGGACGACCGGACGCGTCCGGTGGTCGTCGGGACGGGCCACGTATGCCGTCATCGGGCCGGAGTCGCCGACCTCGATCTCAACCTGTCGGGTGGCGATTTCTTGAGACATGGGTGAATCATGCTGTGCGGGAGCGGCCCACCGCACTCGCATTCCGGGATGAAGGCGCGCTTCACGCCGTCGGGGCGTGAGCCTTCCAGTACTCGTCCTTCAGCAGGCGCTTGAGGAGCTTGCCGGTGGGGTGGCGCGGCAGTTCGGCGCGGAAGTCGACCGAGCGCGGGCACTTGTAGTGGGCGAGGCGCTCGCGGCAGTAGGCGATGAGCTCGGCCTCCAGTTCCGGCCCGGCACGGTCGGGGTCGAGGGGCTGGACGACGGCTTTGACCGCCTCGCCCATCTCCTCGTCCGGGACGCCGATGACGGCCACGTCGGCGACCTCCGGGTGGACGGCCAGGACGTTCTCCGCCTCCTGCGGGTAGATGTTCACCCCGCCGCTGATGATCATGTAGGAGCGGCGGTCGGTGAGGTGGAGGAAGCCGTCGGCGTCCACGTGGCCGACGTCGCCCAGGGTCGTCCAGCCGTGGCCCCACGGGTCGCGGGACGCGGCGGTCTTCGCGGGGTCGCCGTGGTACTCGAACGACGAGCCGGACGCGAAGTACAGCGTGCCGTCCTTCCCGGGCGGGAGCTCGTTGCCGTCCTCGTCGCACACGTGCACCTCGCCGAGCAGCGGACGCCCGACGGTGCCCTTGTGGGCGAGCCAGTCCGACGGGCTCGCGTAGACGAAGCAGTTGCCCTCCGTCCCGGCGTAGTACTCGTGCAGGATCGGGCCCCACCAGTCGAGCATGCGCTCCTTGACCGGGACGGGGCAGGGCGCCGCGGCGTGGACGGCGTGCTTCAGCGACGACAGGTCGTACCGGGCGCGCACCTCTTCGGGCAGCTTCAGCATGCGGATGAACATGGTCGGCACCCACTGGCTGTGCGTGACGCCGTAACGCTCGATCGCCGCGAGCGCCGCCTCCGGATCGAACTTCTCCATCACGACGACGGTCGAACCGCAGCGATGGAAGTTCATGCTGTAGCGCAGCGGCGCCGCGTGGTACAGCGGCGCGGGAGACAGGTACACCGAGTCGGCGTCCGGCTGGAAGAGCAGCGTGATCAGCTGGTACAGCGCGGACGGGGTGCCCATCGGCGCGAGCGTCAGGGGGGTCTTGACGCCTTTGGGGCGTCCGGTGGTGCCGGACGAGTACAGCATGTCCGCGCCCTCGAACTCCTCGGGGAGCGGCGTCGGCGGATGCTCGGCGACGCGTTCCTCATAGGAGTCGAAGCCGGGCGCGGTGCCGTCCAGCATGAGCTTCAGCGTGACGTCGGGGATCCGCTCGGGCGGGACGGCGGCGGCGCGGTCGGCGAGGGCGGCGCTCGTGATGAACGCCTTCGCCTCGCAGTTGTCGACGATGTAGGCCAGCTCGTCCGGCTGGAGGCGGGAGCTGACGGCGGTGTAGTGCAGGCCGGAGCGCTGCGCGGCCCAGGCGACCGCGAGGAACAGCGGATGGTTCTCCAGCATGAAGGCGAGGTGGTCGCCGGGGCGGAGTCCGGCGGCGGCGAGCAGCCGGGCCAGCCGGTTGGACGCCTCGTCCAGCTCCCCGAAGGTGACGACCCGTCCGGAGCCCGCCATGATCACGGCGGGCTTGCCGGGGGTCTGCGCGGCGATCTGCCCCAGGTGCATGCCACCGCACGGTACCCGGACCGGACGTCGAATGGAACGCGGTTCGGTCAGACGAGCATGTGGTCGAAGTCCCCGTCCTTGGCCCCGCCGACGAAGGCCTCCACCTCCGCGCGCGTGTACACGAGGATCGGCCCCTCGGGGTAGCGGGAGTTGCGGACCGCGATGTCCCCCGTGGGCAGCTCCGCCAGCTCGACGCAGTTGCCGTTCGGATTGCTGCGACGGCTCTTCTGCCAGACGAGCCGGTCGTCGCGCGAGACGGTCGGCATGTCGTCGCCGTCCATCGTGTGCCCCCTTGCTGGAGTTCGTGGCCCGCCGCCGGGGCGGGCCGGAGAGTGTCCCCGCTCCCGGCTCCGATCGGGCCCCGGCAGCGATGATACGAAATGCACGTGCATCTGGTTGTGCGTATGGCCATGCATTCGTGCTTGCAAACGGTCTTGCATCTGCACGACGTGAGGAGCAAGATAGCGAACGCTCGCACCCGTCCCGCCCGCACGCCCCGGGGGTTGCCAATGTTCGTTGACCAGGCCGACGACCTCGCGGCTACCGTCGAGCGGGGCCGGCGCCCCCTGGACCTCCCGTTCGCCGGCCCGGACCTCGGCGCGCCGGACGGCGCCGCCGCCGGGGACACGGTCTCCTCGCTGCCCGGCCACCGGGATGCCACCGCCGCGACAGGGTTCGCCGGCCTCTGGCCGACGCCGCACGAGGGCAGCCCGCGCACCGCGCGGACGGTCCTGCCCGCCGACCCGACCGCGCCCCGCGCGGCCCGCGCGTTCGCGCGCGGGACGATCGCCGAATGGGGCCTGCCCGGTGACGGTTCCGACATCCTCGTCGCGGTGTCCGAACTCGTCACCAACGCCCTCCGTCATGGGATGGAGACGTCCCTAAACCAGGTTCAGTCGCGTCCCATACAGCTCGTGCTGCTCGGTCACCCGCGCCGTCTGGTCGTCACGGTGACCGACCCCGGCGGCAGCAGGCCCGCCGTCGCGCGCCCCGAGGACACCTTCAGCGAGGACGGCCGCGGCCTCCTCGTCGTCGCCGGGATCAGCGACGCCTGGGGCTGGGCGCCGCTCAGCACCGGCGGCAAGGCCGTCTGGGCCGCCTTCGACCTGACCTCCTGACCCTCGGGCCGAGCCTCCCCGCTCCGCCGGGACGACAAGGACGTGCCGTCCCTACCCGCACGGCACGTCCCAAACAAGCGCCACGTCAGCGAGTCAGGCCCCAGTCATGCGGGTCAACCTCGTCCGCCCCGAGTCAAGGCCCACTTCGGGCACCCGGCACAGCACTGACGCGCAGTCCAGGTCTTGTCCGGCGCCCGCTGCCATCCGGCCAACCAGCGTCGCGGCACACAAGAACGCGCCGTGCGGCGCTGGAGCGTCGCACGGCGCGTGATTGTTGAGCAGCGGCTTCTTGAGCCGAGGTCAGACGGCTTCGCGCCCCATGGCCGCGGGAGGCGACGGCTCCTCCAGGGAGGCCAGGAAGTCGCGCGCCCAGCGGTCCACGTCGTGTTCCAGGACGCGGCGGCGCATCGCGCGCATCCGGCGCCCCTGCTCGGCGGGATGGTCGCGCAGGGCGTCCAGCAGGGACTTCTTCAGGCCGTCGATGTCGTACGGGTTGACCTGGTAGGCGCGCTTGAGTTCGGCCGCGGCACCGGCGAATTCACTCAGGACCAGGGCACCGCCCAAGTCTTCACGGCACGCGACGTACTCCTTGGCGACGAGGTTCATGCCGTCCCGCAGGGGCGTGACGACCATGACGTCGGCGGCGAGGTAGAGGGCGGCGAGTTCGGCCCTGTCGTAGGACGTGTGCAGGTAGTGGATGACGGGCGTGCCGAGCTCGCCGTGCTCGCCGTTGATGTGGCCGACCTGCTGCTCGATCTGGTCGCGGAGCAGCTGGTACTGCTCGACGCGCTCGCGGCTGGGCGTGGCGATCTGGATGAACACGGCCTCGCCGGGACGCAGCTCGCCGTCCCGGAACAGCTCGCCGAACGCCTCCAGGCGCTGCGTGATGCCCTTGGTGTAGTCGAGCCGGTCGACGCCGAGCAGCAGCCGGGCGTCGCCGAAGTCCTCGCGGATCTCGGCGGCGCGGCGGCGGACGCCCGGGTCCTCGGTGAGCTTCTGCAGCTCCTCGGCGTCCACCGAGATCGGGAACGCGCGGGCCCGGACGGTGCGGCCGTCCCAGAACACGTCCTGCTTGAAGGTGCGCGCGTCGAGCAGCCGGCGGCACAGCCGGACGAAGTTCTGGGCCGCGCCGGGCAACTGGAAGCCCACCAGGTCCGCGCCGAGCAGCCCTTCGAGGATCTGCCGCCGCCACGGCAGCTGCCAGAACAGCTCCAGCGGCGGGAACGGGATGTGCAGGAAGAACCCGATGCGCAGGTCCGGCCGGAGGCGCCGCAGCATCGCCGGGACGAGCTGGAGCTGGTAGTCCTGCACCCAGACCATCGCCCCCTTGGCGGCGACGTCGGCGGCCACCTCGGCGAAGCGCTCGTTGACGCGCACGTAGGCGTCCCACATCGCCCGGTCGTAGACGGGCGGCGCGACGACGTCGTGGTACAGCGGCCACAGCGTCGCGTTGGAGAACCCCTCGTAGTACAGCTCCACGTCCTCGGCGGACTGGTGGACGGGCACCAGCGACATGCCGTCCTCCTCGAACGGCTCCAGCCGCTCGTCGGGCGCACCGGCCCAGCCGATCCACGTCCCGTGCCTGCGACGCATCAGCGGCGCGATGGCGCTGACCAGTCCGCCCGGGCTGCGCCGCCAGGACGGCTCCCCGTCCTCGCCGACGACCCGGTCCACGGGAAGGCGGTTGGCCACCACAACGAAGTCACTAGCGCGCGACACCCCACGACCTGCCTTTCCAGCTCCAGCGTGATCACCTGAGCTCTACCCCTCCGGGAACGGAACACGCGGGCACATGATCACAAGATGGCATCATACGGGTCTCTACCTGGCCGTTCTTCACCTGCCCGTTCTTCGCACGGCGCGACGGGAGCCCGGTACCGACCCCCGCCGATCGGTACCGGGCTCCCGCCTTCTGTCGCTTTCCGTCCCGGAGCGCCCGCACACGCCCCGGGACGGGCCGGCGTCCGTCCCCGGAAGGGATCAGACGTTGACGGCCCGGCGTTCGCGGTCGAGCGCGCCGCCCCTCCTCAGCCCGCCGTCGAGCAGCGCGTCCAGGGAGAGCCTCCCGGGACCGGCGAGGGCCACGAGCAGGGACAGGATCCCGAGCACGAGGACGTACTCGTAGCCGCCCTTCTCGGAGAAGAAGCCGTGGTCGGCGTGCGCGAACCAGAGCGCGCCGGCCATGTCGCCGAACAGCAGCAGGCCGACGAGCGGGGTCAGCACGCCGACGATCAGGAGGATGCCGCCGGCGAGCTCGACCCAGGTCGCGTAGGTCGCGGCCAGGCCGGGCAGCGGGATGCCCATGCCGTCGAACATCTTGGTGACGTTGGCGTGCCCGTACTTGTGGAACTTCTGCCAGCCGTGCGCGACGAACACGACGCCGAGCACGAGGCGGCCGAGCAGCAGCCCGGCATCGGAGAGGGCGGGGATTCTGCGGGACAGGTACACGGGAGCTCCTTCGCGGGGTCGTGCGGGGAAACCTGGCGGGGGGAACAAAAATGTTCAAACCTGTACTAACACCCTCGCGGTGATGATTCAAATCTGAACCGAATAGAATCGGATTCATGTTCCACCCCGACCGTTCCGACCGCCCCGGCCCGTCCGGCGAGGCGGGCGCCGGCGAGCCCGCCGGCGGCGCGCCCCTCGAACCGGCCGAACTGCGCGCCTGGAAGGGCTTCCTCGCGGCGTCGCACCTGCTGGAGCAGGAGATCGAGCGGCAGCTCAAGACGGACGGCGAGCTCTCCCACGCCGACTTCGAGATCCTGGTCACGCTGCGCGGCGCGGACGAGCGGCGGCTGCGCATGACCGAGCTCGCGCGCCGCGCGATGGTCTCCAAGAGCCGCCTGACCTACCAGGTCACCCAGCTCGAACAGCGCGGCCTGGTCCGCCGGTCGCCCTGCCCGACCGACCGCCGCGCCGTCTGGGCGCAGCTCACCGCCGAGGGCGAGGACCGGCTCGCCCGCGTCCGGCCCGGCCACCGCCGGCTCGTCCGGCGGCACCTGATCAACGCTCTCTCCGCCGAGGAGCTCGACGTCCTCGGCACGGCCCTCTCCCGCGTCGCCGACAACCTCCGCGCCGGCGGAGGCTGAGCGCGCTCGCGCTTTCGCTTCCCTCGCTTGGGAACGTTCCGTTTCGCCCGCCGGGAAATTCCGCCGCCGTTTCGCGCGGCGAGGCTCCTCACTGGGCCAGCGGGATGACCTCCGCGCCCGGCAGGGCGGCCAGGGACTTGCCGGGGACGAGGAGCTTGGACCCGCGCACTCCCCCGCCGATCACGACCTCGGCGGCCTCGGCGACGGCGGCGTCCACCAGGATCGGCCAGTCCGCGGGCAGGCCGACGGGGGTGATCCCGCCGTACTCCATGCCGGTCAGGGACGTCGCCTCCGCCATCGGCGCGAAGGACGCCTTGCGCGCGCCGAGGTGCTTGCGCACGACGCCGTTCACGTCCGCCCGGTCGGTCGCGAGGACCATGCACGCCGCGTAGCTCACCTCGCCGCCGCGCTTCGCCGCGACGACCACGCAGTTCGCGCTGATCTCCAGCGGCACGCCGTAGCGCTCGCAGAACGCGGCGGTGTCGGCCAGCTCCGGGTCGATCTCGGCGACGCGCGCGCCCGCGACGTCCGCGATGGCCGCCGCGACGGGGCCGGCCAGCAGATCGGGACGCTCCGTCGCCGGAATCCAGTCGAGCTTGTCCGTCATGCCGTACTCCTCCGTCGATCGATTCATCTCTTCGCCGCGCGGCACTGCGCTGCGGCGCCGCGCCGCGTCGGCCGCTCGCCGGACGCCAGCTTGCCATGATCGTCGGGTCGGCGGGTCATGCTCCGAGGTGGCGCAGGACGGCCAGGACGCGGCGGCTGTAGCCGGACGCCCCGTCCAGTCCCAGCTTGCCGAAGATCGCGTTGGCGTGCTTCTCGACGGCGCTCTGCGAGACGTGCAGGCGTCCGGCGATCGCGGCGTTGGTGAGGCCCTCGGCCATCGCGGCGAGGACCTCCCGCTCGCGCGGCGTCAGCGCGGCGAGCGGATCGGCGCGCTCGCGGTCCGCGCCCGCCAGCAGCCGCCGGACGACCTCCGGGTCGAACGCCGCGCCGCCCGCGTGCACGCGGTCGAGCGCGTCGAGGAACTCGTCCACCTGCGCGACGCGGTCCTTCAGCAGGTAGCCGACACCGCTCGCGCTGGACGTGAGCAGTTCGGTGGCGAACCGGCGCTCGACGTACTGCGACAGGACGAGCACCCCGACATCGGGACGGGTCCGGCGCAGCTCGAGCGCGGCGCGGAGTCCCTCGTCGGTGTGCGTCGGCGGCATCCGGACGTCCACGACGACCACGTCCGGCGGGTCGGCGGCGACGGCCGCGAGCAGCGCGTCGGCGTCCCCGACCGCCGCGGCGACCTCGTGCCCCTCCTCGGCGAGCAGGCGCACCAGGCCCTCGCGGAGCAGCGCGGAGTCCTCGGCCAGCATCACCCGCACGGCAGCTCCGCGGTGATCTCGGTGGGGCCGCCGGGCGGGCTGACCACGCGGAACGTCCCGTCGAGCGCCGCGGCGCGGCGGGCGAGGCCGCGCAGCCCGCCCCCGGACGGCTCGGCGCCGCCCGTCCCGTCGTCGATGATCGTCACGGACAGGATTCTGCCGTCCCCGGCGACCCGCACCGCCACCCGCGACGCCCCGGCGTGCTTCGCCGCGTTCGTCACGGCCTCGCAGACCACGAAGTACGCGGCCGTCTCCACCTCGCGGGGCGGACGGTCCGGGCCGTCCAGCCGGACGTCCAGATCCACCGGTAGCGGGGCGCGTTCGGCGACCGCCTCCAGCGCCGAGCCGAGCCCCTCTGAGTCGAGCGCGGAAGGGAACACCCGCCAGGACGTCTCGCGCAGATCCGCGAGGGCGAGCCGCGACGCGTCGTGGGCCTGCCGCAGCAGGTCACGGGCGCGGTCGGGGTCGTCCGCGCGGCGGGCGCGGCCGATGAGCATGCCGAGCGCGACGAGCCGCTGCTGGACGCCGTCGTGCAGGTCGCGTTCGATGCGCCGGCGCTCGTCGTCCACGGCGGCGACGACCTCGGCGCGGCTCGCGGCCAGCTCGGCGACGCGCCGCCGGTAGGCGTCCAGCGGGTCCGGGCCGAGGAACCGCGCGGCGAGCCGCCGCTCCATCGCGGCGACGCCGACGAGCCCCTGGACGGCGAGGAAGGCGAGCACGATCCCGGTAACCGCGATGTAGGCGATGATCGCGGGCGAGGGCGGGATGTGGTCCAGGTCCCGCCCGGTGACCCACCATCCGACGGGCAGCCGCACCGCCGTCACGACCCCGATCGCGATGAGGGCCAGGATCACTCCGCCCAGCAGTCCGGCGGGAACCCGGGCGCACAGATAGGCCGCCGCGCGCCGCCGATCGACGCCGACCGGCGTGATCCGCGCGTTCAGGAACGCGTCCACCCTGCGCCGCTCGAGCTCGGCGGACGCCGTGGCGACGCGCGCGCTGAGCAGGGCCGGAGCCACGAGGACGGTGAGCACCGCGGTCACCGTGCCCAGCGCCAGACCCGCGAGCGCGCGGACCAGGGTCGATCCAGACGTCACACGTCCGCCGAAGGGTCGTAGCGGTCGTCGTGCCGACGGTCGTGGCGAGCGCCGTACCGGGTTTCGTAGCGGTTGTCGTGCGGGGCGGCGTGACCGTGATGGCCGAGGTCCGGGCGCGGGATGTCCGGCCGGGTGAAGTCCGGGCGGTCGTTGCTCATGGCGTGGGCGCCGCGTGCGCGCCGCGCCCGGACGATCCGGACGCCCAGGAAGGCCACGGCCGCCAGCGCGACCGCCGCCAGGACGGCCTTGGAGTAGACGCCGACGGACTCCTCGACCACGTGCCAGTTGTCACCGAGCCAGTATCCGGCCAGCACGAAAACGGTGTTCCACAGGGCGCTGCCCAGGGTCGTGAGCAGCAGGAACGGCCCGAGCGACATCTGCTCCACCCCGGCCGGGACGGAGATCAGGCTGCGGAAGATCGGGATCATCCGGCCGAAGAACACCGCCTTCGCGCCGTGCCGCGCGAACCACGCCTCGGTGCGGTCGAGGTCCTCGACCTTGACGAGCGGGAGCCACGCCGCGACCGCCCGGACCCGGTCGCGTCCGATCGCGCCGCCGACGCCGTAGAGGGCCAGCGCGCCGACCACCGAGCCCAGCGTCGTCCAGACGAGCGCGGCGACCAGGTTCATGTCGCCGCGCGCCGCCGTGAACCCGGCGAGCGGGAGGATCACCTCGCTGGGCAGCGGCGGGAACAGGTTCTCCAGGGCGATCGCGATGCCCGCGCCGGGGGCGCCGAGGCGTTCCATGAGGTCGGTGGCCCAGCCGGTCACGCCGCCGTCGCCGGCGGCCACCGCCGTCCATCCCGTCGTTTCCATCATGACCGTCACGCTAGGAACAACGATTTCGTCCCACCATGAGGTCCACCGTCCGCTTTCGGGTGGTCATCCGGAGGGCCGGCCTGCGG
Source organism: Actinomadura gamaensis (assembly GCF_042652125.1). Classification (NCBI taxonomy): domain Bacteria; kingdom Bacillati; phylum Actinomycetota; class Actinomycetes; order Streptosporangiales; family Thermomonosporaceae; genus Actinomadura; species Actinomadura gamaensis. The sequence goes on along the minus strand of NZ_JBHSIT010000006.1, from coordinate 230,657 downwards.
ACAACCCCACCTTCACGCGGGCCCGTCGGCCGGGCGCCGCCGGACGGCGCGGCGGCTCTGCGGCAACCGGTCCACGAACCGGCCGAGCCGTTCGGCGGTGCCCTGGAGCGGGCTGACCGTGGCGTTCAGCGTCTCGATCGCGTCCCGCATCTCGATGATCGACTCGGCCAGCGGCCGCAGGCCGTCCACGGTCTGGGCGAGCGGGCCGACGGTGCCGCTGAGCTGCTCCAGGACGGGCACGACCCGGCCCAGCTCGCGCAGGTCGTCCATCGCGGTGGCCAGTTCCTCCAGGACGGGCGCGATGGCCGCGAGCCGTTCGAGGTCGGCGGCGACGGCCGGGATCTGCTCGGCGGCGTCGGCGAGGCGGCCCAGCTCGTCCGCCGCCTCGCCGATCCGGTGCAGCTCGTGCGCGGCCTCGCCGATCCGGTGCAGGGACGAGGCGGATTCGGCGAGCGACTCCAGGCTGACCGCGGCGTCCGCCAGCCGGTCCAGCGACGCGGCGAGGTGCGGCAGCACCGCGACGGCGTCTCCCAGCGAGGTCGCGGCACGCCCGGCGCCGGCCGACACCGCCGCCGCGCCAGCGATCCCCTGCCCGGCGACCTCGATCATCCGCGCGACGAGGCGGGTCGTGCGCTCCGTGCTCCCGGTCCCGATCCCGGCGGCGCGGACGGCGAGGTCGGCGGCCGTGTCGGCGGAGGCGGCGAGGGCGCCCGCGGCCTTCCGCGCCCCGCCGCGGACGACGCCGCTGAGCAGGGGCAACGCGCCGCGCTCTGACGCGGACGGGCGCTGCGGATCCGGCGGACCCGGCATGTGACCTCCTCGGTCGGGAGCTGTCTCGATTGTGCCGTGCCGGGAGGTTACGGACCAAGAAGCGTCGGGTTTCGGACATCGCCCACTCAAGATCCCATTTCCGACTTCCTCGTGATCGACTTTTCCGATAAGACTCTTTCCGATAGCGTTCGCTCGGCTTTGTGAAGTGAATTCATGATCCGACTTCCCCGCGGCACGATCATGAAAGGATTCCGCGATGGTCTTGGCCGTGATCGTGTTCGCCGGCCTGCTGGCGCTGCTGGCCGCGCTGCGCCGTGCGGCGCCGCGTCCGCAACCCGCCGCCACTGCGCGCGAGACCGCTCCCGGCGGGCATCCAGAGTCCCTGACGGCCGAGCTGGAGCCCGGCGAGGAGGAGTACCTCGCCTGGCTCGCCGACCACCACTGGCCCGCCGACGACTACCTCGACCTGGAACAGCAGTGGCGGCACGAGCTCGGCCTGCTCGACCTCTCCGAGGTCCCGCACTGCCCGAGCTGCCTGCTGCGCCGCGAGGACGTGTGGCCCTGCCCGCGCTGCGGCCGGCTGCTGCACTCCTCCTGCGGGCACGGCATGCGCCGCCGCGAGGTGGCCCGGCCGTACCACGCGCTCGGGCTCGGCGACGACCCCGAGGCGGTGGTCGCCGAGTGGATCTGCACCGGCTGCGCCTCGGTGGTGGGTCTGGACGTCGAGAACGACTCCGATCCCCTTTCCTGAACGATCAATACGCAAAGGTAAAGAGTTAGCCAAGAACTGCCGTTTCGGCTTCTGGCGATCACTAATTCTCCGTGTCCGGAACCGGGCGTCCCGATGGCGACACGATGTGCTCGGTGTTCGATTCCCGTCCCACGGCCCCCACCCGCACCGGGATGCCGTTCAAGCGGGCCATTCCGGCAAGTTTCTCCAGGTCGCCGGGGTCGGGCGAGGCCAGGACGTTGACGTTCGCGCCGCCGTTCGCGGTCGCGACGCGCCAGCCGCCGCCCTCGTGGCCCCACCCGTGAGGCACGACCACAACACCGGGCGTGACGTCGTCCGTAATCAGGACGGGCAGCCGGATCGTCCCGTGCGCTGAGGCGATCTCGCAGGGGGCGCCGTCCGTGAGGCCGTAGCGCGCGGCGTCCCGCGGGCTGATCCGGGCGGCTTGCGTACGCGCGCGCATGAGGGACGGCACGTTGTGCATCCACGAGTTGTGCGAGCGCGGCTCGCGGAGGCCGATCAGACGGAGCGGCAGGTCGGCGGGCGCGGGCGGGGCCGTTCGGAGGCGCTCGATCGCGGCGGCGATCTCGTCCGGGGCGAGGTGGACGCGCCGGTCGCGATGGGTGATCCGGCGGCGCAGCCTCCCCGTCGGCTGATGCTCGGCGAGGACGATCCCGTGCGGATTCTTCCGGAGTTTCCGGATACTGAGCCCGCCCGGTCGCAGTCCGAACCAGTCGCCACGCGGGCTCGATCGCAGGAGCGCGTCCATCATCGTGCGCGGTGACGGGCGCAGGCCGAGGCGGCGGGCGGCGCGGTGGGCGAGGCGCTGCGGGGCCAGCGCGCCGATGCCGAGGCCCATCCGCGCGGCGAGCTCGTCGATGATCTCCCACTCCTGGCGGGCCTCGCCGCGCGGCGGGACGACGGCCTCGGTCCACGTGACGTAGGGCGTGAGGTAGTTCTGGAGGAACGGCAGCGGAAAATCCTCGCGTTCGAGGAACGTGGTCGCGGGCAGCACGTAGTCCGCCTTGCGGGCCGTCTCGCCGACGTAGAGATCGACGCAGACGAGCAGGTCGAGCTCGTCCAGCGCGGCGTCGAGCGCGGTCGCGCCCGGGACCGACAGCACCGGGTTGCCCGCCGAGACGATCAGCGCGCGGAGCCGTCCGGGGCCGGGTGTGGTGATCTCGCGGGCCATGATCCCGGCGGGGAACGTGCCGAGCACGTCCGGGAAGCCGCCGACGCGGGACCGCGTGCGGCCGTAGGTGCCGAGCCCGGAAAGTCTGACGATCTCGTCCACCGGCAGCGGCGACTCCCCGAAGATCGCGCCGCCCGGACGGTCGAGGTTTCCGGTCACGGCGTTGACGGCGTCGATGAGGAACGCGACCAGCGTGGCGTGCTGGCCGAGGCAGGTGCCCGTCCGGCCGTACACCACCGCGCGCGGCGCGGCGGCGAGATCATGCGCCAGCTTTCGTGCCGCCTCGGCCGCCACGCCGCTGTTCGGCCCCGTCCGCTCGGGCGGAAAATCCCGGACGAGCCCGCGCAGCGCGGCCAGCCCGGTGACCTGCCGTGAGCACGTGTCGATGTCGGCGAGCCCGTCCTGAAAGATGACGTTGAGCAGGGAGAGCAGCAGCCAGGCGTCGCCGTCCGGCGCGACCGGCAGGTGCTCGAAGGCGCGCGCGGTCTCGGTCCGGCGCGGATCGCCGACGACGACGCGTCCGCCCCGCTTCACGATCGCGTTGAGCCGCTCCCGGATGCGCGGCACGCTGACCAGGCTGCCGTGCGACACGAGCGGGTTCGCGCCGAGCATCAGCAGGAAATCGGTCCGCTCGATATCGGGCAGCGGGACAAGGTGCGGCGCGCCATAGAGCAGGGCACTCGCGGCGAACCGGCTGTTAGTGTCCTGGGAGCCTGCCGAATACAAATGCGGCGAGCCGAGCGCGCGCATGAAACCGTTGAGCCACAGCGGATGCGAGTACGAGAACGTGGCCGGGTTGCCGAAGTACCAGCCGATCGAGTCGCCTCCGTGCGCACGGCGCAGCGCGTCCAGCCGCCGGGCGATGTCGCTCAGGGCGTCGTCCCAGGTCACCCGCTCGAACCCGCCGTCCGGTGTGCGGCGCAGCGGATGGACGACCCGGTCCGGATCGTTCTGCACCTCGGTCATCGCGATGCCCTTCGGGCAGGCGAAGCCCCGCGACAGCGGATGCTCCCGGTCGGCGCGGAGCGCGGTCACGACGCCGCCCTCGACGGTCGCCGTCAGGCCGCAGAGCGGCTCGCAGATGCGGCAGTAAGTAACTGCTTTCGCCATGGGGACGATTCTGCCCGCTTCACTCCTCCGCGTCGTTGTACCTGACCAGATATCCGGCGAACCGGGCGAGATCGTCGTCCGACCAGTCGCGCAGCCGCTCGGTGATCGCCTCGTGCCGGCGCCGCACGGCCTCGTCCAGCAGCGCACGCCCGGCCTCGGTCGGCACGAGCCGCTGCCCACGCCCGCCCGCCCGGCCACCGCCACCCGCGCCCACCCGGTCACCGCCGCCGCCCGCCCGGTCACCGGCCCCGCCAGCCCGGTCACCGTCGCCCTCCGCCTGGTCCCCGTGCCCGCTCGCCTGGTCACCGCGTCCGCCGGTCCGCTCGGCGCGCTCGACCAGCCCGAGCCGCTCCAGCGCGGCGACCTGGCGGCTGACCGTGGACTTGTCCAGCAGGAAGTACTCGGCAAGATCGATCGCCCGGCATCCGCCGGTGTCGTTCAGGTGGCTGAGCAGGCTGTAGGCGACCAGCGAGAGCTCCGGATGGGACCGGCCGGCGATCGCCCGCGCGCGCCTGGCCAGCGCCGTCAGCTCCCAGCGGATCGTCTCGAGGGCGTCGTCCCGGGTGTGCTCGTCATCACGTTCCGTCACCGCGTCCATGGTTGTATAGTACAACTTAGTCGTAGTTGTATTTTACAACTCACCCGGACGGGAGGACCATGACGAGCTCCGCCGACACCCGCGCCACGCTGCGCCATCTCTTCGGCCACCTGTTCGTCCCGCTGATCATGTGCATCGGGATGGGCTTCGCGTACCTCGGCGCGTTCCACCAGCCGGAGCCGCACGAGCTGAGGGTCGCGGTCGTCGGCGGCGGCCCGCAGACCCAGGTCCTCGCCCAGACGCTGAAGGACAAGGCGGGCGACGCCCTCGACGTCCGGACCGTCCCGTCCCGCGACGCCGCGACCGCGCAGCTCATGGACCAGAAGATCTTCGGCGCCTACGTCCCCGGCTCCCCGGAGCTGCTGGTCGCCACCGCGGGCTCCGACACCACCGCGACCGCCGTCCAGAAGGTCTTCACCGACGTCGCGTCCACCCAGCACGCCCCGCTGAAGGTCACCGACGTCGCGCCGCCCGCCAAGGGCGACCCCACGGCGCAGGGGCTGTTCTTCCTGCTCGTCGCGCTGAGCATCGGCTCCTACACCTCGGTCGCCGCGATCGGCGGCGCGGGCGCGCCCCTGCCGATGCGCCTGCGCGCCCTCATCGCCGTCGGGACGGGCGCGATCGTCAGCGCCATCGGCACCCTCTTCGCGGGCCCGGTCTTCCACCTCGTCGACCACGACCTGCCCGCCGTGTTCGGGATGTCCTTCCTGTACTCGACCGGCATCCTGCTGATCGGCGTCGGCCTGCACACCTTCCTCAAGCGCTTCACGATGCTGGCGATGATGGTCCTGTTCGTGATGCTGAACTTCACCACCGCCGGCGGCGTCTTCCGCCCCGAGCTCCAGAACGGCTTCTTCGCCTCGCTCCACTCGTTCTGGACGGGCGCCGGCTTCGTCGAAGGCGTCCGGAGCTTCGTCTACTTCGACAACCACAACCTCGGCGCCCACATCCTCACCCTCGCCCTGTGGCTCACGGCGGGCGCGGTCCTGATCAGCCTCGCGGCCCTGCACGAATCCCGCACCCGCACGCCCGTCCCCGTCCCGACCCACGAGGACCTGGAACAGGAACTCGAAGAGGCCGTCCCGGCCTGACGATCACCGGCCCCCGAGCCCCGCTCGGGGGCCGCGGCATGGTCCGAGCCCGGTGAAACTTCGCAAGATCCCTTCCCTGCACGCGGCATGTCGTCCGAGCGCCCGATAGATGCGTCTAGTAGCGTTCAACTGTTTTGCTCCTTACGTGCCACCCGGAAGGACGGCAGGGGTTGATCGCAGCAATCGTCCTGGCAGCGCTCGCCGCCCTCTTCGCCACGATCTGCCTGCCGCGCCTCCTGCGCTCCGCACCTCCCCCGCCCGAGACCCGGCCGCCCTACCCCGAGTCCATGACCGCCGAACTCGACCAGGGCGACGAGGAGTACCTGGCCTGGCTCGCCAACGACCTCTGGCCGGACGACGAGTACCTGGAAGAAGACCCCACCCCTCCCCGAGACGAATCCGACGGCGGCCCCATCCCCGCCTGACCCCCTCGCCTCCATCTGGCCTGAGCCCGCCTCAGCGTGCCGTTCCGGCATGCGCGCCAACCCCCTGGCCGTCCTCACCGAGGCCGTAGCCTGGCGCGTGTCGCGGGCCCACCCCCCGGCAGTCTCTCCGCCCCCTCTGAGTAAACTCAGTCAACGGTTGCTCGGCCCACTTCCGGCATGCACGCTGTAGGCGGCGTGACCGGAGCCGCCAGGGGAGGACAGATGCCGAACGTCGGCGGCGATGCCGCCGTGACCGTGACGCTGGCCGAGATCGCTCGCATCGCCGGAGTGGGCAGGGCCGCCGTCAGCAACTGGAGGCGGCGGCACCCCGACTTCCCGGCTCCGACGGGCGGCAGCGACACCAGCCCGCAGTTCTCCCTGGACGAGGTGGAGGCCTGGCTTCGGGAGCACGGCCGGCTCCCCGGGACTACCGGCGCGGCGCAACGGTTGTGGCCGAGGTTCGAGGCTCTCGGCGAGCGCGACGTGATGGCTCGGATCCTGGCGGCCGTCGGCAATGAGCTCTCGGGACGGCGGCCAGGTCCCGACCCGCAGGGCGAGCTGAACGAGGCGGAGCTCGCGCTGCTGAGGGACGCGCGGGCTCTGGCCAAGCGCGAAGGCTCCGATGCGACGTTCGCCTACCTGTTTGATCGCTGGCTCGGGACGCACGTCCGGCAGGTTTCCGCCACTCCCCCGCTGCTCGCCGAGCTCATGTGCGAGATCGCGGAGCTCGGCGGTGCCGGGAAGGTAGAGACCGTCCTCGATCCGGCGTGCGGCACCGGTTCGCTGCTGCTCGCGGCGGCCCGGCGTTGGGCGCACGGGTCGCGCCCGTCCCTACTCGGTCAGGAGCTCGACCCCGCTCTGGCCGCCCTCGCCGCGGCACGCGTCGGCGTGCATACCAACGTCGAGGCCCGGATCGAGGCGAGCGACACCCTGCGCCGCGACGCGTTCGAAGACGTGCGGGCCGACGTGGTCCTGTGCAATGTTCCGTCGAACCAGCGCGACTGGGGATACGACGAACTCAGTGCCGATCCCCGCTGGGTGTGGGGGCTGCCGCCGCGAACCGAGTCCGAACTGGCCTGGGTTCAGCACGCGGCGTCCGTACTCGCGGACGCCGGGATCGCGGTGCTCGCGCTGCCCCCGTCCGTGGCCGCACGGCGGGCGGGACGCCGCATCCGCGCGGGACTCCTGCGCTCGGGAGCGCTGCGGGCGGTGGTGGCCCTGCCCGTGGGCTCGGCTCCGCCCTACGCCATCGCACCTCACCTATGGGTGCTGGGCGCCCCCGATCGTCGCGGCGACGCGGCCGTCCTCATGGTGGACGCCTCGGACTGCCGGGTCCGGCCGTCCACCGGCCGCCCGGGGGTGGACTGGGCCGCCGTCGCCCTTCGGGTCCGGCACGCCTGGGACGACGCGGAAACGGCGGAGCGCACCCGACGCGTACCGGTGATCGAGCTGCTGGACGAGGACGTCGATCTGTCTCCCGCCCGGCACCTGCCGTTGGACGCTGAGGAGTACGCCGCCGGGCTGCGCGCGAACTGGTCGGAGTTGACCGACCGCCTGCGGCGTGCCGACGAGCTGCGGCGCACGCTGTCGGGACTCGCGGCCGACCCCGATGCGGCCCCGATCGCGAAGGTGACGATCGGAGAACTGGAACGCGTCGGAGCCCTGCGTGTGCAGGCGAGCGGAACGGTTCCCTCAGACCGTGTCGGCGTGGGCCCGGCCCCGGCGAACGCGGTGCCGGTGCTGACCCCTGAAGGGCTCGCCGCCGGAGACGCGCCGCAGTGGATCGCGCCACCGGAGGACGGGAAGGACGATCTCCTCCTCGCACGGCGCGGCGACGTGATCGTCGTCGGCACGACCCGCGCGTTCGACGCCCGAGTGCACACCGACGAACCCGCGGCCCTGTCGTCACTGCTGCTCGTGCTCCGCGTGGATCCGGACCGGATCGACCCCTGGTTCCTGGCCGGTTGCCTGCGTGCTCCCGGCAACGCCCGGCGTGCCGGAGGCCATGCCTCGACCAGCTCGCGCGTGGATCCACGCAGGCTGTCGGTGCCTCGGCTTCCGATCTCGGAACAGCGACGGCTGGGCGCGGTGTTTCAGCAGCTCGCCGACCTGAACGCCACGCTCGACCACCTGTGCCGGACCGGAGCCGCGCTCGAGGCGACGGTGGGAGCGCTGGCGGCGGAGGGACGCCTCGACGCGCGCTGACCGCTCCGCCGTCACCCGTCCCAACCCCGCTCGGCCAGGTCGATGCGGACCTGTTCGAGGCGTTCGCGCAACCAGGGCGACCGGATGCCGTTCGCGGAGATCTCCTCGGCCACGCTCCGCCACAGTCCTCCGGCCTCGGCGAGCTTCCCCGAGCCCTCCTCCACGAGCATGCACTCGGCGATACCGAGCTGCGCCTCGCACCACAGCACCCTGGCGTCGTGGTCCGGACGGCGGCGCAGTCCCCGCTCCAGCTCGCGGTACAGATGCCCCGCCTCGATGCAACGCCCCTCTTCCCCCGCGCGCAGGGCGTCGGCCCAGCGGAGCTGCCCGAGCGCGACTTCCGGCCGTTTGAATCCCCATCGGCGGCGTGCAGCTACAAGAAGGCGCTCGAAGTGCGGCGGAACGCGGTCGAACTCCTGGGCCCGGATCATCCGGTCGACGTCGGGAACCGCGCGGAGGAACGCATGGCAGTCCTCCGCATCACTCCAGCCGCGCCTCCGCGCAGTCCGGCGCTCGTTCTCCGTCTGCGCGGGCGGTCCCGCCGCAGCGTCACGGAACCGGAGAGTCGGGTCGGGCACGAGTCCGGGCAGCGCGGGAGCGCCGCGTTGCGGAAGATACCGCGCCAGCACCTCCTTGACCTCCTGCCAGCCGGGACGCCGTGAGGGATCGCGTTCGAGGAGTCCGGCCACGAGGTCATCGAGATCCTCGGGCAGATCCGGGAGCACGCTGCGCATGCGGGGCGCGGTCCTGGTGAGCTGTTCGTACTCGATGGCGCCGCGCTCGGTCGCCGTGAAGTGCCGCCGTCCCGTCAGCAGGAGATAGAGCACGCCCCCGAACCCGTACATGTCGGCTTTGACGGTCGTCTCACCTCGGTCCAGCAGCTCGGGAGCCTTGTAGCCGAGTGTTCCCGGGGTCCGGTCCTCGGTGGTGTACCGGGTGGCGTCGGGGTCGGTGTCGAACGCGACGCCGAAGTCGACGAGGAAGACGGCGCCGTCCACGGCGCGCAGGACGATGTTCTGGGGTTTGACATCGCGGTGGACGATCCCCGCCGCGTGGACGCGTTCAAGCGTCTCCGCGAGCTGCATTCCGATGGCGGCCCCCGCCTCGACGGGAATGCCCTTGCGCCAGTCCTGGAGCGGTGTGCCCTCGACGAGCTCCATGACCAGGTAATCCACGCCCTTGTGCACACCGCGTCCGAGCAGTGCCGGGATGCCCTGGCCACCATGGTCCCGAAGCAGGTCGCCCTCACGCCGGAACCGGTGCCGCCACTCGTCCGCCTCGGTCGGCGAGGACGGACCGCAGCCGACCCCGTGCGGATCGAGGCGGTCGTGAATCACCTTGACCAGCGCCGGAGCACCGGTTCGCAGGTCTTCCGCCCGCCACGTCCTGGCCATGCCGCCCGCGAAGTAGGGCGCCTCGATGCGGAACCGACCGCCGATCACCTCATCCGGCTCCATCGCGCTCTCCTGAATTGTCAGCCTCGTCCGGGACGATGAATCTAGCAGCATACGAGCGAAAGTGCCTTGACTATGTTTACACTGAGCCCACTGCCAACCGAGGAGGTGGCTTCCGTGAACACGACTCCCCCCGGCACCCACGGCGATCCCCGGCTCGTCCGGGTCGGGCTCCCCGTGCTCCAGCAGGACCCCCGCAGCTGCCCGCGGGCCGCCGCGCTGCGCGTCCGGCCGCTCGTCCAGGCCGACCGCGGTGCCCCCTGGGCCAAGCTCGAGGATTTCGCCCTCGGTCCCTTCATGCGGGTGCTCGACCGCATCGAGCACCACGGCGTGGAACTCGACCGGGCGCTCGCCGAAGACGTGTCGTTCCGCCGCTGCCTTCCCGCGCACCGGCACTGGACGGCCGATGCGGTTCGCACCTACCTGGCGGCCCGAGAACGCTCCGAGCGCCTCCGCACGGACGCCGGTCATCCGGCCACGCTCCCCGTTCGACACGAATGGGTGGCGATCCATCACGCGGCTCAGCCGGACGCGCGCGGTGCCCAGCGTTACGAACGGTGTGCCTGGGGACGACGCTACGCCTCGGCGGACGGCTCGGTGCGAGAACTGTGGCTTCTGTCCGTCAATGAGCTGAGACTCGACCGCGCGCCTGCTCAGATCGCCGCGGCCGCGTCCGTCCTCGCGTCCGGTGTCCCGGCGACGAAGTCGCGCCACACCCGCTGGTATGAGCCCGTAGGCGTGAACATCCCACCGGCCCGCGTGCGGGTGATCGGGGTCGGCTGCGGGGACGGTGAGGTCGAGGTCCTCGCCGACTGGGACGTCCATGAGGTCTCCGAGCGGTACGACGAGCTGGCGAAGCCCGTCCTGACGCAGGTGATGGGACGTTCGGAGCTCGTCCCGGGTTCCGACTGCGTCGGCTGCAAGGCGCTGGCGGAGTGCCCCGAGCCACCCCGGACGCCGGGCCTGCTCCAGGTCCCCGCCCCGGCCCGGCCGCGCGAGCGGCGCAGCGTGTCGGCGTCCGACCTGCGCCGCCACTCCGAGTGCCCGGCGGCGTTCCACCTCACCCGGGTGCTGCACCTGAACGACGGTCGGCCGGAGAACGCCGCGATCCGCCGGGGCCGCATCGTGGACGCCGTGCTGAACGAGCGGCACACGCGCCGTCCCCGCAACGGTTGCCGTGACGTGCCCGTGCCGGAAGGCCTGCCCGATCTTCCGCCCGACGAAGCCGACACGGCCACACGGATGCTCGCCCAGCACCGCGGGGTGTGTCCGCTCGACGGCCTTCCTGCTCACGAGCAGGTGCTCGTCCAGCCGCGCCTGACGGCCTACGACCCCGAGCTGGACACCGTCGTCATCGCCGATCCCGACCTCCTCTACACCGACGCGGGTGGCTGGGTCTGGCGGGAGACCAAGACCGTTTCCCGTCCCCTCTGGGAGGGGCGTTCCCTGCTGGCGACCTACCCGCAGCTCGCCCTGGCCGTGGTGATGACGGCGGCGGGCGTTCCCGGCGGCGATCCCCGCAGATCCCGCATCGAACTGGAGGTTCTTCGGGGGGACGGGGTCTCCTGCGAGGAGATCGACCCGTTCGACGCGTCGACTCTCGACGAGGCCCGCACGGTGCTCGGCGCGCTCACCGGCCCGTGGGCGGCCGACCAGACCTGCGCCCCGAATCCCGGCCCGTACTGCGCCGACTGCGAGGTACGCCGCTGGTGCCCGTCCCGACAGCAGGAGGCGGCCCGATGACCACCATGGTCGCCCACGACGGGCAGGCGCTGCTGTCCACCCTGGCGGCGGCGCTCATCGCCCTGGAACGTCAGGACCAGCTGGACTCGTTCGCCCTGCCCTATCCCGACGAAGCGCAGCTCGCCCTCGACCGCACCGTCCTGCTGTGCCTGCTCCATGGGGCCGACCCGCCGTTGAGTCTGGCCGAGCTGGTCCTCTGGTGTCGGGAGCGGCCCGTCTCCGACTGGCCGCTGGACCTTCCCGACCTCCTGGTCGGTCCGGGCGACCGGTTGCTGGACCGGGACAGCGGACGCCCCACCGAGCTGTGTCACGAGTGGGCCGCACACGGTCGCGACAGCGCGGGCAGGCTGTGCGACCGCGAGGTGTTCGACCGGGCGATGCGCGCGTGCCGGGAGTACGGCGAACCCGACAGCTACACCGCCTTCCGGGACATGCTGGTCAACCGGCCGGTGCTGACGCACGGCGGCATGGAGATCATGTTCGAGCTGCTGCTGGAGCCGGTCCGCGACCTTCTCGACGAGATCTATTGGGACGTTCCCGACAGCTTCCTGCGCGACGGCCGCTACGCGGTCTGCGGCCGTTGCCGCACGCTGCTCACGCCCGTCCCCGGCGACGGCTGGTGGTGCGAGCGGGACCGGTGCCGCCGCCAGGGGCCGCCCCCGGTCGGCCGCTACCTGACCCCGGTGGACGACGGGCCGGTGCGGCAGCTCGCCCGCCCGTTCCGGCAGTTCGTCACGGGCCCCGGCCGGGCCGAGATGGACCTGCGCGACGCCCTGGCCGCGCTGGGGCTCAGCGTCGCGATGTGGCCGGGCTACGACAGCTACGACCTGCGGGTGACGTTCCCGGACGGCCACGTCTGGGCGATCGATGTCAAGGACTGGGCGCATCCCGCGCTGCTGGGACGCACGGCCCGTCCGGTTCCCGCCGTCCCGCCCTACGACGAGGGTTTCTGGGTGGTGCCGCGCCATCGGCTGGACGCGCGGTCCGACTACATCCGGGTCTTCGAGCGGTCCCGCCCGGAGGAGGCCGGTGACCTGACCCTGGTGACCGATGAGGAGCTGTGCCGCCGGGCTCGGCGGCGGTTGCGCGGCGAGGCCGTCGGCAGAGGGAGGAAGCATGCGTGACGAGGAGTCCTGGCACAGCCCGGTCAGCTCCGCGCTCCGCAAGGCATGGCGGGACGAGGCCGCCGAACCGGGTATGCACCCCCGCGACCTCTGCCGGGTCGAGCTGGCGTTGCTCCTGCTCGGACGCATCGCGCCGGGACGCCCCGCCGAGGACGCCTACGTCCTGCTCAGCGGGTACCCGTTCCCGGACGCGGCCGGGCTCGTCTCCACCGAGGAACAGCGGACGGCGCTGGCGGCGGCGCGTGTCCTGCTCTGGACGATCCGCCGCCGCCGCAGCTGGTTCCAACTCCTGGAGACCTACCGGGGAGTGCCCGAGCGGCTGCGCGCCTACGACGTTCCCAAGGGTGCTCCGCCGCGAGTGCTGCGTCCGACCGTGGCGGCCGATCGGACGCGGGTGTACGAGGACGCGCTGTCGGCGCTGCCGCCCTACCGGACCCACGATTTCACGCTCGCGACGGCGGGACGCCACTCCTTCCTCGACCGCCGCCGGGCGACGTCGGTGACCATCCCCGACGAACTGGTGTTCGCGCGCGCGGCGGGCCATGACCTGGCCAAGGGCAGAGCGGGCGACGGCGCGCCCCTGGTCATCACGCGGGCCATGCTGCTGGAGACCGCCCGGTGGATGGACGAGCGGGAACGCGGCTCGGCCGAGGCGGGCGACTGGGAACGGCGGCTCGACGAGCTGCACGTCGCCGTCCGCGACGCGTCCGGCCGTGACTTCGCCGAACGCGACGACGGCGGATTCGTCCTGGCCGAGCTGCTCCACATGGTCGGCATGGTCGGCGCGGGCAAGTCGACGCTGATGGTGCTCGTGGCGGTGTGGGCCGCCCGGCTGCCGACGCCGCTGCGCACGACCCTGGTCGTGGGGGACGTGGCCGAACAGCTCCGGCTGACCGCGCTGTTCGACCGGCTCGGTATCCCTGCCGCTCCGGTCCTCGGATCGTCCACTCGCGAGGATCACGTCCGGCGGCTGCACCGGCGCCAGGCGGCGCAGGGCAAGGAGAACCTGCTCGACCACGACGACGACGGGTTCGACTTGTTGAGCACGGCGTGCCCGGTGGACGCATTGCGCGGCATCGAGGCCGCCCAGCCTCTTCGGTACGCCGACGCCCCGTGCGTCGGCCTGCATCCCGAGCAGCGAAACCCCGTCGCCACGAGTGAGGAGCAGCCGCTGCTCGATCTGTACCGGCCCAGCAGCCGCACCGGCGCTCGGCCCGCGCGCGACCCGGACGAGGGGCGTGTCCTGCGCGGTAAGCCGCACGCATGTCCGGTCTGGAGCCGCTGCCCCCGCCACCACGCGGCCCGCCGGCTGGTGGACGCCCGGATCTGGATCGCCAACCCCGCCAGCCTCGTCCAGTCCGGCGTCCCGAAGCACCTCAACGACGAGCGGCTGCGCTACCTGGAACTGGCGTGCACGGTCGGCGACATCGTGATCGTGGACGAGGCGGACGCGGTCCAGCTCCGGCTGGACGGGATCTTCGCTCCGGCGGCGACGCTGGTGCAGCCCGGGCCGGAGTCCTGGCTGGACCGCATCCACACCCACAAGATCGCCGAGCTGACGCGCAGCGGGCGTCTTCCGCTGACCGACCGGGACGTCAAGCAGTGGAACACCGCCGTGGGGATGTCGAGCCTGGCGACCGACGAGCTCTACCGTCTGCTCATCTCCGACGGGGACCTGCGGGACTGGGTGGACGTCGACTACTTCAGTCCTTGGACGCTGCAGGAGAAGCTGCTTGCGGAGTGGTTCGGCGACGCGCGTCGTGAGGGCGCCGACAACGGCGTCCGTGACGAGCGGGAGCTGTTCGAGAACGACGAGGACGACGAAACCGGCTCCGGTGACGACCCGGCCCACGTGCTCGCCGACGCCCGCCGCGCCGCGTTGACCGCCGTGTTCGACGGTTTCCGCGACGACCCGCTCGGCGTCCACGGACCGCACGGCGAGGCGATCGACGGCCTGGTGGCCCTCGCCCATGACCTGATCGGCACGTCCTCTCCCACCGAGACCCGTAAGCGGGCCATGGTCCTGCTCCGGGAACTGCTGACCGACACGCCCGTCCGGGAGAGGACGCAGGACGCCGCCTGGGCCGACACCGCCTGCCGCCGCCTGGAGTTCGCGCTGCTGCTGTCGATCCTGGCCAAGCATCTGGACCGGGTCGCCTGGCTGTGGCCGATGGTGGAGGCGGCGCTGCGGCTGGACGCCACCGGAAACGAGCTGGCGCGCCGCCCCCCGGCGGACTACGCGCCCGTCGTCCCCGAGTCGCCCATGGGCAACGTGCTCGGTTTCCAGTTCCTCCCCGACGAGCGCGAGACCGACGAGGACGGACGGCAGAGCGGGACACTGCGCTTCTTCCGCTGCGCGGGCGTCGGGCGTGAGCTGCTCACGGCCCTCGCCACGCTCGGCGCCGATCCCGGCAAGGGCAGGCCCGGTCCGCACGTGCTGCTGCTGTCGGGCACGAGCTGGGCGGGAATGTCCAGCCGCTACCACGTCCCGGCACCGGTCGGCGCGGTGCTGAAGCCGTCGGCGCGGGCCACGGAGGCCGTGCTGGGCACCGCGTTCGCCACCCGCTGGATCAGCGACGCGCACGGCAGACGCATCCGCCTGTCGGGGGCGGACCCGAAAGTCCGGCCTGCGCTGGCGGAGGCGCTGGCGATGCGGCTCGGCTCTCCCGGACGGGGCGGAACCGCCAGCCCGCTGGAGCAGGAGCTCGCACACGTCCGTGACCCGCACCGGCGGCGAGCGCTGCTGCTGGTCGGCAGTTACCGGGAGGCGGCCCGCGTCGCGACCGTGCTGAACTCCATCCCGCGCTGGCGCGGTGGGGTGCGGCTGCTGATCCCCGACACCGCCGACCTGGACGCCGGCGCCGGACCGGACGCGGGCACGGACGAACCCGTCGGGGTGCTGCGTCGCGGTGACCTGGCCTCCTTCGGCGAGTGCGGCGCCGAGGTCCTCGTCGCGCCGCTGATGGCGGTCGAACGCGGCCACAACATCCTCAACTTCCAGCGCAACGCCGCGTTCGGGCTGGCGATGTTCCTCGCCCGCCCCCACCCGCGCCCGGACGACCTGGCGCTGGCGGTGCACTCGGTCAACGACTGGGCCGCGCGGTTCTCCCGTGGGCTGCCCCGCGTCCTGTCCGGGGACGACGGCCGCACGGGTCCGGCCACGTTCGGCGAACTGGTCACGAGGGCGGGCGGGCTCGACCGGGCCGCACTGGACTTCCGGCACGAGGCCCGCCAGGAGTGGCGGCGCCTCCTCACCCGCCGCTACATCCGCTCGCGACTTCCCGCGTGGGAGCGGCAAGTCTTCGCCTGGGACCAGCTCGTCGTCCTGTGGCAGGTCATCGGACGGCTGGTACGCGGCGGGGTCCCCGCGCGAGTGGTCTTCGTGGACGCAGCGTTCGCCGACGCCGAGGTGCTCGACGGGGTTCCCGCCGTCGCCTCGCCCGACCACGGCGTCCCCGAGGGACTGCTCCGCGACCTCCTGGACATTCTCGGCCCCTACTTCGACGGCGCCCTCGCACCGGAAAGGTTCCCCGACCCGGCGGACCCCGCTGTGGCACGGCTCCTCTACCGGCCGCTGCACCGGGCGTTGCTCACCCTCCGGAACCACACCTGAACCTCACCCGAAAGGCACCCTCATGGCTGTGGCTTACCACCACGTCCAGGCAGCCGCCTGGGCTCCCGTCTCCCCCGACGCTTCCCTCACCGCCGGGTACCGCGCGCTCCAGTTCCCCGAGACGTGGCAGTCGGCGATTCTCGAGCTGTGCAACGCCGGCCGTCCCGCCGACGCCGAGCCCTGGCGGACGGCGCCCACCCGGCGCATGGAACTGGCCGTCCAGGCACTCGCTCCCGACCTGCTCGCCCTGCCCAGGCCGCCCGGTGCCACGGACGAGCCGGGCTGGTGGCTGTGCTCGCCCGCCGGCACCGAGCCGATTCCCGAGCGCGCTTTCCAACTGCTGCGCAACGCCTGGCTGCGCGATCTCCGCCCCGAGCTGGCCCGAGACCGCGAGTACCGGGAACTGCGCACCGGTGTTCAGGGCGAGCTGGACGCCGCACCGCCCGTCTGGCGGGAGGTCGAGTTCGAGCTGCTGCGCTGTCCGGTCAGCGGCGGCGGCACGGCCGCGCCGCTGCCGCACCAGTACGCGCTGACGACCGACTGGCTCGCCCGCCGCATCCTGGACCTGCCCGAGTTCGAGTTCGAGGGCGGACGGCTCCGTTTCCACGCGATGCCGCGCGGACCCCGCGACCAGGGCGCCGAGCTGGTGTCGGAGCCGCGGCCGTTCGAGGACGCCAAGGGACGCACGTGGTGGTTCTCCGTTCTGCTCAACATCACGTTGCAGACGGTCCCCTTCAACCCGATGCCGCGGTTCCACCTGCACTGCGGAATCCGCCGCTGGGCGACCCGCGTCAACACCAAGACCGGACAGCTCCACGTGCCGCATGGTCGCCGTGCCACGGTGTTGCTGCGGCCGTCCGTGCCGTGGCTGCCGGGCGCGCCGCCGTCCGACCGCTTCGCCGTCGCGCGGCTGGAGCGCCGTCGTACCGACGACGGGTACGTCACCGACTGGGCGGACGGCGGTCCCACCGGCGTGCTGGACGGGATCTCCTTGCAGGCCCCCTTCCCGTCCGCCGAGGAGATCGTGACGTTTCCGGAGAAGTGGCTCGCCCCCGAGATGCGCGCCGGGGTCGTGCACAACACCGCGATGGGCGGTCACGCGGTCGCTTCCGGGCTGATGTCCCATCAGCGCTCGGAGATCGTCAGCTGGGCCGAGCAGGCGTTGCCGCCCGAGCTGCGTCCGGTTCCGCGCCGCCGCCGGACTCGGCTCGGTCGTGCCACCCCGAGCAAGGCTCCCGCCGCCCAACAGCGGGCTCAGACCGTGCGCACCGCTGCGGCGCTCGCCGTATCCGCCTTGAGTGGAGCGCCCGTCCTG
Organism: Actinomadura gamaensis; assembly: GCF_042652125.1. Taxonomy (NCBI): domain Bacteria; kingdom Bacillati; phylum Actinomycetota; class Actinomycetes; order Streptosporangiales; family Thermomonosporaceae; genus Actinomadura; species Actinomadura gamaensis. Next base: position 213,286 of record NZ_JBHSIT010000006.1, on the reverse strand, counting down.
GAGGCGCGGTTGCTGTGGCAGACACCGGAGATGCGCGACACCGCGATCGCCGCTCTCATCGAGCATCTCGGCCTGCAGGACGACGGCGTCCGCCCGAGCGCCGAGGAGTTCGAGAACGCGGAGCCCGGTTCGGCCGCCGTCCTGGAATGGAGCATGCCGGAGCTGACCGTGCGGCTGCGCTGCCTGAAGCTCACCGATGGTCTCGGCGAAAACCTGGCACTACCGGAGAAGGGCCGTCCGTCCCGTGCGACGGCTGCGACTGCCATCACCGCCCGGCGTAACGCCGTCGCCGCGTTCACCGCCGCCGACAAGCCCGGGAACGGCCCGACCCTGGCGCTGGTCGAGATCGACCATCCGGGCGATTTCAGTTCGCCCGCGCACGACCCGAAGTTCGCTCTGCGCCTCGGACTCGCCGACGCGGGCGTGCTGAGCCAGTTCGTGCTGGTCCCCAAGAAGGCCGGCAAGCAGGACAGGCACCGGGCTCTCATGGCGTGGGATGACGGCCTGCGCCAGCTCGGCGCGCGTGTGCTGCCCGAGCCCGGTACGCTCAGCGGCCTCCCGGACGGCCTGCGCTACGCGGCGCTCTGGCTCGTGCAGAAGAACCGCACCGCACGCAACCGTTGGGCCGGGCACTCCCCGGTCGCCGTCCTGGTCACGCCGGGTGAGCCGGGCACGGGTATCGCGCGCGTGGAGGGCTTCGACCCGGCGGGTGACGACGGCGCGGGCGAATGGGTCCCCTACCCGGTGATGCTGCTGCGGCTCGCCGCCCGCGCCGAGGTCGAGGCCGCGGTCGACACCGACGAGCCCGCCCCCCAGCCGCAGGCGACGCGCCGCCAGTCCGCTGACGAGCAGCGCCGCGCGACCGAGCAGTGGTTGCAGAAGGTCCAGCGCCGCCTGCGCGGCACTCCGACCCTGCTGTTCGTCCACGCGCAGAACGCCCGCCGCCACTGGACCTGGATCCAGGACGGCCGCGTCGAGCGGGACCGGATCCGCACCGGCCACGCCCCCGCCCGCCGCCTGGATCCCGACCTGCGTCTGCTGCGTGTGCGGGGTGCCGGCAACCGCGAGGTCGCGCAGTGGTGGGGCGTGCACCCCAAGGGCGACGCGAACGGCATCCCGGCGAACCTGTGGGTTCCCGAGAGCGAACCGAACGGTGACCGCGTCTTCTGGAGCACCACGCCCAAGCCCGTCCAGTTCGGCTCGTCGGCCGTCAGGGGTGACAAGCTGGCTCCGCGCCCCCTCACCCTCGGCGGCAACGAGGGCAGGCTCACCCTGGACACCGACAAGGTCGGCTGGAACCCGACCCTGATGGAGCTGACCGTCCTCGGCTGCCACGAGCAGGACGGCGACTCCCCCGAGGCCTTGGCGCTGACCGCGCACATCCTCCGCCAGCCCCCGGACTATCCCGAGGCCCTGGCGCTGCCCCTCCCCCTGCACCTGGCAGCTCTGGCCCAGGAGTACGTACTGCCGATGGACGACCCCGACGCGTCCGACTCCGAGTGAAGGCACCGGGGTCCGGCCGACGCCGGCCCCCGGCCCCCGGTCTCAGCCCGCGCGCCACTCCCCGGTGCGCACGACCCGGTGTCCGCGGTGCCGGAGCACCTCAGCGAACCTGCGCTGCCGGCCGGCCAGGCCGTGGACGAGCATGACGTCGGCGGCGGCCACACCGTCGGCGATCTCCAGCAGGCCTCCCCGGTCGGCGTGCGCGGACAGCCGCATCGTGGCCACCTTCGCCAGGACCCTGAGGCTTATCTTCTCGTCCCGGTCCATCAGCGCGAATTCACCTCCGCCCTGCCCGGCCAGCCGAAGCAGTTCCGCGCCGGGCGACTCCTCGTCCTGGTAGCCGGAGACGAACAGCGCGCTGCCGGGCTCGGGAAGGATGTGCCGAGCCCACTGGACGGCGGGACCGCCGTTGAGCATCCCGGAGGTGGAGACGATCACGCCCGTGCGGAACGTCTCCAGCTCGCGGGGGCGGTCGGCGACCGCGACGGCGCCACCGAAGATCTCCAACGGCCGGTCCGAACCCGCGGTCGCGCTCTCGAACAGATGCGCCAGATCCGTCGCCATGCCGTCGATGCGGACCGGGACGTCCGGCAAGTGGCGGCGGAGAACGAGCGCCACCTCCTGCGCGCGGCCGAGCGCGAAGGCCGGGATGAGCACCCGGCCGCCGCCCTCGCAGATCTCCGCCACCGAGCGGATCAGCTCGTGCACCCGTCCGGTTCGGTCCCCGTGGTTCTCGCCGCAGCAGGTGGACTCCATCACGAGCAGGTCCGCCCCCGTGGCCGACTCGGGCAGCCGGTAGCCGTCCACGCTCTCCTGCACGAAACCGGAGATGTCCCCGGTGACCACGGCGCGCCGATCCCCGGCCCGGATCACCACGCCCGCCGCGCCGAGGATGTGCCCGGCGGGGAACAGCTCGATCGTCAGGTCACCGATGCGGCGTCGCGCGCCGAAGGGAACCTCCTCGCACCGTCCCACGGCCGCCCTGACCTCCGCGTACCCGAAGTGGGCCGCGGATGTCGCGCCCCATTCCGACCACAGCCGGTCACGGCCACGTGTGACCTTCACCGTGTCGGCCCACATGACGGGCATGAGCTGAACCGTTTCGGGCGTCGCCAGGACGCGCAGGTCGGGCCGCCGGGCGACCAGCGCTGGGACGTACCCACAGTGGTCGTTGTGCGCATGGGTGACCACGACGCCATGCAGCGGTCCGGCGAGCGCCCGGTCGATGCCGCTGGGCGGCGCCCCGTCACGCGGTACCAGTCCAGCGTCCACCAGCAGGCGGGAGTCCCCCGCCTCGACCAGCAGGCAGGACCCGCCGATCTCCGTTCCGCCGCCCAGCGGCGTGATCCGGAGGTCGAGTTCCCGAGCCGTCGCGGGCGCGGGTTCGCGGGGCGGTGTCGGGTCCACCATGGCGCGGAGCACTTCCAGCAGCCTGTTGCGGTCGAGCTTCACCGTTCTGGCGACGTCCTCCAGGTAGCGGTCGCGGGAGGCCGCGATGTGTTCGGTGGTCTTGGCGGAGGCCGCGGTCACACCGGTCCGGTGTGGGCGAGGATCTCGTGAAGCGGCGTCATCGCGCGGCTTCGGCGGCAACGGTTCCAGGATGCCCAAGAGCGCGGCGGCCAGCGCGTGGGGGTCCTTCCAGCGGAGCCGCTCGATGCCCTGACGGTCTTCCAGATCAGCGAGTCGTTCCTCGTACTCGGCCAAGGCTTCGCCGACCTCGGCCAGCCGACGGTCCTTCTCGGCTGTCTCCCGCTGCGCATGGTCGAGTCGTCCTTCCGCACGCTCCAGACGTGACCGGAGATCGGCGACCTTGCGCTCGAGGCGTTCGGCCGTGCGCGCCGCCGCCCGGTCCCGCTGGTGGTTTCCGGCGGCGTCGCACAGCGCGAGGCCGGCGCGGACCACCTCGGCGTCGGGGTGTACGAGCAGCGTGACATAGGGCTCGGCCCGGTCGGGCAGAGAGCGCTCCGCGAGCAGTTCCGCCACTCGTGCTCGGACACCGGGGACGCGTTCGAGCGCCCGGCGAAGGATCTTCGCCTGCTCGGTCACCATTCGTTCGGGATCGCGGGCGAGCCCGGCCTGGTGCGGCCGGGTGAGCACCACCTCCGCGACCGCGTGCAGCACAGCACTCAGAGCGGCGTCGGCATCGCCGCTCATACCCCGTCACCGGCCTGGCGCGTCGCGGCGGCGAGCACGGGCTCCACGGTCAGCCTCGTCCCCTCGGGGATGAGGGCTCCCAGCACGCGCAGCGCCTCCACCAGGTCGGCGGTACCGCCGTATCCGGCGGCGTCGAGTTCGGCCGGGGACAGGCCGCTGCCGGGTTCCTCGCCCTGCATGGACAGCAGGTCGGCGAGCTCGTCCGGCGCGGCGGGACCGCCGAACTCGACCAACGTCCGCCAGGCCCCGGTGAGGCAGGAGTCGACGGCCACCCCCGACGCTTCCAGCAGCATGTGCGGGTGCTCGGCCAACCAGCCGCGGCACCGCTCCAGCGCCCGGTCCCGGTCGTTGTCCTCGGCGAACCAGGTGACGACCTTGCCCACCAGCAGCGGCCAGCCTCCGGTCACCTCCAGCAGCCGTTGCTGTCCGGGCTTGTCCGGGAAGCCCTGGGACTCCTCCAGCATCCACTGCCGGACGGCGGCCTGGTCGAACCGGCGCAGCTCGACCAGCTCGACGTCGTCCTGCCGTCCGACCCGGACCCACGACGGGGCCAGGCCCGGACCGGCCACCACGACGACCGACAGCCGGTCGCGGACCTTGCCGGTGACCCGACCGCGGATCTCCTCCAGCGTTCGCTCGAACGGCCCGGCGTCGGTGCACATGGCCTTGTCGATGAGCAGAACGTGCTGACCGTCCTGGAGAGCGGCCTGGCTGAGCGCCCCGCGCAGCGTCCGCTCTCCGGGGCGCAAGGTCCAGATCCGCAGTCCCTCCCGGTCGGTCACCCCCTCCTGCAGCGCTGCGGCGACGCGCTCGACCTGCAACGCCGCCGATCCGGCGACGACGTGTACGAGCGGCGTGGGCCGCAGCAGCCGGGAGAGCTGGGCGCTGCTGAGCGGAGACCGCTCCGGACCGTCATGGTAGGAGGCTCGGTAGGAGTGCGCGTCGAAGGCGTCGGGCAGTTCGAAGTCCTGGTTGAGCAGGACGGACTCGACCTCCCGGGTGCCGCCGAGCAGGTCCAGGATGTACGGAGTGCGCAGCCGGTACCGGTCCCCGTCCACCCCGAGCACGCCCAGGTTGACGCACTCCTCCAGCAGCAGCCGGAACGCGTCGCTGGTGCAGTCCGTGAAGCCCTCCTCCCACCAGCTCTGGCACTCGCGGCGCAGCTCGGCGACGCTCAGGCCCGCCGATGCTCCCGAGTAGAGGGCGTGCAGGGCGACGGTGTAGGCGATGACCTTGTACCGGTTGTCGAGGTTCAGGGTCCACTCGAAGCGGTCCCGGAAATCGCGCCGCAGCTTGCTGTCCCGCCAGACGCTCGCCACATGCTCTCGGGTGATCGCGTGGGGCAGCGCGGCGAGGGTCTCGGGGTCGTCGCGCAACCGGGTCAGCAGCTTCTCGGCGAAGAGCTGGATGAGCGCCGGGGCGTTGTTGGCCTCGGCGATGACGCGTGCGGCCAGCGTCTCGGGGAACCGGAAGCCGAGCGTGCCGAACGGCTTCACCAGCAGGTCGAAGGCGTCCTGCGGGTCCAGCGGGCCGATCGCGATCTGGCCGCCGAGATGCGGCAGGGGCTGGTTGGGCAGCCGGTGGAAGCGGACGGTCTGGTGCAGACCAGCCCAGACGACCTTGATCCTCCGGTCGGTGTCGTGCATCAGGTCCCGCAGCGCGCCGACGTCGCGGAAACGTCCCTGCGCCGCGTCCCGGTTGAGGAAGTCGTCGGCCTCGTCCAGCAGGATGAGCAGCTGCTGATGCGGGTTGGCCTCACTCCACTCGCGCATGCCCTCGACGACCTGATCACGGGTGGTCAGGCCGCGCCGGACGATCCCGGCCTTGCACAGCCGCTCGCCGAGTCGCGGCCACAGCGAGCTGGCCGGGTCCCGGCCGATGTGCTGGATCGTCTCCAGGATCACCGTGCGGTCGGCGTCCTTGTCACGCACCTCCCGCTCGGCCTTGCGCAGGAGCGCCGACTTGCCGAGCTGCCGACCGCCGTACACGAAGGACGGGCCGCGACGGTCGATGACCTTGTCGAGCTGGGCCCGGCGACCGTAGAACATCTCGTCTGGCACCAGGCTGACGTCGCTGGCGGAGATGTAGGGGTTGGTGGCCGTGAACGGCGCCATCAGGGTGACGGTCACCGCCCAGTTGTCGGGGTGGCAGGCCAGGTAGGCGATCGCGGCGTCGTCCAGCACCCCGGCGACTGGCCAGTGGTCGGCCGCCTGACGGCGGGCGCCGGTGTGCCGGCGGACGAGCCGGGCGAGCTCGACGCGGTCCCGATCGGAGAGCACACCGAAGTACAGGACCAGCACCGTCTGTCCCTCGGGCTGGCCGCGCAGCAGGTCGATCAACTTGCGCGGGTCCGGCTGCCGCCACACCAGCAGCAGTCGGAGCCGGTTCCCGGACGGGCTCATCCCGCTGCCGAACGCGGGCAGCGGCGCACGCTCGGTGGAGCGGACATTGCGCAGATCGAGCCACCAGCGGTCGGGTGTGGTCTCGATCTCCTGCTGGTCACCCTCAAGTCCGATCATCTTCAGCACGCGGGCGATCGAGGACCTCAGGTTGCCCACGCTGCGCTTGCCGCCCTGGGCGCAGGCCAGCCACTGCCGCAGGCCGTCACGGGCGATGGAGTGGCTGGCGGCCCGCATCGCGCCGATGTCGATCCCGGCCTGCTCCAGCAGCCGTTCGAGGTCGGCGTCCGCCGGCGCCTTCCCAACCTGGACGGCGTCCTTGAGCGAGCCGAGCAGCCCGCTCTGTTCCGGGGAACGGGTGCGGCGTCCGTCCTGGGCACGGCGGGCGAAGACGCGCGGGAACTCGGGGTAGAAGAGGGTGAAGTGGTCGGGCTCGGTGGAGCGCTGCGGCAGTGACCTGCCCACCTCCAGCTGGGCGAGGGACTCGCGCGCGGTGGTCAGGTCGCCCTTGTCGACGCAGTCGCGAACCCGCTCGGCGTCCGCGGCGGACAGGGCGCTCTCGATCCGGGTCAACCGTTCCCGCTCGACCTCGATGGCCTCCGCACGTTCGCGGAGGGCACGGGCACGCAGTTCGCCGAGCTCCCGGCTGACCCGGTCGAAGTCGGCGCGTTCGGCGGTGAGCGGGACGAGGTCCTCGGTGAGCCGCCGGACCTGGTCCTCGGTCAGCACACCGTCGCGCCGCCACAACGCGATCTCGTCCCGCAGCTCGTCCACGCGCCGGTCCCGCTCCGCCCGCGCGGCGGCGACGAGGTCGTCCCGGCGGGTGCGCAGCTCCGCGGCGAGCGTCGCGTCCGTCCCCGCGACGACGGCGACGATGTCCCTGGTCGCCTCGTGGTCCAGCCGGTCGGCGCGGGCCTGGAACGCGGCGGCCCAGTCGGCGTCTCCCGCCAGCGCCGTTCGCACCAGACCGTCGAGGGCGGGCGGCGTTCGCGGGGCCAGGGTCCGCGGCGCGACCGGAAGGTCGGGGACGAGCAGGAGGTCCCGGTTGAGCACGTATCCGACCGAGGGTTCGGCGGTCGGCAGCGGTGCGCCGTCGAGCAGGCCGACCGTGCGGTCGAGCAACCCGGCGGCGGCGTGCGCGGCGGCCCTGATCACCGGGTCCGCATCGGCCGCATGGGTGGCGAAGTCGGTGAACTCGCCGCTGATCCGGGCCCGCTTCTCGGCCATGGTGTCGCGCAGTTGCCGCAGGGTCGCGACCCGGTGGTCCTGATGGTCGCCGGCCTGCTCGTCGTGCCTGCGGGCGGCCCTGACCCACGCGTCCACGACAGCCAGGGCGGTCGCGATGCGCTCCTCCAGCTTCTTGCGCGCGGGACCGATGATGGTGTTCTTCTTGCGGCCGAGCCGCACTTCGGCCTCGGCGATGACGCGGTCCCGTTCGGACGGGGCGGCGAGCCGCACGGCGGCGGCGCCGACCTCCGCCACGCGGGACGCGTCGTCGGCCGCGACGAGGGCCAGCAGTTCTCCCACCGCCCCGCCGTCCTTCTTGAGCAGCGACTTGAACACCTCGGTGGCGAACTGGAACTTGATCTTCCCGCGGGGTCCCTCCGTCAGGAGGCGGTCGGCCTCGCGCTGCGCGGCACGGCGTTCCTCGTGCGCCGCCGCGGCACCGCGGATCAGCCCGTCCATGTCGGGGCTGAGGTAGGCCCCGGACCGGGCCGCCTGCACGAACGCCTCGCCGCAGTCGCGCAGCAGAGGCCATTCCGTGAAGAAGACGTTGAGCTGGTCGACGAGCTGGGTGGATTCAGGTGTCGGGCAAACGATCCCCGCGCGGATCCCGGCGGCCCACGCCAGCATCGCGCCGCCCAGGTCGTCGGCGAAGGACTTGGGTTCCAGCCCTTCGGCGGCGAGCGTGAACTCCCCGGCGAGTTCCTGACCGAACAGCGCCATGTGGCTGGCGAGCGCGGCGCAGCGGCGGGCGTTGCGCTCGGCGTCGGGGCGCCCCGCGGCCTCCCGCAGGTGGGCGGCGAGCCCGAAGCGTCCAGCGCGGATGGCGGCAGCTTCAGCCTGCACGAACTCCTCGGCTTCTCGCTGCGCGCGCTCGCTCACTTCCGGCGGGGCCGGTGCGGCGACCGGCTCCGCGGCTTCGGCGTCGGCGTCGGCGTCGACGGAAGCGTCGGGCTCGGGCTCGGCCTGCTCCGGCGCCGCTTCGTCGCGGTCGGCGCGTTGGCCGCCGGTCGCCTCGCGGATGATCGCGTCGAGCTCGGCCAGATCATCCTCGGGGAGCCGTGGTTCGGTGGGCTCGTTGTCGGCGTCCGGTTCCGCTTCCGGAGTTGCGTCCGCCTCTGGTTCGGGTTCTGACTCGGGCGTCGGTTCGGGTTCTGACTCGGGCGTCGGCTCCGGCTCTGGTTCGGCTTGCTTGGTGGTCTCCCCTTCCGGCGGCGTCACCGGGCTCGGCTGCTCTGCCATGCTCAGCCGTCCCGTCGTGGCGGCGAACACGACCTTCCGGAGGCGGTCGGGAAGCTCGGCGGCGGCCCTCTCCGCGAGTTCAACGGCGCGGTCGTCGTCGCCGGCCAACGCGTCCAGTAGGTCGGCCAGGACGACCAGACGCTCGGCATCCGGGCCCTGGCTCATGGCCCGGATCTCGTCGATCTCCCCGGCGAGCATCTCCGGACCGCTCAGCCCCGCCAGAGCGCGGACCCGTTCGACCTGCGAGGTCGCCTGGACGCGTCGCTCCAGGTCGGCGAGCTCGGCGGCGGGCTCGTCTCCGCCGAGGGCCGCCACCTTGACGCGGAGGGTGTCGAAGTCACGGACGGCGTCGCGCACCTGGTCGAGGTCGGTGTCGTCCGGCCGTTCTCCACGGCGAAGGCATCCGGCGACGCGTTCCGCCGATTCGGCGGCTGCCGGGAAGCGCTCGCGGAGACGGCCGAGCTCGGCGGCGAAATCCTCGGTGTCGATCGGCGCGGTGGCTGCGGCGTCGCTGGTTCCGGAGTTCATCGTCGGCTCGCTTTCCGCGGGCGGGGTGGCGGTCGCGGCGCGGGCGATGGCACACAGCCGCTCCGCACCGATCGGCTGTTCGGGAAGGTCAGGATGAACGCACCGGAGCTGCTGCCAGGCGGACCGAAGCGCTGGCCCTGTGTCAGCGAGGTGGGCGGCCTCTCCGGCGAGCAGGCCGAGCGCCATCGCGGCGAGCGGCCTGTCCTCCTGGACGACCTGGGCGAGTGACCAGAGCCGGATCGTGCCCGGGCACTCCCCGACGGCCCAGCTCCACAGGTGTTCTGAACGGCGCAGGACGTCAGCGGCTCCGGTTTCGGTAAGCAGGGCGACGCAGTCGTCACGGCCGAGACCGTCGGGATTGCCGAAGGCGTGCAGGGCCCACCCGGCAAGGATCGAACGGAAGCGTTCGGTTCGGCGTGGATCGCCGCCGCTCAGCATCCGCAGGGCGGCGGTGACCGCCGCCGCCGGGACCCTCCGGGCGTCTCGCACGCCGACCGGCGCCAGCGCGGCGCGCCGCACGTCCAGGGGAAAGGTCTCCAGCATGTCGGCCAGCTCCTGGGCCGACACGTGTGTCGCGAGGTCCTCGGCCAACTCTCGCCGTCCGAGACCGGGAAGCAGATCCGTGAGCGGCTCGTACGGAGCTTCGCCATCGACGCAGTGCGCATGGCGCCGGGGATCAGACATGATCACCTCCGGAGGAGTAGCCGGAATGACCGGGATAGGTAGAATACGCCCCAGTCAACGGGTGATCAACCTGTTGACTCTATTCACATTGCCAGGATGTCCGAACTTGCCGGGAACGCTGCGCGTCCGGGTCAGATCTCGGAGATGTCGCGAGCATAGGGCCGGGTCAGCCTCACCGAGAGCAGGTTGCCCCAGACCATGACTGCCCTCCGGCACCGATCGAGCACCAGAACGTTCAGGTGACCTGCGAAGCAGGCGATGACCCCGGCGTCGCCCCCCTCGACCATGACCAGATCCGGTCGCGCCGCACCGCGCATCCCTCCCGTACGCGAGGTTCCCCTGACCGACCGAATGCCCGGTTGTGGCCAGGACGTCCCGGCACCTCTTGCCGCTTCGGCTGCCGGGAGTCACGGTGAACACGCGGAGCGTTCACCGGAGGTCACCGTGGCCAGACCGTTCAGGCAGCTTCCTCCTCGCACCGCCACCGCCGCGCTCACCGCGTTCTGGAACGAGGTGGCGCAGAAGAGCGGACGTGGCGGAGAGGCCGAAGACCAGCTCCGCGGGCCGGTGGAACGGCTGCTTCGGGAACTGGGCACACTCGCCGGGATCGAGGCCGTCCCCTACGGTGAGGTGAGGCTCAAAGACCTGCGCGCCCGACCCGACTATGCCGTGGACGTCGGACGTGTCAGAGTCGGGTACCTCGAGCTCAAAGCCCCCGGAAAGGGGGTTCCGACCGATCGGTCCTGGGGGCCGACGAAGGCGGACCGCGAACAGTGGGCAAAGCTCCAGGCGCTGCCGAACGTTCTCTACACCGACGGGCTGGCCTGGGGACTCTATTCGTTCGGTGAGCTCCGAACTCCCGTGGTCCGGATCGCCGAGTCGCGGTCGGGCCTACGACGGCCGTCCGACACGGCCGCGGAAGAGCTGAAGAGTCTGGTCTACGGATTCCTGCTCTGGGAGCCGGAGGCGCCGCGAACGCTCGGCGACCTCGTGAAGATCATGGCCGGCCTCTGCCTTCTCCTCAAGGAGGAGGTGATCGCGACGCTGGCCGGTCCGAGCGACCGCAAAGCCCGGGAACGCCTGTCGCTCCTCGCCGACGACTGGCGGACCCTGCTGTTCCCCGGTCTGGACAACGAGCAGTTCGCCGACGCGTTCGCTCAGACGGTGACCTTCGCCCTACTCCTGGCCCGATCGGACGGGATCGACATCTCCACCGGGTCCTACGCTGAGATCGCCCGGCAGTTGACCAAGCGGCACCAGGTCATGGGGCAGGCATTCGCCGTCCTGACGGGCGGAGGTTCCGACGAGCTCCAGACCATCGACACATTGCGGCGCATGCTCGCGGTGTCCGACCTCAGGGAGCTCGACGTCTCGCCGATCCGAGCCTACAACGAGCTCTACGCGCGTTTCCTCGGCGAGTACGATCCCCAGCTCCGCCGGGACACCGGCTCGTACTACACCCCGGTGGGCGTGGCCCGGTCCATCGTCGGCTTCACCGACGAGGTACTGCGACTCCACCTGGGCAAGGAGCGCGGGTTCGCCGACGACGACGTGATGGTCATCGATGCCGCCATGGGTACGGGAGCCTTCCTCGTCGAAGTCGTGAGCGCGGTGGCGCGCCATGTCGGGTCGGCCCTGGGGCGGGGCGCGCGGGAGGAGTACGTCAAGGATCTGCTGCGCAAACGGCTGATCGGTTTTGAGATCCAGGTGGCTCCGTACGCGGTTGCCGAACTCCGAATACACGGCACTTTCCGAAGTCTGTTCGGCCTCGAGGCCCCGACTCAGGAGCTTCGCTTTCTGACCGACGCGCTGGCGAACCCGCACCATTCGCAGCCGCCGCTCGGGTCCGCCTACCGCGTGATGGAGAAGAACCGCGACGAGGCGAACAGGTTGAAGCGTGACGTTCCCGTCATGGTCGTGATCGGTAACCCACCTCACGTGGAGAACGCGCGTGGCCGCGCACCTTGGATCGAGGAACGCCGTGGAAGGGCGACCGGTCCGGCCGCCGTGATCGAGCGTCCTTCCCTTGACGAGTTTCGTGCTCCGGGCATGGGACGCTACGAGTCGGACCTTCATGGAATGCCCTGGTACTTCCTGCGCTGGGCGGCATGGAAGGTCTTCGAGGCCCACCCGCTGTCCGATGCGGGGGTGGTGGCGTACGTCCTACCGTCGAGTGTGGTGAAGAGCCGCGCCTTTTGTGGACTCCGGGAGTATCTTCGCCGCAAGTGCGCCGTTGGGTGGGTCATCGAGCTGTCTCCCGAAGGCAACCGGCCACCGATGGCCAGCAGGATTTTCGGACCGCAGGTGGGACGCAAACTGTGCGTTCTCATCTTCGCCCGGCCTTCGGGAACGGACGAGCAGGTACCCGCCCGAGTGCACTACGTCGAACTCCGCGGAACCCGAGCTGAGAAGGAGGGGACGCTACGCGAGCTGCGGACGACCTCCCCCGGGTGGCGCGTCTGCGATGACGACTGGCAGAGCCCGTTCCTTCCCGCGCCGGACTCGGAGTGGATGCGTCACCCGGCGCTCGCCGATCTGATGCCCTGGCGCTCGCGCGGCGTGACCCCCGGTCGGACCTGGGTCTACGCGCCCAGCCCCGAGACGCTGCGGAAGCGCTGGCAGTACCTGATCTCCGCCCCGGTCGAAAAGCGGCGACGGCTCTTCCGCGAGTCGCGAGACCGAAACCTGCATAGCCGGCCTGCTCCACTTCCGGGGTTTCCAGCGCCCCGGCGGTCTCTGGCGGAGGAACATGGTCGCTCTCTGGAGCCCGTCCGGGTGGCTTACCGGTCCTTCGATCGGCAGTGGCTGATCCCCGACAGCCGCATCCTGGAAATGCCGCGACCGGCACTCTGGCGCGTCCGCTCCGATGACCAGATCTTCGTTTCGGAACAGGACGCGCATGAGATAACTGTCGGTCCAGCACTGATCTTTCCCGGGCTCATCCCGGACCTCCACCATTTCAATGGCTGGGGAGGAGGCGGCGTCCGGCCACTGTGGCGGGACGCTTCAGCAGGGTCACCGAATCTGGCTCCAGGCTTGCTGACCATGCTCGGAGACAGGCTCGGGTTGAACGTGACGTCCGTCGACGTGCTGGCCTACATCGGCGCACTGACAGCCCACCCGGCGTACACGGCGCAGTTCTCCGAGCACCTCCAACGGCCCGGGGTCCGGGTGCCCCTCACTGCCGATTCCGGACTCTGGAAGCAGGCCGTCGCGCTCGGACGTGACATCCTCTGGCTGCACTCCCACGGCACTCGGTGTGTTGCCCCGGACGCGGGGCGAAGGGAAGGCGATTTCGCGGTCATCGAACGCTTCGGAATCAAGGCCGAGTCACCCGTCCGTGCGCTCCCCGCGCAGCTTCCCGACCAGCTCTCCTATGACGAGCGCACTCAGTCTCTTCTCGTGGGAGAGGGCCTGTTCAAGCCCGTGCCGCCTGGAGTCATCACCTACCAGGTCAACGGACGACGAACCGTGTGGCGCTGGCTGAATGACAGGACGATCCAGCCTCGCAACAAGCGATCGACGAGTGAACTCGACGGCATCGTGCCCGAAACGTGGGAGCGCGAGTTCACCGTCGAGTTCCTGGCCCTGCTCTCGGTGCTGGCGGGATGCGTACTGCTGGAGCCGCGCCAGGCCGATCTACTGACCCGGGTGTGCCAGGGGCCGCTCATCACGACCGGTGACCTGACCAGCGCCGGCGTCCTTCCCGTTCCGCCCGAGGCCCGCAGGCCTTTGGCCGGCGGTATGCCGGGCACGTCCCACCTGGCCGAGCCCTGAAGGAGCGGCCGCACCGTAACCGTGCGACGTAGGTCAGGTCGGACGCGCAGCCGCCCGGTCCAGGTAGGAGCCAAGATGCTCGTCCGGGGAACCGGCCATCGGACGCAGGGCCTCGCGCAGCAGGTTGGCGTCACGCTCGGACAACCGGAGCAGCGGACGGCGAAGCCGGACGCTCCACACCTTCGGATCGGGGAAGGCATCGAGGTATTCAACGAGAGGTTGCAGCTCGACCCCACTGCGGAACGGGGCGAGCGCGTCGATGCTCAAAGCGCAGCCGCGCGGGAACTCACGGCGCGCGATCTCCACCGGCTCGTCCAGCTCCGTCACGGTGGAGATGACGGTGGCGCGGCCGATGACCCGACCCCGGTCGCGGGTGGGGTTACCGAAGGCTCCGCGCGTCGCGTAAATGAGCAATTCGTCCCCGACCGCGAGCTGGTTCACCTCGGATCGGGGCGTGCGCGGGAACGCCATGCGGCTCTCGCTCAGCACCCAGGCGATGGCCCGGACCTCGCCCAGGATCAGCAGGTACGTCGACGCGCTCACGACGCCAAGGTTAACGGAGCGGCGATCAGGGAGGGAGCTGCTGCGCGCGGTCGCGGACGAACTGCACGGTGATGCCCTCTGTTGGCAGGGACGGCCAGACGGCGAGAGCCGCCGTGTGGACGCGTTCGGCCGTCTGGTGACGGACGGCGGCAGAGGTCACGCGGCTTCCGTCCATGTCGTCGTCTCGGCGAAGAAGGTGGTCGATCAACTGTCCGAGCAGACAGGATCGGAGGCATGACCGAGAACTACACGGGTTGGCGCAAGGCGAGCTACAGCGACCTTTCGTCGATGTGGGCGCTCCGCCAGCGGGGCGAAGTCGGCGTCCTCGGCGATCAGGACGACCACCTGGTGCCGCTCGTACGCCGCGACCTGGTCGCCGTCGCACGAAGTCGCCCCCACACATCACAATGTGCAAGCGCCCATGATCCTGCGCAACGATTCGCGTACGATCAGTGACGGATGCCAGGACTCCGCCGAAGGGCTCGACACGTCGGCGGAACCATTTCGAACGTCTGCGGTGCTGGATCGCACCGGGCGCATTCCGGCGTCCCGGCGGTGTTCTACAGGTGCGGCACCATGAGCGCGGTGGACGGCGGTACTCCCCGGGAGACCCGCAGGCGCCATCTCGGCGCGGTACTGCGGCAGGTGCATCTGAGCGGTCCCGTCTCGCGCGCGGCGCTGGCCAACCGGCTGGGGTCGAACCGCAGCACGATCCTGGCGCTGACCACACGGTTGGCGGCGGCGGGCCTGGTGGCCGAGCAGGCCTCCGGAGCGACGGGACGGGCCGGACGGCCGTTCCTGGTGGTGCGGCCCGAGGGGCGACCGCTGGTACGTCCTGGCCTTCGACGTGGCGATGGACCGGATGGTCGCCGCCCGGTGGGGCTCGGCGGCACGGTGCTGGAACGCCACGAGGCCGCGCGGCGGCGCAGCTGGGACGCCGACCTGGACGAGGTGGTCGACGTCCTGGCCGGGTTCGGTCGCGCGCTGGTGGACGCCGCGCCCGGCAGCGCCCGGTGCGTCGGGATCGGCGCGTCGTACTGCGGCCTGGTCAGGGCCGCCGACGGAAGGGTGCGCCCGGCCCCAATATGGGTTGGACCGACCTGGACTTCGCGCCCGCGCTCGGCCGGCGAGCCCGGCCACATGATCATCAATCGCTATGACGGCCGTCCCTGCACCTGCGGCGCGCGGGGCTGCCTGGAGGGCGCAGGTGGGCGAGGCGGCCCTGCTGAAGCCGGCGGGACGCGCCGACGGTCCGGTCGGCCGGGGAGGGAGCGCGCGCCGTTGTGGACGCCGGCGAGGTAGGCGAACTACTGGCCGAAGGCGAACTCCGCTACGACGCGCAGACCTATCGAGGATCAGCCCGTAAAGCTCCTCCACTTCGACGCACCTGAACGGCACTTCGCTTTCACCGCCTCCGTGTCCACGTGTCGGGTCGGCGAGCCGCCGCGTAGAGCGCGGTGAACGGGAACGTGCCCGCCGAGTGCCTTCGTCATCAGCTCGCGAGCCCGCTTCGCACGTGGCCGAGCTTCCACCACGCCCGCACCCGAGCCCGCTCATCGCCGTGCCTCCCCTGTTCAGGAACGGCGTTGGTTGCGTCCACCGGGCACATCGGGCAGCGGTAGCCGCCAATGGTCCGGTCTCCCCTTCGTCCCGCCGCACAGCCAGTGCAGCCGGCGTTTCATGCCGCTTCCCCGCAGCTCGATCTCCGCCCGCCTTCCGCACTCCGGGCACGTCGGCGGACGGGACAGCGCGTCCGCGCGCTCATGCTCCAGGACGTGCCGCGCCAGACTGCGGCTCTCGAAGAGTGCCATGATCTCCCGACGGCCTCTCGAACGGCGATGCGACAGCAGATTCATGCTGCCGAGGAGGACGAGCCGCTGGTCGATCACCACGATCTTCTGATGCTGGTTGCGCATGAAGATCACATCCGGCAGCGCCGCGGTCACCCGCTCGGCGAACGGCTCGAACCGCGTCCCCTTCAGGTCCCAGTCCGGGAGCATGATCACTCGTACGCGGACGCCCCGGTCCACGGCCGCGCGCAGCGGTGGAAGGAACTCCGCGACCCGTGTGGCCGCCCAGGGACTCCACAACCAGATGCTGCTCTCGGCCTGCTCGATGCGCCGGATCAGCTCCGCTGGCAACCGCTCTTCGTCATAGAGATCGATGACCTTCACATAGGTCCGCAGGGCGTCCCAGACTTCATGCGCCGGTCCCTCACCAGGAGCCTCCTCCTCGTGCAGTCCCAGCAGATCCGCCGCTCGAACGACGGTGACCGCACCGGCTTCCAGGACCTCCCGCAGCTTGCGGAGTACTCCGCCTCCGCGGTGGACGACAGCGGAGTTCACGACCACGTAGAGCCGGTGGCGAGCCCGGGTCGCCCCGACGTTGAAAACCCGTCGCGCGCCCAGTGAGTCGCGCGTCATCCATCCGGTCCCGTCCTCCACGAGATCGAGGATCACGGTGTCGAACTCGCGCCCTTGGAAGGAATGGACCGTCCCGACCTCGACCCGGGCGCTCGTTCCGCTGTCGGCGAGGACGCTTTCGGTCAGTTCGCGTTGCGGCTTGTACGGCGTGACGACGCCGACCTTGCTCTCCCCCTGCGCAAGATGGTGCTCGGCGAGGGCCCGGGCGATCAGCGGGCCGATCGCCCACTTGCGGGACTTGCCGTCCCGCTGGACCTGCGCGAGCGCTTCCGGCAGCCCGTCCACGTCGATCAGGACGATCTCGTCGCGCGTCCGGGACGCCACCTGGAGCAGCCCCTCGTACGCCACGGCGTTGGCAAGAGCCGTGATCGCGGGACCGAAACGGTACTGCTCGGTCAGTACCACGCAGCCGGGCAGGCCGCGGGCACGAGCGACCCCCGTGATGCCGACGGCCTCGAACGGATCACGCTGCAGCCAGGTCCGGACCGCCGGGTCCTGCGACCGCTGCAGCTGGGGAAGGACGATGGGCCCGTTCTGGAAGAAGTCGCCCAAGAGGGTCGCCCCCTCCTCGGCCAGCCCCAAGGCGTACAGGACCTCCAGCGGCGTCGACGCGGAGACCTCGTCGACGATCACATGGTCGTAACGGCGCCGGTGGACGTCAGTGTTGATCCTCAGCCGGGCCAGCGTCGTCGCCACGACCCGCGCCGCCGCGACCAGTTTGCGGGCGGCGTCGCGCGAGAGTTTCCGCCACTCATCCATCACCTTCTCGTGCTCGCGCTCCAGGACGTCCAGCCGTTGGAGGACGGCGTTGGCCGAAAGGCGCAGTCCGCTCAGGCGCTCTGCAAGTGCGGGCAGACCTTCGGCGTCCGCCCGTGCCACCAGATCCAGGTCCTCGGGTGTGGGGTGGGGCTTGGCCGCGGCCTGATGCGCCGAATTCTTCGCTTGCTCCAGATCCCCCCTGGCGTGCTGAAGCTCATGACGGGCGGTCGCGACGTCACGCTGGGCGGCCTCGTACTCCTGGCGCCGCCGCTCGATCTCCTGCTCTGTGTACCGCGCCGACGCTCTCGCCGCGCCCATTCTCCGGATCAGCTCCGGCTCGATCGCCGTGAGGTTGTCCTGGATGCCCCGCGCATGGTCCGCCGCCACGGTCCAGCGGCTCCATGCGGCGTCTGTCGCCGCTTCCAACCGGCGACGGTGCGACCGGGCGCGCAGGCGGGCCACCGGCGGTTGGCGGTCGTGGAGGTCGAGCTCGATCTTCAGCCGCTGGTGCTCCGCCTGCAGATGTGCCGCTTCTGCCTGTGCGCGGTCGCGCTCCAGGCGCCGACCGGACAGTTCGTCCCACAGATGCGCCGCCGCCTGGAGGTGTGCGCGCGAATCAGCCGTGTCGCTCCAAGCCGCATGTGCCGAGGTCTCGGCGGAAACCGCCTGCGCCAGACGCGCCTCTGCCTGGGCGCAGGAACGTTCGCGCCCCTTCACGTCGTTCGCGCGACGTTCGGCCTCGGCTCGGTGACGAATGCGTCGCTCGGCCTCCTGGTAGGCGTCAGGATCGAAGTCGCTGAGGGCCTGCTCCGCCTCCTCCACCTCGCGAATCTCGTCCCTTCCGCGAAGCTCCTCGATCTCGGCCGACATCGCCTCCGCACGCTGCATGAGCTCGGAGAGCATCGCCTCTTGGAGGCGAGTGAGGCAGATCCGTCCGTCGTCGGCGACCTCCGGCACGGCCGGAGGGCCGACGCGCAGCATGGTCCCCGGAGCCGGGCGGAGTGACGTCGCCGCCTTGAGCAGCGCGTTGTCCACGGCCACGTTCGTCCCGGAGACCAGCAGGACCGTCTTGCCCCTCGCGAGCAGGTCTTCGATCATCCGCGCGATGACCGAGGTCTTGCCGGTGCCCGGCGGACCCCAGACCACGCTCAGCCCTCGCGCCGTCCCTGCGCTCCAGGCCAGGCGCTGCTGCTCGTTGAAACCCGGCGGCGGGTCGGCGCGCATCCGCACCGGTGCGAGTCGCCCAAGTGCGAAGTCCTCGGCGAGCCGATTCGGCACCATGCGCCGAAGCCCGTCGAGCAGCGCCTCGGACAACTTCGATCCGCCGGTGTCGCGCACCCAGAAGCACAGACCATAGCGAGGCGCGTGCGAACCGGCACGCAGCCGCAGAATCGCGCCGTCCTGGACCACCTCGATCAACGAATAGCGGCGTTCCGCGGCACCCGACTCCGAAGCCAGGTAGGCGTCGGCCAGCCGATCGGGGTCGAACCGCTCACCCCGGATCGCCACCTCGTACCACCCGTGCCCGCGCACCGCATCCGGCTCAGCCCGGCCAAGGCAGCGGTCACCGGTCGACTCCTTGGCCCCCTTGCCGCCTCCTGCCAGGAGCCTGTGCTGCGCCTCCGCCGCCCGAACGGCCTCCTCCAACCACTCGGGTCGTCCCGCGTCCGTCGCACCACTGTTGACTTGACCCACGCCGTCAACCCTAAGCAGCTCCGCTGTCGCATGTCAGCGAATATCTCGATCATGATGGAAGTCTCCGGCGCGACGGTCAGAGAATCGAGTGCCTCGTCCTGCCGGTGACGGCAACGGCCCTGGCGGTCTCCGCCGGTCGGACGTGCAGCCACAGCAGCCGGTTTCCGCCGTGTCGGCTCATGCGTCCGGTTGGACGGTGCGGAGCAAGGCCAGGAAGCTGGTGAGCGTGTTCAGGTCTTTGTCGCTCAGGGGGTCCGGGCTGAAGTGCATGGTGTCGTTCCGGATCCTGCGCACGGCCTCCAGCCGGTCGAGGAAGATTCGGCGGTCGAGCGGCCAGTCGAGCTTCTTCCAGTGCTCCTCCGGCTCGAAGAGATGCCAGTAGCTGCCGAGCGTGAGGTCGGCCGCCGAACGCACCCGTTCCGGCCGCATGCGGACCTTGCTGCGGATCTCGTCCAGTGACAGCTTCTCATCCGCACGGCGCCGGAGCCGACGTTCGATCTCCTCCAGCAGGACGAAGGGCCGGGCCAGATCGTCGAACTGGTCGGTCAGGTCGGCCGCCGTGACGATCCCGCACAGTCCCGACTTGTCCTGGCTGCGGACGAACACGAAGCCTCGCGTATAGATTTGCGCGATCTGCTCGAGCAGCGGCTCGTGATACTCCACGACCGAGGCGGGCACGGTGGCGTCGGTCAGCGTGGCGTTCGATCGTGCGATCTGGGCGCGTCCTATGGACTCCCAGCTCACCGCGCCGTGGAACGTCCCGTCCTCCGAGACCACGGCGAGCTGGGAGTAGTTGTTCAGCACCATCAGCGTGGTCGCGGTGTGCAGCGAGTCCTCGGGCCGGACCGTCGCCACCTCGCGGTTCGCCGCCTTGAGGTCTCCGATCCGGAGCGTGATCCCGGGCAGGTCCGAGACGTCCTCGGTATCCTCCGCCACCTGTGCGGGGTAGCTCGTCTCTCCGACGACCGGCTCCTGCCCCACCGGGACGAGCTGGATGATGTTGTCGAGCCATCCCTCGGTGAACGCCGGCCGGGTCGCGAGCCCCTTCTCCGCCAGTGCCTCTTCGATCTCGGCCACGACGCTCGGCGTCCGGCGGGCCGCGCCCCAGTATCCGAGGAGATCCCTGATCGACAGCCGGAGGGGGTTGTCGGGGCTGCGGTCGGCCGCCTCGGCCAACAGCTCGGCCCGACTCCTGGACTCGTGTTCGCTTTCGCCGTCGCCGGCGCCCGGGTCGACGCCGTGGGCGGCCAGGTGCGCGACGCGTCGCGCGGCGTCAAATCGGGTCAAGCCACAGACCGTCAACAAGGACCCCAGACTGTCGAGGAGATCCTGCTTGACAGCGTCCCGGGGAATATCGGTCCGAAGCCATTCGACCGGCCGGATGTGCCGAAGCCCCACCGGCACGTCGTGACGGTAAACGTAGGGGCCGATGATCCGTCCCACCGCCAGCTGGCCGGGGCGGGTCTTGAGTGGAAGGACGACGTGGTCACCCTCCTGGATGCCGCTCAGGAACCGCCACAACTGGCCGGTCCAGTTGGCGATGCGCGCCTTACCGTCGTCCGGGTAGGTCTCCTGGATGATCCTGCGGAGATCCTCCCTGGTCTTGGCGCCGCTGATGTCCCCGAGCTCGTCCCAGCCGACGATCGCGAAACCCTCGGCAAGGGCTTGGCCCTCTCGTTCGCCATCGCGCCCCGCACGGACCATCCAGGCCGCTGGAACCAACTCCGCCATACCGTCCCCTCCGGCTCCCCTAGATCATCCGGAACCTTAGCGGAAGGTAAAGCGTGAGTGTGTGGGTTTCCATATAATGCCCATCCTCTATAGACGAACAGCGCGTCCGTTGAGGTCCCCGCCCGGGACATCGCGCGCCGGACGAACTGGCCGGTTTCGCTTTGTGTCAAGCGCGGTCAGACTATGATCTTGGGCACGTCGTAGCGGATCGTGACAAGGCAGGTGATTCATGCAGTCCCTCTCGCCCTCCGATCCGCGCCGGGTCGCGGGCATCGAGCTGCACGGTCGGCTCGGTGAAGGCGGAATGGGACAGGTCTTCTTCGGGGTCACCCCGGATGGCGTCCAGGTCGCCGTCAAGATCGTCCACAAGCAGTACGCGGGGCGCGAGGACATCCGGGCACGCTTCGATCGTGAGATCGCCGCCCTGGGCATGGTGCAGGGGCCGCGGGTGGCCTCGCTCATCGCCGCCGCCGGGCCGGACGACGAGCAACCGTGGCTGGCGATGGAGTACGTCCGCGGGCTCACCCTGCGCGACTTCGTCAGCGAAAACGGTCCGTTAGAGGCGAACACCGGAGCGGCGCTGGGCGACCTGCTCGCCGAAGGGCTGGGCGCCATCCACGAGGCGGGGCTGCTGCACCGTGATCTGAAGCCCGCCAACATCCTTCTCGCCCACGACGGGCCCAAGATCATTGATTTCGGGCTGGTCTCCCTCGGCGAGGCGCTGAACGCGGACGCCGTCGAACTCACCACCAGCGGTGCCACGCTCGGCACCCCGGTGACCATGTCCCCCGAACAGGTCTCGACGCCCCGGAACCTCACTCCGGCCGCGGACGTCTACTCGCTGGGGGCGAGTCTGCTGTTCGCCCTGACCGCGCACTACCCCTACCAGCGCCCGCAGTTGCCCGCTTTGATGTGGGCGATCACTGATCCGAACACCGCACCAGACCTGAGCGGACTGCCGCCGGAGCTGGTGCCCGTGATCAGTGGCATGATCGGGCACGAGGCGAGTGACCGGCTCGACCTGGACGACGTCCGCGAGCGTTTCCGGCATGTGCTCGCCTCGGCAGGGCTGACTCTCGGCGAGGCGCTCGTCCGGCTGACGGACGTCACCTTCGTCGCGCGACCGTCGGATCCTCCGGCCGATGTCGACCCGCCGCCCCAGCCACCTCGGCATGACCGGCCGCCTCGTACACCGACTCCAGTGGTCGAGCGTCTAGCAAGTCGGCTGTGCAGCGCGTACCGGCGAGACCGATCCCTCTGACCGGTATCAGAGCACTACCCTGAGTTACTGCGAAAGAAGGAGCCGTGGGAGTGACCGTCAGCGAGGCGACGCCGTTCGCGCCGGGTGCGCGCATCGAGGTGCGCGACACCGAGTGGATGGTTCGGACGTGCACGCCGACCGAGCACGACGGTTACATGATCAAGGCGGTTGGCGTGTCGGAGCTGGTCCGCGACGAGGACGGGGTCTTCTTCACCGGCCTCGACGAGGTCAAACCGCTGCGTCCGGAGGACACCGAGCTCGTCGCCGACGACACTCCCCGCTTCGCCAAGAGCCGCCTGTTCCTGGAGTCGGTGCTGCGCCGCACGCCACTCCCCCAGTCCGAACGCGGCCTGGCGCTGCCGGACCGGTTCCTGCTGGACCCGCTCCCCTACCAGCAGCGTCCGGCCGAACTGGCGCTGAAGGGGCTGCGTCCGCGCATTCTGATCGCGGACGTGGTCGGGCTCGGCAAGACGCTGGAGATCGGCCTGATCCTCGCCGAACTGATCCGGCGGGGCCGCGGCGAACGCATCCTTGTGGTCACCCCGCAGCAGGTGTTGGAGCAGTTCCAGCACGAGCTGTGGACGCGGTTCGCGATCCCGCTCGTCCGGCTCGACTCGGTGGGGCTGGAACGCATCCAGCGGGACATCCCGGCGGGCCGGAACCCGTTCCTGTACTACAAGCGGGTCATCATCTCCGTCGACACCCTGAAGAACCAGGGCAGGTACGGCCAGCACCTGCGGAACATGCACTGGGACGCCGTCGTCATCGACGAGTCGCACAACGTGATCAACAAGGGAAATCTGCGCAACGACCTCGCCGCGTTGCTGGCCCGGCACACCGATGCGCTGCTGCTGGCCAGCGCGACTCCGCACAACGGCGTCGCCGAGTCGTTCGCCGAGCTGATCAGTCTGCTCGACCCGGCCGCGATCGTCGACAAGAAGAAGTACTCCGCCAAGGACATCGAGCACCTCTACATCCGCCGCACGAAGGTCAGCCCGGAGGTCCGCGACCAGATCGGCGGCAAGTGGCCGGCGCGCGGCCCGTCGGAGGCGATCCACTGCGCGGCTTCCGAGGCCGAGGAGGCGGTCTTCCGGGAGTTGAGGGAAACCTGGCTGCCGGGGCCCGGGCAGGTCGCGCCGGTCGTCGGCCGCGATCGGAGGCTGTTCCCGTACACGCTGGCCAAGGCGTTCCTCTCGTCGCCGCGGGCGCTGTCCATCACCGTCGGACGGCGACTCGAGAACGCGACCGAGCCTCGCGAGGTCGAGGCCTTGGGAAGGCTGGCCGGGCTCGTCGCCGCCGTGAAGGCCGACGAGACGTCCAAACTGAACGCGCTCGTCGCCAAACTCAAGGAGATCGGCGTCGGCAAGGGGGCCACGCGGGCCGTGGTGTTCTCCGAAAGCGTTCCGACCTTGAAGTGGCTCCAGGAGGTCGTGCCGGGCGAGGTCGGCCTCAAGGGGAACCAGGTGCAGATCATGCACGGCGGCCTGTCGGACCAGCAGCAGCAGGAGATCGTCGAAGACTTCTCGCTGGCCGACAGCAAGGTGCGGGTGCTGTTCACCGGCGACGTCGCGTCCGAGGGCGTCAACCTGCACCGGCAGTGCCACCACCTGATCCACTACGACCTGCCATGGAGCCTGATTCGCATCGAACAGCGCAACGGCCGCATCGACCGGTACGGGCAGACGCACCAGCCGCAGTTCAGCGCGCTCATCCTCGAGTCGTCTGTCGAGGGTGCCCTGGACGACACGGTGGTCTCCGAGAAGCTGCTGCGCCGCGAGGAGCAGGCGCACAACAGCCTCGGCACAGCTGAGGCCGTCACCGGCGAGTTCTCCGCCAAGAAGGAGGAGGACCGGCTGATCAAGGACCTGTTCGAGGGCAAGACGGTGGAGCAGGCGCTGGAGCAGGCTCCGGACACCGACTTTCTGGCCGACCTGCTGGGATCGGTCGGAGTGGACCACGGGCAGGCCGAGCCGGAGCGCGCCCCCGTGCCCCGGCTGTTCGCCTCCACCGAGGAGTTCATGCGCGAGGCGCTGGACACGGTCGTCCCCGATCTGAAGATCGACGACGACGGCGAGATGCTGGCGTTCGAGCCGCCCGCCGACCTGGTGCACCGCCTGTCGGCGCTGCCCTCCTCCTACCTGCGCACCCACAAGATCAAGGAGCGGATGAAGGTCACCTTCAACCGCGAGCTGGCGCAGCGCAAGCTGGACGAGGCCCGCAAGACCAAGACCTTCTGGCCGGACATCGCCTACCTGTCGGACCTTCATCCGATGGTGGAGTGGGTGGTCGACAAGGTGCAGGTGCAGTTGGTCCGCCAGCAGGCGCCCGTGCTGACCGCGAAGGTCGGCGAACCCACGTTCCTGGTGCAGGGCATCTACTCCAATGCGCTCGGACAGCCGACCGTCGTCGAGTGGATGGCGGTCAGCGGGCTGCCCGACGCACCGAGAATCGACAAGATGGCCGACGTGCTGGCCGAGGCCGGGGTCGGTCCCCAAATGATCAACACGTCGCGTACGCCGGACCTGGAGCGGCTCGGCAGGCTGGTCCGGCCCGCGGTCGACGCAGCCCGCGCGTACCTGGACAGGCAGCGGACCGAACACGAGGCCAAGGTCGACGTCCAACTCGAACCCTACGAGTCACGGGTCGTCGAGTGGGAGCAGGCCAGCCTGGAAGGGATTCCGGAGGACTGGCGGGCCGCGCGCAAACGCGAGTCCGTGCGGGCCACCGCCGAGGAGCAGCGCCGTCTCGTCGCGTCGTTGCGGACGACGGGCGAGCCGCTGCTGCGCATTCTCGCCGTTCTCGAGGGGGACAAGTGACCTACGACTCGCTGGTCAACCGGGGTGAGTACTTCTCGGCGCACTACCTGGCCGAGGTATTGCCGAACGAGCTGAAGAAGAAGGACGGTATCCGGGCGCGGTGGGCTGCCCGGGAGGACGCCGGCGGGCCGAGCCCGGCGGCCGGGCTGCGGGCGCTCAAGAGCGCCTACACCAACGACCGGTTGTTCTTCGCGGACACGTTGGACGACATCCGCGAAGGCGTCATGCCGAAGGACGCCGACGGGTGGCGCAAGGCCCTGCACGAGTTGCACGGCGATGTGCTGCGTGCGCTGGGATTCTCGCCGGTGCCGCAGGAACTGACGATCGTGCGCGGGGACAAACAGCACACGGTCCAGGTCGCCCACGCGGAGCCGACGCTGGTGGCCATCGAATGCGGTTGGGCCCCGGACGTGGACGCCGCGTTCGACCCCGAGCAGGCCGGACTGCTGCTGTCCCCGGTCGAGCTGGACGGCCGGGAGCGGATCGATCTCGGCGACAAGCTGGCGACATGGTTGTTCGGCGCGGACGAGCAGATCCGGTTCGTGCTGATCCTGGCCGGGGGCGTGATCATCCTCGCCGACCGGATGACGTGGGGTGAGGGCCGCTACCTCGCCGTCAGCCTGGACGTCGCGCTGGGTCGTGGAGACACCAAGGAACTGGAGACGATCGGCGCACTGTTCGGCGCCGACTCGCTGCTCCCCCCTGAGGAGGGTGGCGCGGAGCCGCTGTCGGAGTTCCTGGACAGCTCCCGGCAGCACGCCGTCGGTGTCTCCAAGGAACTGCGCGAGGGCCTGCGCAAGTCCGTCGAGATCATCGCCAATGAGGTCCTGGACCGGATCCGCGAGCAGGGACACCGGCCCGAGGACATCATGGAGCCGAAGGAGCTGGGCAGAGAGCTCAGCCGCGAGGCGCTGCGCTACCTGTACCGGATCCTGTTCCTGCTGTATGCCGAGGCGCGTCCGGAACTCGGGATCCTGCCGACCGACGACGAGGCCTACATCCGGGGATACAGCCTGGCCCGGCTGGGCGACCTGGTCGTGCGGGACCTGGTGGGCGAGCAGTCCCGGCAGAGCGTCCACCTGTACGAGTCGCTGGACCTGCTGTTCCAGTTGGTGAACGGCGACCACCCATCGCAGCGGGTGGCTCGCCCCCGGGGAACGTCCGAGGGCGAAGGTCTGCGGTTCGAGCCGCTGAAGGCCGAGCTGTTCGAGCACCGGCGGACCAAGCTGATCGGTAAGGACGCGATCGTCCTGGACGAGGACGACCCGGACTCGCCGCGCATCGACACCCGACTGCGGAACAGCGCGCTGCACCAGGTTTTGCGACTGCTCATGCTTACCAAGGGCAAGCGCAAAGAGCGCGGCGGGTTCATCTCGTACGCGCAGCTCGGCATCAACCAGCTCGGCGCGGTGTACGAGGGGCTGATGTCCTACACCGGGTTCATCGCCAAGGAGGAGCTGTACGAGGTCGCCAAGAACGGTGATCCGAAGGACGGCTCCTGGATGATCACCCGATCGCAGATGGAGTCGGGCGCCTACGCCGAGGACGTCTTCGTCATGCAGGTGGACGAGAACGGCGTCCGCACCAACGAGCGCGTCCGGTACCGGCCGGGCTCGTTCGTCTACCGGCTCGCCGGACGCGACCGGCAGACCAGCGCGTCGTACTACACGCCGCCGTCGCTTACGAAGGTCACCGTCGAGCTGGCGCTGAAGGAGCGCCTCGACCAGAACGGCACCACGACCTCGGCGCGCGAGATCCTGAACTGGACCATCTGCGAGCCCGCGCTCGGGTCGGGCGCCTTCCTCAACGAGGCCATCGACCAGGTGGCCGCGGAGTATCTGAAGCGCCGTCAGGGGGAACTGGGCCAGGAGTTGGAGCCCGAGCGGTACCTGGAGGAGCTTCAGAAGGTCAAGGCGTATATCGCACTGCACAACGCCTACGGCGTTGACCTGAACGAGACCGCTGTGGAGCTGGCGGAGGTCTCGCTGTGGTTGAACGTCATGCACCCGGGGTTGCAGGCCCCCTGGTTCGGCCTGCACCTGCGCCGGGGTAACTCGCTGATCGGCGCGGGCCGCCGCGTGTACGAGCCGCACCACCTCAAGCGGAAGGCCTGGCTTTCGACCGCGCCCAAGGACATCCCGTTCCGAGACGGCGCGATTCCCGACGGACACATTCATCATTTCCTCCTGCCTGCGTCGGGCTGGGGCGCGGTGGCGAGCGAGAAAGAAGCCAAAAACCTGGCCCCGGACGACGCAAAGCGGCTGGCCGCCTGGCGCAAGGAGCTGCTGAAGGACCCGTCCACCAAGAAGAAGCAGGGCCACAAGCTCACCCAGGTCCAGCGCCTCCAGGCGATCACCCGGCGCGCCGAATTCCTGTGGGACCTGGTCGTCCAGCGACTGAAGATCTCCGAGCGCGAGATCAGCCGCCGCATCGACGTCTGGGGAGCCGAAGACCTGCCCCAGCCGCAGGAAGCGATCAGCCGCGACGAGATCCTCGCCGACCTGACCGCACCGGGCACCCCGTACTGGCGACTCAAGACCGTCATGGACGTCTGGTGCGCCCTGTGGTTCTGGCCCCTCCACAAGGCAAACCTGCTCGATGGCTCCGCGAACGTCTACCGGCGCTTCGGCGATCTGGAGACATCGGTCATCGAGGTGACCGAGCTCGTCGAGCCCGAGCCGGACCCCGGCTTCCCGACCATCGTGGAGCAGGACTCCCTGTTCGGCGGCGAGACCAAGCAACTACCGCTGCGGGGCTCGCTTACGGCCGGCCGCGGGGGCAAGACTCGTTCGCGGACTCTAGACCCGGTACGCGCCATCATCCCGCTGGCGCATGTGGACGACTGGCTCGACTTCGCCGAAGCAACCCTCGGCCGCGCCGACGTCCCACCGAACTCCATCCCGTCCGCCCTTGGCACCCTGGGGGCACTCTCCGAATACGAGGATGAGCTCCCCAAGTGGACCGGCATGGACTCCGCCGACCGGCTGGCGGCTCGTTTCCCCTGGCTCGACGCGGCACAGGATGTTGCAGAAGAGCTGGGCTTCTTCCACTGGGAACTCCAATTCGCCCAGGTCTTCCAGCGCGGCGGCTTCGACCTCCAGGTAGGCAACCCACCCTGGGTCCGGCCCGACTGGGAAGAGGACATCATCCTCGCGGAATTGGAACCTTGGTTCAAGCTGGCGACCAAGCCATCATTGGATGAGTGGCGCGACCGCAAGACCCATATTCTGAGCACTGAGAGGGCAAAATCATACTTCCTGGACGAGCTATCCAGCACTGCCGGGACAGTCGCATTTCTCGGAGGCGAGACCACCTATCCGCTACTCAACGGGACGCGACCCGATCTCTATCGAGCCTTTATGTGCCGCACCTGGAAGAATCTCAGCATCACTGGGAACGCGGGCCTGATCCACCCTGACAGTCATTTTGGAGGCGTCAAGGAAGGCAGACTCCGCGCCGCCACCTTCCGACACCTTCGACTCCATGGACATTTTCATAACCGCCGTGCCATATTCCCTGAGATCCATGCAAATACAGAATTTGGTGTTCATGTTTATGGGGCGTCAAGAAATATATCTTTCACAAATGCAAGTTGGCTCTTCGATCCAGTGACCTTGATCGAATCGTTTCGTCATGACGGAAGTGGCGAACTTCCTGGAATCAAGCATGATGGAAAATGGGACCTGCGACCGCACAAGGACCGTCTGCTGCACGTTGATTACTCGCTACTTGAACAATGGCGAGCACTCACAGATTCCATCGATGCGCCGGTCGATCAGACGCCATTGCTCTACCCGGTGACCACTGCGGAAGCTGGCGCAATCGAGGCACTTACAAAGTATGCCCGTCGGCTGGCACAAGACAATCCGAACATAGCGGTCGGCCTTGATGAAGCAAAAGCCAAGAAGGATGGCCTAATTCAATGGAATACAGCTGCACGAAGGTCGCTATCTGAGGTCATCCTACAAGGGCCACACTTCAACCAGGCCACCCCATTCAACAAACAGCCAAATATTCCATGCAAAACCAACCGCGACTGGTTGCCATGGAACATTGCCGCGCTACCAGACGACGCCGTTCCAGTAACTAACTACGAAAGAGCGTGCGATCTTGACACTTATCTCGCCGCTCAAGATCAGTGGACTACAGCGAACGGCGACGTGCTCAGCTTCAATAGCTTCTACCGTCTCGCCTGGCGCGCAAGAATCCCGTTTGATACAGAACGTTCACTGTTTGCAACCATTATTCCGCCAGGCCCTTCCCATGTGAACCAAGTACATAGCCTTGCACTGTCCGACAACCAGGCTACAGTGCTGACAGCGGGTTTTTGGGCAGCACTTCCACTTGACTATCTCCTGCGAGTTATAAGACGCCCAGACCTTCATATTTCAGACGCAAAAAGGATGCCCGCAGCCAGCCCTGCTCACCCACTAGTCCAGGCACTATTGCTGCGCACCCTCCGGCTGAACTGCTTGACCAGCGCATTTACCGATCTGTGGGCTGAACTATATTCGCCTGACTGGAGGAGGGAGACCTGGGCCGTCGACTGGCCAGCGCTCCCAGCACTAGGTAACGTCACCTACACCTGGGGGCACACCACCCCGCTACGGACCGAGAGGGAACGCCGAGCTGCTTTGGTGGAAATCGATGCTCTGGTGGCGCTCTGGCTCGGTATCACCGCAGACCAGCTCGTGGCGATCTACCGGTCTCGCTTCCCTGTCCTTTCCGACTATGAGGCACAGACCTGGTTCGACGCCACCGGGCGGAAGATCGCAGGCAACCACAACGCCTTCGGCTACGGCCAGACCAAGGCGGACTTCGAGGCACTAAAAGCTCACCTCACCCCCGAGATCAACGGGCCGGTGCCCGAAGGGTATGAAGCACCGTTCTACAAGGCAGATCGGGAGGCCGAATATCGGCAGGCCCATGCGGCGTTCTCGAAGCGGCTGGAGCGGGCCCAGACCGAAGGCTGGACACCCGATAAAGGGATCAAGGCGTGAGTTGGCCCCTTGCAGGAAGGAACGTCAGGTGGGCCCCACGCTGGCTCCCGAAGAGGTGCAGCGGAACATCACACTACCTCACCATGACGTTCACCCTCACGGACGAACCGGTACTCGACGGGCTCAAACGCCTCCTCAACCACCTCGCTCAGGGCCATCTTCCGTGGCTTCTACCCGCGTACCCGCACGCCGTTCACCCCTGCCGAGGACAGCCGGGGTGGACGGCTGGAGTGAGCCCCGCCCGCCACTCGCCCTACGCACGTTTGGCCCAGGCATTGGAAGCGCTGGCCCTGGTGAACGGCCGTTCAGCGGAGACCGCTGCGCCTCCTGTAGTTCCTGGGCTGTGCAGGTGGTCAGGGTCTAGGGCATGCTTCCGTCATCCCGCCAATGAGGAAGGCAGCGGCATGAACGTGAGCGACGCTTCAAAGAAGGCAAAAGGCGAAGTACCAAGTCCCCCTGGCTCAAAGTCCAGCGTTCCAGAATTCACCGACTGGGTACGTGCCTTAATGAAGGCGCGAGGCATAACTCAAACCGCTCTAGCTCGCCATCTAGACGTAAGGGATAAGAACAAGATCAGCAAAGACCTTAAGGGCAATTTCCTCCCTAGCTGGGACTATGTGGAGAGAGTATACCTACGAGGTATTGCAGAACTCTCCGGCCAAGGGTTGGCCGAAAGTGAAGTCGCCCAAGGATTGCGCCTATATTCGATCGCAACCAGATACGCTACGCCTCGCGAGCCAATTCCGAGAAGTGAGCTAGAAAAAGAGGTTCAGGAATTGCGCGAGCAGTTGAAGTCCTGCTGCATTTTCCGGCGCCGCTAGCATTGAGGCTAGTTGATAGTAATGGGCTAAAATTCACCCCAGGATGTGGGATCTCGATGAGATGGGGGACGCGTAAGTGAGGCCGACGCTGGCTGCCGAGGAGGTGCGGCGGAACATCACGCAGTACCTCACCACGACCTTCGCCCTTGCGGACGAGCAGGTGCGGGACGGGCTCGAACGCTTCCTCAACCACCCCGCTCAGGGCATCTTCCGTGGTCCTTACCTGCGTATCCGCACCCCGTTCACGCCTGCTGGGGACGGGTGGCATGACCGGCTGGAG
Organism: Actinomadura gamaensis; assembly: GCF_042652125.1. Lineage (NCBI taxonomy): Bacteria > Bacillati > Actinomycetota > Actinomycetes > Streptosporangiales > Thermomonosporaceae > Actinomadura > Actinomadura gamaensis. The sequence continues at coordinate 182,446 of NZ_JBHSIT010000006.1, read as the reverse complement.
TGGGTGCCCGACGGATTCTCGCCTTACGCGCACCAGGCGCGGGCGTTCGAGCGGCTCAGCACGTTCAACCACGAGGCCCGTCCGACGCTGATCACTACCGGCACCGGCTCGGGAAAGACGGAATCGTTCCTCCTTCCCGTCCTCGACCACTGCCGCCGCCAGAAGAAGCTGGGCAAGCACGGGGTCAAGGCCGTCCTGCTGTACCCCATGAACGCGCTCGCCACCGACCAGGCGCAGCGGCTCAACGACTATCTCCGGCAGCCGAAGCTCAGCGAGGTGACCGCCGGTCTCTACATCGGTGACACCCCGGAGACCGGTTATCCTCGCGTGCTCACCCAGCGGTCGGAGATCCGACGCGCCCGGCCGGACATCCTGATCACCAACTACAAGATGCTCGACCTTCTTCTCCAGCGCGCCGACGACGTGCCGCTGTGGGAGGACGCCGAGCTCGCCTATGTCGTCGTGGACGAGTTCCACACCTACGACGGCGCGCAGGGCACCGATGTGGCGATGCTGCTCCGGCGCCTCGCCGCCGCCACCGGGCACAGTGAGGCCGGCAGGCCGCTGGGGCGGATCTGCCCTGTGGCCACCAGCGCCACTCTCGGAGAGGGCGGCGACGGTCAGAAGATCCGTGAGGTCGCGTCCACCGTCTTCGGGGTGGAGTTCGATGCGGATTCCATCGTCGGGGAGGATCGACGCTCGGTCGACGAGTTCGTTCCCCTCTCGGCCATCGACTACGGCCTGCCGCTGCCCGCCCCGCACGAGCTCGCGGCCATTCCCGACCCGCACGACGACCCGTCCGCGATGGAACGCGTCATGGAGGTCGTCACCGGCCGCTCGGGGCTGGACGGGCCAGAGCTCGGTCGGGTCCTGAAGCAGCATGTCCTGACCCGCGCGGTGCTCGCGGCGATGTACGAGGACCTGGACGGGGCCCCCGAACTCCCCGAGCGCATCCTGGAGTTCCTCCCCCAGCACAACGCCTACAGCTGGGGCGCGGCCTTCCGGCAGCGCAGGACGCAGACGGTTACCGCGCTGAGTCGGTTCATCGCGCTGCTGTCCACCGCACGCGCCCCCGAGCATCCCGAGCGTCCCTTCCTGCACATCGAGGCCCATCTGTGGGTCAGGTCGGTGAGTCGGCTGCTGCGTGCGGTCGCTCCCCGGCCCGGCTTCGCGTGGCACGGCGAGGCCGCGCCGCCGATCGACGTCGACACGACGCTTACCGGCGGCGGTCGAGAGCTGCTCCCCGCCGTCTACTGCCGTCACTGCGGCCGGTCCGGGTGGGCGGCCATCTCGCCCGAACGCGACCCGCACGACCTGATCAACGACCCGGAGAAGATCTACCGGGCGGGCGTCCAGGACAAGCGGCTACTGCGCGCGCTCATCACCGCGACGGACGACGAGGTCAGAGCCCGGGCGGAGGGCAGAACCGGGCCGGACGTTCTGGTCCTCGAGGCCAACGGCCGCCATGTGCGGCCGTTCGACCCCACGAAGGACCTGGACGCATCAAGGTCCGGCGAGTTCCAGCACGTCTTCGTCCTGGCCAACCTCAGCCACACCAAGGAGGCCAACAGCAACGCGCAGAACGACCGTTGCCCCGCCTGCAACATGGACCAGGGCACGCGCTTCCTGGGCTCGGGGCTGGCCGCGCTCGCGTCCGTCGCGATCACTGAGCTGTTCACCGGCGGGCAGCTCCGGGACGCTCAGCGCAAAACGCTGTTGTTCAACGACTCGGTGCAGGACGCCGCACATCGGGCCGGGTTCGTCTCCAACCGCTCCTACAGCTTCTCGCTGCGCACGCTGCTGGCCCACGAGCTCGACTCCGCGACGGCGACGCCGCTGAACGACCTGATCTCCAACGTGATCAAGGAAGCCAGCGATCCGTCCTACCTGCCCGCCGTCGTCCCGCCGGATCTGCACGACCGAAGCGCCGTGGACGAGCTGCTCGCGGGCGAGTCCGAGGGCTCGACGCGGACCTGGGAGCTGATCGGCGAGCGGCTGGCGTTCCAGACCATCATGGAGTTCGGTCTGCGGTCCCGTCAGGGCCGCACGCTGGAACTCACCCGCACCGCCGCCGCCGAGGTCATCCTCGACCACCCCGAACGCATCGCCGAACTCGCCCGTGACCTGCAACTGCACGGCCCCGCCGCGCTGAGCGGGCTCCCCTCACCCGAGACCTACGTCGCCTACCTTCGCGGTCTGCTGGAACGCATGCGGATGCGCGGCGGCATCAAGCACCACTGGCTCGACCGCTGGATCGAGCAGGCGGGCGCGAAACGCTTCGGGACGATCTGGGGTCAGCGCCCCGACGGCATGCCCGCGTTCCCGCGCGGGCTCTCCGCGCCGCGTTTCGTGCTCGGCGGACGCAAGGACCGCAGCGAGTTCGACGGCATCACCAGCCGTCAGGGCTGGTATGTGGACTGGACGGTCCGCTGCCTCGGCCTGAAACCCGACGACGCACCTTTCTACCTGGCGCGCTTGCTGGACGTCCTCGTCGACGAGGACGTCATCGCGCGGCGGGTCGCCGGGGACGGCAGCACCAAGATCTATGGTCTGCTGCCGGGGCACGTCCAGGTCTGGAAGCTGGAGAACGACCAGGTCGTGGACGCCGGGGTGATGTGCCCGGTGTGCCGCTGGGAGCAGACCGTCCACCCCGCCCGCGCCGCCGAATGGTCGGGCCGGCCCTGCCCTCGGTACCGCTGCCCCGGCCGGCTCGGCCGCCCGGAAGCCGCGCGCAACGAGCGGTACAAGGACGACTACTACCGTCGCCTGTACCTGGACGCGAAACCGTTCCGCGTGACCACCGCCGAACACACCGGCGCGCTCAGCCGACCCCAGCGCGAGCAGATCGAGCAGGCGTTCCGTGAGGGCAACCGCTACAACGACCCGAACGTGCTCTCCTGCACGCCCACACTTGAGCTCGGCATCGACATCGGCGATCTGTCGGCCGTGATCCTCGCTTCCCTGCCCCACGGTCCCGCCAACTACGTGCAGCGTGCCGGACGCGCCGGACGCAGGTCCGGCAACGCGTTCCTGCTGACGATGGTCGGACGCAACCCGCGCGACCGCTACTTCCTGGCCGATCCGCGGCAGATGATCGCCGGGGAGATCGTCCCGCCCGGAAGCTACCTGTCCGCCGTGGAGATCCTCCGGCGGCAGTACGCGGCGCACCTGGTGGACCTGGCGGCGCGGGGCGAACTTCCCGGCGTGCTGCCGCTGCCGAGACTCGCGGCGGTGCTGTTCGGCGATTCGGGCTGGCTCGGCTCCTTCCAGGACGCCGCCTTCGCCCGCGGAGGGACGCTCGTCGAGAAGTTCCTCGCGCTCTTCGGGGACGACATCTCCCCTGAGGCGGCGGAGGAGCTGCGCGCCTTCGCGGTCTCCGGGCTGAAGGAGAGCATCGGACGCGTGGTGCGGATCTGGGACGACCGGCTCGCGGATCTGCGCGCCCGCCTGGAGATCATCGACGGCGCGATCGCCGCGATGGCCGACACCGACACCGAGCAGCTCGCCCGCAAGCGGGAACTCCAGGCCGAACGCCGCGCGGTGCAGAGGCGCATCGGTGAGATCGGACGCAGCAGCGCGCACGCCACCCTGGTCGACCTCGGGCTGCTGCCCAACTACTCGCTCATCGACTCCCGCACCGCGCTCGAAGCGACGCTCACCTGGAGCGAGGACCCCGACGACGCCGCTTCCGGCGAACCGGCCGTCCGCCGCCATCACAGCGAGCTGCGCGAGTACACGCGGGACGCCTCGATCGCCCTGACCGAGTTCGCTCCGGGTAACAGCTTCTACATCCAGGGCTACCGGCACACCATCTCGGGCCTGGACATCGGTTCGACGCGGCGGCCCACCTGGCAGCAGTGGCGGGTCTGCCAGGACTGCGGTTACGTGCGGGCGACCGCCGCGGCCGAGGACACCAGCCCCTGCCCGCGATGCCGCAACGCCCAGATCGGTGACAGCAGCGCCCTGCACAACGTGCTGATGCCCGTCCGGGTGACCGCCGAGGACAGGCGGGACGACGCGCGCATCCGCGACGATCACGACGACCGGCAGCGGCGGTACTACGAGACCGCGGTCGCCGTGGACGTTCCACGCGACGAGATCGCACCGGGATCCTGGCGCCGGACCAGCCAGACGTTCGGCGTGGACTTCACCCGACGCGCGGTCATCCGGCACTTCAACCTCGGTGCGCTGCGGATGGACCGGCCACCGTCGGACGCCTTCGCCGGAGACCTGCGGCGCATCAACCCCTTCTTCGTCTGCACCACGTGCGGCGGTGCCACCGCCGACGGGCCGCCGCAGGCGGCGCAGCGGTTCGCCGGAACGGGAACCGGTTACGACGCCTCCCCCGGACACCACCGCAAGTGGTGCCCCCAGCGACGCGGCGGGGAGGTCGAGCACCTGAAGCTGGTGCTGGCGCACGAGCTGCGGACGGAGGCGCTGCGCATCCTCGTCCCGGTCGCCACCACGATGATCGCCGAGCGGACGGTGACGTTCCGGGCGGCGCTGATGGCGGGGGTGGCCGCCAAGTACGGCGGGGACCCCGCCCACCTGGACATCGTGACCGCCACGATGCCCGACCAGCAGACCGGGTACCAGCGGCGTTTCCTCGTGCTGTACGACACGCTGCCCGGCGGCACCGGATACCTGCACCGCATGTCGTCCGAGGACGGCTTCAAGGAGGTGCTGGAGCGGGCGCTGGAAGTGGTGACGACCTGCCCCTGCGCCGAGGAGGAGGGCAAGGCCGCGTGCCATCGCTGCCTTCTCTCCCACGTCCCGGGACCGGACTTCGACAAGGTCGATCGGGCGCTCGCCGTCGAGATGCTCCAGGACCTACTGCAGGACTGGGAGACCGACTCGGTCGCCGACACCGACGACATCTCCCTGTGGGACCAGATGGAGAGCGAACTGGAGGCCCGGTTCCTCGCCGGGCTGAAGACCTGGGCGGCCAGACCCGGCGCGGGCCGTACGCTCGCCCTCGGTGGACGGGTCAACGACCGGCGCACCGCCGACCTGCGCATCACCGCCCCCGACGGCTCGGTGGTGCACTGGCAGGTCATCCTCCAGAACACCATCAAGGGCACCCGCCCCGACGTGACCTTCCGCCGTCTGGACGCCGCGCCCTTGCAGGTCGACGTCTACCTCGACGGCTACGCCTACCACGCGGCGCCGAAGAACAACCGGCTCGCCGACGACTCGATCAAGCGGGCGCGGCTGCGCGCGGACGGCCGCATCGTCTTTCAGCTCGCCTGGGACGACATCGCTCACTGGGCGGACGGCGGCGCGCCGGAGTCGCCGGTGTGGCGGCCCTATCAAGGCAACGCCCAGCAGGCCGCCCGCCAGACGTATCTCCAGCTCGGGGGCGATCCGACGGAGCTCGCGGACATGATCTGGACCAGCCCGGTCCAGACCCTGATGGCCTTCCTCTCCGACCCTCACCCCGGGAGCTGGCAGCGTCGGGCCGCGGCTGCCTTGGCGGGACTGCTCGTCCAGAGTGAGGCCGAGAAGACCCAGGCCGCGCCAGGAGGCATCGGTGAGCGGCTGATGGCTGCGGTGCGCTCGCAACCCCTCCCGCCGCCGGCGCCGGGTGAGCTGGTTCTGGTGCGGACCCGGGACGACTCGGGCTGCCTGGTCGTCACCGTCGTTCATCGTCAGACTCGAACCTGGTCGGCGTTCACCGTCATCGACGACCGTACCGAGACGATCGAGGCCGACACCCGTGCCCATGAGAGACGCTGGCTGGCCTGGCTCTACTGGGGCAACCTGGTGCAGTTCCTCTCCTTCGGCGGTGGTGACGGTGGGCAACTCGCGTTCACGACGCTGGACGGGTTCGATCCGTCCGCGCTCGCCATGACCGGTGGTATCGGTCTGAACCAGACGCTCGCTTCGCTTCCTCCGGTTGATGAGGACGAGGACGTCGCGCCGGGATTCGACACCACCCGCCCTCATCCGGAGCCCACCCAACCGGCCTCGGCTCCGACACCGGCTCCCGGACCGCCCGCGTCCGCTCCGGACCCGGCCTGGGCGGAGGTCTTCGACATGCTCGACCCGGAGGAGCCGGGACTGGCCGAGCTGGCGCGGGCGCTGTCCGCGGCGGGCGTCGCCGTCCCCGAGGTGGGTTACGAGCTGGGAGAACACGCGTGGCAGGCGGAACTCGCCTGGCCGGCGGCCAAGGTCGGCGTCGTCCTCGACGGCGACGACCAGGAGGCGACCGACCGGGACCGCGCCTACCGGGCGGCGGGCTGGGACGTGCACACGGCGCAGGCGTGGACGGCCGCCGAGCTGGCCGCGAAGATCATGGGTGAGGGAGCATGAGCGTGCAGGACGGCGCGACACTGAGGCTGCTCGACAAGGCCGACAAGGAGATCCAGAAGCTCCCCCGCACGATCAAGGGCGCCATCTACGAGTTCCAGCACAAGTTCCGCAAGAACCCGGACGCTCCGGGCCTGCGGCTGAAGCAGCTCAAGGGTGATTCTCAGCTCTACTCGGCGCGGGTCACCGACAGCTACCGGGCCCTGTTGCTGCACGCCGGCAACCGCGACTACATCCTGGTGGCGGTCAAGGACCGCAAGGAGGTCTACGACAACCTCGACCGGTACTACTACAAGATCAACCAGGTCACGGGCGGAATCGAGTTCGTCGACCTGAGCATCGTGCCGGGCACGCCGGTCGCGCCCCCGGCCGAGCCCGCCCCCGCCACTTCCGAGCCCGTCACGCCCACTCCCCTCTTCGCCCGGTTCACCGCGGACCGGTTGCGTGAACTCGGCGTCGCCGAACCCCTCATCCCGCTCGCACTGAAGATCACTACCGAGGAGGAGCTGCTCGGTCTCGTCGAGTACGCTCCGGCGCTGACCGAAGAGGTCCTGCTCGCCCTGTACGACGGGAAGACGTTCGAGGAGGTCCTCGAACAAGTGACCCGCCCGGTCACCACGGACGAGCAGATCGACCCGGCGGACTACGCCACCGCGCTCGCCCGCCCGGCGACCAAGGTCACGACCGAGGACACCGACCTGCAGTCGGTGCTGGACGGCGACTTCGGGCGCTGGAAGGTGTTCCTGCACCCCACCCAGCGCAAGATCGTCGAGCGGGACCACAGGGGACCGGCGCGGGTGAGCGGCGGACCTGGCACCGGCAAGACCATCGTCGCCCTGCACCGGGTCAAGTATCTGGTCGACCGGCTGCCCCCCGGCGACGACCGTCCCGTCCTGCTCACCACGTTCAACAAGAACCTGGCCGCCGACCTGCGCAACCGCCTACTCGAGCTCGGTGGGCCGGAGACCCTCGCACGCGTCGACATCGTCAACATCGACAAGCTCGCCACCAGCATCGTCAGCGGCACCCTGGCGGGTGGCAGGCGGCGCTGGATCGACGATGAGCGGGCCGTCCGGGAATGGCGCGAGATGCTGCTGGAGCTCGGTGAAGACCAGTGGGATCCGCAGTTCCTGCACGACGAGTGGAGCCAGGTGATCCTCGGGCTCGGGGAGAGATCACGAACCGCCTACTTCCGCGCTCGGCGGGCGGGCCGGGGACGCAACATCGGCCGCGCCCAGCGCTCCCAGATCTGGCAGCTGGTGGAGAAGTTCACGATGCGGCTGGACGAGAAGAACCTGTGGACCTACCGGCAGGTCGCCTGGGAGGCCGCGCGGCTCGAACTGGACCGCGCGTCCAGGATCAAGAAGTATGCGGAGAGCCCCCTCAACATCCACGTCGCCGACCAGTCGATCGCCCGCGAGAACTACCGCTACCGGCACATCGTGGTGGACGAGGCGCAGGACCTGAACGTCGCGCACTGGCGGATGCTGCGGGCAATGGTCCCCGAGGGGGACAACGACATGTTCATCGCGGGCGACACCCATCAGCGGATCTATGGGAACTACGTGACGCTGGGCAGCCTGGGCATCAACATCCGCGGACGGTCCTCCCGGCTGACCCTGAGCTACCGCACCACCCACGAGATCCTCGGCTCCGCGCTCGGTCTGCTCGGCGATGAGTCCTGGGACGACCTGGACGACGGCACGGACGACCTGAAGGGATACCGTTCCGTCCTGCGCGGACCCAGGCCGGTGTTGCAGCACGCGAGCAGCTGGCAAGACGAGCTCGCGATCATCACCGAGCAGGTCGCCGAGTGGGCGCAGACCCCGGCCGCCTCGATCGCCGTCTGCATTCCGGACCGGAACATGGTCGCCGACGTCGAGTCCAGCCTCGGCAGGGCCGGGATCCGAGCCGCGGCCATCGGCCCGGACGGGCCCAAGCTCGACGACGCCGTGCACGTCGGAACCATGCACCGGTTCAAGGGCCTGGAGTATCAGCACATGATCATCGCCGGGATCCGCGAAGGCCTGGTCCCGCGCGCCGCCATCGAGCAGTACAAGACCACCGATCCCGTGCGCTACCGCCGCGAGCTCCAGCAGGCCCGGTCACTGCTGTTCGTCGCCGCCACCCGCGCCCGCGACACACTGCTGATCACCTGGCACGGCGAGCCGAGCCGCTTTCTCCCCGCTCAGCGGTGACACGCCTCGTCGTCGCGGGGGCGTCGGCCCGCGACCGGCCTCATGGTGCGTTCACTTCGGCAGCGCCGCGAGCGCGGTCGCGTAAAGATGCTCAGGCGCGTCGGGCAAGGGCTCGTAGAAGCCGGGGAGTGGCGGAAAGTCCTTCGCGTGAGCGAGCAGGGCCCGGCTCACGACGGCACCGGAGGCGGGACGGTCGTCGGGGTTCTTGCTGAGCAGGGAGTAGATGAGCTGCTCCAGATCGTCCGGCACGTCGTCCCGGCTCAGTGGCGGTGCCTCCTCGTCGGACTGGTGGCGCATGGCCTCGTCCATAACCGTGTCGGTGACGAAGACCCGATGGCCCGCGAGGAGCTCGTACAGGACACAGCCGACCGAATAGAGGTCAGTGGCGACGTTGGCGTGCTGGTAACCGTCCAGCTCGGGGGCCGTGTAGAACAGCGATCCGGGAGCCTCGCCCGGGCGGGTGATGGTGCTGAAATCGGACGGCCGCCCCGCCATTGCCGCGGCCACACCGAAGTCGAGCACGTGCGCGGTGCCGTCCCGGCCGAAAACGATGTTGGACGGCGTCAGGTCACGGTGGACGAGACCGGCCTGGTGGGCCGCCGAGAGAGCGGCGCAGAGCTGCGCGCCGATCAGGGCGACCCAGGGCACGGGAAGCAGGTCGGTCCCCCGCTCGGCGATCATGTCACGGAGGGTCACGGCTTCGGAGACCAGCTCCATGACCATGAACAGAGTCCCGCCCTCGTCACCGAAGTCGTACAGCGCCGGTACGCCTTGGTGGTGGAGCCGGGCGAGAACGCGAGCCTCACGGTAGAAGCGACGGCGGGCACGCTCGGAGTCGCCGTGCAGCCAGTCGGCGATCAACTTGACGGCCACGCTTCGAGCGAGCCGAAGGTCCGTCGCCTCCCAGATCTCCCCCATGCCGCCAACCGCCAGTGGCATCTCGGTCTCGTAACGCCCCGCGAGCTTCAACGTTCCACCCTCTCCGGCGAGTCTTCGGCAGTCGGGCGAAGCGTGGCGTCGACCAGCGCCTCGTTCAGCAGTCGGGCCAGATCCGCGCCGAGATCCGCCGCACGTTGAAGCCGGGAGGAGAATTCGTGGAGACGATGGAAGGCTTCGCCGTAGCGGCGCTGCTCCTCGATCGAGAGTAGCGGGATCTCCGTCCGACGCACATCCACCCGGTAGCTGGTGGACGTCGTCGCATAGTGCCGCAAGTTGAGCGAGCTGCGGAGGACTCCCGCAAGGTAGTGCGGGTCAAGCAGGTCGGGGTCCGGGCGCAGCAGGAACAGGTGGCGGCCGAGGACCGCGCCGGGACGTTCGATGACCAGAGCGGCCGGAGTACGGAGGATGGCCGGGACCACGACGTCGCCCGTTTGGAGCACGATGTCGCCGGGCTGGGCGGGTGAATCGGCGGCTGCGGGCTGGCGGCCTTGCGCAACCTCCTTCGCGGTGAGGACGTACGGAGGGAGGTCTCCGTTGTGCGGGTAGGTGGTCGGCCCCGGCTGGTGCACCGTGAGGTGGGCCAGACGGATGAGTTCACTGATTGGTAGCAGCGGGGTGTTCAGAGGTTCGCCGGTGGCATCGACCTCGGGCAGTAGGCCCGGAAGTGTCTGGAGAAGTTCGAGAACCTGAGCTCGGCGCTCGGCAACCTGGTCGATTGCGGGCGCAGTGGCCGGCGGGGTTATGTGCCGGGACGGGGTGAGGTCGACCTCATCGTCCAGCAGGTCGATGATGCGGACTGCCTTGGCCAGTCCGGGATCGTCCAGGTCCGATTCGGGATCGGCGGTGAAGCGCCGCCAGGCGTCGAGGGCCTGGCCGGCGAAGTCGTCGGAGGTCTCGGCCATCAACACCTGGCTCGGCGGACGCTCGGCGGAGGTGGGCCGACGCAGCACCCACAGGGACAGAGGGACGGCCATGTTGGGGACGGCCCCCAGTGGCAGACCGATCACGGCGCGCACCACACCGCGTCGTAGGAGCTGCTGACGGATGCGGCGGCCCGCGCGACGGCTGGCGGCGGCCGGGGGCATCAGGATGACGGCAAGCCCGCCAGGACGGGTGTGCGCGAGTGCGTGCTGAACCCAGGCGAGCTCCGGTTCGGTGCGGGGCGGTAGGCCGTATTCCCAGCGAAGGTCGGTGGTGAGCTCCTCATAGCCCCAGTTACGGTCGTTGAACGGCGGGGCGGTGGCGACGAGATCGGCTTCGGCGGCCGAGAAGGCGTCGGCACGCAGTGAGTCGCCCGACCGGACGTCGGCGTGGTCGGTGCGTAGCGCCAGGCGGATCGCGGTGAGGCGGGCCAGGTCCGCGTCGATCTCCTGGCCGAGCAGGTGCCCCGGGTCGGTGTGATCGAGTGCGGCGAGCAGGAAGCCGCCTGATCCACAGGCCGGGTCGAGGACGGTCTTCACGGGCGGATCGGCGAGCCGGACGGCCAAGGCGGTGACCGCCGGCGGGGTCTCATAGGCACGTCGTTTGTGCAGGTCGAGGTAGCGTTCGCGAAGGAACTCGAAGGCGTCGCGGGGACCTCGGTCGGCCGCGAGGTCTGCCAGGCGGCGGACGATCGGAACGTGCTCGACGGCGAGGTCGGACGGAACGTCGCCACCGAGCGCCTTGGGCAGTTCGGCGGCCAGTCGCTCGTCGGTGAGGCCGCTGAGTTGCTCCCAGGCCGCAGGGGTGCGGTGCAGGAAGAGCAGGAAGGCGCCCGCGAAGCCGAGGATGTCGGCCATATCCGTGTCATCGGCGAGCCTGCGGAGATCCTGCCAGAGGAACTCGTCGTCGGTCGAGCCGGTGAGCTTGCCCTGGTCGCGGAGCCAGCCCTGAACCTCCGCGAGGGAGAACGTCGGACTGGTGGCGGTGCCCCCGACCGGCTGAGGGAAGTCGTCATGGCGTCTGCGCCAGTTACTCACGGCCGCACGTCCGACGCCTGCGAGTCGGGCGATGTCGGCGGCGGTGACGGTCGCGTCCTGGGCCACTGGCGTCTCCTCGGCTCAGGCGTCGCCGGTCGACCGGGCAACGCGGGGCTACAACGCTACACGCCTCATCTGGGTCACCAACGGTTCGGACATTGATCCGATTCACACGGCTCAACCACCACGCCCACATACACTCACATGTTCGTTGATTGAGTTCACAGTGGTTTTATGGTTCGATGTGAACGTCGACGGTTTCGGAACCCCCTGTGAACGGAGCTCACCATGACGCCCCTGCCCCTCCCCTTGCGCTGGTTCGAAGAGGAACTGCGGGTGCTTCCAGCAGAGTTGGCCGTCCGCGCCCAGCGGATGCGCGCGGGCGCCACCCGTGGTTACGGCTGCACCGCCTGCGCGGTCGTCCGACAGGCGCTCGGGCTCGGGTTCGCCGCCGCGCGGCACGACGACGGCGAATGGGCGGAGCGGCTCGTCGCCGAGGCCGAGCACTACGCCGACCATGGCGCGCACGCCGCGAACTGCGCCACGGCGTCACGACGTCCGGTGAACGTCATGGTGGCGGAACTGAACGGGGTCGCCCCGCTCATGGAGCACGCCGTCCTGGCCGAGACGATGGCGCGCTGTCCGCGCATGAAGGTCGCGCACGTCTACGGGCGCCGGGGCCATCCCCTCAACGAGACCGCCGACTCCCTCGCCTCGATCGCGCGGTGGCGGCTGACCCAGCGGTTCGACACCGCGGCCGCGCCGAGAGCCTCGTGCGGGCCTTCCTGACCACCTGGCACGACCAGGACGACCGGAACGCCCTGGCCGCCTGACATTCACGGAGAAGCCATGTACCCCACCCCTGAGCAACGGCAGAAGAAGAACGGATGTGGCAAGGGCTGCCTGATCGCCGCCGGAGGCGCGCTGGGCCTGTTCGTCCTGCTGGGCGCCTGCGGAGCCATCATCGGCAGCGCCGGCAAGGGGCACCAGAAGCCCACAGCCGAAAGGAAGCCGACGGCCACCGCGACACGCGTCGAGAACTCCGAGAAGCCCAAGCCCTCCCCCACCCTCACCAACGGGATCGGGCACGAGTACCGCGACGGCAAGTTCGCCTTCACCGTCACCAAGGTGAAGAAGGGCATCGACCGTGTCGGAGATGAGTACCTCGGCAAGTCCGCACAGGGCCAGTTCGTATTCGTCCACCTGCAGGTGGCCAACATCGGCAGCCGAGGGCAGACGTTCTTCGGCAGCAACCAGACCCTGGTGGACACCGAGGGCCGCAGGTTCGAGGTTGACGACGAGGCCGCCGCCTACCTCGGCGAGCGGGCCAGGTCCCTTTTCGAGCAGATCAACCCAGGCAACACCGTCAGCGGCATCCTCGTCTACGACGTTCCGAAGGGCGTCCGGCTCCACGAACTGCGCCTGCACGACTCGTTGTTCTCCCGAGGCGTCACCGTTCCCCTCGGGAACCGCTGACCGCCGCGCGTCATCCCAACTTGATCATCGAGCGTCTCCACTACAGCCCACAGCGCACCTTGAGGGAAGGGAGCCGGGTTTGACCGACCGGGCAGCCGTGATCGCCGCCGAGCAGCGCGCGGTCGACCACGCCTACGAGTGCCGGGCACGCGCGGAACGGGATCGCCGTGCCCAGGTCGCCGCGCCGTCCACGGCGACCGACGCCAAGGCGGGCACCTCCATCATCCCCGACGTGCCGCCGGAGCTGGCCGCGACCGGCGACCTCGGCGACGCGGCCCTGGTCACCGGGCGGGTCGAGTTCGTCGAGGACGGCACCGAACGCTCGCTGCTCATCGGTCGCCAGTCGGTCTTCGGACCGAATCGTGATCTGGTGGTGGCGAACTGGGCGTCCCGGCTCGTCAGGCAGTGGATGGTCGCGACCCCCGCTGATCCGGGGGATCTCCTGCTCCGGCGCCAGCTCAGGTGTCACGGGCGCATGGTCCGGGACTACTTCGACCAGTTGTCGGTCGCGCGCAAGCGGGTTACCCCGGAGGACGGCGCTGCCGAGAGGGTCGAGCCTGTTCCGGCGCAGCGGAGCGAATCCCCCGAGGAGGAGATCGAGCGGCTGCGCGACTACCTGCTCGACGACCTCGGGCGCGCTCGTGACGGCGCGATGCGCGACATCGTGGAGACCATCCAGCGCGCCCAGTACCTGTTGGTGTCCGACGAGCGAACCGGCGCACTGGTCGTCCAGGGCGGGCCGGGCACCGGGAAGACAGCCGTGGGACTCCACCGGGTCTACTACCTGGTGTTCAACAACGTCTTCGCTACCGGAGACGTCCTGGTCGTCGGGCCGCACAAAGGGTTTCTCCAGCATGTGCGCGACGTCCTCCCCCGACTCGGAACGCGCGGTGTGGCCCTCGCGGAGCGCGACAGGCTGTGGGGGAAGGCGGACGCACATGATCCCCTGGCCGCACGGCTCGTCAAGTCGTCCGCCCGGATGGCCGAAGTGCTGCGGGGCGGCGTGGCGGACTTCGGCGGTCGCAGGGCGCTGACTCGTCTCCTCAGCGATGGCGAGTTCCGGCTCGTTTACCAGGGTGTCTTCCTGGCGGTGCCGCAGGCCGAACTGGAAAGTCTGCTGACCTGGGAGAGCGGCCCCTACCGGGCGCAGCGGCCCGCCTTCGGCAACCGCCTGGTGGATCTGCTGGTCGAGGCATACCGCGCGGTGCGTCCCGGCCCTCTGGACCCCGGCCTGCGCAAGCAGTTGGAGCGGCATCCGCAGGTTCAGAAGGTCGTCAACAGCGTGCGACCTCAACTCAGCGCCGAGCAGGTCCTGCGTGCCCTACTGACGGACGCGGACGTCCTGAACAGGGCTGCCGAGGGGATTCTGGATGACGAGGACCAGCGAGCGATCCTGCGGGAGCGGCGCGCCAGGATGTCCGACGAGCCCTGGTCGCTGGAGGACCGGATCTGCCTGGACGAGCTGAGGTTTCTGCTCACCGGTGACGTACCGGTGCGGTACCGGCACCTGGTGGTGGACGAGGCGCAGGATCTCACTCCCATGCAGGCCCGCGCCTTGGCCCGGCGCTGCCCGTCCGGCTCGATGACCGTGCTCGGCGATCTCGCTCAGGCGTCCGGACTGCACCGGTGGGACACTTGGGATGATCTCGCGAAGGTGCTCACCGGTTCGCGCGAATGGCACCTCGAACAGCTCTCCGTCGGATATCGGGTGCCACGCGAGGTGATGGAACTCGTCGCGCCGCTCGCCACCGCGGTCGCACCCGATGTGGTGTTTCCCACGTCGATTCGTCCGGCGGGTGAGGACGCGGTGACGTTCGTCGAGACGACTTCAGAAGACCTGATCGCCCGTGCGAACGAACGGGCACGCGCACTCACCGACGAGCAGCGGTCGGTCGCCGTCGTCGTCCCCGACGGGCTGGTCGATGCCGCGCGCGACGGGATGGACGAAGGTGTGCGCGTACTTCGCGCCGAGGAGTGCAAGGGCTTGGAGTTCGACCATGTGATCGTGGTCGAACCCGCCGACGTCGCCGATCGGCGTCCGGGTGGCCTCGGGTTGCTGTATGTCGCACTGACCCGGTGCACCCAATCGTTGACTGTGGTCCATGCGCGGCCGTTGCCACGTGAACTTGCTCCCTCCGTAGGAAAGGAAGAGGCGCCGATGCCCACGCCGATGGCGGACTTCGCGGCCGTGCTTGAGAAGACGGTGGCGGTCGAGCGGGAATGTCACGTGCACGAGAGTGTCCGCTACTCGCTCGTCGCCGAGTTGCACGCCTCGAGGATGTCCCCTGATCCCGCCTCCTCCATCGCCGACCTGGTCTGCGATTCACCGGCGGGACGGGTGCTGTACGAGGTCCTGGGCGAGAACGGTCACCGGTATCGCGCGATGCGCGAAGCCGTACTGCGCCTGATGGAGGTCGAGCGTGTGACCGGCGAGCCGGCTGACCACCGGGCGGTCGTCCTCCCCCAACCGCCGGAGCAGCCCTGGTCCGCGGAGGTGCTGCGCGAGGTGTTCGGTGTCTCGGTCATTTGGAAGGACGGCACCGGCTGGCAGGGAGATCCGATCGTCCCGTCCCGGCGGTCGCCTGGCACAGACTTCGGCGAACGCGGGATCGGCGAGGACGGCTCGCCGATCCCACGGCTGTTGGCCACGAGCAGGTAACCCGCAAGGCGGTGTTCGGCATGACACCGACGAGTTGTGTTCAGACCGTCGCACACGGCCGGCTCCGAGCCGGTCGAGGACCGGTTAGCGAACCCGGGCGAGCGGAAGGTCGGCACTATCCGGTTTCGACGAAACCTACTTGGGGCCCGGCCGGGAAATACTCGCCGTCAATCGACGGGATCCGGGGATTTCGTCCATGTAGCGGCGTACGGTGAACAACCGTGGACAGGGTGCGTTCGCCGGATCTGGAGCGGTTGATCGCTTATACGTACCTGACGGTGCCGGAGCGGGAGACCCACCTGGCGATCATGCGCGTCTTCGCCGGCACGCTGCTGGCCGATCTGTCGGCGCATGATGTGGCCGAACGGCTCGGTGCGGGGATCTCTGCGGATACCGTGGCGGTTCGGCTGGAGCAGCTCGCCGACTGGGGGAACCTCATCCGCAGTTCGCGGCCGGTGCGCGCGACCAGCATCCGCGAATACCAACGGGTGCGGTCTCGATACCAGATTTCGGCGCTGGGCGAGCGCGTCCAGCGGCAGGCGGACGAAATCCTGGCCAGCGCGGACGCTGCGCGCGAGGTGAGCCGGGAGCTGCTGGCGCTGGTCGCGCGCGGACTGGCCGAGCTGGTGGAGGCGAGCGCGGCGCCCGGTGGCGTCGCTCCGCGTGAGGGCCTGGAGCGGGTCTCCACAGTGTTCGCGCAGTTCGAGTCGTTCGCCGAGTCGGTGCGAGACTTCTACGCCTACCTGGGGCAGGTGATCTTCCGGTACGACTTGGACAGCGGGGAGTTCACCGGGTTCAAGGAGCTGCTGCTCGATTACGCCGAGACCATTACCGATGATGTCGCCCATTTCGCGCCGCAGATCCAGGAAAGCCTGACCTGGCTACGGCCGCGGTTGCCCGCGCTGCTGTCGCGGCTCGACGAGGCCGACCATGGCCTGGCGGGGCTGGCGGAGGCGGGTGGAGTCCAAGTGCAGCGCAGTCGGGGCCGGGAACTCTCCGACTGGGACGGGCTCCAGGCCTGGTTCTTCGACCTCTCCGGCGAGGGCAGTCAGGTGGACCAGCTCCGGGACGCGACGTTGCGGGCGCTGCAAGCACTTTTGGCCAATGCCAAGCGTATGATCCGGTCGTCCACCGGCGGGATGTCCCGGCACTGGGACCTGCTGCGGCTGGCGCGGTGGTTCGACCAGGCCGACGATCAGACGGCGCACGATCTGTTCGTCGCCGCGTTCGGGCTCTACAGCGCCCGTCATCTCGGGGTCGCAGACGCCCCGGACGGCGATGTGCCCGCGACGACGAGCTGGTGGGACGCCGCTCCGATCGCGGTGCCGGTGACGTTGCGCGAGCGTGGCGACCGGACGGCACGTGGCAGGACGGCCGCTCCCGAGGACTACTCGGTCCAGCGTGATCGGTTGCGTCGCGAGGCCGAGGAACAGGCCGCGAGACAACGGGCGGCGGCTGCCGAGCTGCGCGCCGCCGGGCCCGATCCGTCCGGGGTCCGATTGTCGGAGTCGGCGCTGCGGCTGCTGCTCGACCTGCTGGCCAGGGCGCTCGGCGGTGCCCCGCCGCGGTTCACCGACACGGTGGTTGAGGACGACGACCTCGGGCTTCGGCTACGGCTCGTCCGGAATCCAGGGCGTGAAGTGCAATTGCGGAGCGCGGACGGCGAACTCGTTCTGGACGGGCTGCAAGTGGAGGTCACTGGTCTCGCAGCACCGGACGACCGGCAGGAGGAGACCGGATGAGCGATCTCACGGCTGAGCTGGCCGCCGAACGACGTGCGGCGGCCAGGCTGCTGCTGCGCTGTCCCCTGGTGACGGCCGAGTCACATCCGGACGAGTTTCCGCTGATCAGAAGGCACGCCGAGGATCTCGCCAGGCAGTTCGGGCAGATTCTCGGCTATCGGCTGGCCGTGGAGTCCGGGTTCGCCCGGCTGCACAAGGCCGGTCTGGGCGACAAGGCCGGGCGTGAGCTCCGCCGCGCCTCGGACGCGCCGTTCACGCCACGCACCTACGCCTATCTCGCGCTCACGCTGGCGGTGCTGGTGACATCCCCGGAGCAGTTGTTGCTGTCCGAGATCGTCGCGCGGGTGCGGGCGGCGGCGGCCGAGGTGGCGCTCGAGCTCGGCGAACCGAACCGGGCCATCGAGCGGCGGGCGCTGGTGGCCGCACTCCGCCAGTTGACGGCCTGGCAGGTGCTCTCGGAGGTCGACGGGGCGGTGGAGAGCTACGTCGGCGACGCCGAGGCCGAGGCGTTGCTGACGGTGGACCGGGAGATCGCGCGACGGCTGGTCAGCGGGCCGATCGGGCGAGTGTCGTCGGCGGCCGAGCTCATCGCGCTCGCGGCCGTCCCCGAGCAGGCCGGTCCTCGGCACGCGGTACGGCGCAGGCTGGTGGAGACGCCGGTGGTCTACGTGGCGGACCTGACCGAGGACGAGCGGGACTGGTTGCGCCGCAACCAGCGCCGCGAGCAACGAATCTTCGAGGAGTTCCTCGGCCTGGACGCCGAGATCCGGGCCGAAGGGGTCGCGTTGGTCGATCCGGAAGACGAGCTGAGCGACCTGGAGTTCCCCGGGACGGGCACGGTGCCGTGGGCGGCGTTGCTGCTGGTGGAACGGCTCGCGGAGGGCCGTCGCAGGCCGGAGCGCGAACAGCTCGCCCTCGACGCCGAGGACGGTCCGCCTCCGGAGGTGAGGACGACGCGAGAGATCGACGTGCTGTTGGGCGAGCTCGTCCAACGGCATCGGAAGGCGTGGGCCACACGGTTCACGGCGGCCCCCGAGGCCTTGCGGGAAGCCGTGCTCGGCCTGCTCGTCCGAATGTGTCTCCTCGAACAGACCGAGGACGGATGGCGACTGCTCCCGGCCGCCGGACGCTACGTTCCCGAGGTGCGCTACCGATGACCCGTACAAGCGAGGTCGGTCCGACTCCGCTAGGCCGCGACCCGCACCGGTTCCGGCTCACCCGAGCCGGAATCCATCAGGTGTGGCAGTACGACGAGGTTTTTCGCTTCGGCGGCGGACGGCTGCTGCTCCGAGGGAAGAACGGGGCGGGCAAGTCCAAGGCCTTGGAAATGCTGCTGCCCTTCCTCCTGGATGGCGACCAGCGGCGCCTGGACGCCACCGGCGGCGGCAAGACGACGCTGAAGTGGCTGATGCTCGACGGCTGGTCCGGCGGCACCAACCGGTTGGGTTACCTGTGGGTGGAGTTCGTCCGGGACACCGAGGACGGCCGTAGCGAACGGCTGACGTTGGGCGTGGGAATACGCGCATCCATCTCGACCGGGGACGCCCGGCCCATGTTCTTCGTCACGCCACGTCCGGTCGGTAACGGCGACGGTGAGCTTCCGCTGCATGCCCCAGAGCACCGGCCGTCCCTTGCCGAGCTCCGCGAACTGGTCGGTTCCGACTGCTGCTTCGAACGTGCCGCCGACTACCGCGCACGGGTCGCTCGCGAGCTGTTCGGGATTTCCGACCAGTCCCGGTATCGCAATCTCGTGCATCTGCTCTACGGCCTGCGACGGCCGACGATCGGGGACCGGATCGAATCCGGTGGCCTGGTGAAGGTGCTCGGGGATGCGCTTCCTCCCCTGGACGACGACGTCCTGGACAATGTCGCCCGCAATCTCGACGACCTGGACACCGTCCGCGCTGAGTTGGCCCGGCTGGAACGGACCGACGCGGCGCTCACCACGTTCCTCACGTCCTACAAGGGATACCTGCGCGGGGTGTTGCGGGAGCGCGTCGGACAGGTGACGACCGATCTGGACGAGCTGAGGGCGTGCCGGAAGCGGGCCGGGGACGCTGTGCGTGATCTGGTCTCGGCTCGGGCGGAAGAGGATCAGAAGAAGGCAGCGGTCGAAGCCGTCCAGGACGAGTGGGCGGAGGCCGACGCGGATCTGAATGCCCTTCGGGACAGCGCCGCCTACGGTGCCCTTCAGGAATTGCGGGACAGGCGGGAGACGGTCAAGGCGAAGCGCGAGACCGCGCAGGCGACGTGGACTGCGGCCGACTTCGCGCGCACTGCCGAGAGTGCTGCCGCCGCCCACCTGTCGGGCGAGGTCGAGCAGCTCGGGAGGGAACTGGGCGACCTGCGCACTTCGCTCGTGAATGCGCGGAGCCTGAGCCGTTCTTGCGGCGTTGACGACGCGCTGCTGGGTGACGCTCCGTCCGCTCGCGCTGAGCAGATCGCTGCCGCGTCTGAGGAGACGCTCACCGATCCCGACGGTGACGAGCGCGTGGTGAAGCGGCCATCGGTTGCGGTTCTGGGCGAGCGGATCGGTGCGGAACTCACGGCCTGGGGTGAACGGCTCGGCGAGGCGGGTCGGGTGGTGAAGGCGCGGCGGCGGGCCGCGAAGGCGTTGCGTGAGCAGTTGGCCAAGGTGGCCGCAGCCGAGGAAACGGCGCGCGCTCTCGGGCAGGCCACCGAGACGGCGGAGAAACAGCTGGACGACTCAGGCGGGCGTGAGCGGGACCGCGGTACCGAACTGGTCGCCGCATCGGAGAAGTACGCCGCTGAAGTCTGCGCGTGGGCCGCCCGGTTCCCCGACCACGATCCCTCGGGTCAGGCTGTTGGCGACAGACTCACCTCGCTGGTGGCAACCGGTGGAGTGGAAGGACCGCCCGCCGAGCTGGCCCTGGGGCGGGACGTCCCGGAGGCGGTGGCACACGCTGCCGAGGAGATCGCCGAACCCTGGTCGAGGGTCTGGGAGGCGGAACGCGACGACGCGCTCAACGAGGAACGCGAGCTGTCGTCGGAGTTGGGGAGTAAACGCGCCGAGTATGAGCGTCTTGAGCGCAATCCCGAACCGGAACCCGATCGCAGCCGGTTTTCTACTGCGGCTCGCATTCCGGGCACCGGAGCTCCGCTGTATCGGCTGTTGGACTTCTCCCCCGATATGGACGACACGGAACGGGCCGGGCTGGAAGCGGCGTTGGAGGCGTCCGGTCTGCTGGACGCGTGGGTCAGCGCGGACGGAACGGTTCTGGCGGCGAACGAGCGCGATGTGCTGCTGATTCCAAATCCTTCACCCGTTCCCGCGAGGTCGCTTGCCGAGGTCCTGCGTCCTGTTCCGGGACATGGGGTGAGTGAACGGACGGTGGGTCGCGTCCTGGCGTCGATCGGGCTCGAGGAGACCCCAGAGGCGCAGTCGTGGATTTCCACGGACGGACGTTGGCGGCTGGGCGTGGCCCGTGGCGCCTACGGCAAGGAGGAGGCCGAGTTCGTCGGTGCCGGCGTGCGAGCGCAGACCCGGCGACGCAGGCTGGCCGAGCTGGCCGCGGCGATCGACGCGCTCGGCGACGCCTTGAAAGCCGTCCGGGAACGGCGCAAGACCATCGAACGGCGGCGTGAGGAGCTTCGCCGGGCCCTGCGGGAGGCTCCGCGCTCCGGCCCGCTCACGTCCGCGTGGACGGCGTACGAATCCGCTGTAGCGGAGACCTCCCGGCTCAGCGCCGAGCTGTCCCGGGCTCGTAAGGACGCAGAGCAAGCACGGGCGAAAGCGGTCCGGCTACGGACCCGAGCCGAGGCGAGCGCCACAGCCGACGGCTTGCCCGTCGATCCGGAGAAGCTGAACCTGTTCGACGGCGAACTGACTCGGCTTCATTCGACGCTCGATGTCCTGGTGCAGAACGCCGGGAACTTGGGGCATCGCCTCAGTGCGCACACCGGCAGGCTTGCGGCATGGCAAGGAGCGCGCCAGAAGAGGCGCGCCTCCGAGGGCAAGTACGCTTCCGCCCGGTCCGCGATGCTGTCCGCGCAGCGTGAACTGGAACAACTGGAGCAGTCGGTCGGGGCGTCCGAGCAGGACCTCATCGACCGCGAGCGCGAGGCGCGGAATCGTCGCGACAGCGCAGTCGCCGTGCTTTCGCAGCGCCGGGACCAATACGAGCAGGCACGTGACACCCGTGTCCAAGCCGAAGCCAGGAGCGAGGAGAAGGCCACCGCCCTGGAGGAGCAGGAAAAACGCGCGGTGGAGGGCAGCGACAGACTCCGTGGACCGCTGGGGATGCCCGGACTGCCATTGGCCGCCGAACTGGGTGACGTGAGCGCCGCGCTGGAGGCCTACGACTCCGTCCACGACGCTCCGGCCCGGACTCGCATCACAGCTCTGCGCGCCCTCGCCGACGACATCGCGGGACGGCTCGGCTCGGCGTCGGCCGACATCGGCGGTTCGGCGATCCTCAAACGTTCGGACGAGCTCCGCGACGGTCTGGCCGGGGGCTACGACGCCGGGATCGAGGAGATCGACGGCATCAAGCGGTTCTGGCTGCACGACGACAGCGGCGCGCACGACGTCGCCGCGGTCGGCGGGCGGATCCGCACAGCGGCCGAGCAGGCTCGGTCGCGGTTGTCGTTGCGCGAACAGGAGGTGTTCGAGCGTTACCTGCTAGGCGAGCTCGGCGACCACCTGTCACAGCAGGTGCTCGCGGCTCACCAGCTGGTCGACGCCATGAACCGGATACTGGACGACGTCCGCTCCTCGCACGGAATCGGGGCCAGGCTGGTCTGGGAGCTGCCGCAGGACGCCGACGCCGACGTGCGGTCGGCCGTCGAGTTGCTGCGCAGCCCGGCCGCCCTGCGCACCCGCGACCAGTCGACACGGCTGCGTGAAGCGTTGCGCCGTCGCATTGAGGACGCTCGGCTGGCCGACCCGTCCGCCGGATACGCGACGCATCTGCGCACAGCGCTGGACTATCGCACGTGGTTCGCGTTCAGGGTGAAGGTGACCGACGCGGCGCGGCCGGACCGGGAACGGGTGCTGAGCCATCGGACCGCGCTGAGTCAGGGCGAGCAGCGGGTGGTGTCGTACCTGGTGCTCTTCGCGACGGCTGCCGCGCACTTCTCCTCACTGGCGGGCTCGGCTCCGCACGCGCCCCGCCTGATCCTGCTGGACGACGCGTTCGCCAAAGTGGATGAGCCCACACATGGCCGGTTGCTTGGACTGCTCGTGGACCTCGACCTGGATTTCGTCATCACCAGCGAACGGCTGTGGGGCTGCTTCCCCACGGTGCCGAGCCTAGAGATCTACGAGTGCCTCCGCGACCCGCGCGTACGCGGCGTGGCGACCGTCCATTACACCTGGACTGGCAGCCGCAAGCGGCTGGTGAGCGTGTGAGGTCCGAGACCCGCGCCTGGCTCGACCGTCCCGAACTCGCGCGACTGTGGGATCGCCTGCGCGACCGGCTGGAACGCAACGGTCTACGTGCGCGGGGACGGTTGCGTCTGGAGGAGGTCACGGCCGCCGAGCGCGAAGCCCTTTCACTGCTGTTGGGGCGGCCCTGCACAGGCTCGGTGATCTCATTCGAGCTGGCCCATTTGGATGATCGGCTCCATTCGGGGGCCGCCGAAGCCGGTTTGGTGGACGTCGTCGCGGAACTGCGCGGTGAGTTGACGGACCGTCGGGCGCGCAGTGAGGAGCGACGTTCCGCGTCGGCTCGGCTGTGGGCCGCCGCTGACGAGGCGCTGCGCGCGCACGGCTTCGATGGCACAGGGTGGGCGAACGCTTGGCTGGAGGAGATCCGGCGCGGGGGCGCACTCGCCCGGGTTCGGCCCGAGCAGGCCGAAACGCTGCTGGTGCAAGCGGTCAACCTCCTCGCCGAGCTGGACGTCCCCGCGCGGCTCGGACCCGACGCCGTTCCGGCCTCCGACTCGTCCCCACGTTTACTGCGGGTGGGGCGAGGAGAGCTTGCCGCGCGGGTAACGGGTACCGCCCACGGTCTGGACGACGACACGCTGCTGTCGCGGCTCGTCCTGCGCGGGCTGGCCAGGGTTCATGACGTGCCGTTCCCGCCTGACGCGCCGTCCCGCCGGGAGCTGTGGGAGAAGGCCGGGGTAGCGACCGACCGGGTGTCCGGAACCGTCCTGACTTTTGGGCTGACGCCGCTCGACGACGACCTGGACGCGCGGTGGCTGCGGGAGCGCTCGGCTGCGGGGGCTGAAACTCACCTCACGCTGCGCGACCTGCACCGCATGTCCTGGAAGCTGCCCCCGGAGACCGAGGTGTACGTGTGTGAAAACCCCCGCGTGGTGGAGGCCGCGGCTGATCGCGGGGCGGGTCGGCCCGTGGTGTGTCTCTCCGGCAATCCGTCCAGTACCGGCCTCGCACTGCTCGATGCCCTGACCGGTGCCGGAGCGCTCCTGTACTACCGGGGGGACTTCGACTGGCCGGGGCTCGCCATCGCCAACCGGGTCATTTCCAGATACGGCGCGCGGCCATGGCGGATGGGAGCCGCCGATTACGAGGCCCATGTCGCGATCGCACGGAAACGCGGGACTCCGTTGCCGCCGCTCGCGGGTGAGCCGGTTGAGGCGTCGTGGGACGCGGAACTGACGCCCGCGATGCTGGCCTTGGGCGTCACGGTGCATGAGGAGACGGTTCTGGAGCTCCTGGTGGGAGATCTTCAGGCGGACGATTAGGCGTGGGCGGCGGCATTCATGACGGCGCCAAGGGGAGCAGGAGGATTCCAGGGCCTCTATGAGTGGCGGAGGAGGCTCTCGGAGACGTTGGTGCGGCGGGACGGCTCGCCGATGCGCACGATGACCCTTGACTCTTACATCGATGTGAGAGTTTAGCGTGCGGCGCATGAGACGGAACGGATGGGTGCTCGCGGCGTTGGGCGTGAGCGTGTTCGTGGTGGGGACTTCGGAGTATCTGGTCGCCGGGCTCCTGCCCCAGGTGGCCGGTGACCTCGGGATCTCGGTGGCGACGGCCGGGCAGGCGGTGACGGCGTACGCGGTCGGGGTGGTGCTCGGCGGGCCGTTGGTGACGGCGGCCACGGTACGGGTGCCCCGGCGGGTGCTGGGCGTCGGACTGCTGGTGTTGTTCGCGGCCGGGAACGGTGTGTGCGCCGTCGCGCCGGACTTCGGGGTGCTGATCGCGGGGCGGGTGGTGGCCTCGTTGAGTCATGCGGCGTTTCTGACGTTGGCCCTGCTCATGGCGACGCGGGTGGTGCGGCCGGAGCGGACCGGGGCGGCCATCGCGGCCGTCGCGGCCGGGTTCTCGGTGGCGACGCTGCTGGGAGTTCCGATCGGGGTGCTGGTCGGTCAGGAGGCCGGCTGGCGCGTGCCGTTCGCGCTGGTGGCCGGGCTCTCGCTGGTGATGGCCGTGGCGCTGGGGGTGCTGCTGCCGCGTGGGGATCGGGTCGAGACGCGGATCCGGGACGAAGTGCGGGCCGTGGTGTCGCGGCCGGTGCTGCTGGTCGTCGGAACGACTGCGGTGGGGATGGCCGCGGTGGCGACCGTGTTCACCTATCTCGCGCCCTCGCTGCGGGACGTCGCGGGGTTCGGAACCGCGACGGTGTCCGGGCTGCTCGTCCTGTACGGGCTTGGGAGCCTCGTGGGTGGGCTCGTCGCGGGACGGGTCGCCGACCGGTCGTTGAGCGCGGCTGTGCGGGGGACGTTCGGCGGGCTGGCGGTTGCGCTGACGCTGGTGTCCTTGATGCTGCCGTGGAAAGTGGGGGCGGTCGTGGCCGTTCTGGTGTTCGGGCTGCTGGCGTCGTCGTTGACTCCCACGTTGCAGAGCCTGTTGTTGCGTCATGCAGGTGATGCTCCGACGCTGGCCGTTTCGGTGAACGTCGCGGCGTTCAACATCGGGATCGCGCTTGGTGCGGTCGTGGGCGGTGCGGTGGTTTCGGGGGCCGGGACGCGCTGGACCGGGATAGCGGGGACGGTGTTGAGCCTAGGCGGGCTCGGATTGTCCTATCTGGCGCTCCCCCGCACGCCCGAGAGGTCAGCGCTTGGTGGACAGGCGCGACAGGAGAGCCGTATAGGCGCCCTTGGCTGAGGCCGCCAGGACGGTCGGCCAGTCGAAGTAATCGCGCCAGAGGGCGATGCGGCCGTCGCGGAGTTCGAACGTGCCGCAGACCCAGAACGCGGCTTCCCAGGGTCCCGCCTTCAGGACGTCGGTGCGTTCGGTGAGAACGGTGTCGCCGTTGGCGGCGATGTTGTGGAGGCGGGCCTCGAAGCCGGTTCCGTAGCGGGCCATGGTGCGCATCTGGCGTTCGAACGCTTTGCGGCCTCGGGCCGGGGGCAGCGGGACGTTCTGGTAGACGATGTCGTCCGCGCAGTAGGTGAGGGCCCGGTCGATGTCCAGGTCTTCCAGGGCGGACAGGAAGTCGGTGACGGTCTGGAGGGGCGTTTCACTCATGGCTGGCCTTCCGTGCGTCGTTGCCTCACCGTAGCCCGCGTCCGATACGAGAGGATTGGGGCATGGAGTTCGGTGTGCTGGGGCCGGTCGAGGCGTGGGTCGACGGGGAGAGCGTGGCCGTAGGCGGGCCTCGCGTGCGTGCGCTGCTGGCCATGCTGGCGCTTGCGGCCGGGCGGGTGGTCACGTCCGAGCACCTGATCGACGGGCTTTACGGGGAGGACGCGCCTGCCGGGGCCAGCAACGCCTTGCAGTCGCAGGTCTCGAGGCTGCGGCGCGGGCTGGGGGACGCGTCGCTCATCGAAGGGCATCCGGCTGGTTACCGTCTGTGCGTCCCTGAGAAGCACGTGGACGCGTTGCGGTTCGCGGAGCTGGCTCGGGACGGTCGGCGGGCGCTCGACGGCGGAGAGGCCGCTTGGGCGGTCGAGGTGCTGGAGGAGGCGGTCGGGCTGTGGCGCGGGCCGGCGCTGGCGGACGTCCGGGTGGCTCCCTTCGCCGAGGGGCAGGCGGCGCGGCTGGAAGAGGCACGGGTCGCGGTCGTAGAGGATCTGGCCGAGGCCCAGATTTCGGCTGGGATGCCAGGCGCTGCCGTGGAACGGCTTCGGCAGCTTGTGGAGACGCATCCGCTGCGCGAGCGCGCGCAGGGGCTCCTCATGCGCGCGCTGTACGGCACCGGGCGGCAGGCGGAGGCGCTGGAGGTCTACGAGAACGCGCGGCAGGTCCTCGCTGACGAGCTCGGAGCCGATCCGTCCAGCGAGCTGGCGGATCTGCATGTGGCGATCCTGCGTGGCGACCTGGAGAAGCCCGCGCCGAAGGCGGAGCCGGTGGACGCGGCTCTGGCGCTGAAGGAAGAGCTCGGTACGGACGTCCGGACGATTCCCTCGCAGCTGACGAGTTTCGTCGGCCGGGACGACGAGTTGCGGCGCATCGACGAGATGCTGGCGCACGGGCGGCTCGTGACGCTGCTCGGTCCCGGTGGCGCGGGCAAGACGCGCTTGGCGGTGGAGGCCGCGACCAGGCGGGCCGGTGAGGTCTGCTTCGTCGAACTCGCAGCGGCGAGCAGCGCGGCGGAAGTGGCTCCGGCCGTGATCGGAGCGCTCGGGCTACGGCGGGACGAGCAGGTCGCGGATCCGGTGGATCGGCTTATCGCGGGCCTTGCGAAACGACGGATCCTGCTCGTGCTGGACAACTGCGAGCAGGTCGTGGAAGAGGTCGCGCGGCTCGCGCATCGGCTGCTGACGTCCTGCCCGGAACTGCGCGTGCTGACGACCAGCCGCGAGGCGCTCGGAGTGACCGGCGAGACGTTGTGCCCCATCCCGCCGCTCCCTCTGCCTCCGGACGACGCGGGCGCGCACGAGGCGGCGGACTTCGCGGCGGTCAAGCTGTTCGCGGAGCGCGCGGCGGCGGTACGTCCCGGGTTCGCGGTGGACGAGGAGAACGCGGCCGACGTCCGGCGGATCTGCGCGGCGCTCGACGGTCTTCCGCTGGCGATCGAGCTGGCGGCGGCACGGTTGCGGTCGCTGCCCGTCGCGGAGGTCGCGGCACGGCTGGACGACCGGTTCCGGCTGCTTTCCCGCGGAAACCGGGCCGCCGCGCCCCGGCACCAGACGCTGCGCGCGGTCGTCGACTGGAGCTGGGACCTGCTCGACGAGGACGAACGCGCCCTGGCCAGGCGGTTGTCGGTGTTCGCGGGCGGCTGGACGCGCGAGACGGCGGAGGCGGTCTGCGCTGTTCCGGACGCTGAGGAACTGCTCGAAGGGCTCGCCGAAAAGTCGCTCGTCCGGACGTCGGACGGCGTGCGCTTCCAGATGCTCCAGACGATCCGGGCGTTCTGCGCCGAGCGGCTGGACGAGGCCGGGGAGACGTCCGAGCTCCGGGCCGCGCACGTCCGGTACTTCCTCGACCTGGCCGAACACGCCGACCGCGAGCTGCGCGGGCACCGGCAGCTGGAATGGCTGGCGCGGCTGACCGACGAGCACGTCAACCTGCACGCGGCGCTGCGCTACGCGGTGGCCGACGACCGGCGGAACGCGATGCTGCTGGTCGCGGCGCTGTCCTGGTACTGGTGGCTGCGCGGACGGGTGGACGCCGCGCCGCTGGTCGGCGAACTGCTCGACCGGATCGGCCCGGACGTGCCGTCCGACCTGGACGAGGAGTACGTCCTGTGCGTGACCAACGCCGTGACGGCGGGGGCGTCCGGGCCGCGCGCGGCGGCCTGGCTCGAACGGGCGAACGCCCTGGTCAGCGGCATCGACCATCGGCTGCGGCGGCCGTCGATGATGGTCGTGTGGGCGCTGACGGCGGGTCCGAAACCGGATGAGATGCCCGACTACGCGGCCTGGATCGGGGACGATCCGTGGACGCAGGCGCTGGTCAAGATGAGCGACGGGTACATGTTGCAGTTCCGCGGGAAGCTGCGGGAGGCGGAAGCCTCCTGCGCCGCCGCCGTCGAGGGTTTCCGAGCGCTCGGTGACCGCTGGGGCGTCGCGAACTCCCTCGACCCTCAGGCGTACATCGCCGACCGGCTCGGCGACCGCGATCGCGCGCTGGAGCTTCTGAACGAGGCGCTTACCCTCACCCGGGAGCTGGGCGCGCTGGAGGACACCGCCGACCTGCTCTCTCGGCGCGGCGGAGTGCACCTCCACAACGGCGACCTCGCGGCGGCGCGCGCGGATCTGGAAAGCGCGCGTGAGCTGAGCCTACGCGCGGGCACGCCGGACAAGACCGCGGCCGCGTACCACGGTCTCGGCCAGATCGCGCGTCTCAGCGGAGACCTGGCGGAAGCGAAACGGCTGTGCGAGACGGCCCTGCACGGATTCACGTCCGAACGCTTCCTCGCGGTGGCGACGCGAGCGGCGGCGATGGTCGGGCTCGGCTGGATCGCCGAAGCCGAAGGTGACCTCGTGCGCGCACGGGAACTGCACCGGGAAGCCTTGTCCTTGGCGTTCGAACACCCCATCTTCATGCATCGGGCGGAAGCGGCACTCGGCCTGGCGGGCGTCGCCTTCGCTGAAGGGGATGCCGAGCGCGCGGCGCTGCTTCTCGGGACCTCTACGGCACTCGCTGGGGTGAAGCCTGCGGGTGACCCGGACTTGACGCGAATCGAGAACGGCGTCCGCGAAGCGATCGGGGATGTCGCGTTCGAGAAGCTCTACGAGCGAGGAGCGTCCCTCTCCCCCGAAGACGCCAAGGCCACCGCCCTCAACAACTGAGGCGTGCCAGAACGAGCCGGCCCGCCCCCGCGCCCGCACGAGCCCACCCGCCCCGCATACACGAGCACGTCCGCACCGTGCGCGCACGAGCCCGCCCGCACCGCGTCCGCACGGGCCGCGTCCGCACGGGCTGACGCGCACCGTCCCTGCACGAGCCGACGCGCACCGCGCACCCGCGGACCGCGGACCGCGTACACAAGCCAACTCCACCGCGTGCACGAGCCGACCCGCACTGCGCGCACGAGCCCGCCCGCACCAGCCGTGCACCGGAGGCGGTGCGTGGTTGGTGCGTGGGTGGTGAGCGCCCTGGCCGAGAGTCCGGGCCATGGAAATCACAACCGCTCGTAAGTGGGGCACCTTCGCGGTCTGCGCGCTGGTGGCGATCGTTCCGAACATCGACCTGACGGCGCTGAACCAGGCGGTGCCGAAGCTGTCGGCGGACCTGCGGCCGTCGGCGACGCAGATCCTCTGGATCGCCGACGCGTACGGGTTCGTCCTGGCCGGCCTGCTGATCACGATGGGCGTGATCGGGGACCGGATCGGGCACAAGCGGCTGCTCATGAGCGGTGTCGCGCTGTTCGCCGTCGCGTCGGCGGCGACCGCGTACGCGCCGTCCGCGGAGTGGCTGATCGCGGCGCGGGCGGTGCTGGGCGCGGCCGGGGCGACGCTGATGCCGTCCGGGCTGTCGCTGGTGCGCCGGGTGTTCGTGGAACCCAAGGAGCGCACGATGGCGGTCGGCCTGTTCATGGGCGTCGGCGGCCTGGCGGTCGGCCTCGGGCCGGTGCTCGGCGGCGCGCTGCTGGACGACTTCTGGTGGGGCTCGGTGTTCCTGATCAACGTGCCGGTGATGGTGCTGGCGCTGGTCGCGGGCCTGCTGGTGCTGCCGGAGTCGCGGAACCCGAACCCGGGACGGCTGGACGTGCCGAGCGTGCCGCTGTCGGTCGCCGGGGTCCTCGGCATCGTCTACGCGATCAAGGAGACGGCCGCGCACGGGGTGGCGCACGCCCGGATCGGCGTCGCGGCGGGTGTCGGACTCGTCGCTCTGGTCTGGTTCGTCCGGCGGCAGCTGACGGTCGCGCACCCGCTGATCGACATGCGGCTGTTCCGCCGCGCGGCGTTCACCGGGGCGGTCGTGACGAACCTGTTCGCGATGTTCGCCCTGGTCGCGCAGTCGCTGATCTTCTCGATCCTCTTCCAGATGGTGTTCGGCTGGTCGCCGCTGCGGTCCGGGCTCGCCGGCCTGCCCGGCGCGGTCGCCGCGATGGTCGGCGGCGCGGCGCTGGCCCCGCCGCTGATCAACGCGATCGGCCGGGCCCGGACGGTCGCGCTCGGGCTCGCGGTCGCCGCCGCGGCCTTCGCCGGGTTCACGCTGGTGGACGCCCACACGGCCTACTGGACGCTGGTGCTGCCGATGGCGATGTCCGGGATCGGGATGGGGATGGCGCTGACGGTCACCGGCGACACCGTCCTCGCGTCGGTGCCGAAGGACCGGTCGGGCGCCGCGTCCGCGATCTCCGAGACGGCGACCGAGCTGGGCGGGGCACTCGGGATGGCGATTCTGGGCAGCGTCCTGACGGCGGTCTACCGGGACCGGATCACGGTTCCGGACGGGATCACCGGGCCGGCCGGGCACGCCGTCCGGGACTCGCTGCCCGCCGCGCTCCAGGCCGCGGCCGGTCTCCCCGCGCGGCTCGGCGCGCAGGTCGCGGGCCTCGCGCGGGACGCCTACGTGGACGGCATGCACGCCGCCCTCGTGTGCAGCGCCGGGTTCGCGGCGCTGGTCGCGGTGGCCGCGCTGGTGACGCTCCGGTCCGTCCCGAAGGTCATCGAGGAGGACGGCGCATCCGAACCGGAGCTCGAGAACGCCCGCTGACCTGGTCCGATCCGACCGTGCGGCCCGCTCCGGCGGGCCGTCGGCGCGCCCGCCCTAGAAAAAGTGATATCACTTTGCTAGATTGGTGCCATAGCCAAGGAGGCACGGATGGAAACTGCACAGGTCGAGATGCCCCGGCCGAAGGTCGCCGAGCGGCCCGCGCGGGACATGAACGGGTGGCCGATGGCGGGGCTGGCCCTGCTGCTCGTCCTGGCGGGCATCGCGGCGTTCGTCGGCGGCGTGGCGTCCCACGGCGCGGGATCGGTGGTCTCGGCCGTGGTCGGAGTGCTGGTCCTCCTCGCGGGGCTGGCCGTCGCCGCCGGACTGACCGCGGTCGCTCCGGGCGAGGCGCGGGTGCTCCAGCTCCTCGGCCGCTACAGCGGCACCGTCCGGACGGACGGCCTGCGGTGGGTCAACCCGATCACCGCGCGGCGCCGGGTCTCCACGCGGATCCGCAACCACGAGACCGGCCACGCGAAGGTCAACGACCTGGACGGCAACCCGATCGACATCTCGGCGGTCGTCGTCTGGCAGGTCGAGGACACCGCGCGCGCCGTGTTCGAAGTGGACGACTTCGTGGAGTTCGTGGCGTTCCAGACGGAGGCGGCCGTCCGGCACATCGCCGGGAGCTTCCCCTACGACGCGGCCGACCGCACGTCCCTGCGCGAGAACGCCGACGAGATCACCGCGCAGCTGTCGGAGGAGATCGCGCTGCGCGTGGCGTCCGCAGGGGTGCGGATCGTCGAGTCCCGGATCACCCGTCTCGCGTACGCGCCGGAGATCGCCCAGGCGATGCTGCGCCGCCAGCAGGCGGGCGCGGTCGTCGCGGCCCGGCAGAAGATCGTGGACGGCGCGGTCGGCATGGTCCAGCAGGCGCTGACGAAGCTCGACGAGGAACAGGTGGTGGAGCTGGACGAGGAGCGCAAGGCCGCGATGGTCAGCAACCTGCTGGTCGTGCTCTGCGCCGATCGCGACGCCCAGCCGATCGTGAACACCGGCTCGCTCTACCAGTAGCCCGTGGCCACCGAGCGCAAGAAGATCCTGCTGCGGCTCGATCCCGCCGTGCACGACGCGCTGACGCGGTGGGCCGGGGACGAGTTGCGCAGCACCAACGCCCAGATCGAGTTCCTGCTCCGGCGCGCGCTGGCGGACGCGGGCCGGATGCCCAAGGACGCGGGACGGATGCGACGGCCGGGACGTCCGGCCAAGGACGGCGAGGACGGCGGCGACGGAACCGCCGGGACGGCCGAGGGATCCGACGAGGATCCGGCCGGAGAGTAGAGGCGAGTCACATGGTCGAGATTCCGGACACACTGCCCCAGCGGATGTTCCTGCTGGCCTACGACACGCGCAAGCAGCGGCTGGCGCTGCGCGGCGAGCGCCTCGGTTACGTCCTGCGCGCCGCCGCGCTCACCGAGCTCTTCCTGGACGGACGGCTCGGCGAGGAGCGCGGCAAGCCCGTCGTCGGGACGGACGGTCCGGACCCTTACGGCGTCGTCGCGCAGATCAGGGCCTCGCGCCCGCGCGCGTGGCAGCACTGGGTGCGCAAGGACGCGCGCGCCATGGTCCGGACGGTCCGGGACGAACTGGAGCGGGGCGGCTGGATCAGGCTGCGTCCGCGCCGCGTGCTGCTGTTCTTCCCGGCCACAACGATCGAGGTCCGCGACCCGCGCGTGGTGAAGGAGCTGGCCGGCGGCGCGTCGGCGGCTCTGCGGGGGCGTCCGGTCGCGCACGTGAACAGCCTGGACGCGGCGGCGGTCGCGCTGGCGGCGGCAGGCGAGGTCCGGACGGTCGTCCCGCGGTCCGAATCCCGCCGGAAGCGCGACCGAATCGCCGAACTGACGGCGCGGAGCGGCCCCGCCGCCCCTGGCCTGCGGAAAGCCGTCCGTCAGCAACGCGCCACCGCCGCGAGCGCGGGCACCTGAGCCCTCAGGAGCGTCGCTCGGCGCGGACGGACATGGCTACCAGCCGGTACGCATCGCGGAGGCATGCGTACCGGCTGTCGCGTGTCGTACGACCGGCAGGTTTGGGACGGGAGCGCCCGCGCAAGTGCGGAACCCTACAAGGATCTCGGCGTCCGGCTTGTACTGAGGCGGCAGGGCAGGCATTCGCGGGCAGAACCTAGCGTTTCGGGCATGGACCCCGAACGCCTGATCTATCCGCTCACGAAGTACGTCCTCCTCGGACCCGCGCTGCGGGTGGCGTTCCGGCCCACGGTCTCGGGGGTGGAGCACGTTCCCCGCTCGGGACCGGTGATCCTCGCGGCGAACCATCTGGCGGTGTGCGACTCGTTCGTGGTGCCGCTGGTCGTCCCGCGCCAGGTGTTCTTCCTCGGCAAACAGGAGTACTTCACGCGCCCGGGGACGCTGGGCAGGGTGCAGGCGGCGTTCTTCCGAGGCGTCGGCGCGATCTCCGTGGACCGCTCGGGCGGGCGCGCGGTGGTGGCCGCCATGGACGCCTCCGCGGAAGTCCTGCGGCGAGGGGGCGCGTTCGCGATCCACCCTGAAGGCACCCGCTCCCCCGACGGACGCCTGTACCGGGGCCGCACCGGCGTCGGGCGGCTCGCGCTCCGGACGGGCGCGCCGGTGGTTCCGATCGGGATCATCGGCACCGATCGGGTGCAGCCGCGCGGCCAGGCCATTCCGAAGCCCGGACGCGTGGAGATCCGGTTCGGCGCGCCGCTGGAGTTCAGCGGCGCCGAACGGGACCGGGAGGCCGTCCGATACGCGACCGACCAGGTCATGCAGGCGATCCAGAAGCTCTCCGGACAGCAGTACGTGGACTCCTACGCGCCCGTGCAGGGCCAAGGCTGAGCCGGAGGTGAGCCGGGGCCGAGCCGGTCGTGAGCCCAGGCCGAGCCGGTCGTGAGCCCAGGCCGAGGCGGTCGTGAGCCCAGGCCGAGGCGGTCGTGAGCCGGTCGCCAGCCGGCGCTGGGTCGGTCTGAGCCGTGGGCTGAACGGCGGATATTCGTTCGCGATCGTCGTTCGCGCGTCGTTACGGTGCGCTGCATGGAGGATTTCGGACGCTTTCTGAACGTGGTCGACGTCGAGGCGACCTGCTGGAAGGGGCCGCGGCCGAAGGATCAGGTCAGCGAGATCATCGAGATCGGCCTCTGCGTGGTGGACCTGCGCACGCGCGAACGCGTGGAGAAACACCGCGTCCTCGTCCGGCCGGAGAGGTCGCGCGTCAGTGAGTTCTGCACGGAACTGACCGGTCTCACGCAGGAGGAGGTGGACACGGGCGTCTCGTTCCCCGAGGCGTGCGCGCTGCTGGAGCGGGAGCATCTCGCTCATATGCGCGCGTGGGCGAGCTGGGGCGACTACGACCGCAAGCAGTTCGAGCGCCAGACGGCCGCTGTAGGCGTGCGCTATCCCTTCGGCCGCCGCCACGTGAACGCGAAAGCTCTCTGGGCGGAGGCACACGGACTGCGGCGCAAGCTCGGAATGGCGGGCGCGCTGGAACACGCAGGCCTTCCCCTAGAGGGACGCCATCACAGCGGTGCGGACGACGCTTGGAACATCGCCGCATTGGTGCTGCGCCTAGTGCAGCGCGGTGCTTGGCCCACGGGTGCGCGTCCCGGAGCGCCTGCCTCTCGTTCCTCTTAAGGCTCTTTTCGAAGCGTTTCCGAGCCCGTTCGCCGTGCAAGTCCGCCCCACGGATTCCTCGGGAGACGTGGGAAGGTCCATGGGCGACCTCACGCCGCGACAGGTTTGCAACTCGTGCATAGGGCACGACTTTGACGACCGATACGGCCGGCGCGCACGCTCGGGAGGCGTGGAGGGACGTGGAGATCAATCTCGACCTGCGACTGCCCAGGGACAGCACGAGCGTACCCGCGGTACGACGGCTGCTCGACTCGTCACTCGCCGTCCTCGGAGTGGACGAGCCGATCCGAGGCGACATCGAGCTGATGCTCACCGAGGCGTGTACGAACGTGATCCGCCACGCGCGCGCGGGAGACGACTTCACCGTGCGGGCGACCATTCTGGACGCGCGCTGCGTCATCCGGGTCATCGACTCCGGCCAGGGCGTGGACGCGAAGACCGCCGCGAAGGCGGGAGAACCGGCGTCGCTGACCGCCGAATCAGGCCGCGGCCTGCAGATCATGCGCGCGCTGGCGGACGATGTGCGGTTCCGCACCTTTCCGGACAGCGGCTCCCTGGTGGCCCTGGAAAAACATCTGGTCTACGGGGAGGACAGCATCGGTAGCCGCATGGCCCTGGCGGACTGGGGACTCGACGGGCATTCGGACGGCCATAGGCTGCGGGGCATGAGCGACGCCGCCGATCCCGAACTCCAGGAGTTCGCCAGCCGCCTGTTCGAGATGGCCCGTTCGGGCCGGACCGACGAACTGCTTCCGTACGTCGATGCGGGAGTGCCGGTGAATCTCAGCAACGAGAAGGGCGACACGTTGCTGATGCTCGCCGCGTACCACGGACACGCGGACACGGTCCGAGCGCTGGTGGAACGCGGCGCCGACACCGAGCGAGCCAACGACCGGGGGCAGTTGCCTCTGGCCGGAGCGGTGTTCAAGAAGGAGCCGGAGGTCGTCCGAGCGCTGCTCGAAGCGGGCGCGGCCCCGGGGGCGGGCAGCCCGTCCGCCATAGAGACGGCCAAGATGTTCGGCCACACCGATCTGCTGGAGCTGTTCGAGGCGTCCGCCGATCGACGCCCCGCGCAGTTCTGAGCAGAGGACGTAACGCTTCGCCCCCTTGCCGTTGACCAGGGATGACGTCGGGTTATCCACAGAACGGGCTTCGGCTTCTCACCCGTCCGGGCCGGGCGGCACGATGGTCGAACCGGCGCTCGTCGAGGACGGCGCCGGCACGAATCCGATCGAGCGTCGGGGTCAGGCCGACGATCGTGCCGAGCGAAGGGTGACGAAGGCGATGCACAAGGCGATCAGGCCGAAGGCCGCTCCGGTGGCGAACGTCGCGGCGAGCGCGTCGAGGGGCGCGGAACCGGCGACGTGTCCTGAGACGTGTCCGGTCGGATGTCCGGCGGGATGTCCGGTGGTGTGCCGGGCGGTGTGCCCGGCGGCGCGGCCGTCGCGTCCGGCGAACGCGTCGAAGACCGTCACCATGATGGACGTTCCGAGCGTCGCACCGGACCACAACACCGTCTGCGCGACGCCCGCTGCGGCTCCCGAATCCTCAGATCGCACGCTGGCCAGGATGGTCGCGTTCAGTGGCATCACCGTGAGACCGCCGCCCGCTCCGTACAGCACGAACGGGCCGAGCAGCCCGAGCGCGTAGCCCTGCTGCGGGTCGAGCGCGGTCAGCCAGAGCATGGCCGCCGTCATCAGCAGCGCACCGACCGACACGAGCGTCCGCGCACCGAACCGCGCGAACAGGCTCGGGGCGAAGCGCAGCACCACGAACTGCGTCCCGACGATCGGCAGGAACGCCGCTCCCGCCTCCAGCGGTCCGTAACCGAGGTTCTGCTGGAAGTACTGGGTGAGGAAGAAGAACCCGCCGAACATTCCGGCGACCTGCACCGCCAGGGCGGTGTACGCCCCCGCGCGCTTCCGATCCCGGAGTATCCGGAGCGGGACGAGCGGATGCGGCACTCGCGACTCGGCCAGTACGAACACGGCGGACAGGGCGACCGCTGTGCCGAGCGCGCCCAGCGCGAGAGCGTCGTGCCAGCCGTCCGGGCCGGTCCGGAGCAGCCCGAAGACCAGCGCGGTCAGGGCGAGCGTGCCCGTCACCGCTCCGATGAAGTCGATCCCGTCCGCCCGGCGCGAGGTCTCGGTGAGCACTCGCGGCGCGGCCAGCAGGATCACCACACCGATGGGAAGGTTGATGAAGAACACCAGGCGCCACGACGACAGGTCAGTGAGCAGTCCGCCGAGCAGCATGCCGAGCGCGCCGCCCACGCCGGTCACGGCGGACGACACGCCGAGTGCCCGTACTCGCGCGGCACCGGTGAAGAGCGTGGCGATCAGTGCCATCGCGCTGGGTGCGGCCAGGGCCGCGCCGACGCCCTGCAACGCTCGCGCGAAGATCAGCGTCCAGCCGCTCGACGCGACGCCGCCGAGCAGCGAGGCCAGCGTGAACAGCAGGATCCCACCGCAGAAGGCGCGGCGGCGTCCGACGATGTCGCCCGCTCGTCCGCCGAGCAGCAGGAGCCCGCCAAACGCGAGCGTGTAGCCGTTCTGCACCCAGGCGAGACCGCCCGTGGACAGACCGAGCGCGCTGCGGATGTCCGGGAGCGCGATGGTGACGACCGAGGAGTCGACGCCGACCATGAGCTGGCAGCCGACGATCACCGCGAGCACGAGTCCGGGATGATGGGGGGAAGAGGAGGACGGTCGTGACGAGGAGACTCCCGGGGTCTCCGCGGCATTGACCCGTCCGCTCGGAACAGTCGACAAGGCGACCTCCGTGGGTCAGGATCTAAGGAACGGCAGCGTTCACTATGCGGCGAAGCTACCACCCGTCCACACGAAAGGGAACGCTCGCGTTCACTATTTTCCGGTCCGACGTGGAAGACCCGACCGCCCCGAGCGACGCTCCCGGCTGGATTCGTCCTCCCGAGAGGCAACCCTCCTGCAAGGCTGCCGCGTACCCTCTCGGTGCCGCCGGCTCTTCCCGCGAAGCGGACGTCTCCTCTGCGGGAGGCCGACGAGGGGGAGGGCAGGGATGGTGAACGCGCCCACGCGCCGGCGCGGCGAAGCCCTGGAGAGCGCGATCCTGACCGCCGCGCTCGACCAGCTGGCCGAGGTCGGATTCCGCCGCCTGACCATGGAGGGCGTCGCTGCCGCCGCGCAGACCGGCA
Source organism: Actinomadura gamaensis (assembly GCF_042652125.1). Lineage (NCBI taxonomy): Bacteria > Bacillati > Actinomycetota > Actinomycetes > Streptosporangiales > Thermomonosporaceae > Actinomadura > Actinomadura gamaensis. Next base: position 144,902 of record NZ_JBHSIT010000006.1, on the reverse strand, counting down.
AGGCCGCGCTCTACCGTCGCTGGTCGAGCAAGGAGGAGCTGATCGCGGACGCGCTCCAGCACGTCCTGCCGGTGCCCGCGGACCTCCCCGTCCACGACAACATCCGCGACGACCTGATGGAGCTGATGCGCTCCTACCGGGACGCCGTGAACGCCACCCGCGGCACGGCCTTCCAGGTCCTCAAGGAGGACGGAGACCAGTCGATGGAGCTGATGCGCGACGTCGTCCGGCAGCGGGTGACCACCCCGCTCAAGGAACGGCTCCTCGCCGCCCTCGAACGCGGCGTCGAACGCGGCGACGTCCGTCCGAGCGCCGCCGTGCCCCTGTGCGCCGAGATCGGCCCCGCCATGGTCATGTACCGCTGCACGCTCGTCTCAGAGGAGATTCCCGACACCTACCTCGCCGAACTGGTCGACAACGTGCTCCTCCCCGCCGTCAGCTCCTGACCGGACCGGCCCACAGCGGTGGTGCCCAACGCGACGGCCCGGGTGCGCTGAGCGTGCCCCGCCCTGAGGCGGGCGGACAGCGCAATGGCTCGGGGCCGCTGAGCGTGACGCAGCCTCCGGCGGAGGGGAAGCGCAACGGGTCGAAAGACCTGAGCATGACGCGACCTCGGGCCGACGGGCAGCGCACGGAGTTGGGGGGGCCTGAGCGAGACGCGCCCTGTGGCAGCGTTCCGTGCCCTGAGGCGGACGGGTACACCACGGCTCGGGGCCGCTGAGCATGACGCGGCCTCGGGCCGACGGGTAGCGCGACGGGTCATGGTGGTTAGCGCGACCTGGGGCGGGCGGGCTGGTGGCGGGGAACTGGGCGGGAGGCTCGGCGGTGGGGCGGTGGGGCGGTGGTGCTGGGGTCAGTCGGTGAGGTGGGAGGTGGGGGACAAGGCGGTGTGGGGTTCGGGGAGGAGGAGTTTGCGGGTCGGCGGGGGCATCTCGATGTTCTCGAGGCGGAAGCGGCGGTGGAGGCGCTTCACGAACTCGTGCTTGATGCGGAACTGGTCGCCGAACTCGCCGGTGCGGAGGATGACGGTGAAGTGGATGCGGGAGTCGGCGAAGGTGTGGAAGCGGACGAGGGGCTCGGCGTCCTTCACGCCGCCCTCGACCTCGGACATCACCTCGTGGCCGACCTCGATGACCGTCTTCTCGACGTGGTCCAGGTCGCTGTCGTAGGCGCAGCTCGCCTGGATGAGCAGCGACATGTCCTGTGCGGGGCGGTGGTAGTTGGTGAGGATCGTCTTGGAGAACGTGGCGTTCGGGATGACCTCGATGTTGTCCGACAGGGTTCGGATGGAGGTGTTGCGCCAGTTGATGTCGACGACGTAGCCCTCCTGGCCGCTGCTCAGCTTGATGTAGTCGCCGGGCTCCATCGTCCGGGACGCCAGGACGTGCACTCCGGCGAAGAGGTTGGCCAGGGTGTCCTGGAGGGCGAGCGCGACGGCCAGACCGCCGACGCCCAGCGCGCCCAGCAGGGGCGTGATGGAGACGCCGAGGCTCTGGAGCATCACCAGGACGCCGACGCCCAGCACGATGACCTTGCTGATGTTCGTGAAGATGGTGACGTTCGCGGCGGTGCCCTGGCGGATGAGCGCGACCGAGGCGATGATCCCGGCGGTCAGCCGGGCGAGCGCGAGCGACACGATCAGCACGGTCGCGGCGGTCAGGATGCGGCCCGTCGCGAGCAGCGTCTTCTCGTGCAGCTTCAGCGTGTTCGCCGCGATCCAGGCGCCGCCGAGCAGGCAGAGCGGCATCGCCAGGTCGTAGACGAGGCGTGCGGCCAGGTCGTCCCAGGCCCAGCGGGTGTCCCCCGCCCGGGCGGTCAGTCGCTTGGCGAACAGCCGCAGGCCGACGGCCAGCACCAGGGCGACCACCATGACGCCCGCCGCGACGATGATCGGTTCCCAACCGGGCCACTCAGGCATGCTGCGGCACCCTCCATAAACCACGAAAACTCCGGACAAAGCATCGATCGTAGCCCGGTCGGCGGGCGTACTTCGGGTCAACGGGACATGAGCTGTCCGGCCCGGGAAGGAGGGTGTGGCGTGAGCGTCGGTACGGGCGGTTACGATCGTGAGAGTGGTAGGTACGGGGATGCTGCGCCGCCTGGGGGTCACGGCGCTCGGACTGCGGAACGGCCCTCACAAGGTCGAGGTCACGCGCGACCTCGAGGTTCCGACGGACGACGGCGTGACGTTGCTCGCCGACCATTACGCGCCGGTGGGCGTCGATCGTCCGCCGACCGTTCTCGTCCGGTCACCGTACGGACGGCGCGGACCGTTCGGCCTGATGTGCGGGCAGACGTTCGCGTCCCACGGGTTCCAGGCGGTCGTGCAGAGCGTGCGCGGCGGCTTCGGCTCGGGTGGCGTCTTCGAGCCGCTGGACGAGCGCGAGGACGGGCTCGCCACCATCGAGTGGCTGAAGCGGCAGCCCTGGTTCGGCGGCACCTTCGCGATGCACGGGCCCAGCTATCTCGGCTACGTGCAGTGGGCGGTCGCCGCCGAGGCCGGTCCGGAACTGCGGGCGCTGGCGATGCAGGTCACCGCCTCGTCCTTCCGCGAGGCGGTGAACGTCGGCGGCACCTTCGCCCTGGAGGCGGCGCTGACCTGGGTCGACCTCACCGCCCGCATGAAGCACCCGCTGTCGGGGGTGACCACGGGCATCATGTCGCCGCGCCGCGCCCGGCGGGCGGCGCTGTCCGGAAAGCCGCTCGCGGAGCTGGACGTCCTCGCGACCGGCGAGCAGCAGAAGTTCTTCCAGGACCTGCTCACCCACGGCCCCGACACGCCGTTCTGGGACCGGCGCGACTTCACCAGGACCGTGTCGGAGGTATCCGCGCCGGTCAACATGATCGGCGGCTGGTACGACATCTTCCTGCCCTGGCAGATGAAGGACTACGCGGCCCTGCGCGCGGGCGGCCGCCGCCCGTACCTGACCATCGGGCCGTGGTTCCACGCGGACGGCCGGATGATGCGCGGCTCGGTGGCCGAGTCGCTGGACTGGTTCCGCGCGCACCTGCTGGACGACCCGTCCGCCCTGCGCGAGATGCCGGTCCGGCTGTTCGTCACGGGCGCGAACGAGTGGCGCGAGTTCCCCGACTGGCCCGTCCCCGGAATGCGCGAGGAGCGCTGGCACCTGCACCCGGACGGCGGCCTGTCCCCGGACGCGCCGCCCGAGTCCGAACCGGACCGCTACCGGTACGACCCCGAGCACCCGACCCCGTTCCTGGGCGGCCCGACCCTGCTCGGCGACAACCATCCCGTCGCCGACCAGGCGCGCCTCGAACGCCGCCGCGACGTCCTCACCTTCACCTCGTCCGAGCTGACGGACGACCTGGAGATCATCGGCCCGGTCTCGGCCGACCTCTGGGTCCGCTCCGACCGGGAGAACACCGACTTCGTCGTCCGTCTCTGCGACGTGGACGAGGAGGGCGTCTCGCTCAACCTCTGCGAGGGCATGCGCCGCCTCGTCCCCGGCACCCCGGACCCGGACGACGAGGGCGTCCGCCGCATCGCCGTGGAACTCTGGCCGGCCGGTCACCGCTTCCGCCGCGGCCACCGCATCCGCGTCCAGGTCTGCAGCGGCGCCTACCCGCGCGTGTCCCGCAACCCCGGCACCGGCGCCCCCATCGGCACCGCCACCGACTACCTCACCGCGGACCAGGAGATCTTCCACGCCCCGTCCCACCCGTCCGCGATCCTCCTCCCCCGCGTCGATCTCCCCGCCCCCACCGACTCCCCCGCCTGAAGCCCGCCCCCACCACCACGACGGAGGGAGAGAACAGCGCAGCCCCCGCCCCGCTTCGGTCCCCCAGCCGCGCCCCACCGACCAACCCGGGAGACATGACGGACACAACCTGGATCGGCCGGTGGCGCAACCAGCACGGCTCCGTGCTGACCGTCCTAGCCCAGCCCCTGCCACCCACGTCGCATACTCCAAGCCCGGCACAAACCCGCCTGAGACGCGAACCGGCGCCGCCCAAGCGAGCCTGCACACGCGCGCCGAGCACCGAGCACCGAGCACCGAGCACCGAGCACCGAGCACCGAGCACCGAAGAAGAGCCAAGCGCGGAACAAGCGCAACCGCAGGACGAAGCGACCGCGAGACAGGTGCGGCCGAGCCCTGGCGAGCACAGCACCGCGACGTCCCGACCCGGAAGATCCACGGGACACCGCGTACGGCCCGAGGCGCACGAGCACGCACGAGCGCGAGACGAGCGGCGCATGAGGGCCGCCGCGAGATGAGGCGACGCCAGCACAAGATGGGCGCGACCGGAAAATGCCCCGACGGGAGCCTCGCGCCACACGAGTGCGGTTGCGGGACGGGGCGGCGAGAAAGCACGCCCGCGCGCCGGGCAAGCACAGAGCCGAGGCACCGCGAACGAGGGCCGGACGCGGCTGAAAAGCTAGACGAGCGCTGTCGAAACACGCTCGCACGCCGGATGAGCACAGCACCGCTGAGCGCCGGATGAGCACCGCACCGCCGAGCGCCGGATGCGCACAGCACCGTCGAGCGGCGGATGAACACCGCACCGCTGAGCGGCGGATGAGCACAGCACCGCCGAGCGGCGGATGAACACGGCACCGTGGCGTTCCGAAGCCGAGGAGGCGGACGCGGTCGGGAGAGGGGATTGCTGCAGGTTGGGGCGGAGGGCGGGTTGGGGCGGGGAGGTCAGCGGTTGCGGAGGGCGGCGAGGGCTCGGTCGGCGTGGATGTTCATGCGGACCTCGGACTTGATGATCTCGAGGATGCGGCGGTCTTCGGCGATGACGAAGGTCTGGCGGCGGGTGGGGGCCAGGGCGAAGCCGCGTTTGACGCCGAAGCGGGCTCGGACGGTGCCGTCGGGGTCGGAGAGCAGGGGGTAGCCGAGGGAGTGCTTGTCGGCGAACTCCCGCTGCTTGCCGGGGGTGTCGCCGCTGATGCCGATGGGGCGGGCGCCGAGGTCGGCGAGTTCCTCGGCGGCGTCGCGGAAGTGGCAGGCCTCCGCCGTGCAGCCGGGCGAGAGGGCGGCCGGGTAGAAGAACAGCACGACCGGGCCGTCCTTCAGCAGGTCGGTGAGGCGGCGCGGGGCGCCGGTCTCGTCGGGAAGCTCGAAGTCTTCCACCACGTCTCCGACGTTCATGGCCGAACGGTACCAAGGACGCCGGGACAGGACATCAGGTAGGTGGACACGCGTTCCGGCGGCCAGCCGTGGGTTTCGGTCAGGCCGCCGGACAGCATGGCGAGGTAGGCGGCGGACGGGGCGTTCAGCGCGGCGTCGGCGGCGCCGTGGGGTGCGGTGAAGGTGAGCATGGGGTGTCCGTCCAGCTCACCGACGTTCAGGACGGTCTCGTAGCGGCCGGGGCCGAGGGTCTGGCGGCCGGTGGTGACGGCGGGGGCGAGGTCGAGGTCGGCGCCGGTCTCGCGGCGCATCTCCTGGGCGAGGACGTCGCTGAACTGCCCGGCGGTCAGCAGGTAGGCGCGGGCGGGGGTCTCGCCGTCCAGCGCGGGGTCGTAGAAGGCCATGCCGCCGCCCCAGACCAGGGACGTCAGCGCGAAGTAGATCCCGCCGGGCAGCAGGACGGGCCGGTCGGCGAGCGGCGGGCGGGTGTCGCGGCAGCCGGTGTAGGTGCGCGCCGCGCCCGCCGGACGGCCGCCCGCCAGGTAGCAGAGGAACCGGTCGCGGTGCAGGTTGGACCCGTAGGCGACGTACCAGAGCAGCATCCGCTCATTGTCGGGTGGGGTCGGCCACGCGCGCCATGAAAAGCGGTTCTCCGGTCTTGCCGTCCCGGACGACGGCGAGGTAGGGGCGGTCGAACACGACGGTGATCCGCTTGCTGGGGGCGGGGGCGGCGAGCGCGGTGACGCCGCTTCCGGTGGCGGCGGCGCCTTCGGTGCCCTTCTCGTCCACCTTGAGCGTGGCGGCGTGCTGGACGAAAGCGATCTTGCGCGCGACAGGCGAGATGCCGTGGAGGTCGGCGGCATCACTGAACGCGACGGCCATGCCGAGCTGTTTGAGCAGCGGTGTGAGCTCGCGGCGGGACGAGAGGTTCACCTTGGGCATCGTCACGTCCACGTCGGCGCCGGTGTCGAGTGCGCCGGTCAGCCGGTCGAACGTCGCGCCGGTCAGGGTGGGGCAGCCGCGGGCGGAGGTGTCGGGGAGCAGGGCGGTCATGCGGAGTCGTCCGCCGACGTAGGGAAGGTCCACGGCGGTCCATCCGGCGGAATGGGCGTAGCCGAAATGGGTCTTGGCGCTCATCAGCTTCGCCTGGACCGCGCGTCCGTCCGAGGCGGTGAACGGGCCGGGCATGGCGTGCCCGAACTTCGTCTCCCAGTCGGCCTTGAGGTACACGGCGTCGGTGAGCACCCAGCCGGTGTCGCGTTTGAGCTGGTCCGGCGCGAGCAGCTCGGGGATCTTGCCGCCGGTGTCCTCCTTGATCCGGGCGTTGATCGTCTTCCGGGCGCTCTCGGGGTCCTGCGCGATGTCGAGGGTTTTCAGCCCCGCGTCGTAGCCGGTGGCGAGCTTGTCGAGGTAGCCCTTGTCGGTCCGGACGCCGGAGTCGGCCCAGACCTGGTCCGCGACCTTGACCGAGACCTTCTTGGTGTCGAGCGACCGCATCTCCCGCGTCCGCGCGCGCAGGCCGGGCAGCAGGTCGCCGGACGGCAGGCGCAGGGCGCGGGCCATCGCGGCGGCGGTCCGGCCGCGCGCCCCCTGGTAGACCATGCCGAGGCTGGACGCCACGCTGCTCGGCGACAGGACGATGTTGGCGTTCGGGTCGGTTCCGCACCACGCCGAGAGCAGTCCGAAACCGAACGCGGTGTCGGCGCGTCCGAGGGGGCGGGGATCGCCGGGCGGGACGTTCGTCACGGCGCCGCGCAGCTCGTGGGCCTTCGGCGCCTGGTCGCCGCACGCCGCGAGGCCGGTGGTCAGCGCGACCGCGCACGTCGCGGCGGCGAGAGAGCGGGGAGTCGGCATGCCGATTGGACGGGGCCGTCCCGCACCCGGTTCCTCAGCCTGACCGAAACACGCCGAGAAGCAGGACGGAGAGGCCGGGCGAGACCCCCGGGACGGGGCGGGCGTCGGGGCATGTCCGCAGGTGACGGCCCAGGTCCCGGTGAGGGCACGACCTCCCCAAGGGAGGGTCACGCGTCGGTGAGGAGAGTCTCGCTTTCGCGCCACTACCGTGTGAGGCGCGCCACCCCGCGTTTGCCCGTCCTCGTGATCGGGGACTATGGTCATCGTGACCGCTTGAACGCGGGTGGGGACGGAAAGCCCCCCGCCGGCACCCTTCAGGGGCGCGTTCCACAGGTCATTGCTTGTCGACAGGTGTCTACGACGCAGATACCTCCCGGTTACCCATGTGCTGACCCGGAGGTCCCCATGCGTCGGTCCCTGAACATCGCCATCGTTTCCGCTTCCGACTTCAGCGGCGACCACTCCCAGGTTTCGCACGTCCGTGACCTGGCACGTGCGCTGGGCCGCCCCGAGGACGAGGGCGGCGCGGGTCACCGCGTCTCGGTCTACGGGCGCCGCTGCGCCCCCGACGCGCACGGCCGCACCCGGCTCTCGCCCGGCGCGACCCTGTACAACCTCACCGTGGGCCCGGAGCGCCCGCTCTCCGACGACGAGCTGCTGGAGCACGTGAGCGAGCTCACCGACGAGCTGCGCCGCCGCTGGTCGGGCGCCGGACGGCCCGACGTCGTCCACGCCCACGGCTGGATCGGCGGCCTCGCCGCCTGCGCCGTCGCCCGCGAGCTCGACATCCCCTTCGCGCAGACGTTCCACGGTTTCGCGGTCACCGAGACGCGCGCCGGACGGACCGTCCACCCCGCGCGGGCGCGGCTGGAGCGGGCCATCGGACGGAGCGCCTCCATCGTCATCGCACGCTGCACCGAAGAGGCCTCGGTGGCCGTCCGGCTGGGCGTGCCGCGCAAGTCGATCAAGATCACTCCGCCCGGCGTGGACGTGGAGCTGTTCTCCGAGGTCGGCCCGGCGATGCCGCGCGGCGACCGGGACCGGCTCGCGGTGGTGGCGCGGGACCTGTCGGACGGCTCCGTCGAGACCGCGATCCGGGCGCTGCAGCACGTGCCGGACGCCGAGCTCACCATCGCCGGCGGCCCGGAGCGCGAGGAGCTCGAGAACGACCCGACCGTGCACCGGCTGACCGTCCTCGCCAAGGAGCTGCACGTCTCGGACCGGGTGATCTTCCTCGGCCGGGTCGCGCGCCGCTCCCTGCCGCGCCTGCTGCGCACCGCCCGGCTCGTGCTGAACCTCGCCCCGGCCCAGCCCGCGCCGACCGCGGCGCTGGAGGGCATGGCCTGCGGCGTCCCGGCCGTCGTCACCCCGACCGGCACCAACGCCGACGCCGTGCTCGACTCGATCACCGGGCTGCACGTCCCGGCGGGCCGGCCGCGGCAGATCGGGCTCGCCGTCCGCGCCCTGCTCGCCGAGGAGACCACGCGGCGCGGCTACGCCATCGCCGCCGCCGACCGCGCCCGCTCCCGCCACAGCTGGGAGCGCATCGCCGACGAGACCGAGCGGGTGTACCAGACGCTCATCCCGGAGCCCGAGACCCTGCCGGAGCCGGACCAGGACCCCGAGCACGCGCCGGACACCGCCCCGGAGCCGACCCGCGTCCCCGCCCCCACCCCCGCTCCCGGCCGGACGCCGGACCCGGAGCCCGAGCCCGCCTCCTCCAAGGAGAGCATGGCCAGCGCCCTCGCCGAGACCGACAGCGAGCTGGTGGGCTCCCTCACCTGACCCGCCCGCCCCGCCTCGACGTCCTCGACCGACGTTCGCGGCCGGACGCACGCGGCCGGATGCACGCGGCCGGATGCACGCGGCCGGACGCACGCGCGACCCGCCACGTGGACCGCGCGGCTCGCAGTCCGGCCCGGGCAATCCGGCCCCCGTGGCCCGGCGTTTTGGCCCGGAGGGTTCGCGGACCAGCCGTCTCCCGGGCGGCGGCTCAGGAGGATGCTTCGGCCCTCGGCCCCCTTGGGGGCCGGGGGCCTGGGTATAGGGGAATGTCCTGGGGCGATGTCATACTGTGGCGATCGTCTGGGAGGTGCGGCAAAGGGTGCTGATCGGCAGGAAGGCGCAGTTCGGCGCGCTCACGGCGGCGTTGGAGCGCGCCGCCGCCGGACACGCCGGGGTCGTGCTGGTGGGCGGTGACGCCGGGGTCGGGAAGTCGCACCTGGTGGCCGAGCTCACCGCGACCGCGCGAACCCGCGGCTTCGCCGTGCTGACCGGCCAGTGCGCCGCGCTCGGCGAGTCGATGCCCTACCTGCCGCTGGCGGACGCCCTGTGGACGGCCCTCCGCGACCCGCGATCCGCCGAGGACGAGCGGGCCGCGCTAGAAAACGCCCTCGCCGGACGGCCCGTCCTACGAAGATTGCTGCCGGACGGCGACGGTGCACCCGACGAGGCGTCCGACCTGGGACGGCAGCAGTTGCTCGGCGCGACGCTGGCGCTGCTCGGCGAGCTGGGCGGGCAGCGTCCGGTCCTGCTCGTCCTGGAGGACCTGCACTGGGCCGACCGTTCGACGCGCAACCTGCTGGTCTTCCTGAGCCGGGTGCTCCAGCGGGAGCGGGTCTGCCTCGTCGGCACCTACCGGACCGACGACCTCCACCGGCGGCATCCGCTGCGGCCGGTCGTCGCCGAGCTGCTGCGGCTGCCGAACGTGTCGGCGGTCGAGCTGAAGCCGTTCCGGCCGGGCGAGACGGCCGAGTACCTGATGTCGCTGGCCGGGACGGGCGCCAAACCGCCCGCCGACCTGGTGGAGCGCGTCCACCGCAGGTCGGAGGGCAACCCGTTCTACGCGGGCGAGCTGTTCGCGGCCGTGGACGACGAGGAGCTGCCGTCCGCGCTGGCCGATCTGCTGCTCGCGCGGGTGGAGCGGCTGTCGGAGGACGCCCAGCACGTGGTGCGGGTCGCGGCCGTCGCCGGGCGGCGCGTGGACGACGAGCTGCTGCGCCGCGTGTCCGGGCTGCCGGAGGACGCGGCCGGTGAGGCGCTGCGCGAGGTGGTGTCGCACCAGATCCTCGTGCCGAGCGGCATGGCCGGGTACGCGTTCCGGCACGCGCTGCTGCGCGAGGCCGTCTACGCCGACCTGCTGCCCGGCGAGCGCACCCGGCAGCACCGCGCGTTCGCCGCGCAGTTCCTCCAGGCCGCGGCGCCGATCGAGGCGCCGCTCCCGGACGGGAACCGGCCGCCGCGCGCGGCGGCCGAGCTGGCCTACCACTCGATGGCCGCGCACGACCTGCCGACCGCGTTCGCCGCGTCCGTCCGGGCGGGCCGCGACGCCGAGCGCATGGGCGCGCCGGACGAGGCGCACGAGCACTACGACCGCGCGCTCTCGCTGTGGGACACCGTGCCCGGCGCGGAGGAGTCCGCCGGGATGAAGCGGGTCGATCTGGAGTGGGCCGCGGTCCGCTCGTCGGCGCGGGCCGGGGAGCTGCGGCGGGCCGTCCAGCGGCTGCGCCGGCTGCTGACGCTGATCGATCCGGACGACAAGGCGCTCGGCGCGGAGGTCCGCGAGCGGCTCGCCTACTACCTGCACGAGCTCGACCGGCTGGACGAGTCGCGCGCGATGGCGCAGGAGGCGCTCGACCTCACGCCCGTCGAGCCGCCGACCCCGGCGCGGGCGCGCATCCTCGCGACCTACGTGCGGACGCTGCTGGCCACGCCCGAGCGGTACGACGAGGTTCCGGCGATGGCGGCGGAGACGCTGCACGTGGCGCGCGCCACGAACGTGCCGTCCGCCGAGGCCGCCGCGCTGATCTCGCTGGGGCAGCACACCGAGGCGACGGCCGGGCCGGGGCCGGAGGTGACGCGCGCGTACTCCGAGGCCGTCCGGCTGGCGCGGACGTCGACGAACATGCAGGTCACGCTGCGCGCTCTGTACACCGAGGCGCGGCTGCCGTACGAGATCGGCGAGCTGGAGCGCGCCCGCGCGCTGGCGGACGAGGCCGTCCGGTTCACCCTCGACAACGGGCTCGACTGGGCGACCTACGGCATCAACCTGCGGTTCCTCCAGTTCCTCATCGCCTACACCGAGGGCGACTGGGAGCGGGCGGCCCGCATCGCGGACGGCTTCGGCATCCGCGTGGCGCGCGACGTCGAGGCGGTCGTGTCCTCCTACGCGCTGTTCCTGGACGTGGCGCGCGGCAGCGTGTGCGCCACGCACCGGCTCCAGTGGATCGAGCCGCTCTGGGACGGCGACGCGTGGCTGACCTACGTCGCGCGCGGGCTCGCCGCCGAGCAGCGGATGTGGGAGGGCGACACGGCCGGGGCCCTCGCGCACATCGCGACGGTCCTCGCGGCCAGCGGGCCGACCGACACAGGGCTGATCCGGATCGCGGCGGTGGGGCTGTGGGCGCACGCCGACCGGGCCGTCCTCGCCCGGCGGGCCGGTGACGCCGCCGCCGAGGCCGCGGCCCGCGCCGCCGCCGACGAGCTGGTGGCCAAGGCCCGGTTCGCGGCCACGCACACCCCGGACGGACGGCACGACGCCTGGATGGGCGCGGAGGGCCGGGCCTGGCTGGCCCGCGCCGAGGCCGAGTGGCGGCGCGCGCACGGCACCGACGAGCCGGAGCACTGGCGGGCCGTCCGGGACGCCTTCGACTACGGCTTCGTCTACGAGGTCGCGCGGTCCCGCTGGCGGCTGGCCGAGTCCCTGGCCGAGAACGGTGACCGGGACGCCGCGGCGGCCGAGTGGCGCGCCGCCGTCACCGACGCCGAGCGGCTCGGCGCGCGCCCGCTGCTGCGTGTCCTGCACGACCTGGGGTCGAGGGCGCGCCTCGCCGAGCCCGACCGTTCCCGCGCGACCGCCGACACGGCCCGCGACCAGGGCCCGCTGAGCGGTCTGACCTCGCGCGAGCGCGAGGTGCTGAAGCTGGTCGCGAAGGGCATGGGCAACAAGGAGATCGCGGCGACGCTGTTCATCTCCCCCAAGACGGCCAGCGTGCACGTGTCGAACATCCTGGCCAAACTGAACGTCACGAGCCGCACGCAAGCCGCCGCGCTGGCCCACCGCGAGAACCTCTGACGCCGCGCCGTGCTTCCTGGGCGCGAGGCGGGAGCGAGACGCGGTCGCGAGACCAAGCACGGAACGCCGGGCGCGAGCCACCGGCGTGAGGCGCCCCGGGGGCGGCCGTGAGTGGTCAACCGGGTGGTTCGGGGGACAAAGCGGCATAGCTTGCGGGCATGTCCGAAACGGGAGTTGAGGCGCCGGGGAATGTCGCGCCGCTCGCGCGGCGGCCGGTGGGGGTCGTGGCGGGCGGGACGTTCGTCCTGCTGATGCTGGTCGCGGCCCGGTACGGGTACCACCGGGACGAGCTGTACTTCCTGGTCGCGGGGCGGCATCTCGCGTGGGGCTATCCGGATCAGCCGCCGTTGCTGCCGTTCCTGACGCGGGTGATGACGGAGATCGCGCCTCGCTCTCTGACCGTGCTGCGGATCCCGGCGGCGCTCGCGGCGGCGGGGACGGTCGTCGCGGCGGCGCTGACGGCCCGCGAGATGGGCGGCGGACGGCGGGCGCAGACGCTCACCGCGGCGCTCACCGCCATCTGCCCGTTCGTGGTGGCGATCGGGCACACGTTCTACACGGCGTCCCCGGACGTGCTCGCCTCGACGGTGCTGGTGTGGCTGGCCGTCCGGTGGGTGCGGACGCGGGACGACCGGATGCTGCTCGCGGCCGGCGGCGTCGCGGGCGTGGCGCTGAACGTCAAGTACCTCGCCGGGTTCCTGGTGGCGGCGATCATCGTCGGGATGCTGGTCTCGGGGCCGCGCGAGGTGCTGCGGCGGCCGTTGCTCTGGGCGGGGGTCGCGGTGGCGGCGGCGCTGGCGGCGCCGAGCCTGGTGTGGCAGGCGCGGCACGGATGGCCGCAGATCGGGATGGCGGGGAAGATCGAGGCGGCGGGCGCGATGGCCGGACGTCCCGGATTCGTGCCGTTCCAGGTGCTGCTCACGGGAGTGCTGCCGTCCTGGCTCTGGATCTACGGGCTGTGGCGGCTGGCGAGGCCCGGGCCGTTGCGGCGGTTCCGCTTCCTGGCCTGGGCGTACCTGCTGCTCGCGGTGTTCTTCCTGGCCACCGGCGGCAAGCCGTACTACCTGGCGGGGCTGTGGCCCGCGCTGTGGGCGGCGGGCGCGGTCCACGTCGAGCGGCTCGGCGCGCCGCGCGGCTGGGGCTGGTCGCTCACCGCGCCCGCCGTCGCCGCCGTCGGGCTGGTGACGGTCGCGCTCACGTTGCCGGTCTATCCGGTGCGCTGGCTGCACCGGACGCCGCAACCGGTGATCAACGTGGACTCCGCCGAGATGGTCGGGTGGCCGCGGTTCGTCGAGCAGATCGCCGCCGTCCACCGCGCGCTGCCCGACCGCGACCGCGCGACGCTGCTGACCGGCAACTACGGCGAGGCCGGGGCGATCGACCGGTACGGCGGCAGGTTCGGGCTGCCGCGCGCCTACAGCGGGCACAACGGCTTCTGGTATTTCGGGCGGCCGTCCGAGACCGGCGGGCCGACCATCGTGGTCGGCCCGGAGTCGGCGGGCGCCCTGCTCCCCTACTGGACGTCCGTGACGCGCGCCGGGCGCGTCGACGACGGCGTGGACCTCTCGAACCAGGAGCAGGGCAAGCCGATCTGGGTGTGCCGGGGGCAGCGGATGGGCTGGGCCGACCTGTGGCCCCGCCTCAAGCACCTCGGCTGACCAGGCCGCGGCCGGGGATCAGCGGCAGGTCGAGGGCGGTGAGGAGGCCGGGCGGGGACGCGACGACCGCCGGGACGGCGTTCACGATCCGCATCGCGGTCGCCTTCAGCCCGGCCGTGTTGTGGTCGCCGTCCGAGCCGAGGAGCCGCAGGTCGAGGGTGTAGTTCGGCTCGCCGGTGATCTCCACCCGGTAGCAGCCCTTCCCGGACGGCTGCGGCCAGTCGGGGGCCAGGTCGTCGCGCAGGCGGGTGACGTGTTCGAGCACGATGACCGGCCGTCCGGCGACCATGCCGCGCACCTCGAAGCGCAGCGCCGCCGCCGTGCCCTTCTCGATCGTCCCGGAGTCGATCTCGAACGTCTCCGGGGCGGGCAGCCGGACGTGCTGCTCCTCGACCGCGTCCAGCTCGACGTCGAGGGCGGCGGCGAGCTGCCGCACGACGCTCCCCCAGCCCATCCCGAGGACGCCGGGGAGCAGCAGCATCGGCGTGTCGTCGAGCGGGCGGCCGAAGCCCATGATGTCGAACAGGACGGTGCCCTGGTCGTAGGTGGCGTAGTTGAGGATCTCCATGCAGCGGACCTGGTCGATCCGCTCGCTGATCCCGGACAGCGCGATCGGCAGGACGTCGTTGGCGAACCCCGGGTCGATGCCGTTCACGAACAGCGACGCCCCGCCCTCGGCGGCGGCCGCGCGGATCGGCGCGATCATCTCGTCCGGGATGACCTGGTCCGGGAACTGGAGGAACACCGGGCTCGCGGAGACGACGTCCACGCCGGCGCGCAGCAGGCGGGCGAGGTCGTCGAGGGCCTCCTGGAGGCGGACGTCGGCCATGCAGGTGTAGACGACGCAGTCGACGCCGCGCGCGAGGATCTCCGCCTCGTCGCCGGAGGCGGCGACGCCGACGGGTTCGAGCCCGCACAGCTCGCCGGCGTCCCGGCCGGCCTTGGCCGGGGTGGACGTCCAGACGCCGACGAGCTCCAGGTCGGGCCGGGCGACGATGCCCGCGAGGGCGTGCCGTCCGACGTTGCCGGTGCCCCAGAGGGCGACGCGGTGGGTCATGGCCGGGCCTCCAGGTCGGGCAGTCCGAGGTCGAGGTTGGGCACGTCGGTCCCGCCGTCCACGCGCAGGACGGTCCCGGTGACGTAGCCGGCGGCGGGCGAGGCGAGGTAGAGGACGGACGCGGCGACCTCCTCCGGTTCGCCGACGCGGCGCAGCGGCGTGTTCGCCTCCATCTGTCCGCGCAGCTCGTCGTTGGTCATGACGATGTCCAGCGCGGACGTCGCGACCGATCCGACGGCGATCGCGTTGACGCGGACGCGCGGCGCGAGGTCGCAGGCGGCGAGCCGGGTGTAGTGGACGAGCGCGGCCTTCGCGGTGCCGTAGGCGAGGTAGCCGCGCCCGGCCATGCGTCCCATCGCGGACGCGATGTTGACGACCGATCCGCCGCCCGCCGCGAGCATGTGCGGGACGGCGGCGCGCGTCAGGGCGTGGGCGCCCGAGACGTTGAACCGGAACGCCTCCTCCAGCGTGTCCGGCCCGGTGTCGAGGAAGGCCTGCGGCATCGTGCCGCCGACGTTGTTGACGACGACGTCGAGCCGTCCGAACGCGTCGGCGGCCCGGGCGGCGAGTTCGGCGGACGCGGCCGGGTCGGACAGGTCGGACGGCACGACCAGCGCGCGCCGTCCGGCCGCCTCGACCTCGGCGGCGACCTTGCGGAGTTGCTCTTCGGTGCGGGCGGCGAGCACGACGTCGGCACCGGCCTGCGCGAGCGCGACGGCCGAGGCGGCGCCGATGCCGCGGCCCGCGCCGGTGACGACGGCGACGCGGCCGTCGAGACGGAAGCGGTCCCAGATCACGCCCCAACTCCAACACGAATGAGAACGTGTTTCAATATGATCTCGCGTCTTCTCGCGGATCTCGCGGGAGAAGTCGGGACTTCGGCCGCATCCTGAGGTACACCGGAACCATCACCCTTCGCGCCGGAGGTGGTTCCGATGTCCCGTCGCCGAACCCGG
This sequence comes from Actinomadura gamaensis, assembly GCF_042652125.1. Classification (NCBI taxonomy): domain Bacteria; kingdom Bacillati; phylum Actinomycetota; class Actinomycetes; order Streptosporangiales; family Thermomonosporaceae; genus Actinomadura; species Actinomadura gamaensis. The sequence goes on along the minus strand of NZ_JBHSIT010000006.1, from coordinate 129,210 downwards.
TACCGCGTCCCCACCCGCTGCCCGACGGGCAAGGTCCGCTTCCGGGACCGCATCGCCGCGACGCTGGCCCTCGCCACGATCCAGCGCCAGGGCCGCGCCGACCGGGACAAGACCGAGACCCGCGCCTACCGCTGCCCGACCTGCGCGGGCTGGCACCTCACCTCGCAGCGGCCCCGCGTCAACCGCTGACCCCTTTGCGGAGGCGGGGCCGCTAGCGCAGGAGCGCGGCCAGCGGCCCGGCCACGTCGGCGGACTGGCGCAGGCCCTCCTTGTAGACCGCGTTCCAGCGGGCGCGGTCGCCGAGGTCCGGGCCGAACGCCTCCAGCGCGGCGGCGTCCGGCCGGATGCGCACGTCGGCGCCGCCGTCCGGACCGGGCATCAGGTGGGCGATCGGCTCGATGAGGATCAGCGCGCCCGCGCCCTCGGCGAGGTGGACGTTCGATCCGCCGCCGAACGCGCCGTCGATGTACTCGCGCCCGCCGATCTCCACGGGACGGACCGCGCCGGGCGCCGCGCTGCTGGACGCCATGGCCGCGTGCAGCGGGACGCCGCTGTCGCGCGTCCAGACGACGGGCTCGCCCGCCGCGACGTCCACGGCGGTGATCAGCAGCCGGGCGTCCGGCCACTCGCGCGTCCCGGCGAGCCACTCCATCGACGCCAGGTGCCGCTCGGCGGGCAGCGCGGCGGCCTCGCGCGCGATCTCGCCGACGCGGCGCAGCGACGCGCGCGGGTCCGCGCCCGGCGCGTTCATGATCTCCAGGACGCGCGGCATCACCGCCGGGTCGCCGGTCCGCTCGCCGGCCGGGATCTCGGCCACCTCGTCCAGGTCGCGGCCGGTGGCGAGGGCCGCCCCGGCGATCGCGCCCGCCGAGGTGCCGACGATCAGGCCGGCGCGGGCGAGGTCGGCACCCGCGCGGCGCAGGCCGTTGCCGAGGCCGAGCAGCCAGGCGGTGCCGACCGGGCCGCCCGGCCCGAGGACGAGCGCGACATCAGGGGAAGTGGTCATGATCCCAACCTAGAGAGGGCCCGCGAGGGGCGGTATCGGACTTTGGACCGGGGACCGAGGTCCCGGACGGCCCGACCGCTCGGCCGAGGAGGCCCCGGCCGAAGGCGCTCACCCGAGGAGCGCTCGGCCGAGGAGCGCTCAGCCGAGGAGCGCTCAGCCGAGGAAGTCGAAGGGCGTGCCCGCGCCGGCGTCGCGCGCGGCGCGGTAGGCGGCCCAGGAGAACGCGAGGTCCTGCCAGGGCAGGCCGACCGGCGCGTAGACGGTGATCTCCTCGTCGCGGACGCGGCCGGGGACCTCGCCGCGCAGCAGGTCGCCGAGCGTCCCGGCCGCGTGCCGCACCGACAGGCCCGCGCCGGCGAGCACGCCCATCTCGACCGCCAGGGGCACGTCGTCCACCACGACGCGGGCGCGTTCGAGCAGGTCGGGGGCCAGTTCGGACTTGCCGGGCTCGTCCGCGCCGAGCGAGGTGAGGTGGGTGCCGGGGGCGATGTCGGCGGCGTGCAGCAGCGGCCGGCGCGCCCAGGTCGCGGCGATCACGACGTCCGCGCCGAGGACGGCGTCGCGCGGGTCGGCCGCGGTGACGGCCGGGACGCCGAGCCGCGCGCCGTGCCGTTCGGCGAACGCGGCGGCGCGGCCCGCGTCGAGGTCGGTGACGGTGAGGCCGGTGACGGGCCGGAGCTCGGCGAGGCCGCGCAGCACCAGGTCGGCCTGCGCGCCCGCGCCGACGACCGCGACCCGTCCGCCGGACCGGCGCGCGAGCGCGTCGGTGCCGAGCGCGGCGGCGAGGCCGGTGCGCCAGGCGGTGACGGTCGCCGAGTCGAGCAGCGCGAGCAGCTCCCCCGACTCCAGGTCGTGCAGGCAGACGACGCCGCGCAGCGCGGGCCGGGACGCGGGGAACTTCGCGTTGACCTTCACCGTGTACGCGGGGACGCCGGTGACCAGCCCCGGGATGAGCGCGGTGGCGCTGCCGGGCCCGGGCAGCGGGGTCACCACCCGGCGCGCCGCTAGGTCGCCGGGTCCGGCGGTGAACCCGGCCCGCAGCGCGGCGAGGATCGTGGCCGGGTCGAGCAGGCGTTCCAGAGCGGAGCGGTTCAGCAGCAGGGTCACGCCCCTATTGTCCCTGTTCGCCGGGCTATTCGGGCCGTCGGCGCGCGGAGGTGAGGGAATCCCAGTCCTTCAGCCAGTCCCGTCCGACCTCGTCGACGAACGAGCCCGGCGGCGGCTGGACGTGGTGCGCCGCGAGCCACTCCCCCGGCCGCCGCATGGACGGCCGGACGCGGCCGTCGCTCGGCATGAGCTGCGGCAGGATCGGCGCGGGCAGCGCCTTCGGGGCCTCGCCCTCGCTCTCCAGCTCGGCGGTGTCCTTCTCCTCGGCCATACCGATCGGGCCCTCGCGGCGGGCGTTGAAGAACTGGTTCACCGCCGGGTGCGTGCTCGACAGGACCATCTCGCGCGGCCCGAACATCACCAGGCCGCGCCGGAACAGCAGGCCGAGGTTGTCGGGCAGGACGCGGGCGGTGCCGATGTCGTGCGTGACGATCAGGAACGTCGCGCCCATCTCGGCGTTCAGGTCGACGAACAGCTGGTTCAGGTAGGCCGTCCGGACCGGGTCGAGGCCCGAGTCGGGCTCGTCGGCGAGGATGACCTCGGGGTCGAGGACGAGCGCGCGGGCGAGCCCGGCGCGCTTCTTCATCCCGCCGGAGATCTCGCCGGGCAGCTTGTCGTCGGAGCCGGTCAGGCCGACCATGTCCATCTTCTCCAGCACGATCCGCCGGATCTCCGACTCGCTCTTGCGGGTGTGCTCGCGCAGGGGGAAGGCGATGTTGTCGAAGATGTTCATCGAGCCGAAGAGCGCGCCGTCCTGGAACAGGACGCCGAACCGGCGGCGCACCTCGTACAGCTCGTGCTCGCGGACGCGGGGCACGTCGCGGCCGTCCACGTAGACGTGGCCGCGGTCCGGGCGGAGCAGGCCCACCAGGTTCTTCAGGAAGACCGACTTGCCGGTGCCGGACGGCCCGAGCAGCGCGGAGATCTCGCCGGCGGGGACGGTCAGGGTGACGTCCTCCCAGACGACCTGGCGGCCGAACGACTTCTTGAGCCCTTCCACCCGGATCTCGATGCCCATGGCGACTCCAACGGGCGGAGGCCGGGGGCGGGGTGGTTCCCGTGGCCTGCTGCCGCCCCCGCCGCCTTCGACGATACGTCCGGCCGCGAACGCCGCGTAGGCCCGTCCCGGACCGCTGTCGGACAGCGGGTCCGCGCGTCCGGCCCCGATTCGACTACAACTGTCAAACCCGTAACCATGCCCGTTTCTCCCGGATTATCCCGAACGTTTTCCGCCAAGGCCCCCGCCCCGAGATAAGCATGATCGTCCCTAGGCGGACGGCTTCCCGGTCACGGATGCTCGGCTCACTCCGGATGCGTCATCCGGGACGCATCCGCTCCCCCCGGGAGGCTCCCCGTGCGTACCCCGCACCCGCGTGCCCGCCGCACCGCCCTGATCGGGTCGGCCGCCGCGCTCCTCACCGCCACCGCCGTCCCCGCCGCGCACGCGCAGGGCGGCACCCACCCCGACCCGCAGCAGGTCATGGCCGCGCTCCAGCGCGACGCCTCCGTCCCCGGCACCGCCTGGGGCGCGGACCCGAAGACCGGCCAGGTCGTGCTGTCCATCGACAGCACCGTCACCGGCGCGAAGCTCGCCAAGGTGAAGGCCGCCGCGGCCAGGCAGGGCAAGGCCGTCCGCACCGAGCGCGTCGCGGGCGCCTACCACCTGTTCACCGCGGGCGGCGACGCGATCTACACCGGCCAGTACCGGTGCTCGCTCGGCTTCAACGTCAAGAAGGGCGGCGCCTACTACTTCCTGACGGCCGGGCACTGCACGAACCTCGGCGGCAACTGGTACTCCAACTCGGCGAAGACCGCCCTGCTCGGCCCGACGGCGGGCAGCAGCTTCCCGGGCACCGACTACGGCATCGTGAAGTACGCGTCCACGCCGTCCGACACGACCGGCGGAGTGGACCTCTACCCCGGCTTCCGCGACATCACCTCGGCGGCGACCCCGTCCGTCGGGCAGACCGTGTACCGCAGCGGCAGCACCACGCACGTCCACTCCGGGACCGTCACCGGGCTCAACCAGACCGTCAACTACGCCGAGGGCACCGTGCGCGGCCTCATCAAGACGACCGTCTGCGCCGAGCCCGGCGACAGCGGCGGCTCGCTGTTCGCGGGCAACACCGCGCTCGGCCTCACCTCCGGCGGCAGCGGTAACTGCTCCTCCGGCGGGACGACGTTCTTCCAGCCCGTCACGGCCGCGCTGAGCGCGTTCGGGGCGTCGATCTACTAGTTCCGGCCGGTCTCCGGCACCAGGCCAACCGCCCCGGTCGGTTCCCCGGCCGGACGGGTCAGACCGTCCGGCCGGGGAACAGGGACTCGCGGCGCACGATCCGCCCGGCGCGGAACAGGTGCCAGTCGGTGAAGCGGAGGTCCACCGCCGAGCCGTCCCGCAGCCGGCCCCGGAACCCGCCGCGCACCGCGACCCAGCTCTCGCCGGGCAGCACCTGGTCCAGGGTGTGCGTGCCCGAGGCGATGACCCGCTCCTCCCGGTAGAACCGGCGCAGCGCGTCGATCCCGACGATGGTCGGCGTGCCCTGCCGCTCGTAGACGATCTCGTCGTCGAACAGCGCGAGCAGGTCGTCCAGCCGGTCGGCGTCCACCAGTTCGTAGTAGTTGCGGACGAGCCGCTCCAGTTCCGATCCCGCCATGTTCGCCTCCTCCGGGGGGTTCCGGCTCAGTGCCCCGAGGCGGGCACCTGGAGCCGGGCCAGCACCTCGCGGACCACCGCGTCCCGCTGGGGCTGCAAGTAGAAGTGGTCGCCGGGGAGCACCTTCAGGGCGAACCCGGCGGACGTGGTCGCGCGCCACCGTTCGGCCTTCTCGACCGGCACGTCCGGGTCGGCGTCGCCGACGATCGCGGTGACCGGGACGTCGAGCGGCGGCGCGTCCTCGCGCGGCCGGTACGACTCGACCAGCGCGAAGTCGTTGCGGACGTACGGCAGGACCAGTTCGCGCAGTTCGGGGTCGCGCAGCGCGTCCGCGTCGGAGCCGCCGAGCGCGACCATCTCGGCCACCACGCCGTCGTCGTCGAGCGTCGAGATCCTTCGTCTCAGGTCGTCCCACGCCTGCGGGGCGCGCGCCCCGGACGCGAACAGGTGCGCCAGCGGCAGGCCGCGCTCGCGCATGAGCCGCGCCGTCTCGTAGGCGACCAGCGCGCCCATGCTGTGCCCGAACAGCACGGCCGGGCGGTCGGCGTGCTGCGCGATCGCCCCGGCCACGAGCCGCGCGAGCCGGTGCGCGTCCGGGATCAGCGCGTCCGCGATCCGGTCGGCCCGGCCCGGGTACTGGACGGCGTGCACCTCCACCGCGGGCCCGACCGCCTCGGCCCAGCTCCGGTAGAAGACCGCCGACCCGCCCGCGTGCGGGAAGCAGAACATGCGGAGCGGAGCCCACGGACGGCTGACCACGCAGCGGAACCAGGTCATGGGACGAGATCCTCGACTTCCTCGGGAACGCGGACCGCGTCCCCGGCGGTGCGGACGGCGGCGCGGCGCGGATCGTGCGGGAGCGGCCAGGGCGCCAGGCGCGGATCGGGGACGAGCTTGGGCCGGGTCGTCTCGGCGGCGACGGTGAAGCCGCGCCGCCGGTAGTTGGCGATGGCGTTCGGGTGGTCCAGGCTGCTGGTGCGCAGCCAGACGCGCGTGGCGGGGCCGGACCGCTCGGCCCACAGCCGCCCGCGCTGCCAGGCGCGGCGGGTGCACTGCTCGACCAGGTAGCCGCCGTAGCGGCGGCCGACGAACGCCGGGGTCAGGCCGACGAGGTGGATCTCGGTGTCGCCGCCCGGCTGGGCCTCGATCTCGAAGTACCCGGCGAGGGTGCCCTCGGCCATGGCGATCCAGGTGGACAGCTCGGGCCGGTCCACCCAGCGGGCCCAGTCCGCGTGCGACCAGCCGAACCGGTCGGTCCAGCAGACCCGCGCGCCGACCGCGGCGTAGAGGGCGCGGTTGACGTCCGGGGACGGCACCCGGGCGAGCGTGAAGGTCATCTCGACGGACGGCAGCGGCGCCGGGCGGAGCCGGGCGGGGTCGCGCATCTCCATCGTCCACTCGGTGACCGCCGGGACCTCGACCGGCCCCGGGCCGGGGCGCGCCTCGGGGACCGTGCCGGGAGCCGGGCCGGCGGCGGCCGTGCCGGGAGCCGGGCCGGCGGCGGCCGGGTCGGGGGCCGGGTCAGCCACCCATGGCCTCCACCAGGCTGTTCGGGCGCATGTCGGTCCAGTGTGTCTCGACGTACTCCACGCAGGCGGCGCGGGTGTCGGCCTGCTTGGCGACCGTCCAGCCGGCGGGGACCTCGGCGAACGACGGCCAGAGCGAGTACTGCCCCTCGCCGTTCACCAGCACGAGGTACGTGCCGTCGGGGTCCTCGAACGGGTTGGTCATGGGGTGATCCTTCCGGGGAGGGGATTTGTCAGGTTAGCGTGCGCTTTGTCGAGTTCAGCGGCGAGGACGGGCCCCATCACGGCCACCGGCCCGGGCTCCATCAGCGCGTGGTGCTCGGCGTCCACGGGATGCTCGGTGACGCGGCCGTCCACGACCGCGCCCCAGTGCGGGACGGGATCGGGGGCGCCCTCCGGACGGTCCCGGAGCGCGGTGAAGAACATCAGGTCGCCGCGGAACGCGCCGGGCCGGTAGGTCTCGGCCTGGCGGATGCCCGCCTGGTAGGCGCGGAACACCCGGACGAGGTCGTCCGCGCCGAGGGTGGACAGGGCGTCGCCGCGCGCGGCGAGCAGCTCCATGATCTTCTGGACGTCGGGCTCGCCGTCCGCGATGACCGCTGCCGGATCCATCCCGATCGCGCCGAGCACCTCGGGCAGCACGTCGCGCTCGGCGGAGTCGAGGTCCTGCCCGTGGTAGGAGTCGATCAGCGCGAGCAGCGCGACCTCCTCACCCGCCGCCTGCAACCGGCACGCCATCTCGTAGGCGATGAGCCCGCCCAGCGACCATCCCGCCAGGTGGTACGGGCCGTGCGGCTGGACGGTCCGGATGAGCTCGGCGTAGTCGGCGGCCATCGCCGCGACGTCGGCGGCGGGTTCCGCGCCCGTGAACACCCGCGACTGCAACCCGTACACCGGCTGGTCGGCCGGAAGGTGGGCCTGGAACTGCATGTAACCCCAGGCCAGGCCGCCCGCCGGATGCACGAGGAACAGCGGCGGCCTCGTGCCGGTCGCGCGGATCGGCAGCAGCGGCTCGAAACCGACGGACGCGTCGGCGTCCGCGCGGTTCACGAGCCGCTCGACGGTCTGGTGGGTGAACACGTCGCGCGGCGTCAGCTCGACGCCCGCCTGCTTCGCCCGGCTGACGAGCCTCAGCGCGGTGACGCTGTCGCCGCCGAGGTCGAAGAACGACACGTCCGCGCCGACCCGGCTCAGGCCGAGGACCTCGGCGAACACCGCGCAGAGCGTCTCCTCCTCGGGGCTCTCCGGCGCGCGTCCGGCGGCGGCCTCGGCGAAGTCCGGGACGGGCAGGGCGCGCCGGTCGAGCTTGCCGTTCGGGCCGAGCGGCAGCGTGTCCAGCGCGACGATCGCGGACGGCACCATGTACTCGGGCAGCCGCGCGGCGAGCGCCCGGCGCAGCGAGGCGGTGTCGAGGGCGGTTCCGGCTGCCGGGACGGCGTAGCCGACCAGCCGCTTCACGCCCGCGTCCCGGTGGACGAGGACGGCGGCGTGCGCGACGTTCTCCGCGGCGGCCAGCGCGGTCTCGATCTCCCCCAGCTCGATCCGGAAGCCGCGGATCTTCACCTGGAAGTCGACCCGGTCGACGTATTCGAGGGTGCCGTCGTCGCGCCACCGGACCAGGTCGCCCGTCCGGTACATGCGGGTTCCGGGCGGGCCGAAGGGGTCGGCGACCCAGCGTTCGGCGGTCAGGCCGGGACGGTGCAGGTAGCCGCGCCCGACGCCGGAGCCCGCGATGTACGCCTCGCCGGTGACGCCGGGCGGAACCGGGCGCAGCGCCTCGTCCAGCACGTAGAGCCGCATGTCGGCGATCGGGCGGCCGAGGACGGGCGTGTTCTCGGACGGGTCCGCCAGCGCGTCCCGCATCCCGACGATCGTCGTGTAGGTCGTGCATTCGGTCGGGCCGTAAACGTTGCCGACCTCGGTGTCCGGGCAGGCGGCGAGGACCTTGCGCATCGCCGCGACCGAGCCGGTCTCGCCGCCGGTCAGCACCTCGCGCAGCCCGGCGAACGCCTCCGGCCGCTCCTCGGCGACCAGGTTGAACAGGGTGGTGGTGATGAAGATCCCGGTGACGTCCCCGGCGGCGACGAGGCGTTCGAGCTCGGCGGCGTCGACGCGTCCGGGCGGGGCCAGCACCGACGTGCCGCCCGCGAGCAGCGGCACCCACAGCTCGTAGGTGGACGCGTCGAACGCGTGCGGCGAGTGGACGAGCACCCGGTCGTGCGCGCCGTTCCGCATCGCCGGTTCGGTGGCGAGGTCCACGACGTTCCGGTGGGTGAGCATCGCGCCCTTGGGCAGGCCGGTCGAACCGGACGTGAACATCACGTACGCGACCTGCTCGGGATGGACGTCCACGCCGGGATCGGTGTCCGGGCGTGACGCCAGGTCCGGTTCCCGGTCGATGACGATGATCTCGGCGCCGGTCTCCAGGCCCTCGACGCGGGGCAGCATCGCCGAGTCGACGAGCAGGACCGGCGCGTTGACCTCGGCGACCGCCCACTGCACGCGGTCCCGCGGGTAGCTGTGGTGGATCGGCGCGTAGGCGCCGCCCGCCTTGAGGATGCCGAGCGTCGCGACGACGACGTCCGCCGACCGCTCGACGAGCATCGCGACGCGCGTCTCGCGCTCGACACCACGCGCGCGCAGGAGGTGCGCGAGCCGGTTGGCGCGCTTGTCCAGCTCGCCGAAGGAGACGCTGCCGTCGGGCGTGCGGAGCGCTTCGCGGTCGGGGTCGGCTCCGGCGAGGGCGGCGATGCGTCCGGTGATCGTCTCCGGGACGCGTCCGACCGTCTCGCCCTGCCACTCGCCGAGGACCTTGCGGCGCTCATCCTCCGAAAGGACGTCGATGCGCGCGAGCGGGACGTCCGGACCATCGGCGACGGCGCGCAGGACGCGCAGCAGCCGGTCCATGATCTGCTCGGCCTGCTCTGCGGTGAACAGGTCGGTGCGGTGGTCGAGGCGCAGCGACAGCCGCTCGCCGGGGACGGCCGCGAGCGCGAGCGGGTAGTGCGAGGCGTCGTAGCCGCCGACGCCGTGCAGCGTCAGCCCGCCGAGATCCGTCCCGGCGGCCTCCGGGTCGAACGGGTAGTTCTCCAGCACGGTCATCGTGTCGAAGAGCGTGCCGACGCCGGACAGCCGCTGGATGTCGGTCAGCCCGAGATGGTGGTGCGGCAGCAGGTCGGCCTGCTCGCCCTGGAGGTTCGCGAGCGCCCGCGCCACGGTGTCCTGCGGCCGGACGCGCACCCGCACCGGGAGCGTGTTGATGAACAGGCCGATCATCTGCTCGACGCCCGGCAGCTCGGGCGGACGGCCCGACACCGCCGCGCCGAACGTCACGTCGTCGCGTCCGGTGAGCCTTCCGAGGAGCACGCCCCACGCCAGTTGCAGGACGGTGTTGAGCGTGACGTTGTGCGCGCGGGCCCGGTCGGCGAGCGCCTTGGTGAACCCCGCGTCCAGCTCGCGGCGGACGCGGCCCGGCTCGGCGTGGCCCGGCGGCTCGGGCGCGCCGGGAGCCACGAGCGTGGGCTCGTCGATGCCGGCCAGGGCGCTGTGCCATGCCTTCTCGGCGGCCTCGCGGTCCTGCTCGGCGAGCCAGGCGAGGTAGTTCTTGTACGGGGTGACGCGCGGCAGGCCGCTGTCGTCGCCCCTGGTCAGGTACAGCGCGAACAGCTCGGTCTGGAGGATCGGGGTGGACCAGCCGTCCAGCAGGATGTGGTGGTTGGTGAACACCATGCGGTGCCGGTCGTCCGCCAGCCGGACCAGGACGAACCGGAGCAGCGGCGGCCTGGCCAGGTCGAACGGCCGCGCCCGCTCGCGGTCCGCGATCGCCGCCGCCTCCGCCTCGGCCTCGGCGTCCGGGCGGCCGGTGAGGTCGATCTCCTCCCACGGCGTCCGCACCTCGCGGACGATCGCCTGGACGGGCGTGCCGTCCTTGCGCTGCCGGAACGCCGCGCGCAGGTTCGCGTGCCGCCGCAGCAGCGCCGCGGCGGCCGACTTCAGCGCGGCGGCGTCCAGCTTCCCGCGCAGCTCGAACACGACCTGCGCGGTGTAGACGTCGGCGCCGGAGTCGGCGTAGCGGCCGTGGAAGTACAGGCCGCGCTGGAGCGGCGACAGCGGCCAGACGTCCTGGAGCTGCGACGGCTTCTTCGGTTCGGCGCTCAATCCAGCTCCCCGTCGGAAAGGTCGTCGAGTTCGGCGGCCAGCTCGTCGATCTCGTCCTGGTCGATCTCCACCAGGGCCAGGTCGGACGGGGTGAACCCGCCGCCCGCGCCCTCGGTCACGTGCGCCACCAGCCCGCGCAGCGCGGCGGTCCAGCGCTCGGCGAGCGCCGCGACGCGCGGCTCGTCGAACAGCCCGCCCGCGTACGTCCAGGTCGCCGACAGCACCGGCCCGGACGGCAGGTCACGGGTGTGCGCGTTGACCTCCAGGGCGTGGACGAGCGCGAGCGCGTCGTCCTGGCCGCCGGCGAGCGCGGCGTTGTCGTCCGGTCCGGCGGGCGACCAGTCCGCGCCGTCCTCGGCCGCGGCCGTCCGGCCGAGGTAGTTGAAGGCGATCTGCGGGGTCTCGCGAGCTTCGCCCTGGTCGGTGAGGAGGCCGAAGCCGATCCCGTTGTCCGGGACGCGGCGGAGCTGCTCCTTGACCCGCTTGAGCGCGTCGCCGACCGCCGTGCCGCCGGCCTCGACCTCGTGCCAGGGCGGCGCGCCCGCGTCGAGCGCGACGGGGAAGATCGAGGTGAACCAGCCGACCGTCCGGGACAGGTCCACGCCGGGGACGATCTCCTCGCGCCCGTGCCCTTCGAGATCGACGAGGACGGCCGAACCGCCGTCCCCGCGCCAGTCGGCGACGGCGAGGGCGAGCGCGGTGAGCAGCACGTCGTTCGCTCGGGCGTGGAACGCCGCGGGAACGTCGGTCAGCAGCGGGCCGGTCACGTCGGCGGGCAGCTCGACGGTGAGATGCCGGGCCGTGCCGAACGTGTCGATCGCCGGATCGAGCCGCCGGTCCGCCAGCCCGGGATCCGGCGTCGCCTCGATCTCGCGCCAGAGCGCGGCCTCTGCGGCGCGCTCGGGGCTCGCGGCCTCGGCGACGAGCTTCTGCGCCCAGCGCCGGAACGACGTCGGGACGGGTTCCAGCTCCGCCCCCGCCCAGGCGGCGACGAGGTCCGGCAGGACGATCCGCCAGGACACGCCGTCCACGACCAGGTGATGCGCCGTGACGAGCAGCCGCCCGCGCCGGTCCGGCCCGGCGTCGAACCAGACGGCCTGGACCATGACGCCGTCCTCGGGCGCGAGGCGTCGGCGCGCTTCCAGGGATTCGCGGTGCAGGACGCTTCTGAGCGCGGCGTCGTCCAGGCCCTCGACGTCCACGCGGCGGACGAGCCGCGACGCGTCCACGGAGCCGGGCGCGGGCACCTCGAACACTCCGCCGGCGGCGCGCAGGCGGAGCATGTCGTGGTGGTCGAGGACGGTCTGGACCGCCGCGCTCAGCCGGGGAAGGCCGAGGTCCGGCGGGGTGACCAGCAGCATCCGCTGGCTGTAGTCGCCGGTCGGGCCGGTCAGTCCGCCGAACCAGCGCATGATCGGCGTCGGCGGGATCGCGCCGAGCGCCGCGCCGGGCGCCTCCGCCTCGGCCTGCTCCGCCTCACCGACCGGCTGCGCGACGGCCGCCAGCTCCTCGACCGTCTGGTGCTGGAACACGTCCCGAGGGGAGATCACCAGGCCCTGCTGGCGGGCGCGGGAGACGAGCTGGATCGCGATGATCGAGTCACCGCCGAGGTCGAAGAACCCGTCGTCGATGCCGACTCTTTCGAGGCCGAGAACCTCGGCGAACAGCGCGACGAGGGTCTCTTCTTCCTGCGTGCGGGGTGCGCGCGAGTGGATCTTGGCTTGGAAGTCGGGTGCGGGCAGCGCCTTGCGGTCGAGCTTCCCGTTCGAGGTGAGCGGGAGCGCGTCGAGCGTGACCACGGTCGCGGGGACCATGTAGTCGGGAAGCGCGGCGTTGACGAAGCGGCGCAGGTCAGCGGCATCGAGGACGGTCCCGGGGGTGGCCGGGACGGCGTAGGCGATCAGCTTCTCGTCCCGGACGATCACGGCCGCGTCGGCGACCGTCTCGTGCCTGACCAGCGCCGACTCGATCTCGCCCAGCTCGATCCGGAACCCGCGCAACTGAACCTGCTGGTCGGAACGGCCCAGGTATTCGAGCGTGCCGTCCTTGCGCCAGCGTCCCAGGTCGCCCGTGCGGTACATGCGCTCACCGGACTTGCCGAACGGATCGGCCACGAACCGCTCGGCAGTCAGACTGGGCCGGTTCAGGTAACCGCGCGCGAGACCCGCGCCCGCGACGTACAGCTCGCCGGCCACACCGGGCGGGACGGGCTGGAGCCGCTCGTCCAGCACGTAAACGCGCAGGTCAGGGATGCCGACACCGATCACGCTGCCCGGCGCGGTCGCCGCATGAACCTGGTCAAGCGCGATGTACGAGACGTGAACCGTGGTCTCGGTGATCCCGTACATGTTGACCAGCGTCGGAGCATCCTCCGCGTGCCTGCTGTACCAGTCGTCGAGGCGACCGAGTTCTAGGGCCTCGCCGCCGAAGACGACGTAGCGGAGAGCCAGGTCAGTGCCCGGATTCTCCCGGTCGGCCGCCATGAGCTGGTAGAACGCCGACGGCGTCTGGTTCAGAACCGTGACCTTCTCGGCGGCCAGTAGTTTCAGGAACTCGGCCGGCGAACGCGACGTCAGGTACGGGACGACCACGAGCCGACCGCCGTACAGCAGCGGCCCCCACAGCTCCCACACCGAGAAGTCGAACGCGTAGGAGTGGAACAGCGTCCACACATCGTCCGGGCCGAAAGAGAACCAGCGCTGAGTGGAACGCAGCAGGCGCACCACGTTCTGGTGCGGGACCACCACGCCTTTCGGACGGCCCGTCGAACCCGAGGTGTAGATCACGTACGCCGGATTGTCCGGCGAGATGTGCACGTCATCGAGGTTTTCGGACGAGTAATCGCCGTCCACCTCGACGCTGGACACCGTGAGGACGGGCGCGGCGTCCTCGATCATGTACGCGATCCGGTCGGCCGGGTAATCCGGGTCGATCGGGACGTACGCGGCGCCCGTCTTCAGCACGGCCAGCACGCCGATGACCAGGTCGGCCGATCGGGGCAGTTCCAGCGCGACGAACGTCTCCGGGCCCGCGCCCTGCGCGACCAGATGCCGGGCCAGGCGGTTCGCAGCCGCGTTGACCTCGGCGTACGTCCACGAGCGGCCCTCGAAGCTCACGGCCACAGCGGACGGACGAGCCGCGACCTGCGCCTCGAACAGCGCGGGGATCGTCGTGCGCTCGGCGACCGGAGCCGAGCCGCCCGCCCACTTGCGCAGGATCGTGCGCCGTTCGCTGCGGTCGATGATCTCGGCGGTGGAGATCGGCTCGTCGGGGGCGTCCACGACCTCGCGGAGGAGCCGTACGAAGCGGGCGGCCAGGGAGGACGCCGTGTCCGGGTCGAAGAGGTCGAGCGCGTACTCCAGCCCGGCCGAGATCCCGGCCGGGGCGCCGGAGTCGTCGGCGCGTTCCTGCAGGTAGAGCGAGAGGTCGTACTTGGCGGTGCCGAGCGGGAGGTCCACCGGACCGCCGGTGAGGCCGTCGAGTTCGAGCGTCGCCTCGGGGTTGTTCTGGAAGGCCAGCGCGACCTGGAACAGCGGGTGCCGGGCCATGGAGCGGGCCGGGTTGAGCACGTCCACGAGCCGCTCGAACGGGACGTCCTGGTGCGCGTAGGCGGCGAGGTCCGCTTCGCGCACGCGTGCGATCAGGTCCCGGAAGGACGGGTCGCCGGACGTGTCGGTGCGCAGGACGAGCATGTTGACGAACATGCCGACGAGATCGTCCAGGGCCTCGTCGGTGCGGCCCGCGATGGGCGAACCGATCGGAATGTCGGTTCCGGCGCCGAGCCGGGTCAGCAGCGCGGCGAACGCGGCCTGCATGACCATGAACAGGCTCGCGCCCGATTCGCGCGCCAGCCCGAGCAGCGCGCCGTGCAGCCCGGCGTCCAGCTCGAACGTGAACGTGCCGCCCCGGTAGGACGCCTCGGCCGGACGCGGACGGTCGGCAGGAAGCGAGAGTTCTTCCGGCAGCCCGTCCAGCGCGGACTTCCAGAACGCGATCTGCTCGGAGACCAGCGACGACGGGTCGTCCTCGGAGCCGAGAAGCGCGCGCTGCCAGAGCGTGTAGTCGGCGTACTGCACCGGCAGCGGCGCCCACGACGGCGCGTCGCCGGCGGCACGAGCCACGTACGCGAGGAGGACGTCGCGCGCGAGCGGCGCCATCGACCAGCCGTCCCCCGCGATGTGGTGCATGACCAGCAGCACGACGTGCCGTTCGGCGGAGAGCCGGAAGAGCGCGGCGCGCAGCGGCGGCTCGGCGGACAGGTCGAAGCCCTGGCCGACGATCGCGGCGAGGGCGAGCGGCAGTTCCTCGTCGGTCGTCCCGGTGACCGGGAGGCGGGGGCGGGCGGCGGCGGGGTCCAGGACGAGCTGGCGGGGCGTGCCGGCGACGTCCGGGAAGATCGTCCGCAGCGCCTCGTGCCGGGCGACGACGTCCGCCAGCGCCGCTTCGAGCGCGGACGGGTCGAGCGGGCCGTCCAGCCGGAGCGCGACGGGCATGTTGAACGTCGCGGACGGCCCGTCGAACCGGTTGAGGAACCAGAGCCGCCGCTGCGCGTACGACAGCGGCAGCACGTCCGGGCGCGCGGCCGGAACCAGTGCGGGACGGGACGCGCCGGACGCCGAGGCCAGCCGCGCCGAGAGCCCGGCGACGGTCGGCGCCTCGAACAGCGCCCGCACCGGAAGCTCGACGCCGAGCGCCGTGCGGATGCGGCTGACCAGGCGCGTCGCGGTGAGCGAGTCGCCGCCCAGCTCGAAGAACCCGTCGTCCACGCCGACCCGCGCGACGCCGAGGACCTCGCCGAACAGCCCGCAGAGGATCTCCTCCTGCGGCGAGCGCGGCCCGCGCCCGGCTCCGGCGGACGCGGCGTCCGGCGCGGGCAGGGCGCGCTTGTCGACCTTGCCGTTGACGGTCAGCGGCAGCGCGGGCAGGACGGTCAGGGACGGGACCATGTGGTCGGGCAGGTGCGCGGCGGCGTGGCGGCGCAGCGCGGCGGCGTCCACGGTCGCGGGCACGACGTACGCGGCGAGGCGCCTGTCCCCCGGCGCGTCCTCGCGGACGACGGCGACGGCCTGCCCGACCCCCTCGAACCGGGACAGCACGGTCTCGATCTCGCCGAGCTCCACCCGGAACCCGCGGATCTTGACCTGGTCGTCGGCGCGGCCGAGGAACCCGATCGTGCCGTCGGGGTTCCAGCGGGCGAGGTCGCCCGTCCGGTACATGCGGGCGCCGGGCGCGCCGAACGGGTCGGCGACGAACCGCTCGGCGGTCAGGGCCGTCCGGCCGAGGTAGCCGCGCGCGAGCTGCACGCCCGCCAGGTAAAGCTCGCCGGGGACGCCGACGGGCGCGGGCTGGAGCGCGGCGTCGAGCACGTAGGCGCGGGCGCCCGGATGCGGGCCGCCGACCGTGGGCCGGGGCGCGTCGGCGACGACGACGCTCATGGTGTCGACGGTCGCCTCGGTCGGGCCGTAGAAGTTGCGGACGGTCACGCCGTCGAGGGCGCGCAGGTCGTCCCAGAGCGCGTCGCCGATCGCCTCGCCGCCGATGAGCAGCTGCGACGGGCGGTGCGCGCCGTCCAGGAGGCCGGCCTCGCGGAGCGACTGGAAGTGCGAGGGCGTCGTGTTGACCAGGTCGATCCGCCGGGACGCGACGTAGGCGGCGTACGCCTCGACGTCGCGCCGGACGTCGTCGCCGATCAGGTGCAGCTCGTGGCCGTGGAACATCCAGAGGAGGCCCATCCACGAGGTGTCGAACGAGAACGACGCGAGGTGCGCGAACCGCATGCGCCGTCCGGCCTCGGCCTCCGCCGGCTCGAAGAAGCGGACGCGGTGCGCGTCGTAGTAGTTCAGGATTCCCGCGTGCGGGACGACGACGCCCTTAGGACGGCCCGTCGAACCGGACGTGTAGATGACGTAAGCGGCGTTCGCCGGGGAGACCGTTCGCGCGGGGTCGGTTGCGGGACGGTCCGCCGAGAACGCCTCGTGCGCGCGCGTGAGCGTGAGGGCCGGGTTCGCGTCGTCCAGCATGGACGCGATGCGGTCGTCCGGGTATTCGGGATCGACCGGAACGTACGCCGCGCCCGCCTTCAGGACGCCGAGGATCGCCACGACGATCTCCGGCGTCCGCGGCAGGACGAGCGCGACGCGGTCCTCGACGCCGATCCCGCGCGCGATCAGCTCGTGCGCGAGCCGGTTCGCGCGGGCGTTCAGCTCCGCGTAGGTCAGCGACAGATCGCCGCAGACGAGCGCGACGGCGTCGGGCGTGCGCGCGGCCTGCGCCTCGAAGAGGTCCACGACCGTCCCCGGGCGCGGCGTCACGGCCGTGTCGTTCCAGGCGGCGAAGCGCGCCAGCTCGCCGTCCCCGGTCAGGTCGAGCGCGCCGATCGGACGCCCGGGATCGTCCGCGAACCGCTCCAGGACGCGCCGGACCCGCCCGAGCAGCGCCTCGGCGACGTCCTCGGTGTAGACGTCGGGCCGGTAGTGCAGGCGAAGCGCCATGCGGTCCGGGCCGGGCGCGGCGACCAGCGACAGCGGGAAGTGCGTCGCGTCGTAGGCGTCCGCGCCGGTGATCCGGACGCCGTTCAGCGAGCCGTCCATGCTCGCCGGGTCGAACGGGTAGTTCTCCAGCACCGTCATGGTGTCGAAGAGCGCGCCGCCGTGCCCGGCCGCGCGCTGGATGTCGGTGAGGCCGAGGTGGTGGTGCGGGAGCAGGTCGGTCTGCTCCTCCTGGAGCCGCTCGACGAGCGCGCCGAACGGCTCGTCCGAGCGGAACCGCACGCGCACGGGGAGCGTGTTGATGAACAGGCCGATCATCTGCTCGACGCCCGGCAGGTCCGCGGGACGCCCCGAGACGGTCGCGCCGAACGCCACGTCGTCGCGGCCGAGCATCCGGCCGAGGACGATCCCCCACGCGGCCTGGATCACGGTGTTCAGCGTGGCGTTGTGGCGGCGCGCGACGCGCGTCAACTTGCGCGTGAACCGCTCTTCCAGCTCGGTGACGGCGCTGCCGGGCGGGACGGGCCGCCGCCCGGCCGCCTCCGGCGCCACGAGGCACGGCTCGTCCAGGCCGGACAGCGCCTTCTGCCAGGCGACCTCGGCGGCGGCGCGGTCCTGCTTGGCGAGCCAGGCGAGGTAGTTCTTGTACGGGGTGACGCGCGGGAACCCGGCGTCGTCGCCGCCCTGCACGTACAGCAGGAACAGCTCGGTCGCGAGGACGGGCGTGGACCAGCCGTCCAGCAGGATGTGGTGGTTCGTCAGGATCAGCCGGTGCCGGTCGGCCGCGAGCCGGACCAGGACGAACCGGAGCAGCGGCGGTTCGGTGAGCGCGAACGGGCGCTGCCGCTCGCGCGCGACGACCGCGTCCGCCTCCGCGCCGTCCGCCGCGTCGGTCTCCTCCCACGGCAGGTCCACCGACCGCGGGATCACCTGGACGGGCTTGGACAGGTCCTCGTGCCAGAACGCGGCCCGCAGGTTCGCGTGCCTGCGCAGCAGCGCCTCCGCCGACCGGCGCAGCGCCGCCGCGTCGAGCGGACCGTCGAGGTCCAGGACGAGCTGCGCGGTGTACACGTCGGACGCCGCGTCGTCGAGGACGGCGTGGAAGAAGAAACCCTGCTGCAACGGCGACAGCGGCAGGATGTCCTCGAGGTCCCCCCGGTTCACAGCCTGTTCCTCCACGCCTCTTGCAGGGTGTCGATCTCGCTCTGGTCCAGGTCGACCAGCAGGTCGGACGCGGTGAACCCGCCCGCGTCGCCGGACGCCGCGTGCGCGACCAGGCCGCGCAGCGCCGCGAACCACGTCTCCGCCAGGTCGCGGACGTCGTCCTCGCCGAGCAGGCCGTCCGGGTAGGTCCACACCGCGGTCAGCTCCGGCCCGGACGGCAGGTCGCGGGTCACGGCGTTGACCTCCAGCGCGTGCGCCATCGGCATGCGCGGGTCCTCACCGGCGGGCAGCTCCTCGGGCGCGACCGCCCAGTCGCCGTCGCCGCCCGACTCGACGCGTCCGAGGTAGTTGAACGCGAGCTGCGCGGGCGGCAGCTCCGCCAGCTCCGCGGCCTGGCCGGCGTCGCCGCAGTAACGCAGCAGGCCGTAGCCGAGGCCGCTGCCGCCGGGGACCGCGCGGAGCTGCTCCTTGACCTTCTTCAGCGCCGTCCCGACGACCGGTCCGCCGCGCTCGACCTCCGCCCAGTCGGTCGTGCCGGGGTCGAGCCGGACGGGATGGATCGCGGTGAACCAGCCGGCCGTCCGGGACAGGTCCACGCCCGGCACGACGTCCTCGCGGCCGTGCCCTTCGAGGTCGAGGAGCACGCCGCCGGTCGAGCGCCCGCCGCGCCGCCGGCGCCAGTGCGTCACGGCGAGCGCGAGCCCGGTCAGCAGGACGTCGTTGACGCGCCCGTGGTAGGCGGCCGGGACGTCGGTCAGCAGCGGCGCGGTGACCTCGGCGGGCAGCGTCAGCCGGACCGAGGCGGCGCGGGCCGCGATGTCCACGCGCGGGTCGAGCGGACGGTCGGCGAGATCCTGCTTCGGGCCGTCCACGATGTCGAGCCAGTCGTCCAGGTCGCCGGTGACGGCCTCGTCGGACGCGGCGTCCGCCAGCTTCTCCGCCCAGCGCCGGAACGAGGTCGGGACCGGGGCCGGCTCCATCCCCGCCCAGGCCGCGACGAGGTCCGGCAGGACGATCCGCCAGGACACGCCGTCCACGACGAGGTGGTGCAGGACGACCAGGAGGCGCCCGCGCTCCTCGCCCGCGTCGAGCCAGACGAGCCGCGCGACCTCGCCGCGCGCCGGGTCGAGCGCGTCCCGGGCCGCCGCGACCTGCTCGGCGACGGTCTCCTGGAGCTTGTCGGCGGACAGGCCCGCGACGTCCACGCGGGAGACCAGGCCGTCCGCCTCGACGCTCCCGGCGGGCCGGACGACCGGCCGCCAGTCCTCGCCGTCCACGTCGAGCGTGAGCCGGAGCATGTCGTGATGGTCAAGGACGCTCCGGAACGCCTCGGTGAGCCGCTCGACGCCCAGGCCGGGCGGCGTGACCAGCAGCGTCGCCTGGTGGAACCCGGAGATCAGCGAGGCGTCGCCGCCCACGCGGTCGCGCAGCCACCCGACGATCGGCGTGACCGGAACCGGGCCGGTGCCCGCGCCCGGCTCCTCGGCCTCGACCCGCTCGTCCGCGCCGACCGGCTGCGCAACCGCCGCGAGCTCGGCCACGCTCTGGTGCTGGAACACCTCCCGAGGGGAGATCGCCAGGCCCTGCTGGCGAGCGCGGGAGACGAGCTGGATCGCGATGATCGAGTCGCCGCCGAGGTCGAAGAACCCGTCGTCGATGCCGACTCCTTCGAGCCCGAGAACCTCGGCGAACAGCGCCGCGAGGATCTCTTCTTCCTGCGTGCGGGGTGCGCGCGAGTCGGTCTTGGCTTGGAATTCGGGCTCCGGGAGCGCCTTGCGGTCGAGCTTCCCGTTGACCGTCAGCGGCAGCGCGTCGAGCGGAACCACGGTCGCGGGGACCATGTAGTCGGGAAGCGTCGCGCTGACGAAGCGGCGCAGGCCAGCGGCATCGAGGGCGGTACCGGGCGTGGCGGGGACGGCGTAGGCGATCAGCTTCTCGTCCCGGACGATCACGGCCGCGTCGGCGACCGTCTCGTGCCTGACCAGCGCCGACTCGATCTCGCCCAGCTCGATCCGGAAGCCCCGGAGCTGAACCTGCTGGTCGGAACGGCCCAGGTATTCGAGCCGGCCGTCGCCCAGCCAGCGACCGAGGTCGCCCGTCCGGTACATGCGCGCGCCCGGCTCAGCACCGAACGGGTCGGCGACGAACCGCTCGGCGGTCAGACCGGGCCGGTTCAGGTAACCGCGCGCGAGGCCCGCGCCCGCGACGTACAGCTCGCCGGCCACACCGGCCGGGACGGGCTGGAGCCGCTCGTCCAGCACGTAAACGCGCAGGTCAGGGATGCCGACACCGATCACGCTGCCCGGCGCGGTCGCCGCGTAGGTGCGATCGAGTTCGACGTACGAGACGTGGACCGTGGTCTCGGTGATCCCGTACATGTTGACCAGCGCCGGAGCGTTCTCGGCATGACGGCTGTACCAGTCGTCCAGACGGCCCAGCTCAAGCGCCTCGCCGCCGAAGACGACGTAGCGGAGAGCCAGGTCGGTGCCCGGATTCTCCCGGTCGGCGGCCATGAGCTGGTAGAACGCCGAGGGCGTCTGGTTCAGAACCGTGACCTTCTCGGCGGCCAGCAGCTTCAGGAACTCGTCCGGCGAACGCGACGTCAGGTACGGGACGACCACGAGCCGACCGCCGTAGAGGAGCGAACCCCACAGCTCCCAGACGGTGAAGTCGAACGCATAGGAGTGGAACAGCGTCCACACATCGTCTGGCCCGAAGGAGAACCACTCCTCGGTCGAGCGCAGCAGGCGCACCACGTTCTGGTGCGGGACCACCACGCCCTTCGGACGACCCGTCGAACCCGACGTGTAGATCACATACGCCGGATTGTCCGGCGAGATCACCACGTCATCGAGGTTCTCGGACGAGTAGTCGCCGTCCACCTCGATGCTGGTCAGGGTCAGGACCGGGGCGGCGTCCTCGATCATGTACGCGATCCGGTCGGCCGGGTAGTCCGGATCGATCGGGACGTACGCGGCGCCCGTCTTCAGCACGGCCAGGATCGCGATCACCAGGTCGGCCGAGCGCGGGAACGACAGCGCGACGAACTGCTCGGGGCCGACGCCCTGCGCGACCAAGTGCCGGGCCAGGCGGTTCGCAGCCGCGTTGACCTCGGCGTACGTCCACGAGCGGCCCTCGAACGTCACCGCCGCCGCGGACGGACGCGAGGCCACCTGCGCCTCGAACAGCGCCGGGATCGTCGTGCGCTCGGCGGCACGAGCCGAGCCGCCCGCCCAGTCGTCGAGGATCGCGCGGCGCTCGGCCGGGTCGAGCACCTCGACGTCGCCGACGCGGGCGTCCGGCGACGCGAGCAGCGCGGTGAGGAAGCGCTCGAAGCGGGCGGCCAGCGCGGACGCGGTCGCCGGGTCGTACAGGTCGAGCGCGAACTCCAGCTCGCCGTCCAGCCCGGCCGGGGAGCCGTCCGCGCCGGTCCGCTCGGTGAGGACCATGAGCAGGTCGAACCGGGAGACGCCGGCGTCGAGCCGTTCGGGCGCGGCGGTGAAGCCGGGCAGCTCGACCCGCGCCTCGGGGTTGTTCTGGAAGGTCAGGCCGACCTGGAACAGGGGGTGGCGGCCGAGGTGGCGCGGCGGGTTGAGGACCTCGACGAGGCGCTCGAACGGGACGTCCTGGTGCGCGTAGGCGGCGAGGTCGGTCTCGCGGACGCGTCCGACCAGTTCGCGGAAGGTCGGGTTCCCGGACGTGTCGGTCCGGAAGACGAGCATGTTGACGAACATGCCGACGAGGTCGTCCAGGGCCTCGTCCGTGCGGCCCGCGATGGGCGAACCGATCGGGACGTCCGTCCCGGCGCCGAGCCGGGTCAGCAGCGCGGCGAACGCGGCCTGCGCGACCATGAACGGGCTCGCGCCGGTCTGGCGGGCCACCGCGAGCAGCGCCTCGTGCGTGGCGGGCGGCAGCGTGAAGCGGGTCGTCCCGCCTCGGTAGGACGCCTCGGCCGGGCGCGGACGGTCGGCGGGGAGCGGAAGCTCCTCCGGCAACCCGTTCAGCGCGGACTTCCAGAACGCGATCTGCTCGGAGACCAGCGACGACGGGTCGTCCTCGGAACCGAGCAGTTCCCGCGTCCAGAGCGTGTAGTCGGCGTACTGCACGGGCAGCGGCGCCCACGACGGCGCGTCGCCGGCGGCCCGCGAGACGTAGGCCGTGAGCAGGTCGCGAGCGAGCGGCGCCATCGACCAGCCGTCCCCCGCGATGTGGTGCATCAGCAGCAGCACGACGTGCTCGTCGGCCGAAAGGCGGAACAGGGAGGCGCGGAGCGGCGGTTCGGAGGAGATGTCGAAGGCGTGCCCGGCGGCCATACCGAGCCGCACCGGCAGCTCGGCCTCGGTCGTCTCGACGACGGAGAGTTCGGGCGTGGCGTCGTCGGGGGCGAGGACGAGCTGGCGCGGGACGCCGTCGGTGTCGGGCAGGACGGTCCGCAGCGACTCGTGGCGCCGGACGACGTCAGCGATCGCCTGGCGCAGCGCGGCCTCGTCCAGCGCGCCGCGGATCCGCAGCGCGACCGGCATGTTGTAGGTCGCGGACGGCCCCTCGAACCGGTTGAGGAACCAGAGCCGCTGCTGCCCGTGCGAGAGGGGCACGATGTCCGGGCGCGGACGCGCCGTCAGCGCCGGCCGTGTCGCCTCGGCCGCCTCCCCGCCCGCCGCCGCGCCGATGCGGGCGGCGAGCGCCTCGACGGTCGGGTGCTCGAACAGGGCCCGGACGGGCAGCTCGACGCCCAGCGCCCGCCGGACGCGGCTGACGACCCGCATCGCGATCAGCGAGTCGCCGCCGAGGTCGAAGAAGTCGTCGTCGAGCCCGGCGCGGTCCACCCCGAGCAGCTCGGCGAAGATCGCGGCGACGGCGGTCTCGCGGTCGTCGCGCGGCGCGCGGTACTCGCGCAGCGGGACGGTCAGCACCGGCTTGGGCAGCGCCTTGGTGTCGACCTTGCCGTTCGGGGTGAGCGGCAGCTCGTCCATGACCACGACGGCGGCCGGGACCATCGACTCGGGCAGGTGCTCGCGGACGTGCGCGCGCAGCTCCTCCGGGTCGAGGGTCGCGCCGGGCGCGGGGACGACGTACGCGACGAGCTTCCTGACCGGCGCGGCGGCCGAGCGGGACGCGGCGGCGAGCGTCGCGGACGGGTCCTGCGCGGCGAGCGCCGCGAACGCCTCGCGCAGCTCGCCGGCGTCGCCGGTCAGGTCGAGCGTCCCGACGGGCGCGTCGGGCGTCTCGGCGAGCGCCCGGACGAGCCCGACGAGCTGCGCGACCAGCAGCTCGGCCGTGGGCCGGTCGAACACGTCGGTGCGGAAGCCCAGCCGGAGCTGGAGTTCGGCGCCGGGAACGGCGTCCAGGGTGAGCGGGTAGTGCGTGGAGTCGAGCAGGTCCGCCCCGGCGAGCCGGGCGCCGGCGCCGATCTCCGCGCCGAGCAGGGACGAGTCGAGCGGGTAGTTCTCGAACACCGTCATGGTGTCGAACAGCGCGGGCACTCCGGCGAGGCGGTGCAGGTCTCCGAGGCCGTGGTGGTGGAACGGGATCAGCTCGGCCTGCTCGGCCTGGAGGCGCGCGAGCAGTCCGGCCGCCGGTTCGTCCGCGTCCAGCCGGACGCGGACGGGCAGCGTGTTGATGAACAGGCCGATCATCCGCTCGACGCCGGGCAGGTCCATCGGGCGTCCCGAGACGGTCGCGCCGAACACCACGTCGTCGCGGCCGAGCAGCCGGGCCAGCAGGAGGCCCCAGGCGGCCTGGACGACCGTGTTGGCGGTGACGCCGAGGCGGCGGGCGGTCCCGGCGACCGCCTCGGACAGCTCCGCGCCGAGCGGGACGCGGATCTTCTCCGGGAGGCCGGGCGGCGTGTCGGGCGCCCCGGGCGCGACGAGCGTGCCGCCGGGCAGGCCGTCCAGGGCCCTGCTCCAGGCGGCGCCGGCCTCGGCGCGGTCCTGCCGGGCGAGCCAGCCGAGGTAGTCCTTGTAGTCGGGGGCGCGCGGCGGGACCTGGCCGGTGTAGAGGGCGAGCAGTTCGGCGGCGAGGGTCGGCATCGACCAGCCGTCCAGGACGATGTGGTGGAAGGTGAGCAGCAGCCGGTACCGGCGCTCCCCCAGCGTCACCAGCGTGAACCGCAGGAACGGCGGCCGGGTGAGGTCGAACCGGCGGGTCCGCTCGGCCGCCATGAGCGCGGGCAGCGACGCCTCGTCCGCGCCGGTCTCGCGCCACAGCTCGTCGCCCGGCACCTGGCCGAGGGCGGTCTGGACGGGCTCCCCCGACACGGTCTGCGTGAACGCCGTGCGCAGCGACGGGTGCCGCGCGGGCAGCTCGAACGCGGCGTCCCGCAGGGCCGGGACGTCGAGGTCGCCGTCGAAGTCGAGGACGAGCTGGCCGGTGTAGACGTCGGTCGCGGACGCGTCGAGCAGCGCGTGGAAGTAGAGGCCCTGCTGGAGCGGCGCGAGCGGCCAGACGTCCACGAGGCCGGGGACGGTCCGGTCGAGCTCGGCGACGTCGGCGCGATCCAGGGCGACGAGCGGGAAGTCGGACGGGGTGTGGCCGGACTCCCCCGCGACCGCGAGGTCGCGCAGCGCGGTGAACCAGGCGTCGGCGAGCGCCCGGACGCCGGCCTCGTCGAGCACGCCGTCCGCCCAGGTCAGGGTGACCGACAGCTCGCCGAAGGCGGCGGGCGCGAGGGCGTCGATGGCCAGGGCGTGGCCGAGCGGCAGCGCGTCGTCCGCGCCGCCGGACACCGACGACACGCTCCAGTCGCCGTCGCCGGTCTCCATCCGGCCGAGGTAGTTGAAGACGATCTTCGGGACGGGCAGCGCGGCCAGCTCGGCGCGCGCCCCGTCGTGCAGGTGGCGGAGCAGGCCGAAGCCGATGCCGTTGTCCGGGATCGCGCGCAGCCGCTCCTTGGTCTCGCGCAGGTCGGCGGACGCGTCGAGCCGCACCGGGTACTTGCTGGTGAACCAGCCGACCGTGCGGGACAGGTCCACGCCGGGGAACAGGTCCTCGCGGCCGTGCCCCTCGATGTCCACCAGGACGGGGCTCGCGTCGCCGCGCCAGGCCGCGACCGCGCGGGCGAGGCCGGTGAGCAGCACGTCGGACGGCCGGCCGTGGATCGCGGCGGGCACGGTCGTCAGCACGGCGCGGGTCGTCGCCGCGTCGAGGGCGACCGTGAGGGAGCGGGCGGTGCCGTGGGTGTCGCGGGCCGGGTCGAGGGGACGCGCGCCGAACGGCACGTCCGGGACGTCGAGGATGCTCCGCCACAGCGGCAGCTCGCCGGCGCGGGCCGCGGCCTCTGCGGGCAGGCGCAGGGCCCAGTCCCGGAACGGCGTCCCGGTGGGTTGCAGGTCCGCGCCCGCCCAGGCGGCGACGAGGTCGGGCAGCAGGACGCGCCAGGACACGCCGTCCACGACGAGGTGGTGGACGACGACGAGCAGGCGGCCCGGGTCGTCGCCGGCGTCCAGCCAGACGAGCTGGACGTTGGTCCCGGACGCCGGGTCGAGCCGGTCGCGCGCGGCGGTCAGCTCCTCGGCGGCGACCTCGTCCACGTCGAGGCCCTGGACGTCCACTCGGCGGACGAGCGCGGCGGCGTCCGGCGCAGTGTTCGGCACGGTGGCCGGGATCTCCATCGTCCCGTCGTCGGCGAGGGTCAGCCGGAGCGCGTCGTGCTCGGCGAGCAGGACGCCGAGCGCCCGCGCGAGCGCGTCGGTGCCCAGCCGGGGCGGCGTGCGCAGCAGGACGCTCTGGTGGAACCCGGCGACCGGGCCGCCCAGCTCCCGCAGCCAGCACATGATCGGCGTCGCCGGGACCTCGCCGACCGGGTCCGCCGCGGGGGCCGCCTCGGGCTCGGCGGCGGTCGCGACGGCGGCCAGCTCGTCCACGGTCGGGCGCTGGAACACATCGCGCGGGGACAGCGCGAGCCCGGCGGCGCGGGCCCGCGACACCAGCCGCATCGCGATGATCGAGTCGCCGCCGAGGTCGAAGAACCCGTCGTCCAGGCCGACCCGGTCCAGCTCCAGGACCTCGGCGAACAGGGTGGCGAGGGTCCTCTCGACCGGGGTGCGCGGCGCGCGGAACGGGCGGTCGCCCGAGGCGGGGTCCGGCGCGGGCAGCGCCCGCACGTCGAGCTTGCCGTTGCCGGTGAGCGGCAGCGTCGGCAGCACGACGACGGCGCTCGGCACCATGTACTCCGGCAGCACGCCCGCGACGAACCGCCGGATCTCGGCGGGGTCGGGGGCGGCGCCGGCCGCGACGACGTAGCCGACCAGCCGCTTGCCGCCGGGCCGGTCCTCGCGGGCGACGACGGCGGCGTGCGCGACGTCCGGGTGCCGGGCCAGCGCGGCCTCGATCTCCCCCAGCTCGATCCGGAAGCCGCGGATCTTGACCTGCTGGTCGGCACGGTCCAGGTGCTCCAGCGTGCCGTCCGGGCGCAGCCGGACCAGGTCGCCCGTGCGGTACATGCGCTCGCCGGGCGGCCCGAACGGGCAGGCGACGAACGCGGCGGCGGTCAGGCCGGGCCGGTTGAGGTAGCCGCGCGCCACACCCGCGCCCGCCACGTACAGCTCGCCGGGCACGCCGACCGGGACGGGCCGCAGCGCGCGGTCCAGCACGTAGAGGCGGGTGTCGTCGAGGGCCGAGCCGATCGGGACGGACGGGTCGTCCGCCGCGACCGCGCCGCGCGTCTCGAACAGGGTCGTGTAGGTCGTGACCTCGGTCGGGCCGTAGGCGTTGAGGACGGCCGTGCCGGGGCAGGCGTCCAGGACGCGCGCGATCGCGGCGGCCGAGCCCGCCTCGCCGCCCAGCTCCAGCACGCGCAGCGGCGCGAACGCGGCGGGCCGCTCGGCCGCGACCAGGTTGAACAGGGACGTCGTCGCGAACAGGTACGTGACGCCGCCGGTCCGGATCGTCCGGTCGAGGACGTCGGCGTCGACGATGCCGGGCGCGGCGACGACGACGGTCGCGCCGCCGAGCAGGGGACGCCACATCTCCAGCGTGGACGCGTCGAACGCGTGCGCCGAGTGCAGCAGCATCCGGTCGCCGGGCTCCATCCGCGTCCGCGAGTCGGTCGCGTAGTCGACCACCGCCCGGTGGCTGACCCCCACGCCCTTGGGCAGGCCGGTGGAGCCGGAGGTGAAGATGCCGTAGGCGAGCTGATCGGGGTGGGCGGCCGGGAGATCCCCGAGCCGGACGGAAGCGTCCGACGCCGGGTCGTCCGGCGCCGGGTCGTCCACGACGAGCAGCGTGATCCCGGCGTGGTGGGCGTCGGCGAGCCAGGGGTTGCGGTCCAGCATCGCGCGGTCGGTGAGCAGGACGGTCGCGCCGGTGTCGCGCATCAGCCACGCCACCCGGTCGGCCGGGAAGGAGTGGTGGACGGGCACGTAGTGACCGCCCGCCTTGAGGATCGCCAGGGACGACACGACGATCTCGGGCGACCGGTCGAGCAGCGTCGCGACCGGGCGCTCGGGACCGACGCCGAGCCCGGCGAGCCGGCGCGCGAGGCGGTCGGTGCGGGCGTCCAGCTCGGCGTAGCTGAACCGGACCGCGCCGTCGGCGGTCTCCAGGGCGGGCGCGTCCGGCGCTTCGGCGACGCGCTTGGCGAAGACCTCGGTGACGGTGGCGGCGGGACGCCCGGTCTCGGGCCCGTTCCAGCGGGTGAGGAGCTCGGCGCGCTCGTCGCCGGTGAGCAGCGGCAGGTCGCCGATCCGGGTGGCCGGGTCGGCGGCGGCGAGCGTGCGCAGGAACCGGACGTGCCGCTCGTGGTGCGCGGCGAGCTCGTCGGCGGAGTACAGGGCCGGGTGGCCGTCCAGGTCGATGCGCGTGCCGCGGCCGTCCAGACCGTCGTGGACGTTGAACGCGATGTCCTCGGTCAGGCCGAGCGCGAGGGGGTGCGCGGTGGCGCGGCTGCCCGCGAAGTCCGCCGTGTAGTCGAACGGCATGATGTTGACGATCGCGCCGTACAGGCGGCGGCCGTCGGCGAGCAGGCCGAGGTCGCGGCGCAGGTCCTCGACGCGGTAGCGCTGGTGCCGCAGGGCGCGGGCGGTCGCCCGGGACACCGAGCGGGTCAGCTCCTCGACGGTCAGGCCCGGGTCCACGGTCACCCGCAGCGGGACGATGTTGGACATCATCGTCGGGGTCGTCCGGGCCAGCTCGGTGGTGCGGCCGGTCACCGCGAGGCCGAGGACGACCTCGTCCACGCCCGTGACGCGGGCCATGTAGGCGGCGGTCGCGGCGATCGCCAGGCCGGGCGTCGCGGTGCGCAGGCGGCGCGCGGCGGCGGCCAGCTCCGCGCTGCCCGCCGCGTCCAGCGTGGTGGAGCTGCGCAGGAAGTCCATGGTCGGCGGCGCGGTCCGCGAGGTGAACGTGACGACCTCGGGGAGGTCGGCGAACCGCTCGGTCCAGTAGGCGCGGTCCTGCGCGAACCGCTCGGACGCGCGGTAGGCGGCGTCCTCGGCGAGCAGCGCCCGGTAGTCGCCGCGCTCGCGCGGCTCGTACTCGCCGCCCGCGACCAGCAGGTTGTAGACCTCGGCCATCCGGGCGTTGACCATGGACCCGGCGAAGCCGTCCACCGCGACGTGGTGCGCGCGCAGGTACCAGCGGTGCAGCTCCGGGCCGAGGCGCAGGACCCGCATGGTGTAGAGGCGTTCGCCGTACAGGTCCATCGGGGCGGCCATGTCGGCGCGGATCCAGGCGTCCGCGGCGGCGCGCGGGTCGGGTTCGGCCGAGAAGTCGAGGGTGGGAATGGCCGCCAGGGTGTCGGTGGCAATGGTCTGGAACGGCGTCCCGTCGCGTTCGGTCAACCGGATCTGCATACCCGGGAACTCGCGGGTCCCCAGGGTCGCGAGGCGGTCGAACAGCGCAGGGTCGAGCGGTCCCTCGATCTCGATGTACTGCGCGATGCAGATCGGCACCTCGGGATTGAGCTGCTGGGCGTACCAGACGCTCTGCTGCGCGGCCGAAAGAGGAACGAACTCGCTGGGGGACATTCAGTGGAACTTTCCCGGTCGAAGGGGGTCGGCGCTCCCCGGGCGGCAGGATCGGACGCCCGTGCCGGGAAGGCACGCGAAAATGCGAAAAGCGTTGCACACGAAAACCGTCGGGTAGCGCGTATCCCCTTTCCCCGAGCCCCTTCGGAACGTCTCACCCGGCCGCGCGCCCGGCCGTGGCGGAACACGTCTGCCACCAGGGCCCCGACCGTGTGTCCGGGCGGGAGCGCCACTGCTTTCGCCCGGTGCCGAGGTCCCCTCGACCCGCACCTCTACTGAGGAGTAGCAGAGGCTCAGTTAACCAGCCCGTCACATGCCCCGCAATCCCCCCGAAAGTAGAACTTGACCTCTGCAATCACTAACCAAGGTGACAAAACCCCACCGCTGAACGTTCGCTGAGTGAACGCGGACGCGCGGGATGTGACAATGGTTCACGACCGGAACGGGCCAGTGTGACTACCGTGAGTGATCGAACTCGTGCACCACGACGGCCGCCGCGCCCACCCCCGGGTGCCGCTGGAGGACGGCCTCGATCTCGCCCAGCTCCATCCGCACTCCGGCGATCTTCACCTGCCGGTCCACCCGGCCGAGGTACTGCAGGACGGGCCGGTCCTCGCCGCCCGCGCCCGCCGGGAGCAGCCGGACGGCGTCGCCGGTCCGGTACAGGCGTCCGGTGGGCGAGTCCTCGAACGGGTCGCGGAAGAACGCCGCGCGGGTGCGGTCGGGGTCGCCGAGGTAGCCGCGGCCCACGCAGATCCCGCCGACGAACAGCTCGCCGACCTCGTCGACGTCGCAGGCCGCCCACGTGCCGTCCTCGGTCCGGCGCAGCACGTACAGCCGCGAGTTGACGATCGGCGACCCGATCGGGAGCCGGAGGAGCTCCAGGTCGGGGGCCGTGACGGTGTGGTGGGTGACGTCGTCGGAGCACTCGGTCGGGCCGTAGGCGTTGAGCAGCCCGGCGTGCGGCATGGCCTCCAGCCAGCGCCGGGACAGCTCGGCGGGCAGCTCCTCGCCGGTCGCGATCATCCAGCGCAGCCCGCCGAGCGAGCCCGCGGGGGCGTCCGGCAGGTCGTCCAGCAGGTGCCGGACCATGGTCGGCACCAGCTCCACGACCGTGATGCCGCGCTCGTCCACCGCGCGGGCGAAGGCCACCTGGTCGTGCGCCACCTCGTCCGGGACGATCTCGACCCGGCCCCCGATCAGCAGCGGGCACACCATCTGCCAGACCGAGATGTCGAAGCCGAGCGGCGAGGTCATCGCCAGCACGTCCGCGCCGGTCATGCCCAGGTCCACGATCTTGGCGAACAGGTGGTTGAGCATCCCGCGGTGCTCGACCACCGCTCCCTTCGGCTTGCCGGTCGAACCCGAGGTGAACAGCACGTACCGGGGCTGGTCGAGCGACTCCAGCCGGGGCTCGCCCCGCCACGGCCCGCAGCCGCGCGCCCCACTCGCCGGGACGATCCGGCAGCCCGCCGCTTCCGCGCCCTCGCGCAGCGCGGCGGGCACCTCGTCCTCCACGGTGATCAGCAGCGCCGCGCCCGCCTGGTCCAGGACGTCCCGGACCCGCCCGGCCGGCCAGCTCCCGTCGGCGGGCACGTACAGCGCCCCGACCAGCTCCAGCGCCAGGAACGCGGCCAGCACCTCGACGCGCCGCTCGCCCCCGACGCCGACGACCGTGCCCGGCCGCACGCCCTCGCGTTCCAGCAGCGTGGCGAACCTGCGCGCCTCCGCCGCCAGCTCGGCGTAGCTCAGCTCGCGGCGCCCGTCGGCGACCGCCGGACGGTCGCCCTCGGCGGCGAACCGCTCGACCCGCGCGATGACCGGCGCGCCGAGGTCGACGCCCCGGTCGCGGACCATGCCGTGCCGCGCCGCCAGCTCGCGGGCGCGCGCGATCTCGCCGGGCGGGACGTCCAGCACCGGCAGGGCCTCGACCGGCAGCAGGCGGTCGCGGACCGGCAGCCCAGCGTTCATCGTCACCCTCCGTGATGTGGTGGCGCTCAGCCGTCATCGTCGAATATCCGCCGGTTCGGAACCGGCTTCGACGCGGGAAGAAGCTTATGTCCGACCCCGGCCAGTCCTGCCGGGTTTCTGTCGGATAACCACCCTACCGGCCGGTAAGCCGGGGGTTGCGGGAGTACATGCAGCTAGGTACCGTGATGATCCGCCACGGTTCCACCAGATGATCGCGGCACACTTCGGGGGAAGCTGGAGAACGGCCGGAAATTGCGTTCGAGCCATTCGCACAACGGATCGGCGAGAGGTGGGACCCTCCCTTTCGCCGCGTCGCCGTCCCCACTTCCGCCGGCCAACGAGATCGCATTTCTTCCCAGGGTGGCAGCGTGCCCATCATCACCTCGCCGCAGGACTTCAACGTCGAAGACCTCTATGTGGACCTGCGTCCCGTGCTCGACGTTCCGCTGTTCCTCAAGTGCGAGGGGTTCAATTTCGCCGGATCGGTGAAACTGAAGGCCGCCGCCGCGATGGTGGAGGCCGCCGAGCGCGACGGGGTGCTGCGGCCCGGCTCCACGATCGTCGAGTCGTCCTCGGGCAACCTCGGCATCGCGCTCAGCATCATCGCCGCCGACCGCGGCTACCGGTTCCTGTGCGTCACCGACCCGCGCTGCAACCCCGCGTCCATGCGGGTGATGCGCGCGCTCGGCGCGGAGGTGCTGGTCATCGGGCACCAGGACGCCAACGGCGGCTACCTCGCCAGCCGCATCGACCACGTCCGGCGCCTGTGCGCCGACCGGTCCGACCACGTCTGGCTGAACCAGTACGCCAACCGCAACAACTGGCTCGCCCACTACAACGGCACCGCGCCCGCCATCGACCGCCGCTTCCCCGACCTGGAGGTGCTGTTCGTCGGCGCGGGCACCACCGGCACGCTCATGGGCTGCGCCCGCTACTTCCGCGAGCGGGGCCGCCCGGTCACGATCGTCGCGATCGACGCGGTCGGCTCGGTCACCTTCGGCGGCATCCCCGAACGCCGCATGGTCCCCGGCCTCGGCACCAGCGCCCGCCCCGCCCTCGTGGACGAGTCGTACGTGGACGACATCGTGCACGTAGCGGAGCCCGACACCATCCGGACCGTCCACCGGCTGTCGGCGCGCGGCTTCCTGTTCGGCGGCTCCACCGGGACGGTCGTCTCGGGCGCGGCGAGCTGGCTGGCCGCCCGGCACGCCGCCGACGGACGGCGGCCCGTCGCCGTCGCGATCGCCCCCGACCTCGGCGAGCGCTACCTCGACTCGATCTACGACGAGGGGTGGCTCGCCGAGCACTTCCCCGACCTGCCGGCCGACCACCTGCCGGCGCCGACCACCGCATGACGCCCGACGCGCCGCCGCGTCGCCGAACCGTAGAGGAGCCCCTCCCGATGTCGCAGACCCCGTCCTTCGCCGTGATCTCCGGCGCGCAGGTGCACGAGGCCGTGCACGGCCGCGAGCCCGAGGTCACCGCCATGGTCGAGGCGGCCTACCGGCTGCACGGCGAGGGCGCGACGGTCAACCCGGACTCCTACTTCCTGCGCTTCCCCGACCAGCCCGCCAACCGGATCATCGCGCTGCCCGCGTCGGTGAAGGGCGAGGTGAACGCGCACGGCATCAAGTGGATCTCGTCGTTCCCGGGCAACGTCGCGAACGGCGTCCCGCGCGCCTCGGCCGTCCTGATCCTGAACGACACCGAGACCGGGTACCCGTTCGCGTGCCTGGAGTCGTCCATCATCAGCGCGGCGCGGACCGCCGCGTCCGCGGCCCTCGCCGCCGCCCGCCTCGCCGACGCCCGCGGCCCGCGCCCGCGCCGCGCCGGCTTCTTCGGCGTCGGCCTGATCGCCCGGTACGTCCACACCTACCTCGCCGCGAACGGCTTCGAGTTCGACGAGCTCGGGATCCACGACCTGTCCGCCGAGCACGCGGAAGGATTCCGCGAGTACCTGGCGCGGAGCGAGGACGGCGAGATCACGATCCACGGCACGGCCGAGGAGCTGATCCGGTCGTCCGACCTGATCGTCTTCGCGACGGTCGCGGGCGAGCCGCACGTCCACGACCCGGCCTGGTTCGCGCACGCCCCGCTCGTCCTGCACGTGTCCCTGCGCGACCTGTCGCCGGAGATCATCCTCGCGTCCTGGAACGTCGTGGACGACGTCGAGCACTGCATGAAGGCGAACACCTCGCCGCACCTGGCCGAGCAGAAGGTCGGCCACCGCGACTTCGTGGCGGGCACCCTCTACGACGTGCTCGCCGGCAAGGTCGTCCCGCCCGCCGACCAGCCCGTGATCTTCTCCCCGTTCGGTCTCGGCGTCCTCGACCTGGCCGTCGCGCGCCACGTGTACGACCAGGTCACCGCGTCGGGCGGGCTCCAGGAGGTGCCGGGCTTCTTCCACGAGATGAAGCGCTACGGCTGACGCGCCCCGGCGGGTTGACCTTGCCGTTGCGTCAACTTCTAGCGTGGGGCGCGTGATCGACCGAACCATCTACCCCATGCCGATGTTCGCGACGTTCCAGGTCTCGGACGTCCGCGCCGCCGAAGCGTTCTACCAGGCCGTCGGGTTCGTCTCGCTGGCCGCCGTCCCCGGGCCGGACGGCTCGCCCGCCGTCGTCCATCTGCGCCGGATGAAGTACCAGGACCTGCTGATCGTCCCGGGGAGGCCGGAGCGCGGGAGCACGAGCGTGAGCTTCTCCGCCCCGGACGAGGACCTCGCGGCGCTGGCCGACCGCCTGCGCGGGTTCGACGGCGTCCGGGTCTCGGGCCCGGAGGACACCCGCTGGTTCACCTCCGACCTGACCATCGACGACGCCGACGGGAACCGCGTGGTCCTCACCGCGCCGCGCACGGCCGAGCTCGGACACGCGAAAGAATGGGCGCGGGAGAACATCACGGGTGACTTCATCGTGGAGAGCTGACGACCGTGGAGTGGACGATCCAGCAGGTCGCGCGCAGCGCCGGAGTCACGAGCAGGACGCTCCGGCACTACGACGACATCGGCCTGCTGCGCCCGTCGCGCGTGGGCGAGAACGGCTACCGGTACTACGACTCCGGCTCGGTGGCCCGCCTCCAGCGGATCCTCCTGCTCCGCGACCTCGGCCTCGGGCTGCCCGACATCGCGGACATCCTGGCGCACGAGAAGGACGAGGAGACGACGCTCAGCGAGCACATCACCCTCCTGGAAGCGGAGCGGGACCGCCTGGACCAGCGGATCCGGGCGGTCCGCCACACCCTGGAGGCGCGCCGGAGGGGCGTCGATCCGTCCCTGGAGATGATGCTGGAGGGTTTCAACGAGCCCTACCGGGACGATGTCGTCGCGCGCTGGGGCGAGCGCGCCTACGAGGAGAGCAACGCCTGGTGGAAGGGCAAGTCCCTGAGCCAGCGCGTCGCCTGGAAGCGCGACACCGACGAGCTGGTCGGCGCGTGGAAGGCCGCCTGGCGGGACGGCGCGACGCCGGCCTCCCCGCGCGCCCAGGCCCTCGCCGAACGCCACGTCGCCTGGCTCGCCCAGATCCCCGGCACGCCCGTCGCGGACGGCGACCGCGAACGCTCGATCCGGCTCGTCCGCTGCCTGGGCGACCTGTACGTCGAGCATCCCGACTTCGAGGCCACCTACGGCGGCAGGGAAGGCGCGCTCTTCGTCCGCGCCGCCCTGAACGAGTACGCCACCCGGACGATGTCCGCCACCGGTTGAATCCGGCTTGTCCGCCGCCACCGCCGGGAAGGGGCGGGCGGGTGGTCGCCCATCTTCTGCGGCGGGCAAAGAATCTGTGACTGTGGGTGACGATGGGCTATTTGGGCGGCACTGACCTGCAACTACTCTGCAACGTTAGCGATCGTTACCGAGGGTAGCCAAAAGGGGAGTACGTCCAATTCCTCCCTCACAAGGAGCCCCCATGGCCGCACCCCAGAACCCCTCCAAGGACCGGGCGCCCAAGCAGGTCAAGCTGGTCAACGGCGACTTCGAGCAACCGGATGTGCCCCGCGACAGATGGGACCCGTCCAGCAACCGGTACGTGCAACTGCCGGACGCCACCCGCGCGAGCGACAAGGACCACGTGCCGGGCTGGATCGCCCAGCCCATCGACCCGAAGGCCACCCCCGACCATCTCATCGAGCTGTGGGCGAGCGGCGTGATGCCGGGCGTGGACGCCGCGTCCGGCAAGCAGTACGCCGAGCTCAACGCCAGGCAGGAGTCCACCCTCTACCAGGACCTGGACACCGAGAACGCGGGCACCCTGTACTGGAGCCTCATGCACCGCGGCCGCGACGGCGTCGACAAGATGGCCGTGGACATCGGCCCGCCCGACAAGCCGGTGCAGCAGGCCGAGTTCGCCGACGACCGGACCGCGTGGGTCAAGCACACCGGCTCCTACACCGTTCCGGCCGGGCAGAAGGTGACCCGGTTCGCCTTCCGCTCGGTGTCGGCCTACGGCGGCAGCCAGACCAACGGCAACTTCCTGGACCGCATCGAGTTCGGCACCCCGCCGTACGTCGTGCTGGAGAAGACGGCCACGCCCGGCGGCCAGTCGCAGGTGGGCAGGACGCTCACCTACCAGGTCAACGCCACCAACTACGGCGGCGTCGCGGCCGAGCAGTTCGTGCTGTCCGACACCCTTCCGGACGGCATCGCCTACGTGCCCGGCAGCGCGCGCGTCGTCAAGGGCCCCGGCGCCGGCACCACCGTCCCGGACGTCGCCACCGACGGCAGGACCGTGCGGTTCTACCTGGGCGCCGGCGCCGACCCCGCCCACCGCAAGGGGGGACGCCTGGACACCACCGGAGTCAAGGAGACCGCCGAGGGCCTCACCGTGGAGTTCCAGGTCCGGGTGGACCGCGCGGGCGCCGGCGGAACGGTCGAGAACCAGGCCACCGCCGCCTACACGCACACCGTGGGCGGCGAGACCAAGCACATGACCTCGACCTCCAACGCGGTGTCCACCCCGGTCGCCGCCTCGGTCCGGCTCCGGCTGGTCAAGGCCGCCGACCGCACCCGGGTCAACGTCGGTGAGACGGTCACGTTCGTCCTGCGGGTGTCCAACGACGGCCCGAGCCCCGCCACCGGGATCAAGGTGACCGACCGGGTCCCGGCCACGCTCACCTTCCTGTCGGCGACCGCCTCGGACGGCGCCTACGACCCGGCGACCGGACGGTGGGCGCTGGACAACCTGGCCGTGGGCCACAGCGCCACCCTGGAGCTCAAGGTCCAGGTCACCCGGGCCGGTGAGTTCCGCAACAGCGCCCGGGCCGTCGCCAACGAGACCGGCGGGCAGGACGGAGCGCAGACCGGCGGCGGCGCCACCGCCGAACTGGTCCTCTGCGCTCGTTCCCTCGGCTGCGGCACCGGTTCCAACCAGGACGACGGCGACCACCACGGCGGTGACCATCACGGCGGCGACCACCACGGAGGCGACCATCACGATGACAACGGACACCAAGGGGGCGACCACCAAGGGGGCGACCACCAAGGTGGCAACGGCCACCATGGCGGCGACCACCAGGGAGGCGATCACCAGGGAGGCGACCACGACGAGAGCGGTGGGCTGTCAGGGCACGGCCGGCCGCACGTCACCCACCCGGACGGCGAGGGCACGGCGGGTGGTCAGGAAGCGCACGGCCAGGACGACGGCGGGCTGAGCGGGAACACCCGACCGCACTCCCCCAGGTCGTAGCAACCGGGCACGCCACCGGCCCATATGGCGAGACCTCCCGCGTCCTCGAAAGAGGGCGCGGGAGGTCTCGCCTCCGCAACAATGTCCTCGGCGGACGCCACTCATCCGCAGCGCCGCGGACATCCGCTATCGAACGTTCACCGCGTCCAGTACGCAACGAACAATCAATTGGCGGCTGCCGACCGAGACGCGAACGCCTCGCCGGCGAGAGCGCCGGCGAGGCGTTGTCGCACCCGCACCGCGTCCGCACCGCATTCGCATCGCGTGCGTCCCAATGGCGGTCAGATGCTCATTTCGAGGGGCGGACTAGTCGCCCTTGGCCTTCTTGACCAGGCCGATGACGAGCACGTCCACCCACCCGGAGAACTTCCACGCCGTGGGGTCCTGCGGGCCCATGTCCGCCTTGACGCGGACGGTGACGTCCGGGCCGTCGACGCCCTCGCGCGAGATCGTGACGCCGCCCTGGCCCCACTCGACGTCTTCGCGGTTGTTGGCGTTGTTCTCCGACTCCAGGCGCCAGCCTTGCATGGCCACCTGGACCATGGCCTTGTCGTTGGCGTCGTAGAGGATCTTCCGGGGCAGGCTGATCGTCTTGGTCATGTTGAGCCCTCCCTTGGAGGACTCGTGGGTGAATTCGATCCGCTGCGCGGTGAACGCGAGATCGCCCTCGGTGACAGCCATGAATGGTTCTCCTTCGGGGTTCGGTGTCTGCTGTGCGCGGCCTTGCCGCTTGTGACCAGCCCTTTCGGGCTTGTGAGACCTGTGCCCGGCCATCTCTCACCCTCACGCCTCGCAGCGGAGACATCACTCTGCGTAACGTCAGGGTGGCGGCCTCGTGAGGCGGCGGCGCCCAGCCGAAAAGCCCCGGTTCCGAACACCGATTCCCGCACTGTCGAACGGACGGCGGCCTTCCCCGCGGGTCAACGTCCTTGGTCGCGGGCCCTGGCGATGGCGACGGTCGTGCCGAGGATCAGCGCCGCGCCGAGCCACAGGACGCCGCGCAGCGCCAGGTGGTCGACGACCAGGCCGCCGAAGAGGGCGCCGAGGGCGATCGCCAGGTTGAAGAGGCTGGTGTTCAGGGCCGTCGCGGCCTCGGCGGCGTCCGGGGCCGAGCGCAGGATCCAGGTCTGGACGCTGACCGGGATGCCGCCGAACGCCAGCCCCCAGACGAGCAGCAGGGCCACGCCGCCGGCCGGGTTCGCGCCGAGGAGCGGGAACAGGGCCAGGACGGCGGCCAGGGTCAGGCTCACGGCCAGGATCGTCCGGCGGACGTTCCGGGAGAGCAGCATTCCGGCCAGGAAGTTGCCCGCGATTCCGGCCGCGCCGAAGAGCAGGAGCAGTCCGCCGACCGCGTCCTTCGGGAGGCCGGAGAGGTCGCGCAGCAGCGGGTTCACGAAGGTGAAGGCGGCGAAGTTGCCGCTGACCAGGAAGAACGTCGCGAGGATGCCGGTCCGGACGGCCGGGACGCGCAGTTGCGCGGCCAGCGCCCGCAGCCGCACCGCGTCGTCGGCGGGCAGGGACGGCAGCAGCGCGACGAGGGCCACGACGATCACCAGTCCCAGGACGGCCACGGACACGAAGGCCACGCGCCAGCTCGTGAGGCTTCCGATCAGGGTCCCCGCCGGGATGCCCAGGACGTTCGCGGCCGTCGCGCCGCCGAACGTCAGCGCCGTCGCCTTGGGCACCGCGTGGGACGGGACGAGCCGCACGGCGATGCCCGCCGCCATCGCCCAGAACCCGCCGATGCCGACGCCGACCAGGAAGCGGGCCGCCAGCAGCGTCGCGAAGTTCGGCGCCAGGGCCGTCAGGACGTTCGCGACGACCATGAGCGAGATCAGGCCGATCAGCACGTGGCGCCGGTCCAGGCGGCGGATCGCGACGGGCAGCAGGGGCGCGGCGGCCGAGGCGACCAGGCCGGGGACCGTGACCATCAGGCCCGCGACGCCCTCGGAGACGTGCAGGTCGGAGCCGACGGAGCTGAGCAGGCCGACGGGGAGCTGTTCGAGGGTCACCATCGCGAACGTCCCGGACGCGACCGCGCCGACGCCCAGCCACCGGCGGAGGGGGACCTTCTGCGCGGCTTCGGCGGGCGCCAGGGTGGCCGCCTGGGAGGTGGTCATGGCCGGAACTCCTTCACCTTGATAATCTCAACGTTGAGATACCAACACAGAATGCCTCAGCATTGATCCTCTTAACGTTGAGACATAGGTCACGCGAGGAACCGGAGGACCCGGCATGGCCGACGCGATGGACGCGATCCTCGACCAGTGGGCCCGCGAGCGCCCCGACCTGGACCTCCAGGCCATGGGGATCAACGGGCGGATCGCCCGGCTCCGGTACCGGCTCCAGCAGGCCAACCACGACTTCTACCGGCGGCACGGGCTGGAGAACCACGAGTTCGACATGCTCGCCACGCTGCGCAGGTCGGGCGCGCCGTACACGATGACGCCCGGCGCGCTGCTCAAGGCGTCGCTCGTGACGTCCGGCGCGATCACCAACCGGATCGACAAGCTGGAGGCCAAGGGCCTGGTCGAGCGGGTCCGGAACGGCGGCGACCGCCGGTCGGTCCAGATCCGGCTCACGCCCGAGGGGCTCGAACTCATCGACGGCCTGATGGCCCCGCACGTCGACAACGTCGCGCGGATGCTGGCGGCGCTCCCGCCCGAGCGGCGGGAGCAGTTCGACGCGGCGCTGCGCGTCCTGCTGGAGTCCCTGGAGGACACGTCGATCCGCTGACCCGTATGCTTGCCAAGCAAGCGTTTGGCCGCATTGGTCGGGAGGCGGACGATGACCCTGGTCGAGACCGAGGAGCTGCGGGAGCTGCGGGCCGTGCTGCGCCGATTCCTCGCCGAGCACGCGCCCGTCGCCGCGGCGCGGCGGCTGATGGCGACGCGGGACGGCCTCGACCGGGAGCTGTGGCGGCGCATGGCCGGTGAGCTGGGCCTCCAGGGGCTCGCCGTCCCGGCGGAGCACGGCGGGTCCGGGTTCGGGGTGCGGGAGCTGGCCGTCGTGTTCGAGGAGATGGGACGCGTCCTGTACTGCGGGCCGTTCCTCGCCACGGTCGGGCTCGCGCTGCCCGCGCTGCTGGCCGCCGGCGCGGAGGCCGGCGATCTTCAGGGCATCGCGGACGGCTCGTCCATCGCGACCCTCGCCTGGACCGAGGACGGCCGCTGGACCGCCCCGCCCGCGATGACCTGCGAGAACGGCGTGCTCAGCGGCACGAAGACCTACGTCCTGGACGGTCACACCGCCGACCTGATCCTGGTCGCGGCCCGGTCCGGCGACGGCTCGACCGCGCTGTTCGCCGTGGACGGCGACGCCGGCGGCCTCACCCGGACGCCGCTCCCCACGCTCGACCAGACGCGGAAGCTCGCCCGGCTCGACTTCGCGGACGTCCCCGCGCGGCTCGTCGCCGCGGACGCGGACGCCGCCCTCGCGCGCGCCCGCGACGTCGCCGCCACGCTGCTCGCCGCCGAGCAGGTCGGCGGAGCCGAGCGCGCGCTGGAGATGACCGTCGAGTACGTGAAGGTGCGCGAGCAGTTCGGACGGCCGATC
This sequence comes from Actinomadura gamaensis, assembly GCF_042652125.1. Lineage (NCBI taxonomy): Bacteria > Bacillati > Actinomycetota > Actinomycetes > Streptosporangiales > Thermomonosporaceae > Actinomadura > Actinomadura gamaensis. The sequence continues at coordinate 88,934 of NZ_JBHSIT010000006.1, read as the reverse complement.
GGGAGCTTCCAGGCGGTCAAGCACCGGTGCGCGGACATGTTCGTCCAGGTCGAGTCGGCGCGGTCGGCGATGCTGAACGCCGCCTCGGCCGCCGACGACGCGCCCGCGGGCGCGTCCGACGGCGCGTCCGACGGCGCGTCCGACGGCGCGTCCGGCGAGCTGCCCGTGGCGGCGGCGCTCGCCAAGGCGTTCTGCTCGGACGCCTACTTCCACGTCGCGGGCGAGACGATCCAGCTCCACGGCGGGATCGGGTTCACCTGGGAGCACGACGCCCACCTGTACTTCAAGCGGGCGAAGGCGTCCCAGGAGCTGTTCGGCCCGCCCGCCGCCCACCGCGACCGCCTCGCCGGGCTCGTCGGGATCACCGCGGACGGCGTCAGGGGTGCAGCGACAGCCCCTTGAGGATCTTGTCCACCGGGTTGCGCGGGCCGTGCACGGCGACCCCGACGAGGGGCAGGTCGCCCGCTGCTCGGGCGAGGACGGTCGCGCGGTTGTCGGCGTCGTTGCCGGTCTTGAACATGTCCTCGATGTAGACGGCCTCGCTGATGTCCGCCCGGGTGAGGACGCGGGCGTGCACGGACGCGAGCTGCTCGGCGGACGCCGTGTAGACCAGCACCGGCTGGCCCAGCATCGGGAGGTAGCGGTTGCCGGAGCCGTCCTCGTAGGGCTCGCCGATCAGCTCGGGGGCGCCCGCGGCGACCGCGCTGGAGAGGAACGCGGTCACGTTGAGCCGCTGCCAGGCGGCCAGGTCGTCGCGGACCACGATCCCGATCTTGGTGTCGAAGCGCATGCGAGGATTCTCACCGAACGCGCAGGTCGCGGTATTGAACGCTGGTGCGCCACGATGGACGGGTGGAAGGCGAGTGGACCCGTTACTGGCGCGATCCGGACCGTCCGGTCGAGGCCATGTACGCGCATTTCGAGAGGCACGTCTACCACCGGCACAGCCACGAGACGTACTCGTTCGGGGTGACCGAGGCGGGCGCGCAGGCGTTCCGGTGCCGGGGCGGCGCGCACACCAGCGCGGCCGGGATGGTCATGGCGTTCAACCCGGACGACCCGCACGACGGGCAGGCCGCGGACTCGCTCGGCTTCACCTACCGGATCGTCCACCTGGGGCCGGAGCTGGTCGAGGACGTCCTGACGGACGCGCGGGTGCGGGGCGGGGCGCCGCTGTTCGCGTCGCCGGTCGTGGCCGACCCGGTCCTGGCGGCGAGCCTGCGCGACCTGCATCAGGGGCTGCTCGACGGCGCGTCCGCGCTGAGGCGGGACGAGCTGACGACGCGCGCGGTGACGGCGCTGGCCCGCCGCGCCGCCCGCCTCTCCGAGCCGAGGAGGCAGCCGGACGGCGCGGTCGCGCGCGCACGGGAGATCCTGCACGACGATCCCCTGGCGGACGTGACGGCCGACGATCTCGCGGCGGCGGCCGGGAGCAGCCGTTTCGCCCTGTACCGGGGGTTCCGCCGGGTGTACGGGATGGCGCCGAGCGACTACCAGCGGCAGCTACGGCTTCGCGAGGCGCGCAGGCTCCTGCGCGCGGGGACGCCGCCGGCCGAAGCGGCGGCGCTCACCGGGTTCGCCGACCAGAGCCATATGCACCGGTGGTTCGTCCGGTATTACGGTGTGACACCGGGAAACTACGTGTCAGGGGTGCAATGAGACGAGTGAGCGGAAGCCTGTTCGGGCTGGCCTACGGGGACGCGCTGGGCGCGCCCACCGAGTTCCTCGGCATGAAGCAGATCCACAAGCGGTACGGGCCGGACGGCCCGCGGGACTTCGAGCGGACGCCCGCGCTCGTCACCGACGACACGCAGATGGCGCTGGCCGTGGCCGAAGGGCTGGTCGACGCGCTGCGGAACCCGCCGCTCGACGCGAAGCTGATCACGCCGATGTGGCGGCGGCGGTTCGTCGACTGGCTGCACGACCCGGAGAACAACCGCGCGCCCGGGAACACCTGCCTGCGCGCCTGCGAGGGCCTCGACCGCGGCCTGCCGTGGGAGGAGGCGACGCAGATCGGCTCCAAGGGCTGCGGGGCGAACATGCGCGTCACGCCGGTCGCCCTCGCGCCCGGCCTCCGCGACGACCAGCGGGCGGGCGCGGCGCAGCTCCAGGCCGCGCTCACGCACGGGCACCCGACCGGACTCGCCGCGAGCGAGCTCACGGCCTTCGCGACCCGATGGCTCCTGGACGGCATGTCCCCCGCCGACCTTCCGGCCGCGCTCCGGCAGCGCGCGAACGAGCAGCGCACGGTGTACCGGCACGACTGGCTCGGCGCGCTCTGGACGCACTCGCACGACGCGTCCGCCGAGGCGTTCATCGCGCGCGGCTGGGACGACTGCCTGGCCGTCCTCGACCGCCTGGACGCCGCGCTGCTCCGCCCCGACCGCGACGCCGACCCCTGTGAGGCGACCGGCGCGGGCTGGATCGCCGAGGAGGCGTTCGCGACCGGGCTCTACTGCTTCCTGCTGTTCCCGGACGACCCGGTCGCCGCGATCCGGCGCGGCGCGGCCAGCTCCGGCGACTCCGACTCGATCGCGTGCCTGGCGGGCGCGTTCGCCGGGGCGCATCTCGGCATGGACGCCTGGCCCGCCGAATGGGCGTCCCACATCGAGTACGCCGACCGCCTCACGGCGATCGCCGACGCCTGGGAGCCTCCGGCCGCTCGGGGGGTGGTGCCGTGACGCCGGACGCCGTCCAGCCCACCAGGCGGTCGATCACGATCTCGATCACCGGGCCGTCCGGGCGGCGGTCGCGGTAGCGCGGGTAGCGGCCGGCGAGCAGGTCGAGCGGCGCGGCCATCGCGGACGGCTCGGAGAGCACGCGCGCCCGGCCGTCCGCGCGGACCCACCACAGCCGGTCCCAGTCCTCGTCGTAGTGGTCGGCGAGGACGGCCGCGCGCGGGTTCGCCCGCAGGTTCGCGAGCCTCCGCAGGTCGCGGCTGGTCTTGGGCTTGTGGTCCACGGCCGTGAACACGCTGCCCCGCGCCACCGCGAACGTGATCGGGACGACGTGCGGACGGCCGTCCGGCGACACCGTGGCGAGCCGGGCCACGGGCGCGGCGGCCAGGCGGGCGCGCGCCTCCTCGTGGCTGAGGCTCGGCACCCGCCCATCACACCACGACCGGGCGGCCGGCCGGCGCGTGCCGCGCGGGTTCGGTCAGTCGGCGAAGCGGGGCTGGCGGCCCTGCTTGCGCGCCGCCGTCGCCTCCTCGAAGTTGCGGGTGGTGAGCCGGACGAACAGCTGCCCGAGGCCCTCGTGGTCCATGTGCGCGTCCAGGCTCCCGGCGTCCAGGCTCGCCCACAGCATCCGCTTGGTGAGCTCGACGCCGGGACGGCTGAACGCGGCGATCCGCCCGGCCAGCTCGTAGCAGGCGTCCAGCAGCTTGCCCGGCTCGACGGCGCGGGAGACCAGGCCGACGCGCTCGGCCTCGGCGGCGTCCACGTCCCGTCCGGACAGCATGATCTCGAACGCCCGGGACGCCCCGATCGCGCGCGGCAGCAGGTAGGACAGGCCGAGCTCGCTCGCGGTGAGGCCGTTGTTGATCCCGGCGGCGCGGAAGTAGGCGTCCCCGGACGCGGCGAGCCGGATGTCGGCGGCGAGCGCCAGGCACAGGCCGCCGCCGATCGCCGGGCCGTTCACCGCCGCGATCACCGGCTGGTGCATGCGGCGCAGCGTCCGGATCACGTCGTCGAGCAGCTCCATCGAGCGCAGCGCGATCGTGGAGACGGTGAGGCCGTCGATGCCGGGGATGCGTCCGGGCGACTCCTGGTCGGCGCCGGAGCAGAAGCCGCGCCCGGCGCCGGTGACCACGACCGCGCGGACGTCGTTGTCGCGCGAGATCCCCGCGAGCGCGTCGCGGAAGGGGACCATGACGTCGAACGCCATCGCGTTCATCCGCTCGGGCCGGTTCAGCGTGACCAGCGCGACGTGCGGACGGGGCCGTTCGACCAGCACGAAGTCCGACATGGACGTCCCTTCTCGCGATTACCTAGCAAGCGCTAGGTTACACAGCCGCGCGCATCCCGCGGGAGGGACGCTCCCCGGTCGGACAGGCGAAAGGGGCGCAGGCCCGGCGAAGTCAGGCGGGAGGGACGTAGCTGGGGCCCGCGAAGCGCTCCAGCACGTCGCCGAGCTGCGCGCCGGACAGCGTGCGCGGCTCGCCGAGCGTCCGGGCGGAGATGTAGACGCCGCACAGCCACTCCAGGAGCAGCGCGTTCTCGACCGCCTCGTCCAGGTCGCGGCCGAGCGCGACCGCTCCGTGGTTCGCCATCAGCGCGGCGCGCCGCCCTCCGTCGAGCGCGGCCAGCACGTTGCGCGCCAGCTCCGGCGTGCCGTACGTCGCGTACGGGGCGACACGGACGATCCCGCCCAGCATCAGCGTGTAGTAGTGGATCGCGGGCAGCTCGTCCAGGACGGTCGAGACCGCCACGCAGTGGGCCGAGTGCGTGTGCACGATCGCGCCCGCGTCCGTCTCGCGGTAGATCGCCAGGTGCATCGGCGTCTCGGACGACGGCGTCCGCTCGCCGTCCACGATCCGGCCGTCGAGGTCGAGCACCGGGCAGTCGCGGCCGTCCAGCCGGTGGAGCCGCGAACCGCCCGGCGTCACGACGACCCGGTCCCCGTCCCGCAGGCTGATGTTGCCCGCGGCCCCGGTCACCAGCCCCTCCTCCACCACGCGGCGACCCGCCTCGCACACCCTCGCCCGACCAGCCGGAAGCAGCACCCGTCTTCTCCTCACATCCGAGACGTCCGGGGTCGTAGGCTACGGCCCTGACGATCTTCTGAGGGAGACCCGCCGTGGTGGTACTGACGCTCGGAGCGCACATCGTGGACGTCCTGGCCCGCCCGGTGGACGAGCTCCCGGGCGGCCAGGACACGGTCGTGGTGGACGAGATCCGCGTGACCGCGGCCGGGTCCGCCGCGGGGACGGCCGTCGCGCTCGCGCGCCTCGGCAACGAGGTCGTGTCGGTCGGCGCGGTCGGCGACGACGACCTCGGCGACCTGCTCGGCGTGCTGATGACCCGGCACGGCGTGGACGTCAGCGGCCTGGTCCGGCGCGCGGACGCGCAGACCGCCGCGTCCGTCCTGCCGATCCGCCCGGACGGCGGGCGGCCGTCCTTCCACGCCCCCGGCGCGAACCTCACGCTCACCGCCAACGCGGTCGATCCCGGCCTGCTCGCGGCGGCCGACGCGATCCACCTCGGCGGCCCGGACGTGACGTTCGGCCTGAACGATCCGGCGTTCCTCGCCTCGCTGGACGCCGCCCGCGCGTCCGGGACCGTCGTGACGCTCGACTTCCTGTCCAACATGCCGGACCTGCTGCACGGCGCCCGCGCCTTCCTCGGGCACGTGGACCACGTCCTGCCGAACGAGGAGCAGGCCGCCGTCCTCACCGGCGAGGACGACCCGGAACTCGCCGCGCGCCTCCTGCTCGCGGAGGGACCGGCGTCCGTCGTCGTCACGCTCGGCGCGGAGGGCAGCCTGCTCGCCACGCGCGAGACCGTGCACCGCGTGCCCGCGCTGGACGTCCCGGTCGTCGACACCACCGGCTGCGGCGACGCCTACTGCGCCGGCTACCTGACGGCCCTGCTGCGCGGACTCCCCTACCTGGAGGCCGCGCGCTGGGGCACGGCCGCCGCCGCGACGGTCGCGCAGGGCCTCGGATCCGACGCCGGCCTCACCGACCTGGACGCAGTCCTCGCCCTGCTCTAGGTCCGGTGGGACCAGAGCAGGGCGAGGCCCCGGAGCGGCGGCGTCACCCCGCAGGACACCGAACCGCCCAGGTCCGGGCGCGCGTCAGGCCGTCCAGGCGAGCGCGCGCTCGGCGTGCAAGGCGTGACCGGCGCGCAGGGCGTGCGCGACGCGCTCGCCGAGCGGGCCGGTCAGGCGCGTCCCGAGCGCCAGCGCGCGCAGGGTGAGCACCTGCGCGGCCATCGTCGCGACGACCGGGTCGGCGGAGTCGAGGTAGGGATCGCAGTCGAATCCGTGCAGGTCGGCGTGGCGGAGGCGGCGCCCGTCCCGCAGCTCGGCGACGAGCCTCTCAATCCGGCGGCGCAGCGGCGATGCGGCCTCGGACGCCGCCCAGCGCAGGTAGGGCAGCTCGTCCAGGCCCATCGCGACCACGACGGTCTCGGCCATCCGCCGGACGACCGCGTCGGCGTCCAGCAGCCGGTGCGCCTGGCAGATCGGGATGCAGGTGCAGACCTTGTTGCAGGTGCAGATGCGTCCACCGCCGCCGCCTCCGGTGTCCGGGGGCGTGTACTCCGGCGGGGAGTAGGTGTCGGAGGGCTCGTCGGACGGCGACTCGCTCGGCGAGTCGGGCGGCGTGTAGGTCGGGCTGTAGGTGTCGGACGGCGTGTCGGCGCCGGTCGGCGAGTCGCTCGGACCGCCGGCGCCGCCCGGACCGTACGTCGGCGACGGGTTCTCCTTCGTGCCGCACGCGCTGAGCAGCATCGCCGCCGCCACCGAGGACGCGATGCCCGCGCCGAGGAAACCGCGCCGTCCGGCCTTGGCGTCCCACGGCGGACGCACGATCGGCAGCACCTCGACCGGACCGGCCGAACCGTCGTCCATCACGCTCCGCAGCTCGTAGCGCGGCGCGGACGGCTTCGCCTCCGCCTGCTCCCGGCCCGACGCGGACCGTCTTCCTGCCGCCTGCTCCCGGCCCGACGCGGACCGCTTCCCTTCCGGCTGCTCCCGGCCGGACGCGGACCGCTTCCCTTCCGCCTGCTCCCGGCGCGGCGCGGGTCCCTTCGCGTCGCGCTGGTCGCGGTCGGGGCGGCGGGGTTCCGGCCAGGGCAGCATCACGTCACTCATGCGCGCCTCCGTGGACGGCGCAGGGGACGTCCTCGCGGCCGTCGCGCCAGATGAGCCCGCCCGCGTCGGCGATGCGGGCGAGGATCTGGTCCTTCACCAGTTCGCGGGTGATGTGGCAGCGCTGCGATCCGGCGAACTCCCCGCGCCCGTTCGTCGCGAGCGACTTGTGGTAGCAGTCCCCCGCGCAGTTCCAGCGGGCGAAGCAGCCGTCGCAGAACGACCGGTTCTCCACGCCCAGGTCGCGCAGGCCGTCGAGCGCGGCCATGTCGAAGGTGTAACCGTCCGAACCGGGCGGCGCGGACGTCCCGTAGAAGAAGACGTCCGCGAACTCGTTGTCCTCGGAGAACGCCTCGAAGCACGCCGACACGTTGCCCGCGGGCGTCACGCAAAAGTTGTCCTGCGTGACGCCGCAGAAATGGTTGCTGAGCTGGCCGACGCGCGCCGCGCTGTAGGCCAGCTCGTGGCCGTACCGGGCGGCGCGCGCCTGCGCCTCCCGGTAGGCCTTGATGAACTCCTCGGTCTCGGCGTCCGGCTCGCCCTCGTGCCGTCCGAGCTGGTAGGCGGGCTCGACCTGGACGCGCGTGGGAGTGAAGTTCGCCAGGACGAACTCGACCGAGTCCGGCAGCAGCGGGATCTGCTCCGCCGTCACGGTCAGCCGCACCGCGTACGGGTAGCCCGCCTCGGTGAAGCGCCGCATGGTGTGCATGACGCGCCCGCTCGACCCGGTGCCCCGGACGGTCGGACGGTGCCTGTCGTGAACCTCGGGCAGGCCGTCGAACGACAGGCTCATCCCACCGTCCAGGTTGGCGATCATCCAGTCGATCTGCCGGTCGGTGAAGACGCCGTTCCCCGCCGAGGACGAGATGATGCGCAGGTCCCCGGCGCGCTCGCGCGCGTAGGCGAGCGCCTCGGTCATCAGGTTCCAGTGGACGCTGGGTTCGCCGCCGCCGTGGAAGTGCACTCCGGCGAACGGCGCGTCCAGGCGCTCGGCGTTGGCCATGACGAAGTCGATCGCGCGCTTGGCGACGTCCATGCTCATGAAGGTGGCGGGGGCGTCGCCCGCGGAGGCGTAGCAGTAGGTGCAGCGCAGGTTGCACGCCGTCGTGAGGAACAGCGTCACCTCGGTCGGCGACGGGTCGCCCCGGTGCCGGGTGACGGGGAGCGGCGGAGGGTCGTTCAGGAGGCCCGTCTCGCGGGCGAGCGCGACCACGCTCTCGTCCCCGTCGCCGCCGGCGAGGACGCCGGAGAGGGACGACACCAGTCCTTTCGTGGAAGCGAAGGCGACGCCGTGCAGGGGCGCGTACACGAGGTACGCGTCGTCCTCCAGGGGGATCGCGAATATCTGGGGACCACTGCTCAAGGGACCACTTCCGAACAGCCTCGTCGTCGGGACCCGCATTTGTCACGTCGCAGGAAACCACAAAAGGACATGGCCGTCTGTGAAGTGTTACCCATTCCGCATGACTCGGGCCGCCTCGGACGCGCCTAGATGCGACGGACGCGTCTAGATGCGGCGGTCGCGGTTCTGCCAGTAAGGCTCGCGCAGCAGGCGCTTGTAGAGCTTTCCGGTCGGAGTTCGCGGTAGTTCGTCCATGAAATCAATAGTTCGTGGGGCTTTGTACCCTGCGAGCGACGCCCGGACGTGCGCGACGAGTTCCTCGACGAGGCCCTCGGACGGCGTGACGGCGTCGTCCAGCTCGACCGCCGCCTTCACCTGCTCGCCGAACTCCTCGTCCGGGACGCCGAACACCGCCACGTCGCGGACGGCCGGATGCGTGATCAGCACGCCTTCGACCTCGGCCGGGTAGATGTTCACCCCGCCGCTGATGATCATGTCGATGGTCCGGTCGCCGAGGAACAGGTAGCCGTCCTCGTCCAGGTGGCCGACGTCGCCGGTGGTGAACAGGCCGGGCGCGCGGTGCGCCGAGCGGGTCTTCGCCTCGTCGCCCCAGTACTCCACGTCGTCGCCGTTGGCGTAGCGGAACCAGATCTGGCCGGGCTCGCCGGGACGGGCTCGCGTACCGTCCTCGCGCAGGATCGTGATCTCGGTCGTCGGCAGCGGGCGGCCCACGCTGCCCGGCCGCGCGAGCCACTCCTCGGCGGTGATGACCGTGTTCACCGACGCCTCGGTCGAGCCGTAGTACTCGTGCACGATCGGACCGAACCACTCGATCATCCGGCGCTTGACGTCCGGCGCGCACGGCGCCGCGCCGTGCCACACGCAGGCCAGGGACGAGCCGTCGAACGCCTCGCGCGTCACGCCGGGCAGGCGCAGCATCCGGACGAACTGCGTCGGCACGAGATGGACGTTCGTGATGCGGTGCCGGTCGATGAGGGCGAGCGTCTCGGCCGGGTCGAAGGCGCGGGTCATCACGACGGACCGTCCGCGCAGGAGCAGCATGTGCGACCACAGCCACTGCGCCGAGTGGTAGACCGGCCCGACCAGCAGCGACCGGCCGCCCTCGGGGATGCCCAGGATCAGCGCGAACCCGTCCCCCATGTCCTTCGCGCGGTCCAGCGGGCCGCCCGCCTGCGCGAGCTTGCGCGTCACGCCCTTCGGACGGCCCGTCGTGCCGCTCGTGTAGAACATCGGCAGGCCCATCCCCTGGTCGGCGGGCTCTCCCTCCGGACCGGACGCGACGAACTTCTCGAACGGCGTGAACCCCTCGATCGGCTCGCCGAGCGCGACGCGCGCGGCGAGATCCAGGCCCGCGGACGCCTCGCGCGCGACGTCGCCGAACGCGTCCTCGGAGAACAGCGCGCGGGCGCCGGAGTCGGTGAGGACGTACCGCAGCTCGTCGGCCGTCCAGTGCCAGTTCACCAGGACGTACCGGAGCCCGGCGTGCGTCGCCGCGCACATCAGCTCGAAGTACTCGCGGCGGTTGCCCGAATGGATCGCGATCGCGTCGCCGGCGCGCAGGCCGAGGCCGCGCAGCGCGCCCGCGAGCCGGTCGGCGCGGGCGTCCAGCTCCGCCCAGGTCGTGACGCCGCGCTCGTCGGTCAGCGCGGGATCGTCCGGGCGGGCGGCGGCGTGGGGACGGAGCAGTTCGGCCATCGACGAGACCTCCGGGCGGCGGGGAACACCTGACCACTGCCGACTCTAGATCCCGATGCGCGTTTCCGAACAGCGTTCTGTGCCGCGATGACAAGGACACGGCCCCGAGCGCGACCGCGCCGCCGCGGCCGGGAACCGTGTCCGAGTACGTAGACGCGCGCGTGCCGCGTCCGGTTTCGCCTTTCCCGCTCCAGGTTTCGCCCATGGCCGGCGTTCGATGCGCGGGCCGGGTCACCGGGCCGTCAGGCCACCGGGCCATCAGGCCACCGGGCCGTCAGGTCACCGGGCCGTCAGGTCGCCGGGTCACCGGCCCACCGGCGCGGCCAGGACGGCGCGCGCCGCCACCACGAGTTGGTCGAGGCGGAACACCTCGGTGCGGTGGAAGGGCGGCGCGTCGCCGCCGCGCGCGACGAGCAGGTCCAGGCCGTCCGAGACGGGACAGGCGGCGAAGTGGAAGCCGTCCCCGGAGAACGCGCGAGCCCGCGACGGCCCGCCCCACCCCTCCCCCAACGCGCTCTCGTACACGTATCCGGGGGCGTTGGCGGGGGCGGAGAGGCTTCCGTAGATCAGGACGTGGTCGGCGGCGAGGGCCGCCCAGTCCGCCGACAGCAGCGCGGGGACGGCGTCGGCCAGCGTCATCGTGCCGCGCGCGGGGTCGGCGGCGAGCTGGCCGAGCAGCGCGGCGTCCGGGTGCGCGCCCTTCGGCTCGACCGTCGGCCAGATCCCGGCGACCGCGACGCCGGGGATCGCGGTGAGGCCGTCGCGCAGGCCGGCGGTGCCCGCGCCGGCGGGCCAGGCGACCGTGAAGTCGTCCAGCGCGCGGCCGCCGTCCCGTTCCAGCACGGCCATCTGCACCACGTCCGCGCCCGCCGCGCCGAGCGTGCGCGCTACGCTCGCGAGCGAGCCCGGACGGTCCGGCAGCCGGACCCGAATCCGCAGCAACATGGGCACCTCCCGTGATGTCTTCCGAGGTCACCAGGTTCGGGGACGCGCGTTTCGGTCGTGTTACCCCGTCGTGTCCGGCGGAAGAAACCGGTCCGCGCACCACGCGCCGACCGGGGAAATGTCAGGGCGCGGTCAAGCGCGCCCTATGCCTGCGAGGTTCGTCCCATTAGGGTGACTCAACGTGTCGAGCGATCGGAAGCGGGAAGTCAGCGCGGGTTCGCGGGACGAGCGGAAACCTCGCAGGTCCGCGAGCACCCGGGAACGCGCGGGCGCCTCCGAGCCCGTCGAGGTGGACGTCATGAACGAAGCGGACGAAGCGGACGAGGCCGGGCGCCCGGACGAGGCGCACGAGACGACGGCCGATAACGCACGCGATCCGAAAGCACGTGGCCCGGAGAACCGGGCAGACGACGACGCGGCTGCGACGGCGTCCACGACGGACAAGGACGAAGCCGACTCCGACTCCGAGTCCGACTCCGACTCCGGCGAACGTGCTTCAGACGCCGACGAGCGGTCCTCGGGTGAGGGCGAGGACGAGTCCGCCGCCACCTCCGGCCGGGGCGCCGACGCGGCGGGGACGCTGGAGGCCGTCGAGGAGGTCCGGGACGTCCTGCGCGAGCTCGTCGAGCGGTTCGACCGCGAGGACGGGCGGGCCGCGCACCGCGAGTCGGTCATCGACCGGCTGCACGAGGAGAACCAGCGGCTGCGGCGGGGCGAGCTGGAGTCGATGCTCGAACCGGTCCGCGCCGCGCTGTACAAGGTGCACGACACGCTGCGGCAGGCCGCCGGGTCCGCGCCCGACCCCGAGCAGGCCGCCAAGCTGCTCGGCGGGTGCGCGGACGAGGTGGCCGACGCGCTGGCCAGGACCGGCGCCGTCCGGTTCGAGGTCGAGCCCGGCGAACCCTACGACGCGTCCCGGCACCGGCCCATGGGGGTGGCCGAGGTGGACGACCCGGACCGCGCCGGAACGGTCGTGGCCGTCCTCGCGGACGGGTTCGAAATGGGCGGACGGGTCGTCCGTAAGGCCGGTGTGCGAGTTGGGAAGTCGGTCAAGAGCACTGCGCGGCGGCGGCCGGAGCGGGACGATGGTCAACGACGGTCGGCGCGCTGACGTCCCCGTCCGGGCCGTCCGCGCGCCGGCGGGACGGCGACCCGGCGCGCCGCCGCGCTCCGGTAGCGATAGGTGAAGAGGATATGGCTGTCTACGGGATCGACCTGGGAACCACCTACTCCTGCATTGCCTCCATCGACGATGTGGGTCGCCCCGCGGTCCTGCGCAACCTGGAGGGCACCGACACCACCCCCTCGGTGGTGTACTTCGAGAGCGGCGACAACGTGGTCGTCGGGCAGACCGCGAAGGACACCGCGATCCTGGAGCCCGAGAACGTCGTCAGCCTGGTCAAGCGCGACATGGGCCGGGAGGTGGCGCGGGAGATCCACGGGATCGAGTACACCCCCGAGGAGCTGTCGGCGTTCATCCTGCTGAAGCTGGTGACCGACGCGCGCACGCAGACCGGGGAGGACGCCCGGGACGTGGTCGTGACCGTCCCCGCCTACTTCGGCGCGGCCGAGCGCGACGCGACCCGCAAGGCGGGACGCATCGCCGGGCTGAACGTCATCGACATCGTGTCCGAGCCGATCGCCGCCGCGATCACCTACGGCGTGCTGAACCCCGAGCAGGACCGGACGATCCTGGTGTACGACCTCGGCGGCGGCACGTTCGACACCACGGTCATCACCCTGCGCGGCGGGCACATCGAGGTCGTCTGCACCGACGGCGACCACGAGCTCGGCGGCGCGGACTGGGACGCCCGGCTGGTGGAGTACCTCGCCGAGCGGTTCCGCGCCGAGCACCCGGACGCGGGCGACCCGCTGGACGACCGGCAGTCCGAGCAGCAGCTCCGCCGGGACGCCGAGGACGCCAAGAAGTCGCTGACCAACCGCACCGCGCACACCGTCCGGGTGATGCACGACGGGCGCAGCGCGACGATCGAGATCACGCGGGAGAAGCTGGAGGAGCTGACCCGCGACCTGCTCGACCGGACCATCGAGATCACCGGCCGGACGCTGGAGACCGCGCGGGAGAAGGGCGTCGAGGACTTCGACGACCTGGTGCTGGTCGGCGGGTCCACCAAGATGCCGGTGGTCGCGGCGCGGCTGTCCACCGAGCTCGGCCTGAACCCGCGGCTCCAGGACCCCGACCTCGCGGTCGCCAAGGGCGCCGCGCTGTACGCGTTCGAGGAGACCTACCGGCGGCTGCTGGCGGCCGGGCAGGACGACCAGGCCGAGGAGATGGCCGGACGCGCCGGGCTCTCGGCCGACCAGAAGCGGCAGATCGCGGGCCGTCGGATCCGCACCGTCGCCTCGCACGCGTTCGGCATCGTCGTGGTGGACCGGGACAGCGGCGCCGAGCACGTCGCGCACCTCGTGCACGCCAACGACGAGCTGCCCGCCGCGCACACCGAGGACTTCTACACCGTCCACGACGAGCAGACCTCCGCGGACGTCCGGGTGATGGAGCAGGCCGGGTCGGTCGAGTCGGCCGAGCTGGTGGACAACTCCGAGATCGCGACCGGGCAGATCCGGATCCCGCCGGGCAAGCGGGCCGGCTGGCCGATCGGGGTGACCTTCGAGCTGGACGCGTCCGGGCTGCTGAACGTGACCGCCATGGAGAAGGAGACCGGCGAGCGGCTGGAGCTCAAGGTGGACGTCGGCGGGATGTCCGAGGAGGAGGTCGAGCGGTCCCGCACCGCGCTGTCCCGGGTGAAGGTGAGCTGAGCACGCGATGACGACCGGCGGGCAGGGGGCCGGGCGGGGCTTCGACGCGGCGTACCAGCGGGAGGTGCTGGAGCCGGCGCGCGCGGCGGGCGACCAGCCGCCGGAGGACCTGCGGGTCCGGTACGCGCTGCCCGACCAGCCGACGCCCGAGGCGGTCGCGGCGCGGGTCAAGCAGGTGCGGCAGTGCTGGCGGCGGGCCCGCGGCCAGCTGAAGTACCGCAAGCTGGTGGACCGGCTGGAGGCCGAGCACCGCGAGCTCGCGCCGATCTTCACCGCCGCCGAGCGCGGCGACCTGCGCCCGCTCCAGCAGCGGCTCGCGGGCGGCGCGGCGCGGTCCCGGCGCAGGCTGGAGGTGGCCGCCGCGCGGCTCGCCGACGCGGGCGGGCTGATCCAGATGGTGACGCCCGGCGAGCTGGAGGACATCGCCCGCACCGCCGGGGTGACCGGCGCGGAGCTGGCCGCGCTCGCCGCGGGCCGGATCGAGGTCCGCGAGCCGGACCCGCTGCCCGCCGCGCCGCCGTACGCCGCCTACGCCAAGGTCCGCGAGTCGCTGGACGTCCTCGGCCGGCGCAACCTGGCCGACTTCCTGTTCGGCGGGCGCGTCGGCGGCCCGATGCGCGTGCTGGACGGGTTCGCCGCGATGGGCCGGGGCGGGGGGCCGCTGGTGCCGTCCGCCGAGGCGGTCGCGGCCGTCGCCGCCGAGTGGGCGCGCCGCAGCCGCGACACGAGCACCACGCACGCCCAGACCGTCCTCGCGGCCCTGCGCGCGGGGCAGGGCGCGGGAGGCTCGGGGCAGGGCGCGGGAGGCTCGGGACAGGGCGCGGGAGGCTCGGGACAGGGCGCGGGAGGCGCGGGGCAGGGCGACGACCTCGGCGCGCACCTGACCGAGCTGCTCCGGTACGACATCGTCGACCGGCTCCGCGAGCGCCTGCGGCAGCGCGCCTCCGAGCGCGCGCTGCTCCGGCACGCGACCGAGGAGCTCGGCGTGGACGCGTCGGACGCGCGCCGCCTGGTCTTCGCGGTCCTGCGCGAGCAGGCCCCGGCCGCCGCCGCTCCCCCGCAGCCCGGCCCCGCCGACCGACTCCGCGAGCTCCTCGACGCCGGTGACGTCTACGCCGCCGCCGAGTTCGCCCGCGCCCTGACCGAGACCGGGGGAACGGCGTCCGATCCGTCCGGCGGCGCCCCGGCCGGGGGCCGCGGTCCGGGCGGACGCCACGCGGCCAGCGGCGACGAGCTGCCCGAGGACGTCGCCGTCCTGGCGGCGGAGGCCCGGCACCGGGTCGCCACGGCGACGCGGCTGCGGGAGGCCGCGGCCGAGGAGTCCGATCCGGACCGGGCCTGGCGGCTGCTCGCGGACGCGCTGAAGCTCGTCCGGGACCTGCCGGGCGCGGCCGAGCACCAGCGGCGGCTCCCGCCGAAGCCGGTCGAGAGCCTGATCGCGACGGTGCACGCCGATCCGGAGCCGTCGGTGCGGCTGGTGTGGGAGGCGTCGCCGTCCACGGCGGGCGAGGTGCTGTACCACATGGTGCGCCGCCGGGACCGTCCGCCGCACGGCCCCGCCGACGGCGAGCCGATCCCGCTGACCAGGGACGACGACCCGCCGATCAACGTGCACCTGTACTACGCGGTCATCGCGGTGCGGGGCGAGGCCGCCGCGCCGCCGACCGTCGCCGGGCCGATCCTCGTCCGGCCGGAACCGCGCGAGGTGGAGCTGACGCCCGGCGACGGCACGGTGACCGGCCGGTGGCGCTGCCCGCCGGAGGCCGCCCGCATCGCGGTGTTCCGCGCCGAGCGGGGCGGCGAGCGGGCCGTTCCGGCCGGTCGCGAAGGGTTCTCCGAGCGTGTCCCGAACGGGGTGACGCACCACTACCGGATCTCCGCCGTCTACCTGGACGAGCAGGGCCGCGAGGTGGTCACGCCCGGCACGCGGCTGTCGGTCACGCCGTCCGCGCCGCCGGAGCCGATCTACGACATGACCGTGGACGCCGCGGCGGGCGAGGACGACGAGATGCTCGTCCGGTTCGAGCGTCCCGGCCACGGCCACCCCGAGATCGTCCTGCTGGACGCGCCGCCCGCGTGGCCGCGCAGCGCGATCGTCCCGGTCGAGGAGGTGCGCCGGGCGTCCAAGCGGATCCCGAACGCGGTGACGTCCGAGGGCATCCTGGTGAAGCCCGGACGCGGCGGCTGGCTGCTCGCGATCACCGTCGCGGAGGGCAGCGCGGCCGTCGGCGCGCGGTACCGGCACGTGAACCTGCCGCCGCCGCGGCGCCTGGTCGCCGAGCGGCGCGGCGGCGTCGTGCACGTGGGGTTCGACTGGCCGGACGAGGTGGCCGAGGTCGAGCTGAGCTGGCGCATCGGCGTGGACGCGATCGCCACCGGACGCATCGAGGCCAACCTCGTCTCGGCCGGGCGCATTGAGGCGGGCCGCCTGCCGACCGCCGCGCCCGAGCGGGTCGCGGTCACCCGCGCCGCCTACGAGGCCCAGGGCGGGCTGCGCGTCGAGGTCCCCGAGGACGAACCGGTCGAGCTGGCCGTCGCCGCCGTCGGCACCGCCGAGGACCAGCGCGTCGTCGGCACGCCGGTCACCGCCGAGGTGCAGGCGCGGACGCTCGTCCGGTACGAGCTCGAACGCACCGGGCCGCCGTGGAAGCGCGCGCTCACCGTGAAGCTGTCGGCGGCGCGTCCGCTGCGGGTGAGCTCGCTGGAGCTCGTCCTGCGGCGGGGCCGGGTCATGCCGCACCGGCCGACCGACGGCGAGACCCTCGGGTCGTGGACGCAGGTCCCGGTTCCGGGTGAACTCACCGTGCCGCTGCCTCGGTCGGGAGGCGAGTACTGGCTACGCTGCTTCACGGATGACACCGTGGTCGAACTGACCGACCCCCCGGTCCGTCATCTGCACAACCCCCGGTAAGCGCCCCCCAGGAGGAGCCGGTGTCCCTAGCGTCCCGGGTGAGCCTGCCCGGCCTCGCCCGGCAGGAGATCACCTGCCCGTACTGCTTCGTGGAGATCAACCCGCAGCGGATCCCGTTCCGCTGCCGGGGCCAGGTCGGACGACGGCAGGGCTGCGCGCCCGTCCTGGACCGCGAGCTCGCCGAGTACACCGGCTCGACGGCGGGCGCGTCGCTGCCGCCGGTGTTCGCCCCGCCGCCCCGCTCCGGCGGACGCGCCGACTGCCCCGACTGCGGCCAGCCGACGCACAACCGCGTGTGCCCCGAGTGCCACAACCCGCTGCCGACCGCGTACTGCGACTCCCCCGGCCGGATCGTCGCGCTCGTCGGCGCGAAGAACGCCGGGAAGTCCACCTACATCGCCGTCCTGCTGCACGAGCTGATGAACCGGGTCGGCACCGAGCTCGACACCTCGCTCGTCGCCTGCGACGACCGGACGATCGAGCGCTACAAGCGCGACTTCGCCCGTCCGCTGCTGGAGGAGCGCCGCCTGCTGCCGACGACGGCGAGCGCCGCGACCGCGCCGCGCGAACCGCTGGTGTACCTGCTGACGCGCACCCGTCCGTCCAAGCTGGCGCGCACTCCCCTCGGCGGCCTCGCGCGCACCCCGCTCGGCGGGCTGGCGCGCGCCAAGCACGACGCGCTCGCCCTGGTCCTGTTCGACACCGCCGGTGAGGACCTGCGCAGCCGCGAGGTCCGCGACCTGCACCTGCGCTACCTCGAAGCGGCCGACGCGATCATCTTCCTGGTCGACCCGCTGGAGCTCCCCGGCGCGCACAACGCCCTCGCCGACGAGGCCCAGTCCCGCGAGGGCACCCTCGGCGAGGACCCGGACAGCGAGCCGATCAACATCATCGCCCGCGTCACCGAGGCCCTCCGCCTCCGGCACGGCCTGCGCCCGGGCGAGCGCCTCCCCATCCCGGTCGCCGTCGCCCTCACCAAGATCGACGCGCTGGGTCCGGCGGTCTCCCGCCAGTCGGCCCTGCACCGCTCCCGCTCCGGCTCCGGCGTCCTCGACCTCGACGACCGCGCGGCGGTGAACGAGCAGGTCCGGGCCCTCCTGCACGACTGGAACGCGGGCCAGCTCGACCTCTTCCTTTCGCAGCAGTACGCCGACTACGCCCTGTTCGGCCTGTCGGCCCTCGGCTCCATGCCCGAAGGCGACCGCGTCGGCGCCGGCGGCGTCCGCCCCTACCGCGCCGAAGACCCCTTGCTCTGGCTTCTCTACCGCTTCGGCATGCTCGACGGGGAGTGACTCAGGTGGCGTGGCAGCTCCACTACACCTCGGCTCGGCGTGGGCCCACGGGCCGGTCGGGGTTCCAGTTCGTCGCGGAGACGCCGGGGTTGCCGGACGGGATGCGGGCGCGGGTGACGCCGCACCTGTCGTACCGTCCGCCGCCGGAGGCGCCGCTGTCACCCAGTGACGAGGAGCTGGACCAGTTTCCCGTGTCGCTCCTGTACGACCGGGTTGACGGGCGGCCGCTGCTGCTGCGGTGCCGGTATCTGGGGCGCGACTACTCGGGGCGGTACGGGAACTTCTTCGCGCACGCGGTGGTCGCCGAGCCGGACGAGCTGGAGGGCGTGCGGCCCGCCGAGCTGTGGCACGCGCCGTTGTGGACCGAGTCGCCGTCGTCCGAGACCGAGCTGCCCGAGGTGGACGATCTCGTGCCGGACGAGGGGCTCGATCCGGAGTCGCTGGCGGCGTGGCTCTCGGACGAGCCGGAGGGCGCGTACGAGCGGCTCGCGCGGATCGTGGACGCGGTCGTGACCGTCCTCGGGCGGGGGCACGGGCGGGTGGTGCTCGTGTCGTCCGATGTGGAGCTGGTCGCGCGGTGGATCGCGGTCGTCTCTTACTCGCTGCCGGTGGCGGCTGCGTCGGCGTTGTCGTTCGTCACCTACAGCGCGGATCCGGACGGCGCGCCTCAGCGGTTGGTCGGGACGACGCCCGACGTGTGGGCCTCCGCGCAGCGGACGTCGCCCGCGTTCCCGCTCGATCGTCCGGTCGCGGGCGCGCAGGAGGCGGGGCGGTTCGCGCGGACCGTCGCGACGTGCTGGCGTGAAGCGGATTTCGCCGGGCTGGACGCGCTGGCCGAGCTGGCGTTGCTCGGGTCGTCCGGTGCCGTCCCGGATCCGGCGGTGCTGGACCGGGCCGCCGGGCTGCTGGCGCTGTGCCGGGGCGAGCACGGCGTGCCGGAGGACGAGGAGGCCGGCGCCGCCGAGCTGCTGACCAGGCACGGGACGGCGATCCCCGACTGGGTGTGGCGCGATCTCGTGCGGGGCGTTCCGTCGATGGGCTACGAGCTGGCGCTCGCGGTGCACCGGTGGGCGGACGCGGCGGGGGCGCCGGAGGTCGCCGTGCAGTGCGCGGCGCGCGCCCTGTCGCAGGCCCCCGATTTCACGGCGGTCGTCCGCCTCGCCACCGGTGGGACACCGCACGGCGAGATCGTCGCCGCGGCGTCCGGGCGGGCGCGGTCAGGGGCGTCCGATCTGCCCAAGGCCTTCGTCGAATGCCCCGCCGAGACGCGGACGGCGCTGCTGGAAGGCGTCCTGAACGGCCTGCACGCGGCGGATGCCGCGACCCGCAAGGCCGTTCTCACCGACGCCGCCTGCGACCTCCTTTACGACGAGCTCTTCTCCGCGGGCAGGCCGCACGAGTCGTTCTCGCCCTACGTCGAGGACGGCCTGCGGGGCGTGGTGGCGGCCGAGGTGCTCGCGTCGGTGGGGCGCAGGACGCCGGAGCGGCGGGTGGCCGTGACGGGCGCGATCCTCGGTCTGGACCTGAGCGTCGCCGAGCTCGATCCGGTGTTGAGCGCCGTCTGGGAAGAGCCGCCCGATCCGGTCGTCTGCCTGGAACTGCTGGCCGCCTATCCGGACGCCTGCGCGGAGCATCCCGCGCTCGGGGTCCTGCCGTCGCGGACGTTCGTGAAGGTCGCGAACGGGTACGGCGGGCTGGCCGAGGCTTCGACGCTGCGGCTGGCCGAGCGGGTCCGGACGGTCCTGCCGGGCGGCGCGGCGGACGCGGACGCGGCCGTCGTCCGGGCGCACGCCGACGCGGTGACGGCGGACGAGCCCGCCGACGCCGCCCGGGCGCTGGACGGTCTGCCGCGCGCGGGACGCCTCGCCGCGCGGGCGTTCGAGTCCGCGGCCGAACGGCTGGAGCGGCGCGATCCGGTGTTCCGGGCCGAGCTGCTCGCGGCGGCGTCGCCGACCGCGCGGGCCCGGCTCGGCGTCCAGTGGACGGGCGGTCCGGGCGGGCGGCGCCGACGGGGCGGCGACGGTGACCGGCGGGACGAGCTGATCGAGGTCGCGTTGCGGTTGCGCGCGCGAGGCGTCCGCGAGCCCGCGCTGGAGGAGTGGGCGCGCGGCGCGGTGTCGCGGTTCCTGGCGGCGCGGCACCTGGAGTCGCGGTTCGCGTCCGATCCGGCGTTGCGCGCCGCGTTGAAGGCGCTGCTCGGCGACGCGCGGCGGGGGTGATCCGATGCCCGCCGTCGTCATCGGACTGATGATCCTGGTCTGGCTCGCCGTCATGTACGTCGGGTTCGTCCTGGTGTTTCCCGTGCTGTTCCCGGCGGTGGTGGCCGCCGCCGGGCTCGCCGCGTTCGGGCTGTACTACCTGCACGCCGTCCGGGCGCTGACGCCGCGCGAGCGCGCCGGGCCGTCGCCGGTGGACGAGCCGGAGACCTCCTACCGGACGTACCTGCTCGGGCAGGCGTGGCGCGACTGGTGGACGATCACCAGGACGGTCGTCCCGCGCGTCTACGGGACGGCCCGCGACGTGATCCTCCGGCTGTCCCGGTTGCAGTTCGGCGGGCTGTGGGGGTTCTTCACGTTCCCGTTCTGGCTGGCGCTGTGCGCGGGGATCGCGGTCGCGGCCGTCCCGGCGGCGGTGCTGGGGCTCGCGCTGACCGTCCTGTACGGGGCGGTCGCGGCGGTCGGGCTCGCGGCGTGGTCGGTGTGCGTGCTGGCGCTGGCGGCGGTCGAGCGCGGTTTCATGGTCTACGGCCGCATCCTCCAGACCTGCCCGCATCCCTTCTGCTACGAGCGGATCGCGCTGCCGGTGTACGCGTGCCCTGGATGCGGCGCTCGGCATCCGCGCCTGACGCCGGGCGCGGCGGGCGCGTTCCGGCACGTCTGCAAGTGCGGGACGCGGCTCCCGACGACCGTCCCGCTGGGCCGGTTCCGGCTGGCCGCGTACTGCCCGCACTGTGAAGGACGGCTGCCCGAGCGCATCGGGCGCGTCCGGATCGAGCCGCTCCCGTTCGTCGGCGGACCGGCCGCCGGGAAGACCACGTTCATGGTGCTCGGCATCCGGGCGCTGCACGCGCGGGCGCGCGCGGCGCACGGACGGCTCGCGTTCGTCGAGCGGCGGCACGCCGAGGCGTACGCGGCGATGGTGCAGGTGTTCAACTCGGGCGGGCGGCCCGCCAAGACCGGCCCGGAGCTGCCGCTCGCGACGATGCTGGACGTGGAGCTGCCCGGCCGCGTCCGCCGCATCCTGTACCTGTTCGACCCGGCGGGCGAGCACTACACGGGCGCGACCGAGGTCGAGTCGCTGCGCTACCTCGACCACGGCGAGGCGCTGCTGTTCGTGGTGGACCCGTTCGCGCTGCCCTACGTCCGGCACTCGCTCGGCGAGTCGGAGCTGCACCTGGTCGAGGAGTCGGCCGGGACGTCCGAGGAGGACCCGGCCGACACCCTCCAGCGGGTGTTGAACGAGCTGCGCACCCGGCCGGACCGGGGCCGGCAGAAGCGCGTCGGCGTCATCGTCACCAAGCTCGACCTGCTGGTGAAGACCGAGGTCGGCCGCGACGTGACGGCCGAGGGCCTGCGCGACTGGCTGGCCGGGGTCGGGCTCGGCAACTCGGTGCGGACGCTGGAGCAGGTCGCGGCCGAGGTGCGGTACTTCGGGTCGGGGCTGTCCACCGCGCCGGGCGAGGTCGCCGACCTGCTGCTGTGGGCGTCCGGGCTGGCGTCGGCGACGCCGCCCGCGCCGGTCGAGGCGTCCCCGGACGTGATCGACGAGGTGCCGGGGACGTCCCCGATGCGCGCGGCGTGGCCGGTGCGCGGCCGCGACCCGGCGCTGGTGCCGCTGGGCTACCAGGTCGGCCGCTGGTCGGTGCTCGGCGGGCTCTCCGCGGCGGGCCTCGCGCTCCTGTTCACCGTAGGCGCCGGCGCGTCGCTGCTGCTGGACACGGTGAAGATCCGCTTCCCGTTCCCCTTCTGATCCGGAGTTCGGCTCCGCTGCGCGAGCCGGCGCCTTCGCGCGGGCCGGACATGCCGAAACGGGCGGGCGGCGAACTCGATCTCGGGAACCGGAGTCCCACCGGGCCAGAGGGGACGCGATCGGAACGTCCCCGGGCGATGGGGGCGCAGGGATGCCCGAGAGTCGGCCGCAGGAGATCCCGGGGCGGACGATGCTGCTGCTCGGCGGCGGCGCGACGGTCGCGGCCGGGCTGGTGCTCGGCCTGACCGTGCTGGTGGGCGGCGGCCCCGGCGGGTCCGGCGGGTCCGGCCCCGGACCGGGCACGACGGTCACCACCACGCAGGTCGGACGGTCCGAGGGGGCGATCACCGTGCCACCGGTCACGGGGCTCGGCTCGCGCGCCGCGACCGACCGGCTCGCCGAGCGGCACATTCCGGTGGGCGCGGTGATCCGCGTCCCGTCGTCCCGGCCGTCCGGCTCGGTGGTGCGCAGCTACCCCGAGGGCGGGACGCCGCTGGCGGGCGGCGAGCAGGTGACGCTGTACGTCTCGGCCGGCATGGGCGGCTGACCGGGCCGTCGGGGCTGTGATCGGGGCCACGCGCCGTCCGGCATAAGCGGGTGACCGGCCGCGTTATCGTGATTGAAAGTTCAACAGTTAGCTGCGAGAAAGGCTTTCGCGATGACCGCCCTGCACCCCGACGTCCTGCCCGCCGGCGCGCTCGCCCTGGACGCCACCACCCAGGACCTGCTGTTCCGCGAGGCCCGGACCGCCAACACCTTCACCGCCGACCCGGTGTCCGACGAGCAGCTCCGGGCGATCTACGACCTGGTCAAGTACGGCCCGACCGCGATGAACAGCCAGCCGATGCGGCTGGTGGCCGTCCGCACGCCCGAGGGTCGCGAGCGCCTGGTCAGGCACATGGCGGAGGGCAACCGGGCCAAGACGGCCGCCGCGCCGCTGAGCCTGATCGTGACCGCCGACACCGGCTTCCACGAGCACCTGCCGACCGTGTTCCCGCACGCCGAGGGCGCGCGCGACGCGATGGAGGCCAACCCGGGCCGGGCGGCCATGGCGCGCTTCAACGCCGCGATCCAGCTCGGCTACCTGATCGTCGGCATCCGCGCGGCGGGCCTCGCCGCCGGTCCGATGGCCGGCTTCGACGCCGAGGGCCTGCGCGAGGAGTTCCTGGACGGCACCGGCCAGGAAGTGATCGCCGTGGTCAACGTCGGCAAGCCCGGCCCGGACGCCTGGTTCCCCCGCAACCCGCGCCACGCCTTCGACCGGGTCGTCACCGAGGTCTGAGCCCGCTCCGGGCCGGCGCGGGCGTTGACGGGGCTCGCGGGGGCGTCCTAGGTTGCCAGATACCGACCGGTCGGTACGCGTCGTCGCGCCGGCCGGCCGTGCGCCCCGGACGCCCAGGAGGCCCCATGCCCGCCGTGGAGACCGTGCGCGGACCGGTCGACGTCGCCGACCTCGGCCGGACGCTGATGCACGAGCACGTCTTCGTGCTGGACGACTACAACCAGCGCAACCACGGCGTCGGCGCGTGGTGGGACGAGGAGGAGCGCGTCGCCGACGCGGTCGCGAAGCTCACCGACCTCGTCAGGCGCGGCATCAGCACGATCGCCGACCCGACGGTGTGGGGCCTCGGTCGGTACATCCCGCGGATCCAGCGGATCGCCGACCTCGTCCCGGACCTGAACATCATCGTCGCGACCGGCCTCTACACCTACAACGAGCTGCCGTTCCCGCTGCACCACCGGGGGCCGGGCACGACCCTCGGCGGCCCGGAGCCGCTCGTCGCCGACTTCGTCCGCGACCTGACCGAGGGGATCGCGGACACCGGGGTCAAGGCGGCCTTCCTGAAGTGCGCCGTGGACGAGCCCGGATTCACCCCCGGCGTCGAGCGGGTGATCCGCGCCGTCGCCGCCGCGCACCGCGAGACCGGCGCGCCCGTGACCGTCCACACGCACAGCGCGTCCCACACCGGGCGCGGCGCGCTCGACCTGCTGCGCAAGGAGGGCGTGGACCTCGCCAAGGTCGTCGTCGCCCACGCGGGCGACAGCAACGACCTCGGCTACCTGAGCGAGCTGGCCGACTCCGGCGCGATCCTCGGCATGGACCGGTTCGGCCTCGACGCCTACAACCCGACCCCCGAGCGGGTCGCGACCGTCGCCGCACTCTGCGCCCGCGGCTACGCCGACCGGATGGTGCTCAGCCACGACGCGTCCTGCTTCATCGACTGGTTCGGCCCCGACCCGGAGGTGCTCCGCCCGTTCGCGCCGAACTGGCACTACCGGCACCTCACCGACGACGTGCTCCCCGCGCTCCGCGAGGCCGGTGTGACGGACGGCCAGATCGACCAGATGCTCGTCGGCAACCCCCGCCGGTACTTCACGTCCGCGTCCTGAACCGGCCGCCGCGACGGCCGCGGAGCCGGTCCCCGGTCCGGCCGTCGCCCTGGCCGGAACCCTGGCCGGAACCCTGGCCGGAACCCTGGTCAGAACCATGGTCGGAACCATGGTCGCCGCTCCGGTCACCGACCCGGCGCGGCATGTCCGGATCACGTGATCCGCAACGCTCTCGTCCGATGGTCACGAACATTTCCGCTTCCCGGTGCGTTTCATGGTGTAGAGCCGCCATGCCGTAAAAGGGACGGTGTAAGAGCGACGCAGCGGGTATCCCGTCCGCGTCCGCGCGGCGCGGAGGAGGCGTGATGCACCCAGGTCCGGACCGCAACGTCCCCGACCCCGGCGGGTCCCGCTCGGCCGCGGGCTGGCTGGTGCTGCTGGCACTGGCCGGACTGGCGGCGTTCCTGCTGGTGAGGCCCGTCCTCGCGGGTTCGGTGGGCGATCCGCCCGCGGTCGCCCAGTCGTCCTCGCCGTATGCCGTGCACCGGCCCGCCGGCGGCGTGCGCGGCGGCGGGATCGTCAACATCGACACCGAGCTCGGCTACCGCGGCACGCTCGCCGCGGGCACCGGCATCATCCTGAACCCGTCCGGCCTGGTGCTCACCAACAACCACGTCATCCAGGGCGCGACCGTGATCAGGGCGACCGACACCCGCACCCGCGCGACGTTCACCGCGCGCGTCGTCGGCTACGACAAGTCCAGCGACGTCGCGGTGATCCGGTTGAGCGGCGCGAAGGACGCCGGGCTGAAGCCCGCCGCGTTCGGCGACTCCGACAAGGTGGCCGAGGGCGACCCGGTCACCGCGAAGGGCAACGCGGGCGGCAAGGGCGGCGCGCCCAAGGTCGCCCGCGGCAAGGTGACCGGCCGGGACCAGTCCGTCGTCGCGCGGGACGAGTCCGACAGCTCGTCGGAGAAGCTGTCCGGGCTCATCGAGACGGACGCGGCGATCCGGCCCGGCGACTCGGGCGGCCCGCTGTACAACGCGGCGGGCGAGGTGATCGGCATGGACACCGCCGCGTCCGCCGGGTTCAAGATGGCCAAGCAGGACGGCGCGCGCGGCTTCGCGATCCCGATCAACCGCGCGCTCGCGATCGCCGAGCAGATCCAGCACGGGCAGGGCGGCCCGAAGGTGCACATCGGCAAGACCGCGATGCTCGGCGTCAACGTGAAGGCCGCGGACGGCGCGCCGGGCGCCGGCGGTCCTGCGGGGCAGGGCGGCGCGCGGGGCGGCGGCGCCCAGGTGGTGTCCACGCTGGCCGACTCTCCCGCCGAGCAGCTGAACATCCCCCCTGGCGCGGTCATCACCGCCCTGGACGGCAAGCCGGTGGACTCCCCCACCACGCTCACCGATCTGCTCCTGCTCCACCACCCCGGCGACACGGTCGCGCTGACGTACCAGCCGCCCGGCGGCCAGCCGGTCACCCAGCAGCTGAAGCTCACGGACGGCCCGCCGCAGTAGGGGGACCGCGCGAGCGGAGGCGCAGGCGGCCGGGAGGAGATGCCGGAGCGGTAATCGGACCGTCACGAAAGGTGCCGACCGGCGTAGGATGGCCGCGTCCCGCCCTCGGGCAGGAGAGCTTCCGCGCTCCGGCGGCAGAGCGGGCGGCGCTCCGGCAGGAGGGCGCGCCGCGCTCCGCACCATCCCCCCGAACCCGACGCGATAGCCGAGGCCAGCGGTGGCGAGTTCGCAAGGACGGCCGGGCAACCTGCCCGCCGAGTCGACCAGTTTCGTCGGCCGCCGGGCCGAGCTGGACCAGGTCCTGAGCGCGCTGGAGCGGGCCAGGCTGGTGACGCTGCTCGGCCCGGGCGGCGTCGGCAAGACCCGGCTCGCGCTGCGCGCCGCCGACCGGGCCCGGCCGCTGTTCCCCGACGGGGTGTGGCTGGTCGAGCTGTCCGGGCTGCGCGCGCCCGAGTCGCTGCCCTGCGTGATCGCCGAGACGCTGCGGCTGCCCGGCCGCCGCCTCGGCGACCCCGCCGAGTTCCTCGCCGAACGGCTCGCCCCGCGCGAGCTGCTGCTCGTCCTGGACACCTGCGAGCACCTCGTGCACGCGACCGCGCTGCTGGCGGAGCGGCTGCTGACCGCCGCGCCCGGCCTGCGCGTGCTGGCGACGAGCCGCGAGTCGCTGAACGTCGTGGGCGAGCACATCGTGCCCGTCCCGCCGCTGGAGGTCCCCGGCCCGCGGGACGGCGCGGCCTCCGACGCCGCGGGCCCCGACGCGGGCGCGGCGTGCGACTCGGTGACGCTGTTCGCCGAGCGGGCCGTCGCGAGCAGCCCCGGCTTCACCGTCGCGCCCGCCAACCACGCGGCGGTCTGCCAGCTGTGCCGCCGCCTGGAGGGCATCCCGCTCGCGCTGGAGCTGGCGGCCGTCCGGCTGCGCGCGATGCCGGTCGAGGAGATCGTGGAGCGGCTGTCGGACCGGTTCCGCGTGCTCGGCGGCGCGCACGGCGCGTCCCGGGCGGCCGGGCGCACGACCGAGCACCGGCACCAGACGCTGCGCACCGCGATCACCTGGAGCCACGACCTGTGCATGCCCGCCGAGCGGATGCTCTGGGCGCGGCTGTCGGTGTTCCCCGGCGACTTCGACCTCGCCGCCGCCGAGGCCGTGTGCACCGACGACGACCTGCCCCCGTCCGAGCTGGTGGACGTGCTGACCATGCTCGTCGACAAGTCCGTGGTGCGGTTCGACCCGAAGGCCGACCGCTACCAGATGCTCGACACGCTCCGCGAGTACGGCGCGGAGCGGCTCGTCCAGGCCGGGGAGCGGGACCTGCTGCGCCGCCGCCACCGCGACCGCTACGCGGCGCTCGCCGACCAGGCCGCGCGGGACCGCCTCGGCCCGCGGCAGCTCTGGTGGACGCGGCGGCTCCGGGACGAGGCGGGCAACCTGCGCGCCGCGCTGGAGTGGTCGCTCGCGACGCCCGGCGAGCAGGCGGCGGGACTGCGGCTGGCCGTCGCGCTGCTGGACCACTGGTTCCTGACCAGCCGCATCGGCGAGGCCCGCACCTGGTACCACCAGGCCCTGGAGAGCACGCCGTCCGACCTGCCCGAACGCGGGCGCGCACTGTACGCGGCGGGCCTGTTCACTGTGCTCCAGGGCGATCTGCCCGCCGCGGGAAAGCTGCTGGACGACACGCTCGCGTTCGCCGAGGCGTCCGGCGACGCGGATCTGCGCGCCCATGCCGTCCAGGAGCTGGGCCGGCTGCGGCTGCACTCGGGCGACCTCCAGGGCGCGCTGGACCTGTTCCGGGAGGCCCGCGCCCACTACGACGGGACGGGCTACCCGGACGTCCGTGCGATCACCGTCCTCACCGACCTGGCGTCGGTGCACGCGCTGCGCGGCGAACCGGACGACGCGCTGGAGCTGTGCGCCCGCTGCTTGGAGATCTGCGAGGCCCGGGGCGAGAGCTGGTGCCGCGCCGCCGCGGTGTGGATGCGCGGCGCGGCCCGCTGGCTCGCCGGGGAGCCCGGTCCCGCCCTCGCCGACGCCCGCGACGGCCTGCCCGTGCGCGCCGCGTTCGACGACCCCGGCGGCATCGCGCTCACCCTGGACCTGATGATGGCCTGCGCGGTCGCGGACGGCGAGCACGAACGCGCGGCGGTCCTGGCGGGCGCGTCCGCACGCCTCTGGGAGACCCTCGGCATGCACGCGCTGCGCGGCCCCCACTACTCGGTCCTGCGCGAGGAGGGCGTCGCCGCGTTCACCCGCGCGCTGGGCAGAACCCGAGCCGACGCCCTCCTCTCTCGCGGCCGATCCCTCACCCTTCCCGAGACCCTCGCCTTCGCCATGGCCGAACCGCCCACGAACGCGCCGCCGGAGCGCGACCCCCAGAAGCCGGCCGACGCGTGACGGCGGACCGACGTTGCCCAGCTCGCTCAAGTGGGTCTCGGGATGAACGAGTGGGTGCCGCGGGCGAGCGGGCGGCTTTCCTTCGTAAGCGGGTGCGCACGGTGAGTGGCGGCGACGTAGGATACGTCCGTCCGAGATTCCCGAGGCGAGGGTCGAGGCGGCGGTGACCACTCTGGCGACGGAGCTCCGGCCGGGCAACCTTCC
The DNA here is from genome assembly GCF_042652125.1 of Actinomadura gamaensis. Classification (NCBI taxonomy): domain Bacteria; kingdom Bacillati; phylum Actinomycetota; class Actinomycetes; order Streptosporangiales; family Thermomonosporaceae; genus Actinomadura; species Actinomadura gamaensis. The sequence goes on along the minus strand of NZ_JBHSIT010000006.1, from coordinate 60,724 downwards.
CGCCGAGATGACCGGGTTCGTCGGGCGCCGGGACGAGCTCGCCGAGCTGCGTCGCGCCGTGGAGCGGTCCCGGCTGGTGACGCTGTGCGGGCCGGGCGGCGTCGGCAAGACGCGGCTCACGCTGCGCGCGGCCGCCGCGTCGCGCGACGCGTTCGAGGACGGCGCGTGGCTGGTGGAGCTGTCCGCGCTCCGCGACCCCGGGCTCCTCGCCCGGACGGTCGCCGAGACGCTGCGGCTGCCGGACGTCGGCGCCGGAGATCCGCTCGACCTGCTCGCCGAGCATCTGGCGTCCCGGCACCTGCTGCTCGTCCTGGACACCTGCGAGCACCTGCTGGACGGTTGCGCTCTGCTCACCGAGGTCCTGGTGCGCGCCGCGCCGCGGCTGCACGTGGTCGCGACCAGCCGGGAGCCGCTGAACGTGATCGGCGAGCACATCCTGCCGGTCGGTCCGCTGGCCGTCCCCGCCGAGGACGCCGCCGATCCCGAGTCCTGCGACGCGGTGCGGCTGTTCGCCGACCGGGCCGCGGCGGTGCGGCCGGGCTTCGCGGTGACGGGCGCGAACCGCGCGGCGGTGACGCGGCTGTGCCGCCGCCTGGACGGCATCCCGCTCGCGCTGGAGCTGGCCGCCGTCCGGCTCCGCGCGATGTCGGTGGACGAGCTGGACGAGCGCCTGTCCGACCGGTTCCGCCTGCTCGGCCCGACCCGCACCGGCCAGGTGCGGCACCAGACGCTGCACACCGCGATCACGTGGAGCCACGACCTGTGCACCGACGCGGAGCGGCTGCTGTGGGCACGTCTGTCGGTGTTCCCCGGCGACTTCGACCTGACCGCCGCCGAGCGCGTCTGCGCCGACGACGCCCTGCCCGCCGGAACGGTGTTCGGCGTCCTGACCCGCCTGGTCGAGAAGTCGGTCGTCCAGTACGAGGAGGACCGCCGCCGCTACCGGATGCTCGACACCCTCCGCGAATACGCAGCCGAACGCCTGACCGCCCCAACGAGCACCCGAACCACGCAAAGCACGAACGGCGCGGACGGCGCGAACGGGGCGGACAGCGCGAACGGCGCGGACGGGGCAGGCGGTGGGGCGAGCTTGGGGGAAGCGGATGCCGTCCGGCGGCGGCATCGCGAGCACTATGCGGCGCTCGCCGAGCGGGTCGCCGCGCACCAGCTCGGTCCCGAGCAGCTCGCCTGGTTCGGGCGGCTGCGGGACGAGCAGGCCAACCTTCGCGTGGCGCTGGAGTGGTCGCTCTCGACGCCCGGTGAACAGGAGGCGGGCGTCCGGCTGGCGCTCCGGCTCGCGCCGTACTGGTACTTCGCCGGGCTGTTCGGCGAGGCGCGCAAGTGGTACGGCCGGGCGGCGGACGCCGTCCGGGACGGCGCCGGCCCGGAACGCGCCTGGGCGGAGTTCTGGAACGCCACCTACGCCGTCCAGCAGGGGGACCTGGATCCGGCGCGCGGCGTGTTCGCGTCCATCCTGGAGCGTGCCGAAGGGCTGCGGGATCCGGACCTGCGCGCCCACTGCCACTTCGAGATCGGCCTGATCCGGTTCTACGAGGGCGATCTCGACGGCGCGGTCGCGGCCTACGAGAAGGCCGAGGTGATCTGGGATCGGATCGGCTACCGCAATCCGATCACGCTGAACGTCCACTACGCGCACGCCGGGGCGCGCGCGCTGCGCGGCGAGGCGCGCCGGGCGCTCGAACTCTGCGCGCGCGGCCTGGAGGTGTGCGCGCGGACGGGCGAGAAGTGGACGGCGGCGTCCACGATCTGGATGCGCGGCACCACGCACTGGCTGGACGGGGACGGCGAGCGCGCCGAGGCCGACGTCCGGGAGAGCCTGCGCGTCAAGGCGGGCTGCCGCGACCTGATCGGCATCGTCGTGTGCCTGGACCTGATGGGCGCGTGCGCGATCACCGCCGGGCGGCCCGAGCGGTCCGCGGTGCTGTGCGGCGCGGGCGAGCACCTGTGGCACCTGCTGGGTTCGCCGATCCAGCGCGGCTCGCACTACCTCGCGATGCGCGAGGCGCTGGTCTCCGGCCTGCGCGACACGCTCGGCGAGGAGCGGCTCGCGGAGCTGCTCGCGAGGGGCGCGGCCCTGGACGTCGAGGACGCCGCCGAGTTCGCGCTCGGCGACGACGACCTGCCCGCCGCACTCCGCGTCCACCCGGCGCCCTCGCCGGACGCCGCGTCCGGGACGCAACCGCTCACGCGGCGCGAGCTGGAGATCGCCGACCTGGTCGCCGAGGGCCTCACGAACCGCGAGATCGCCGAGCGCCTCGTGATCGCCAAGCGGACGGTCGACTCGCACCTGGAGCACATCCTCGCCAAGCTCGGCTTCACCTCCCGCACCCGCGTCGCCACCTGGGCCGTCGAACGCCGCCCACCCCGCTGACCCGCCCTCCCCGGCGTTCGGGGGCGAGGGGCGTCCGGCCACCCCGGGGTGTCCGCGCAGGTCGGCCGGGGGATGGTGCCGGATCGGGACGAAAAGGTGCGAGAGTGGAGGGCAGCAGTTCCGAAGGCGAGAATGGGTGTGGACGATGAGCCGTGAGGCGCCGCGCGAGGACTTCGACGACTCCGCGATGGAGGTCGGGAAGCCGAAGCGGTGGGCGGCGGGCGTGCCGGGCGTGACGGCCGCGCTGCGCGACTCCTTCGAGCAGATGGGCGTGAAGCGCACCGCGCTGACGCTGCTGAAGGTCAACCAGAAGGACGGGTTCGACTGCCCCGGTTGCGCCTGGCCGGAGCCGGGCCACCGGCACACCGCCGAGTTCTGCGAGAACGGCGCGAAGGCCGTCGCCGAGGAGGCCACGACGCGCCGCATCACCCGCGCGTTCTTCGCCGAGCACACGGTCGACGAGCTGGGCGAGCGCACCGACCACTGGCTCGGGCGGCAGGGCCGGCTGACCGAGCCGATGGTGCGGCGGCCGGGTTCGGCGCACTACGAGCCGATCTCCTGGGACGACGCGTTCGGCCTGGTGGCGCGCGAGCTGTCCGCGCTCGGCTCGCCCGACGAGGCCGTCTTCTACACCTCGGGCCGGACCAGCAACGAGGCCGCCTTCGCCTACCAGCTGTTCGTCCGCGCGTTCGGCACGAACAACCTGCCCGACTGCTCGAACATGTGCCACGAGTCGTCCGGGTCGGCGCTGACCGAGACGATCGGCATCGGCAAGGGCTCGGTGCTGCTGGACGACCTCTACCAGGCCGACCTGATCTTCGTGGTCGGGCAGAATCCCGGCACGAACCATCCGCGCATGCTGTCGGCGCTGGAGAAGGCGAAGAAGGCGGGCGCGCGGATCGTCGCGGTGAACCCGCTGCCGGAGGCCGGGCTGATCCGGTTCAAGAACCCGCAGCTGCCGTCCGGCGTGGTGGGCCGGGGCACCAGGCTCGCCGACCGGTTCCTCCAGATCCGGGTGAACGGCGACCTGGCGCTGTTCCAGGCGCTGAACCGGCTGCTGCTGGAGTCGGACGCCCCGGACGCCCTCGACCGCGCGTTCATCGCCGAGCACACCCACGGGTTCGAGGCGTTCGCCGACCACGTCAAGGCGCTGGACTGGGACGACGTGCTCACCGCGACCGGTCTCACGCGCGGTGAGATCGCCGCGACGCTCGGCGACGTCCTCGCGGCGAAGAAGATCGTGGTGTGCTGGGCGATGGGCCTGACGCAGCACCGCAACTCGGTGCCGACGATCCGGGAGGTCGTGAACTTCCTGCTGCTGCGCGGCAACATCGGCCGTCCGGGCGCGGGCGTGTGCCCGGTGCGCGGCCACTCCAACGTCCAGGGCGACCGGACGATGGGCATCTACGAGAAGCCGAAGCCCGCCTTCCTGGACGCGCTGGCCGCCGAGTTCGGGTTCGAACCGCCGCGCGAGCACGGCTACGACACCGTCGACGCGATCCGCGCGATGCGCGACGGCCGGGTGAAGGTGTTCTTCGCGATGGGCGGCAACTTCGTCCGCGCCACCCCCGACTCGGACGTGACGGAGGCGGCGATGCGCACCTGCCGGCTGACCGTCCAGGTGTCGACGAAGCTGAACCGGTCGCACGCCGTGACGGGCGAGTCCGCGCTGATCCTGCCGGCGCTGGGGCGCACCGAGCGGGACGTCCAGGCGTCCGGGGAGCAGTTCGTGTCCGTCGAGGACTCGATGGGCATGGTGCACGCCTCGCGCGGACGGCTCGTCCCCGCGTCGCCGCAGCTCAAGTCGGAGGTCGCGATCGTCGCCGGGCTGGCCCGGCGGGTGCTCGGCGACCGGCACGGCATCGACTGGGACGCGATGGAGCGCGACTACGACGTGATCCGCGACCATGTGGAGCGGGTCGTTCCGGGGTTCGCGGACTACAACGCGCGCGTGCGCGAGCCGGACGGGTTCACCCTGCCGCATGCGCCGCGCGACGAGCGCCGCTTCCCGACCGCGACCGGCAAGGCCAACTTCACGGTGAACCCGCTGGAGGTGCTGCGGGTGCCGGAGGGACGGCTGCTGCTCCAGACCGTCCGGAGCCACGACCAGTACAACACCACGATCTACGGGCTCGACGACCGCTACCGCGGGGTGAAGGCGGGACGGCGCGTCGTGTTCGTCCACCCCGGCGACCTCGCCGCGCTCGGCATCGCCGACGGCGCGACCGTGGACCTCGTCTCGGAGTGGACGGACGGCACCGAGCGGCGCGCGCCGGGTTTCCGCACCATCGCCTACCCGACGGCGCGCGGCTGCGCGGCGGCGTACTTCCCCGAGACGAACGTCCTCGTGCCGCTGGACAGCACGGCCGAGGTCAGCAACACGCCGACGTCGAAGTCCGTGGTGGTGCGGCTGGAGGCGGAAGCTCGTCCATAACCGGCCGTATTGACCCGCGATAATCCGGTGGCCGGAGCGCCGACGGCGTACGATGCACCCATCCTGACGCAGCGTTCCGACAACCCGAACCAGCACACGCCACCCGAAAACACCCACATCCGAAGCGCTCCACCGTCGCGGAATCCAGCGCGGAACACCCGCGCTCGACGACCACCTTCGACGCTCCCTCTCCCTGCACACACCTTCGACGCACCCTCCCCCTGACGAGGTGACCGGTGACGGCACTGGCGGACGACCGGCACGGCGGGAACCTGCCCGCCGAGGTGACCCGGTTCATCGGCCGGCGGCGCGAGCTGGCCGAGGCCAGGCGCGTGCTCGCGCGCTCCCGGCTGGTCACGCTGACCGGCGTCGGCGGGGTCGGCAAGACCCGGCTGGCGCTCCGGCTCGCCACCGAGGTCCGCGGCGACTTCGACGGCGGCGCGTGGCTGGTCGAGCTGTCGGCGCTGCGCGCGGCGGAGCTGCTCGCCCGGCACGTCGCCGACAAGCTCGGGCTCCCCGGCCAGGCCGCGGGCGACCAGACCGAGCGGCTGTGCGAGCACCTCGCCGACCGCGAGCTGCTGCTCCTGCTGGACACCTGCGAACATCTCGTCGAAGGCACCGCCGCCCTGGTCGAGACGCTGCTGCGCGCCGCGCCGCGGCTGCGGGTGCTCGCGACCAGCCGCGAGCCGCTGGACGTCATGGGCGAGCACAACCTGGTGATTCCGCCCCTGACGGTCGCCGGCGAACCCGGCGAACCCGGCGTCATCGGGGGCGGCGTCGCAGGAAGCGGAGCGGCCGGGGGCGACGTTGGCGGGGGCATCGGCGTTGGGGGCACCGCGGGCGTCGGCGTCGGGGGCGTTGTCGCCGGGGGTGGCGTTGTCGGGGGCGGCCTTGTAGGCGGCGTCGGGGGGAGCGGCGTCGGGGGTGTGGGGGGCGTTCGGGGGGCGGACGACGCGGTGGCGCTGTTCGCCGACCGCGCCGAGGCGATGGTGCCGGGGTTCACGCTGACCAAGGAGAACCGTCCGATCGTCGCGCGGCTCTGCGCGCAGCTGGACGGCATCCCGCTCGCGATCGAGCTCGCCGCCGTCCGGATGCGGACCATGTCGGTCGAGCAGCTCGCCGAGCGGATGGACGACCGGTTCCGGCTGCTCGGCACGGCCCGCGCGGGCGGCGACCGGCACCGGACGCTGCGCGCCGCGATCGAGTGGAGCCACGAGCTGTGCACCGCCGAGGAGCGGCTGCTGTGGGCGCGGCTCTCGGTGTTCCCCGGCGACTTCGACCTGACCGCCGCCGAGCGCGTCTGCGGCGGCGACGGGCTGCCCGGCGAGGAGCTGTTCGAGGTCCTCGGACGGCTGGTGGAGAAGTCCGTCGTGCAGGTCGAGCGGGACGGCCGCCGCTACCGGATGCTCGACACGCTCCGCGAGTACGGCGCGGAGCGGCTCGCCGAGCTCGGCGAGGGCCCCCGGCTGCGCCGCCGCCACCGGGATCACTACCTCGACCTGGCCGAGCGCGCCCGGAAGGCGGCGCTCGGCGCGGAGCAGCTCGGCTGGCTGACCCGCCTCGGCGAGGAGAACCCGAACCTGCGCGTCGCGCTGGAGTACTCCCTGTCCACGCCGGAGGAGGTCGCGACCGGGCTGCACCTGACGGTCGTCCTCCAGCACTACTGGATCTGCCTCGGGATGTTCGGTGAGGCCCGCCGCTGGCACGAGCGTGCGCTGGCGGCCCGCACCGAGTGCCCCGAGGACGAGACCCGCGTCGCCCTCGACCGCGCCTGGATCGCTTACGGCGCGGGGATGGTGGCCGTCCAGCAGGGCGAGACCGAGCTGGCCCGCGACCTCTTCACCAAGGCCATGGCGCCCTCCCTCGCCCAGCCCGCATCGCCGTCGCCGTCCGCGTCCCCGGCCGAGCGGGGGGACGCGGGGTCGGTGCCCGATCTGGTCGCGCACGTCGTCCACGGCGAAGGGTTGATCGCGCTGTTCGAGGGCGATCTGGACGAGGCGCGGGTGCGGATGCAGCGGTCCCGGGAGGCGTTCGACCGGCTCGGGTACCGGGATCCGCTGGCGCTGCTGACCGGACCGCACCTGTCGACCGTCCTGCTGCTGCAGCGCAAGGAGCAGGAGGCGCTCGCGCTCGCGGACGCCGCGGCGCGGGACGGCGAGGCGTCCGGCGAGCGGTGGTGCCACTCGTTCGCGCTCTACGCGCGCGGCGCGGCGCTGTGGTGGCTGGGCGAGCACCGCGCCGCGATCGACGACCTGCTCGCCTGCCTGCGCATCAAGGAACGGCTGGGCGACCAGCTCGGCATCACGCTCGCGCTCGACCTGCTCACACCCGCGCCGGTCGTGCACGGCGAGTACGAGCAGGCGGCGATGCTGCTCGGCGCGACGGAGGCGATGTGGCGGCGGCTCGGCGCGGCCAGCATGTACGGCCCGGACTACAAACGGCGGCGCGCCACGTCCGAACACGCGCTGCGCAAGCGGCTGCCACCGGAACGGTTCCAGGCCGCGAAGGAAAGCGGCGCCCGGTTGTCGGTCGCCGAGGCGATCGCACTGGCGCGCGGCGAACCGGCGCCGAAACCGGAACGCCAGCCGCTCACCGGCCGCGAACGCGAGATCGCGGTCCTCGTCGCCCGCGGCCTGTCCAACCGCGAGATCGCCGACCGCCTCGCCGTGGCACGCCGCACGGTCGACACCGCCGTCGAACACATCCTGGCCAAACTGGGCCTGTCGTCCCGCACCCAGATCGCCGCCTGGGTCCGCCGAGCCCGGCGCCCCTGACCGTTCCTTCGTCCGCACCGTCCCCACCGCTCCCCCGCGCCAAACCCGGCCCGCCAACGCTGCACGCCGGCGCAGGCGACTCAACACGGACGAGCCGGCGGACGCGATGTGGACAGGGTGCTGTGGCCGGGCGCCATCTTGGACGAGCGTGAGTTTCGGCGGACCGATGTGAGGCGGATCGATGTGGTCTGGGTTGGGAGTGGGGGGCGGGCCTAGGGTGGGCGCATGACGAACCTGCCCGAAAGGCCCGATCCGACGCGCCCGCCGGAGATGCGGGCCTCCGATGCCGACCGCGACCGGGTCGCGCAGATCCTCCGGGACGCCGCGGGTGAGGGGCGGCTCACCTTGGACGAGGTGGACGAGCGGCTCGACGCTGTCTACAAGGCGAAGACGTACGCCGAGCTGGAGCCGCTGACGCGCGATCTGCCGGGCGCCGGGTCCGCGCCGTCCGCGCAGGTCGGGCACCAGGTGGCGGGGACGACCGCGGGCGGGTTCGTCGTCGTCCCGGACGAGAGCCCGACCTGGACGACCGGCGTGGCGATCATGGGCGGTTTCGACCGCAAGGGCGTGTGGACCGTGCCGGAGTCGTTCACCGCGTTCGCGTTCTGGGGCGGCGGCGACATCGATCTGCGCGAGGCGCGGTTCACGTCCCGGACGACCCGGATCAACGCGGTCGCGATCATGGGCGGGATCGACATCATCGTCCCGGACGACGTGAACGTCCGGGTGACCGGGGTGGGCATCATGGGCGGCTTCGACCACCTCGCCACCGGCCCCGGCGTGCCGGGCGCGCCGGAGATCGTCATCTCCGGGCTGGCCTTCTGGGGCGGCGTGGACGTCAAGCGCCGGCCCAGAAGACGGGCGGTCGAGGACTAGGCGGGACCGGATCGGGACCGGCCGCCGCCCTCCTTGCGGTCCAGGCGGTCGAGCGCCTCGCGCATGGCCGCGCGGCGCAGCGCGCCGCTGCCGTCGGTCGGCTGCCGTTCGGCCCAGCCGCGCACGACCGGCTCGGCGAACGAGCGCGCCCGGTCCAGCCGGCCGTGCCGCTTGAGCATGACCAGCAGGATGATCGCGAGCACGGTGAGCAGCACGACCCCGCCGGCCACGATCGCCAGGCGGAGCAGCAGGAAAGCGATGATCTCACCGGACATGGGTTCCTCCCCTTTATTTGGCATCTCAGTGCTAAATAGCAACGTAGCACGGGTGTGCTATAAAGCAACCATGCCCAAGCTGGTGGACCCCGAGCAGCGCCGGCGGGAGGTGGCCGAGGCCATCTTCCGGATCGTCCGGCGCGACGGACTGGAGCACGCGTCGCTGCGCGCCGTGGCGGCCGAGGCGGGCCTCGCGATCGGCTCGGTCCGGCACTACTTCGACGGCCAGGCCGACCTGATGATCTTCGCGATGCGGTACTTCGCCGAACGCGCGGGCCTGCGGATCCGCGAGGCGGCGGGACGGCTGAAGATCCCCGATCCGGACGCGCCCGCCGCCGAACACGTCGCGACCCTCGAACTCCTGCTCGCCGAGACCCTGCCGCTGGACGATCGGCGCCGCGAGGAGGCCGTGGTCTGGCTGGCGTTCGTCACGGCCGCGCGCACGAACCCCGATCTGCGTCCCTACGCCCGGGAACTCCACGACGACCTGGCAGGGATGCTGGACAAGCTGCTCGCCGCCGCCGACCGCCTCGGCGCCCTACGCGCAGGCCTCGACCTCGCCGCCGAACGATCCCGGCTCCACGCCCTCCTGGACGGCCTGACCATGCACGCCGTCCTCCAGCCCGACCGGATCACCCCGTCCGAACTCGCCACCGCCCTGCGCCTACACATGATCGACATCGCCGCCGTCCCTCCCGAAACACCCCCACTCGCCTAACCGCCCCAAGCACCCAGCCAAGCGCGGACGCAGCTAAAGCGGACGCGAGTAAGCGCACGCGAACGTAGGTGCACGGACGTCGGCGCGGGTGCACGGATCGGGGCGTGAACGCGAGGGCCGCAAGCGCGGGGCGGGGACGCGGGCCGGGGCGCTTGGGCGGGGAGCGCTTGGACCAGAGAGGAGGTTCGGGAGGGTGGGCGGATGCGGATGCGGGTGGGCCGGGGTGGGAGGCGTCGGCCGGGGGGTTAGCTTTCGGTTAGGGCTCCGGAGGCTATGAGGTCGTCGGCGTCGTTGATGCCCAGGTCGGCCAGGATGGCTCGGGTGTGGCCGCCGGGGAGGGCTGGTTTGCCTTCGGTGTCGGCCGGGGTGCGGGAGAAGCGGGGGGCCGGGGCGGGCTGGAGGTGGCCGTCGCGCTCGACGAAGACGCCGCGGGCGGTGTTGTAGGGGTGCCGGGCGGCCTCGTTCATCGACAGGACGGGCGCGACGCAGGCGTCCGAGGGCAGGAAGATCTCGGCCCACTCGTCGCGGGTGCGCTCCTTGAACTTGGCGGCGAAGCGTTCGCGCAGCTCGGGCCACGCGTCGCGGTCGTGCTGGCCGGGCAGGTCGGCGTCGGCGAGGCCGAGCAGGCGGAGGAACTCGGCGTAGAACTGGGGCTCCAGCGCGCCGACCGCCATGTGGCCGCCGTCGGCGGTCTCGTACACGTCGTACCAGGGCGCGCCGGTGTCGAGCATGTTGACGCCGCGCTCGTCCCGCCAGAGGCCGCCCGCCATGAAGCCGTGGATGAAGGTGGACAGGTGGGTCGCGCCGTCCACGATCGCGGCGTCCACGACCTGGCCGCGGCCGCTCGTCCGGGACTCCCAGAGCGCCGCGAGGACGCCGACGACCAGGTACATGCTGCCGCCCGCGAAGTCGCCGAGCAGGTTCATCGGGACCTGCGGCGGGCCGCCCGCGCGGCCGATGGCGTGCAGGGTGCCGGTGATCGCGATGTAGCCGATGTCGTGGCCGGCGCTCTGCGCGAGCGGGCCGTCCTGCCCCCAGCCCGTCATGCGTCCGTAGACGAGTTTCGGGTTGCGGGCGAGGCAGTCGTCCGGGCCGAGGCCCAGCCGCTCGGTGACGCCGGGACGGAAGCCCTCCAGCAGCACGTCGGACTTCTCGACCATGCGGAGGACCAGCTCGCGGCCCTTGTCGCTCTTGAGGTCCACGGCGATGGAGCGCTTGCCGCGGTTGGTGAAGTCCGTCCCGCCGGTCGCGCCGCCGCCCTTGCGCGCGGCCGCGGCGCGGTCCACGCGGATGACGTCGGCCCCCAGGTCCGCCAGCAGCATCGCGGCGAACGGACCGGGCCCGATCCCCGCCAGCTCGACGACCCTGACCCCGGCCAGCGGCCCTCGTCCCATCTCGCGCCCCTCTCGTCGTTCGGTGCTCCCCCATTGTGCACGACGGAGTAAGCAGTCACTGACGGCAGGGCGGCGGACACGGATCAGCCGCCGGTCCGACGGTAGACGGGAACCGGCGTCCGGTCGAGGGCGCGGGCGGTGACCACGATCCGGCCGGACGGCGGGGACGCGGTGACCGGGCCGCGTCCGGCGAGGAAGTCGTCGCTGGCGGTGGTGTGCTCGAACGGGCCGTCCGCGGCGAGGACGGTCACCCGGCGGCTCGCTGCGGCCAGGTAGTACCAGCGGCCCTTCGGCGACCGCCACCAGGTCGCGCCGGCCAGGTCGCGGCGCGCGGGCGTGCAGTCGTCGGAGTCGACGCGGTGGCCGGCGACGAGGGTGTGCGCGGCGTCGAGCAGGGCGACGTAGGTGGCGCTGCGTCCGCCCATGTACGCGTAACGGGCGCACACCCAGCGGCCGGGGCCCGCGCCGTCCGGCAGGGGGCCGGTCCAGAACTCCCAGGCCGTCGCGGACACCACATCGCCCGGCCCATGCTGATCGAACGCGCCCGCACGAACACCGCCGGCGGCGGGCTGAACGAACGTGTCCGGACGGACACTGCCAGCGCCGGGCTGCACAAACGCGTCCGGACGAACACTGCCGCCGAGCGGAACAAATGTGGCCAGACGAGCATCCGTGGCGGCGGTCTGATCGAACGCGCCCGAACGAGCACTGGTGGCGCCGAACTGATCGGACACGCCCGAACGAGCACTGGTGGCGCCGAACTGATCGGACACGCCCGAACGAGCACTGGTGGCGCCGAACTGATCGAACGCGCCCGGATGGACGCTGGCCGCGGCGGTTTGATCGAAGGTGCCCGGATGAACGCTGCTGGCGCCGAACTGATCGAACGCGCTCGGGCGGGCAGTGCCGGGGTCGGGCTGACCGGGTGCGGTTGAGGTAGTGCCGCCGGTGCTGCGCTGGGCGGGCGAGCCCGAACCGGCGCCGGTGCGCCCCGGCGAACCGGCCGTCCCCGGACCGGCGCCGCCGGGGGCGCGCTGAACGAATGCGTTCGAATTGGCGTCCACATGACCGTGCTGATCGGACGTGTTCGAACCAGCACCTCCAGGGCTGTGCTGATCGAACGTGTTCGGACCGGTGCCGCCGGGGCCGGGCTGGACGAGGGGGCCGGCGCCGCCGGGACCGTGGTGGGCGGGCACGCCCGGAACGGCGCCGCCGCGTCCGGGCTGGGCGCCCGCGCCCGGAGCGGTGCCGTTGGGATCGTGCTGGCCGGGTGATCCTGGAGCGGAATCTCCGGGGCCGTGCTGATCGGCCGCGTTCGGACCGGCGTTGCCGAAGCCGTGCTGGTTGGGCGTGTCCGGGGTGACTGCGCGTCCGGACTGGTTGAGTGTGTCCGGAGCGGCGGCAGAGCAGGCCAGCCTGCGCCAGAGGGCGAAACCGGCGGGCAGCGCGTCCGGGGCGGTGCCGACCTGGTGCGGCCAGGGTTGCGCGGGCGGCGGGGGCTCGTACAGCAGGTTCGCCGAGACCAGCCCGCCGAGGTCCACCACGGTGTACGGGTGGCCGGGTGGAACGTGCTGCTGCGCCAGTTCCAGCACCGGTCCGCGCCAGCAACCGCCGCGTCCGCCCTGGGTCGGTTGGCGGACGGTCGTGGCCATTCCGTCGTGGATCGGTACCGGCGTCCAGGACGCAGCGTCCCCGCTCCCGCCGGACGCCAGGTCGGCCGCGCGGACGCCGGTCACCCACGGCGGCAGCAGGTACCGGCCCGGCGCGAGCTTCAGCGGTGACGCGCCGGACGGCTGCGGCTGTTCGACCGGAAACACCTCCAGCCGCCTGTCGGCGTAGCGCGCGACGACGTCCCCGGCATGGAGCAGGACGATCCGGCGCTGATCGACCGTCCCCGCGAACAGGAGCTGCGGCTTGTCCACGCCGCCGCCGGCAGGTGAGGTGGATTGCCAGGCTTGGACGGCTTCGGCGATGAGCGCGCGGTCGCCGATCAGGTCGCCGCGGGCGGGCCAGGTGCCGAGATCCGGGTTGGCGGTGCGTCGCCACCCGTCGGCGGACGCCATGGTGACGCGGTCGGAGCGCGGTTCGGCGGCCGGGCCCCAGGGGAGGCCGAAGCCGTCGAGGGAGGGACCGCCGCCGAGCAGCACCAACGTGGCCGCGGTCGCCGCGGTCGCGGTGGCCGCCGTGGCGATGCCGAAGGCGACCCGGCCCGGGCGCGGCATCAGGGCCAGCGGGCGGTACGAGCGCCGGGCATGCAGCCGGACCACGGTCGGATCGAGCGCGCGGCTCGCCGCCTCGCCGAGGGGCGGGACGGCGGCGGCCTGCGCGACGGCGCCATCGGGCTCGGGGACGTCGAGGGCCGTGAGTTCGGCGCGCGCCGCGTCCTCGGGAAGGTCCTCCAGCCGCAGTAGCGCGTAGGCGGCGCGGACGGGCGGCGTCAGCGCGGCGAGCGCGGCCAGCGGCGCGGTGTCCCCGTCGGCGGCGAACGGGTGGGTGCGGAGCCAAGCCATGGACCGGATCCGTCCGGCGCGCGGGCCGCGTTCCTCGATCTGGCCGGCCGCGCGGAGCGCCTCCCTCAGCACCCGGCCGCGCAGCCCCGCGTAGATCGCCTCGGCGTCGCCGCGACGGTCCCGGCGAGGACGTGCACGGCCGACGATCCAGTGCGCGAGCACCACGCGGTCGTGCCGGTCCATCTGCCCTGGAAGGACGAGATACGCGATCCGGACGAGCCGTCGATAGCATCTGTTGATGACAGAATTGGCGCTAATTTCCTCCGCCACGGAGAACTCCTCGAACTGATCTTTATTCGCCAGAGGAAATGGCGCGCTTTCCCCGGACCAGAGGGCAACATCTGAGAAATGGCCGGGACGATGGACCGCCCTGGCCGCCGGTTATTCGATCATCCGGTCATTCGTCCCGCCCGGTGAGCGCGATCTGGATATCCGAACGAGTTCGTGCGTAGCCGTGCGGGACGCTCCCGCGCGGTCGGCGTGCCAAGCGCGTCCGGGCGGCTTCGCGGCGTCCACCGCGCGGGAAGGGCCCGCGCGATCGCCGTGACCGGCACGTCCGCACAGGTCCGCGCGCCGCCCGGGCAGGACGGTCCCGCGCGATCGCCGTGACCGGCACGTCCGCACAGGTCCGCGCGCCGCCCGGGCAGGACGGTCCCGCGCGGGGCACGTTGACCGCGACGTCCGGGCGCGGCGATCTCCGCCGGTCTGCGCGCGGCGCGGCCGTGGCCGCAATCGCGCGCCCCCGTGCAGGCCCGTCCGCACGATCTGCAGGACGGGCGCCTTTGCGCGACGCCGTGCAGGGCGGCCTCTGGCGGGTAGCGCCACAGGCGCGGACGGACGCCAGCACGGCGTCGCGCGGGACAGTTCTTGGCGGATGCTGGGGTGGGCGCCGGTGGGTGCTGGGGTGGGCGCCGGTGGGTGGGGGGTGGGCGCCGGTGGGTGGGGTGGTCATTTGGCCTGCGCGGTGAGTGTGATGGGGGTGTCCGGACGGGTTTGCGGGTCGCCGTGGGGGGTGGCTACGAGGAGCCGGTCGGTCACGTCCGGGTGGCGGAGCGGGCCGTCCGCCTGCGGGGTGAGGCCGCGTCCGGCGGCGGCGAGGTAGTACCAGTGGCCGTCGTCCGCGCGCCACCACAGTCCCGAGACGGGGCGGCGGTCGTCGCAGCCGCCCGCGCCCGCGGAGAGCGTCGAGTCGGCGGCGTGCCCGACGAGCGCGGCCTGCCCGGCGCTGCCGCCGCCCGCGAAGCCGAGCCGGGCGCACACCCAGTCGGCGGCCCCGCCGCCGTGCGGGACGGAGCCGGACCAGAAGTCCGCCGCGTCCGCGCGATCGACCGGACGGGCGGGCTGCGGCAGGACGCAGCCGAGCCGGTCCCAGAGCTTCAGTCCGGCGCTGTTGAGCCTCCCCGGCGTCCGCCCGGCGGGCGGCCCTTCGGCGGAGGCCGGGGAACGGTAGGTGAGGACGACGGGGCGGACGCCGCCGAGGTCACCGACGGTGCGCGAGCCGTCCGGGCCGGTCAGGTCGAGGACGGGGCCGCGTCCGCAACGGGTGCGCGGGGCGAGCGGGTCGGTCACGCCGTCCCGGACGCGAACGCGGTCGCCGCCGGGGACGGACGCCCGCGTGTCCCAGGGCGCGAGGAGGTAGCGTCCGCCGCCGAGCGCGACCGGCGCGGACGGGTTCATGGAGGACGTCGCCACTTCCAGCGAGCGTCCGGAACCCGAGTAGCGGGCGATGCGGTCCCCGTTGCGCAGCACGGCGAGGGCGCGTCCGTCGAGGTGACCGGCGTAGAGGAGTTGGGTCGCGCCGCCCCGGATGCGGCCCGGGCCGCGCCGTCCCGCCCACGCGGACAGGGCGCTGCGGGCGAGGGGCTTGTCCGCGGTGAGGTCGCCGCGGGCGGGCCAGGCGGCGAGCGTGCGGGGGCCGTGCGTCCAGGCGGACGGCGCTGCGGACACCAGCCGCATGCCGTGGGTGCCCCGCGCGCCGAGCGCCGCGCCGTTCTCGGACACGACGAGCGCGCCGAGCAGCCCGGCCGTCAGCACGGACGCGGCGGCGATCGGCAACCGGGAGCGGCGGCGGACCGGACGCGCCGACG
The DNA here is from genome assembly GCF_042652125.1 of Actinomadura gamaensis. Lineage (NCBI taxonomy): Bacteria > Bacillati > Actinomycetota > Actinomycetes > Streptosporangiales > Thermomonosporaceae > Actinomadura > Actinomadura gamaensis. Next base: position 45,264 of record NZ_JBHSIT010000006.1, on the reverse strand, counting down.
CGAGCTCGAACGGCGTGGCGGGCGCGGGCAGCCGGACCTTCTCGGCGGCCTCGATCACGCCCCACGGGTCCTTCACGCCTAGCCCGACCAGGACGTCCCGAACCTCGAACCGGTGCAGCCCGGCGACCGAGCGCAGCACGCAGGCGACGCGGACGGTGGGGTCCATCCGCGCGAGCGCGCCGGTCAACGCCGGGTCGGGCAGCCGTCCGGGGAGGACGCGCAGCCAGGGACCGAGCCCGACCCGCAACAGCGGCGACGGCCGCACCGCCCGCCGCAACACCCGTTCGCGAAGCCGTTCATAGGCGGCATCCTCGGACGAGACCTTCGTCCTCCGCGTCCCCGCACGCAGCACGTCCGCCCCAGCGCCAGCGCTCGGCACGCTCTCGCCTGCCAGCCGCTCGCCCAACTTGCTCTCGCCTGCCAGCCGCTCGCCGGGCAGGTTCTCGCCCGCCGACCGGTGGCCGCTCCGAGGCTCAGCCGCCAACGCCGCCGACACACCCTCACTCGCCGGTGTTCTCCGCGCGGCCTCCTCCGCCGACAGGCCGCCGGACGCCGGTTGATCTGTGAGCGCCGTTGCCGCGCTCTGGCGCTGTGTCCGGACGCCACCTCCGCGCCCACTTGGCAGCCCCGCCGACACCCTCCCGCCCGCCTGGAGGTCGTCGGACGCGGGCTCGGCTGCCAGCCCTCCCGGTGCGGGTTCGGCCGACAGTGTTTTCGGCGCGGGGTGGCGTGGCCGGGGTGACGGGACGGGTTCGGCTGCTCGTAGAGGGTGGGTCGCGCGGGGTGGTGGGGCGGGATTGGTGGCGGGGGCCAGGGAGCGGGGGGTGAGGGTGCTGTCCACGATGCGGCGGGCCAGGGCCAGGCGGTGGGCGCGCTTTTCGGTGCCCGGAAGGACGAGGTACGCCAAGTGGACGAATTCGCGGTAAAGCGACTCCGCCACGGCCTTCGTCATGGGTTCTTCCGGCATCGCGGCCGCTCCTTCTGCTCCTGCGCTCGGGTTCGTTGACGACCCAAGCTAGGGAGCGCGGAGGCCCGCCGATACCGAATTGAGAGAACGCTTAACCGTGGCGCCGGATATGCCTTCTATTTCCCGGCAAGATGGTCCGTGAATGTTCCATGAAAGCCCATGGGAAGGTGATGCCGGAGATGGGCGACCGCGACCGGTTCGGCGGCGACGTCGCGGGCGTCCAGGACGAGCAGCCGGGAGCGGTGCGCGTCCGGGTCGTAGGCGAGTGCGAGCAGCCAGCCGTCGCCCTCCGGCGCGTCCGGGGCGCGCGGCACGAAGATCGGCTCGCCGAAGCCGTGGCCGGGCGGGAGTTCGTGGACGGTCCGCTCCCCCGTCCGGTGGTCGAGCCGGTGGATTCCGACCGAGGCGGCGGTGCGCCCGGCGAAGTAGGTGTAGCGGTGCTCGCGCCCGACCATGCGGACGTCGGCGTGCGGCAGTTCCATCGGCAGCGCGCAGACCGCGTGCCCCTCGACCTTCCCGGACGCCGTGATCCGGTACCGCATCAGCGCGCAGCCCCAGGGGAAGTCGCTCGTAGACCAGCGCGTCGGCGATCGACGCGGTGCCAAGGAGGATCTTCGCGGCCTTGGGGACGACCGGGTTCACCACGAACACCATGTGCCGCCTGGTCAGGGCGAAGTCGTGGTTCCACGGGCTGTACGGGAGCGGGACGCGCGGCAGGTGGTGCAGCCGCCCGCGCGTGTCCACCCGGTAGCAGCGCAGGCTGCGGACGCGCGTGAAGTCCATGCCGAAGTTGAACAGCTCGCCGGTGTCGGGGCAGCGCGACGGGTGGGCGGAGAAGGCGGCGGCCATGGTCAGGCGTCCGCCGAAGGAGTGTTCGCCGAGGGTGTCGAGCGTGTCGGGGTCGAGCGCGAACGGCCGTCCGCCCTCCCATAACGCCAGGAGCCGCCCCGCGTGCAGGACGACTCCGGTGTTGGCGACGTTCGCGGGCATCCGCAGCATGTTCGCCAGGACCCCGCCCGGACGCTGCGTGCCGAGCCCGCGCAGGCCCGCGTGACACGGGCGGCGGACGTCGTTCAAGGGCTGACGACCATCCGATCGCGGGCAAGCGGGCACGCCCGTTTCGTCCCCGTACTACGCTGTTGCGGCCAGCCCCCGCCGTCCCCAGCAGCCGAACCCTCCGGAGGAACCGTCCGCCCATGAGCACGACGAGCGAGGACGTCCCCGGCTACCAGGTGCTGGAGCAGGTGGGCGAGGGCGGGTTCAGCGTCGTCTACCGCGCCCACCAGGACCGCGTCGACCGCCAGGTCGCGCTGAAGGTGCTGTCCCTCGGCACGGTCGACGACGCCGCCATGCGCCGATTCCAGCGCGAATGCCGGATCACCGGGCGCCTGTCGGACCATCCCAACGTGGTGACCGTCCTCGACACCGGCCTCACCCGCGCCGGGCGGCCCTACATCGCGATGGAGTACTTCGAGCACGGGTCGCTGGCCGACCGGCTCGGCCGCGAGGGTCCGCTGCCGCTGCCCGACGTGCTGCGGATCGGCGTGAAGATGGCGGGCGCGCTCGCCGCCACCCACGAGGCGGACGTCCTGCACCGCGACGTCAAGCCGCAGAACATCCTCGTGTCCCGGTACGGCGAGCCCGCCCTCGCCGACTTCGGCATCGCCCGCCTGGTGGACAACCACGACGCGTCCCACACCCAGGCGTTCACCCCGCACCACGCCGCGCCCGAGGTGCTGGAGGGACGCCAGCCCGGCCCGGCGTCCGACATCTACTCGCTCGGCTCCACCCTGTACCAGCTGCTCGCCGGGAAGCCCGCGTTCCGCGGCCCGGCGGGCGAGGGCATCGCGCAGCTGATGCTGCGCATCCTGAACGAGCCGCCGCCGCCGATCCAGCGCGCGGACGTCCCGCCGCCGGTGCAGCGGGTGATCGCGCAGTCGATGGCGAAGGCGCCCGAGCAGCGGTTCGGCAGCGCGGTGGAGTTCGCGCGGTCCCTCCAGGCGCTCCAGCGGGACCTCGGCCTGCCGGTGACCGACGTCGCGCACAGCCACGCCCTCCAGGACTTCGCGCAGTCCGGCGAGGGGTTCCCGGGGCTGCCCACGCATCCGCGGCCGCCCGCCGTCCCCGACTGGGCGCCGACGGCTCCCGGCCGGATGCCGCAGGCGGAACCGCACGCGCATCCGGCGATGCCCGCCGCACCCGTCCCGCCGCACACCGCTCCCCCGGGCAACGGCTCATCCCAGACCGCGCCGCCCGGCGCCGACGGCGGTGCGGGGGCCGGGCCGGTCGCCGCGTGGCCGCCCGCGCCCGGCGGCGGCGCGGACGGCGGGACGCTCGGCCACACCGCCGGGGAGCCCCGCCGGGACGGCCCGCGCCGCGGCCTGCTCATCGCGGCGGCGGTCGCGCTCGTCGGCGGGACGGCCGCCGGGATCGGCGCGCTCGCGCTGGCGAGCGGGGGCGACGGGCACGGGGCGTCCGCGCCGAAGCGGTCCGCCGGGACGACGGCGGGCGAGGCCGCGCAGGGCGGCAACGCCCCGGACGGAAACTCGCCGATGCCGCTGTCGAAGGAGCTCTTCCGGACGACCCGTCCGCAGAACGTCAGGGTCAAGCCGGGCGGCCGGGCCGCCCTGCTCGCCTGGACCCTGCCGCCGAACGCCGCCAACCTGCCGATCATCGTGCAGCGCCAGCCGTTCGGCCGCTCCCAGGTGATCACCGCGGGCACCAACGCCCGCTCGGTGACCGTGCCCGACGTGGACCCCAAGGGCACCTACTGCCTGCGCGTCGGCGCCGTCCTGCGGGTCAACCAGAACGGCCCGGCGGACGTGTCCTGGTCCAAGCCCGTCTGCGTCCACAAGGGCCGCGCCGGCGACTGACCCACCGCAAGGCCGCGGCTGAGCCCGACGCGCCGGTCCAGCAGCGGACGAGTCGGTCTAGCGGCGTCCGTCAGAGGACGGCGGCGGCGATGCGGGCGGCCACGGCGGCGTCCTCGGCGCCGAGACCGGTGAGGTCGGCGACGGTGATCTGGGCCGGGTCGGTCCGTCCGGGGACGCGGGACGCGAGGACGTCGCCGAGCGCGACGGCCGGGAGGTCCGGCGCGTACTGGAGCTCGCCGACCGCGCGGCTCTGCGTCACGTCGTCGGCGGCGATCACGTCGGCGCGTTCGAGGACGGAGTGCAGCAGTTCGCGCTTGCCCGCCATGTCCGCGCCGAGGGCGGTGACGTGCGCGCCGGGCGCGAGCCACGCGCCGTCGAGGTGCGGGGCGCGGGTGGGCGTGGCGGTGATCACGATGTGGGCGCCCTCGACCGCGCGCCGGGCGTCCGGCGCGACCGTGGCCGTCCAGCCGTGGGACGCGGCGAGCCGCTCGGCGGCGGCCCGCGCCCGCGATCCGGTCGGGCCGTAGATCCGCAGCTCGGACGGCCGCCGGAGCACCGGCAGGGCCGCGAGCGTCAGCTCCCCGATGATGCCGGGGCCGATCAGCGCGACGACTTCGGCGTCCGGACGGGCCAGGGCGTCGGTGGCGAGCGCCCCGGCGGCGGCCGTCCGGGCGTCGGTGAGGTAGCCGCCGTCCAGGGCGATGACGACGGGGAAGCCGGTGGCGGCGTCCGCGACGACGCTCAGCCCGGACGACACCGGCAGGCCCTTCGCGGTGTTGCCGTAGAAGCCGGTCGCGAGCTTGGCCGCGTAGTAGCCGGTGCCGTGCACGTACGCGCCCTTGATGTGCACCTCGCCGCGCGCCTCGGGGATCTCCAGGTGCCACGGGCCGGGCTGGGTGACGCGTCCGGCGGCCTGGGCGATCAGCGCTTCGCGGGTCGCCTCGATCGCGGCGGGCAGCGGCAGCAGCTCCCGGACGCGGTCCTCGGTGAGGACGGCGGGGACGGGCCTGGCGGGCTCAGACATCTGCGATCGCCTCCCGGTAGGTGTCCACGGTGACGTTCCGGCCGGACAGGACGACCACGAGCCGTCCGGTGACCTCGACCTTCCCCGCGAGGACGGCCGCGACGCCCGCCGCGCCCGCGCCCTCGGCGACCAGGCCGTGCTCGCCGAACAGCCAGCGCATCGCGGCGCGCAGCTCGGCGTCCGAGGCGTGCGTGAGGACGGGCTTCGCCCCGGTGATCACCGCCGGGGTGACCGAGCCGGGTTCGAGGTTGCCGACCAGGCCGTCCGCGATGCTGTCGCCGACCTCGACCGGGACGATCCGCCCGGCGGACACGGCGGCCGACACCGCCCGCGACACCGACGACTCGACGCCGACCAGCCGCACGTCGTCCCGGCTGGACGCCCACAGCGCGAGGCCCGCGAGCAGCCCGCCGCCCCCGACCGGCGCGACGACCGTCAGCGGGCCGTCGGTCTGCGCGTCCAGCTCGACGCCGATCGTGCCCTGCCCGGCGATCACGTCCGGGTCGTTGTAGGGGGAGACGAACCGTCCGGGCAGCGAGAGGGCGTGCGCCTCGGCGGCGTCGTAGTCCGCGCCGTGCCGGACGAGCGTCACCGGGTAGGACGCGATCTTGGCGAACTTCGCCGGGGACGCGCGCTCCGACACCACGACGGTCGCGTCCGCGCCGGTGCGGGCGGCGGCGTGCGCGAAGCCGAGGCCGTGGTTCCCGGCGCTGGCGGTCACGGCGGGCGTCCCGTCCGGCAGCGCGCCGATCGCCGACAGCGCGCCCCGGATCTTGAACGAGCCGGTCGGCTGGAGCGTCTCGGCCTTGAGCAGCGCGCCGGGCGCGAGCGCGGTCGGCAGCACGGGCGTGGGGGCGAGGACGGCCGCGACGCGTCCGGCCGCGGCGCGCAGGTCGTCCGGCGTCGGGATCCGCACCCGGCGGGGTGCCTGGTCGGTCATGGCGGGCGTCATCCTCTTCCCTCGTCCGGCGCGTCCGGTCTCCGGCGGTCTCCAGCGGGCCGGGGGTCTCCGCCGGTTTCGGGTGCCAGCATATGCGCACTATATTTCCCCTATGGCCGAGGAGCGGATCATCGCGACGGTGGCCCGGACGCTGCGCGAGCGGCGCGCCGACCGGGGCATGACGCTGGTCGAGCTGGCCGGGCGGTCCGGGGTGAGCCGCCGGATGCTCACGCTGATCGAGAAGGGCGAGGCCAACCCGAGCCTCGGCACGCTGGAGCGCGTCGGCCGCGCGCTCGGCCTCACGTTCGCCCAGCTCGTCGGCGCGGAGCCGGCCGGGGAGACCGCCGTCGTCGCGCCCGGGGCCATGCCGGCGCCGTGGCGCTCGGACGGCGGCGGCCACGGCCGGCTCGCCGTCGCGTCCGACGCCGGCAACGAGCTGTGGGACTGGCTTCTCGCGCCCGGCGACCGCTACGACGCCGACCCCGACCCGGCCGGCGGCACGGAGATGATCCTCGTGACGTCCGGACGGCTGACGCTGGAGCTCGGCCCGGACCGGATCGTCCTGGCCGCCGGGCACGCCGTCCGCTTCGCCAGCGACCGGCCCTATGCGTACGTGAACGACTCGGGGCGTCCGGTGCGGTTCGCGCGCAACACCTTCCCGCCGCCACCGCCCTCGCCCTGACGGGCAAAGTTCGGGTCGGGAAGGGAGCGGGCGGCCGCGGCCCGGGGTAGGAGGCGTGGCATGAGCACCGCACTACCCGAGCTGCCGTACGCCGGCTGGGCCGCCACCAAGGACACCCTGCACCTCTGGACGCAGATCGTCGGGAAGATCCAGATGGCCTCGACCCGGCCGCGCAACCACTGGTGGCACGTGACGCTCCGGGTGGACGAGCACGGCTACTCCACCCAGCGCCTGCTGCACGACGGCGTCCACTTCCGGATCTCGTTCGACCTCGTCCGGCACCGGCTCGTCGTGCGCACCCGCGACCGGGAGGAGGCGATCCCGCTGCGGGACGGCCTCTCGGTGGCCGGGTTCTACTACGAGCTGGAGGCGCTGCTGCGCGAGCTCGGCGTCCGCGTGAAGATCAAGCCGGAACCGTTCGGCGTCCCGATCACCACGCCGTTCCCGGACGACGCCGAACACGCCTCCTACGACCCGGGCGCGGTCGAACGGTTCCGGGACGCGCTCGTCTGGGTGGACGACGCGTTCTCCGAGTTCCAGAGCTGGTTCGACGGCAAGGCGAGCCCCGTCCAGCTGTTCTGGCACAGCTTCGACCTCGCGACCGCCCGGTTCTCCGGCCGTCCCGCGCCGCCGATGGACGGCGCGGACCCGGTCACCGCCGAGGCCTACAGCCACGAGGTGATCAGCTGCGGCTGGTGGCCCGGCGACCGCGGACATCCGCAGTCGGCGTTCTACTCCTACACCCACCCCGAGCCGGACGGCCTGGCCGAGCAGCCGCTCTCCCCCGCCGAGGCCGCCTGGGAGCCGACCGGCATGACCCACCAGGCGCGGCTGCCCTACGACACCGTCCGGACCTCGGACGATCCGCGCGGCATCCTGCTGGACTTCCTGCAATCCGCCTACGCCGCCGGCGCCCGCACCGCCTCCTGGCCGTACGAGGAGCTCCACTCGTCCTGGTGCCCGCCACGAGGTCGAGTCACCGCGAAGTGACGCTCGCCCGTAGGCGTCAGCGGGGACGGCTATAGGCGTCAGCGGCGGCGGTAGGCGTCAGCGGGGGCGGCGGTAGGCGTCAGCGGGGGCGGAGCGAGCGGGGGTGGAGGCGGCGGCGCAGGCGGCGGAGGCGTCCGGCCTCGGCGGTGACGAGCCGTCCGACCTGGTCGGTGTGCTCCCAGGCGCGGTCGGCGTCGCGGTCGGCCTCGGCCCGGTCGCCGGGCGGCGCGAACCGGGCCCGGTTGACCAGGTCGGCGAGCGGGCCGAGGTGCGCGCGGGCCGGTTCGCCGAGCCTGCCCGCGCCGAACCCGGCGACCTCGTGCGCGGTCAGCGTCCCCGAGCCGGCGAGGCCGATGTCGGCGAGGTGGTCGAGGGTCTGCCGCCACGCGCCCGCGATCCGCCGGGACGGGTCGTCCGCGCGCCTCCTGCGGTGCCGCCGGACGGACGGCGCGAGCAGCGCGGCCAGCACGTACAGCAGGACGAGCGCCACCGCGGCCCCCGCTGCGTACACCCACCACGGGAGCGGCGCAGATCCCTTCTGGACGGGTTTGACCTGCTGCTGGGGATTCTGGCTACGTCCGCCCCCGCCACCGGCCTGCCTGGAGACGGCTGCCTTCTGCGCCTGCTCCAGCTTCCGCTGCGTCTCCCCCGCCGCGACGGCGTTGTTGCGCTTGGACTTGGTCGCGCTCTCCGGGAGGGGATTGAAGCGCATCCACCCGATGCCGTCGAACTTGACCTCGGGCCACACGGTCACATCGCCCGACTTGTACTCGACCGTCCCGTTCGCCGGGGTGCCGCCGCTGAACCCGACGACCACGCGGGTCGGGAGGCCGATCGTCCGGGCGAGGACGGCGTACGCGGTCGCGAAGTGCTCGGGCGTGCCGCGCCTCGCCTGCCCCAGGAAGTAGTCGATCTGCCGGTAGCTGTGCCCGGGCGGCGCGGTCGGGTCGTACCGGGCGAACCCCTTGAGGTAGTCGGCGAGGCGGAAGGCCCGGTCGAGCGGCTCGGTCGCGTCCCCGACCGCCGCCTGCGCGAACCGGCGGAACTCGGCGAGCTGCACCGGCGGCTTGGTCGCGCCGGGTCCCCACGGGAGCTGCGTGTCCGCGCGCGCCTCGTCGTCGTCCGCGACGCGGAGGCCGGTCAGGTCGGTGTTGCGCCACTCCTTGACGCTCGACTCGACCGTGAACCGCTGCCCGTCCCTCAGCGGCTGCGCGGCCGCGAGCGCGCCGCTCGCCGGATCGACCACCACGCCGAGGCCGCGCACCGTCCGCGGCCGGTCGGCGGCGGGCACCCAGACGCCGGGCAGCTTGCGGACGGTGATCGTCTCGTCCACCCGGCGGTGCCGTCCGGTGTCGCCGGGGCCGGGCGGGACGCGGCTCCCGGTCGGGACGAACCGTCCGGACGACGTCCAGGTCACGCCGTCGAAACGGTCCAGGACCGCGAGCCGCTGGTCCTCCTCGCGGGGCGCGGCGACCGCGAACATCGGCTGGTCCGGGCTGAGCAGCCAGCCGCCGACCCGGTCGAGCGGGCTGACGCTGTCACGCTGCTGCGGCGGCGGGGCCTGCACCTGCTCGCGCGGGTCGTACGGATCCGGCGAGACCGGCACGACCTGCCCGGCCAGGTAAGCGACCGCCCCGAGCGCGACCGCCGCCGGGATGCCGAGCAGCGCCGCCCGCCCGGCCTTTCCCCTGGTCAGGACGAGCACGCCGATCAGCACGGCCGCCGCCGCGACGAGCGGCAGGTTCGAGCCCGGACCGTCCACGCCGAGGAGCAGCGCCACCCCGAACACCGCCAGCGGCGGCAGCGCCGGGACGGCCCTCCAGCGCGTCCGCAACGCCAGCTCCGCCGCGCCGAAACCCGCGAGCCAGGTCAGCAGGCTCACCAGGACGAGCGTCTCCGGCTTCGCCGGGACGGGCAGCAGCGTCGTGAGGATCGTCTTCCACGAGCTGAGCACGCCGTCCCGGAGCGCCTGCGCGAACGTCCCGTCGCCGAGCGCGGGCCGCAGCGCCGTCGCCGCGACCGCTCCGAACCATCCGACGACGGTCGCGATGAGGGACGTCCACAACGGCCACCTCGCCAGCAATCCGGACAGCACGCAAGGCCCCACCGCCGCGACCGCGACGACCGGAACCACCGGCCCGAACCCGAAGACCCGATGGAACGCCAGCCCCGCGACCGCCGCGAGCCCCGCCGCCACGGCCAGCGTCAGCAAGAGCCCGCGAAGCCTCACCGCCGACCCAGCCCGCGGGCCTCCTCCGTCCCGCGCATTCCCTCCGCCCGGCCCGAACGCATCAGCCCGCGAGCCTTCTTCGTCCTGCATGCCCCCGTCGCCCGGCGTGCCCCCTTCGCCCCACCTGGACGCACCGGCCCGTCCAGACACCTCAGCCCGCCCCGACGCATCGGCACGTCCATGCGCGCCGGACTGCCCGTAACCCCCAGACTGCCCAGCCGCATCAGGACGTCCGGACGCACCGGACCGGTCGGGCGCATTTCCCCGCCTGGGCGGGTTGGGACGGTCGGGCGCCGTTCCGGGGCGCGGCGTTTCGGACGGGGGCGTGTCGATCATCGGGCTCGCCATCCGGCGGCGAGGTCGTCCAGGGACGTCATGTCGATCACGTGGACGCCCGGCGGCACCGGGGCCGCGGACATCGGACGAACCCGGATGAGGACGACACGGTCGAACCGGTTCCGGACAGACGCGATGCGGCCCGGGTCGGGGGCGCCGCCGGGCGCCACGACGATCAGGGAGCCGCCCGCCGGGACGCGCCGGGCGGCGTCCACGGCCGAGCGCGGGGAGTCCTGGACGGCGACGCCGGTGAGCGCGTCGAGGAGGCGTTCGGCGTCCTCGGGGCCGCCGCGCGTGTGGGCGACCGGCCCGTCACCGGTGAGGACGCGGACCGGGAAGCGCTCGCCGGCGGCGTCCACGGCCACGCTCGCGGCGGCGTCCACGGCCAGCTCGAAGTCGTCGGGATCGGGCCAGAGGTCCGGCCGGGCGTCCAGGACGATCGCGGTCGTCGGGAGGCTGGCGTCCACGAGCTGCCGCACCATCAGCGTCCCCGTGCGGGCGGACGACTTCCAGTGGATGTGCCGCATCTCGTCCCCCACGACGTACTCGCGCAGCGCGTGGAACGTCGCCGTCCCGGCCGGGGACCGGTCGCTCGTCGGCCCCTCCAGATGGTGCGCCCGCCCGGACGGCAGGACCGACAACCGCACGGTCTTCGGCCTGACCAGAAGGGTTTCGGACGTCCCGTACTCGCGCACCCGCCGGGCCAGGTTCAGCGGGTCCGCCCGGACGAGCCGCAGCGGCCCGATCCGGATCTCGCCCCGCCGTCCGGTCGGCAGCCGGTACGTCACCGTCCTGCGGGCGCCGCGCCGCAGCGCCGGGACGGCCACGTCCACGGTCGTCGCGCCCGCCGCGTCCAGCGCGGACAGTCCCCGCACCGACCTGCCCCGGTTCGTCACCTTCAGCACCCCGACGGCGGGCTCGCCGCGCTCCACCTTCCGCGGCGCGATCTCCCGCGCGACCTCCAGGTTCGGGCCCGGCAGGATCCACAGCACGGCCGCGGCCACCGCGACCAGCCCCGCCACCGCCAGCGCCGCCGGTTCCGGATAGCCCAGCCACCAACCCGCCGCGTACAGCACCACGGCCGCGGCCGTCGCGCCCCGGCCGAGCGGGGTCAGCACCCGCACGCTCACACCCCGGCGGGCGCGGCCTGCGGCGTCGGGACGTTCGCCAGCGCCTCGCCGACCACGTCCGCCCCGGACCGTCCGCGCAGCTCGGCCTCCGGCGTCACGATCAGCCGGTGCGCGAGGACGGGCACCGCGAGCGACTTCACGTCCTCCGGCACCAGGTAGGCGCGCCCGGCCGCCGCCGCCCGCACCCGCGCCGCGCGCAGCAGCGCGAGGCTTGCCCGCGGACTCGCGCCGAGCCGCAGATCCGCGTGCTCGCGGGTCGAGGCGACCAGCCGCACCACGTAGTCCAGCAGCGGCGGCGCGACGTGCAGCCGCTGCGCGAAGTCCACCATCCGCGCCACGTCCCCGACGCCGACGACCACCGGAAGCCGGTCGATCGCCGCCCCGCTCGGCGCGCCCGCCAGCACCGCCACCTCGGACCGGTGGTCGGGGTACCCCATCGAGATCCGCATCAGGAACCGGTCGAGCTGCGCCTCGGGCAGCGGGTACGTGCCGTCCATGTCCACCGGGTTCTGCGTGGCCATGACCATGAACGGGCGCGGCACCGGATGCGGCGTCCCCTCGACGGTGACCCGCCGCTCCTCCATGACCTCCAGCAGCGCCGACTGCGTCTTCGGCGACCCGCGGTTGATCTCGTCCGCCACCACCAGGTTCGCGAAGATCGGCCCCGGGTGGAACTCGAACGCGTTCGCCCCCTGGTTGAAGATCGACACCCCGGTGATGTCGCTGGGCAGCAGGTCGGGGGTGAACTGGATCCGCGTCCACTTCGCCTCGACCGACGCCGAGATGGCCCGCGCGAGCGTGGTCTTCCCGACCCCCGGCACGTCCTCGACGAGCAGGTGCCCCTCACTCAGCAGGCACACCAGCGCGAGCTCGACCTTCTCCCGCTTCCCCCGGATCACCCGCTCCACGTTCGAGGCGAGCGCCCCGAACATCTGCGAGAACCTCCCCGCCAACGCCTCCGCATCCCGCACCTGTCCCCCGGTCATAGCTCCCCCCGTCGCCGCGTCAGTCCGAACACTCGTACACCGTGTCGTCAGGCTGGCGAGGCCCTTGCATCGACGTCACGCTGAGGTAGCCGACTCCGCCGTTCCACTTGATGCGGTCCCACCACGTGCTGGTCTCCCCGGTCTGATCCTCCCTGCGAGGCCCCCCGTTGACCATGCAGATGACCGTGATGGAAATGTACTGGCCTTTGAGGATTTTGCCGACCTCCCCGGAGTTCGCCGCCCCTGGCCGGACGATCGTGTTGGTTTGATCGTTGGCTTTGTTCTGGAAAGCCGGGTTCGGGTACGTGAGATCCAGCTTGGTCTTGATCGATCCTTGGCTGCTGCCCGCTCCGTTGAACGCGGTCAGCGTGAACTCGTACTGCTGGTTATTCGGCAGCCCGGTCACCGTGTAAGAGCTTCCGGTCACGTCGTTGTCGCTGGCCGAACTGCTCAGTCGGTAACCGGTGGCGCCCCGGGCCTCGGTCCAGGTGAACCGTCCCGTGTGGTTTCCGGGCTTGCCGACGAAATCGCCCGGCTTGCCGGGCGCCAGACAAGGGTGCGCCGTCTTGCTCGGCTCGGAGCGCAGCTCTGCGGGGTTGCCGTCCTTGTCTTTGTAGATGACGGCGACTTGAAAGGCGTATTCCCTCGCACAGTCGCCGCCTGTCGCGGTGAACTCGAACCTTGTGCTGTTCGCGGGAATCCTGGCCGGAGTGACGCGAAATCCCGCCGTTCCCTTCAGCGTATAGGCGATCGGCTTTCCGCCCGTGGACGCGTGGAAGCGCACCCGGATGCCGCCGTCCGTCGAAGAGACTTCCAAGTTGTACGGCGCGGATGGCGCGCCGGGCGGCGGGCTGGGGCTCTGGCTCGGACGGCGGTTGGGTGGGGCGGGGTGGTTGCCGCCGTGGTCGCCGGGGGAGCCGCCGTTGTTGTTGTTGCCGTCGCCGGTGCCGCCGGGGGCGGGCTTGGGGAGGGGGCGGCGGTTGCCGCCGGGGACCTTGTCGTCGTACTTCTTGATGGCCTTCTGGGCGCCGTTCGGGTCGAAGGCGTAGGCGGTGGCGCCGTCGGGGTCGTTGACCCAGAGCATGTGGTCGCGGACGGTCACGTCGAACGGGGTGCCGGGGCGGGACGCCTGGACGGGCCGCTCCCAGTCGTTGGTCTCCGTGTTGAAGATCATCAGCTGGCCGGCGGTGCGGTCGGGGAGGTAGACGCGGGGGCCGAGGATGTTCGGGGGCTCGTACTCGTGGCCGGGGACGCGCAGGGCGACCGAGCTGAGCTGGCCGACGCCGGAGTTCAGCAGGTAGAGCGAGCCGCCGTCGCCGAGCATCGGGACGGTCTGGCCGTCCGCGACGGGCGGGGTCTTCAGGCCGCCGGCGACGCGGGCGACCGCGCCGGGCAGGTTGATCTTCTGGGTGCCGTCCGGGCGGACGACCAGGGCCGTCGCGGACGTGGAGTCGGTGACGACCGGGATCCCCGCAGCGATGGTGAGGCCGAGCGCGTCGCCGGGTCGGCCGACCTGCACGGGCGCGCCCTGCTGGCCGGCGCGGACGGGAAACAGCTGGCCGGTCTTCGGGGCGGGGACCCAGAGGGTTCCGGCGGCGTCGATCCCGGCCTGGCCGAGGGGCAGCGGCAGCGTGAGCGCCGGGCCCATCCCGGCGAGGGAGACGGGGTCGATGCGCTGGACCGTCCCCTTGACCGCGTCGACCGAGTAGGCGGCGTTGCCGCCGACGACGACCTGGACGCCCGCGGTGCCGAGGTCGCGGCTGGTCCGGACGGTCAGCTGGGACGGGTCGATGCGGCTGACGACGCCGGTGTCGGTGTCGATGAGCAGCACCGTGGTGCCGTCCTGCACGACCTTGACGTGGTGCCCGCGCATCTGCGGGATCATGTTCGCCTTGCCGTCCACCTTCCCGGCGAGGCCGTTGGCGTGCACGACCATGCCCTTGGCGGTCGCGGTCAGCCAGGAGCCCACGTCGGACAGCCGGTAGCGGGCGCTGGCCGTGCCGATGCCGTAGACGATCGCGCTCACGGTGAGCACGCCGACGAGGGCGAAGGCGAGCTGCCCGGTCAGCCGGTCGCGGCGCAGCAGGCCGCGCAACGGCCCCCCGCGGGTTCGGTCCCCACTCAAACCCCGTCACCTCTCCGTCACGTCGCGGCACCCCCACCGTGACGTCCGAAAACACTGCCGATCGGCGCGAACGGCACCTTAGCGCCTGCGGACCCCACAACATAACGGCCTTTTCGCCCGTTCACCGGACGAACGTCGATACCGGAAGGGCCGGCCGGTCACGGACGCGGCGCAGGACGCGCGGTTCCGCAGGGGCGCGGACGGTCGGCCGACGGGCGGGGACGTCGAAGAAAGCGGCCAAGGCGACGGTCGCGGTTCTCGTCCTCGGCCGGACGGTCGGCTCCAGCCGCGGCGCGGGCGCGCTGCCGCTCGGGTCAGGCGGCGGGGGGCGTTCGGGAGGCGCGCAGGCGGGCGCCGCCGTATCCCGCCAGGCAGGCGACGAGGAGCGCGGTGAGCACCGCGAGCAGGGGGTTCACGAATCCGGGGACGGTGTCGGCGCCGCACGTGGTGTCGCTCAGCGGCAGGAGCGACTGCCCGCCGCCGCCGCGTCCGGACCACGCTTCGGAGAAACCGGGAGTGACGCGGCACACACCGTCCTTGACGTCGGCCATGTCCGCGTCGAAGTGGTCGAGGCCATAGCCGTAGGTGGCGGCGAGGGCCAGCGTCCAGGTCCAGGACATCCGCGCGAAGGTGCGCGGGGCGGTCACCCGGGACCGGCCCGCCCGGACGGACGCGACCACCATCAGCGCGGCGGCGGACGCGGCCAGCGGCCAGCCCGTCGACAGCAGCAGGATCCCGAGCAGCGCGCCGAGCGCGAGGTACCGGCTGTCGGCGGCGGCCAGCAGCGTCACCAGGACGACCAGCACGGCGACGGCCCCGATCCCGGCCCGGGCCAGGTCGCGCGACCGGCCCGACGACAGCATCGGGGCGAGGAACAGGGCGGCGAGCAGGCCCGGCACGCCGGCGAGGGCGATCGTGTTGACGGCCCCCTCGCCGTAGACGGCGCTCGACAGCGCCGCTCCCCCGGCGAACGTCAGGCCCGCGGCGATCCAGTACTTCACGGGACGACTTCACCCCATTGATCAACTTTTCGCAACGTCCGCCGCCGCGCGGCGCGGTCACCAAGATGTAACCGAACGCGGGGCTTACCCCCTACGTCCTACTCTTGGGCAGCGCGGACCGACGAGACCCGAGGTGGACGTGAACGACCAGGTGAGCATCGCCGACATGTTCGACCGGCTGACCGGCACCCAGCCGGCCCCGCCGTGGTGGCTGGTGGGGATCGCCGGCCTGGTGGCCCTGGCGGCGGTCGCGCACGGGCCGACCTGGCGGCTCGCGCGCAACGTGGTGACGATCGCGCACGAGGGCGGGCACGCCCTGGTGGCGCTGCTGACCGGGCGCAAGCTGGACGGCATCAAGCTGCACTCCGACACGTCCGGCGTGACGGTGTCGCGCGGCAAGCCGCACGGCCCCGGCATGGTGTTCACGGCGATGGCCGGGTACCTCACGCCGCCGCTGCTCGGGCTGCTGTTCGCCGCGCTGCTCGCGGGCGGGCGGATCACCCTGATGCTGTGGTTCTCGCTGCTGCTGCTCGCCGGGATGCTGGTGATGATCCGCAACGCCTACGGCGCGCTGTCGGTGATCCTCACCGGCGCGGTGGTGTTCGCGGTGTCCTGGTTCGGCGGCTCGACCGTCCAGGCGGTGTTCGGGTACCTGGCCGCCTGGTTCCTGCTGCTCGCGGGGGCGCGTCCGGTCGTGGAGCTCCAGCGGATGCGCACCCGCCGGATGGCGCCCAGCTCGGACGCCGACCAGCTCGCCCACCTCACCGGCGTGCCGGGACTGTTCTGGGTGACGGTGTTCGGGCTGGTCGCGCTGCTGTCGCTGGTGGCGGGCGGCGCGCTGCTCTTCCCGGACGGCGCGTCCACGCCCGGCGTCTAGCCCGGCATTTGGCCGGGCGTAGCCGGGCGTCCGGCTAGCGGACGAGGCGGGCGTCCAGCAGTTCGCGCAGCCGGTCCTGCGGGAGGGCCGGGGAGCGGTGGCCGTCGCGTCCGATCATGGTCTCGGCGGCGAAGAGCGCGTTCAGGACGGCCTCCTCGACGCCCTGCACGACGGCCTCGTAGAACGGGTCGATCCGGTTGCGCTGGACGTGCCGGAGGGTGTCGTAACCGGGCGTTCCGGTCGGGAAGCCGTCGGTCATCCGCCCCCGGTTGCCGGTGGAGAACGCGAGGAAGACGTCGCCCGAGGAGTGGTGGCCGACCGTCCCGGTGCGGGCGAGCCCGAGCGGGACACGGCGGGCGAGCGCCGTGCACTGCCCCGGCAGCAGCGGCGCGTCCGTGCCGACGACGACGATGACCGACCCCGCGCCGGGCAGGCCGAGCCAGTCGGTGTCGCCCATCGGGTCGTCGTCCGCGAGATCGTCGCCGACGTGCACGCCGCAGACGGTCAGCTCGCGCCGCGCGCCGAAGTTCGCCTGGACGAACACGCCGACCGTGTAGGTGTCCGGCCCGTACTCCACGGTCCGCGAGGACGTGCCGCTGCCGCCCTTGAAGCCGTAGCAGTTCATGCCGGTGCCGCCGCCGACCGATCCCTCGGCGACCGGGCCGCCGCGCGCCGCGTCGATCGCCGCGACGGCGTGCCCGGGCGTCACGTGCGGGCCGTCGATGTCGTTGAGGTAGCCGTCCCAGGTCTCGGCGACGACCGGAAGCATCCACTCGGCGCTCCGGCCGCCCCGCTCCCGGACGGCCCAGTCGATCACGCCGCGGTGGCACGGGCCGACGGCGTGCGTGTTGGTGATGAGCACCGGCAGGCCGAGCGTCCCGGACTCCGCGATCCAGTGCGCGCCGGTCATCTCGCCGTTGCCGTTCAGCGAGTAGATCCCGGCGGCGCACGGGTCGCCGTAGCCCGCGCGCCCGCGCGGGAGCAGCGCGGTGACGCCCGTCCTGACCGGTCCCTCGCCCACGCGCAGCGGACCGTCGCCGGAGATCAGGGTCGTGTACCCGACCTCCACGCCCGGCACGTCGGTGATGGCGTTGGACGGTCCGGGCGTCCCGCGCAACGGCAGGCCGAACTCGCGCGCTCGGACACGGGGCCGGGGTCCGGGACGGGTCACAGATCGTCCTCCATGTTCTCGAGTTCCGCGTTCGTGCTGCCGGAAGCCGCGAGGTCGGGGCTGGTGAGGTCGCAGTGGGTGGCGTCGGAGGCGTAGGCGAGGAGGAGGCCCAGCGCCGTCGCGGTGTCCACGGCGGGCACGGCGTTGACGATGTGCAGGCCGTAGCCGTCCTCCAGCGCGACGAGGTTGCGGGCGATCGTCGCGGCGTCGCGGTCGAGGCGGAAGACGCCGGTGGCGGCGCCGGCCTCCAGGATCGCGGCGTAGATCCCGGCCTGCCGCTCGAACAGGCGGATGTGGCCGGCGGCGTAGGCCGGGTCGCGGCGGGAGACGGTGCCGAGCTCGTAGAGCAGCACGCACAGCTCGTCGCCGGGACCGGTGGGCAGGCCGCTGCGCGCCATCGCCAGGAGCCGGCGCCGGGGGTCGGGCTCGCGGCGGACGGCGTCCTCGCGGGCCGCGCAGAAGCGGTCCACGGCCTCGCGCTGGACCTCGCGCAGCAGGTCGTCCAGGCTCGGGAAGTAGTACAGCAGCGAGCCGGGTGACATGCGGGCGCGCTCGGCGACGTCGCGCAGGCGCAGGTCCAGCATCCCGCGCTCGACGACCGCGCGCCGGGCCGCGGCGACGAGTTCGGCGCGGCGTTCGTGCGCCCTGCTGGGTCGGGGCATGACCGTCATTCTCTGAAGAAGATTCAAACAACGCAAATCACTCGCTGCGGGCGGACGGAGGACCGTTACCGAGCCGTGTCGCGGCGACGCCTTGACGCGGCGGCAGGGAATTCTTTGAATCACGTTCAAACAACGACGTCCGTCCCGAGCAGGGAGGCCCCATGGCCGCTTCGACGGTCCGTCCCGACGCCGGCGCGGGGCCGCCGTCCGCCCTGCGGCGGGGCCTGCGGACGTTCGGCACGCTGCTGATCGTCCTGTCCGCCACGACGCCCGCCTCGTCGGTGTTCGTCATCGCGCCCGGCGTGATCGGCCAGGCGGGGACCGGCGCGTTCTGGAGCTTCGCCGCGGCGGCCCTGGTCGGCGTGCTGATGGCGTTCGTGTACGCGGAGCTGGCCTCGGCCTACCCGCTGACCGGCGGCGAGTACGCGATCGTCGGACGCACCCTCGGCACGCTGCCCGGCTTCGTCCTGCTCGGGCTGCTCCTGGTCACCCAGGTGCTGATCGTCGCGGTGATCGCGCTCGGCGCGGGCACCTACCTCGGCGTGCTCGTGCACGGCGCGGACCCGCGGGTCGTCGCGGCCGTGACGATCGTCGCGGCGACCGTCGTCGCGGTCCTGGACATCAAGGTGAACGCGCTGGTCACCGGCGTCTTCCTCGCGATCGAGATGGCCGCGCTCGGCGTCCTCGCCGGGCTCGGCTTCGGGCACGTCGAGCGGCCGTTCACCGACCTGCTCGCGCACCCGGTCGTGGCGGCGGGCGGGTCCGGGGGCGGCGGGGGCGGGCTGACCGCCGCGTCCGCCGGGCTGATCGGCGCGGCCACCGCCGTCGCGATCTTCGCCTACAACGGGTACGGGTCGGCGGTCTACTTCGGCGAGGAGACCCACGACGCGCACCGCTCGATCGCCCGCGCGATCCTCTGGGCGCTCGGCATCACCGTCGCCGCCGAACTCGTCCCGGTGACCGCCGTGCTGCTCGGCGCGCCCGACCTCGGCGGGCTGTTCGCGTCGTCCAACATGATCGGCGACTTCGTGACGGCGCGCGGCGGCTCGGCGCTGGACACCGCGCTCAGCCTGGCGATCGCGCTCGCCATCCTGAACGCGGTGATCGCGATCGTGCTGCTCACCGCCCGGCTGCTGTTCAGCTCGGGCCGCGACGGCACCTGGTCGCCGCGCGTCGACCGGGGCCTGCGCGCGATCCATCCGCGCTTCGGGACGCCGTGGGTCGCGACCGTCCTGACGGGCGCGCTGAGCGCCGCCGCGTGCTTCGTCCCGGAACGGTTCCTGCTGGTCGTGACCGGCACGTCGCTGGTCGTCGTGTACGGGGCGCTCTGCCTGGCCGTCCTCGCCGGACGGCGCAACGGGACGACCGCGCACGCCGCGTACCGGATGCCGTGGTTCCCGCTCGCGCCGGTCGCGGCGCTCGCCGCGCTCGGCTACGTGATCTACCAGAACGCGCGGGACCCGGCCGTCGGACGGCCGAGCCTGCTGGTCACCGCGCTGGTGATGGCGGTGGCCGCGGCGTACTTCGTGCTGGTGCTGCGCCGCCGCGGCGGCTGGGTGCTGAAGGACGCGCCGGGCGACGGCGACGCGCCCGGCGGCCCTTCGGCCGAGTCGAATCCGGGTCCGGGGCCGGATTCGGATTCGGGTCCGGGGCCGGGGCCGGATTCGGGTCCGGGTTCGGGTTCGGCTAGCGGCACAGGGCCGCGTTGATCGCCTTGGTGATGTCGGCGCGGAAGGCGGGCTTCGCCTCCAGGGCCGGGCTCGACTGGTTGTAGGTGACGACGGCCTGGCGCCTGCCGTCCGCGCTGGTGTAGGACCAGGTGCGGTAGCCCGGCCAGCCGCCGTCGTGGCCCCACGCGAAGCCGCAGGACGTCTTGATCCGGGCGAGCCCCAGGCCGTAGTCCTCCTTCACCCAGTCGTCCACGACCGGACGCGTCGTCATCATCGCCTTCTGCACGCGCGCGGGCAGCAGCCTCCCGGTGACGAGGGCCCGCTGGAAGCGCGCCACGTCGTCCACGGTGGACACGATCCCGCCGGACGTCCAGCCGCTGGACGGGTTGATCATCGTGCTGACGTCGCCGTACTGGTCGAAGTAGCCGTGCACGTACGAGCCGTGGAAGCCGGTCCCGGACGTGGGCAGGAAGGTGTGCCGGAGCTTCAGCGGCGCGACGATCCGGCGCTGGAGCTCGACGCCGAACGGATGCCCCGTCGCCTTCTCGACGATCATCCCGGCGAGGACGTAGTTGGTGTTGGCGTAGTTCCACTTCGCGCCCGGCCTGCTCAGCGGAGCCTTCTCCTGGGCGATGTCCACCAGCTCGCGCGGCTTCCAGACGCGGGCCGGGTCCTGCCAGATCCGCTGGTCCTGGACGTACTCGTTCAACCCGGACGTCTGGGCGAGCAGCTGCCGGACGGTGATCTTCCGTCCGTCGTTGCCGTTGCGGGTCAGCACGCCGGGCAGCCGGCGCGCGACGGTGTCGTCCAGCGAGAGGCGGTGCTCGGCGACCAGTTGGAGCACGACGGCCGAGGTGAACGTCTTCGTCACGCTCGCGATACGGAACCGCAGCTCCGGGGTCATCTTCCGGTGCGTCTTCGTGTCGGCGTAACCGGCGGTGACGCGGGTGACGTCCTCGCCCTTGCGGGAGAGCGCGATGACGCCGGGCTGGCCGTCCTTGACGAGTTGGTCAGCGGCCTTCTGCAACGCGCTCGCCTTGGACGCGTGCGAGGCGGACGACGCCGTCACCGCGGATGAGGCCGTGGCCATCGCCGGGACGGCGGCGGCGGTCAGAGCCGCGGTGGCGAGGGAGGCGGCGGCGATGCGCTGAACGTTGTTCTTCATGTCGATCAGCTTGCCGACCGGCGCATTCCCGCCCCATGGGCCTGGACACCGAGCGCCGGGTGTACCTACCTACACCTGTCCACCCGCTGTCCGTAGACGGCCACGCGCTCGCGCGCGCGGGCGTCCGGACGGACCATGGGCCATGGCCGCGAAGAAGCTCGACCGAGGGTCCTACCACCGCAAGCGCAAGGCCCGCACACGCGCGCGCAGGCACCGCAGCCGTCCGACCGTCGGCAAGGGCAAGGGCCGCTGACGCCGGTGGCCAGCGCCGCAGACGCCGGTGGCCAGCGCCGCAGACGCCGGTGGCCGGCGCCGCAGACGCCGGCGGCAAGGGCCGCAGACGCTGAAGGCGAGGTCATCGACGCTTAGGCGAGGCCGCTGACGGGCCTGCTCAGAAGGCGCTGACCGGTACTTCTGACGGGCTGTCGGGAACGCCGGAGATTGTCGTACCCGGCGGATAGTTTCGACGGTGTGAGCGAGGGATCGAACGCGGGTGGGCGCGGGCGCGATCCGCGCACCGCCGAGCGGCGCGAGCGGCGGGTGGACGACGGCCTCGCCGAGCTCGACCAGTGGCTGCGCGACCAGGTCGCGCAGGGGCTGGCGCGGGCCGAGCGGGCGCCGTACCGGCTGTGGGACGACGCGTCCCGGCGGCTGGTCGACGCGTCCGCCGGGCCGCTGGCCGCGCAGGTGAAGGCGCTCGCCGCCGTGCCGCGCCGCGCGGGCTGGCCCGACCGGCTGCTCGCCGAGTACGCGCTGCTGCGGCTGCTCGTGCGCGCCCATCAGCATCGCGGCGCGCTGCCACCGCGCCTGCGCGAGATCGTGCGCGCGCGTGTCGGCTTCACCGTGCCGCACGACGACGTCCTCGCCCGCGGCGAGCGCGTCCGCGACACGTGGTGCGTGATCGGCTCGCGCGACTCCACGCTCGACCAGCTCACCACCCGCCGCGTCTGGCTGCGCGGCGCGACGAGCGGCCGGTCGGCGCTGGTGCTGTCGTTCGCGGCCCGGGGCCGTCCGCTGGACGCGTCGCTGACCGTCGGCACCGGGGTGGACGCCGTCCTCGCGTTCTACCCCGACGACCTGCGCGCGCTCGTCGCCAAGCGCGCCGAGCGCGCGGCCCCGCGAACGGCGCCGAGCGGCACGTCCGTGCGCGGCATGCTGGACGAGTACGCCGCCGCGCTCGCGGACGACCCGTGGCTCGACCGCTGGCCCGCCGCGCTCGCGGCGGTCCGTCCGGCCCGTGACGAGCGCGGTGACCTGCACGTCCTCGACGGGGCGGGCGACGCGCTCCCGGTCCGGACGGGCGACCCGTGGCCGCTGCTGGCGGTGTCGGGCGGCGGCCCGGTCACGCTGTCCGGCGAATGGACCCCGGAGGGCCTGCATCCGCTCGCCCTCTGGCATCCCGAAGAGGGGGTCGTGCTGCTGTGAGCACCTGGCAGGACCACGTCAGCGCCGCCCTTCTGGGCACCGATCGCCGCCCCCCGCCCCCGGCTCCCGCGACACCCGCCGCGCACGCCTCCCATGAGACAGGCGGTGCGGCGGAGGCGGATCCGGCGCGGCGGTTGCTCGATCAGGCGGCGGTGCTGGCGGTGCGGCGGCGGGCCGGGTTCCTGCCGCGCCGGGACGGTGTGGAGGCGGTCGCCGCCGCGCCGGACGAGGAGCTGCCCGCCGTGCCGCGGGCGGCGGCGCGGCGGCTCACCCGCATCCTGGCCGGTGAGCAGGTCAAGGTTCTGCCCGAGTGGCTGGACGCGGCGGCGCGCGGCGGTTGGCGTGTGCCCGCGCGGCTGCTGCCCGAACTGCTGGAGAAGGGACGCGGCGACCGCGTGCTGCGTCCGGCGATCGCGCGCGCGGCCGGGCACCGCGGCGTGTGGCTGGCGCTGCGGAACACCGACTGGGCGTACCTGGTCGGAGCCGGGGACGATCCGGGCGGCGGCGACGAGGTGTGGGAGACCGGCACGCGGCAGCAGCGCGTCGCGTTCCTCACGCGCCTGCGCGGGAGCGACCCGGCGGAGGCGCGCGAGACGCTCGGCGCGGTGTGGGCGAAGGAGGCAGCGCCCGACCGCGCGGCGTTCCTCGGCACGTTCGCCCGCGGCCTGTCCATGGACGACGAGGACTTCCTCGAAGCGGCGCTCGAAGACCGCGGCAAGGACGTCCGGCAGCTCGCGTCCGACCTGCTCGCCCGGCTTCCCGGCTCCGCCTACGGCAGGCGGATGGCCGCGCGCGCCCGCGCGTGCCTGCGCGCCGAGACCCGGACCGTCCGGGAGCGGCGGCAGACGTGGATCGTCGTCGAGCCGCCCGAGACGCACGACGAGGACCTCGCCCGCGACGGCGTCCCGTTCCATCCGAGCGGCTCGTTCGCGCCGGCGGGCGCGGGCGGCGGGCCGGTCGGCACGCGCGCGGCGTGGCTGCGCGAGATCCTCGCGCGCACGCCCCTGTCCACCTGGACCTCGCTGTTCGCCCTGCCGCCGATGGAGGTCGTCTGCCTGCCGATCACCGACGCGGCGGGCGACTCCGGACGCGCCGCCCGCGACGTCCACATCGGCTGGGCGCGGGCCGCGCTGCGCCAGCGCGACCCGGCGTGGGCGCGGGCGCTGCTGAAGGGCGGCGTCGTCGTGGACGAGCCGGACGCCCTCGCCGACCTCCTGACCGTCCTGCCGGCCGAGGAGCGCGAGGGCGCGGCGGCCGGGCTGATCCGCTGGGTCGCGGGCGGCCCCGAGCTGCCGCGCGTGCTGGAACGCGTCCCCGGCCCGTGGACGGGCGAGCTCGCCGACGCGGTCGTCGCGACGCTCTCGACCGCCGCCGACCGGCAGACCCACCGGCACGAGCACACCCTCACCCAGCTGTGCCGGCTCGCCGACCAGCGCCTCTCCCCCGGCTTCGCGCCGCGCGTCCGCGCCCTGGCCGAGCGGTACCTGGCCGCCGACCCGGGCGGGGTGGCGGGCGCCGTCCTCACCGAACTCACCGACACCCTGCGGTTCCGCGCCGAGATGCTGAAGGAGCTCCATCCGTGACCGTGCCCGACGAGGTCCTCCGTCCGCACGCCGAGCAGGAGTACGCCCGCGAGCTCGCGCTGCTCGCCGAGCACGACGACCGGCCGCGCCCGCCCGGCTGGCGGCTGTCGCCGTGGGCCGTGACGACGTACCTGCTCGGCGGCGCGCTGCCGGACGGAACGGAGATCTCACCCAAGTACATCGGCCCGCGCCGCCTCGTCGAGGTCGCCGTCGCGACCCTCGCGACCGACCGGGCGCTGCTGCTGCTCGGCGTCCCCGGCACGGCCAAGACGTGGATGTCGGAGCACCTGGCGGCGGCGATCTCCGGCGACTCGACGCTGCTGGTCCAGGGCACGGCCGGAACGCCGGAGGAGGCCGTCCGGTACGGGTGGAACTACGCGCGGCTGCTCGCCGAGGGGCCGTCCGAGCGGGCGCTGGTGGAGAGCCCGCTCATGCGCGCGATGCGGCGCGGCATGGTCGCGCGCGTCGAGGAGCTGACCCGCATGCCCGGCGACGTCCAGGACACGCTGATCACGCTGCTGTCGGAGAAGACGCTGCCGGTGCCGGAGCTGAACACCGAGGTGCAGGCGCGGCGCGGGTTCACCGTGATCGCGACGGCCAACGACCGCGACCGGGGCGTCAACGAGCTGTCGTCCGCGCTGCGCCGCCGGTTCAACACCGTCGTGCTGCCGCTGCCGGAGTCCGAGGCGGACGAGGTCGAGATCGTCGCGCGCCGGGTCGAGCGGCTCGGCCGCGCGCTGGAACTGCCCGAGGCCCCCGCCGGGCTGGAGGAGATCCGCCGCGTCGTCACGGTCTTCCGCGAGCTGCGCGCCGGGGTCACCGGCGACGGGCGGACGAAGCTGAAGTCGCCGTCCGGCACGCTCAGCACCGCCGAGGCGATCTCGGTCGTGACCAGCGGCCTCGCCCTCGCCGCGCACTTCGGCGACGGCGTGCTGCGCGCGCCGGACGTCGCGGGCGGCATCGTCGGCGCCGTCGTCCAGGACCCGGCGTCCGACCGCGTCGTCTGGCAGGAGTATCTGGAGACCGTCGTCCGCGAGCGTCCGGACTGGGCCGACTTCTACCGCGCCTGCCGGGAGGTCTCTTGACGACCACCCCGCCCCACGAACCACCACCCGACGCCGCGGAGGGTGGGGTGCGGGTCGAGGTGTACGGGATCCGGCACCACGGGCCGGGGTCGGCGCGGGCCGTCCGGCGGGCGCTGGAGGAGTTCCGGCCGGACGCGGTGCTGATCGAGGGGCCGCCCGAGGCCGACGCGATCGTCGACCTCGCCGCCGATCCCGGCATGGTGCCTCCGGTGGCGCTGCTGGCCTACGCGCCCGGCGAGCCGCCCCTGCCCGGCGACGACGGCGCGTCCGGGTCGGACCGGCGGGCCGCGTTCTGGCCGTTCGCCGAGTTCAGCCCGGAGTGGCAGGCCGTCCGGTACGCGCTGGACGAGGGCGTCGCCGTCCGCTTCTGTGATCTCCCTGCTGCGAACCAGCTCGTCCCGCCGAGCCCGCCCGACGACCACGAACACGACCACGGCGACGAGCGCGAGGACGGCGACGAGGCCCGGGAGGGGATCCGGCTTGATCCGCTGGGGTGGCTCGCCCGGGCGGCCGGGTACGAGGACGCCGAGCGCTGGTGGGACGACGTCGTCGAGCACCGCGACGGCGGGCCCTCGCCGTTCCCGGCGATCGCGGAGGCGATGGCCGAGCTGCGTGAGCGCGTCGCGGACGAGCCGTCCGTGAAGGGCCTGCCGCCGGGGTATCTCCTGCGGGAGGAGCAGCGTGAGGCGGCCATGCGCCGGACGGTGCGGCGCGCGCTCAAGGACGGTTTCGAGCGGGTCGCGGTGGTGTGCGGGGCGTGGCACGTCCCGGCGATCCTGGCGAAGGTGCCGGCGGCGCGCGACGACCAGACGTTGCGCGGGCTGCCGAAGGCGAAGGTCTCGATGACGTGGGTCCCGTGGACGCACGGACGGCTCGCCGAACGGTCCGGGTACGGCGCCGGGGTGCGGTCGCCGGGCTGGTACGCGCACCTGTTCGCGGCTCCGGACCGTCCGGTCGAGCGGTGGCTGACGGACGCCGCGCGGATCCTGCGCCAGGAGGACCTGCACGTCTCGTCCGCGCACGTGATCGAGGCGGTGCGGCTGGCGGAGGCGCTGGCGGCGCTGCGCGGCCGTCCGCTCGCCGGGCTGGACGAGGTGACCGAGGCGGCCCGCGCGGTGCTGTGCGAGGGCGCCGACCTGCCGGTCGAGCTGATCCGGCGGCGGATGGCCGTCGGCGAGCGGCTCGGGTCCGTCCCCGACGACACGCCGATGGTGCCGCTCCAGCGGGACCTCGCGGACCGGCAGCGGCGGCTGCGGCTCGCGCCGTCCGCCGACGCGCGGGAGCTGGAACTCGACCTGCGCCGCGACCTCGACCTCGCGCGCAGCCGCCTGCTGCACCGGCTGCGGCTGCTGGAGGTCGACTGGGGCGTCCCGGCGGAGAGCCGCGGCAGGGGGACGTTCCGGGAGACGTGGACGCTGTGCTGGCGTCCGGAGTTCGACGTGGAGCTGATCGAGGCGAGCGCGTGGGGCACGACGGTCGCGGGCGCGTCCGCCGCCCGCGCGACCGCGATGGCGGCGGAGGCGGAGTCGCTCGCGGAGCTGACCGCCGTGGTCGAGCGCTGCCTGCTCGCCGACCTGGCCGAGGCGCTGCCCGCCGTGATGGGGACGCTCGCCGACCGCGCCGCCCTCGACGGCGACGTCGCGCACCTCATGGACGCGCTGCCCGCCCTCGTCCGCGCGCTGCGCTACGGCGACGTGCGCGGCACGGGCACCGGCCCGCTCCGCACGGTCGTGGACGGCCTGGTCGTGCGGGTGTGCGTCGGGCTCGTCCCGGCGTCGCGCGGCCTCGACGACGACGCGGCGCGCGCCCTGCTCGGACGGCTCGACCGGGCGCACTCGGCGCTCGCGCTGCTCGACGACGCCGCGCACACCGCCCGCTGGCACACCACGCTCGCCGCCCTCGTCGACCGCGACGACCTGCACGGACTGCTCGGAGGGCGGCTCACCCGGCTGCTGTTCGACGTGGGCATCCTCACCGACGTGCCCGACCGGATGGCGCGCGCGGTGTCGGCCGGGGTCGCGCCCGCGCGCGCCGCCGCGTGGGTCGAGGGCTTCCTGTCGGAGGGCGGGCTCGTGCTCGTCCACGACGACGTGCTGCTCCGGCTCGTGGACGGCTGGATCGCGGCGCTCCCCGCCGACGCGTTCACCAGCGTCCTGCCGCTGCTGCGCCGCGCGTTCGGCGAGTTCGCGGCGGCCGAGCGGCGCGCGATCGGCGACCGCGTCCGGCACCTGGACGCCGCGCCCTCGGCCCGGCGCGGCGACGACCCGATCGATCCCGTCCGGGCCGCGCCCGCGACGGCGACCGTCCTGCGCATCCTCGACCCGGAGGCCCGACCTTGAGCCAACCGACCGAACCGGAGGCCCGGCCTTGAGCCAACCGACCGACCCGACGGACGCGGAACGGCTGCGGCGCTGGCGGCTGGTGCTCGGCGGCGACGCCGCCGACGGCACCGGCGTGGCGCTGACCGGCGACGACGCGCGCATGGACGGCGCGCTCGCCAAGCTCTACGGCACCGGCGAGGGCGGCGGCCGGTCGCGGCCGGGACGGCGCGGCGCGGGCCTCGGCGACTCCGCGCCGTCCGTCGCGCGCTGGCTCGGCGACATCCGGGCGTACTTCCCGTCCTCGGTCGTCCAGGTCATGCAGAAGGACGCGATCGAGCGGCTCGACCTCGCCCGGCTGCTCCTCGAACCGGAGATGCTGGACGCGGTCGAACCGGACATCCACCTGGTCGGGACGCTGCTGTCGCTCAACCGGGTGCTGCCGGACCGGGCCCGCGAGTCGGCGCGGACGGTGGTCCGCGCGCTGGTCCGGGAGCTGGAGCGGCGGTTCGCCGAGCGCACCCGGTCGGCGGTCGGCGGCGCGCTCGACCGGGCCGCGCGGTCGGTGCGTCCGCGCCGTCCGTCCGAGGTCGACTGGGACCGGACGATCCGCGCGAACCTGCGGCACTACCAGCCGGACCGGGGCACGCTCGTCCCGCAGCGGCTGGTCGGGCACGGACGGCGCGGACGGGCCGTCCGGCGCGACGTGATCCTCTGCGTCGACCAGTCGGGCTCGATGGCGGCGTCCGTCGTCTACGCGAGCGTGTTCGGGGCCGTCCTGGCGTCGATGCGGTCGCTGCGCACCTCGCTCGTCGCGTTCGACACCTCGGTCGTCGACCTCACCCACCAGCTGCACGACCCGGTCGAGCTGCTGTTCGGCACCCAGCTCGGCGGCGGCACCGACGTCAACCGGGCGCTCGCCTACTGCCAGACGCTGGTGTCGCGGCCGAACGACACCGTCCTGGTGCTGGTCACCGACCTGTACGAGGGCGGCGTCCGGGACGAGATGCTCCGCCGCGCCGCCGCCCTGACCGGCGCGGGCGTCCGCGTGATCGTGCTGCTGGCGCTGTCGGACGAGGGCGCGCCGTCCTACGACCACGACAACGCCGCCGCGCTCGCGGCCCTCGGCATCCCGGCGTTCGCCTGCACCCCCGACGCCTTCCCCGACCTGATGGCCGCCGCCCTGGAAGGCCGCGATCCGACGTCCCTGGCCGAAACCGCCACCCCGCCCGCCTAGCCTCGCCCGCCTAACCCCGCCCGCCTAGCCTCGCTCATCTGCCCCCCGCCCACGCCGGCGGTCGCGGGCCGCCCAGAGCAGGAGGAGCGCGACGAGCGCGGACAGCGCCGCCTGCATGACCAGGGCGGGTGCCCGCACCGGGACGCGGAGGCTCCACGCGCCCCACAGCGCGACCCGGGCGATCCGGGCGGCGACGACCGTCCAGAGCGCGCCGCGCACGCCGCGCCAGGCGGGCACGACCGCCACGAACGTCACGACGGCGAGGACCCCGAACGACGCGGCGGCCCCGACCAGTAGCTCTCCGGGACGTCCGGCGGTGAGATCCGGACGGGCGACGAGCAGCGCGAGGGCCGTCACGTCGAGAGCGGCGAGGGCGCAGGCCAGGCACAGCCCGGCGGCGAGCGCCGGCGAACGCCGTCTCCTGGCGTCCGACCGAGGCGGCGGGCCGGTTTCGGGTGAGGTGACCGGCGAGCCCAGCAGGCCGAGCAGGATCGCCTCGGCGCTCGGACGATCCTTCGAGTCCTTGGCCAGGCAGGCGGCAGTGGGCCCGGCGAGGTGCGGCGGAAGCGCCGAGAGGTCGGGCGTCTCGTGCACGATCCGGTACAGGACGGCCGGGATGGGGCCGCTGCCGAACGGATCCTCGCCGGTCGCGGCGAACAATAGGGTCGCGGCCCAGCAGAACAGATCGGCGGCCGGGCCGACCGGCCCGCCCGTGACCTGCTCCGGCGCCATGTAGGCAGGCGTCCCCACGAGCGTCCCGGTCGTCGTGGCCACCTGTTGAGCAGCGCCGGACGCGGAAGGCACAGCGGACGGCACAGCGGAGGGCGCGGTGGGGAGGTCCAGGGCTCGGGCGATGCCGAAGTCGATCACGCGGGGGCCGTCGGGAGCGAGCAGGATGTTGCGCGGGTTCAGGTCGCGGTGGACGATTCCGGCGCGGTGGACGGCGGCGAGGGCGGTGATCGAGCTGACGGCCAGGCGGTCGAGGTCGGTGCCGCGGCGGGGGCCGTGCTCGGTGACCAGGTCGCGCAGCGACGGGCCCGGAACGTACTCGCTGACGATGTAGGGGCGGTCGTCCCGGACGCCGGCGCCGAGGAAGCGGGCCGTGCAGAATCCCGCGACGCGCGGCAGTACCGCCACCTCCCGGACGAACCGGGCGTGCGCGGCGGGGTCGTCGAGCAGGCCCTCGTGCAGCAGCTTCACCGCGGCGAGCCCGTCCGGGCCCTCGCCGAGGTAGACCACGCCCTGCGCGCCGGAGCCGAGGCGGCCGACCAGCCGGTGCCCGCCGAGCCGGTCGGGATCCGTGGAAAGCAGGGGAAACGGGGTTTTCGGAACGGCCATCGCGCGGACTCCCGGTAACAGAACCACGACCATTCGAAAGCGACCGCTCGGCCGAGCCGTGCCATCGAAGAGTATAGGACCGTTCGATGCCGAGCGAGGAACGGTGATGACGCAGATCCATTTCCGGCGGCGCGGGTTCTCCATGGCGGCCGCAGCGGTCACGACAATCCTTCTTGCTCTTTTCGGCGCGGCGGGCTGTGCGGGCGCGGGAACGACCATCGCCCGCCTCACGGTGGGCGACCCCGGCCCCGATCCCTACGCTCCGGCGCGGGGCACGGACCAGCGGCTGGCGTCCGCGCACGCGGGGACGCCCCCGCCCGGCGGCACGAGCACCGGCGACTCCCCCGGCCTCTACGGCGGGACGCGCCGGACGTCGTCCTGCGACAAGCAACGCCTGGTCACGTTCCTGATGGCGCATCCCGACCGGGCGGACGCATGGGCCTCGGTGCAGCGCATCGAGCCGTCCGCGATCGCCGCCTACGTGGCCCGGCTGACGCCCGTCCGGCTCCGCGCGGACACGCTCGTCACCAACCACGGGTTCCGCGACGGGAAGGCGACCGGCGCGCCCGCCGTCCTGGAGGCCGGAACGGGCGTGCTGATCAATGAGTTCGGAATTCCGGCCGTAAAGTGCAATTGCGGCAATCCGCTCACCGCACCCGATCCCCGAATCTCTCCTACGGGCGCCCGATATTCGGGGCCGTCCTGGCCGGACTTCCATGCCGGAAAGGTGACGAGAATACGTCCCGGACGCGCACCCGCACAGGCGTTCGTCCTTTCCGACCCCGACGGCGGCGGCGCGTTCACCCGCCCTCGCGGAACCCAGGGCGCACAGGACGGCCCGCAGATCCCCGAGCCCGCGCCAGGGACGGCCGCGCCGCACGTCCACTCCGCGCCAGCGCCCGCACCGAGCGGGTCACCGCGCGGCGACCTCTCCCCCGCGCCGGCTCCCGTGCCGTCCAAACCCGGCTCGACGCCCGGCCTTCCGCCGCCGCCCGCTCCGCCATGGTCCACTCCGCCGCCGCCCGCTCCGTCGAAGACCGCTCCGTCGAAGCCCACGTCCACTTCCACGTCCACTTCCACGGCCCCCGCCACGTCCGGCGGCGGTACACCCGCCGGACCGCCCCACGACAGCCCCTCGGGCGCCAGGCATCCCTCGCCCACCTCGGGGAACACCGCACCCGGGGGTCACGGCCGTACCTGATCGCGATGAGCTATATTCGCTCATATGAGCAGGCCTTCATACGACGTAACGGCAGTTCCATGACGAAGACCGCCGCCGGCGACGACCGCCCCGGCAACGGCCACGAGCGCACCGGGCCCGGACACGGCCACGGACACGGCCACGGCCACGGGCACGGCCACGGGCACGGGCACGCGGTGGCGGCCGGGGCGGACCAGCGCTACCTCGCGGGCGCGCTCGCGCTGATCCTGGCGTTCATGGCGGGCGAGGTCGCGATCGGCTTGGTCGCCGGGTCGCTGGCGCTGCTGTCGGACGCGGCGCATATGCTGACCGACGCGTTCGCGATCGTCCTGGCGCTGGTCGCGATGCGGATCGCGGCGCGCCCGCCGCGCGGCGGCTACACCTACGGGCTGCGCCGGACCGAGATCCTGTCGGCGCAGCTGAACGGCCTGACGCTGATCCTGCTCGCCGCGTACTTCGTGTACGAGGGCGTCCAGCGGCTGGTCGAGCCGCCGCGGGTCGAGGGCGAGCTCGTGTTCTGGACGTCGCTGGCCGGGATCGGCGTGAACGTCCTCGCGACCTGGCTGCTCAGCAAGGCGAACCGGTCGAGCCTGAACGTCGAGGGCGCGTTCCAGCACATCCTCAACGACCTGTACGCGTTCATCTCCACGACGATCGCCGGCCTGGTCGTCTGGCTGACCGGGTTCGCCCGCGCGGACGCGATCGCGTCGCTGGTCGTCGCGGCGCTGATGCTCAAGGCGGGCTGGAACCTGCTGCGGGAGGCGGGCCGGGTGCTGATGGAGGCGGCCCCGGCGGGCCTCGACCCGGCGGAGATCGGGACGCGGCTGGCCGCGCGGCCGTGCGTCCGGGAGGTGCACGACCTGCACGTCTGGGAGGTCGGCTCGGGTTACCCGGCGCTGTCGGCGCACGTCCTGGTGGATCCGGACGGCAACTGCCACGGCGTCCGGCGCGATCTCCAGGAGCTGCTGCGGGACGGCTACGGCATCGGCCACACGACCCTCGAAGTCGATCACGTGGACGACGAGTTCCACTGCGAGGACCCGCACGGGCCGAGGCACGTCCCCGAAGAACGGCCCAAGGACCCCGCCGCCGCACCGAGCGGCCCGCCACCGAACGGCCGGGCATTGAACGGCCCGCCGTCGGACGGCCTCCCGTCGAACGGCCTGCCGTCGAGCGGCCCGCCGCCGTGCGGTCACTGACTCCCGGGTCGGTCAGGAGAGGTCGAGGAGCTTCGCCGCGCCGTCCCAGCAGACGGCGCGCAACCACGCGTCGCCCAGGTCGAGCCGCGTGAGCCCTTCGAGCTGGTGTGCGTACGTGTACGGGATGTTCGGGAAGTCCGTGCCGAAGAGGATCCTCCCGGCCAGGCCGAGGTCGCGAAGGCGCGGCAGTTCGGCCGCGGGGAAGACGCCGAGCCCGCCGGTGAAGTCGACGAACACCATGGTCGTGTCCAGGTGGACGCCCGGGTACCGGTCGGCGAGGTCGAAGAACCCGGTGAACTCGGGCGCGCCGAGATGGGCGATGATCGCCCGCAGCCGGGGATGCCGCGCCAGGACGTCGCCGAACGGCCCGGGTCCCGTGAAGCCGTTCGCGACCGGTCCCGACCCCGCGTGGACGAGCGCGACCGCGCCGGACTCGGCGAGCATGCCCCACACCTCGTCCAGCTCGTCCGCGCGCGGGTCGAACCCGCCGACCTGGAGGTGGACCTTGAACACGCGCGTCCCGGCGTCCAGCGCGCGCCGCACGTAGGACGCGGCGGACGGCTCCGGGAAGAACGTGCCGGTCCGGACGCACTCGGGGACGCGGTCCGCGAACTCGCCCGCCCACGCGTTCAGCGACTCGGCCATGCCCGGCTTGTGCGGGTACAGCAGCGAGGTGAAGGCGCGGACGCCCATCGCGCGCAGGTGCTCGATCCGCTCGTCCTCGGGCCACCGGTAGCGGATCGGCCATTCGGCCCCGACGAGCGGTCCGGCCTCGTCGAAGTAGCGCCAGACGGCGGCGGTCACGCGCGGCGGCATGAAGTGGACGTGCACGTCGATCAGCCCGGGCAGCCCGAGTTCGCGCCAGACCTCCGGCACCCACGAATCCGAACGCGGTTCAGTCACGCCGCGAGCCTAGCCGGTCGAACCGCGGGCCCGGCCGGCCGGCACCGGGACGACGCGGTCAGGAGAGGTCGGCGAGGAGCAGCGGCAGGGCGGCGCGCAGCTCGCGCTGCCAGTAGGGCCAGCTGTGCGTGCCCCGGTAGAAGTGGGTGGAGACCGGGATGCCGAGCTTGCGCAGCTTCCCGGCGAACTCGCCGCTGAGCGTCCGCGACAGGCGCTCCAGGACGTCGGGCGCGCGCGAGGGACGCGGGTCGAACGGGCCGGGCGACCCGTCCCCCGACGCCACGTGCAGCCGGACGCCGGACAGCCGGTCGGCCAGGTCGTAGGGGTTGTGCTGCCGCCACACGATCCGCTGCTCGCGCGGGTCGCCCCAGACGTCGGCCCAGTCGGCGCCGCGCGAGCCGACCGCGACGGCCAGCTCGACGAGGTCGGAGACGTCCAGGCCGTGCGGTTCGTTGTGCAGGGTGTGGAGCGGGCCGCTGAACGACGCCGCGGCGCGGAAGAGTCCGCGATGCCGCGCGGCGTACGCGAGCGCGCCCAGGCCGCCCGCCCCGGCGCCCGCGACCGCGCGGGACGTCCCGGCCCCGTAGCCGCGTTCGAGGATCTGCCGCAGCTCGGTCAGGTGGAAGGTCTCCCAGCACGGCGGCCCGCCCGCGCCCCGGTTCCACCAGTCGGTGTAGAGGCCGCACGAGCCTCCGTCAGGCATCACGACCAGCACGTCCAGGTCGGCGGTGAGCAGGTCCACGTCGGTGTGCCCGGTCCAGGAGGTGTGATCGCCGCGCATCCCGTGCAGAAGCCACAGCACGGGGTAGGTGCGGGTGGAGCCGCGCCGCCAGCCGGGCGGCAGCAGCAGCCGCACGTGCACGACGTGCGAGAGGACCGGGGACCGGACGGCCAGGTCGAGCGTCCGCTCGCCGCGCCGCCGCTCGCCGACGACGGTCGCGCCGTCGTCGGCCGCGGGCGCGGACGTGGGCGCCGGGCCGCCGGGCGCGATGGACAGGGGCAGTGTCGATGGGAGCCGCAGCAGATATCCCGAGGTCACCGCCAGCCCCGCGCATCCCGCGAGTGCCGCGCCGGTGATCAGTCCAGCCCCGACCCAGCCGTGCCGCCGCATCATTCCGCCCCGCTCAAAACCTTCTACTCTAGAGAACTTATCCCCACTACCAAGCGTGTTATAACGCTCGGTAATCAACGAAAGGGATGTCTTGCCGCGTTCGAAGAAGGAGTTGGAGTCCGCGATCAGGGGCGGGTCGGGCCGCGCCGTGCTGATCGTCAACGCCAGGTCCCGGCGCGGCCGCCGCCTGTACGGCCGGGCGCGCACGCTGCTGACCGCCGCCGGGCTGGAGTTCGGCGAGATCGTCCCGGTGACCGACCCGGCCGGGCTGCGGCCGCTGTTCCACCGCGTCCTGGCGGACGACCCGGACCTGGTCGTCGTCGGCGGCGGGGACGGCACGGTCGCCGAGGCCGTCCGGCACCTGGCGCACCGCGACACGGCCCTCGGCGTCCTCCCCCTCGGTACCACCAACAACTTCGCCCGCAGCCTCGAACTCCCGATGGACCTCGCCGGCGCCGTGGACGTCCTCGCCGAAGGCAAGGTCGCGGACGTGGACGTCGGCTGGTTCGAAGGCACCGACGACACCGGCCCCGCACCCGCCGCGAAAGCCACCGGCGACGCGAGCCAGCCCGGCGACGCGGGCGGCACTCGCACCGCGAACAGCGCGGGCGGCACTCGCGACGCGAACAGCGCGGGCGGCACTCGCGACGCGAGCGGTGTGGGCGATAAGGCCGGGCACGTGTTCGCGAACATGGTCAGCCTCGGGCTGTCGGTGGAGGTCGCCCGGCACGTCCCGCACGAGCTGAAGCGGGTGCTGGGCCGTCCGGCGTACGCGCTGACGGCGGCGCGGCTGCTGCCGCGGCACGAGGCGTTCCGCGCGACGATCGAGATCGACGGCGAGACCACCGAGGTCGCGACGCACCAGCTCAACATCGCGAACGGCGCGCACCACAGCGGGCAGCGCATCGCGCGCGACGCGAGCCCCGACGACCGGCTGCTCGCGGTCTACCGGCTCGGCGACGAGCGGCGGCTGCGGCTGGCGTCCGCGACCGCGCGGCACGTGCTGACCGGCCCGTGGCGGTCGCTCGACGAGGCGGCGTTCCTGACCACCCAGCACGTCCGGATCGCGACCGACCCGCCGCTGCCGGTGGACGTGGACGGCGAGATCCGCGCCCGCACGCCCGTCGAGATCCGGCTGCTCGGCAACGCGCTGCGCGTGATCGTCCCGCAGTCCTTCAACGACACCTAGAGCGGGGCGCCGGAGGCGTCGAGCAGGTACCACACGCCACCGAAGTCGTAGAGGCGCTGCCCGCGCGCCTGCCCGACGTAGAAGTCCTTCACGAACCGGTACAGCGGACGTCCGGCGTAGGTGACCTGGGTCGTGCCGTCCGGCCGCCGGACGGTCCCGAGAAGTTCGCTCCGCGCGCCCGCGCCCGCGCGCGGTGCGCCACTGGTGAGGACCGGCGGCCACATCGTCTGGCACGTCCCCGCGCATTCGGCCGACTGCCCGCGCGCGGGCACGAAGGCGTACAGCGCCGAGCCGGTCTCGTCCGTCAGGGCGGTGCCGCGCGAGGTGGTGCCGACCAGCAGCCACGCCTGCGGCGACCGCGCGGGAAGCGTGTGCCCCGGCGTGTCCATGTTCTGCGTGGACGATCCCCCGCCAGCGCATCCGGCGAGCGCGGTCACCAAGGCTCCCGCCGCCAGGACCCCAGCCACCGGGACTCTCGCGGCCGCAGACCGGACGTCCATGCGCACCTCCTCGTCCCAGCGGGGGAAGCCTGCCCGTCCGGCAGGGATTGTGCCCCGCCGGTCCGGTACGTCCGCGCCGCTGGCCACATGCGGCGAGAAGTCCCGCGACGCCCGACTCATGCCGAACCGCGGCCAAGACTGGCCGGCGCCGCCGCCCGGACCTACCGTGGTCGCCATGGACTGGTGGTCCGTCGAGGTGTTCAACGGCGACCAGACGGCGCGCTCGTGGCGCGACGCCTGGCAGGACACGCTGGTCGAGTCCGCGCTCACGCACCGCGCCCTCGGATGGCTCTGGGACGTCACCCCCTGGGGCCTGGTCCTGGAGGTCTGCTTCCCGGACGAGCAGGACTGGCTGCTCTGGCGCGAGCTCCCCGGCGTCCGGGCCGCGTTCGACGCGGTCCCCGACCCGGTGCACGGATTGGTCATCTACCGGGGGCGGGGCGGGTCGTCCGGCACGCCGGTGCCGCGCCGTCCGCGACCGGCCCCGGGCGCCGCCGCACTCGCGCTGGACGAGCCGATCGAGGAGCTGCTCCTCGACCTGACGCCGACCGAGCCCGCCCCGCTTCACGTCACCCCTGAAGCTCTCGCAGATCTTCCGAAGTGAGCTCCAGTTCTCCGGCGGCGACGTTCTCCTCGAGGTGTTCCAGCGAGGACGTCCCGGGGATGGCGAGCGTCACCGGCGACAGCGCCAGCAGCCCGGCCAGCAGCACCTGCGCCGCGGTGGCGCCGTGGCGCGCGGCGACGGCCTTGAGGCGCGCGTCGTCCGGCACGCCGAAACCGCCGAGCGGGAAGTACGGCACGTAGGCGATGCCGTCGCGCTCGCATGTCCGGAGCAGTTCGACGTCGGCGGGCTGCGTCACGTCGAACCGGTTCTGGAGGGCCGCGACCGGCGCGATCGCGCTCGCCTCGGCGAGCTGGACGGCGTCCACGTGGCTGACGCCGAGGTGCCGGATCAGGCCCTCCTCGCGGAGCCCGGCGAGCACCTCGAACCGCTCGGCGATCGACTCGCCGCCCGGCGCGGGCCGACCTTGGTCGCGATGACCAGGCCGTCCGCGGAGGGGCGCAGGGCGTCCCGGATCATGCCGTTCGCGGTGAGGTCGCCGAAGAAGTAGAACGCGGCGGTGTCGATGTGGTTCACGCCGAGGTCCACCGCGCGGCGGAGCACGGCGAGACCGGTCTCGCGGTCGTTGGCGGGGCCGCCCCGCTCGCGCGCGGGAAGCCGCATCGCGCCGAAGCCCATCCGCCGGATCCGCAGGTCGCCGCCCAGGTCGAAGGTCGTCATGGGACGAGCCTCGCGGCGGACGCGCGGGTCGGCGAGCCGGTGGCACCAAGCTGCCAACCTGCCCGACACTGGGGACGGTGAGCACGAACCCTGACGAGAACGTCGTCCTGCGCGGTGAACGCGAACTGGTCGAACGGGCCGGGCCGCTGTTCGCGGGCGCGCGCGAGGAGTTCGTGTGCGCGGCCGAGCATCCGCGCACGTGGGCGCTTCCGGGTGCGCGCGAGGAGATCGTCGCCGCGCGGCGGAACCACCCGGGCGTCAAGGCGTACAAGCTCTACGGCAGCGGCGTGCTGGCCGACGCCACGGCCGTCCGGCTGCTGACCGGCCTCGCCGGGCGCGGCCCGCGCGTCCGGATCCTGGACGGCTCGATCCCGCACGAGACGATCGTCGTGGACCGGCGGGTCGCGGTGATCGCCGGTCCCCGCGCGGGCGGCGACCGCGAGTTCACCGTGGTCCGCACGCCCGCCGTCGTCGCGGGCATCCTGGCGCTGTACTGGACGACCTGGCACGGCGCGACCGACCTGGCCGACCGCACGGGCCCGGTCCCGGCGCTCGGCGAGCAGAGCCGCGCCATCCTCGCGCTGCTCGCCGAGGGCATGAAGGACGAGGCGGCCTGCCGCCGCCTGGGCGTCTCGCTGCGCACCTACCGCCGCCGGGTCGCCGAGCTCATGGAGCTGCTGGACGCCGAGTCCCGCTTCCAGGCGGGCCTCCGCGCCCGCTCCCTCGGCCTCGTCCCGTAGGGCCGCGCCGGCGGAGGCGGCGGGTTGACAGCTCGCGACGATCACCCTTTAACTCTATAACTATGGTTATAGATAAAGGGCCGTCGCCGATCGTGTTCCGGCTCGATCCCGGCTCGGGGGTGCCCACCTACCTCCAGCTCGTCCAGCAGGTGGAGCAGGCGCTCCGGCTCGGCCACCTGCACGTCGGCGACCAGCTTCCGCGCGTCCGGGACGTCGTCGCCGGGCTCGCGATCAACCCGAACACCGTGCTCAAGGCGTACCGCGAGCTGGAGCACCGCGGCCTGGTCGCCGGACGCCGCGGCCAGGGCACCTTCGTCGAGCGCACCCTCGACCGCGCCGGCCTCCGCGAGCAGGCCGGCCTTCGCCGCACCCTGCTGGAGTGGATGGCCGCCGCGTCCGCCGCCGGACTGGACGAGGCGGGCATGTCCGCCCTCTTCACCGCCGCCCTCCAGGACCACCGCTCCGGCACTCCCGCCGCCCCCGCCGCCCCCGCCTCCCGCGACGCACGCGACGCACGCGACGATCGGACGGAGGGCATCGCGTGAACGACTTCCCGACAGGGCATCGCGTGAACGAGGTCGCGATCGAGGCTTCCGGGCTCGGGAAGCGGTACGGCCGCGCGTGGGCGCTTCGCGACTGCTCGCTGAGCATCCCCGCCGGGCACGTCGTCGGGCTGGTCGGCCCGAACGGCGCGGGCAAGACCACGTTCCTCAGCATGGCCGTCGGGCTCACGCCGCCGACGACCGGCGAGGTCCGCGTGCTCGGCGCGCATCCGGCGGGCTCCGCCGACGCGCTCGATATGGTCGCGTTCGTCGCGCAGGACGCCGCGCTCTACCGGAACCTGTCCGTCGCCGACATGCTCCGCGTCGGACGCAACCTGAACCGCCGCTGGGACGGCGCGAGGGCCCGCGCGCGCCTCGCCGAACTCGGCATCCCGCTCGGCCGCCGCGTCGGCGCCCTGTCCGGCGGGCAGCGCGCGCAGGTCGCGCTCACCCTGGCCCTGGCCAAGCGCCCCGGCCTGCTCGTCCTGGACGAGCCGCTCGCCGCGCTCGACCCGCTCGCCCGGCACGACTTCATGGCGTCGCTGATGGCCGCGGTCGCCGAGGACGGCGTGTCGGTCGTCTTCTCGTCCCACGTCGTCGCCGAGCTCGAACGCGTCTGCGACCACCTGGTCGTCCTCCAGGACGGCCGGGTGCAGGTGTCCGGCGACGTCGAGGACCTGACCGGCGGGCACCACGTCCTGGTCGGGCCGGCCGAGCAGGCCGACGAGGTCGCCGCGCTGTTCCCGGTCGTCCGCGACCGGCGCGCGTTCGCGCAGGCGCACCTGCTCGTCCGCGCCGCCGACATCCGCCACGTCCCGCCCGGCTGGCAGTGCCACCCGGTGTCCCTGGAGGAACTCGTCCTGACGTACATGCGCGAACCCGCCGCGGCCGCGCTGCCCGGCCCGAAGGCGGTCGCCCGATGACGACCGTCCCGTCCGCCGCTCTCCCCCGGTTCGGCGCCGTGTGGGTCACCTGGCGGCAGCACCGCTTCGCGATCGGGTGCACCGCGGCGCTGCTGGCCGTCCTCGCCGCGCTGCTCGTGTTCGGCGGCCTCGACGCGCGCAGCACCTTCGACCAGCTCGGCATGGACAAGTGCGCGTCCTTCGCTCCGGGCACGCGGTGCGACCGGCTGTCGATCGAGTTCAACGCCCGGTACCAGACGGCGCACCTCCTGCTGATCTTCCTGCTGGTGCTGCCCTCCGCGATCGGCGCGTTCGTCGGCGGACCGCTCATCGCGCGCGAGCTGGAGACCGGCACGTTCCGCTTCGCCTGGACGCAGGGCGCGGGCCGCACGCGCTGGCTGGTCACCAAGCTGGCCGTCCTCTCGCTGGCGCTGGCCGTCGCGGGCGCCGCGTTCGGCCCAGCCTTCCAGTTCTGGGACGGGCCGTTCCTGCGCGCCCTCCCGACCGGCTTCGGCTCCTACCTGGAGTTCGAGTTCGGCGGCCTCGCGTTCCCGGCGCAGACCGTCCTCGGGTTCGCCGTCGGCGTGTTCGCCGGGGTGCTGGCCAGGCGCGTGATCGTCGCGATCGGATCGTCCTTCGCCGCGACGTTCGGGGTGATGCTGCTGACCGTCTTCGTCCTCCGCCCGCACTACATGCCCGCCAAGACGACGATCGACAAGATCGGCGCGCATGACTGGGGCGTCGGCAAGTCGTACCGGGGCCCGTCCGGCGCGGTGGTCGGCGCCGCCGAGCAGCACCGCCTGTACGTCCAGTTCCAGGCCGCGACCGACAACCGGCCGAACGCCCGGTTCCGCGACTACCTGACCGAGCGGCACTACCAGATCGTGACGCACTACCACCCGTCCGGACGCTTCTGGCCGTTCCAGTTCATCGAGGCCGGCTGGATGCTCGCCGCAGCCGTCGCCCTCGGCGCCGCGACGCTCTGGCTCGTCCGACGCCGTACCGCCTGACGCGCCCGCCGGGCCCGCGCCCAGCCCCGCGGGCCCCCGATGCCGCCGCGCTCCCGGCAGATCGGCGGGTCACTGTGTCGTCGCGCTCCCGGCAGATCGGCGGGTCACTATGTCGTCGCGTTCCTGCCAGCCCCGGCCCGCCGCTTCCCGGTTAGGTCGGAGACGCCATCCGCCGTCTCCCTCCGAGGACCGCCATGCCCTCCACGGCCGCGCCGCCGTCCCCGCCCCGCACCCGAACGCCCGGCTGGCCCGCCGTGCTCGCGGTCACGGCGGGCATCTTCACGATCGTCACCACCGAGATCCTTCCGGTCGGGCTGCTGACGTCCATCGGCTCGGACTTCACCGTCTCGGACGGCACCGCCGGCCTGATGATGACCATGCCCGGCTACCTGGCCGCCGTCTCCGCGCCCGCGCTGACCGTCGCGACCGCGCGGCTCGACCGGCGGCTGATGCTCGGGGCGTGCATGCTCCTGCTCGCTCTGGCGAACGTCCTGGCCGCGTCCGCTCCGGCGTTCTGGGCGATGCTGCTCTCGCGCGTGCTCGTCGGCGTCGTCATCGGCGGCTTCTGGTCGGTCGCGGCGGGACTGGCCGAGCGGCTGGTCGCGCCGCCGCGGGTGCCCCGCGCCACGGCGGTGATCTTCTCGTCGGTCCCGCTGGGGTCGGTCTTCGGCGTCCCGCTGGGGACGCTGGTCGGGGACGCGGCGGGCTGGCGGACCAGTTTCGCGGTCATGGCCGCGCTCTCGCTCGCCGTCCTGGCCGCGCTGGCCGTCCTGCTCCCGCCGCTGCCCGCCGACCACGCCACCCGCCTGGACGTCCTGGCCGGCGCGCTCCGCTCGCGCGGCATCCGGACGGCCCTGGCGCTGACCGTGCTGATCGTCCTGGCCCATTTCGGCGCCTACACCTACGTGACGCCGTTCCTGGAAGAGGTCACGCACGTCTCCCCGTCGGCGTTCCTGCTGCTCTACGGCGTCGCGGGGCTGGCCGGCAACTTCCTCGCGGGTCAGGCGATCACCAGGCGTCCGACGCTGACCTCGGCGATCGCGGGATCCCTGATCGCCGTCGCCACCCTGGCCCTTCCCGTGCTCGGCACCGGCGCGGCGGGCGCGGCCCTGGTCCTCGCCGTCTGGGGAGCCGGCTACGGAGCGATTCCGGTCTGCTCCCAAACCTGG
Organism: Actinomadura gamaensis; assembly: GCF_042652125.1. Lineage (NCBI taxonomy): Bacteria > Bacillati > Actinomycetota > Actinomycetes > Streptosporangiales > Thermomonosporaceae > Actinomadura > Actinomadura gamaensis. Next base: position 3,701 of record NZ_JBHSIT010000006.1, on the reverse strand, counting down.
TTCGCGACCGCCGTTCCCCGGACGCCGGAGGCCGCGTCCGTCCTGTTCACCGCGTCGTTCCAGGCGACCTTCTCCACCGGAGCGCTGACCGGCGGCCTCATCGTGGACCGCACGTCCCCCTCGACCGTCATGCTCGCCGGCGGCGCGACGGCCACGGCGATGGTCCTGACCCTCGCCGCCGTCGCCGCAGCGCGGTCCCGGCGCAGGACTCAGGTGCCGGAGGCGGTGGACCGCGAACCACCCGCGGTGTGACGCCGGGTCGGCCTCGGCCCGAACCAGTCCAGGCAGACGACGGTGGCGTCGTCCTGGAGCTCGCCGGCGCAGGCGTGCGCCACCGCCCCGGTGATGATCTGGACGACCTCGCGCGGATGCTGGCCGCGGGTGTCGCGCAGCAGCCCGTCGAGATCGACGGACGAGGCATTGCGGTCCTCCAGGCCGTCGGTGAGCAGCAGCAGGCGATCCCCGGGATGCAGATCCAGGTACTGGACGCGGTAGGGATCGTCCGTCCCGTCCGGCGGGTCGATGCCGAAGGGCAGGTCCGCGCGCAGCTGCACCCGCTCGACCTCGCCGTCCCGCAGCAGCCGCGGCAGGGGATGGCCAGCGTTGACCACCTCGACGGCGCTGCCGTCCAGGCTCACGCGCAGCAACTGCCCGGTGGCCAGGCCCTCCCGCCCGTGAGCGAGCAGCGCGTGGTGGGCCATGCGCGCCTGCTCGCCGATGCCCGCTCCCGCGCGGCGCGCGTTGCGCAGGGCCGCGACGAGGACGGTCGCCATCAGCGCCGAGTCCACGTCGTGCCCCATCGCGTCGGTGATCGACACGTGCAGCGTCTCGCGGTCGAGGGCGTAGTCGTAGGTGTCGCCGCCGATGCCGTCCGCGGGCATCAGCGTCGCCGCGAACGTCAGGTTCGCGGCCTCGCAGCACGCGGCGTCCGGCAGGAGCTGGTGCTGGATCTCCGCGGCCAGGCTGGTCGGCGTGGTGCGCCGCCCCCAGTGGTAGAGATCGGTGAAGCGCCCGTCGGTGATGACGATGTAGGCCAGCGCGTGCGCGGCCTCGGCGATCTCCTCGACCAGCCGGTCGTCGAGCGCGGGCAGCGTCGCCTCCAGCAGCCCGATCGGGTCGCCGCGGTTGGTGACCGGCGCGATCACCCGCCCCTTGTCGCCCTCACCCGGCACCCGCAGGGGACGCTGCGCGCGCAGCACCTTCTCGTAGTCGCTGCCCGCCAGCGGGACACGCTCGGCGCTGCGCCCGCCCCGCGCCGCGTCGTCCTCCGACACCCGGACCAGCTGCCGTCCGACCAGATCGGTGAACAGGAACGACACCTCGTTGGCGCCGAACCGCTCCCGCAGGGCCCGCGCCACCACGTCCAGCGAGTCCACCGGCGCCGCGTCCTCGGCCGCCGCCAGCATCCCTCCGAGACTCCACCGCTCCCCGCCCATGCCCGGCACCTCCCGCCCCCGGCATTCCCGCGGACCCCCAGTTCACACGGGTCGCGTCCGCCCGAGATGATCACCGACCCCGATGAGGACGAGGTCCGGACTCCGGCCCGGCCCCGCGCAGATCGATCTTGCAGGCCCCGGACCGCGGCGCCGTCCGCACCCGACCCCGAACGTCACGACCTCCATCCCGAGAGCCCGCGCGTAGACCTCCACCGTGACCCCGGCGTCCGCCCCGGTCAACAGAAGATGATCAAGCCGTTCCCTGCGCACGTTCCCCGGCCAGGCCGCCTCCGCCCGACCGTCGCCCGGGCGGGCCGAGCTGCCCGACCGGCCGTCAGCCGCGTCGGCTACCGGCGCGCGGACGGTCGGGCGAGTGCGTGAGTCGCAGGCGGGGTGCCGGCGGCAGTGGCGCGGACGCTTCCGGCTCCGGTGCGGCGCGGAACGCCTCGATCACGTAGGCCGCGAAACGGCGGGAAGCCTCGAGCGCGGCGCCGGACGGCGTGTCCTGGAGGCCGCGGTGTGCCATGAGCATGAGGACCAGGTCGTCGACGACGAAGCCCGGACGCAGCCGTCCGGACTCCTGGGCGCGGCGGGCCAGCTCGGTGACCGCGCGCAGCGTCCGCTCCCGGTCGGCGGCGAAGTCCATGGCCTGCGGGAAGGCCGCCATGAAGGCGTCGGCGAACCCGCGACTGCGCGCGTGGAGTTCGCAGATCCGCTCGATCAGGCTCTGGAATCCGTGCCACGCGTCCGGGTCCGCAAGGGCGTCGCGGACGGCGGCATGGCAGGCCCGGCGCTGCTCCGCGAAGGCTTCCGCGATCAGAGCCTGCTTGGTCGGGAAATGCCGGTACAGCGTGGCGGGGCCGACCTCCGCATGCCGGGCGACCTCCCGCATGGGCGCGCTCAGACCCTGCTCGCCGAACACCGCGCGGGCGGCTTCGAGGATCCGCGCCCGGTTCTCACGGGCGTCGGAACGCACGGTCTGAGGCAGATGGTCGCTCATCGCTTCTCACTTTAGTCAAGCGGACGGGGGCGTCCGTTACGTTCCGAGGTCGGAGCCGCCGTCCGGCTTCGTCCACCGACCCGAGGAGCAGAGATGAAAGCCGTCGTGATCAGGACGTTCGGAGACGCCGAGGGTTTGGAGATCGTCGATCTCCCGGTGCCCGTCCCCGGCCCCGGCCAGGTGCGGATCGCCACCGAGGCGATCGGGGTGGGCGGCGTGGACGCCCTGATCCGCCGGGGAGCGCTCGCCGCCTACGGCTTCCGGGAGGGCCATCTCCTCGGCAGCGAGGTCGCCGGAACGGTCACCGCGGTGGGAGACGGCGTGGACACCTCGTGGATAGGGCGGCGGGTGTGGGCGTTCACCGGCCTGTCCGGCGGCTACGCCGAGCAGGCCGTCGCCGCGGTCGAGGACATCCTCCCGCTGCCCGACGACCTGGCCGGCGCCGACGCGGTGACACTCGGCGGGTCCGGCGTGGTCGCGCACTTCGCCCTCGACCGGGCCCGCCTCACACCGGGCGAGACGGTGCTCGTGCGCGGCGCGGCGGGCAGCATCGGGATCACAGCGGTCCAGCTCGCAGCTCGGGGCGGCGCGAGCGCAGTGGCGGTCACGACCTCGTCGGCGGAGCGTGGTGCGCGACTGCGGGCTTTGGGCGCCACCCATGTCCTCGACCGGTCCGGCGAGGGCGGTTCCGACGCTCCGGCGGGCTTCGACGTCGTGGTCGATGTCGTGGGAGGACGTGAGCTTCCTCTTTTCCTGGACAAGCTGAACGCCAACGGTCGGTACATGGCCGTCGGCATTATCGGCGGGCAGCCGCCGACGGACTTCGGCATGCGGCTGATGGACGCCTTCCGCAAGTCGCTGACGTTCAGCACGTTCAGCTCCGACACCGTGCCCGCCCCGGAACGGCAGGCCGTACGGGCATCGCAGTTCGCGGGCGCGGCGCGCGGGGAGCTGCACACGGTCGTCCACGACGTGCTGCCACTGAGCCAGGCGGCACTGGCCCACCGCGAAATGGACGCGGGAAACGTCTTCGGAAGAGTCGTGCTGACCCCCTGAATGCGGGCGGCCCGCATGGGCGAATACCCCGGAAAAGCAGTGAGGCCCCGCCATCGAAATGGCGGGGCCTCACCCAATATGAGTCCGGCGGTGTCCTACTCTCCCACACAGTCTCCCATGCAGTACCATCGGCGCTGAGGGGCTTAACTACCGGGTTCGGGATGGGACCGGGTGTTTCCCCCTCGCCATAACCACCGAACGACCAACGC